>NZ_LT906478.1:1459775-2919550 GCF_900187025.1 Listeria ivanovii subsp. ivanovii
GTATTAACTGCCATCACATCATGTGTTACAAGCAAGAGTGTCATTTGTTCTGTGCGATTTAACTCTTGAAGAAGTTCATAAAAGGCCTTCACATTCTCGACATCGACGCCAACAGTTGGTTCATCTAGAATAAGTAATTCAGGACGGCTAACTAGTGCACGAGCAATGAAAACACGTTGTTGTTGCCCACCGGAAAGTTCTCCAATATTTCGATATAAGTATGGAGTCATTTCTACTTTGTTTAGCGCATAGTCAATTGCTTCTTTATCCACCTCATTTAATGTTTTAAATAACCCTTTTTTCTTTGTTAAACCACTGGCAACGACTTCCTTTACAGTCGCGGGGAACGCAGAGTTAAAAGCATTAGATTTTTGAGATACGAACCCAATTTTAACCCAATCTTTAAAATCAGATTGTTTTTTTCCGAATAGCGAAATACTGCCTTGTTGCTTTTTTAGAACGCCTAAGATTAGTTTTAGTATCGTTGACTTCCCTGAACCGTTTGGACCGATAAGCCCCGTAAAACTACCCTTTTCTACTTGAAAATGAATGTCTTCTAAGGCATGTTCTTTATCATAATGGTAGCTTACATTATTTATTTCTATGATTTTGTTCATTCATATTCTCCTTTGGCAGGATTTGCTTGCCGCTTTAACTAGTATATAAAATAATCATCCAAATGTAAATCGTAATAACTTCGAATTAAAACAAACGACAAAAAAACCTGGAAATGAAACGAGTATCATCTCCAGGAAATTGAAATTATTTAGAAAAAATATCTGTTAGAATTGGTACTACTTGTTTTTTACGAGAAACAACACCTTGTAATGGCGCTTGGTTATTAATCAATTTGATACCATAAGCTTTTTCCACTACATCCGTTTTCTCACCAATAGCAATACCAACAGAATCATTGGTAAGGATATTAGTAATCACAAATAAGTATAAATCTAGGTCTTTTTCGGCAATAATGCTTGTCATAAGTGCTTCTACTTCAGCTCGGCGACTTAAAACATCTTCTACATCTACCACATTAATTTGGGCAATTTCCACTTTACTACCATTCATATTAAATTCTTTTGCATCTAGAAGTAATTCAGCAACAGTTTTTTTGCTAACATCAGCACCAGCTTTTAACATCTCCATCCCAAATGTTTGAATATCTACATCAGCAATTAGTGCTAATTTTTCAGCTGCTAATTTGTCTTCGTTTGTACATGTTGGTGATTGGAAAAGTAATGTGTCAGAAATAATCGCCGAAAGCATTAGTCCAGCAATGGTTTTACTCACTTCCACTTCGCTTTCGCGGAACATTTTTAGAAGAATGGTTGTTGTACAGCCAACTGGCTCTGCGCGGTAATAAAGCGGATCTGCTGTTTCGAAATTAGCGATACGGTGATGATCAACAACTGAAACAACGGTTACGTCAGCAATATCATCGGCGCTTTGTTGGTGTTCATTGTGATCCACAAGTGCAACTTCTGAGACTTCATTTGCTACGGTACTAACTAAACGAGGAGCTGTTACTTGGAAATAATCGAGAACAAATGCAGTTTCACTGTTAAGTTCTCCTAAACGTACAGCTTCAATGTCTGCTCCTTGCGCTTTTTTTAATTCTGCATAACTAATGGCCGAACAAATCGTATCTGTATCTGGATTTTTATGACCGAATACAAGTGTTTTTGTCATTATTTTCGTCTCCTTTTAATCATTTTGAATTTTAGTTAATAAATCAGGGTCGAATTCCCCGTTTTTTAACATCTCAATTTCCCACTTATATGGTGGCTTTTTGGATGCTTTATCTTCACCTACATAGGGTGTTTCAAGGATTTTCGGAATATTTGCAAGCTGCGGATGATGCACAATATAATGAAGCGCGTCAAAGCCAATATGCCCAAAACCAATATTAGCATGTCTGTCTTTATGAGCTCCGCATTCATTCTTACTATCATTGATATGTAACACTTTTAGACGATCAATGCCAATGATTTTATCAAATTCATTTAATACGCCATCAAAGTCATTCACGATATCATAGCCAGCATCATGCGTATGGCAAGTATCAAAAGTGACTGATAATAATTCATTGTGCGTCACACCATCAATAATCTGTGCCAGTTCTTCAAAAGTACGACCACATTCAGATCCTTTTCCAGCCATCGTTTCTAAAGCAATTTGAACGCCTTGGTCATGAATAAGTGCCTCATTTAAACCTTGGATGATTTGTTTTATTCCTTTGTCTGAGCCCTCACCTACATGAGCCCCTGGATGAAGTACCATTTGCTTAGCTCCAAGTGCATGTGTACGGACAATTTCCGATTGTAAAAAATTAACTCCTAGTTCGAAGGTCTCTGGTTTTACAGAGTTACCGATATTAATGATGTAAGGAGCGTGTACCACGATGTCAGCCATATCATGCGCTTTCATGTGTTCTAAACCAGCTTCAATATTTAATTCTTCTATTGGTTTTCTTCGCGTGTTTTGCGGAGCGCCAGTATAAATCATAAACGTATTTGAGCCATAAGAAGCAGCCTCTTCACTTGCGCCGAGAAGCATTTTCTTACCACTCATGGATACATGAGAACCAAGTCTTAACATAAATTCACTCCTCACTTATCGTTTTTTCCGTCTTTCCCGACGTTTAATCTCGTTCATTTTATAGTTGATTTTCTTTTTATAATTTGGTTTTCCTTTTTGTTTTGCTTTTTTACGCATACCAATTTCACGTGGATCTGCTGTTTCGCGTTTAGCTTCACGCTTGGCCCGACGATTACGGTCTTCTAGTGTAACGAATTCTTTATTTTTCCAATCAACATGCTTAAATTCGATGCCCATTTTTTCTAATTGGTTCAGACGATCTTCATCAGCTGGTTCGAATAAAGTTAACGCGATACCAGAATGTCCTGCGCGCCCAGTACGACCAGTTCGGTGAATATAAAAATCTAGATCATCTGGTAGTTCATAATTGACAACGTGGCTAATACCTTGAATATCAATACCACGTGCTGCTAAATCCGTTGCAACTACATACTGATAATCTAAGTTTTCGATTTGTTTCATTGTCCGTTTACGTTCCCTTGGATTCACATCACCATGAATTTTAGCAACTTTTAATCCGCGTTCGGTTAAGCCGTTCGCTACTTCATCGGCAGTTGTTTTTGTGTTTGTAAAAACAATCGCCAAATAAGGCTGTGAACCAACTAAAACATTTTTGAGTAAGTCTAATTTATCACGGCTACGAGTCGCCATAATACGGTGTTCAACTGTTTTAGAAGCAGCTACTTTTGGTTGGATGTGCTCATAACGAGGATTTTCCATGTATTTGCTTAAAAATGGTTTTAATTTTTGCGGAATGGTTGCCGAGAAAACAAGCATTTGCAAGTTAGCTGGCATTTTTCCAGCGATATGGTCTACGTCATTTAAGAATCCCATATCAAGTGTCATGTCTGCTTCGTCGATTACTAATGTTTTCGCTGTATGAACAAATAAAGCTTGCTCACGAATCAAATCATTAATACGACCAGGTGTTCCAACAATAATTTGTGGCTGTTTTTTTAATTTATCAATCGCACGTTGTTTATCCGTACCACCAATAACAAGTTGAACAGCGATTTCTTTTTCGCTAAACTTGGTTACTTTGCGAATTTCATTATAAATTTGTGTAGCAAGCTCGCGGCTAGGCGCTGTAATAACTGCTTGTACGGCATCTTTTTCTGGATTCACATTGTTAATTATTGGCAAAATAAAAGTATGGGTTTTCCCTGTACCTGTTTGCGATTGTCCAATGATACTTTCCCCTTTTAAAATACCTGGGATTAGCTTTTGTTGTACTTCTGTTGGCTCGTAAAATCCTAATTTATCTATTGCAAGCCCAATAAAAGGTTGAAAGCCAAATTGGTCAAACCTTGATTTCTTCGTCATAAAATATTTCCACTCCGTTCTATACCTAGTAGCCATTATAGCACAGATTAAGTCATTCGTGCGCGCTATAAGACAAGTTTATCCAAACAATCAAGGAGAATTATCCAAAACAGAAAAATAAAACCGGCTATTTTTTATCAAATTAAGAAATAGCCGGTTTTTATTAGCAAAATTGGAAAGGATCTGTATTTACTTCTGAGACAATAAATTCTGCTTCGTAATCTAAAATTTTTGCTTGTTCTTCCATTTTTGTTTTTAAGTAACCTTTGATAACTTTCTCGATATTGTGCCCTGGATCAATTGTTGGTAAATTAATTGCAAGCAAGTCATGCCCAGTATGATAATATACGTCGCCCGTAATAAAAACATCCGCACCAGTTGCTTTAGCTTGATGAATAAATTTGTTGCCATCGCCACCAATAATCGCTACTTTTTTTACTGTTGTCTTTAAGTCCCCAATAAAACGTACATTTTCCACTGCAAAAGCGGTCTTTAGTTTATCAATAAACGCTACCATTCCCATTTTTTTCGGTAAAGTTCCTACACGCCCTAGCCCTTCTTTATACATGAGATTTTCTAAGCAGTAAACATCCATTGCTGGTTCTTCATATGGATGGGCAATTTTCACAGCTTTTGTAATAGTTTCTGTTAAATGCTCCGGGAAAACAGCTTCGATTTTCACTTCTGGAGTATTCGTTAATTGTTCTTTTTTACCGATAGTAGGTGTTGCGTTGCTACTTGGTTTAAAAGAGCCGATTCCATCTGTTTGGAAGGTACATTCACTATATTCTGTGCCAATTTTGCCAGCACCATTATTGACTAAGGCTAGACGAACGGCTTCAAGGTCTTTTTCTGGAACATATACAGCGATTTTACAGTAAGGTTCTGTGTAGGTTTCTTCAATGAAGGTAGTGTCCTGTAATCGAAGTAAATCTGCTAGGATATCATTGACGCCACCTTCCGCTACATCTAAATTAGTATGGGCAGCAAATACTGTAATATCATGCTTAATTAGCTTTTTAATCATTTTCCCTTGTTTGGTTGTTGTATCAATTTGGTGCGTTGGGCGATATAAAAATGGGTGATGGGCAATAATTAAATCCACCTTTTTTTCAATGGCTTCGTCTACTACTTCTTCTAGAACATCTAATGTAAACATGACTTTTCTTACTTTTTTAGATAAATCCCCAACTTGTAATCCGATTGGATCGCCTTTCATCGCTAGTTTTTTAGGTGCGATTTTTTCAAGAATTGCAATATATTCATATCCACCAGCAACTTTCATTTTAACACATCCTCTACTAATGCAATTTTATGTTCTAATTCACGGATTTTCGCTTGATTTTCATCTGATATCGGTTGGTTAGTTGAAATTGTTTGGATAATATTTTGCCAAGTATTGGCTTCATGGCGCCATTTACTTTTGAATATTGCATTTTGTTCTTTCAAAAGACAGGGGCCGAAAAAGATTTCTTGCTCCGTCCAGTTCACTGGTTCTCTAGAAGGTTTGAGCACGATAATTTCATAGATTTTATTGTCTTCTCGCAAAATTGATTCTGCTGTAATTGTCCAGTTATTTTTTTCAGACCATTCCCTTAATTGGAATGCTGCGATGTTTGGTTGGAGAATGAGTTTGCTTACATTAGCAAGTTTGGCTGCGCCTTCTTCTAAAATAGTTCTAATTAAAGTGCCACCCATTCCAGCAATAACAATCGTATCAATAGCATCCTTATCTGTAATTACTTCTAAACCATTTCCTTTTCGAACATCAATTTGCGCGGTAAGACCTGAAGCACGTACTTGTTTTTGAGCGGATTTAAAAGGACCATCCACCACTTCCCCAGCTACCGCGAATGAGGCCGTTTTATTGTTAATAGCAAAACATGGTAAATAAGCATGGTCGCTACCAATATCGGCAATGCGTTCATTACTCGTTATGTATGAAGCGACTTTTTCTAGCCGCTTAGAAAGTTGCTCTTCGTTCACGATTAGTTCCCTACTTTCATTTTCATTAAAAAGGCAGGAGAACGGATGCGTCCTCCTGCCTGGCTAAGCATTATTCTAGGAAGTCTTTTAATTGTTTGCTGCGGCTTGGGTGACGTAATTTACGTAATGCTTTTGCTTCGATTTGACGGATTCTTTCACGGGTTACTCCAAATACACGGCCAACTTCTTCTAAAGTGCGTGTCCGTCCATCATCTAAACCAAAGCGTAGACGAAGGACATTTTCTTCGCGGTCCGTTAACGTATCAAGTACATCTTCTAATTGTTCTTTTAATAACTCATATGCTGCATGGTCAGAAGGTGAAGTAGCATCTTGGTCTTCAATGAAATCTCCAAGGTGCGAATCATCTTCTTCGCCAATCGGCGTTTCAAGTGAAACAGGTTCTTGAGCGATTTTCAAGATTTCCCGAACTTTTTCTGTTGGTAAATCCATTTCTTCTCCAATTTCTTCTGGGGAAGGATCGCGCCCTAAATCTTGTAGTAACGAGCGTTGAACTCGAATTAATTTGTTGATTGTTTCTACCATATGCACCGGGATACGGATTGTTCGAGCTTGGTCTGCGATAGCACGGGTGATCGCTTGACGAATCCACCAAGTTGCATAGGTACTGAATTTAAATCCTTTGTTAAAGTCGAATTTTTCAACGGCTTTCATTAGTCCCATATTTCCTTCTTGAATTAAATCAAGAAATAACATCCCACGACCAACATAACGTTTGGCAATACTTACTACTAGACGCAAGTTGGCTTCTGCAAGGCGACCTTTTGCTTCGATATCGCCAGCTTCAATTCGTTTCGCTAAAGCAATTTCTTCATCAGCGGTTAACAAATCGACTCGACCAATTTCTTTTAGGTACATACGCACGGGATCATTGATTTTCACGCCTGGTGGTACACTCATATCTGTTAAATCAAAGGATTCTGTTTCCTCTTTGACGAGTTCTGTTTCATCTGGATCTTCATCATCAGCATCATCAGAAACTTCAATTCCTGCTTCGCCAACGTGTTCTAAATACTCATCCATTTGATCGGAATCTAGTGTAAATGGAGCTAATCTGGCAGCGATTTTTGCGTAAGTTAAAATCCCCTTTTTCTTACCTTCTTCTATAAGGGCTTCTTTTACTTGCTCAACATTTAGTTCAGCAACTGGTTTTGTGTTTTGTGTTTTATCACTCATAACTGCCTGTATTCCTCCTTCCAAAATGCCGCTCACCTTATTAAAAGGCTTCTCTTAGGTAATAATACCATCATTTAGCGGTTTTAAAACGTTATTAATCCAATTGACCACTGTTTAATTGGCGGTTAAGTTGGACGATTTCGAGCATCACTCGGATTTCATTTTCTTTGTCATTATCTCGGTTGTATCCGGCAAGTTCTTGCTCAAGTTCTTTCTTTTTTTGCTCTAGCTTAAACCGCTTGAGGCTCCTAATATAGTCTTCGAATTGAAGCCTACCTTGCTCTTCTGGGCAAATAACCATTTCAAGGCTACTAATTAAGCCTTTCATTGCAACATCCTGCACGCTATCCATAAATTTATTCGGATCAGCATCATTGCCTTCCGCAAAGTAGCCAATTAAGTAGGTATAAAGCGCTTGATAGTTGTCATGATAAAATTCTGTTTCACCAAGAAGTTGCTTAATTAATAGAAAGCTATCTCGACTTTCCATCATTGCTTTCATGAGTTGCTGTTCCGCGGTTGTGTGCGCGGATAGTTTTTGCGTCGGCTGTTCAAAAGAAAACAGCATTTCCGGATTTTCTTGTGGGACTAACCCCATAAAAGAATCGTCTATTGGTGGTTCATTATAGCTAGCAGTTTGGCGTGATTTTTGGCTTGTTTTGATAGATTGTTGAAGTTGTTGCTTTAAGGTTTCTATCGTTAATTCAAACTCATCAGCAAGTTGCTTTAAATATAACTCTCGTTCAACCGCTTGATCTAGCTTGGCGATTTCGCGCAAGCAATCATCAATATAACCAATTTGGTCTGTTTCATTTTGTAAATTACGTTCTCTGCGCAAATAATGGATTTTAAAAGCTGTCCAAGTCATCCGCTGCTGTTTGTATATTTCTTTGAATTTATCGGCACCACTTGACCGAATAAAATCATCTGGATCTTTTCCAGCTGGTAATTGAAGTACAAATACATCTAACCGATTTCGTTCCACTAAAAGTGTTCCGGCTTTATAAGCTGCTTCAATTCCAGCTCGGTCCCCATCATAACAAATGATTGCTCGACTAGTAAGCCGTTTGATTAAGTCTGCATGTTCTTCTGTAAGGCTTGTCCCCATAGAAGCAACTGCATTTTGAATGCCTGCTTCTTCGGCAGAAATGACGTCCATAAAGCCTTCCATAAGTGTAATTTCTTCTTGTTTTCGAATGGCTTGCCTTGCTTCTGAAAAATGAAACAATGTGCGTCTCTTGTTGAAAATGGGGGTTTCAGGGCTATTTAAATACTTCGGCCCATCATCGCGGTCAAATAAACGTCCAGAAAAAGCAATAATTTGTCCGCGGTCATTCGTAATGGGGAACATTATTCGATTACGGAATCGGTCTACCATTTGCCCATCATCACGTTCAGACAAAAGTCCTCCTGTTCCTGCAAGTTGTAAATCCATTCCTCTTTTTTCTAGAAAAGAAGTAATAGTTGCATGATGGTTTGGAGCAAAACCAATTTGGAAACTCGCCATCATTTGTTCTGACATACCACGCTCTTTTAAATAAGTGAGAGCGGCTGCCCCTTCTTCTGTTTCCATCAAAATATAATGATAGAGTTTGGCGGTGAGTTGATGCATTTCTATCATTTTTGCTGTTTCAGAAGTTTCTTTTGGTAAATGTGCAGTATCAGGCTCTTCAGGAAGTTCAATTGCAACATCTAAATGGCTCATATCTGCGACTTTTTTTACTGCCTCAACAAAAGTTAGTCCATCGTGTTCCATGAGGAATGAAAAAACATTTCCGCCTTTTCCACAGCCAAAACAATGGAAAATCTGCTTTTCTGGCGACACAGAGAAAGAGGGTGTTTTTTCTCCATGAAAAGGACATAAACCAGCGTAATTACGACCTTGTTTTTTTAGTTGAACATAATTACCAATAATATCGACTATATCCGCTTGATTCCGGACATGATCAATTACTTCTTCAGGAATCCGTGCCATATTGACAGTCAACTCCTATTTACTTATTTTGCAAAAATGTTGTCATCCGGTCTTTGAAAAGCAATCTATCTTGATCACTCATTGCTTTTGGACCTTTACTATATTTGCCTTGTTGCCTATCTTTGGCATGCCTATAGCGAATATCTAACATTAATGACATTTCTTCTTCTCGGTAAAGTTCTCCGCGATTAGAAAAGACATACGTGTCTTTTGCAAGTAAGATGCTAGCAAGACCAATATCTTGTGTTACGATAATATCGTCTTTTTTTGCTAAGTTCATCATTCGCATATCCGCCGATTCTTTTCCAGTATCCACAAAAATCCAATGCTCTCCGTCTGTATTTAGAGAATAATGATTAAAAGAAGCCACAAAAATGACATCTAACTGAAATTTTTCAGCAACTTGTTTTATTTCCGCTTTCACTGGACAGGCATCGGCATCGACCAAAATCTTTGGCACACCTTCCGTCCTCTCTCCAAAAATCTATGAAGACAAGTTAAAAAACGAGTTTTTAGCCCGTTTTTTAAAATATTATTCGTAGATTTAACATTTTTGTTCGCGATATTAGATTATACGGGAAGAAGCCAATTTTTACAAGCTGTTTTCCCCGTATAATATATATATTCGACACAAAAAGCAAAAGTCCTTCTTATAATTCTAAATTTTCGTCAACAATTTCACCGATGTGGATTAAAATCTCATTGGCAGTTTCTTCAATTGCTTTATTCGTCACATCTAGTACAAAGCAATTTAGTTTACTTGCAAGTTTGTTGAATATGGCTAGCTCTTCATCAATGCGTTGATTACTCGCATAAGTACCAGCTCCAGGCAACCCAATGGAGATTAATCTTTCTTGCCTAATCTTAGTTAACTTTTGTTTGCTAATTTTTAATCCGATAATTTTTTTAGGATCAATTTCGAATAACTCATCTGGAATTTGTGCTTCTGGGACGATAGGAATATTAACAATTTTTAACCCTTTCAGTGCTAAATATTGAGATAAAGGTGTTTTCGATGTTCTAGAAATACCAATTAAAACATAATCTGCTTGTAAAATACCTCGAGGATTACGACCATCATCATTTTCTACGGCAAATTCTATTGCTGCAACCTTATTAAAGTACGCTTCATCCATTGAACGAACTCGACCAGGTTCTGAAAGTGGTTTAATCTTGTATGTTTCCTCTAACTGATTCAAAAGTGGACCAAACAAGTCAATAATCGGCACCCCAAATGCTTGAGCTGTCTGGTTTAGCTCTTCTCGAACACTTTCTAAAACAATGGTATGCACGATAATGCCATTATTTACAGCTACCAAATCAACAATTTCTTCAATCATATGAGAAGAGTCAACATGGTGAAAGCGATGAATGAATTTGGGCGTTTGGCCAAATTGACTAAGTGCAGCTCTTGTCACCAGTTCGGCCGTTTCTCCTGTTGAATCGGAAACCACATATACGGCTGGTTGTGTCATACATACTTCCTCCTCTTTACTCGAAATCTTTTCTTTATTTTACATTAATTTCATCCATTTGAGCAAATTCTTTAATAAAACTTGCTAATTCAAAAAGTAAAGCTAGACGATTGTTTTTTAGTTCGAGATTGTCGCTCATAACCAGTGTATTATCGAAATAATCATCAATGGTTGTTCTAAGTCCTGCAAATGCTTTCAGGCGTTCCACAATCGTTAAACTAGCATAATCGTATTTTAGTTTTTCTAATTTATCAAACAAGGCATGTTCGTATTCGTTTTCGAATAAAGCTGGATCAACTTCGACTCCTTCTTCGTATTTTTTTGAAATGTTCATAACACGAGTTAGTGCTTCAATGGTTGGGCGGAACCAATCAGATTCTACGTGTTTATTTAAAATTTGTGCACGGTCGACCAGTTGCGGTATAACATTAGGATCCCCGCCGATAACAGCATCAATAATATCGTGACGAATGTGATGATTTTGTAAAACAACCCGCAAACGATTTTTCAAGAATGTCTGCACTTCTTTTTTCACATCATCACTAGGAAGTTCCACCGCACCTTCTGCTCTTTCCATATCAACAATACGGGAAATAAGTTCAAGTACTGGAATATCCCAACCATTTGCCTGGATAATACGCATTGCACCAAAAGCACTGCGTCGTAAACCAAATGGATCAGCAGAACCAGTTGGAACGATATTTACACAGAAGAAGCCAACTAATGTTTCTAATTTATCTGCAATCGCAATAAGCGAGCCTAAATCTGTTTGTGGCAATTCACCTTCCGCGGAATTTGGCAGATAGTGCTCACGAATAGCCGTTGCAATCGCTCGTTTTTCGCCTTGTAATAAAGCATATTTCTCTCCCATTAAACCTTGTAATTCTGGGAACTCGCCCACAACATTTGTCACTAAATCAAATTTGTAAATATCTGTTAAACGAATAATATCTTCCTTATCTTCGTCTTTCCAATCTAAATAGTCAGCAAGCATCAACGCAACTTTTTGAACCCGTTTCATTTTTTCTGTTAACGTTCCTAATTTTTCATGGAACACAATGTTCGGAAGTTTAGCTACAGCCTCATCAATGGTCATTTTTAAATCTTCTTGATAAAAGAAATCTGCATCAGATAAACGAGCACGTAAAACTTTTTCATTTCCGCGAGCAACCGTTTCTAGGTTCTCATGATTCCCGTTTCTAACCGTTACAAAATGTGGCAACAATTTATCATCTTGATTGAAAACTGGGAAGTAACGTTGATGTTCTTTCATTGTTGTAATTAATATTTCTTCGGGTAATTCTAAATAAATTTCTTCAAAATTGCCCGCTAAAACAGTCGGATATTCTACTAAATTAGTTACTTCTTCTAGTAAATCAGCATCTTCTTTGATTTGCCAATTTTCTAATGCTGCTAGTTCTTTCAATTGTCCTGCAATCGCTTCTTTTCGTTCTATTGCATCCACCACAACAAATTGTTCTAATAACGCATGTTGATAGTCGCTAGGTTGCTTGATCGTAGCCGTTTCCCCAAGGAAGCGATGACCACGAGACATGTTACTCGTCACTACTCCAGTAATCTCAAATGGGATTACTTCTGTTCCGAACATCGCGATTAACCATTTAATTGGGCGAATATAGCGTAAGTCGTTGCTACCCCAATGCATACTCACTGGGAAAGTCATGCTTGTTACTACTTTTTGAAGCTGTGGTAGCAAGGCTGTTGTTTTTTCACCAATTACTTCTTTTTTTATATAAATATATTCCACGCCTTTAATTTCACGGAATGTTAAATCAGCTGGATCGATACTTTGACTTCTAGCAAAACCTAATGCAGCTTTTGACCAATTACCTTCTTCGTCCAAGGCGATTTTCTTTGCTGGACCTTTTGCTTCTTCCACACGATTAGCTTGTTCTTCTGCCATATTCTCCACAAGAACAGTGAGGCGTCTTGGTGTCGAAAAAGTTTTAATCTCGGAAAAAGTAATTTGATTTTCATGAAGCCAATCCGTCATTCTTTTTTTCAATTGTTCTACGGAGCTTGTCACATACTGCGCCGGCATTTCTTCTAAACCAATTTCTAATAAAAAATCTTTACTCATGACGTTTTCCTCCCTCTTCTTTGACTAATGGGAAGCCAAGTTTTTCGCGTGATTCATAAAATGTTTTTGCGATACGTCTTGCTAAGTTTCTAATTCGGCCAATATATTGTGCCCGTTCTGTAACAGAAACAACACCGCGTGCGTCAAGCAAGTTAAATGTATGAGAACATTTTAAAACGTAATCATAGGCTGGGAAAACAAGTCCTTCTTGCATTTGTCGAGCTGCTTCTCTTTCATACGTATCAAATAAGGTCAATAACATATCCGTGTTGGATGTTTCAAAAGCATATTTAGAGTTCTCAAATTCTGCTTGGAAAAAGATATCTTGGTAACTAATGCCTTCTGTCCATTCTAAATCAAACACATTTTCTTTATCTTGAATATAGCTGGCTAAACGTTCCACTCCGTAAGTGATTTCAGAGGTAACCGGGAAACATTCCAAGCCGCCTACTTGTTGGAAGTAAGTGAACTGAGTTATTTCCATCCCATCCAACCAAACTTCCCATCCAAGTCCAGCACAACCAAGTGAAGGGTTTTCCCAGTTATCTTCTACGAAACGAATATCGTGTTCTAATGGGTTAATTCCAAGTTTTTCTAAAGAACCAAGGTAAAGTTCTTGAATATTATCAGGAGAAGGTTTCATCACCACTTGGAATTGATGGTGTTGGAATAAACGGTTTGGATTTTCACCATAACGACCATCTGCCGGACGACGAGAAGGCTCGACGTATCCTGCTTTCCATGGTTCTGGTCCAATGGCTTTTAAAAACGTATAAGGGCTCATTGTTCCGGCACCTTTTTCCACATCATACGATTGCAACATAATACAACCTTGTTCAGACCAATAATCTTGCAGTGTTCTAATCATTGTTTGTAAATTCATTTCTTCCACCTCCAAAGTTAATTCAGACAATATAAAAACTCTCGTCTCTATATGCTGATTTAAAGCATATAGGGACGAGAGTTATCTCGCGGTTCCACCCTATTTGGAATTCAAACAATTCCCACCTTGATTTCGCTGTACTCCAGAACGCCTTCACAAAAAGATAACTACTCGGCTTACACCAAAACCCGAATTCGCTTAAAATAGAGCTTTTTGTTACTATTTTCCTTCAACGTACCTATTAGTTGATATATTAAAAGATACTGTATTTTGGTCAAAAAGTCAATCATCACTTTCTTTTTTTAACATGTTTTCCCATTTATCCATATCACGTAAAAATTTACGGCTTTTTAGATATAGGCCAGAATACTCATCGTAATACGTATCGATCGCTTTTTGTAACCATTCTTTTGTTTTTGGTTTTACATCGATGTTGCCTAATCTATCTAATTGGAAGATGAAAAATAATCGAAGTAATTTCACGACATTTTCTGGTAAGTGCATGCGGTAGCGGTCTTTGTCATAACAACGATGACAGATAATCCCATTACTCCCTGTAGAAAAGTCAAAATGACCAGTCGTTTCTCCACAAATAGCACATTTATCCATCGTTGGGTAAAGTCCTAGTACTGGTAACATTTTCATTTCAAAAATTTGTGTCAAGATTTGGGGATCATACCCTTCATCAATATTCCGCAAAATTTGAAAAGTTAACTCATATAAATACGGATTGGGTTGTCGTTCTTCAGTAGCTTTATCAAGTAATTCGCATACATAGGTTGCATATGCCGTCATAAAAATATCTTGTTGTATAGAAGAGAAATTTTCAATAACCTCTCCTTGTTGCAGTGTTCCTAGTCCGTTCCCACCAAAAAAAGTAAAGTAACCACTTGTAAATAATTGGGTTACTGCTGCTAGTCTGCTTTTCGTTTTTTTCGCACCGCGAGCCACCACACCAATTTTTCCGAATTCACGCGTATACATACGAACAATTTTATCTGATTCTCGGTAACTAGTTTGGCGTATCACGATTCCCTCGCATTTTTCCATGTGGCGATCCTCCCTTTGCATTCATTTTATTATAGCATTTTCTAAAGGATTGTGTCTTTTAATTTATTGCTATCTTTCCGCCGTCTGCTATTGTAAAATAAAGATAAAAGGCTAGTTAGAAAGGAATTTGTTAGCTATGAATCTTTTACTTATACTTGTTGGATTCTTTTTACTTACATTCATAGGTCTCATTGTAGGAATTGTGCTACTTATTGTAAGGAAAGAAAAATGGGCCGGAATTATTGTTGCCGGATTATCACTTGGAATTGGCTTTTATATTATACTAGGCGGTTTGAACTTAGTTACCACTAGCCTTCTACAAAGCTTTAGCAATCCATTTGCGTTTACTTCTGACTTTGGTAATTCTGATAGCTATTCCGATGATTACACGGATGACTTTGATGATGACTACATCGATGTGAAATACGGCCAGACAGTGACGATGGATGATGAAAGTACTGTGATAATCAACAAACCAGTAATGTACCGCGAAAAAGCAGATTATGATATTTATTCTGTTAATGTGAAAGTGAAAAATTCGGGAGCAGAAGAAATTATTTTCTCTTCAGAAGATGTGCTACTTTATGATCATGCAGATGATGATTATGGAGAAGAAATTACAGAAAAAGCGTTTTCAGGAATTATTAAACCTGGCGAAACGAAAGAATTAACGCTTTTCTATAAAGTCTATAATTTTGGACCATATGATGTGGAATATGATAACTATAACTGGACAGAGTAACTAAAAACATCCCGTACACAAAGTGATTTGTATATGGGATGTTTTTTTAATATTCTTCTCTATCGAAACCATAATCATGTAAATAATGTTCTTTATCGCGCCAGTTCTTCTGTACTTTTACCCAAATTTCTAAAAATACTTTGGAACCAAGTAAACTTTCGATTTCTTTTCTTGCACGCATCCCAATTTGTTTTAGCATTTGCCCTTGTTTACCGATAATAATCCCTTTTTGCGTACTTCTCTCGACAATAATCGTCGCGTTAATGGTTAGTTTTTCTGTTTTAGGATTTTTTTCAATACCTTCGATAACAACTGCAACGGAATGCGGAACTTCTTCTCTTGTTAATTGCAATACTTGTTCACGAATTAATTCAGAAATGATAAAACGTTCTGGGTGGTCGGTAATTTGGTCTTTTGGATAATACATTGGTCCAATTTCTAGATTTGCATTGGTTTGATCTAACAAATTAGGAACATTGTTACCTTGAAGTGCTGAAATCGGAATAATTTCTTCAAAATCCAGTAATTCCCGGTACTGCTCGATTAGTTTAAATAATTCTTCAGGAGAAATTAAATCGATTTTGTTTATTAATAGAAATACTGGAGTTTGGACATTTTTTAGTTTTTCAATAATAAATTCGTCTCCACGACCAAAGCCAGTAGAAGCATCAATTACAAAATAAATTAAATCTACTTCTTGGAAAGTATTTAAGGCGATTTTTACCATGAAATCGCCTAATTTATGCTTTGGCTTATGTATTCCTGGTGTATCGATAAAGATAATTTGTGATTCATCTGTTGTATAAACACCTTGTACTTTGTTTCTAGTAGTTTGGGCTTTATCGCTCATAATCGCAATTTTTTGACCGATAATATGATTTAACAAAGTTGATTTCCCAACATTAGGTCGCCCAACAATAGCTACAAATCCTGATTTAAATGGTTCGCTCATAACATATCCTCCGATGTGAATGCGCCTGGTAAAAGATCTTTCACCGTTACCGTCGCTGTTTTTCCTGTTAAGTTGGTTAAAATTACTGGCATGTCTGGTGCACAAAATTCACTAATGACTTGTCTACAAGCTCCACACGGGGAAACAGGCCCTTCCGTATCTGCCACAACAACCAATTGCTTAAAATCACGTTTCCCTTCTGATACTGCTTTAAAAATAGCTGTTCGTTCGGCACAATTGGTTAAACCAAAAGACGCATTTTCTATGTTGCATCCAAGCACGACTTCATCATCTGCCGTAACGAGAGCGGCTCCAACTGGAAATTTGGAGTAAGGAACATAAGCAAATTCTCTAGCTTGTTTAGCGAGTGAGACAAAATTACTTTCTTTCATTGAGCAAGTCACAATCCCTTCTTTTTATAAAAACATCTGACAAAAATATGGTATGAATATAATTAAACCAATAATGCTTGCTACAAAGGCTGCAAGTAAGACTGCGCCAGCCGCTACATCCTTGGCTTTTTTCGCTTCATCAATGTATTGCTCTGTAGCGACATCTACTGCTCTTTCTATCGCTGTATTGACCATCTCAAGTGTTAATACACCAAATATGGAAAGAATTAACAAGATCCACTCTGATTTAGTAACATGAAAAAAGAAGCCACAAATGACAACAGCAAGTGCTGCAAATGTATGAAAACGCATATTCCGTTCTTCTAAAAAAGCCGTTTTTAAACCTGTGAATGCATGCTGAAATGATTCTGTATAGTTTTTACTACGTTTATACTTTCTATCTTTCAAGTCCATAAGCATCCAACACTTCTTTTTGTAAGCCAAACATAATCTTTTCTTCGTCTGGATCCATGTGATCATATCCAAGCAAGTGTAGTAAACCATGAACTGCTAGAAACCCCAGCTCTCTTGCTTTTGTATGCCCATAATCTTTTGCTTGTTCTTCTGCTTTTTCAGTGGAAATAATAATATCTCCAAGCATTTTAGGTGTTTCTAAATCAAAATCGGCCCAGTCTATTTCCGTTTCCCCTTCGCCAAGTTCTTCTAGCGCAAAAGAAATAACATCCGTTGCTTGATCTTTATTTCGATAGTCGCGATTGATTTCTCGAATACCTTCGTTGGTCGTAAAAGTTAAGGAAAGTTCTGTTCCTTTATCCATTTTTAAATAATCTGCCGCAAATTGCAAAATATTTTCTACTAGTTTTTTGTCTTCTGTTGGGAGTTCTTTTGTTTCATCTATTAAATCGATTTCTAAGACTGTCATTTTTTGCCCTCCTCTTTCAATCTTTATCATCTGGATATTGAATTCGTTGATGATATATCCCGTTCAATGTGGTAATTAATGTATCACGAATGGTTTTAATTTCTTTTATAGTAATGTCACATTCTGTAAATTGCCCATCAAGAAAACGGTCTTTAATAATGCCATCAATAATTTCTGTTATTTTGGCCATAGTTGGCTCTGCGGCAGATCGCACTGCTGCTTCAACGCTGTCAGATATATTGATTATCGCGATTTCTTTTGTTTGTGGTTTTGGACCGCTATAACGATAATCACTTTCTTTTATGTCTGGATTCGTTTCTTTCGATTTATAGTAAAAATATTTGAGCAATGTCGTACCATGGTGCTGCAAGGCGATATCGATAATTGGTTGCGGCATGTGATTTTCTTTTAGAATCTCTGCCCCGTCTTTTGTATGCGAAAGAATTATATCACGACTTTGCTCTGGTGTCAGCCTATCGTGCGGATTAATTCCTTGTAATTGATTCTCTACAAAGTATGGCGGCCGTAATGTTTTACCAATGTCATGATAAAAGCAACCAACACGTACGAGCAAACTGTTTGCACCGATTTTATCTGCACACGCTTCCGCTAAATTAGCTACCATCATACTGTGGTGATAAGTTCCTGGAGCTTTCATTAAGATTTTTTTTAGTAATGGATGATTTGGATTAGCAAGTTCAACCAAACGACTTGTAGTTAATAGTCCAAAGATTGTTTCAAATAAAGGAATAAGCCCGATACCTAAAATAAATGCGCCAAATCCTCCAACAAAGGCATAACCGAGAGACATCACGGTTGAAAATTGGAAGATAGTGTTGTTGTTAATGAGTAAAAGCATAAACACATAACCCATATTAATTAAACCAACCATAAATCCAGAAAATACGATAGCAGAACGTCTACTGTAGTCACGCAATGCTACCACACTTGTTATCCCACTTAATAAAATAAAAATAGTTATTCCGCTAGTGGAATCGCTTTGGAAAACAAAAAGGCTTGTTGCTGCCATATAGACAACACTTAAAAAGGCATATTTTTCGTTCAGCAAAATTTTCAGAATCATTGGAGCAAAAGCCGCGGGGAAGAGATAAGAAATATTAGATATTCCCTGCGTTTCTAAGAATAATATAATCATTAACATGACAAGTGATGTCAAATAAACCGAGGAAAAAATAAGCATTGTCTGCATTTTCTTTTCTTTTGGTTGTGTTTGTTTTTTGGTGTAGAGAAATAGGATTGCGGCGAGTGCAATAATAAACACTGCAAAACCAGCATATTGTTTTACAGGCATTTTTTGATCCAACAAGTGCAGCATGTTTAATTGGCGATAAGTTTCTCTATCGACAATTTGCCCCTCTTGCACAATCACTTGGCCTTGCAAAATTTTCACTGGTACAACAGCTTGTGCTGCTTCTTTACGTCTGTCTTCTGTCTGTTCTTCACTATAAGTTTCATTTGGCACAATAGCATAAGAAACTAATGCCTTGGATACATTTTTGTAGTAAGAAGGAATCGCAGAAAGTTCAATATCATCACGTGCTCTAATTTTAGCAGCATTTAGATTTTCCTCACGAATGTTGTCTTCCATTGTTTTGGCTACTTCTGTCGTAATAACTTCTTCCATGGTATTAAAGTCTTTACTGTCCGCTTCAAGCAATGTTGTAAATATCTCATCTGAAATATTTGACGTAATTTTTTCAGAAACGTTGCTAGACAGCTTTGTTTTCAAGCTTTTTAGTTTGGCTTCTGTAGTAGTTGGGGCTGGGACAGGTTTGTTTTCTTTTTCTGCCTTTGCTTTATTTTTCGCGTCCGTTTCTTTAGCTTCCGTATTTACTTCATTGACATAAGCAAATAAACTTTTGACGAGAGCTACTCGATTTTGTCCTGTTTCACGATTATATACATAAACATCTTCCACATCAGCACTAGCTTTAGCGCGTTCTTCTTTTGTTTTTTCTGTATCTTCTACGGTTTGCGGAGAACGAATTGTTTTCTCAGCAACTTGGAATAACTTCACGTTATAAGATTCTGGTTTGGTCATTTGGCAGACAAGAAAGTACGCTATGACAGCAAAACAAATCAGGAGTACTGGGAAAAGGTATTTTTTCCCACTTTCGATGTACCAATTTCTCCATTTCTTGGTTAGCTTCACACCTTAGTCTCCTCTCTAATTTTGTTTCCCTTCATAAGCTTTAATAATTTCAGCAACAAGAGGGTGTCTGACTACATCGTGGTGTTCAAAATAAACAAAACCGATATCTTTTACATCTTTTAAAACTTGTTCTGCATTAACCAGACCACTCGTTGCACCTTTTGGCAAATCAATTTGTGTCATGTCTCCGTTGACAATCATTTTGGAATCATAGCCAAGGCGTGTTAAAAACATTTTCATTTGAGCGATAGTCGTATTTTGTGCTTCATCAAGAATAACAAATGCATGATCCAGCGTACGACCTCTCATATAAGCTAGAGGAGCTATCTCAATCACGCCTCTATCCATTAACCTTGTTGTATGCTCCGTACCAAAAATATCGTATAGCGCGTCGTATACAGGGCGTAAATAAGGATCTACTTTTTCTTTTAAGTCACCAGGTAAAAATCCTAAGCTTTCACCGGCTTCAACGGCAGGTCTAGTTAAAATAATCTTACTGACATTTCCTTTTTTCCAAGCATCCACTGCCATAACAACAGCTAAATACGTTTTCCCAGTTCCAGCTGGTCCAACGCCAAAAACAATATCGTGTTTTTTTATCATTTGGATATAAGTTCTTTGCCCGAAAGTTTTTGGTCTAATGGGTGTTCCTTTAGCATTCTTGGTGATTTCTTCTTCAAATAGTGTATGGAAGTAAATCAGCGTCCCATTTTTTTGCATTTTTACGGCTTGAGCGATATCGCGCCCATCGATATGAATGCCTCTTTTTACAGTCAAGATAAGTTCTGCTAAAACTGCAGTAGTATGCTGAACAGCTTCTTCATCGCCGGTAACAGACAATACTTCTCCCCGTGTAATAATTTTCACTTGAAGCAATTCTTCTAAAAGTTCAATATTCTTATTGTTATTGCCGAATAAATCTTGGATATTTGTATCATCCGTTAATTCGACTATTTCATTAAATTCATTTAGCATTGGCTAACCCCTTCACCTGTTATAAGTGCCTTGATTAGTTATATTATACACGAAACTAGCGTAGTTGAAAAACGAAGCGGTAGTAATAGGTCAATTCTTCCTGAAATAAGCATAAAAAAACAGGATTTCTTCATAAAAATACGAAGGAACCCTGTTTCTTTACGTTTCAAAACTAGATTGAATTAGTTTATGAAAGATATTTTTTTACGAATTGGTTAACTGCACCGCCGTCAGCTTTGCCTTTTACTTTAGGCATGATAGCGGACATTACTTTGCCGAAATCAGCTTTACTAGATGCGCCAACTTCTTCGATAGTTGCTTTCACAATATTCTCAAGCTCTTCAGGAGTCAATTGTTTTGGCGCATAGTCCTCAACAATGACAATCTCGGAACGGACTTTATCAGAAAGGTCGTTACGTCCAGCTTTTTCAAATTCAGACAGAGAATCTCTGCGCTGTTTGAGTTCGCGGGAAATCACGGTTACTTCATCATCCGGAGTAAGATCTTTCACACCTTGGTGAATTGCTTCGTTTTGTAAAGCTGCTTTTAACATGCGAATAACGGAAAGTTTTTCTTTCTCTTTATCGCGCATCGCTTGCTTCATATCTTCATTTAACTTGTCAAGCAGTGTCAACGAAATCATCGCCTTTTAATTAGAATTTGCGTTTTCTTGCTGCTTCGGATTTTTTCTTACGTTTTACGCTTGGTTTTTCATAAAATTCGCGCTTTCTGGATTCTTGCAAAGTTCCACTTTTGGAAACAGTACGTTTAAAGCGACGAAGAGCATCTTCAAGCGATTCGTTTTTACGAACTACTGTTTTTGACATCTCTCTTTCCCTCCCTCCGGCACTTACATGCACTCACTTAAATCCTTCATTTAAGTTCCAGAATAGGACATAACGGAAAATAAATTATGAATTATTCTGAAGTAATGCAGATAAGCATTCACTCATTAAAAATTATATACGAAACATCGGGCATCGTCAACATGAAATCGTTAACTTTCGCATAAAACTTTTAAATGTTAACTGTTTTTATTTTTATAGAGATCAAAAAAGAATGATGCGGCAGATAAAACGTAAAGTGGAGCTGTTTCTGTTCTTAAAATTCTTGGTCCAAGTCCAGCAAGTTTTACCCTTTTTTCTTGCATGAAAAGTAGCTCTTTTTCACTAATGCCGCCTTCTGGGCCAAAAATGAATAGGACTGACTGATTAGGTGTAACTTCATTAAATAAAGTGGAGAGCGTACTGTCTTCCCCTTCTCTAGCACTTTCTTCGTAAGCGACAACAATATAATCAAAAGGGTCACTATTTAATAGTAGTTCTTTCAAACTGTTAGCAAAACGGACTTCAGGAATGACTGTTCGATGCGATTGTTCTGCAGCTTCTTGTGCAATTTTTTGAAGTCGCTCGATTTTTTTAGCTACTTTTTTTTCGTCCCATTTTACTACAGATCGCTCTGCTTTAAAAGGAACAAATGCATAAGCGCCAAGTTCCGTGCTTTTTTGAACGATGAATTCAAGCTTATCACCTTTTGGTAAACCACTTGCGATAGTCATTTGAATTGGTAACTCTGTCGTTTCATCAAGCCACTCGACAAGGCTTAATTGTACTTCTTTTTCGCTAGTACTTGTTATTTCAGCTATGGCTGTTTGCTTGTTCGAAAAAACAAGATAAACTTGGTCGTTAGGTTTCATGCGCATCACACGAGTTATGTGGTGAAAGTTTTCTCCAGTGATTTGAATTTGTTCTGAATCATTTTCTAACACTTGATTAATAAAATAACGCTGCATTTATTCCACTCCTCGTTTGGAAATAATCGCAACCCAATCCCCTTGTTGCTCGATTTTTTCAATAATGAGTCCAGCGTTTTTTAGCGCTTCTTCAACTATCTTCGCTTTCTCTTGGATAATTCCGGATGCAATAAATATACCATCTGGTTTAAGTGCCGCATAGACATCTTCTGGGAAAAGTAAAATAACTTCCGCTAAAATATTCGCGACAATGATATCGATGTTTGTTTGATTGATATCTTGAAGCAAGTTATTTTGTTTTACCGTGACAATAGTATCTGTTTTATTTAAACGAATATTTTCTTCTGCGGCGCGAATAGCTACTTCATCCCAATCCGTTGCTAGAATGGATTTAGCCCCCAGTTTAGCACTTGCAATGCTCAAGACTCCAGAACCAGTCCCAACATCAATTAATCGGTCTCCCGGTTGCAGATAGTCGCTTAGTGCCCGGATGCATAATTGTGTTGTCGGATGGGTGCCGGTTCCAAAAGCCATTCCTGGGTCTAGTTCGATAATGATTTCATTTGCTGATGGTGTATAGGATTCCCAACTAGGAACAATCGTAATTCTGTCAGTAATTTGGACTGGATGATAATATTTTTTCCAAGCTGTAGCCCACTCTTCGTCATCTACATCATTGACAACAAATTGGAATTTACCAAGTGGAATATCGAATGTAGTAAGATTCTTTATTGTTTTTTCGATTTCTGGGATTTGCTTGATAAATTCGGTTGTTTTCAAGAAGTAGGCTTTAATAATCACACCATCTTCTGGATAGTCTTCTCGTTTTAATGCATAGATTTCACCAAACTTATCTTCTCGTTCACGTAAAAAATCGGCTACATCTTCAATGGATACGCCTGCTGCACCGAATTCCGTAAGTACATTTGCGACAGGTTCCACTGCTTCATTGGTTGTATGGACTTCCACTTCTGACCATTCCATTTTTAACACTCCTTTAGTATGTAGAAAAGGTCGATGGTTGCTTTTCGCACAACTATCGACCTCTCCTCACTCATCAATCGCCTTTAAAAGCTCGTTTCATTTTGTCAAAGAAACCGGATGTTTGCTCATCTACTTTGTCTCCAGTAGTAGAAGCAAATTCACGTAAAATTTCTTTTTGTTTGTCATCTAGTTTTTTCGGTACAATCACTTTCACGATAACATGTTGATCACCTGTTCCGTTACCACGAAGATGCGGAACTCCTTTACCACGCAAGCGGAAAGTGGTTCCTGTTTGTGTTCCACTAGGGATTTTCAAGCGTACTTTGCCATGAACTGTTGGAACATCAATCTCATCACCTAAAGTAGCTTGGACGAAAGTGATTGGTACTTCCACATAAATATCGTCTGCTTCTCGTTCGAAAAACTCATCTGGGATAACGACAAATACAACATATAAGTCGCCACTAGGTCCGCCGTTGATACCAGCTTCTCCTTCACCAGATACGCGCATTTGTTGGCCATCGTTCACACCAGCAGGTACTTTCACTTTAATTTTCTTCGTTTTAGTTACGCGACCTTTACCATGACATGTCGCACATTTTTCTTTAATTTCTTTACCAGTACCATTACAGTATTGACATGTCCGTTTGTTTACTACACGACCAAATGGCGTGTTTTGTTCCACATTGATAGAACCTTTACCACCACAGTGGCTACATTTTTCTGGTGTAGTTCCTGGTTTTGCCCCTGACCCGTGACAAGTATCACAGTTTTCTTCACGCGGAATTTCGATTTCTGCGTCTTTACCAAAAACTGCTTCTTTGAACTTAAGGCGCATCGTATATTGTAAATCGCTACCTTGTCTTGGTGCATTTGGATCTTGTTGACGTCCACCGCCACCAAAAAATGTATCAAAGATGTCTTCAAATCCAGAGAACCCGCCACTGCTGTAACCGCCAGCGCCGCCTCCGAAACCTTGATTTGGGTCGACATGACCGTATTGATCATATTGCGCGCGTTTTTGTGTGTCGCTTAAAATTTCATAGGCTTCAGATATTTCTTTGAATTTTTCATCTGCACCGGCTTCTTTATTTATATCCGGATGATACTGCTTGGACAGTTTCCGGTAAGCTTTTTTTATTTCGTCTGCTGAGGCACTCTTGGAAATACCAAGCACTTCATAGTAATCTCGTTTTGCCATCCGCCATCACTCCTGTCCATAATAGATTTTTATAGTCCTAAAGTATTGTAACACTTGAAAGTCATGTTGTAAAAAGTTTATTTCAGATAAAAAGCCAAAGCCACAGTAGACTTTGACTCTTTAACTAGCTTTTTTAAAAGATTATTTGCTTTCTTTATCGTCGTCATTTACTTCTTCAAATTCCGCATCCACTACATCGTCATTTTTAGGAGCTTCTTGACCATCTTCGCCAGCAGCTGCTTGTTGTTCTGCGGCAGCTTGTTCATATAATTTAACGGATAAGTTTTGAACGATTTCGTTTAAGCTATCTGTTTTTTCTTTGATTGCTTCGAAATCTTCACCTTTAAGCGCTTCTTGTAATTCATCACGTGCAGCTTCTGCTTTTTTCACTTCATCTTCGTCTACTTTGCCTTCTAATTCTTTCAATGTTTTATCAACAGTGAATACTAATTGGTCAGCATTGTTGCGAAGTTCAGCGTTTTCTTTGTTCTTTTTATCTTCTTCTGCGTTAGCTTCTGCATCTTGAACCATTTTTTCGATTTCTTCATCTGTTAAACCTGAAGAAGATTTAATCACGATATTTTGTTCTTTACCAGTTCCAAGATCTTTCGCGCGAACGGTTACGATACCATTTTTGTCGATATCAAAGGATACTTCGATTTGAGGAATTCCGCGTGGTGCTGCTGGAATGTCTGCTAATTGGAAACGACCTAATGTTTTATTGTCTTTTGCCATTGGACGTTCACCTTGAAGCACATGGATATCTACTGCTGGTTGGTTATCAGCTGCCGTAGAGAATGTTTGTGATTTAGAAGTTGGAATAGTTGTATTGCGTTCGATTAGTGTAGTCATCACGCCACCCATTGTTTCGATACCAAGGGAAAGTGGAGTAACGTCAAGTAGTACAACGTCTTTCACATCACCAGTGATAACACCACCTTGAATTGCAGCACCCATTGCTACAACTTCATCTGGATTTACACCTTTATGTGGTTCTTTGCCTAATTCTTTTTTAATTGTTTCTTGAACTGCTGGAATACGAGTAGATCCACCAACTAAGATAACTTGGTCAATATCGCTAGCAGAAAGGTTAGCATCTTTTAAAGCTTGACGAGTAGGAGCGATTGTACGTTCCACTAAATCATGTGTTAGTTCATCAAATTTCGCACGAGTAAGCGTAACTTCTAAGTGAAGTGGTCCAGCTTCTCCTGCTGTAATAAATGGTAGGGAAATTTGTGTGCTTGTTACGCCAGAAAGATCTTTTTTCGCTTTTTCAGCAGCATCTTTTAAACGTTGAAGCGCCATTTTGTCTTGGCTTAAATCAATACCATTGTCTTTTTTAAATTCAGCAACTAGGTAGTCAATGATTTTTTTATCGAAGTCATCTCCACCTAATTCATTATCGCCGGCAGTAGAATGTACTTCAAATACGCCGTCGCCTAATTCTAAGATAGATACGTCAAATGTACCGCCACCAAGGTCGAATACAAGGATTGTTTGGTCTGTTTCTGTTTTATCCATACCATAAGCAAGTGCTGCTGCTGTAGGTTCGTTAATAATACGTTCTACTTCTAAGCCAGCGATTTTACCAGCGTCTTTTGTTGCTTGACGTTGTGCATCGTTGAAGTATGCAGGAACAGTGATAACCGCTTTGTCTACTGTTTCACCAAGATAATCTTCTGCATAGCTTTTTAGATATTGAAGAATAATCGCACTAATTTCTTGTGGAGAATAGTCTTTTCCTTCGATTGTTTCTTTGTAGTTAGTACCCATGTGGCGTTTAATGGAACTAATAGTATTTGGGTTTGTAATAGCAGCACGTTTCGCTACTTCCCCTACTTGACGTTCGCCATTTTTAAAGCCAACAACAGAAGGTGTTGTACGTGCGCCTTCTGGATTAGGGATAATTTTTGCTTCTCCGCCTTCTAATACTGCGACTGCAGAGTTTGTTGTTCCTAAGTCAATTCCGATAATTTTACTCATTGTTATTTCCTCCTGTGAATTAAGTTATTATTTTTTATTGATTTACTTTTACCATGGACGGGCGAATAACGCGATCTTTTAATTTGTAACCTTTTTGAAGCTCAGCCGTAATTTCATTGCTTGCTGCACTTTCATCGCTATCTTGCATAACTGCTTGATGGAGATTCGGGTCAAATTGCTCTCCAACAGCTGGAATTACTTCGATACCTTCTTTTTCAAAAGCAACAAGAATTTGGTTGTAAACCATTTCCATTCCTTTTAAAATCTGCTTGACTTCTTCTTGTTCCGCTTTTGTTGCAAGTGCTTTTTCAAAACTGTCTAGAGCTGGAAGTAAATCTTGCGCTAAACTTTGTGAACGATACTTTTGCTTAGCATCAAGTTCAGCTGTATGTCTTTTTTTGACATTATCAAAATCTGCTTGCGTTCGCAGATAACGATTCTCCATCTCATCAAGTTTGTTCTCAAGTTCCAAAATTTTCGCTTGATCTTCGGTTAAAGAATTCTCTTCCTCTACTTCTTCAGCTGAGTCATCTGATTCTGTTAAAACATCTAATTCTTCTTGTTCGATTTCGTCAGCTAGTTTTTCTTTTTTATTTTTTTTCTCAGACACGATTGCCACCTCCTGAAAAAACGTTTGCTTTTTCAGCCTTCCTATTTTTGGTTATCACGATAAAGTTTCGTTAACACATCGGTTAAATCTCTGCTCATTACATCAACTAATCCCATCATCCGACTGTATTCCATTCTAGTCGGACCAAGGAGGACAATGCCACCGACACGCTCCCCAGCAATATTGTAAGTTGCGGTAATGATACTACAATCTTCCATTAGACTATTATTGTTTTCTCGGCCAATCTTCACTTGTAAGCCATCTGGAATATCTCTGAATAGCTCATAAACATCTTGTTCTTCTTCCATCAAACGCAGCATCTCACGGACTTTATTAATGTCATGAAATTCTGGTTGATTGAAAATATTTGTTTTCCCACCAATATACACTTTTTGTTGACTTGCTTGTGCGAAAGAATCGGAAAAAACATGCATAAAACTTTCATAGTTTCTTACGTGTTTTTCAAGTAATTCTTTCACTTCCATTGGTATTTGTACTTTTAAATCATCCAGCGAAAGCCCAACCAATCGTTCATTTAAGATGTTTACCATACGTTCAATATCTGATAGCGTCGTGCCCTCAGGTATTGTAACGAGATGGTTATCAACATGTCCTTGATCAGTTATTAAAATGAGCATTGCTTGAAATTGATTTATTGGTACAAATCTAAAGCCGCTTAAATGATTTTTCGTCGCTTCAGGGCCAAGTAAAATGGACGTGTAATTAGTTAAATCGGATAACATCGATGCTGAATTTTGGATAAGCCCTTCCATCTCGTAATAGTTTTCCGAAAAAAAAGAACGAATCATTTGCCTGTCAGATTTATCTAGCTTTTTAGGCTTGAGTAGATAATCGACATAAAAGCGATAACCTTTTTCTGAGGGGACACGTCCTGAGGAAGAATGTGTTTTTTCAATAAAACCATATTCTTCTAAAACACCCATCTCGTTTCGGATAGTCGCTGAGCTGTATGGTAACGACTTCTCTTTCAGCAAATTTTTCGAACCAACTGGCTGAATAGTCCAAGTGAAATGATCGATGATGGCACGGAAAATAAAAAGTTGTCTTTCTGTTAACATATCTATCACCTCTTTTAGCACTCAATAACGTCAAGTGCTAAATACAAGTATAAATTTACCAAACAATTCTAGCTTAGTCAACCGAAAACACTCAATTTCAGACTAAAGTAGGATTGTTTGGTCAAAAATGGTCAGATGATGCGTTTTTACAGAAATTCTTGGAAAACATTATTCCCTAAAAATCGTCCATTTCTCGTAAGTGCCACATTTTCCCCGTTATTTTCTAGCCACCCTTTTGCTGTTGTTTTTTGAATTGCTTTTGAAAAAGCAGCCTCTAAATCTTGGCCAAATTTTTGTCGAAAAGCCGTTTTGTCGACACCGTTTACTTTTCTAAGGCCTAAAAACATTTCTTCTTCCATCTTTTCTTTCAATGTTAATTCTTTTTGTTGAAAAACTGGTAATTTATTTTCTTGTAGCGGTTCCATATATTTTTTAATCGGACCAAAGTTACTGTAACGAGTGTTTCCAATGTATCCATGCGCTCCGGCTCCGAATCCGTAATAACGCTCATTACTCCAATAAGTCATATTATGTTTACTCTCATATCCTTCTTTGGCAAAATTACTTATTTCATATTGCTTACGACCATGCTTTTCCATTTCATTCAAGAGTAAATCATACATATTTGCTTCCGCGTCTTGCCCGGGAAGAAAAAGTTTTCCTTTTTGCATCAAATTGTAAAAAATTGTTTTTGGTTCAATAATAAGTGAATAAGCGGAATAATGTGGCAAATTCAAGGTCAAAGCTTGACTCAAAGTATCTTTGAAATCAGCTTCGGTTTGTCCTGGTAAACTAAAAATCAAATCAATGCTGACATTTTCAAATCCTACTGTTCTCATATTTTCTACGGATTGATACACATCTTTGACCGTGTGAATCCGGCCGATTTTTTTGAGTAAGTCATTATTAAAGCTTTGTACTCCCATGCTGATTCGATTAACACCATAATCTTTCATCGTTTGCAATTTACTAATCGAAAGGTCTCCTGGATTTGCTTCAAAGGAGAATTCTGCCTCTTTCTTTAATGGGAAAATTTCTTGAACCGCTGTACAAAGTTTGGCAATTTGTGCTTCGTTTAATGTAGTAGGTGTCCCCCCACCAACAAAAACGGTGTCTACTGGTTCAGTGCCTGTTTTATTTACAGTTAACTTCATTTCTTTTATAAGTAAATCAACATATTCATCGACAGGTTGTCCTTCGAGAAATACTTTATTAAAGTCACAGTAATAGCAAATATGTTCACAGAAAGGAATGTGAATATATATTGCTGATGAACTATTACTTGATTGGTTTTCGTTTATCATTTTTATCAATTCCTTTAAAGTCATAATCCGTACATTTTTATCTGAAAAACAGCTCGGATGTCCACTAGACAGTTTAACATATTTTCATCTACTTATGTGTAGGATTATGCTTTTAATCTAACAAACCATACTTTACCAAACTATCGCTCGCAGCAAGAACGCTCTCTTCTTTTATTGCAATCTGTGTCCAGCCTAATACTTCTTTTGCTTTTGAATTGTTAACATGACGGTTCATATGGAGAAGAAATTCCCCTTATTTCGCCTACTTGTTAAAGAGCGCCACTACTTTAATTGCGAAATTTGGTAATGCTTTCTTAGGCATTTTTGCGATAAGATTTGGTCGTTTTTGGCGGAGTAATTCTGCAATGTCTGCCATCGAAATTACTCCGTCAGCAGATGCGATAAATCTATCTTCATTTGCTTCAGGAGTAGTTATTGCGCAAATATGCAGGTCAACCACATTGAGTGGAATATCAATGACGAGTTTCATTGATTCATTTAATAAACCTGTTAATCAGTTAACGCTTCCAGATACATGATTACTTTGAGCAAGTCCAAAAATAGCTACTGGATTAATCGTCACAAATTCTAATCCTGTTTCTCCTTCCATAAATTGCCATGCTGCTTTTTCAACTAGAAGTTTAGATTTTTCATATGCAGATAAACCTTTCCTATTTTCCTCGGTCGTTATTGTCATCTTATCCATAGTACTAAAACCAACCGCACCAAAATTAGATGTCATCACCAACCGTTTTATGTTCCCCTTTTTGGCAACTGTTAAAATCCGAGTAATCCCTTCCATATGTAAGTATGGAAAAGAAAAGCAACTCTTTATTAAATCCAAATTAAAAAAGGGTTGTATCTTGAGAAATTAAACTCGAGATACAACCCTTTTTAGATTCATTATTTTGTTTCATCCATTTTCAAGATTGCCATGAAGGCTTCTTGTGGAACTTCCACAGATCCGATTTGTTTCATTCGTTTTTTACCTTCTTTTTGTTTTTCAAGCAGTTTTCGTTTACGCGATACATCCCCACCATAACATTTCGCAAGTACGTTTTTTCGGAGTGCTTTGATAGTGGAACGAGAAACTATTTTGGTTGCAATTGCTGCTTGAATAGGAACTTCAAACTGTTGTCTTGGGATAAGTTCTTTTAATTTTTCTACGATGATTTTCCCACGTTCGTAGGCAAAATCACGATGAACGATAAAGCTTAATGCATCGACTTTTTCAGCATTTAGAAGAATATCCATTTTTACAAGTTTCGAAGCTTTATAGCCAATTAACTCATAATCAAAGGAAGCATACCCTTTGGTAGAGGATTTTAATTGATCGAAAAAGTCATAAACAATTTCGGATAACGGGATTTCATAAACAATACTTACCCGAATGTCATCTAAATATTCCATCGTAATAAAATTCCCGCGTTTGTTTTGCGCAAGTTCCATAACTGCACCAACATAATCATTAGGTACCATTACAGTTGCTTTTACATATGGTTCTTCCACGCTTTCGATTACGCCTGGTTCAGGCATTTCAGCTGGGTTATCGACAATGATATTCGATCCATCTGTTAGATTCACGTGATAAATAACACTAGGCGCAGTTGTAATTAAATCGATATTAAATTCGCGTTCGATTCGTTCTTGGATGATTTCCATATGTAGTAATCCTAAGAAACCACAACGGAACCCAAATCCTAAAGCTTGAGAAGTCTCTGCTTCAAATTGTAAAGCCGAGTCATTCAATTCTAGTTTTTCAAGTGCATCACGAAGATCATTGTATTTAGATGAATCAATTGGATACAGTCCACAATAAACCATTGGATTGAGCTTACGGTAACCATCTAATGCTTCTTCTGCAGGATTATTAGCGAGAGTAATGGTATCACCAACACGCGTATCTCCTACGTTTTTAATTGCAGCGGTTAAGTAACCAACATCCCCAACAAGTAATTCATCTTGTGGCGTGGCTTTTGGCGAGAATACGCCTACTTCTGTCACTTCAAATTCTTTCCCATTGGACATCATTTTGATTCTGTCGCCAGCTTTTACGACACCATCCATAATTCGAATGTTCGCAATAACCCCACGATAGGCATCGAACACAGAGTCAAAAATAAGTGCTTTTAGTGGTTTAGTAACATCTCCAGTTGGTTCTGGAACTTTTTCAACGATTTGTTCGAGAATATCTTCAATTCCGATTCCTGATTTTGCGGATGCAAGAACAGCGTCAGATGCGTCAAGACCAATCACGTCTTCAATTTCTTCACGGACTCTTTCTGGATCTGCGGCAGGTAAATCAATCTTATTAATGACTGGTAAAATCTCTAAGTCGTTGTCTAGTGCTAAATAAACATTTGCGAGTGTCTGCGCTTCAATACCTTGTGCAGCATCTACAACAAGAATAGCACCTTCACAAGCAGCTAAACTTCGAGATACTTCATACGTAAAATCGACATGCCCTGGTGTATCAATCAGATGAAAAATATATGTTTCTCCGTCTTTTGCTTTATATTTTAGTTGTACAGCATTTAATTTAATGGTTATCCCGCGTTCACGTTCTAAATCCATCGAATCTAGTAGCTGATTTTTCATTTCACGATGCGTTAAAGCACCAGTTTTTTCTAGAATCCGATCGGCGAGTGTAGATTTACCATGATCTATATGCGCGATAATCGAAAAGTTTCTAATTTTCTTTTGTCTTGCATTCATTTCTTCTTTGTTCATTTCCCCAGCTCCTGATTAGAACTCATCGCATAAATCCGATGGCAAGCTATCCTTGATTATATCAGTAGAACGCTTAACATTCAATGACTTCTTTATTGTTTACAGATAAATTTAAAATAAAATGGAAAGTATTATTGCAATATTGCTGTGATTTCGGTATAATAGCATTTGTTCTGATATAATTTAAAAAGGTATGTTATATGAAATAAATACTACCTCATTAGTTTGGACGGAGGTGAATGGAATGCCAAATATTAAATCTGCAATTAAACGTGTAAAAACTGCTGAAACTCGTAACAGCCGTAATGCATCTCAACGTTCTGCAATGCGTACTGCTATCAAGAAATTTGATGAAGCAGCTGCAAACAACGCGGACAACGCGAAAGATCTTTACGTAGAAGCATCAAAAAAATTAGATAGCGCTGTGAGCAAAGGATTGATTCATAAAAATAATGCTGCTCGCAACAAATCTCGCTTAGCTGCTAAATTAGCTAAATAATACCGATTCCGGTATAAAACATCACACCTTGTGTGGTGTTTTTTATTTTTTAAATAAGCTTTGTCTGCATTAAACAAAGCTTATTTTCATACCGTCTTTTGTCGATTGTCTTGTAATTCAAACAAAAACCACTCTAGTTTTTGTTCTTTATCGCCAAAACCAGTTTTCATTTCATAATCTATTTCAGCTAATCGTTTTAATGCTTGATTTAGTTGGCTTTCTGAAAAGTTCTTCGCTTGTTTAGAAGCTAGTTTAATTCGAAATGGATGCACTTTCAGCTTGGTGACAGCTTGTTGCTGTGAATACCCTTGCTGTTCTAGTAATTTTAATTGGTTTAATAGTCTAAACTGACTAGAAATTAATGCTAGAATTTTGATAGGCTCTTCTTTTTGTTTTAATAAATCATAATAAATTCGAAGTGCACCAGCAATATCCATCGCAATCATTTTGTCTAGTAACAAGAAAATATTTTGTTCTAATGATCGAACAACTAAAGATTCTACATCTTGAATCGTGATTTCTTTCGTTTCAAAGCAATATAGCATTAATTTTTGCAATTCATTCATCGCGGTTGTAAGTTGACCACTTGTTAATTCAGTAAGCCGCGTAATTGCCGCTTGGGACATTTGCATATTGTTCTCACTTAATTTAGTGCCAATCCACTTCTTTAGTTCACTTTCATTAGGTCTTTTTGCTTCAATTATCGTAGCCGTTTTTTTGAGGAGTTTAGTGAGTTTTTTTCGCTCATCCAACTTCTCGACATGTGCCACAAAGCATAGCACTGAATAGTCAACTGGTTCATTTAGATATGCTTCTAGTTTAACTGTGTCGTGTTCCACTTTATTTTTGCTTTTTTCTGATGTTAAAAAAATCGGGTTGTTTGCCATTACTAAGCGTTTGTCACCAAAAAACGGCATACTTTCCGCTTCTTGCACAATTGCTTCTATTGGTATTTCTTCTAAATCAAGATTTGCATAATTAAATTCTACTTCTTCCCCGGCTAAAATATTATCTATTAAAAGTTGTTTTGTTTCGTTAATAATATAATCTTCTGTACCAATGATTAAATATACTGGGCTGATTTTCTTTGAACGAATCTGTTTCCATTCTGGTAGCATCTATTTCGCCTCACTTCATTCTTATTTCTCTTTCTCTATGGTAAAACATGAAATAAGAGATAGCAAGTTTTATTTAAATGTGGTTCGAAACCCTGCTCCAAACGTATAGTTGATTTCACCGCTCAGATCTGTTCTTATAATAGTGACATTTCTATCCTCTAATGTTTTTATTGTTTCTTCATGAGGATGTCCAAATTGATTTTCGACTCCACATGAAATGATGGCAAATTTTGGTGTCACTTTTTGGATGAATTCTTTTGAGCTGGAGGTTTTACTGCCATGATGACCAACTTTTAAAATATCTGCTTGGATTGGCTTATCTAAAATTGCTCGTTCCCCACTCGATTCTAAATCTCCTGTAAAAAGCCATATTTTATTGTCCAAATTTGCTTTTAATACAATAGAATCATCATTGCCTCCATTGCCTGATTGCTCTGGATATAAGCATTCAAAAGTACTATTACCAACTTGCCACTTAGCTCCTGCTAAAATGATTGTTCGCTTTACTTCTGGCATCACTTTAAGTGTTTGTTTCATTATCGTTTTATTTTCTGCACCTTTAGCAAAAATCAGTTCTTTAATCGTGATATTTTTTTGTAAGTCATCTAAACCTTCCATATGATCCGCATCACTATGTGTAATTATTACCTTATCTAGTGTGCGAATTCCTTTAGATTTTAATACTGGTGTTAGCGTACTCCCTCCAACAGTATAAGGCTTCTTCTTTATCGCCCATGATTCTTTGGAAAATGGTAACTGTCCACCAGTGTCAATTAAATAGTTTCCTTGGTTATAAGGTAATTGAATTAAAATACTGTCACCTTGCCCTACGTCAATAAAACTGACTTTTCCGGTAAAATTGAAACTTGATAGATAACAGAGACAACAAAAGCCAATAAATAAACCAATCGGAAAAGATTTCTTTTGCCATCGATAAAAAAAGAGAAGTATAGTGATAATTAATAGAACGAACATAACTGTTGTTGGCCTACCAGTTATTATGGTTTGATATGGGATTTTTGCTAACAAATCTGTTAAACTCTCTATTACTTGAATAAAAATAGTAAGTGCTTTTTCTGGGATTATGATTAACTTGGAAGATATTAATGATAATAAAAAAATGAGAAAACATCCTGGCAAGATAATCATTGCAAAAATTGGTACATAGAGCAAATTAAAGAAAATGCCTACCCAAGAGAATGAATAGAAATGATACATCATAACAACGGAAGACATCATAGTAGATATAAAGGAAATGGCCAGTGACTTAGCTAGCGGATGCTGCTGTCTTCTTAAAAGCTGGCGCGAAGATAAAATAATTCCAAAAGATACGGCAAAAGAAAGTTGAAATCCAACTTCATATATAATGTAAGGTTGTAAAAAGAAAAACAAAATAAACGATAAACAAATAACAGAAAATGAACTCCATCTACTAGAAATCCTTTCTGAAAGCAAAAGTAAGCCAGTCATTGTGGCTGCTCGAATAACGGGTGCATTTGCCCCTGTTAAAACAACATAGAATGGTAAAAAAATAAGCAGAAACAAAATGGCTCGCTCTCTAATTATACCAACTCTTAGAAATAAAAAGTAAATTGCTCCAATAAGTAAATTAACATGAAGCCCTGAGATTGCTAACAAGTGAACAACACCCATTTGTTGATATGCCTCATACATATCTGTATCGAAACCATTTTTATCACCAGCGATTAGAGCTAGAAAATAAGGATTTATTTCTGAGGAAATTTGCTCCGTTAGATGATTAACTAAACGTAGACGGACATTTTGGATGCGCATTAATATGGATGGCGAAGTTGGCTTAGACACATGAAGCGTAGCAGCTTGGAGAAGATAGTTCATGTTTTTGTGCTGAAGGTAATCTTTGTAATTAAATTGGTTTTGATTTCGGTTAACGGAAGGTTCTTCTAAGCTACCATTTATAGATACAAATTGCCCATACACAAGATTTTTCAAACGCTTTTGTTCTTCTTCTGTAGGGATTTTATAAGTTAATTGGAATTTCTCTTTCTCGCAACGAACCACTGCTTGAAAACTGTCTCCATCGACTTTTAGATCATTAATTAATTGACAGTTTCCGCTAAATTCTCCTGCAGTATGAGAAGATTCATTCATCTTATCAACTAAAAATAAAAAGCAACTTGTAAAAAGATAGACGAGGATAAAAAGAAAAAGAAGTTTGGATTTCTTTCTAAAAGCAAAAATCAGGAGCAAACAGATACACATGGGAACGAAAGAGCCGACAAAAGTGGTGCAGATAATAGCTAAAATAACAATAGCCAAATAGCGCTCGATAACGTCCCCTCCCGGTTTAAGTCAACTTTTCTGAAATATTTTGATAAAGTTGTTCTGCTTTTTCTGGGGTAATATTTACTTCAACTGCTGCTTCTTTTACTAAAGTGCGCATTTTTTCTGCATTCCAATTATTTATTTGAAGAACAGATTCATCAAATTCCACTTTTTGTAATTCTACACCAGCGATGTTAAATAGTTCTAATGCATATGGATGATTCTTATAATCTTTAGCAAAATAGACTTTCTTTATTCCAGCCTGAATAATTGATTTAGTACATGCTAGGCAAGGAAAATGTGTTACATATAATTCAGCTTTATCTGTTGTTGCACCAAACTTAGCACATTGTAAAATTGCATTCATTTCGGCATGAATTGTGCGGATACAATGTCCATCGACAACGTAACAACCATGTTCAGCACAATGATCTCCACCAGCTATGGAACCATTGTATCCACCTGCAATAATCCGTTTATCTCGAACAATTGTCGCACCTACCATTAATCTTGTACACGTGCTTCGTGATGATATTAAATGACTTTGCGCCATAAAAAACTGATCCCATGCGATTCTTTGCACACTAAAAACTCCCTTATGATTTGATAAATATTAGTATAGGTGTTCAAGAGGAAGTTCGTCAACCACTTTTATTATTTTACATCCAAATATTCTTTTAATTTTTCTACTGTTTTCTCTCCTATGCCGGTTACCTTTTGTAAATCTTTCATAGTTTGAAATAAGCCTTCTTTTTCTCGAAATTCAATAATAGCAGTTGCTTTTGATTCACCAATACCTGGAATTTGTTGTAAATCAGATGCAGAAGCTGTATTGAGATTCACTTTTCCATCAGTTGAGGCATTAGTTTGTCCGCTATTAGTAGTGTTAGTTTCTGAACCTTGTTCTCCCTTCCTATAAACATAAATGCTCATTTCGTCTTTTAGTTTTTCGGCTAAATTGAGCTTCGCGATATCTGCTTCGTCTGTGAGACCTCCAGCGATTTTGACTGCATCTTGTACTCTAGCATCTAATGGGAGTTCATAAACGCCAGGTGAGCGGACGGAACCCTTGATATCAATATAGATGTATTTAGCTTCTTTTATCCCATCTTTGTCTGTGTTAGGTGCCTCTGTAACTGCCAAATTTTCTGTTACTTCATCTATCTGATCATCTGGCAGTAGTAAGTAAATGAGGCAAGCACAAATAACTAGAACAGTAATTAATACATGAAATTTATACTTTTTAAGCCATTCCAATATGGATATCACCTCCCTTAATTATAATATTCGCCGTATATTTAAGAATCCCTTTTTGCCGAGTATTTCTAAAAGCGCATAAAAAAAGAAAGTAATCATGGATAATTACTTTCTAGCAACGAAAAATATTCTTTCACTGGTATCGGTTGGTTTTTCTTGGGTGAAATCAGCATAAACATCCATTTTCGTAAAGTGATGTTTTTTTAAGAGTGCTTCATAAGTAGCAATTGGAAAAGTTCGTTCCTTGTGAAGTTCATCCACTCGATGGTAGGTTTCATCTTCACCTAAAATAAAGAAAGTAAGCTCATGCTCCACTGAATGAGGAAATTCACCTGGAAAAGAATTCCAAATTGTAGAAATTTCTTCTTCACTGTCCCCGTATGAATAATCTTTGAAACCCTTATCTATCTTATAAAGAGAATGAACATCGAACAAAAAAAGTCCATTTGGTTTTAAATGCGTTGACACAGCTTGAATTGTATCTTCTAACGCCTTTTCTGTTTCTAAATAATTAAGCGAATCGCAAAAACAAGTAATGACATCATAAGTTTGCTTTAAAGAAAGTTTTGACATATCTTGCTCAAAAATTGGCAACTCTATTTCTGCTGCAGCGACTTTTTCTTTTGCAACAGCGACCATTTCTGCGGAAAAATCTATCCCTGTCACCCTATGACCTAAAAAACTTAAACGAATCGCAAATTCAGCTGTACCACATGCTAAATCAAGTATTTCTTGTGGCTGATCACCAATAAAATCCATAGAAAATTGAACCCATTCATCATATAGCTCTGAATCCATTAACCGATCATAAAATCCTGGAAAATATTCATAACTCATAGCTTTTTCTCCTTAAAAAAACAGGCGAGAAACATTCCCGCCCATTTTGAAATTATTTAAGAAACAAACGCAGCAGAAACATCTACTAACGGTGCGTCTCCCCATAGTTTTTCTAAATTATAGTATGAACGCTCTTCTTTATGGAACACGTGAATAATCACATCGCCTAAATCAATTAAAATCCATTGTGCTGCATCAAATCCTTCTAACCGTTTTACATCTACTTGATTTTCTAATGCTTTTTCTTTAATTTCACGAGCGATTGCTTGCACTTGTTTGTCAGAATTACCGTGACAGATAACGAAATAATCGGCAAAACTTGATAACCCCTTCATGTCTAACGCTAAAATATCCTCTGCTCTTTTATCATCTGCTGCCTTTGCGGTCAGCATTAATGTATCATAACTGTTCAAATTATTAATAGTCTCCTTCCAAATTTAAATTAACAAAATAATTATAAGCATCCAGTGTATCTGGAAATACTGATTGGTTCTTTTTGATCAAATGCGTAATTGTGTTAGATAAGGCAAATAACATTGCTTCATCCAATGATTTAAGGGCCAGTCTGCGCGCCTTATATACACCTGGAAAAGTTCTACCAGGTTCTGTGTAATCAGCTAAATAAATTAGCTTATCAAAGTCTGTCATGGAGGCACTTCCAGTTGTGTGTAGTCGTATTGCTTCCAATATCTCATTATCTGTAATGCCAAATTCCGTTTCCGCTAAATAAGCGCCAACCGGGGCATGCCATAAGGAACGATGAAACTTGAGTAGTCGAGGATCATACTGTTCATTTTCAATAATCTTTATTGCGTCCTCATCTCGATAGTATTTTGCATAATCATGTAGTAGAGCGGTTATTCTCGCTTTCTCGACATCCATATGATAATGTTCTGCAAGTTCTACAGCTGCTTTTTCTACGCCTAACGTGTGTTTGAAACGTTCATTCGGCATAGCTGCTTCTACTTTTTTTAACACTTCATTTCTTTCCATAAAGCTGATGCTCCTTTATATATGACCATACTTTTTCTGGTAAAAAAAATTCTGCATTTTCGATATCATGACGAATTTCAGTAGAAGAAATCTGCATTTCCGGCATAGTAAGCTGGATTACTTCACAAGAAACTTCGGCTTGATAGCTTGGGCGATTAACCCCAACAAATGTCACCATTTTTACTAAGTCATCTATATGATACCACTTCGGCAAATATTCTACCATATCGCCACCGATAATAAAATAGAAATCCGTATCAGGCTGTTCGCTTATCATATCACGCATCGTATCATACGTATAGGACTTTCCCACGCGACCTAATTCACGCGGATCCACTTCAAAATAGTCGTTATCCTCAATCATTAATTGAAGCATTTCTAATCGTGCCTCACTAGATGCCATTCCGCTAATTTGCTTGTGCGGAGGGATTTTATTAGGTAGAAAAAGAACTTTTTCTAGCCCTAATTGTTTTTTAGCTTCTTCCGCCATACGTAAGTGCGCTAAATGTGGTGGATCGAATGTGCCGCCCAAAATACCGACTTTATGTTTCATCACCTATTTCCTCCAAATTACGGTAACTTGATTTGCTGCTTATTAACAGATGTTTTGTATAGAATAATTGTTCTGCCAATTACCTGTACGATATCCGCTCCTGTACGACTACTAATTTTTTCCGCAACAGTTTGCTTATCTTCTTCGCAATTTTGCAGAATAGAAATTTTAATTAATTCCCTTGCTTCTAGCGCTTCTTTTACTTGGATAATTAAGTTTGGTGACACGCTTCCTTTTCCTACTTGGAAAATTGGTTGGATGTTATGTGCTTCTTTTCTTAAAAAACGTTTTTGTGTGGCTGTTAACATTAGTTTCCTCCTAATTGTTCGAGTACTGCTTCTTTCATCAGTGATCGTTTTGGTTTTACACCAGTCCATATTTCAAAAGCTAAAGCACCTTGATTAACAAACATGGACAAACCATTTTGGATAATCGCGCCGTTTTTCTTGGCTTCTTTCAAAAATGCTGTTTCAGCTGGATTATAAATAATATCAGAACAAATGGTTCCTTTCGTTAAGTTGGAAAGTGAAATAGGACTTTTATTTTTGGAAGCTTCTAAACCAATTGATGTGGTTTGAATAATAATCGTAAAATTGGCCAAGTTTTTTTCCGCTTCTTCTAGCGTCATAGCATAGTGATTGTCATGATTTTTTGTCATTTCAACCGCTTTTTCCGAAGTACGATTAGCTATGGTGATTTTTGCGTTTGTATGATTTTTGAGTGCAAGATAAATAGCTTTACTTGCACCACCTGCTCCAGTAATTAAAATCGAATCATTTTCAGTGATAGAACGAATTTCTTCTAAACCTTCTAAATAGCCTTTGCCATCTGTATTGAAACCGTACCATTTCCCTTCTTTTCGAAGTACCGTATTTACAGCACCGGAATCAGCTGCAAGAGGCTCAAGCTCGTCCAAAAAAGGTAAAATACGTTCTTTAAAGGGAGTGGTAATATTAAATCCACGTATCCCAGAAACCATTAATTTTTTTATTTCTGTTTCAAAAGCGTCTTCTTCTATTAAAACCGAATTATATTCAGCATCCATTCCAAGTTCTTGGAAAATCCGATTTTGCATAGCTGGCGATAAAGAGTGTCTTATAGGATTTCCGATAACAACATATTTTTCCACATGACAAGCCTCCTTCAATTTAAACGAGTGATGTCCGGATAGTTGCACTAACACCTTCTGGAACCCAAGCAGTAATTTTTGCGCCACCTTCTGGAATCGTTACCCAGCCAAGTCCTGAAAATACGATATCCGCTTTTTCTTTCACATTAAACGTATAAGGAACTAGTTTTGGTAGTGTCTTCATACCTTCTTCGGTCGGTGGTTGAAGTACTAATCCGGCTTGTTTTTCATATAGTGCATCTGCTTTTCCTAATTTTGTGCGGTGAATTGGCAAGTTGTTTGATACATAAACAACAAGTGATTTTCTGCCACCGGAAACATAATCTAGTCTAGCAAGAGCACCTAAAAATAGCGTTTGTTCTTCATTTAACTGAAAGACAGCTGGTTTAACTTCTTTTTTCGGTGTTATAGCTTTTAACGTTGTAGTATCAATAAAATGAGCCATTTGATGATGATTAATAATTCCTGGTGTGTCTACTAATACATTGCCATCCGCCAGTGGGATTTCAATTTTATCCAGTGTCGTTCCAGGAAATTGAGAAGTAGTAATCACATTGTTTTCACCAGAAGCTTGTTTAATAATTCGGTTGATCAATGTAGATTTTCCAACGTTGGTACAACCTACGACATAAACATCTTGACCATTTCTTAGTTCCTCAATTTTTTCGAGTAAAGTATCAAACCCGTGCCCTCTTTCAGCACTGACAAGTACAACATCTGTAGCGGATAGTCCTTGTTCTTTAGCACGTGTCCGCATCCAACGTGTTAATTTATCACGTTTTAATGATTTTGGTAGCACGTCTTCTTTATTTCCCACTAATAAAACCGGATTATTTCCAGCAAAACGTGGTAGGCCTGGTAACCAACTTCCATCAAAATCAAAAATATCCACAACATAAACAATTAATGCTTGTTTAGAGCTAATTTGGTTTAAAATACGTAAAAAATCATCATCTGTCAAAGCAACATCTTGTATTTCATTGTAATGCTTTAACCGAAAACACCTTTTGCAAATTACTTGTTCATTGTTTAAAGATGATTTTGGCGCATAGCCAATCTTGTCAGGATCTTCGGTTTGAATAATTGCTCCACAACCAATACATCTTATTTCTTCTGTCAAAGTGATTCCTCCCACTTGATTTCGTTTTTCTTAGCTAATCGTTTTAAAATGACACTTTCCATCATTCGATTTAATTTTGTTGCCATCCCATCTGTTTGTTTTACCGGGCGAACAAAAATGGTCGTTAATTTTTGTCGATTTCCGCCGAATATATCTGTCATAATTTGATCCCCAATCATCACAGTTTCTTCTGGCGTTGCATCCATTTCTTTTAATGCCCAGCGGAAGTTACCACCAAGCGGTTTTTTTGCCCGAGCTAAATAAGGGACATCAATTGCTTTTGCCACGCGAGCAACTCGTTCTTCATTATTGTTAGAAAAAATCATTACCTTGATTCCTTCTTCTTTCAATATCGTAAACCAGTTAATTACTTCATCGGTAGCATCTAATTGATCCCATGCGAGCAGCGTATTATCTAAATCTGTTAAGATCGTGGTTTTACCCATTTTCCTAAGTTGTTCTGCTGTTATTCCAAATGGAGTATTCAACATTTTATCTGGTGAGAATTGCTTTAGCACGTATTAGCACCTCATTCTTTTATTTAGTACAGTCTATTCTATCATACATTCAATTAGACTAATAATCTATAAATTTTACCATCTTTCTGCTTATTTTACAAAAAAATCCGAGAAAATGGTATAATACCCAAGGAAACGTTATTTTTCAAGGAGGGAAACAAATGTCGAAAAATTATGCATTGACTTGGGATTTAGAAAATATATATGCTGGGGGAAGCGGCTCAGAAGAATTACAGCAAACCCTAAAAAAAGTAAAGGCGGACTTAGATAGTTTTGTCACGAATGTTGCTGAATGGGATGTTCCTGAAAATGTCGAAGCTTCTGCAGAATTCCTTTTACTAGTGAACCAAAATGCTGCTATCTCTAAAGTCTTATTAACGGCTGGCTCTTTTTTAGAATGCCTCGCTTCTGCCGATATTAATGACACTCGTGCGAATGAGATTTCTGCGCTAATTTATCAATATGTTGCAACACTTGCAACTGCTGAAGATGAATGGCATGATAAGTTTGCTCAAGTACCGGACCGTGTTTGGAACGAATTAATGGAGCAAAATGGTTTGTCACAAATTAGTTTTGTTTTAAATGAAGCACGAACTAACCGCCGCAAAAAAGGTAGTAAAGAACAAGAAGCTGCCATTAATGCCTTAGCTGTTGATGGATATCGCGGCTGGTCAGATCATTATGATACTCTCGTAGGCAAATTACGGATGCAGGTCACGCTGGATGGTGAGGAAAAAGATGTTTCTGCTGGTCAAGCGCTTAATTTATTAAATCATCCGGACCGCGAAGTTCGTCAAGCTGTTTTTAAAGAATACACACGCGTTTGGCAACAAGAATCTCGTCTTTTCAGTGATACATTGAACCATTTATCCGGCTTCCGTCTTGCTACATACGATATCCGTAAGTGGGATAAGATATTAGATGAGCCATTAGCTATTAATCGTCTTGATGAACAAACGCTTAAGTCGATGTGGAATGTTATCCAAACGCACAAACCGACTTTTATTCGCTTTTTGGATAGAAAAGCAAATTTACTAGGTCTTGAAAAATTAAGTTTTTACGATGTGGAGGCCCCACTTGTTTTCTCTAGTGAACCAAAAAAATATACGTATCAAGAAGGCGCTGAATTTATCATTGAGCAATTCAACAAGTTCAGTCCAAAAATGGCAGACTTCGCGAGACATGCCTTTGAAAAAGGTTGGATTGAAGCGGAAGACCGTGATAATAAGCGTCCAGGTGGCTTCTGTACTGATTTCCCAGTAGAAAAAGAAAGTCGAATCTTCATGACGTATGACGGGGCTCCTGGAACTGTAGCTACACTAGCACACGAACTTGGCCATGCATTCCACTCTGATGTCATTCGCGAAGAACCTTTCGAAAATACCGACTATGCAATGAACGTTGCCGAAACTGCTTCTACTTTTGCTGAAATGATTATTGCAGACGCTGCTGTCAAAGACGCTAAAACAAAAGAAGAAAAAATTACTTTACTAGAAGATAAAATTGGTCGTAGTATTGCTTTCTTTATGAACATCCATGCTCGTTTTATATTTGAAAGTAACTTTTACGAAGCTCGTAAACAAGGCGTAGTTTCCGTTGACCGATTAAACTCTTTAATGGAAGAAGCACAACGAGAAGCTTACTTAGATGCTTTAGATGAATACCATCCGCAGTTTTGGGCTTCTAAACTTCACTTTTATATTGCAGATGTGCCATTCTATAACTTCCCTTACACTTTTGGCTACCTATTCTCTCTTGGCATTTATCATAAGGCACAAGCTGAAGGTGCAAGCTATGAAGACAAGTATATTGCGCTACTGAAAGATACAGGTTCCATGACGACAGAGCAACTTGCCGAAAAACATCTTGGTGTAGATTTACGTAAAGCAGATTTTTGGGAAGAAGCTGTTCAACTTGCTGCGAAAGATGTAGAAGATTTCCTTACTTTAACAGAAGAATATGTAAAATAAAAAATTCCTGGAGCGTAAAAACTCCAGGAATTTTTTTAAATTGTTTTAAGTAATTCAATAATACAAGTAGAAGATTGTTTCGCTGCCAAATGAATGAATTCATCAAATGACATTGTTGCTTCTTGATTTGCTAAATCCGAAATAGCACGGATAATTAAAAACGGAATATCGAATTGATACGCAACTTGTGCAATCGCAGCTGCTTCCATTTCGACAGCTTTGACATCTGGGAAAAATGTCCGAATAATTTCATGCTGATCTGGACGCATAATAAACGAATCGTTGGTAATAACTAAACCAAATACGGCTTTATTTTCACTTGTAGAAAAGTAATCACGGTAAATGGTTTCTGCTTTTTTGAGTAGAACCGCGTCACCTTGGTAAAAAGCTGGCATACGTGGAACTTGACCATATGTATAGCCAAATTCCGTTACATCCACATCACCATATGCAAGACGATCCGAAATGATAACATCCCCTACAGCAAGTCCCTCAGCCATTCCACCTGCAGACCCAGTGTTAATAATTATCTCTGGTTTAAATCGGTCTGCCATAAGCGTTGTTCCTAGTGCCGCATTCACTTTACCGATGCCTGATTCTAATAAAATAACTTCTTTACTAGCAATTTCACCTAGATAGAATTTTGCACCACCAATGGTGACTTCTTCTACACTTCCCATTGCTTCTTTTAATATGGCTACTTCTTCTTCCATTGCCCCAATAATACCAATTTTTCTCATTATGTAACCTCCAAAAAAAAAGCACAGTAAGCTTCCATAAAACTTCTGTGCTTTATCTCTTATCGTTTGTTTTAAGTTCTTCAACTTTAGTTGGTTGCCATCCTTCGCCGTCTACCCAAGAGATATAGACACGATAAGCTTTATCAGGCGTTTCTTTAGCAGAAAGTGTCCCAATGGCCTGTGTTGCCGGATCAGCTCCTTGCTCTACAAACCAAAGCGATGTATCTGCGATTGGAATATCTGTTGCAGCAGAAAAGGCTTTTCGTTTTTCTTGCCAGTCAACACTTGTGGAACTGTACGAATTTACGTGATCTCCCGTTTGCTCTGTACCAATTGGTTTCCAGTTTTTAGTAATAACTTTCGCCACGTTTGGATCATCACTATCGGTAGTTTCTGTTTTGTCGTCAGCTGTTGTTTCTTCTTTTTTAGTTGTCTTGTTTGATTTAGCGGCATCTTCTTTTTTCGCAGTGGAAGATGCCGTTTTGTTTGGTTGATCTGCCGGATCGCTTTCTGTTTTAAACAAAACAAAGTACAAGCTACCAATGATAAGTAAGCTTACCACGATAATTAAGATATTTAAGACCAAATTGGTTTTTTTTCGCTTGGTATTTTGCTGTGAACGAGACCCTTCGACCATATTTTGCTTAATGCGACGATTATTAGATTGTCGATTGTCTGCCATTTGCATTCACCACCTTATAAGTAACCGCTGTAAAAACACAATTAGCCAAATTAAGATGCAGTGATTTTTTGAATCTTAACGCTCATATCGCCAGCAGGTGTTTGGATAGTTACTTCTTCCCCTTCTTTATGGCCAAGTAAACCTTTGGCAATTGGAGAATCGTTGGAAATTTTCCCTTCAAATGGATCTGCTTCTGCACTACCTACAATGGTATAAGTTTCTTCCACGCCATCAGGTAACTCAACAAAAGTAACGGTATTTCCTAGTGTTACTAAGCCATTATGCGCTTCTGCAGCGTCAATGATTTGAGCATTGCGAATCATATTTTCGATAGTAGTGATACGGCCTTCCACAAATGCTTGTTCGTCTTTTGCCGAATCATACTCGGAGTTCTCAGATAAATCACCAAAACTACGAGCAATTTTAATACGTTCTACTACTTCTTTACGTTTTACTGTTTTTAATTCTTGTAGTTCATTTTCTAACTTTGCTTTCCCATCTAGGGTCATTGGAAATACTTTTTCTGTCGCCAATCGATTTCTCTCCTTTTGTTGGTTCATTATTGTATAGAAAAGCACGGAGGTATCTCTCCGCACCTTTACCAAATATTACTACTCGTCAGAAAGATTAACACGCCACGCTTGAAATAGCAAGCAATTGTCTCTCTTTTTACTAGGAAAATTTTACCTTAATTTTTCGCATTTGACAAGTGATACCTATGTTTATGCATGTTTTTGTAAGATTGATTCAATTTTTGTTGTCATTAAGTCTATTGCTACATGATTTTCGCCGCCTTCTGGAATAATAATATCAGCAAACTTTTTGGTAGGCTCAATAAATTCATTATGCATTGGTTTCACAACAGAAAGGTACTGTTCAATCACAGATTCCATTGTTCTGCCCCGTTCTTTCATGTCACGAAGCAAACGACGGATAAAGCGGATATCGTCATCTGTATCAACATAGACTTTTATATCCATTAAATCTCTGAGGCGTTTATCTTCTAAAATTAAAATACCTTCTAAAATAATGACTTCACGTGGCTCTTGGATTTCTACTTCTTTTTTACGCGTGTATTTAGCATAGTCATAAATTGGTTTTTCAATCGTTTCATAACGACGAAGCGCCGCAATATGCGAGATTAATAACTCTGTATCGAAAGCAAGCGGATGATCATAGTTCACTTTTATTCGATCTTCAAAAGGGATATCTGCTTGGTCATGATAGTATACGTCTTGAGCAAGCATTAAAATTGAATGACCGCTAAAATGATTACAAATTGCTTTTGTTACACTGGTTTTCCCAGAACCCGAGCCACCTGTTACGCCTACTACAATTGGTTTTTTTGTCATGATACGCCTCCTGTTTTCCTTCTTTTGGAAATAGATAGACCATCTCCAAGTGGTATCGTTGTTGTCTCAAAATCAGGATGGGTAACTAAAAAATCATTGAAATGGCGCATTTTTCTGGCTACGCGGAGTTTTCGTTGTTTTTCAGGAGACATATCCAGTGCCAAGCCTTTGAAGAGTACATTATCGCTATAGATAACACCATCTGGCGCTAAAGAATTTGTATAAATATGGAAAAATTTCTCATATTGTGCTTTAGCTGCATCTATAAAAATCGCATCAAACGGTCCATAGGATGAAATTTCTTCTGCCCCTTCAATTGCATCTGTTAATAGGACTTTTACTCTGTCAGCAGCTCCGTAGCGTTCAATATTATGTATTGCTTGTTTATAACGTTCTTCGTCGCGTTCTACTGAAATGATTTCCGCTCCCGGAAGCTTATCTGCCATTTTAAGTGCTGAGTAACCAATTGCAGTTCCTAGTTCTAAAATCCGTTGTGGTTTTTGAATATCCAGAATTTGAAGTAAACAATAGAGAGAGTCTCGCTCCATAATCGGAACTTCATTTTCCTTCGCATATTTTTCTAATTCCACAAAAAAAGGACTGCTTTCGGGAATGTGTTTTAATAAATAGTCATGAATAATATCATTCACTTTTCGCTTCTCCTATTCTAACAAACAAAGCACCTGCCAAACAACATGCGGAACATGTAGCTGACAAGTGGTTGTTTTAATTATTTTTTGTAATATGTTCTTCTTTTAATTTATTGTGCTCTTCTAAAGTTTTTGAGAAATACACTTCTCCTGTTTTTGTGTTGGCTAAGAAATATAGATAATCCGTTTTTTCAGGATAAAGAGCTGCTTCCATAGAAGATTCACCACTATTCGAAATCGGACCTGGTGGTAATCCCTTATTTCTGTAAGTATTATACGGAGAATCTACTTCTAAATCTGCATAAGTTGTTTTACTTTTGTGTTTTCCAAGCGCATAAAGAACGGTCGGATCTGTTTGTAGACGCATATCTTCTGCTAGTCGATTATAAAAAACACTTGCAATTTTTTTACGGTCAACATTTTCTGTCGCTTCTTTTTCAATAATGGAAGACATAGTTAAAAAATCATGCACAGACATTTTTTGTTTAGCTAGTTCGTCTCGGTATTTAGCAATGTTTAAATCCGTTGCTTTGACCATTTCTTCAATAATAGTTTCTGCTGTTGCATTTGTATCCTTAAATGTGTATGTTGCTGGGTAAAGGTATCCTTCAAGCGGATGTTTAATATCTTTATTTAATACATCACTTGTTACCGTTTCTGGATATTTATCCATCATCGTTGCAATAAAATCAGGATTATCCATTGTTTCTAAAACATCTGCTTTTTTTAATTTAGGTTGATAAGCAACAATTCTATCAGCAATTTGGTCTAGGGTATATCCTTCTGGAACAATCAATTTTTCTGGCGCAACGGTTTTACCATCTTGCATTTTTTTCACGATTTGATCTGTGTTCATCGAGGGACTTAGCTCGTAATTACCGGCTTTTAAATTAGCATCATTATTATATTTTACATAAAAAGAAAAGATCGAAGCATTATTGATTACTTTTTTATTTTCTAAAATAGTAGAAATATCCGAAATACTTGAACCAGCTGGGATTTCCACAATAACGTTCTCTTTATTTGCTTCATCTCTTGGTTCCAATTGTGATTTTACATAATAGTATCCGGAAAAAGTAGCAATCACTAAAATTATAATAATAATAGAAATAATGATTGTAATTTTCTTTCCTTTTGTATTATTCTTCATAATAGACCTCATTTCATTGAAAACAATTCTTATCTATTATACCGATTATCTAAATAAAATGCTATTCAATATAGAAATATTTCTTAAAAAGTGACGTTTTTATGTTTTTTCGGTATAATGAATAGCGTGATTTATCGAACAAGACAGAATCGGTCAAAGACTTGCTTCTGCCAATTAAATATCGTTTGAAGGAGTCTTTTAAATGTTGCATACGTTCATACAAAGTTTACAAGATTTCACCATGTGGTTGGTTGATTCGCTTGGTCATTGGGGAATTTTCCTTGGTATGTTGATTGAAAGTGTTTGTATCCCGCTTCCTAGTGAAGTCATTATGCTGTTTGGTGGTTTTATGGCAGAAGCTGGAAAACTAAATTTCTGGTTGGTTGTTTTTGCTGGGATTGCTGGAAATCTGGTTGGTTCGCTTATTGCCTATTATATTGGTAAATATGGCGGTAGAGCGTTAGTATTAAAATTCGGGAAATATATTTTTTTAAATGTGAAACACTTAGATAAAGCAGAACTTTGGTTTGGCCGTTATGGTGCTAGAGCCGTTTTCTTCGGTCGGGTTTTACCGGTTATTCGAACATTCATTTCCTTGCCTGCTGGGATTGCTAAAATGAATGTTTGGAAATTCGTTATTTATACGATTTTAGGTTGTATCCCGTGGAATATTTTCCTCACTTGGCTTGGCTATACACTCGGTTCGAATTGGAGCGTGGTAGAAAAATATACCCGCCCGATTAGTTATGTAATGTTAGCTTTAGTTGTTGGAATTGTAATCTACCTTGCTTATAAAGTATGGAATAAACGCGCTAGAGGCGCAAAATAAAAAGCATATCTTGACAAAATCTGTCAGGACATGCTTTTTTGCTATTATTCTTCGTCTTCGTCAGCTAAAAATGTTGCGAGGATTTCTTCAATCATATCCCACTCATCATCTGTTTCTACTGGTTGAAGTTGGCCTTGTTTGCCTTCTTCATCTTGAATGTAGCTAGATGCAAGGATTTCGATTTCTTCATCTTCGCTTTTACCTGCTGGGAAGTATAATACATATGATTTCTCAAAAGCTTCGGAATCAAAATCAAAAAGAATTTCGTATGCTTCTTCTTTTCCTTCTTCATTTGTAATCCAAATAATATTTTCTTCTTCGTGGTTATGGTTATGTTCTTCTGCCATCAAATTCACCTCAATTAATTAGTAGTGTCCAAATAGGACTGTAAAATCATCACTGCAGCTAACTTATCGATGACTTCTTTTCGCTTTTTACGCGAAACGTCTGCTTCGATTAAAGTTCTTTCAGCAGCAGTTGTTGTTAAACGTTCATCCCAGAGTACCACAGGCAAACCAATTCTTGCCTCCAGTACTTCTGCATATATTTTAGAACTTTCCGCACGAGGGCCGATGGTATTATTCATGTTTTTTGGAAGACCGACAACCACTTTTTCGACTTCGTATTCGAGCACTAGTTCTTTCACTCGATCATAGCCGAATTGTTTTCGTTTCTCGTCAATCTGAATGGTTTCAACACCTTGTGCAGTCCAACCTAGTGGATCACTTATCGCTACGCCGACTGTTTTAGAGCCGACATCTAAACCCATTATTCTCATTTCTCACCAATTTCGTTATTTTTCAGATACGCTTTGACAAGTTCCTCGATAATTTCATCTCGTTCTAACCGGCGTATCATACTTCTAGCATCCTTATGGCGAGGAATATAAGCAGGATCACCTGAAAGTAAGTAACCAACGATTTGATTAACGGGATTATAGCCTTTTTCTTCAAGAGCAACGTAGACTTGTTTCATTAATTTTTTTACATCTTCTTCAATTGAGTCATCGCCGAAGTTGTAAAACATTGTTTGATCTTTTGAATCCATAATCGAAGCACCTCATTCCTTCATGTATCTTAATTCATTTTACACTATGTGAACGAAAATAACAAAGAAAAATGAGGTGCTTTTGCGAAATTTATGCTTGTTGTTCTTTTACCCATGTGGAAACGTAATCAAGCGCGCTTCCTAGCTCTGCAGGATTTTTACCACCAGCTTGCGCCATATCAGGGCGTCCGCCGCCATTTCCACCACATCTAGTAGCAACTTCTTTTAACAATTTACCAGCATGATAACCTGCTTTGATTGCGTCTTCTGATACTGCGGAAATCAGGTTCACTTTATCGCCTTGAACAGCTCCTAAAACAAGGATGCCACCGATTTTTTTATCTTTCCAGTTATCGACAAATTGACGTAGTTGGTTCATGTCTTTTGCAGTTACTTGTTTCGCAATAACATTAACCCCGCCGATTTCTTCTAGTGATTCAAAAATATCTGCACTCGCTGCACTTGCTAGTTTGCTTAGTAGTGAGTCATTTTCACGACGAACTTCACGTAACTCCGCTTGTAGTAATTCGATTTTTTGCGGCGTTTCTTTGCTTGTTGTTTTTAGTATGTTTGCAGCATGTTTTAAAGTATTTTCTTGTTCGGTTACAAAATGATACGCTGCTTTTCCTGTTACTGCTTCGATACGTCTTGTTCCTGCGCCAATACCTGTTTCAGAAACGATTTTAAATAAACCGATATCTGCGGTATTACGAACGTGGACACCACCACATAATTCAATGCTGTATTTACCAACTTGGACAACGCGGACGATATCGCCATATTTTTCACCAAATAACGCCATCGCGCCAAGTTCTTTTGCTTCTGCAATTGGCATTTCTTCAATAACAACCTCAATTTGTTCCCAAATTTTCTCGTTCACAATTTCTTCCATTTTGGTTAATTCTTCTTCTGTAATTTGACCGAAGTGAGAGAAGTCAAAACGCAAACGATCTGGAGAAACAAGTGAGCCAGCTTGGTTAACGTGCTCACCGAGTGTGTCTTTTAAAGCACGGTGTAGTAAATGGGTTGCTGTATGATTTTTAACTGTTTCCCGACGCTTCACTTTGTCGACGGATAGTTTTACTGTATCGCCAGTTGTTAATACGCCTTCTTTCACAACGACGCGGTGGATATTTTGTTTATTCGGTGCTTTTTGGACATCATCCACATAAGCAAGGCCTGTTTCGCTTTGAATCGTTCCTTTATCAGCTACTTGACCACCGCTTTCCGCATAGAAAGGTGTTTCTTTGAAAATTAGTTGTGCTTCACTACCAGCAGCTACTTCATCGACAAGTGCGTCATTTTGAATAATATAAAGAATTTCGGAAACGTATTCGGTTGTGTTATAGCCAACAAATGTACTTTTTTCTGTAAGGTTTGCTAATAGCTCGCCTTGGACTTGCATGGATTTCACATCGGCTCTTGCAGAACGAGCGCGGTCACGTTGTTCTTTCATTTCCGCCTCAAAGCCAGCGTGATCTACTTTCAAGCCATGGTCTTCTGCATATTCTTCCGTTAATTCCACTGGGAAACCAAATGTATCGTATAATTTGAAAATATCTGCTCCTTGAATGACTTGTTCATCTGTCTTTTTCGCATTTTCCAAAATAGTTTCTAGGATAGCTAAGCCTTCATTCAATGTTTCATGGAAACGTTCTTCTTCTGTACGAATAACTTTTTGGATGAAATCAGTTTGGTTTTCTACTTCTGGATAGAAGCTATTCATGATTTTTCCAACTACGGGAACTAATTTATACATAAATGGCTCGTTAATGTTCAATACTTTAGCATAACGAACGGCACGGCGAAGTAAACGACGCAAAATATAGCCGCGGCCTTCATTCGATGGTAAAGCTCCATCGCCAATTGCAAAGGCTACTGTACGGATATGGTCAGCGATAACTTTAAATGCCACATCATTTTCCGTCTCACTTGCATATTTCACGCCAGAAATTTGTTCGACTTCACGAATAATCGGCATGAAAAGATCTGTTTCAAAGTTTGTTGGTGCATCTTGAATAATCGAAACCATCCGTTCAAGCCCCATCCCAGTATCAATGTTTTGTTTAGGAAGTGGAGTATAAGTACCATCTGGATTATGGTTAAACTGAGAAAATACTAAATTCCAGATTTCTAAGTAACGCTCATTTTCGCCACCTGGATATAGTTCTGGATCATTTTCATCATCACCAAAAGCAGGTCCACGATCATAGAAAATTTCGCTGTCTGGACCACTTGGACCAATACCGATATCCCAAAAATTATCTTCAATTTCGACAATATGCTCATCCGTTAGGCCAATTTTTTCGCGCCAAATGGTTTTTGCTTCTTCATCTTCTGGATAAACCGTTACATATAATTTATCCGGATCAAAGCCAATCCATTTCGGACTTGTTAAAAATTCCCAAGCAAATTCAATTGCTCCTTCTTTAAAATAGTCCCCAATCGAAAAATTCCCCAGCATTTCAAAAAAAGTATGATGACGTGCTGTTTTACCAACATTTTCAATATCATTTGTCCGAATTGATTTTTGCGCATTAGCCATTCTTGGGTTATCAGGAATGACAGAACCATCAAAATATTTTTTCATAGTTGCAACACCACTATTAATCCAAAGAATTGTTGGATCATTATTTGGAACAAGCGGCGCGCTAGGTTCGATTGTATGCCCTTTTTCTTTAAAGAAATCTAAAAATAATTGTCTTACTTCTGCACTTGATAATTGTTTCATTTTTTATTTCCTCCTTTTATTATTACAACAAAAAAAGCCTATATGATTGCTCACAGGGACGATTTTAGTGAAATCGCGGTACCACCCTGTTTGCAATGACATAGACTTTGTATCATTACCTCTTCATTATCTGTTAACGTGGATAAAACGGACCATCTAATCGGAGAGCAATTTTGGTGCTGGCGTGGTTTTCCTTACAGCCAAGGGAAAACTCTCTAGTCACGAAGAAGCCAAAATCATATTCCTACCATGTATCAAAATTATATTCAACAATAACCTAAATTATAAAGAACGGAATCGTTGTTGTCAACTGTTTATTAAACTGTTTGACGATTGTTTCTTTTCGACAAAGCTTCCGTTTTTTAATGTTAATTTGATATCAGATACATTAGCGATTTCTGGGTCATGAGTTACCATAATGACACATTTTCCTTCTTTATGTGCTAAATTTTGGAATAAAGTAACTACTTCTTTACTTGTTCGTTCATCCAAATTGCCAGTTGGTTCATCCGCGACAATTAGTTCGGTTTCACAACATAAAGCGCGTGCAATCGAAACCCGTTGTTGCTGTCCGCCACTTAATGTCAACACTTTTTGACGAGCCATTTTTTCGGTAATTCCTACTTTTTCTAACATTTTCAGTGCGAATTCTTTTTTATCCGGCTGGTTTACATGGGTGATTTCCATAGCAGTAGTTACATTTTGAAGTGCTGTCATATAGGTTAACAAATTATAACTTTGAAAAACAATCGATACATATTGATTTCTGAACTTTTGTAGTCCAATGCTCTTTAAAGAACTACCTTTATAATAAATATCCCCTTCTTTTTGCGTATCAAGCCCACCTGCTAGAGATAAAAAGGTTGTTTTACCTGAACCAGAACTTCCGACAACGGTATAAAAAATTCCTGATTCAAAATCATAATTTATATCACATAAAATCGATTCTTCTTTTGTTTTGTACCAATAATGAATATTTTCAAAGGTTAATATTTTGGTCATCTCGTCACCTACTCCTGTTTAGTTAAAATTGTTTTTGGATTCATACGAAGAACGAATGCTGCTGGTAACAATACAGAAATAAAGGCGATTCCAATGCCAATTCCACCCATTTTCAGCATATCTTCTAATGTTACTTGAATATCTAGTTCTTTAATTTGTTCGGTGTTTTGCGTCAAATTACTAACACTTTGTGAGAATCCACCTGGGCCACCTTGACCGCCACCGCCACCTGGACCACGATTTTCGGTAGTACTTGTTTCCGTTGTAGCAGAAGAATTTTGTTGCGAAAGTAATTGGTTACCTGCAATTTGTGCCACATAGTGACTGCTTGCTGCAGCTAATCCAAATGAAACTAATGCTACAATCAAAATTTCTACAAAGAATTGGGCAACTAATTTACCACGTTTTTCACCGATTGCAAGTAATACACCCATTTCGTATTTACGATCACGTACTTGCATCATGACGAGCAATCCTAAAATTAATGCACCAGCAATGCTGACAATATAAACCACATTTTTAGAGAATGAAGCCACGCTATTAATTGGACCAATCATTTGTTGATAAAGTGTATCGTTAGCGTCTAATTTGAATGTATCCCAGTCAATGCTATCTACTTTTTTCGCTTCTTTTTCAAAAGCAGAAATGTTTGCTGCATCATCCATCGTATAAACAGCAGAGTCTACTGTATTTTTATAATCTGCTCCTTTAATCGTGTTTGCAACTGTATAAGGAACATATACTTTGTTATAAGGATTTAAGAAAGAAAAGTTTTGCGCCATATCACTACCTGAATCACTTGTTTTATAAATACCAACGATCTTTAGTTTTACTTTTGTCTCACCATCACTAGAAGTTACTGTGAATGAATCTCCTACTTTCCAATCATTTTGTTCTGCTAATGTTTCTTCTACCATTGCCACATTTTTATCGGTGTCGTCCGCTGTAATTGCTACACCATTAGTAAGCTCACTTGTACCTGCTTCAAAGTCCGTAGACGTCGCTGAATCAAGAAGTCCGCTAATACTTAAGTCTGCATCCATCATTTTTGGAGCATTGCTATCTCCCTCACCACCTGGACCTTGGCTAGTAGTGGATGAGTCATCACTAGAAGACGATGAAGTATCACCAGAAGATTCAATCGGATCAAATCCTGAGGCAAGCGCTTGTGTACTTGAATAATAATTATAGCTTGCTACATGCGTTAATTTTGCTAAATCATTTGCATCACTAACGTCAATTGGATTACTTTCAAATTTAGGTTTTGCGTCCTCAGAACTGCTATCACTATTTGAAGACGCTTCTTGCATTTCCTTCATTTGCTTTTCTTGATTTACAGTTAGCGTCACCGTTCCCCCAAGTTGCTCTCTTGCTAATTCGCTCGCTTTATCTGCAGCGGATTGAATAGTAAAGCCTGATAAAATAAGTACACAGACAACTGTGAAAATAATCAATTGTAATACTGATCTTCCTTTTCTTGCTTTCATGCTGAGCCATGCCCTCTTAAAAAAATTCATGTGTTTTCCTCCATTCGGTTTCTACTCCACTAAGATTACGGGGGAGTTATGAAGAAAGTATGAACAAACTGTGATACATGTTTTAAACTTTCGCGAAAAAAATAATTTGGCTTGATTATTGACTGTATTTAGTCTAGTTTTAATGTAAGAGGAGTGAAGATATACGATGAAACTACTTATGATTGAAGATAATGTGAGTGTATGTGAAATGATTGAAATGTTTTTCATAAAAGAAGAAATTAATGCCACGTTTGTGCATGATGGCAAACTAGGCTATGAGACTTTTTTAAAAGAAGACTTTGATATCGCCATTATTGATTTAATGCTTCCGAACATGGATGGAATGACAATTTGTCGCAAAATCCGCGAAGTCAGTGATATGCCGATTATTATTTTAACGGCGAAAGAATCCGAATCTGATCAAGTGCTTGGTCTAGAAATGGGCGCTGATGATTATGTTACTAAACCATTTAGTCCCCTTACTTTGATGGCACGAATAAAAGCAGTAACTCGTCGTAAAAATAGTTCAACTTTGGCAGAAACAGATGAGGATATTCTAGAAACAACCTATTTTAAAATTAGTAAACGAACTCGAGAAATTTTTTATCAAGGTGAATTACTGGATGCATTAACACCAAAAGAATTTGATTTGCTTTATTTCTTGATGAAGCACCCAAGACAGGTTTTCTCAAGAGAACAATTGCTAGAGCAAGTCTGGGGTTACCAATTTTACGGAGACGAACGAACAGTTGATGTTCATATTAAACGTTTACGCCAAAAAATTGCTACAGAAACGAAGCCATTTTTACACACTATTTGGGGTGTAGGCTATAAATTCGATGAAACGGAATGAAGCGAATGAAATTTAAATATGCCTATCAACTCTTTTTTACACAATTTATCATATTACTAATAGCTTGTATTATGATTGGACTACTTGTCTCTCATTCACTTAAAGATTATTTTTACCAAAGCCAAGTAGATGATCTAACAAGTTATGGGGAAACAATTGCGATGGATATTCGTCATTCCCCGCAAGATGCAACTGCACAAGTGCTGAATACTTATCAGCGGATTCTGGATGTCAAAAGAATTCATTATACAATTAAAAATGCGGATGATGAAACGATTTATCCCACACAAATGAATCAACCTCTTCCAAAAGATTTCTCGATTTCTAGTGAGGATAAGAAAAAATTAGAAAGCGGCAAAACAGTAAGTAAAAAAATCGATAATCGTTTTAACCAAGAAATGACGATTGTTTATGTCCCACTCATGAATGGAGATAATTTTGTTGGTTCCATTGTATTAAACTCACCGATTAGCGGTACAGAGCAAGTGATAGGAACAATAAATCAATATATGTTCTACACTATTTTACTTTCTATTACAGTAGCTCTAATTCTTAGTGCAATCATCTCCAAACTGCAAGTGAATCGGATTAATAAACTACGAGCTGCAACAAAGGATGTTATCCAAGGAAATTATCAAACACGTTTAAAAGAAAATAATTTTGATGAGATTGGCGCACTTGCAATTGACTTCAACAAAATGACTACAACACTAGAAGCCTCTCAAGAAGAAATTGAGCGTCAAGAAAAACGACGGCGTCAATTTATTGCAGATGTTTCTCATGAGATGCGCACCCCACTCACAACGATCAGTGGTTTAACAGAAGGCTTAGTGAATGATATTATTCCAAAAAGTGAAACAGATCGTTGCATTGCCTTAATTGATACGGAAGCGAGACGATTAACTAAACTTGTTAATGAAAATCTCGATTATGAAAAAATTCGTAGCAATAAAATCCGCTTGCAAAAAACACGCTTTAATGCACGAGATTTCCTAGAATTAATTAAAGAACAACTAGATTATGTCGCAACTGAAAAAGGAAATACGATTATACTTGCTATTGATAGCGAGTTAAATATTTATGCCGATTACGATCGTTTAACACAGGTCTTTATCAATATTGTTAAAAATAGTGTCCAATTCACCGAAAATGGTCAAATTACTTTAGCAGGTTATCAAGATTATAAAGAAATGGTTCTAACGATTACAGATACTGGTATTGGTATGAATACCGAAGAACTTGAACAAATTTGGGAAAGGTTTTATAAAGCAGATATGTCACGAACAAATACTGCATTTGGTGAATCTGGCATCGGACTTTCCATTGTGAAGCAGTTGATTGAATACCATGATGGGACAATCACTGTTACAAGTGAGCCTAACAAAGGAACCACTTTCACTATTCGTCTCCCATTTTTCCAAGATAACGAACAATAAAAAAAGAACTACTTTCTCTAACTCAGAAAGTAGTTTTTTTAGCCTGCCATAAATTGGTTGGGGGTTATTCCTTCCATCCCAATCATCGGATCTATTTCGGTAATATTTTCGATAGTTAAAATTCGTTTATTGGTCATTTGTTCGAGCATAACATCTTCACTTATTAAACGTTCTGAAAGCGTCGTATTACGTTTGTTTTCATCGACACGCTCAACACCCATTCGAAACGCCTCTTCTTCACCGCAAAGAATCAAAAATTGCTTGCTTCGAGTGACACCCGTATATAACAAGTCACGTCGTAACATTCGGTAATAGCTACGAACAATTGGCATAATCACAATGGGAAACTCGCTACCTTGTGCTTTATGAATAGAACAACAATAAGCATGCGTCAATTGATTAAATTCTTGCCGGTAATAGGATACTTCGGTTTGATCAAATTGCACAACAATCATATCTTGCTTTTCGGTGTTTTCCTTCGCATAAATAATCGATACTATTTCCCCGATATCGCCGTTAAAGACATTTTTTTCCGGTTGATTTATTAACTGCAAAACTTTATCATGTATACGATATTTTAATTCGCCAAATTGCACTTCTTTACGTCTGCCAGTGTCATTAGGATTAAAAATTTCTTGTAGCTTTTTATTTAAAATATCGATTCCAGCCGGGCCACGATACATCGGTGCTAAAACTTGAATATCTTTTGCGCGGAAACCTTTATTTTTGGCATTTTTTACGACTTGTTCAACGACATCACCAATTTGATTCACGGTACAGTGAAAGAAAGAACGATCAGCACTATTTTTCGCAAAATCAGCTGGCAACATGCCTTCTTTAATATTATGAGCCATCTCAATAATGGAAGATCCATCTTTTTGCCTATAAATATCTGAAAGCGCAACGGTTGGAATTTGTTTCGAGTGAAGTATATCTTTCAAGACCTGTCCTGGTCCAACTGATGGCAATTGGTCTTGGTCTCCTACTAAAACTACTTGCATATGCGAAGGAAGTGCACGAAATAGTTGGTTAGCAAGCCAAATATCCACCATCGACATTTCATCTACAATTAAAAGCCGACCATCAATTAATCTTTCTGCATCATCATCCATTTGCTCTTGCCCATTCATACCGAGTAAACGGTGAATGGTCATTGATGGAAGTCCTGTTGACTCAGACATTCGCTTAGCTGCTCGTCCAGTTGGTGCCGCTAACAGAACTGGAAACGTCGCGCCATCTTTATAAGCATGCGGGTCTAGACTTACACCATTTAATTCGGCATATAATTCCACAATACCTTTAATAACAGTAGTCTTCCCTGTTCCTGGTCCACCAGTAAGTACAAGCATCGGCGACATTAAAGCTTGCTCTAACGCCTCTCGCTGCGAATCTCCGTAATGAACACCAATTCGCTCTTCTAACTCTCCAAGTGCCAGCAAGAACTCAGACTGCGGAAATTGCTCTTGATACTGTGTTTGTTTCAGCATCCGTTTTACATGATAAGCAAAGCCGCTTTCCGAATAATATAAAGATGGCATATAGACACGTGTGTTTTCCATGATAATTTTTTGTTCTTCAGCAAGCTTTTCTATTTGTTCCATTAAAATAGCATGATCAATTCGAATACCTTCACTTTCTTCTAGCAAAAAGGTCACTTCTGCAAGTAGCGCTTCTTGTTCCATATAAACATGGCCTTGTTGCATGCATACAGAATCAAGCATAAATAAAATTCCCGCACGAAGGCGTTCAGGATGATTTCCTCCTAGTCCTAATTTCCGACCAAGCTCATCCGCTCGGTGAAATCCAATACCTTTGACATCCTCAATTAATTTGTATGGATTGTTTTCAAGTACTTCGATAGCATTTTGTTTATATGCTTGAAAAATCTTCATCGAAAGTTGTGGACCAAATCCATATTCATTTAGCCCGACCATCACATGCTCTAAGCCTTGATTTTCTCGTAAAGAAGCAAGGAGGCTCTCCGCAGCACCAGATGGTAACTTTGGAACATTATTAAGTAAACTTGGATCAGATAAAATCCGCGTAATTGCATCGTCGCCAATTGTATCAACAATATTTTCCGCAGTCACTTTGCCAATACCTTTAAAAAGCTCACCAGACAGATAATTAATTAAACCAGCACGAGATTGCGGCATTTCTTTCCTAAAACGTTCTGCTTTAAATTGCTGTCCAAATTTGGCATGTTCCTGCATTTTCCCATAAAAAGTATACACTTCTTGTTCATGTAAAGCGGGGAAAAAACCAGTCACAATAATATCTTTTTCATCCCAATCTGCATTGGTTTCTTTGACAAGAATTCGCACAACAGAAAAGAGGTTTTCGGCATTATAAAAAATGGTGGACAACATCGTGCCCTTCATAAAAAGCTCTTCTGGCGTGTCAAATAAAGCGAGAGATTCTTGTTCAGCCATTCCATAGCCGCCTCCTTTCTAAAAATTATTCTGCTTCGTTTTCTAAATCTTGAATCGCATTTAAAGCATTTTCAGCTAATTCATGAGGTGTCCCAGTCGCAAGCGCGCGTTCAAAATATGTTTTCGCTAAGACAATATCTCCCTGCCAAGCAAGGTAGGCTGCTCCAATGTTATAAAGCGCATCTGGATCTTCTGGTTTAACAAGTAAAACTCGTTCCAACATCGTAATCGCATCTTCATAAAAGCCACTGCGAGCTAAGACAATCCCATATTGAAATAAAGCCTCTCCATCTTCTGGATTTAATTCTACACTTCTTAGTAGATATGGCATCGCAAGTGTCAACTCTTCCATTTGAACAAAACTCATGCCCAACATGAAAAATAAATCTCCATTTTCCATTCCTTGTTTCGTCGCATTTTGGAAACTATCTGCGGCTTCTTGATACCTTTCTAATTCATAATATAAATTTCCTAAACTATAATAAGCCGCGGGGACTGTATCGTCCAACTCAAGGGCCCGTTTGAAAAATAATTCCGCACGTTCAAAATCATCCATTGATAATAAAACATTCCCAAAATTAATATAGCCTACAGGATCAGTTGGATGCTCCTCAATTACTTCGGTAAATAATTTTACTGCTTCTTCTAAGTTACCTTTTTGCATTTGTTTAATTCCTAATTGGTTTTTATCCATGTGGTTCTCCTTTTATTTTTCTTGATTTTGTACAGAAGTTTTTAGCCAGGCGATCATCGCATTTGCAACTTGATCTGTTTGTTCCTCCCCACTAATTTCCGCTCTTCCGTCCCCGTGCTGCGTACCATAAGAACCGAATTGCGCGTGGTTACCACCTTCTATAGAGACAAAGGTCGTGTCTTTTGGCAAATATTTTTTATTTTCATTGTAGGAATCCTTATTCAGAACCTCATCATTCGTTGCTGTTATCGAAATAGCTGGAAAAGATGCGTTTTTAAGCGAACCTTTTTCATCAGGATAACTTGCTAAGAAAAATACGCCTTGAATTTCCTCTTCGTTATCATGTGCAAATCTCGCAGACATTACACCACCAAGCGAATGCCCGCCAATAACAAATTTCTCATCCGGGGATTCATCGATAATGTCAGCTGCACGATTTTTACCAAAAACAGCTAAATTAAGTGGCATTCCGACTATGTAAGTTTTGTAACCGGTAGAAGCAAGTTCTTTTGCTAAAGGCGCATAACTAAGTGCATCGATAAATGCTCCTGGATATAAAATAACACTCATCCCAGCATCTGTTTTACGGGGAGTGAAGACTAAAATATTATTTTCTTCTAACACATCCACAGATTTAGTGGAATTGGCAGCATTTTCTGCAATATCAGATGGCTCCGAATTAAAATAAAAATAACCCCAAACCATTAAACTTAGTAAAACGATAATGCTTCCCAAAAACGCTATTTTTTTCATAAAGGACCTCTTTTCTCTGTTTCGTATAATATTTTACCATAAAACCTGTTTAAAAAAACGCATTTAGACAGGAAAAAACCGGAGTCTTGTCGAAAGCAAGATTCTCCGGTCCAAATTATTAGCCAACATAGTCTAACTTAGCACCATTTTTCCATACAGTATCAATTGTTCCGCCGCCAAGACAGATATCTCCGTCATAAAAAACAACCGCTTGGCCTGGTGTAATTGCGCGAACTGGTTCAGCAAAAACAACTTCTGCTGTATGATCATCACGAAGATGAACCGTTACTTTTGTATCCGTTTGACGATAACGGAATTTTGCTGTACATTCAATTGTTTTCGGTTTTGCTGCATTCGTTGTAAAAGAAATATCTGTCGCAATTAAGGAATCTGAATACAAGGTGTCATGATGAAAGCCTTGCTCTACAAACAAAATATTTTCTGTCAAATCTTTCCCAACAACAAACCAAGGTTCTCCGTCACCGCCGATTCCTAGACCATGGCGTTGGCCAATCGTATAATACATTAACCCATCGTGCTTACCAAGTACTTCCCCATTCAGTGTTTGCATTTTCCCAGGTTGTGCTGGAAGGTATTCACTCAAAAATTGCTTGAAATTTCTTTCACCGATAAAACAAATTCCCGTACTATCTTTTTTATTCGCAGTTGCTAATCCAGCTTTAGTTGCTATTTCGCGAACTTCTGACTTCTCCATACCTCCGAGCGGGAACATCACTTTTTGGAGTTGTTCTTGAGACAGTTGATTTAAAAAGTAGGTTTGGTCTTTATTATTATCCACTCCACGAAGCAATTCAATTTCGTCGCCAACTTGTTTTACTTGCGCATAATGTCCAGTAGCAACAAAATCCGCGCCTAAACTTTCGGCATGCTCTAGAAATGCTTTAAACTTAATTTCTTTATTACACATCACGTCTGGATTTGGTGTACGACCAAGCTTGTATTCATTTAAGAAATACGTGAAGACCTTGTCCCAATACTCTTTTTCAAAGTTCACTGCATAATACGGAATACCAATTTGGTTTGCGACACGAATGACATCATCATAATCTTCCGTTGCTGTACAGACACCAAATTCGTCTGTATCGTCCCAATTTTTCATGAAAATGCCAATGACATCATATCCTTGTTCTTTTAGTAAATGAGCCGTGACTGATGAATCTACTCCGCCCGACATGCCGACAACTACACGAATGCCACTATTTTTTGTACTCAAAGCTAGCTCCTCACCTTCTTATATTTTCATTAAACGTTTGACTACCTCACTTACTTTTGTAGCCGCTGTTTCTACTTCTTCGATATGATTTCCGAGTCCAAAGCTGATGCGGACTGTTTCTTGAATCGCAGGGTGGCCTTCACCAAAAAGAGCAACTAATACATGAGAAGGATCTACTGTTCCTGCAGTACATGCCGACCCACTAGAAACAGCAATTCCTTCCATATCTAAATTCATTAATAGTTGTTCAATTGAAATCCCCGGGAAACGAACGCTAAATACATGTGGTAACGTATTAGCCTCAAGCCCATTTACTTCAAAATCCAGTCCAGCCTCTCGCCAAACCTCGGCCATTCTTTTTTTAAAGGAAATATATTCTTCTGTTTTTAATGTTCGTTCATTTGTCATAATTGTCGAAGCTGCACTAAAACCACAAATACCAGCAAGGTTTTCTGTCCCAGCACGACGTTTTCTTTCTTGTTCGCCACCATGCATTTGGTAAACGAGTCGTATCCCATTTTTGGCGTATAAAAAACCTACACCACGCGGACCATTTATTTTATGAGCTGAAGCAGTTAATAAATCTACACCTAACTCATCTACATTTATATTTAACAATCCATAAGCTTGAACTGCATCTGTATGAAAAAGTGCTGGATGATCTTTAAGTAACTCGCCAATTTCAGCTATCGGTTGAATCGAGCCGATTTCATTATTACCATACATAATGGAAACTAGAATTGTATCAGTCCGCATACTAGCAGCAAGACTCTCTACAGATACCATTCCATGCTTATCTACAGGCAAATAGGTAACTTCAAAACCTTGCGTTTCTAAATATTCACATGTTTTTAATACAGCATGATGTTCAATTTCAGAAGTAATAATATGCTTACCATTTTCCTGCTGGGCAATCGCTGCCCCAATAAGCGCAAGATTATCTCCTTCAGTACCACCACTTGTGAAAATAATTTCTTTTTCATCTGCGTGAATACTTTTAGAAATAGTAACTCGAGCTGCATCCAGTGCTTTGCGGGCTTCTCGCCCAGCATAATGAATACTTGAAGGATTGCCGTACGTATTTGTTATTGCGCCAAGCATTGTTTGGATAACTTCTGGGTGAATCGGACTTGTCGCAGCATGATCTAAGTAAATTCTGTTTTCCATTTTTATCGCGTCCTTTTTTGTAGACGAATTCCCTTTCGCCGTTAATCGTTTCTAATTGTAACAGCAATACTCCTGTAAAGTAAAGAGGAATAACTCCTATTTACAAGACAAAAAAAAAGAAACCCCAATCGTACCGTTTAGGATTCCCTTCCTTTGAACCCGCTCTCAATTAAAGCAGGTGGGTGCTCTGTCTAACGGTTTGCACTTCCTCGTGTGAAGGCATGTGCGCCGCGCCGGAACTCCAAGCTCCCTAGGTATAAAAAATTGTTCGGTTCAAAAATATCAGGAACTATATCGAATACATTAGGGTTTCTTTTATGTTCTTAGAATACCACACGAATGATGAAATTTCAATATTAGCGACTTTGCTTCATATGGTTAATTTATTCTGATTTCTCTTTGTTTTCATTGATTTTTTGATAAACCAAAGCAATGGTTTGTTCAAACTTGGATGTGAGTTTTGGTTCATAGTATAACTTATCCTTCAGCCTATCTGGTAAATATTGTTGATTAACCCAACCATTTTCATAGCTATGAGGATATTTATAATCTATTGCACGCCCAAGTTTTTCTGCCCCAGAGTAATGGCCATCACGAAGATGATCGGGCACTTCCCCACTATTTCCTTTTCGAATGTCTGACAAGGCTGCATCAATTGCCATAATAGCTGAATTCGATTTTGGAGACAAACATAATTCAATTACTGCATTTGCTAAGGGAATTCGCGCTTCTGGAAAACCAACTTTTTCTGCAGTTTGAATTGCTGCTAATGTATGAGCACCAGCTTGCGGATTAGCCAGACCAATGTCTTCATATGCCATCACAAGCATTCTTCTACTTATACTAACTAAGTCACCTGCTTCGATTAAACGTCCCATATAATGAAGTGCCGCATTGGCATCACTACCACGAACCGACTTTTGAAAAGCACTTAACACATCATAATGAGCATCTCCATCTTTATCGTGAGCCAAACTTTTCTTTTGTAAGCACTCTTCTGCAACATCTAAAGTAACCCGTACAATCCCATCTTCATCTGGTTCAGAAGAAATAACTGCGAGCTCCAAAGCATTTAGTGCACTACGAACATCGCCGTTACTTGCTGTGGCAAAATGTTTCTTCGCAAATTCATCTATTTCCACTTGATAATTCCCAAGCCCTCTGTCCTTATCCGCTAATGCCCGGTCCAGCGTTATCATAATATCTTCTACTGTTAAAGGTTTTAATTCAAAAATTTGTGTCCTACTCCGAATCGCAGGATTTATTGCAATATAAGGATTACTCGTTGTGGCACCAATTAAAATAATGGCACCACTTTCAAGTAATGGTAATAAAAAGTCTTGTTTTGCTTTGTCTAAGCGATGTACTTCATCTAATAGCAAAATAACTGTCCCGCTCATTTTTGCCTCTGCCGCTACGACTTCCATATCTTTTTTATTATTCGTTACTGCATTTAAAGTTCGAAAAGCATATTTCGTACTTCCTGCAATCGCACTTGCAATCGAGGTTTTTCCGATTCCAGGCGGTCCATATAATATCATAGAAGATAATTGTTTTGCTTTGACCATCCGGTAGATGATTTTATCTTTACCAACTAAGTGTGTTTGCCCGACAATTTCGTCTAGAGATTTTGGGCGCATCCGGTAAGCTAAAGGTTGAATTGCCATATAACCGCTCCTTCTCATTTGCTCCTTTTATTATACCATAAGAACACCTGTACGTTCACTTACTTGTTTCCATTGCCTTCTTTCCGTAATTCCGATATAATAGATGCGGTATAAGTGTTTTCCTTAAATTACTGGAGGTTAAATGAAATGAAAATTACAACTAAAGGTCGTTATGGCTTAACAATAACACTCGAACTCGCGAAACGGATTGGCGAGGGTCCTATTTCTCTTCGTAGTATTGCGAAAGAAAAAAATCTGTCAGAACATTATTTAGAGCAATTAATCGGGCCGCTTCGTAATGCTGGTATTGTTAAAAGTATTCGGGGGGCTCACGGTGGCTATGTATTAAACGGTGATCCTGAAAAAATTACAGCTGGTGATATCATTCGAACGCTTGAAGGCCCTATCGTACTTGTGGAGAGTATTGAGGACGAAGAAGCGGCACAGCGCGAATTATGGACTAGAATGCGAAATGCGGTTCGCGATGTGTTAGATCAAACTACCCTTGCAGATTTATTAAAACATACTTCTGATGCAGAATTGACAAATGGTTATATGTTTTATATTTAATCAAAAGAGTCTATTTTCGGATAGGCTCTTTTATCTATCATTAAAGCGGAATTTGAGCTCTTTTAGTTTCTGAATATTCCGAATACAATAATGCTCAAAAACAATTGGAAGCGCTTCGTGTCATATTATCTAACCGAATTAATCGAATTAACAAATAATTCTTGCCTTTATTTAAATATAGTGTATTATAAACGCATAAATAAAATAATTTGTGTTAGTTTATCTAACAAAAGGAGAGTTGAGTATGGAATCAGTATTTATGTTCTTTTGTACTTTATTGGTTTGGTTGATGACACCAGGAATTGCATTATTTTACGGTGGTATGGTTAGACGCAAAAATGTTTTAAGCACAGCAATGTATAGTTTTAGCTCGATGGCAATTATTTCTATTCTTTGGGTTATTGTTGGTTATTCACTGGCTTTTGCTCCAGGAAATGGCTTTATCGGAAGTTTTGACTGGACTTTCCTTCATAATGTCGGCTTTGCCTCAAATGAGACTTACTCAGATGCTATTCCACATACTCTATTCATGATGTTCCAAATGACTTTCGCTATTTTGACAGTAGCAATCATTTCTGGGGCTTTCGCAGAACGCATGAACTTCTCTGCTTACTTAATTTTTATTATCTTATGGTCTTTACTCGTTTACTCTCCAGTTGCTCATTGGGTTTGGGGCGACGGTGGTTGGTTACGAGAACTTGGCGCACTAGATTTCGCTGGTGGAAATGTTGTTCATATTAGTTCCGGTGTCACTGGCTTAGTTTTAGCAATTATGATTGGACGCCGTAAAGAAGCTGATTCCGCTTCCCCGCATAATTTACCACTTGCTTTAATCGGCGGAATTCTCGTTTGGTTTGGTTGGTATGGATTTAATGTTGGTAGTGCCTTAACTATTGATAACGTTGCAATGGCTGCTTTTGTTAATACTAATACGGCTGCAGCAGCTGGTATTATCGGTTGGGGATTAGTCGAGTGGCTTATTAATAAAAAACCGACGATGCTTGGTACTATTTCTGGCGCTATTGCAGGACTCGTTTCTATCACTCCAGCTGCTGGATTTGTCACTGCCCCCAGTTCGTTAATTATCGGTTTTCTTGGTGGAGCTCTTTGTTTCTGGGCTGTTTTCTGGTTAAAAGGTAAAGTAAAATACGATGATGCGCTGGATGCATTCGGCCTTCACGGAATTGGTGGTATTTGGGGTGGTATTGCAACAGGACTCTTTGCTACAACGAAAGTAAATGAAGCTGGTGCAGATGGCCTGTTTTACGGCAATGCTTCGTTAGTAGTGAAGCAATTAATCGCGATTGGTTCCTCAGTTGCCTATGTTGCTGTTGTAACTGCCTTGATTGTTGTTATGATCAAGTTATTCTTACCAATCCGTGTTAATGAAGAACAAGAATATAAAGGACTTGATTTGACGCTACACGGCGAAAAAGCTTATCAAGAATAAGGGAGGTAACAATATGTTAGGATTAACTAAAATTGAAATCATTACACGTCCAAATCGCTTTGATCTATTCCAAAAAGAGCTTGCCAAAATCGGCGTCAGTGGTTTAACTGTAACAAAAGCACTTGGAACAGGGCTTGAAAAAGGCTTTATCGAACTTTATCGTGGCACAAAAAAAGAAAGCAACATCCATGAACGGATGAAGATAGAAATTGTTGTTTCTACCGTTCCCGTGGAAGATGTGCTCCGGGTAGTCAAAGAAACACTTCGAACTGGGGAACCAGGCGACGGCAAAGTATTTATCTATCCACTCACAGAAGTCGTCAAAATTAGTACTGGCGAAACAGGAATTGATGCATTACAGGATAAACCTCAAAAATAAAATAGTTAAAATGGTGAATTAATTAAAAATGGGGCCTCTATTCTAAAAAATCAATGAGAAATGGCGTTTACCTCTTCCCCTTCTAGGTTTTTACACTTATAATGAAAAAGGAAGAACGTTAAGTACAGATAAGGAGGCGCGAAATTCCCTATGCGTAAAATCCCCATTTTCACCCTTCTAGCAGCCATACTACTTTTTGGCGGTTATTACCTTTATCAACATGCATCGTCAAAAGTAGATGTTACCTTTAATTTCGTTGTTGACGATAAAGGAAAAGACAATACTGTCACTGGAACAATTGATGGCGCTGGAAACAAATCTATTACGCTACCACTTTCTAAGGAGAGCTGGGATGCTGTAAAAAAAGGGAATCGCTACAATGTGGAAGCCACTTTTTATAATAAAAATAAAATCAGCTCCGATGAAGCGAAAGAATTGGACGGTCCATTCTGGTCCAATGATTCCAATCAAGGCTTATTAGTAAATAAGATTCATGTAGAAAATATTCAAGAATTAAGTGATGATTTTTAATAAAAAAACGAAGCCGAGTACGCACTCAGCTTCGTTTTTTAGTTGGATTCTTTTTTTACTGTTTCCAGTTTTAGTTCAGCGAGTTGTGCTGTACTGACTTCGCCTGGTGCATTTGTCAGTGGATCTACTGCACTTCCGGTTTTAGGGAAAGCAATCGTATCTCGTAAGTTATTTCTACCAGCCAAGATCATTACAATCCGATCTAAGCCGAGCGCAATTCCACCATGTGGGGGTGTCCCGTATTCTAGTGCTTCCATTAAGAATCCGAATTGTTCACTAGCTGCTTCATCAGTAAAACCAAGTGCACGGAACATCGACTCTTGTACTTCTTTTTTGTAGATACGAAGCGAGCCACCACCAATTTCATAACCATTCAATACAATATCATATGCTTCTGCCATTACTTTGGAAGAATCTGTTTCAAGCAGTGGAATGTCTTCTTCTCTTGGCAATGTGAACGGATGATGGGCTGAAACATAACGACCAGCTTCTTCATCATATTCAAATAACGGCCAATCAGTTACCCATAAAAAGGCCAACTCTTCTTCATTGATTAAGTTTAACTCTTTTCCAAGTTTATTACGTAATGCGCCAAGTGAAGCTGCAACAATAGCCGCTTTATCCGCCGCGAAGAGAAGTAAATCGCCATCCTCCGCTTGCAACGCAGTCATTAATTCTTGCGCTTTATCCGCTTGGAAAAACTTAGCAATTGGTCCTTTTAATTCACCAGCTTCTACTTTTAGCCACGCAAGCCCTTTGGCACCATAATTAGCAACAAAAACACCAAGGGCATCTAAATCTTTACGTGAAAAATTAGTTGCAGCTCCTTTGGCATTGATTGCTTTTACTTCGCCACCATTTTCTACCGCTGATTGGAATACTTTGAAATCAATGTCTTTTACAACTTCGGAAACATTTTGGAGTTCAAGACCAAAACGAATATCAGGCTTGTCGCTACCGAAACGATCCATTGCTTCTTGATAAGTCATCCGGGGAAATGGTTTTTCGATAGTAATGTTTTTAGCTTCTTTTACCACATCGATTAACATATCTTCCGTGATCGCTTGAATTTCTTCCTTTGTCAAAAAGCTTGTTTCTAAATCGATTTGGGTGAATTCCGGTTGGCGGTCACCACGCAAATCTTCATCACGAAAACAACGAACAATCTGATAATATTTATCAAAACCAGCAGTCATTAACAATTGTTTCAAAATTTGCGGAGATTGAGGTAAGGCATAGAAATTACCTGGATAAACACGGCTCGGCACCAGATAATCACGAGCACCTTCTGGAGTACTTTTGGTTAAATACGGGGTTTCAATATCAAAGAATCCAAGTGCATCTAGTTTGTTGCGGAATGTTCTTGTAACGGTATGACGCATTTTAAAAATATGATTCATTTCTGGACGTCGTAAATCTAAGTAACGATATTTTAAGCGAAGTTCATCAGAAACGTTCACACCATCTTCTATATAAAATGGTGGTGTTTTAGATGCGTTTAAAATGGTAATTGCTTCGGCAGAAATCTCAATTTTTCCTGTAGCTATTTTTTCATTGATAACATTTTCGGCACGTGCACTAACTTTCCCTTTGACCGTAACAACGAATTCATTTCTTACGCTGTCAGCAATTTCTAGTGCTTCTTTAGATGTTTCTGGATTGAAGACTACTTGAACAATCCCTTCCCGGTCACGCAAATCAATGAAAATTAACCCTCCTAAATCACGACGCTTTTGTACCCATCCATGAAGGATAACGTTTTGTCCAATATGAGTTTCATTTAAATCTCCGCAGTAATTTGTACGTTTTTCCATTTACTTTTCCTCCTTGGTTTCTATTAACTTCTCTTTCAATACCATTATTAAACTATCTTCAAAAATGGATTCTTGCTCTCCAGTTTCCATATTTTTCAATTGATATTTTCCAGTTTCTAATTCTTCTTCGCCAAGAATAATCGTATAAACGGCATTTTTTCGATTTGCATCTTTTAATTGCGCTTTTAATTTCCGCTTCAAATAGTCTTTTTCTGCACTAATCCTATTTTCCCGAAGCATATTCACGAGTGTTACTGCCTTTAGTTCCGCCTCTGGTTGCGCTGTGATGACATAAACTTCTAGCGGTTTTTTCGCAGGAATCACAACATCTGCTTTTTCAAGCGCTAGTAAAATACGTTCCACACCAATACCGAAACCAATCCCTGGCGTGTCCGGCCCACCAAATTCTTTCACTAATCCATGGTATCTTCCACCACCACACAGGGTTGTTTTTGCTCCAAATCCTTCTTCTTCGCTCATAATTTCAAAAGTAGTATGATTATAATAATCAAGTCCACGAACCATCGTTGGATCAATCTCAAATGGAATTTCCAGCGCATTTAAATAAGCTTGAACATTATCAAAATAAGCGATAGATTCTTCATTTAAATAAGCTAAAATTGACGGAGCAGATTGGATAAGTGGATTGTCATGATCTTTTTTACAATCCAAAATGCGTAATGGGTTTTTGTGTAATCGAACTTGACATTCAGCGCAAAATTCGTCTATATGTGGTTCGAAATGATTTACTAATGCTTCACGATGCTTTAAGCGACTTTCTTTATCGCCAAGACTGTTTATCACTAATTTGATATTACGAAGGCCAATCCGTGTAAAGAATGCCATCGCAAGGGAGATAACTTCTACATCAATTGATGGATCATCACTACCGATTGCTTCTATCCCCATTTGGGTGAATTGGCGTTGTCTACCTCCTTGTGGGCGTTCATAACGAAACATCGGCTCATTGTAATACATTTTTATCGGCTGGCTCACTTCACCGTATAATTTATGCTCAACGAAAGCACGTACAACCGATGCAGTTCCCTCAGGTCGCAAAGTTAGACTTCTCCCACCTTTATCTTGAAAAGTGTACATTTCTTTTGATACTATATCTGTTGAATCGCCCACGCCACGTTCAAACAACTCAGTGTGCTCAAAAATTGGCGTCCGGATTTCTTCATATTGGAAATTTTCGCAAACCGATGCAAAAGCTGTCTCTAAAAAATGCCATTTTGTAACCTCGTCTGGTAATATATCGCGCGTACCTCTTGGTAATTGCATTTTTCTATTCCCCCTTCTTATTTACTTCAAAATATAAAGAAAAACCCTCGTCCCTTGTTATAAAAACAAGGGACGAGAGTTTATTTACACCCGTGGTACCACCCTAATTAGAACTAAAAAAGTCCTCACTTAAGTCAGTTAACGCCTGAATACGTTCTTGTTTACTAACTTTCAACAAGAAACCTCGAGAGTGTCTTTTCGGAAAATATGACTATCTTTATCCTTTCAGCCAAATGGGATAAATTCTCTTTATAGCATGGATTTTCTTACTTTTCTCTGTCGCTAGTTTTAAATATGAATTATTCTAAGATTACTAAAAACACATAGAAAAGTCAACATTTTGTCAAATTTTTTATAAAAACTTACTTTCTAGTTCCATGAAAGCGCATTTTATGGTAACATTTTACTGTCAGATAAAAGTTTATGAGAATATAGGTGGTGTCAGGTTTAAATGAAGAATAAATTCATTTTTATTACCGTTGTCTCCATTTTATTGATTGCAGCAGGGATTGTCACAACAATTGCTATGGCGAACGCTAATTCCCTCGTCGTAAAAGCAGAAGTCTTAAATGTCCGCAGCGGTCCTGGGTTGGCTTATGATGTAACGAGTCAAGTCAGAAAAAATGAAGTACTCCGGGTAGTCGGTGAAGAAAATCAGTGGTATAAAGTCCAATTAGATAATGGTAACAGCGGTTGGGTTGCAAGTTGGCTTGTTGAAAATACAGATGTCAGCGCAGCAAGTAACAGTGTTGCTATTGTTACATCGGATGGTGGTTTAAACGTACGTGAAAAACCAAATACCTCCAGTAATTCACTTGGCTTACTAAATAATGGTGATCAAGTAACCGTAACAAGCCAACGAGATGGCTGGGCGCAAATCCAGTATCAAGGAAAAAGCGCATGGGTTAGTTCCGATTACTTAGACATCCGCGAATCCGTTACAAAAGTAGATGATAGTGATCTGCAAACCGTCACAATTCGTGAAGACTCCACTAATATTCGAAGTGATGCAAGTCGAGATAGTGAAGTTATCGAAAAAGCTAATTCCGGTCAAAGTTTTGCGATTCAAGGAGTTCAAGGTGACTGGTATCAAATCCGGACCACAAGTGGCACCAATGGTTATGTTGCTAACTGGGTTGTTGATGTGTCTGATAAAGGACAAACTACTACTCCGAAAAGTAAAACGACCAAATTATCCGAAGCAACGATTGTGATTGATCCTGGTCACGGCGGTAACGACCCTGGTGCAAAAGGCGCAGGTGGAACCATTGAAAAAGAAATGACATTAAAAACAGCAAAGAATTTAAAATCCAAGCTCGAAGCAAGTGGTGCCAAAGTCATTTTAACTAGAAATAGTGATGAATATGTCTCCTTAAAATCTCGGACAAATAAGGCCGCGAAAAATAAGGCGGATGTCTTTGTTAGTCTTCATTTTGATAGTTTAGAAGATAGCGATTCCGGCGTTAGCGGTCAAACCACTTATTATTACGACAATAGTGATAAATCGCTTGCCGAAAGCATTAACGCTAGTCTCGGAAAAGAGCTCCCTACTTCTAATCGTGGAGCAAGAGTTGGTGATTATTACGTTATAAGAGAGAACTCTCAACCAGCTGTACTTCTTGAACTTGGTTATCTGAGTTCCGCAAAAGATGAACGAAACATTAATTCCGCCTCTTATCGTAGTAAAATTGCGGATGCTGTAGTAGATGGTTTATCCGATTATTTCTCTAATTAAAAAAAGCAATCATTCAGAAGAATTACCTCTTCCGAATGATTGCTTTTTCATTTACGCATTTCTTCTGAGTCAAGCAAAATAGTAACCGGGCCGTGATTAACGATTTTCACATCCATAAAAGCACCGAATACGCCAGTCTCAACTACAAAACCAGCTTCTGCAAGTTTGGCATTAAATAAATCATAAAGTGCCTCTGCTTTGTCCCCAGGTGCTGACTTTGTAAAGCTAGGACGTTTCCCTTTACTAATATCAGCATACAAAGTGAACTGAGAGACGCTTAAGATAGCGCCACCCTGTTCTGCTAAAGAAATATTCATTTTCTCAGAATCATCTTCAAAAATTCGTAATCCTGTTACTTTCTTTGCCATGTAGTCAACTGTTTCAGCTGTATCACTGTGTGTAAACCCAACGAGCAAACAAAGCCCCCCAGCAATTTCACTGATTACTTCTTCCTCTACACTAACCGACGCCTCATAACACCTTTGAAGTAGCACGCGCATCACTTTCACTCCTTTAATTCATTAATCTTCTCACCGTATATACATCAGGTATTTGTTTAATTTTATCTACTACTCGTTGCAAATGATTGATATTATGAATTTGAAGCGTGACAACCAGTGTTGCCATTTTGTTATTATCTACTTTGGCATTGACACCATTGATATTAGAAGTCAAACTGTTGATGACTTGCAAGATATCATTTAGTAGTCCATTGCGATTATATCCGTAAATTTCAATATCGACGTTGTAATCATTTTTCGCTTGTGAATCTGCATCTTCCCAGTCTACTTCAATTAACCGCTCTGCTTCGATTGCTTGGACGTTTGGGCAATCTTGACGGTGAATGGAAATCCCGCGCCCTTTAGTAATGTAACCAACGATTTCGTCTCCTGGCACGGGGTTACAACATCTAGAAAGGCGGATAAGTAAATTACCTACACCTTGGACAACGACCCCAGCATTATGCTTGATTTTCAATTTTTCATTGTTAGCATCTGAATTAGAAGGCTTATTTTCTGCTTGTGTTAGTAATTTTTCTGTTTCAGCTTCTTGTTCACGTTCTTTTCGCAATTTTTCCGTTAATCGGTTAGCTACTTGTAATGCCGTAATACCGTTATAACCAACTGCCGCAAAAAGATCATCTTCATGCGAAAAATTCAACTTATCAGCTAATTTGCGAAGATTTTCAGGTAGCATAATTTTTTTAGGTTCAAATCCAAGTTGTCTGATTTCTTTCTCTACTAAATCGCGGCCTTTTTCGACATTTTCTTCTTTCGCTTGTCGTTTAAAGAACTGTTTAATTTTATTTCTAGCTTGAGAAGTCTGAACTAGTTTCAACCAATCACGACTTGGGCCATAAGAATGTTTGGAGGTCAATATATCAATAATATCACCTGTTTTTAGTTTGTAATCTAATGTAACGATTTTGCCATTGATTTTAGCACCAATCGTTTTATTACCGATTTCTGTATGCACGCGGTAAGCAAAGTCAAGTGGCACGGAACCATTCGGAAGCTCGTACACATCACCTTTTGGCGTAAATACATAAACCACATCCGAAAATAAATCGAGTTTCAAGCTTTCCATAAATTCTTCAGCATTATCCGATTCATTTTGATATTCTAAAATTTCTCGGAACCAAGTTAATTTATTATCAAAAGAAGTTTTAGAGTTTACCACTTTTCCTTCTTTGTAAGCCCAGTGAGCTGCGACCCCGTATTCAGCAATTTGGTGCATTTCGTGTGTTCGAATTTGGACCTCTAATGGTTCTCCTTGAGGTCCAATGACTGTCGTATGAATCGATGGATACATATTCGACTTAGGCATCGCAATATAATCTTTAAAGCGGCCTGGCATCGGTTTCCAACGTGTGTGGATGATTCCGAGCACCGCATAACAATCTTTAATACTACTAACAACAATTCGAACAGCTAATAAATCATATATTTCATTAAATTGTTTATTTTGTTCGCTCATTTTCCGGTAAATCGAATAAATATGCTTCGGTCTTCCAGAAATATCCGCTTGAATATTGAGTTCATCGAGATTTTCATTTACACCATCGATGACATCATTCAAATAGCGCTCCCTTGCATCACGTTTTTGCTTCATCAAATGAACAATTCGGTAATATTGTTGTGGGTTTAAATAGCGCAACGCCGTATCTTCAAGCTCCCACTTCACGCGGGAAATCCCTAATCGGTGCGCGAGCGGAGCAAATATTTCTAATGTTTCATTGGCAATTCTACGCTGTTTTTCAACCGGTAGATGTTTTAAGGTGCGCATATTATGCAAACGGTCGGCTAATTTAATAAGGATAACACGAATATCTTGTGCCATCGCAATAAACATTTTTCGATGATTTTCTGCTTGTTGTTCTTCGTGCGATTTATATTTAATTTTACCAAGTTTAGTAACCCCATCAACAAGCATAGCCACTTCACTACCAAATACTTCTTCCAAGTCAGCAAGCGTGACGGGAGTATCTTCTACTACATCATGCAAAAAACCGGATGCTACTGTGGATGGATCCATTTTTAATTCTACTAAAATGCCGGCAACTTGAATTGGATGAATAATATACGGCTCACCTGATTTACGAAATTGTTCTTTATGAGAATCGCGCGCAAATTCATACGCTTTTTTTACAAGCGCAAGATGTTCCTGATTCATATAATGAGAAGCCATATCGACGACTTGCTCAGCTGTCAGATTTTGTTCTTTCGCCATTTACATTCACCCTCTTATCTACTTGTCATGTACACAACTTAAAAACACCCATAACTGAGTGTTCCAAAAAAGATTCTTGTCTAATATTATAGCATGATGCCACTTTGTTTATAAAGCACTTTTCCTTGTTTTTTTCACAATTTCTAGCCAACTTACTATTTTTCTTAAAAAAACTACCCCTAAAATATCAGGAGTAGTTCCAATTTTATAATTTCATTAGAATTAAGCGATCATAGCCGTTTAATTTTTTATGGCCTTCTAGTTCTTTTAGTTCGATTAAGAACGCACAACCTGCAACAATACCGCCTAGTTCTTCTACTAATTTGATTGTTGCTTCAATGGTTCCACCAGTTGCAAGCAAATCATCCGTAATTAATACCCGTTGACCTGGTTTAATCGCGTCACTGTGCATGGATAATTTATTGGTGCCATATTCTAAATCGTATTCCATTTCGATGGTTTCGCGAGGTAATTTACCAGGTTTACGAACTGGTGCAAAGCCGATACCAAGTGCATAGGCAACTGGGCAACCGATAATAAATCCACGCGCTTCTGGTCCAACAATAATGTCGATTTTTAATTCTTTTGCATATTCAACGATTTTATCCGTAGCAAACCGGTAAGCCTCTCCATCATTCATTAAAGGGGTAATATCTTTAAAAACAATCCCTTTTTTTGGCCAATCATTAACAATCGCTACGTAATTTTCTAAATCTTTAATTTCCATTTTCAAGTTCCTCCGCATTCGGGTAAATTGATGTTTCCATCATTGACTTCATCCAACTATGAAGCTCGCTGTAGTTGGAGTATAACAATTTTTTTCGAGTAGTAATTTCTTCTACCTTCTGTTGATAAACTAGTGACTCATCCAGATTACGTTTTCCAACTACTTGATTAACAATAATCTGACCACTTTCCATTTTAGCAAATTCTAAATCAAAAAACACGTTTGACATAAACTCAATTTGTTCTTTATTCCAACCAAACTTTTGCATTAAGCGTGGTGTGTATTTTTCAATTGGAAATGGTTGGAATTTTTTTATTAAGCTATATAGCTCAGCAAATGCCTTACGATCTGGTATTGCTGGAATTTGATTTCCTTCTGCTGCATCAAAATGAACAAAGATACGCGCTGGTTTTACTTCGCGGACAATTTCTTCAATCAGCTTTAGATTCGGTGGAATATCCGCAAATACGAGCTCCTCTGTTTGGATATCTACTTTGAAATCTGCCTTCTCATCTACTAAAAAATGGTTTTGTTCTCCGAGTGTTTTAGCTGTTCGCTCTTCAAAACAAATATATATGCGTGAATCCGCTTTTTCTTGACGAATTCGCGACCACTCCGTTTTACTTCGCACATCGAAAAGTTGCCAGTGTGCAATACGAACATCCATCATTCTAAGTTGTGGCTTTTTAATATTGTTCCATTCATTGATAGATAATTCACCAACGACATCTACATCTGCTGAAGGAGAAATTTTCTCGACTAGATCGCCTACGCCAAAGCCAATGGCATCAAGTGTTGTATCCGTTCCACCTGTCCCAAGCATTGTTTTTAGATGTGTTTTGTCGGCGCCAATTCTTTTCGTCCCTTTTAACTTCATTCCTTCTAAAAGGAAAATTGGCTTTGGATTGTCCATTCCAAACGGTGCTAGTTTTTCTAGTTGAGCGATAAAAGCTACCGAGGCATCTGCTAGATTAATACGTTCCTCTATTTGCAAGGCTGGACGAAAATCTTCTTCTACAAGTTGGCTCGCTTCCTCTTGTAACTTAGCTTCTAATTCCACCAAATTTTCTGCTGGCAAAGTAAGACCAGCAGCCATGGGATGACCACCAAATGCAGTCATTAATTCTCGATGTTTATCAAGTGCTTGATACAAATGGAAAGACTCTATGCTACGACCTGAACCTTTAGCTATTCCTGTTGCTGCGTCTATACCTAGTACAATGGCCGGTCTAGAATACACACTAACTAGTTTTGAGGCCACAATGCCCAGAATCCCTGTATTCCATCCTTCTCCACTAACAACTAACACTTTCCCCAGACTGTTCTTTGCTTCAATTGCTTCCATCGCAAGTTTAGTCGTATCAACAACCATTTGTTTGCGTTCTTTATTAGCGTCATCAATCTCTTCTGCTAAAAAAAGTGCTTCTTCTGGATCTTCTGTTAAAAGCAGATCTGCTGCTGGATCCGCAGGGCCAAGACGGCCAACTGCATTAAGTCTAGGAGCAAGACCAAATCCAATCGTTTCTTCCGTAGCTTCTTCCAACTTCAAACTAGCTTTTTTTGCTAAAATAGCTAAACCAATATTTGCCCCTTCGCGTAGTTGACGCAAACCTAATTGGACCAGCATACGATTTTCGTCAGTTAGTGACACTAAATCAGCAACCGTCCCGACTGCAACCAAATCTAATAATTCTGTTGGTTCCTCGCCAAGTAGTGCATGAGATAATTTATAAGCAACTCCAACCCCAGCGAGTTCATCAAATGGATAAGCAGATTTTGGATGCTTCGGATGAATAACAGCGACTGCTTCTGGCATAACTTCCCGTGGTTCATGATGGTCCGTTACGATAACATCTAAACCAATTTCTTTGGCATGTGTCATAACTTCTAGCGCAGCAATACCATTATCAACGGTAATTATTAAATCAACGCCTTGGTTCTTCGCCAAATCAAAAGCGGCAATATTAGGTCCGTAACCTTCTGTAAAGCGATTTGGGATATAAAATTCTGCATTAGCTCCCAAATGCTGCAATGTCTTCATTAACACAGCAATACTCGTAACACCATCTGCATCATAGTCTCCGTACACAAGGATTTGTTCATTTAGTTCGATTGCTTGTTTAATCCTCGCAACCGCAAGATCCATTTCCGCAAATAGAAATGGGTCATAAGTTTGATATTTTTCTGGGTGGAAAAATTTATCGAATTGTCCTTGCGTTGTAATCTTTCTTTTCCAAAGTAGCTTTGCAAGTGGAAGCGAGATTTTCAGTTGTTCTGCTAATTGAGTTGCTTTCTCTTCTTCGGCTTCCTCGATATTCCATAAATATTTTGAATCAATCACATTACCCCACCTCTCAACCTTCCTATTATATCTAAAATTACCCGAAAAACCAAGAGGAATCTACAAAACAAAAAACGCCAACGAGGATGTTGACGTTTTTTCGTTATTTAGTTACGCTATCCGTATTTTCTGGTTTGCGCGTTTCTACTTGAGATGAATGAGTTTTCATTGCTTTTGCTGCTGCTAATTGACGTTCTAATTCTGATTTTTCGGCAGTGAGTTGTTTTAGCTTCTTCTTCATATTACGAGACTTCGAGATATTGAGGAAGAAGATAATCAAACAACCGCAAAGTACTGATCCTAAGATAATTAAGATTAATGGCCAATCAGCTTGTAAGAATAAGAAATTCACTTCCACTGGATCTACATTGACTACAGCAAATATCGCGATAATAAGTGCTAGAATAATTCCAACAATTACTTGCCATTGTATTTTATTTTCTTTCATTTTTCCTCCTCCTTGTGCAACAATTATGTTAGTATTTACCCGTTTCAGAGCTATTAAAAACGACCGAATTTCTTTTATTGAAATTCGGCCGCCCTTTTTAAATTACAGGTTGTCCATTATTACGTTGTTTTTTCTTCTTAACAGTGCTAATTGGTCCTTTTTTGCGTAATTGTCTTGCTTTAAATACATACCATAGTTGCATCGCCATAAAGATAGAGGAGAATACACTAGATACAAGTCCCACAAGTAGCGCAATGGAGAAGTTTAGAATGGACTCACTACCAAACAACACAAGTGCTAGAACGGTGAAAATAACCGTTAAAATGGTGTTTATCGAACGAGTGAAAGTTTGACGCAATGCTTTATTTACAGCATCAGCAATTTCTTCTTTCGTTTTAAAACGCTGCATTTTCATGCTAATATCTCGTATTCGGTCGGCGGTGACTATCGTATCATTTATGGAATAACCGATAACTGTCAGAACAGCGGCAATAAAGGTTAAATCTACTTCCAGCCTTGTAATACTAAAGAAGATAAAGATAATAAATGCATCAAATAGTAATGATAAAATTGCCGCAATTCCCATATAAAATTCAAATCGTATAGCAATATATAATACTATCAAAATAGATGCAATTCCCAGTGCCCAAAAACCATTTTTCGCAAGTTCTTTTCCGACAGTTGGAGATACTGTACTTATACTCGGCTCGTGTTTGTACTTATCATCAAAGTAATTTTTGAATTTAGCTACATCATCTTGAGATAGTGTCCCTTTGTAAGAAACAACAGCAGTTTTAGAGCCTGATCCTTGGAAAACAATATCATCAGATGGCATACCGATGGAGTCTAAATCTTTCTTAATTTGAGTCTCCGTCAATGTGTGATTCGCAGTAATTTCCGCTCGAGTCCCACTGGCAAAGTCAATACCAAGGTTCAGTCGGAACACGGATAGAATAACGATTCCGATAATCACAATACCCGTAAAGATTGATAAGAACAAACGGTGATGTTTAACAAAATCAAAACGGTCAAAGTGTGTTTTCAAGTTAAAGCTATTAATGCCTTCATGTAAATTATGAATGTCCTTGCGTCTAACCGCAAATAATCCAGGTTTATTGTTAAGCCAATTACTTTTCACTAGTAATCCTAGTAAGAACCTTGATCCCCATACAGCAGTCAAGAAGCTCATTAATATACTAATAATCAGTACTGTTGCGAAGCCTTTAATCGAGCTTGTACCGAAATAAAAGAGTACTCCAGCAACAATCAATGTTGTTAAGTTGCCGTCCAAAATCGCGCGGAACGCTTCTTTTCCACCCACTTCAAAGGCCGCTTTTGTTGACCTTCCGACTTTGATTTCCTCTTTTATCCGCTCGTAGGTAATCACGTTCGCATCAACAGCCATACCTATCCCCAGAATCAAACCTGCAATTCCCGGTAGAGTTAGTGTCGCGTGTAGCAAACTCAGTATTAGTAGAACTAGATAAGTGTAAGCAACCAGTGTAATCGAGGCAATCACACCAGGTAAACGGTATACTGCCATCATGAAAATAAAGATTGCCATAACCCCGATGATACCAGCTAAAATTGTTTCTTGTAATGCATCTTGTCCAAATTGTGCACCAACAGAGGTAGAATAAACTTCTTTCATTTGTACAGGAAGCGCTCCAGCATTAAGCAAATCTGCTAAATCTTTTGCTTCTTCCGTTGTAAAACTACCCGAAATCTCTACTTTATCTGTATCTAACACGCTACTTACATTAGGGGCAGACAAGTATGCCGGATTTTTCTTTTCACGTTCTGTTTTGTACTTTTGTCCTTCTTTCCAGTCTAACCAAATAACTAATTGATTATCTGGCGCTTCTGCTAAAATCGTTTTTGTAACGTCTGCAAATTTATCAGCACTTTTTAGTTTTAATGTAACGATTGGATTATTACTAGAATCAAACGCTTGTTTAGCTCCACCTGCTACAAGATCACTACCGTTCATCATCATTTTGTCGTTCGCATCTCTAAATGATAATTGTGCAGTTGTGGATAGCATTTTGCGAGCCTCTTCTTGGTCGGTTACCCCAGCAAGTTGAACCCGAATACGGTTTTTTCCTTCGATTTGAATACTTGGTTCAGCAACTCCTAATGAATTAATTCGCTTATCGAGTGCTGTAACCGTATCTGTCATGGTTTGCTTCGATACAGTTCCTTCCCCGTCAGCAGGTGAAACTTCATAAAGTACTTCAAATCCCCCTTGAAGATCTAGGCCGAGATTGATGTTTTGCATAACCATTTTTGCGGTACCAAATACAGCACCAAAGATAATTGCAACTACTAGAAAGAAAATAACTATCTTACTCTTTTTAACCATTTCTGTTTCGTTCCTCCCTCATCTAAACCATAACAAATCCAGTCTATCAACAAATATTCACATTTTTATGTACGCATTTGTCAGCAGACTGTTAATCTTCCATATTTGGTTGAAGTGTGTTTTCCACTTTAGCCATATGGTTATTTGATTGTTGTTCAGCTGTTGTCATAATAAATTGCATTAATTGTCCAATTTTCATTTGCATAATGTCATTCATTCTTTCATGCAAAGCCGGGGCTGGCCGGTTTTTCCACTTTTCTTCCGTTAAAAACGCCCAAATATGGCTGGCCTTGATTTCTCGGTAGCCTAGAATATGAAAATCCTCCACTTTTATTAATATCGCTGGTTCTAGATCTTCATACCAAGCTGAAAATGTATCCGTCATCAAGTCATCCCCTTTCTTAAACAATAAGCATATTCCCATTTTATCTAAAAACTAGCTAAATGGGAAGTATAAGCTCTAAAATTTTATGATTAAAAAATACCATTTCACCGTTTAGAGGGAAATGGCATTTTTAGTTTGCTAATTATTTGTTGTCTTCAGTAACTTCCGTGTCATCAGAAGTTGTTTCTGTGACAACTGGAGTAGAAACTGCATTGCCTTTTTCAAGTACAGTTCTTACTGCATTACGGTCAAATGTTAATTTGTTGTTTCCGCATTTTAAAATGACTGTGCCATCTTCAATTGCCTCTACAATACCGTGAAGTCCGCCAATAGTGATAATTTTATCACCTTTCGCTAAACTACTTTGCATATTTTGTACTTCTTTTTGACGTTTTTGTTGAGGTCTGATTAATAAGAAATAAAACAGAACAATCATCAAAATAATTGGTATAAATGCTGCAATACCGCTCATATTTTCCAACTCCTTTCGATACTTTATATATATTAGAAATTTTTTGCATCAGGACGATTAAATCCATATTGCTCAAAAAATTCTTCCCTAAAATCAGCAAGACGATCTTCCATAATAGCGGACCGAACCTGCTTCATTAAGTTTAACAGAAAATGAAGATTATGATAAGTTGTAAGTCTAATCCCAAAAGTTTCTTCACAACGAATCAAATGTCTAATGTACGCACGTGAATAATTTTTACAAGTATAACAATCACAATTTTCATCAATTGGACGAAAATCATGTGTGAACTTAGCATTTTTAATTACTAACCGTCCATTAGATGTCATACAAGTACCATTACGTGCTATACGAGTAGGAAGAACACAGTCAAACATGTCAATCCCACGAATCACACCATCAATAAGGGAATCCGGCGAACCAACGCCCATTAAATAACGCGGCTTGTTGGTTGGTAAAAGTGGTGTTGTATGTTCGAGTACTTGGTTCATAACGTCTTTTGGTTCTCCAACAGACAAACCACCAATCGAATATCCTGGAAAATCAAGTGAAACTAAGTCTTTGGCGCTTTGTGCACGCAAATCTTCATATGCACCACCCTGAACGATTCCAAATAATCCTTGGTCACCTGGTCTAGCATGGGCTTTTAATCCACGTTCAGCCCAGCGTGAAGTCCGTTCTACCGATTTCTTCATGTACTCATGCGAGGCAGGATATGGTGGGCATTCATCAAAACTCATCATAATGTCTGATCCGAGCGCATTTTGAATTTGAATTGCTTTTTCCGGTGATAAGAAAAGCTTGTCGCCATTTAAATGATTACGGAAATGAACGCCCTCTTCTTTGATATCACGCATTTCACTCAAACTAAACACCTGAAAACCACCTGAATCCGTTAAGATTGGTTGATCCCAGTTCATAAATTTATGTAGTCCGCCCGCTTCTCGAATCAATTCTTCACCGGGACGTAACCATAAGTGATAGGTGTTGCTCAAAATAATACCTGCGCCCATTGCTTTTAACTCTTCTGGCGACATTGTTTTTACCGTTGCAAGTGTTCCAACAGGCATAAACATAGGCGTATCAAATGTGCCATGTGGTGTATGGATCTTACCAAGACGAGCACCAGTTTGTTTATCTGTTTTTATTAGTTCATAACGAATCGCAGACATGTGTGACCTCTTTCTAATTTACTCTATTCACTAGCATAACGAAAAATGCGTATGAAAACAAGCTTTTCTGTTATTTTTTCGCAAATTAATGAATAAACATCGCATCGCCAAAACTAAAGAATCGATATTGCTCTTCTACGGCATGGTTATAGGCTGTTAAAATTTTATTTCGATCAGATAAAGCGGATACAAGCATAATTAATGTAGATTTTGGTAGATGGAAATTAGTAATTAAGGCATCTACAGCTCGAAAGGTATATCCTGGTGAAATAAAAATATCTGTCCAACCAGATTCAGCTACTAAATTACCTTCATGACGACTCGCAATAGTTTCTAATGTTCTAATGGAAGTAGTCCCTACTGCTACGACCTTTCCACCAGTTTCTTTTACTTGATTAATTCGTTCCGCAGCTTCTTCTGTCAAACGATAAAATTCGGAATGCATTTTGTGATTCGCCGTATCTTCCACATCGACTGGACGGAAAGTTCCTAGTCCCACATGGAGCGTCACAAAAATAATTTCCACACCTTTTGCTTTCATTTTTCCCAGTAACTCTTCAGTAAAATGAAGTCCTGCTGTAGGTGCTGCTGCTGAACCATTTTCTTTCGCATAAACGGTTTGATAACGATTTTGGTCTGCTAGTTGTTCTTTAATATATGGAGGAAGCGGCATTTCGCCAAGTTGCTCTAAAACTTCATAGAAAATCCCTTCATAAGAAAACTCCAAAATGCGCCCACCGTGCTCTAGTTCTTCCAAGCAGATTGCTTTTAATGCGCCATCACCAAAAGTAATGGTCGCGCCTTGACGGATTCTTTTGGCTGGTTTAACTAAGGTTTCCCAAGCATTTCCTTCTTTTTGTTTGAGTAGTAGCACTTCGATATGTGCACCTGTTTCGTCTTTTATCCCATGAAGTCTTGCTGGGAGAACACGTGTATCGTTTAATACTAGTGCATCCCCCTCATTCAAATAACCTAAAATATCTGTGAAGTGTTGGTCCTTTATTTCACCAGATGTTTTATCTAGCACCATTAATCGGCTGGATGTACGGTCAATTAATGGGGTTTGCGCAATTAATTTTTCTGGTAAGTCAAAATCAAAATCTTCTACTTTCATGTTTTATACCTCTTTTTCATAACTTATTCCTAAATGTTGATAGGCGATTTCCGTTGCAATACGTCCTCTTGGGGTTCTTTGTAAAAAACCGATTTGGAGTAGATACGGCTCTTGCATATCTTCAATAGTTTCGCGCTCTTCACCAATACTCGCAGCGATAGTATCAAGACCAACTGGACCTCCTCTAAACGATTGTATGATTGTATGCAGTAATTTTTGGTCAATGGTATCCAACCCTCTTGGATCAACTTGTAGTAAAGTAAGTGCTTCTTTCGCTAATATTTCTGTCACTGTCCCATTTCCTCTGACTTGAGCGAAATCACGGACGCGTTTTAATAAACGATTGGCAATCCGTGGGGTTCCCCTTGATCGTCTGGCAATTTCGCGAGCTCCTAAATCATCTATTTTTGTGTCTAAAATATTCGCTGTTCTAAGGACGATTTCAGTTAATTGTTCTTCCGTATAAAATTCCAAATGATCAATTACACCAAATCTATCCCGAAGTGGTGCTGATAATAGCCCTGCACGAGTAGTTGCACCAATTAGCGTAAATGGCGGTAAATCAAGCCGAACCGACCGTGCTGTTGGTCCTGTTCCAATCACAATATCCAAACAATAATCTTCCATTGCCGGGTATAAAACTTCTTCAATTACTCGTGATAATCGATGAATCTCATCAATAAATAAGACATCACCTGGTTCCAAACTGGTTAAAATGGTTGCCAAATCCCCAGGCCTTTCAATTGCTGGCCCACTTGTAGTTTTGATTTGACTACCCATTTCGGAAGCAATCACCATCGCCAAGGTTGTTTTGCCAAGTCCTGGTGGTCCGTATAAGAGAACATGATCTAATGCTTCATTTCGAAGTGTAGCAGCTTCAATAAAAACAGTTAAATTATTTTTCACTTTATCTTGCCCGATATATTGTGAAAGGGTCTGTGGCCGCAAACTAGTTTCAAAAGATACTTCTTCTGAGTCTACCGTTTCACTTGAAATAATTCGTTCATCCATGCCACAAGCTCCTCTCTATTTTGTCATTAATTTGAGTGCTAACTTGATATAGGCATCACTCGTTAAGTTTTCTTCTTTAACTAATTTTGGTATTACTTTTTTTAATTCTCTAGAGCTATAACCAAGTGCTTCTAAAGCTAAAACCGCTTCTTCTAATGCCGGCACAAGCCCACTGACGATATCATTTTCTGGTGCATTATAAACGATTTCACTTGTTACCACATCCGCTAATTTCCCTTTTAAATCAAGAATAATTTGGCGTGCTGTTTTTTTGCCTACACTTGGAAATTTTGTCAAATAGACATCATCTTCTGACTCAATTGCGGTAATTAAAGGCACCACATCCCCGGAAGCAATAATAGCAAGCGCGCTCTTAGGCCCAATTCCAGAAACACTTAGTAATTTTTTAAATAAATAACGTTCTTCTGTTGATTGAAAGCCAAAAAGCGAAATATTGTCTTCCCGAACATGTTGATATAAAAATACTTGTGTCTCTGTTCCTTCTAAGCGCTGAAAGGAAAACGGGTTTCCTGTAATGATTTGATAACCAATTTGTCCAGTTTCGACAACAATATATTCTGGTGTAATCGTCGTGATAATTCCTTTTATGTAATCGTACAATTTTTTCGTCCCCTTTTCGTTTCACGTCATACATTATATGATAGCATAAAATGGAACATCTGTACTAGTTTTTGTTAATAAAAGAAATCGCTCAACTTGTTTACATAATATAATTATTGTCATCTTATAACGATTGGATATTTTCTTTAATAACCTCGATAGAATGATTAAATGCTTTTTGCTCTTCGGCATTTAGCTTTAAAGAGATAATTTCTTTTACGCCGTCTTGACTCAAAACAGCTGGCACACCAATCGCAAGGCCGCTTTGGCCGTATTCACCGTCAAGAATGCAAGACACAGTTAAGGCGCGCTGACTACCGCTGAATATATGACGACAGATTTCAACAATTGTTCCAGCAATTCCATACTCGGTACAGCCTTTTTGATGATAAATTTCGAAACCGGTATCACGCGCAATCTCACCAATTTTTTTTAAGTCAAGGGAAAGCCCAAGTTTTTCCATACTATATTCATTGACAGGCTTCCCATAAATGGATGAATGTGACCAAACTGGAAATTGGGAATCCCCATGTTCTCCAAGAATAAACGCATCAATACTTTGAGCAGCAATATCCAACTTCTCTGCTAATAAACGACGCAATCTCGTTGTATCAAGCCAAACCCCTGTTCCAAGCACTCGCTCTCTTGGTAGTCCTGAAAGCTTCCATACTTGATACGTAATAATATCGCAAGGATTCGTTGCAATTAGGAAAATCCCTTTAAAGCCACCTTTCATCATTTCAGGAATGATACTACCAACTATTCTGGAAGTGCTCTTCAGTTCATCCAATCTTGTTTGCCCTTCCTTAAGTGGTCCTGCTGTTACTGTGATAACGGCAATATCTACATCTGCGCAATCCCTTGCCTCACGAACAGAAATATCCATTTTCCCAGGCATAAACGCTGCTGCATCTGCTAAATCTTTCCTGTTTCCTTCGACACGCTCTTTATTTAAATCCACCAGAATTAATTCTTCTATAAATTTTTGATTTACAAAGGCATGTGCGGCGGCTGAACCTACATTACCTGCTCCAATAATCATAACTTTACGTGATTTCATTTTTGTTCCTCCTACTTATTCATATAAAACACCCCAATTCGGATTTTTTCGGAAAGGGGTGTGTTTAGCGCCTAATTTATTTCTGCATTAGTATAAACTTCTTGTACGTCATCATCTTCTTCTAATGCTTCCAACATTTTATCAAATTGTGTTTTATTATTTCCCGCAATCTCATTATATACGGTTGGAAACATCGATAATTCTGCTGTTGCAAAGGTGTATCCAGCGGCTTGTAAGGTATCTTTCACTTCGGAAAAGGCTCCAGGATCTGTAAAAATTTCAAATACATCTTCACTAACTTCCACATCATCTGCGCCAGCCTCTATCGCTTCTAGCATAAATTCTTCTTCATCGACAGTTAAGTCTTCTCGTAAAATCACTAAGTAGCCTTTACGATCAAACATATAACTAACGCTTCCGGTTTCTCCTAAGCTACCACCATTTTTATTAAACGCTACACGAACATTCGTACTTGTTCGGTTTTTATTATCTGTAAGCGTATGGACTAAAACTGCAATCCCACCTGGGGCATAACCTTCATAGGTTACTTCATCGTAATTTTCTCCATTTGTGTTACCAGCTGCTTTATCAATCGCTCGTTTAATATTGTCATTTGGCATATTTACAGCTTTGGCTTTATCCATTACTAACCGAAGTGACGGATTCAGATTTGGATCAGGACCTTTTTTGGCTGCAACAAAAATTTCTCTCGCTAACTTCTGAAATACTTTGGAACGCTTGGAATCTTGTGCATTTTTACGGCCTTGAATATTATTCCACTTTGAATGTCCTGACATCTGTTTCACTCCTTTTAGTTTTAGTAAAGCTTTTCTCTTAGAATTTTAACGTAAAAGTGGACTATTCGCAACAAAAAAAGTTACCGCAGCTAGTGCGATAACCCTTGATTTACGTTGTTTGCAACCGGTGAACATGATATGTCCCTAGTTTATTAGCCGTACCGCCTAGAAGTGTAATTTCATCCAGTGCATTGGTCACGAGTGTTTCTTTCCCTTCTGAAAGTACATCGATTAAGAAAAAATATTCACCAAGAGAAGTTTTAAGCGGTCTTGATTCAATTTTACTTAAATCAATATCACGCCAAGCAAAAGTTGATAATACTTTATGTAACGCACCCGGCATATTATTAGGTAGGATAACCGAAATAGATGTTTTTTCTTCTTCTTTTGGTAATAAAATCGATACTGGTTTACGACTTAAAACAAAAAATCTTGTTTGATTGAGTTCTAAGTCTTGCGCATCTTCTTTGACGATTTCAAGTCCATACTCAGCAGCTGCCATCCGAGGTGCAATTGCTGCAACAAGTTCGCTAGGATTATTGCTAACCCATTTCGCGGCATAAGCAGTAGAAGGCGTTACTTCCCGCTCTACTCCATATAACTCAGCCTGTAAAAAAGTATGACACTGCGCTAAAGCTTGTGGATGTGACATCACTTTTTGGACAGACCTCCAAGAATCAGCATGTGCTGGGTGAACCATTAAATGCTGCGCTATTGGTAAAACAATTTCCGCCACAACAGGAACACTTGAAAAATGAAATAAATAATCCAGCGTGATATTGACACTTCCCTCAATCGTATTTTCAATCGGAACAACTGCCACATCTACTTCTTCTTTTTCAATGGACATAATACAATCTGGAATGGTACTTTTCGCAATCATTTTCTCTTTCGGAAAAGCATTTGCTGCCGCTGCATGTGTGAAAGAAGCTGCTGGGCCTAAATAAGCAATTTTCATTTTCAACTCTCCTTTTTGTTATAGTTAGGAAAAAAGCGTGTGCCAAATGAATGGCACAGCACTTTGTTTAGTCCATAAATTCAAATTCATAATCAAGCAGACGTACAATATCCCCGTCTTTAGCGCCGCGTTTTCGAAGGGCTTCATCTACACCCATCGCGCGAAGTTGACGTGCAAAACGGCTAATAGACGCATCTCTTTCAAAGTTTGTCATCGTGAATAAGCGTTCGATTTTCGTTCCGCTCAACACAAAAGTGCCATCTGGTTCTCTTGTAATTTCGAAGTCAGGCTCTTCCGCAACATATTTATAAAGAACCGTATCTTCATCTTCTTGTTCCAAAATTTCGTTAAGTGGAAATTCTGGTGTTGTTTCTAATTTATCTGCAATAGCAAGAAGCAATTCGCGTAGCCCCGTTTTCGTTACTGCCGAAATTGGGAATACCGGAATATCTTCATTAATTTTAGTTTTAAATTCTTTTAAATTTTCTTCCGCATCGGGCATATCCATTTTGTTAGCAACAATGATTTGCGGACGTTCCATTAAGCGCAAATTATATTGTTCTAGTTCATTATTAATTGCCACGTAATCATCAAATGGTATGCGTCCTTCTGAACCAGACATGTCAATTACATGGACAATAACGCGTGTTCTTTCGATATGGCGCAAGAATTGATGGCCTAAACCGACACCTTGACTTGCCCCTTCAATTAGTCCTGGTAAATCCGCCATAACAAAACTACGACCATCACCGGCATCTACCATTCCTAAATTAGGAACAATTGTTGTAAAGTGATATGCCGCAATTTTAGGTCTTGCTGCCGATACTACGGATAATAACGTTGATTTCCCAACACTCGGGAAGCCAACTAAACCAACATCTGCTAGTACTTTAAGTTCTAATTGCACATTTCTTTCTTGACCTGGCTCTCCGTTTTCGGAAAGTTCAGGAGCAGGGTTAGCGGGGGTTGCAAAACGTTTATTTCCGCGCCCACCACGTCCAGCTTTTGCAATAACCGCACGCTGACCATGAGCTACTAAATCGGCAATTATTTCGCCAGTATCAATATCTTTTACAATCGTTCCTTGTGGTACCTTCACGACTAAATCTTGTGCCCCGCGGCCATGCATACTTTTACTCATGCCATGCTCACCATGCTCTGCTTTGAAAATTCGTTTAAAACGAAAATCTACTAACGTCCGCAAACCTTCATCAACAACAAACACAACGTCTGCACCTTTACCACCGTCGCCTCCAGCAGGACCACCGTTTGGTACAAATTTCTCGCGACGGAATGCCACCATACCGTCCCCACCATTACCAGCTTTCACATAAATCTTAACCTGATCTACAAACATAATTTTTTTATTCTCCCGTTCCTTAAAAGTCTTATCTTTCATTATAACGAATAAACTATGCATCTGTCACTATATTTATTTTTTATTTTTAGTAAACACATGAAAAAACGCGCCAAATGAGTTTGTTCATTTGGCGCATTTTTACGATATTATTTGAATGCTTGTGCTGCTTTGACAGCTCTATGCCAGCCTTCATATAAGCCTTCACGTTCTTTTTCTTTCATTTCTACTTCGAAGCGATTATCTAGTTTCCAGTGTTTTTTAATTTCACTTTTATCTTTCCAAACACCTACAGCAAGTCCTGCTAAGAATGCTGCTCCGAGTACTGTTGTTTCTTTATTTTCCGGACGTTCAACTGGAACACCTAAAATATCTGATTGGAACTGCATTAGGAAGTTATTTGCTGAAGCCCCACCGTCAACTCGCAATGTTTTTAGTTTGATTCCGGAATCTTGTTCCATTGCATAAAGCACGTCTCTCGTTTGATAAGCAAGTGATTCTAATGTCGCACGAATGAATTGTTCTTTTTCCGTACCACGAGTTAAACCAAATACCGCGCCTCGAACATCGGAATCCCAGTAAGGTGCGCCGAGACCAACAAATGCTGGTACAACATAAACGCCGTCAGTAGACTCAATGCGACTAGCATAGTTTTCAGAGTCGCTTGATTGACGAACCATCCGTAAACCATCACGCAACCACTGAATAGCAGAACCGGCAACGAAGATACTACCTTCTAATGCATACTCTACTTTACCATCAATTCCCCATGCTAGCGTTGTAAGTAATCCGTTTTCAGAACGCACTGCTTTTTCTCCAGTGTTCATTAGTAAGAAACAACCAGTTCCATAAGTATTTTTCGCCATCCCTTTTTCAAAACAGCCTTGACCGAATAAGGCAGCTTGTTGATCGCCTGCAATACCCGCAACCGGAACTTCTTCACCAAAGAAATGGTAGGGAACTGTATTTGCGTATACTTCTGACGATGGGCGAACTTCTGGTAACATTGCTTTCGGGATATTTAGCATTTTCAGAAGCTCATCATCCCATTCTAAATCGTAAATATTATAAAGCAGTGTACGGGAAGCATTGGAATAGTCTGTAATATGAGCACGCCCACCGGTTAATTTCCAAACTAGCCACGTATCAATTGTTCCAAATAATAACTCGCCTTTTTCCGCACGTTCTTGTGCGCCGTCCACATGATCTAAAATCCAACGTGCTTTTGTTCCAGCAAAATACGGATCAATTAAAAGTCCGGTTTTAGAACGAATTGTATCTTCATATCCATCTTTTCGAAGCTGTTTACAAATATCTTCTGTTTGACGAGATTGCCAGACAATCGCATTATAAATTGGATTACCACTTTCTTTATCCCAAATAACCGTTGTTTCACGTTGGTTTGTGATACCAATACCTGCAATTTCTTTAGAAGAAATGTTTGTTTTTAATAACACACCAGCAATAACCGCTAGAATGGAAGCCCAAATTTCATTGGCACTATGTTCTACCCAACCTGGTTTAGGAAAAATTTGATCAAATTCTTCTTGTGCAACGCCAATTACTTCTCCTTCTTCATCAATAATCATCGCTCTTGAGCTGGTTGTTCCTTGATCGAGTGCCAAAATGTATTTCTTTTCCATGTAAAATTCCTCCTCTAGTTTAAGTACAACGAAAGCCCTGCGACTTTCGTTTTTAGCTAGTAATGATTCTAGCTTATGCTAAATCTTTTTTCTTGTCGAGTTGTGCGGTTAAAATAAGTATTAAAATAAATAATACAGCGAATACCCACAACCACATTCCATATTCACCATTTACAATTGCATTATACCCTAAAGCACCTAATGCGCCTCCCATGATTGGTCCTAGAACCGGAACCCATGAGTAACCCCAATCTGATCCACCTTTACCTGAAATCGGCCAAACAAAATGCGCAATTCTTGGTCCAAGATCACGAGCTGGGTTAATTGCATAACCAGTTGTTCCACCAAGTGACATACCAATTGCAATGATTAACGCACCAACAACAAGTGGATTTAAACCGTCTGAGAAAGAATTAGCTCCTAACGATAGTAAACCAAAAACTAAGACAAAAGTACCTAATGCTTCACCAAAAAAGTTTGATGTAAAGTGGCGAATCGCCGGCGCTGTTGCAAAAACTCCTAATTTAGTAGGTTTATCTTCCGTTTGTTTCCAGTGTGGATAGTAATGTAGCCATACAAGTGTTGCACCAATAAACGCTCCAATGAACTGAGCTACAATATACGGCAAGACATAATCCCATGGGAATACGCCTGCAAGCGCCATACCGACTGTTACAGCAGGATTAAGATGTGCCATACTCATATATCCAGAAACATAGACTCCCATTGTAACGCCGAGCCCCCAAGCTAAAGTAACAACGACCCAGCCAGCATTCTCTGCTTTTGATTTTTTTAGTGATACGCCTGCTACAACGCCCGCACCTAAAATAATTAGGATTGCTGTACCAATTAATTCACCTAAAAACTGTGTTGCTAAACTTGTGTCAATCATTTTTTCCAACTCCTTCTTCTTGCTTATTTGTAGCACCGGAATTTTCCTTTACTAGTCCCCTTACATTCCGATTATCAATTAACTTCAAAAAAAGAATGACAATCAAAACTTAGGCAAACTAGTGCCTTGCATCGTTTCGATTGTCATCTCTTCTCCTGACATGTTAATTAACTTGAGTCTATTTAACCATACCAAGAAAACGCTGTCAATCAAACGACTTGTCCCATTTTTCACAATGTATGTATCTTTATCTGCTTCTTTACTTCTACCCCAATTTAAAAGTTTTCTAACCCCGATTATAAGAATTTTTTTCACAAAGAAAGGCAAATAAAAAAACCGCCACAAGTGACGGTTTTAATTAGTCTTATTAAGCTTCTTGCACTTCAGGATAAACGCTAACTTTTTTCTTGTCGCGTCCCATACGTTCAAAACGTACAACGCCATCCGTTTTAGCAAATAAAGTATCATCGCCGCCACGTCCTACGTTAGTTCCTGGATAGATTTTAGTACCACGTTGACGGTAAAGGATAGATCCACCAGTAACAAATTGTCCGTCCGCACGTTTTGCACCTAATCGTTTAGATTCAGAGTCACGTCCGTTAGAAGTCGAACCGCCACCCTTTTTGTGCGCAAAATGTTGAATATCAAATTTTAACATGAAATTCCACCTCCTATTTGGAGTTAATTTTTATATGATCAGGATAGCTGTACGCTAATGACCTTAGTTGATTTTCCATCCCTGTAAGCAAGATTTGAACCACTTCATCTCCAACAAAATCAGCAGGTACAGAATAGTGAAGGTAACCCTCATCCTCTTCTATCACAGGTTCAAAGTCACGCACTTCCGAAATAGCATTCACCATACCAAAAGCAATTGACGAAGCACCTGCACAAACCAAATCACTACCATGTTCGGCAAAATCGGCATGTCCACTCATCGTAAAAGAAATTATTTGATTTTTTTCTCGCAAAACATCGACTTGAATCATTTGTTTCGTCCTTTCGTCCTTTCAAATTAAGCATTGATTGCATCAATAGTTAATTTTGTGTAAGGTTGACGATGACCTTGTTTTTTGTGGTAGTTCTTTTTCGGTTTATATTTATAAACTGTCAATTTTTTCGCACGGCCTTGTTTTTCAACTTTAGCTGTTACAGTTGCTCCTTCCACGAATGGAACGCCAACTTTAGCGGAATCTCCGCCTACGAATAGAACTTTGTCAAAAGTAACAACATCACCAACTTCACCTGCTAATTTCTCAACATAGATTTCTTGGCCTGCTTCTACTTTGATTTGTTTCCCACCTGTTTCAATAATTGCGTACATACTTGCACCTCCTCATATACTAAGACTCGCCATCACAGGGGATTCGCGGTTGCAAATACTTGACCCAGCTCTGTGCGGTTGTAGCTTGGTGCGCTACAAACATAACAGTAAAATGATAGCATAAAGAAGTCACTACTGTCAATCAAATATTCATTTTACTTCTCTACACGTAAAATTTGATAGAACGGTATCCGCTCATCTGCTACTTCCCACTCGACAGGAGCATCATTTAAGGTGTTTAAATCTAGAAAAGTATCTAATACATCTTCTGTTGTAATGATTTGGACACTTTCTGGCTCCCCTTGCATAATCCCTGTAAGTTCTCTTTCTAATTGGTATGCAAGTGTCTCTTTAGACGCTACATGACCTGTTCCGTAGCAAATCGGACAAGGAATCGTTGTAGCTTCTAGAAATGACTGTTGTTTCTTTCGTCTGGTTAGCTGAAGAAGCCCTGACTGCGAAAGCGCCGCAACTTGGGTTGTAGTATATTCTTCTCGTGTTTGCCGTTCTAGCGCCTCATAGAGTTCTGTGTAGCCTCTTTCTGACATCCCGCCGATAAAATCTACTAAAATCATGCCACTCATATTACGAAGGCGAATTTGTTTAAGTATTTCTGGAACTGCTTTTTGATTAACAAACTCTACCGTTTTTTCTTTTTCTGTAGAACTTTTATAGCGGCCAGAGTTAACATCTATCACCCACATCGCCTCTGTTTTCTCAATAAATAAAGAAGAACCATTCGAAAGATGAACTACAGGACGATTTAGACGATCGATTTGTTTTTTTATACTTAAATCAGCAAATAAGTCTGCACTTTTCGTTAGAGTTACTTGATCTGGCCAATTCGACTCAAGCACTCTCGCAAACTCAAAATCATCCGTAATAATTTCATCTGGTTGATAACGTTGAATAAATTGTTTAGCACTAGCAAACACCCCATAAGCTGCAGATAAAAGTAACCCTGGTTTTTTTCGTTTATTACTTTTTAGAATTACTTGCTCGTATTCTTCTCTAGCTTCATTTAGCGCTTTTTCCAACTGTTCTTTCGTGGCTTTTTCGGCACTTGAGCGGATTATCACAGCTTCATTTTCTCCTAAAAGCAATTCGATTGTTTCTTTCAAAGGCTCTTTATCCATAATTCTTTTTGAAATAGAGATATATTCTTTTCCATATAAATAAACAAGTAAGTCTCCTGGAAATGTTAGTTCAGCGGTTAAAAGTGGAAGTTTAGTCGCACTGCCTTCGCGAATAATTTGAACAGGCAGTTTGGCACCTTGTGTTTTCTCGTAAATATCTGGAATATCCTTCAAATGGATAAAACCCTTATTTTGATTGCCTAAGTCAACAAAAGCAGCATTTATTTTCCGGTCGATTTTTTGAATAAAACCATAAAAAATGTCACCCACTTGGGTTTTATCAGATGGCCTAATAACTTCCATATCAATCATTTGCCCATCTTCAAGGACCGCTATTCTTTTTTCTATATAAGCTGCACTAATTACTACTTTTTTCATCTTATCACCTTTTATAAAGACCCTTCATCCAAAGACAAAGGGTCCTAATTTTTTATTTACCACCAAAAAGTTGTTTTAGGCGTGCGAAAAATCCTAGCTTCTTCGCTTCGATAGACATTAACGGAATAGATTCACCAAGAATGCGTCGAGCGATATTTCGATAACCTTGAGATGCACGGTTATTTGGTAACATCGCAACCGGATCCCCACTGTTAGATGAGCGAATAACTTCATCATCATCAATAATAATTCCAAGTAATTCAATGGATAAATGTGTTGTAATCTCATCAATATCCATCACATCCCCATTTACCATCATTTGCGTACGAATACGATTAATAATAAGTTTGGGTGGTTCGATAGCTTCTTTTTCAAGTAATCCAATAATTCGATCCGCATCACGCACAGCGGAAATTTCCGGAGTAGTAACAACAATAGCTTTATCTGCTCCAGCAACCGCATTTTTATAGCCAGTTTCAATTCCTGCTGGACAATCGATTAGAATAAAATCATAATCTGGACGTAATTGGTTAATTAAGTCTATCATTTGTTCTGCCGAAACCGCATTTTTGTCTGTTGTTTGTGCTGCAGGTAGCAAGAACAGTAAATCATCAAAGCGTTTATCTTTTATCATTGCTTGATGGATTTTACAGCGTCCTTCCACTACATCAACTAAGTCATATATAATTCGATTTTCAAGCCCTAAAACAACGTCTAAATTGCGAAGGCCGATATCCATATCTATTAAGCACACTTTCTTACCTTGAAGAGCAAGTGCCGTTCCCAAGTTAGCAGTTGAAGTAGTTTTTCCTACTCCACCTTTCCCAGAAGTAATGACTATAGCTTCTCCCATGTTTAACGCCCTCCTTGAAAATTAGAAATTTCGGGTCTAATTTTTCTTATCTTATGTATCTCGTCAATGACAATTTCTCCAGTATCATCCACAAACGCAGAAAATAAATCTGTATCTAAAACTTCTTTATATTCTTCATTATCAAAACCATAAACTTTACCAGCAATTCTAACTTGTGATGGATAAAGAAATTTTCCAGCTACAACTGCATTTTCATTTCCTTCAAATCCAGCATGAATAATCCCCTTAATATTACCGAGCACAAAAACATTGCCATTGGAGCGGATTTGTCCACCAGGATTCACATCACCAATCAATAAAAAATCTCCAGGGACTTGAACCACTTGCCCAGAACGAATAATGGTCGCCATAGAAAAAATTTGGTCTCGCTCTTTCCATTTTTTGGCGTCGTCTTTAGACATCACATTACTATAAAATGCACTAATTTTCATTTGACTATTATTATGAATAATAGTTGATATTTCAAGTTCTTCTTCCTCTGAGAACAGACGGTTTCCAATTTGAACTTGCACCTCTAACTTTTCACCAGAGTATGGGTTTTGCTTTTTATCAGCTAGTAATTGCGACAATTCTTGTTGTAACTCAAGGAAACTCGCCTTATCACTAAGAAAAATACTAATGCCATCTTTGGTGCCTTTAATTTGAACATTCTTCTTCATATACGATTTCACCCCGCAACATTTATACTCTAGTCTTTAGTATACACTAACTCAAATTAAATGATAATAAAAATATACTTTTTCTGAAAAAAACAGCTTGAATCGCAAACTGTGATAACCTTTTACACAGTCATACTTTTTCAAGTAATAGCGAATTCAAACTGTTAATATGACGATAATCACTCCGACTTAACCAAACGATTTAAAAATAGTCGGAATGGATAAAACACAACTAAAAAGAATGCTAAATTAAATAAAATGGTCGTCCATAAACGTTGATCAATAAAAACTGTAATGCTCATCGTTGTTGAACCAATTAAATAATAAAATGCATAAACCAAGCTTTCGGTAAGAATAACGTTAAAAATAGCTATTAAACCGACAAGGAAAACATTATTTTGCAGTATTTTCATAAATTTATCTGTGATATATACAGTAAAAGGAAAAATAGCGAAATAAATCCCCATAACACCAGTATAATAAATATCAAATAACAGTCCTAAGATAAAAGCATATACTAAGGTAGTATTACGTTTATAAAAGCACGTCATTATTGTTAACATTACGAGTAAAAAATGTGGAATAAACAAATGCTTATCATTAAAAAGACCATTAGCAAATTGAAGACTAAAGACGCCCTCTAAAATAAAGGCGCCAACCATGATTGCGGGGAGAGCAATGTTTTTCTTTAAATTCATATAATTACTCTCCTCCAGTCGTGTCTGAGCTAGTTGAGTCATCCACTGAAGTCCCTGTTTCTGCTGAACGTTTTAAAACAGTAACATGATTTAAATCGTATATATCAGCACCAGATTTAATGTATGCTGTTTGAGATAATCCCATTTTATCGGTTTCTACTTTTTCAATTGTTCCAATGAAAATACCCGCTGGAAATTTACCTCCAAGTCCAGAAGTAACTACCTTTTGTCCTTTTTTAAACTTCATATCATATGGTAATTGTTTTAATTCAAGCAACTTCGTATCACTGTCGTAACCATTGATAATTCCATAGGCGTTTTCTGCACCTTGTACTTTTGCAGAAACACGGTTTTTCACGTCGGATGAAGTTAATAATTCAACCGTAGCCGATTTAGCTCCTGTAGTTGTTACTTTACCAATAAGCCCACTCGGTGTAGTAACTGCCATATCTGGTTTCACTCCGTCGCTAGAGCCTTTGTCAATTTCCACTTGATCATTCCAATTTGTTGGATTTCTAGAAATAACAGAAGCATTGACTGGATCATAATCGCGAATACTATCAGCAATATCAAGATTTTCTTTTAAGTCTTTATTTTCTTTTTTTAAGTCTGCAACTTCACTTTCAAGTTGTGCCAATTCTTCTAAACGTTCTTTCAGATGTTGATTTTCAGTGTAGGTATTTTTTAAGTCTGCAACTCCACCAAAAACACCTGAAACAAATGAAGTAGGCTTAGCTACAATATTTTCACCAAATCCAACAACATCTTTCACAAATTGTTCTGGCCACGAAGCATTATCACGATCACGTAAAGAAAAACCAACCAACGCGACAAGAACAATAATAGATATTAACAAGATAATCAAACGTTTATTCAGAAAAAATTGTGGCATAACGACACCTCATCTCGTTAGTACTCTTTTTTCGTTTTTTGGAAACTAATTCATCTTGTTATATGACATAAATGAGTGTGTCCATTTAGTTCATTTTTTTACGTTTATACATGTCCATATTCTCTAAAGCTTTACCAGTACCAATTGCCACACAATCAAGTGGTTCATCAGCAATAATGACTGGCATTTTTGTTTCTTCAGAAATAACCGTATCCAAATTACGTAATAATGCTCCACCACCAGTAAGTACAATCCCTTTATCCATAATATCTGCGGAAAGTTCAGGCGGTGTATTTTCAAGTGTTCCTTTAACAGCATCAATAATTGCCGCCACAGTATCAGCTAGGGCTTCACTAATTTCTTCAGGAGTAACTTCAATTGTTTTTGGTAAGCCAGTTACTAAGTCACGACCACGAATGCTAAATGGAGATAAGTCTAATCCCTTTGGACTAGCAGAACCAATTTCCATTTTGATAGCTTCAGCAGTACGGTCTCCAATTAACAGATTATATTTTTTACGAATATAATTAATGATAACTTCATCTAAATCGTCGCCAGCAGTTCTTACAGAGCGGCTAGTTACAATTCCACCTAGAGATATAACAGCAACTTCTGTCGTTCCTCCACCGATATCAACAACCATACTCCCTGTTGGTTCTCCAACTGGAAGGCCAGCACCAATAGCCGCTGCAAAAGGTTCTTCAATTGTGAAAGCATCTTTTGCGCCGGCCTGACGAGTGGCATCAATTACGGCACGTTTTTCTACACCAGTAATTCCTGAAGGTACACATATCATCACACGTGGTTTGCTAGCATTAACGCTTTTACCAGCTTTTTGTATGTAATACTTCATCATTGCTGCAGTTGTATCATAATCAGCAATAACCCCGTCTTTCATTGGGCGAATCGCAACAATATTCCCTGGAGTTCTTCCAATCATATTCTTTGCATCACTACCAACGGCAACAATTTCTTGTGTGTCTTTTTTCATTGCAACAACAGAAGGCTCACGAAGGACAATACCTTTTCCCTTCATATAGACAAGTGTGTTCGCTGTTCCTAAGTCAATTCCAATATCTTTATTACCAAATCCAAACATCTGTATTCTCCTTTTCCTTCGTAATATTCTACAGGATACATTAAGTTTCCTTATTCGTCCATTAAATTAATGTTACCTTATCCCTTTGTGTTAATGTTTCTATCTAACACATAAACAACCATCTTATTATAACATAACTAAGACTAACAGACATTAATTTTTCATTAGAAGGAAAAATTTTTAACTTTTCTTTAAAAACCAGCTTTTAGTTCTATATTTATTACTATTATACGTCGAATAAAGCAAGCATCATTTTTTATATTCTACTATACAAAGAATTATTGGGAACAAAAACATACACAATATAACTATAAAACCATAAATATTCTCTCTATATAATTTCCATCTACTAAGCATGTTTAGTCACCTGCTATTTTTTATTGATACCCGCTTTAGCATAGGATTGTAAAGTATGTCTGTAGATAATTTATGAACAGTGATACTTTTTCAAAAATAACCTTTTTCTTTTAAACTAATGTACTTATTTTTCCCAAAAATAATATGGTCTAGTAGTGTAATTCCAATAATACTACCAGCTTCCACTAATCGTTTTGTCACAAGTAAATCTTCACTAGATGGGGTCGGATCCCCAGAAGGATGATTATGAAAGCACATGATAGAAGCAGCAGATTTGCTTAACGCTAACCTAAAAACTTCTCTAGGATGGACAATAGATGCGTTTAGTCCTCCAACAAAAATCGTTTGTCTATAGATGACTTGATTTTTAGTATTTAAAAAAATACAGTGAAAATGTTCCTGAAAAAGAAAAGCTAATTCCGGCATAACTAATTTCGCTGCATCATCCGGACATCTGATGACAATTTCTTCACGCTCCGTTACTAAACTAATTCTCCTTCCTAATTCAATAGCTGCCATTATTTTAGAAGCTTTAGCAATACCAATTCCATTAATTAATTGAAACTCTTCCAAAGAAGCATATTGCATTTCGGCTACATGTTTGAATTTCATAATAATACGGTTCGCAATAGTTAAAACAGACTCACTTTTCGTGCCTGTTTCAATGATAATTGCGACTAGTTCTGAAGTAGAAAGTGCCTCTATACCATAGTTTTGTAATTTTTCTCGAGGCTTCTCATTTCCTGAAATTTCGTTTGACAACATGAAAACACCTCCTTATTTCAGCAAAATACTTATAACTATAAAAGATGTAAATATATATGGAACGAAGGGTACTTGTTTATTTTTCTTTATTTTTTTGGCAGCTACCGCTATTAATAAAACCATAGTTCCCACTAAAATGGCTAAAAAGAAAATAAAATAACCTGTTTTAAAACCTAAAAATGAGCTTAAAATAATAAATAATTTGATATCTCCAAGTCCAATTCCCTTTCGAAATACGAGGAAAAATAGGCCATAAAAAATGGTGCTCATTATTATTGAATAGAATAAATTCAATAATGGTTGATGGAATAAAGAATAGATAAATAGCATAATCACACTAAACAAGATAATGATAGAATTAGGAACATGCATATATAAAATATCTGTTATGACAAAAAATGCTAAAAAATAATAGATAACACTACTAATGATGAAATTATATGAGAAAAAATACTCGTGATATAGAAATAGGATATACACTGGTGTAATTATCTCTAGCAAAAAGCAGCTGATCGGAATGGCAGTTTTACAGCAATTAGATTTCCCTTTCAAAAGTAAAAATGAATAGATTGGTATTATTTGCTGGAAGGATAATGTTTTTTTACAAAAATTACATTCGGAAAAGCGAAATAAAAAAGGTTTATTTATAGGTAAGCATTCCGCTGCCACTTGTGTAAAAGAAATGAAAATAGTGCTATAAATAACTAGCAAAAAATAAATCATCTGCCACCTCCTAGTTGGTTTAAATAGAATAGCAAGAATAAATTATTTTTGCACATATGAAAAAAAGTATTTTAGAGGGCTTTTAAAGCTAAAAACACCCATTTTCACTTAAAGGAAAATGGGTGTTTTCTATAGGTTTGACCTCTTGAAAATACTTTTTTAGTTATTTGTAGATTTTATTTTTTCGATGTATACTCGTTTTATTCTAAAACTATTAGTGAAATGCTTCCCGTGAATACCTCCGTACTTCAGCAATAAAATAAAGTGATCCTGTAATGAAAAATTTAGTATCTTTTTCAGAAAAGATTATTGAGTTTAATTCTTGTTGCCAATTAGCATTCATGGAAATACTTTCTTCCTCACTCATTCGCGTAATTTGCTCAGCTGTCATTGCTCTAGGATAATCAAAGGTTGTGATTAATACTTCGCAATCCGGGATTTTTTTTAGTATTTGAATCATTTCTTGATGATTCTTGTCAACAAGTATACTAACAACCACTTTCTTATGACCATGATAAGATTCAATAGAACGAGCAAGTGCCATGACACCTTCTGGATTGTGTGCCCCATCAATCATAATAAAAGGTTTTGAGGAAATTTGTTCCATCCGCCCGGGCCAAACAGCGTTTTTTAAACCACGCTTTATTGCAACTTCATCAATGGAGAAATCTGCAAATGTATTTAAATATTGAACTACTTTTATAGCTAATGCAGCATTATCTAATTGATGAACGCCTTGAAGTCCAATGGTAAGATCTTCTATTTGACTACCATGTATGGTTTCATACTTGATTATGTCGTCCGCAAGCGTCATTGAAAAATCTTGATTCAACAGAGCAATGCTAGATTTATTTTTTTCAGCAATTTCACTCATTGTTTTTTGCGCTTCTGGTTGGCTAACTCCAGATATGACTGGAACACCAGGTTTAATTATCCCAGCTTTTTCACTAGCTATTTGTTCGATAGTATCCCCAAGAAACTCCATATGGTCCATTCCGATAGTTGTAACAACAGAAACTAATGGTGTTAATATATTAGTAGAATCAAGTCTACCACCAAGTCCAACTTCGATAATACCGATATCGATTTTTTCATATTCTGCAAAACATAAAAACATCATTGCTGTAATAATTTCAAATTCAGATGGCGGACCATAAATTGTTTCTTTTAATTCTTCAGCAAGCGGCTTAATTCTATTTGCTAAAGTCACAATCATGTCATCACTGACTGGTACTCCATTAATACTAATCCTCTCATTGAAACTCTCTATATATGGCGAAGTGAATGTTCCGGTTTTATATCCAGCCTCTTCTAAACAATTGCGAACAAAAGTCAGTGTGGAACCTTTTCCATTTGTACCAGCTATATGTACCCATTTATTCGCTTTTTCAGGATGGTTTAATTTTCCCATCATATAATCCATTCGTGCTAGCCCCGGCTTTATTCCTAGACGAAGCGTACCATGAATCCACTCTATTGCATCTTCATATGTCTTTAAGGTCATTCTACCAATCTCCTTAAAAATGACCTTACCATAAGGTTTCATGATAAGGTCATTCTAGTTATTACACTTCTTTTAATGTCTCAATTCGCTCAAGCACAGAAGCTTTTTTCTCAAGATAGTCTTTTTCTTTCATACGTTCTTCCACAACTACGCTTTCAGGAGCCTTACTAATAAAACGTTCATTATTAAGTTTTCCTTGTACCCTTGCTACTTCCTTGTCCCACTTATCCAATTCTTTTTGAAGACGGGCAATTTCCACTTCTAAATCAATTAACGCTTCAAGCGGGATAAATATTTCTGCACCCGATACAACTGCGGTCATTGCGGTTTTAGAAGGGGCCACATTGAACGAAATTGTCACATGCTCTGGATTACAAAAGCGTTCAATATAAGAAATATTTTGTTCAAGAATTTTTTTATACATGTTATTTTTAGGTTTCATTTCTAGTACAATTTTTTTGCTTAGTGGTGTATTTACTTCTGCGCGAATATTCCGCACAGCGCGAATTACTTCAACAAGCATTTGCATAGACATAGATGCTTTTGAGTTCATTTGCTCTTCATTTACTTTTGGCCATTCAGAAATAGTAATAGATTCGCCTTCATGAGGTAAGTTTTGCCAGATTTCTTCGGTTACGAAAGGCATGAATGGATGTAACAAGCGCATTGTGTTATTTAATGTATAGGCAAGTACAGAGCGAGTTGTTTGCTTCGCCACTTCATCTTCGCCATATAATGAAATTTTGGCAATCTCAATATACCAATCACAAAAGTCATCCCAAATGAAGTTATATAGGGTTCTTCCTACTTCACCGAATTCGTATTTTTCGCCTAGAGAAGTAACTGACTGAATAGTTTCATTGAGTCGTGTCAAAATCCATTTATCACTAACTTCTGTAACATTGGATAAGTCAATTTCGTTAAATTTCATATCATTTAAATTCATTAACACAAAACGAGATGCATTCCAAATTTTATTAATGAAGTTCCAAGTAGATTCTACTTTTTCAAAACTAAATTTCAAGTCTTGGCCAGGGGAAGAACCAGTAGCAAGTGTATATCTAAGGGAGTCTGCTCCATATTTATCAATAACTTCAATTGGATCCACGCCATTACCAAGTGATTTAGACATTTTACGACCTTCTGCATCGCGTACTAAACCATGAATTAATGTATCTTTGAAGGGCCTTTCTCCTGTAAATTCCACTGATTGGAAAATCATTCTTGAAACCCAGAAAAAGATAATATCATAACCCGTTACTAATGTGTTAGTTGGGAAGAAATGTTTATAATCCGGGTTTTCAGTGTCTGGCCATCCCATAGTGGAAAATGGCCATAGTGCAGAACTAAACCATGTATCCAGCACATCTTCATCTTGCTCCCAATCGGAAATGTTTTCTGGTGCTTTTTCTCCAACATAGATCTCTCCAGTTTCTTTATGATACCATGCTGGAATTCTATGTCCCCACCATAATTGGCGTGAAATACACCAATCATGAATGTTATCCATCCAGGTTTCATAAGTTTTTTCGAATCTCGCTGGAACAAAATTAACTTTATCGTCCGTTTTTTGGAGTGCCAGTGCTTCAGATGCAAGAGGTTCCATTTTCACAAACCATTGTAAAGAAAGGTATGGCTCAACAACCGCGCCAGTTCTTTCAGAGTGTCCTACAGAATGAAGATGCGGTTCTTGCTTAATGAATAAACCTAAATCTTTAAAATCTTGAATAATTGCTTTTCTAGCTACAAAACGGTCTAATCCATCATACTTCCCAGCATGTTCATTCATTGTACCATCTTCGTGCATCACGATAATCCGAGGTAAATCATGACGATTCCCTACCTCGAAATCATTTGGATCGTGGGCAGGCGTGATTTTAACTGCCCCAGAACCAAATTCTCTTTCGACATATTCATCGGCTACAATTGGAATTTCTCTATTCATAACAGGTAGCATAATAGTTTTACCAATTAAATGTTGGTACCTTTCATCTTTTGGATGTACGGCAACTGCAGTATCACCAGGAATTGTTTCTGGACGAGTTGTAGCAACTTCTAAATAACCAGAACCATCCGATAAAGGATATTTTAAATGATAAAAACTTCCTTCAATATCTTTATGAATAACTTCAATATCAGAAAGAGCTGTTTTAGCTTCTGGATCCCAGTTTATAATATATTGTCCACGATAAATCAGACCTTTATTATATAATTTTACAAATACTTTTTTCACTGCATCAGATAAACCATCGTCTAGTGTAAATCTTTCTCTTGAATAATCTAAACCAAGACCAAGTTTTTCCCATTGTTCGCGAATAAAGTCTGCATATTCTTCTTTCCATTCCCATGTTTTTTCAATAAAATTATCGCGTCCTAAGTCATAGCGAGAAATATTATCTTCTTTTAATTTTGCTTCTACTTTCGCTTGAGTTGCGATACCAGCATGGTCCATTCCAGGCAGATATAGCGTATCAAATCCTTGCATTCGTTTCATACGAGTAATAATGTCTTGAAGCGTTGTATCCCAAGCATGTCCTAAATGGAGTTTGCCAGTTACATTTGGTGGTGGAATAACGATACTATATGGTTTTTTATCGGTATTTCCTTCTGCTTTGAAGAACTCTTTTTCTAACCACCATTTATACTTGCCGGCTTCTACATTACTTGGCTCATATTTTGTAGGCATATTAATTTCATTTTGTTCTGTCATAATGATTCCTCCTTTTTTGGGCAAAATAAAAAACTCTCTTCATCCTAATAAAAGGACGAAAAGAGTATTATTCGCGGTACCACCTTTTTACCCACAGAAAAAATGCAGGCACTTCATTGTGTTAACGATAGAGAAAATCTACCGGTTATTCCCTACTAGAATTTCAGGAAAACTGCTCCAAGGCTACCTTCAGTTATTATTTTTGAAAGCTCGCACCAACCGCTTTCTCTCTTAAAAAAATAAATCCCTTACTCTTCCTCTTCACTGCATTTAGTTCTATATCTAAAAATAATTTTAACAAATCTTCCTAGTTTCGTCAATTAGCGCGAAGTTTTTTACACGTGTAATCAAAAGCTTCTAGCGTTAAATCAATTTCTTTTTCTGTGTGCATTGTCGAAATAAAGACCCCTTCAAATTGCGATGGAGGTAAAAAGATTCCTTGTACAAGCATTTCTCGGTAATAATTGCTGAAGAATTCTAGATCACTTGTTTTCGCTGTATCAAAATTGATAACTTTTTGATCAGTGAAGAAAAAGCCAAACATCGAACCAGCTTTGTTGATTGCAAGTGGAACCTCTCTTCTAACGGAAATTTCTTTTAGGCCTTCCTCCATCCGCTTAATTAGCGCTCGGAAATAATCATAGTGTTGTGGCGTAAGCTGTCTTACCGTTTCAAATCCGGCATTCATCGCTAACGGATTTCCAGATAAGGTTCCAGCTTGATAAATAGACCCTGCAGGAGCAATTTGTTCCATAATTTCTTTCTTGCCTCCATACGCACCAACGGGAAGACCCCCGCCAATCACTTTTCCTAAACAAGTGATATCAGGTGTAACAACATAATATCCTTGGGCAGAATAATAATCAACACGAAAGCCTGTCATTACTTCATCAAATATAAGCAGTGAACCATATTTGGTAGTCAGTTCTCGTAGACCTTCTAAAAAGCCCTCAATTGGAGGAACGACACCCATGTTACCTGCAACTGGTTCCACAATTACAGCAGCAATTTCTTCCCCAAATTTTTCAAAAGCTAGTTTTGCCCCTTCAACATCATTATATGGAACGGTAATAGTATCAGCGGCAAGTCCTTTTGTAACACCGGGAGAGTCGGGTAGTCCAAGTGTTGCGACGCCTGAACCAGCTTTAATTAATAAAGAATCGCCGTGACCATGATAGCTACCTTCAAACTTTAAAATTTTATCTCTTTTAGTATAACCACGTGCCAATCGAATAGCACTCATGGTTGCTTCTGTTCCTGAAGAAACCATTCGAACGATTTCAATAGAAGGAACACGTTCAATAACTAGTTTTGCAAGTTCTGTTTCAATTTCAGTTGGTGTCCCAAAACTAGTTCCTTTCATCGCGGCTGATGTGATTGCACTGACAACAGCAGGATTTGCATGACCTAAAATTAGTGGGCCCCAAGATAAAACATAGTCAATATAATCATTTCCATCAATATCTGAAATATAAGCACCTTTTCCGTGGTCCATAAAGACAGGCGAGGCATCCACGGAATTGAATGCACGAACCGGACTGTTTACTCCACCTGGTAAGACTTTTTTCGATTCTTTAAAAGCTTTCTCGGATTTCGGATAGTTTCCCAAATTGCTCGCCTCCTATTTATTTAAGTATTTAGACACATCTTTTGCAAAATAAGTGATAATTAGTGATGCTCCTGCACGTTTCATACTTGTTAACATTTCTAAAACAATACGTTCTTCGTCTATCCAACCATTTTGTGCAGCAGCTTTTACCATTGCATACTCGCCACTAACATTGTAGGCTACAACTGGTAAGCGGGTATTATTTTTAACATCTCGCATAATATCAAGGTAAGACAAGGAAGGTTTCACAATTAAAAAATCTGCTCCTTCCTGCTCATCAGAAATTGCTTCACGAAGGGCTTCTTCCCTATTAGCTGGATCCATTTGATAAGACTTTCTATCGCCAAATTGTGGTGCACTTCCGGCTGCATCGCGAAATGGGCCATAAAAAGCAGAAGCATATTTCACAGCATATGACATAATCGGGATATCTTGAAAGCCTGCCTCATCAAGTCCTTCACGAATAATTTGTACAAAACCATCCATCATATTAGAGGGAGCAATAATATCTGCCCCTGCCGAAGCTTGACTGATCGCTGTTTTTTGCAGTAATTTTAGTGATTCATCATTTAAAATTTCTCCCTCTTGAATAACTCCACAGTGACCATGATCGGTAAATTCGCACAAACAAGTATCAGCAACTACAAGCATTTCAGGAAAACTAGTTTTGATTAGCCGAGTTGCTTCTTGGATAATGCCATGATCATGATAAGCTTGCGTGCCAATTGCGTCTTTTTCTGCTGGAATGCCAAATAAAATAACAGCTTTAATACCAAGATTTTGGATGCTCTTAATTTCTTGTTTTAATTCATGGAGTGGAAACTGAAAAACTCCTGGCATAGAAACCACTTCTGTTTTTGGCTCTTTTCCATCTTTCACAAAGATAGGATAAATTAAATCATCTGTATGTAAAATGGTTTCTCTAACTAAATCTCTCATCACACTTGTTTTTCTTAAACGACGATGTCTATCAAATTGATTTTTCATTTGTACTCCTCCTGTATAATCAAATCAGCTAAGTGCTTCATGGTGAATGTTTCTGCTTGGTAAGTTACATCCCATCCGTCCGTAACAATTGCTTTTGTTGTTACATTACCGATGGAAGCGATTCGCCAGTTTTCTTTTTGGTTTGGGAAGTTTTTTGCCACTGCATTGAAGCTCTTCCAAGCAGATGGACTAGCAAAGATGATGATTTGCTTTTCATCTCGAGCAAAAATAGTGATTAATTCTAGCCTTGACGCTGTTGGGACAATCGTTTCATATAATTCGACCGGGAAAACAAAATAACCTTTTTCATTAAGTGTCTCTTCTATTACCGTTCTGCTTAAATTGCTCTTAGGCAGTAAAATACTCGTTTTTTCTGGATATTGATTTAACCATTCAGTAAGAAAAATTTCTGTTTGATATACAGATGGAATAAAACTCGGAGAAAAACCATATTCAGCTAATTTTTCTCTTGTTTGCTCCCCAATCACTGCATATTTATAGGGTTGGATGACATTTTGCCTTGCGAAAAAATACGTAACAGCATTAGCGCTTGTAAAGAAAATCCATTCTGCTTCTAGTTGTATTGAAGTAAAAGAAACATTTTTTGGTCTTGTTTCAATCAATGGCACTTGTTCTACTTCAAATCCATTTTGATTAAAATACGTTTGCCATTTTTCATTTTTATTTGCTTCTCTTGTCAAAATTATTTTTTTTATCATGAATTTCTCAACTCATTGATAATCGAAGCGGCACCTTCACTAAGTAGCGATTCTGCCACTTGATTGCCAATTGTCGCCGGATTTTCTCCTGATTGCTCAGCCGACAGAATTGTAGTGCCATCCGAATTTCCAACTAACCCTTTAAAGTGGACTATGCCATCTGTTTTTGTTGCAAAACCGGCTATTGGAACTTCACAACCACCATTTAATTTTTTCAAGAAGACTCGTTCCGCCTCCACACAAACACCTGTTTCTTCGTGATGAATGGATGCTAGCATATCACAAATTTGTTGGTCACTTTCTCTGCATTCAATTGCAAGCGCACCTTGACCGACAGCTGGTAAACAAAGCTCAGGAGGAATGTCTTCTAATTTTAAAGTGGTATTCTCTAACCAGCCCATTCGTGCTAAGCCTGCTTTCGCTAAGATAATGGCATCAAAATTTTCAGCGTGTAATTTTTGAAGTCGTGTATCAATGTTGCCACGAATCGGTTTAATAACAAAATCTGGACGGTGTCTTAGTATTTGTGCTGCACGTCTCAAACTACTTGTCCCGATAACCGCGCCTTTCGGTAAATCTTTAAAAGTTGCTACTGTATTAAAAACGAAACAATCTAGTGCGGATTCACGCTTTGGTATTGCGCCAATCGTAAGCCCTTTTTTCAAACTTGAAGGGATATCCTTCATACTGTGTACAGCAAAATCAATCAAGCCATCACTTAAAGCTTGTTCAACTTCAGATACAAATAATCCTTTTCCGCCAACTTTGCTAAGTGTGACATCCAGGATGCGATCTCCTTTTGTTACGATTTCTTTTATTTCAAAATCAATTGATGGATAGTTTGCTTTTAATCTTGCTATTACCCACCCCGACTGCGTTAGTGCTAATTTACTGCGTCTAGAGCCAACAATTATTTTACGTTTCATGTATTACTCCTCGTTTCAGCTTGTTCTTTTTCTGGTGCTGGTACGCCTTCTAAACCAAAGATTCGTTTGAAATGTGTAATGCTTAAATCCGCATCGGCTTCTATAGACATTTCTTTTAACTCTGATATTGGTTGTTTCAACATTTGATTAATGATGCTTTTCATGTGTTTACCAATTTGAATATATTCACGCTCTGTTAAACCAGGTAACTTATTCTCTAGACTTGACATGGTTACTTCTTGCATGTCTAAAGCTTTTTCTCTGAGCTCGCGAATAACTGGGACGACTCCAAGCTGTTTCTCCCACTCAAAAAAGGTTTGAACTTCTGCCTCAATTGTTTCTTCTAAATCGGAGACAATTCGCTTACGTTCCATAGAATTAGCAGTAACCACTCCTGCTAAGTCATCAATGTCATATAGATGGAAATTGGGAATATATGAACAATCATGTTCAACATTTCGTGGTAAGCCAATGTCAATAACAAGCAAAGAACTTGCTTTTTGTTCCATTAAAAGATGCATATCAGCATGTTTGATAATTGGTTCCGAAGCACTAGTTGAGACGAGAACAATATCCGCTAACAGTAAGTGGGCATTCATTTCTTCATATGTACCTACTTTTGCTTGAAAACGACTTGCAAGTGCTTCTCCTTTTATTTTTGTTCGGTTGATGACAGTGATATCATGAATACCACTTCCGGCAAGGTTCTGTAGCGCTAATTCGCTCATTTCGCCAGCGCCCACGAGAACGATCTTTTTATTCTCTAAAGTACCATATAATTTTTTAGCAACTTCGACAGCCGCATAGCTAACAGAAACAGCATTTTCATTAATTTTTGTATAATGATGTACTTTTTTAGCAAAAGTAACTACTTCACGGAAAAGTTTATTTAAAAGTGTTCCGGTAGTCCCAGTTTGCTTAGCGATTTCAAAAGCATGTTTTACTTGACCGAGAATTTGTGTTTCTCCTAAAACCAATGAATCAAGCCCCGCTGTTACTTTATATAAGTGATTTACAGCAAGAGATTCTTCATGGAAAAATAAATATGGTTCGATTTTTTTCATCTCCATTTGAAACCAGTTTGCCATAAAGCGTTTTAAATAGTATCTGCCGGTATGTAATTGATCTACAACTGCGACAATTTCTGTTCGATTGCATGTCGAAATAATAACATTTTCGAGGATGCTTTTTTCCTGTAATAATGTTACTAGCGCCATTTCTTCTTCTGTTTCTTTAAAAACTAATTTTTCGCGGATGTCGATTGGTGCTGTGTGGTGATTCAGCCCCATGGTGAGAATAAACATTCGATAATCCTCCTAAAATTAAATTGAACTCTTCATTATTTTACCACTTTTCTAAGTGGACACCAAATAGTCCGTTTGTGCATTTGAACGGAAAAAAGAGCTGGATTTTTCATTCCAACTCTTCCAATTATTCCATTCCTTCTTTGATATATTGCCACGCTTCGTCTTTTCCCATTTTTGTTTCTGAGGAAAATAACACAAATTTGTCATCCGGATCAAAATCAAGTGTTTCACGAACAATTTTGGCATTTTTGTGCCATTTACTCCGTGGGATTTTGTCTGCTTTGGTAGCTACGACAATCACTGGGATTTCATAATACTTTAGAAATTCATACATCATTCGATCATCTTCGGTTGGTTTATGTCGCAGGTCAACAATTTGAATGACGCCACGAAGCTGTTCTCGGGAAGTGATATACGTTTCAATCATGACGCCCCATTTTTCTCGCTCTGTTTTAGAAACTTTTGCGAAACCGTAACCTGGTACATCTACAAAGAAAAGCGCTTCTTCAATTTTATAAAAATTTAGTGTTTGTGTTTTGCCTGGTTTTTGTGAAATTCTTGCCATACTTTTGCGGCGAATCATCGTATTAATAAATGATGATTTTCCAACATTCGATCTGCCGGCAAGCGCATATTCTGGAATGTCCGTTTCTGGGTATTGTTCTGGTCGAACGGCGCTTATGATTAGTTCTACATTATTTACATCCATTATTTTCCATCCTGTTCTATTCGTTATCTTTTACTAGTATAACGGAAAAAGAGGAAAAAAGCACCATGTAAAAATACTGCCCCATTTCGGAACAGTATTTCACCCTTAATATTTACTTACTTCTGCTACTACTTGTGCAATGAATTCATCTAAATCCATTGTTTCAGAATCCTTGGAACCGTAGCGACGAACATTTACAGTATCAGATTCCATTTCTTGATCACCTAGCACTAATGCATAAGGAATTTTCTTTGTTTGTGCTTCGCGGATTTTGTAGCCTAATTTTTCATTACGATCATCTACTTCAGCGCGAAGTCCTGCACGTTGTAATTTATCTTGTACGCCTTTTGCATAAGCTAAATGAGCATCTGCGTTTACTGGAATCAGTTCCAGTTGTATAGGAGCAAGCCATGTTGGAAAAGCCCCTTTGTATTCTTCAATTAAATAAGCAACAAATCGTTCCATCGTTGAAACTACTCCACGATGAATAACGACTGGACGATGTTTTTCACCATCTTCGCCAATGTAAGTTAAGTCAAAGCGTTCTGGAAGTAAGAAATCTAGTTGAACTGTTGAAAGGGTTTCTTCTTTTCCTATAGCTGTTTTTACTTGAACATCCAGTTTAGGACCATAAAAAGCCGCTTCTCCGTCTGCTTCAAAATAATCCATGCCCATTTCGTCCATAGCTGATTTAAGCATTGTTTGCGCTTTTTCCCACATGGCGTCATCATCGAAATATTTTTCTGTATTTTTAGGATCGCGATAGCTTAAACGGAAGGAGTAATCTGTAATGTCAAAGTCTTTATACACTTCCAGAATGAGCTCTACAACACGTTTAAATTCATCTTTAATTTGATCCGGACGAACAAACACGTGCGCATCATTTAATGTCATACCTCGAACACGTTGGAGTCCTGAAAGCGCCCCACTCATTTCATAACGATGCATCATTCCAAGTTCAGCGATACGGATTGGTAACTCGCGGTAACTATGGATATCATTTTTATAAATCATCATATGGTGCGGACAGTTCATTGGGCGTAAAACAAGTTCTTCATTGTCCATTTTCATTGTTGGGAACATGTCTTCATGGTAATGATCCCAGTGTCCACTAGTCTTATACAGCTCGACATTCGCCATAATCGGAGTGTAAACATGGTTATAACCAAGACGTTCTTCTTTATCCACAATATAACGTTCGATAACGCGACGAATAGTAGCACCTTTTGGTAACCAAAGTGGTAAGCCTTGACCAACTTCAATACTATTAGTAAATAGTTCTAACTCTTTACCAAGTTTACGATGATCACGTTCTTTTGCTTCTTTTTGCATTTGAATAAATTCTTTTAAGCCGTTTTTGTCAAAGAACGCTGTACCATAAATACGTTGAAGCATTTTGTTATTGCTATCCCCACGCCAATATGCACCGGCCACGCTTAATAATTTGAATACTTGGATTTTACCAGTAGAAGGAACATGCACACCACGACAAAGGTCAAAAAATTCACCTTGTGTATAAATTGTCACTGTTTCATCGGCTGGAATAGCTTCGATTAGTTCTAATTTGTATTCATCACCAATTGCTTTAAAACGTTTAATTGCTTCTTCACGAGAAACAACTTCACGTTCAATTGGCACATTTTCACGAACGATTTTTTGCATCTCTTTTTCAATTTCTACTAAAGATTCATCACTGATCACTGCTTCTGTATCAATATCATAATAAAAACCAGAATCAATCGCTGGGCCAACACCAAATTTCACATCTGGATAAAGGCGTTTAAGTGCTTGTGCCATTAAATGAGCTGTACTGTGGCGCAAGATACCGAGTGCATCCTCATGATCAGGCGTTACGATTTCGATGGCTCCGTCTTCATGAATCGGCGTTACTAAATCAAGTAATTCCCCGTTAAGTTTACCTGCTAGTGCTTTCTTTTTTAACCCTGGGCTAATGGAAAAAGCGATATCTGCTGTTGAAACGCCAGGCTCAAATTCTTTTACTGCGCCGTCTGGAAATGTGATTTTCATACTAATCTCTCCTTTATTATTTTTAATGGTTAGGAGGGCAAAATAAAAAACCCATCCCTCCTGTTGTCAAGGGACGAGTTTATGCTCGTGGTTCCACCCAAGATTCAGAAATAACTAGTATTAGTTACTTCACTCTTGTCGCTTGTAACGGAGCGCCCCGTCTATTATTACTAGTAAAAACGTTCCTAATAGAAGTTCCAAGGTGGTCCAAATTTAAGTTCCAATAGAAGGTTTCCAGCTAGCCCTTCCTCTCTAGAATTTTCCGTTAAATTGGTTGTCCTTTTCATCACTTTGTTTTATATTAATACAAATTATAAGCCTGATTACGGCAATTTGCAAGCATTTTTTAGAAACGACGATTTTTGCCTTCTAATTGTACTTCTTTGGACAAATAGCGTACACGTTCCATGATTCGGCGCGCTTTTAGTTTTTCTTCCGTTCCGTTTTGAGCAAACATTAAATGATTTTCTAGTTGATCCATATTGTAATTAGACGAGAAGAAAGTTGGTAATTCTTCTTGCATTCGGAACTGTAAAATCGCCCCAAGAACTTCATCACGAGTCCATGCCGTCATTGACTCTGCCCCAATATCATCTAGCATAAGTACTTCTGTTTCTTTCGCAAACTGGATTTTTTCGCCCACTGTATTGTCAGAAATAGATTGTTTCACTTCACGCATGAATTCTGGTAAATAAACCAATGTTGTTGAAATACCTTTTAAAGCAAGTTCTTTCGCAATCGCCCCAAGCAAGTATGATTTCCCTGTTCCAAAGCTACCATGAATATAGAGAGCCTTCACACGCTCCCCGTTTTTAGCAGGATAATCATTTAGAAATTGATATGCTTCGACAAGCGCTAATTGTCGCGATTCTTCATCCGTATAAAAATCGCTTAAACTTGCATCTACAACTTGCTTTGGCATATAAAGAGAACGAATTCGCTTCTCCACAGCACGACGTTTATCTTCTTCTATTTTTTCTTTTGTTGGATAATAGGTGACAGTAATGAACTCTCCGTTAAGGACAAGTTTTGGTGCATAACCTGGCATTAAAGTAACTTCTTGCTCCATATACTTTTTATGCTGCGTCATAAATTCATATAAATTAGATAAATTTTGATTTATTAATTGTTCGTTGATTTCTTCTTTATGCTCTCTGAAAAATTCTTGAATCGGCTGATAATGAAGTACTTGCTCCTTTAATCCTTGATATTCTTTTTCAAAATCGCGCCCTTCAAAAAGCTGTCCTAATGTTCTTTCGATGTTATCCATTTTTTTCACCTACCTCTTATTTAGTCGTTCTTTAATTTCACGAACTTGTTCTTCTAACGTTTGTTTTTCTTTATCTGTCATTTTATTATCAGCTGGAGGAACAGATTCTTTATCAAACCAATCCGGTAAAATTTCTTTTCTAGCTGCTTTTTGGTAATTTCGATTGTAATTGGTGTTTTTAGGTGTGGCTGGTTCTTCTTGGAGGCGTTTGTATTTTTCATGTTCTTGCCATGCTAAATCCATTGCTTCTTTGGCGGTTTTGATATTTTTGCGTTTCCAGTGCGCTGCAATAGTCATCATGTAGTTTTTGGCCAACTTCCGGTCAAGTCGAAGCATAACATATTCGATTAAGACATTCATGACTGGAACAGGTAAATTTTGTTGGTTCATTACTTCTTCGACGACACGTAAATCCGTTTCAGCTGGCACTGCTCCGTCAGAGATATCAACAAGTAATTGGAACGGTGTGACGCTTTCTAAGTATACTTGTAGAGCCTCTTCGTCGTTTAAAACCTTGCCTGTATCTTCTGTCGTGACTTGTTCTTGTTTCATTTGCAGTTTTGGTGGTGCTCCATTTTCAATCGTATAACCTTCGCGAACAATTTTACGCAAGAAAACAATATCGATGTCACCACTTGCATCCAGTGCACGATATAAATAACTCGGCATATCTTTTTCAGATACTTGATAGATACCATGTAATTTCAAAATGGTTTGACGTACTTCTTTTGTTATTTTTTCGCGCGAAATCATGCTTGGTGATAATAGACTCATAAACAAGTTAAAATCAAAACTGGCGTCGTCAAATTCGATTTCTTTTGGTGTGATTTTATCCACTAAAGTTTGCTTAGTTTCGTCAATGGCTGGTACACTTCCACCCTTGAACGGTTCGAAAACATCTTGAAATGATCTGGTAATTTCACTATATGTAGTTGTTTCAATGGCATCGTCAGAAAAGAAGCGGCGTAAACGTTGAAACTGAGCATTGCCAATTTTGCTATATAAATAAATATTTAGTAACCCATCTGAAAAGAATTTTTCTGGAGATAAGGGTGGTAAAATCTCATAAATATAAAAACGCATGTCATTTTCGGTTTTTACATAACTTTTTAAAAGACCTAAGCCTTCAAGTTTTAGTCTCGCTTCAAATAACGCTTTTAAACTAATATCAAGCATATTTAAAAGTTGGACGTGGGAATGCGCTTCTGACCAAAGTCTGTTTTCCTCTACTTCGGTAAAAAGTGTTTGGTATAAAGCAAGACATTCCGCCCCCATAAGCGGTTGATATAACATCGTCATTATTTTTCTGTCAGCGCCAGTCAAGATGCCACTTGCCTTTACTTGATAACTGTCTACCGCTTGAAGTTCCATCCAGAATTCCGTCAATTTACTCACCTATCTTTATTTTTTTCCATTAAATCTTTTAATTCCTCTACAAAAACACTAATATCTTTAAACTGACGATAAACCGAAGCGAATCGCACATAAGCAACCTCATCTAAATTAGCCAGCTTATTCATCACTTTTTCACCGATTAAATCTGATGCAATTTCACTATCACCAATGTTTCTGAGTTCACGCTCCACTTCATTGACAATTTCTTCAATTTGTTCAGCGCTCACTGGTCGTTTTTCGCATGCTCTAATCAAACCGCGACGAACTTTTTCCCGAGCAAATTCTTCCCTTGCTCCATCTTTCTTTACAACTATTAAAGGACTTTCCTCTACCTTTTCAAACGTAGTAAAACGAAATCCGCATTTTTCACATTCACGTCGACGTCTGATAGAATTGCCATCATCTGCCGGTCTTGAGTCTACAACACGTGTACCATTATATTTACAAGTAGGACATCTCACAAAAATTCACTCCTATCCCTATAACATCTCTGTCTGTTTATTCGTATGCCTCATTATACCATGTGAAAGTAAGGGTGGCTATTCGTTCTTAACAAAACCGTCAATAAATGCCGCCACTTGTTTTTCTGTCTTTTCAAGTGTCTCATTATTATTAATCACAAAGTCTGCTTTTTCAGCCTTTTCATCAATTCCCACTTGGCTATTGATTCGGTCTAGAGCAGCTTCTTTCGTCAAATTATTGCGCTCTATTAAGCGTTTTAATTCTGTTTCTGGCGTCACCCAAACAACAACTATTTGGTCAACGAGTGATTCTAAATGACTTTCGAATAAAAGCGGAATATCAAAGAAAACTACTTTTTCTCCCGCAGCAAAATAGCGTTTTCGTTCGGCTAACATATAATCTTTCACGCGAGGATGGGTAATTTCGTTTAATTTTTGGCGTTTTTCTGCATTTTTAAAAATAATATCTGCTAACTTTGGCCGATTTAACGAGCCATCTGCAAGTAAAATTTCTTGACCGAAGTAAGCGACTATTTCTGCCAAACCTTCTGTACCCGGCTCAACAACTTTTCTAGCTGCTATATCGGCATCAACAAGTGGAATTCCAGCTTTTTGAATCATTTTGCTAACAGTGGACTTTCCCGTCGCTACACTACCCGTTAAACCAATTGTTTTCCCCATAATTCCACCAACTTTCTATTTTTGACAATTAGGACAAAAATGCGTTCCTCGGCCATTAAGCTTGATTTTTTCTATTGGTGTCCCGCAAATCACACATGGTTCGCCTGTTCTTCCATAAACTTTTAACTTTTCTTGGTAGCGCCCTAATTCGCCTTGTGAATTCACATAAGTTCGTACAGTGGAACCACCAAGCGCAACAGCTTCTGTCATAATACTTTTTGTTGCTTCAAATACAAGTTTAATTTCTTTATTAGAAAGCGAATTTGCTGCTCTTTCTGGACGTACTTTCGCTTCAAAACAAATCTCATCCGCATAAATATTTCCAATTCCAGCAACTAATTTTTGATCAAGTAAAGCCGTTTTTATCGCGCGGCTTGTTTTTTTCACGCCAGTTGCGAAAGCCTCTAGCGTAAATGTAGGAGTCAATGGCTCTGGTCCGAGTTTTTTTATCGAGTTTGTATCAACTTCCCCGAATTTATTTGTCACTTCCATCGTTCCGAATTTCCGTACATCTAAAAAGCGCAGTTCGGTGTGATCTTCAAAATGAAAAATAATATGGGTATGTTTACTCACTTCGTCTGTTTCGTTCATTAGCCTGAACTTACCTTCCATACGTAAATGAGACAAAATGGTGCAATTTGTTAAATCAAATAATAAAAATTTGCCTCGGCGGCGCACTCCTTCAATTTGTTGACCGACTAGCATATGAACAAATTCATCTGGCGGAGTATTTTTAATCATTTTAGGAACGCGAACAATCACTTGATCAATTTTTTTACCTGGGACTAAATTTTGTAAGGTTGCGCGGACATTTTCAACTTCCGGCATTTCTGGCATATATATACTCCCCGTTTCTCTATTTATTTCGCATCGTACCAAGTGTCTCCGAAGGCACTATCGACTTTAAGTGGTACAGATAGCTCTACAGCATTTTCCATCACATCTGGTACAATTTCTTCTAATTTAGCAATTTCAGCTTCAGGTGCTTCAAAAATAAGTTCATCGTGCACTTGAAGTAATAATTTAGCTTCTAACTTTTCTGATTCTAAGCGATCATTCATTAAAATCATCGCTTTTTTAATAATATCTGCTGCGCTTCCTTGAATTGGCGTATTCATCGCCGTTCTTTCTGCAAAGCCGCGAACATTAAAGTTACGACTGACAATTTCCGGAATATATCGACGACGGTGTAAAATGGTTTCCACATAACCTTTTTCTTTCGCAAAACGAACGATATCTTGCATATATTCTTTTACTGCCGGATAACTGACAAAATAACGATCAATAAAATCTTTCGCTTCTTTTCTTGTAATACCAAGGTTTTGTGAGAGACCGTAATCACTAATACCATAAACAATACCAAAGTTAACCGCTTTTGCTTGACGGCGCATTAACGAGTCTACTTCTTCTTTCTCCACATGAAACACATCCATTGCTGTTTTTGTATGGATATCATAATCATGCTTAAAGGCATAAATTAAATTTTCATCTTCCGAAATATGTGCTAATACGCGTAATTCTACTTGCGAATAATCGGCTGAAAATATCTTCCATCCTGGCTGACTTGGAACAAAAACTTGTCTGATTTTGCGTCCTTCTTCCAAACGGATAGGTATATTTTGTAAATTAGGATCTACCGAGCTAAGACGTCCTGTTTGTGTCAATGTTTGGTTAAAACGGGTATGGACTTTGTGCGTTTCTTTATCAGTTACTTTTAGAAGACCTTCGATATAGGTTGACTGGATTTTCCCAAGCTGACGATATAACAAGATTTCATCAATAATGTCATGGCTGCCAGATAAGCTCTCAAGAACATCTGCGGCAGTCGAGTAGCCAGTTTTAGTCTTCTTCACTGCTGGAAGTCCTAGTTTTTCAAAAAGAATCACGCCTAATTGTTTCGGTGAATTAATATTAAAATCTTCTCCAGCAAGCGAATGAATCGATTCTTCTAATGTTTTTAATCGACTTGCTAGCTCTACTTTCATACCTTCTAGTCGTTTGGTATCAACGCTTACACCTTGTATTTCCATTTGGGCGAGCACAAAAGTTAAAGGTAACTCCAAATCCTCCATTAAAGCTAGCTGTTCATTTTTCTCGAGGTCATCAATAAGTCCTTTTTCTAAAACAGCAACCGCTACAGCTTTTCTAGCAAGATGCGGGGCAACAATGCTTTCTTCTGGCGTGCTTCGTTTCGCACCTTTTCCGTATATCGCTTCATCTGTTTCTACTTCTGTATAATCATGACGAACAGCTACACTTGTGAAGTCACCTATGGAGTCGGATGGGTTCAACAAATAAGAAGCTAACATAATATCAAAGGTAATTCCTGAAATAGCATATCCCAAGCGGTGCATAGCTACCATTGTTTTTTTAGCATCATAAACAACTTTGGCAGCTCCACTTTCCACCCACGTTTTAAATGCTGAACTATTTTCTGCTGTTTCTTTTGTGAAAAAGTAAGTTCCATTACTAGAATGAACCGTAAGTCCAATGAAATTCGCTGTGTGGTAATTGTCATTTTCTAATTCAACATAAAGTGCTGTTTTACCGCCAAAATGTTTCTCTGTTAAATCTGTTACAACTTCAAAAGTTAATTCTTTTAATTCTTTTGTTTCTCCTGGAGTATCACCCTCCATGTTTTTTAATAGCGTTGTAAACTGCATTTCTTTCAGTAACGGAATGACTTTATCTGTTTGGTAACCGTTGTACTTAGTGTTTTCGATGGTATATTCTATCGGCGAGTCAACATTAATAGTTGCTAGTTCTTTACTTAAAATCGCTAGTTCTTTATTTTCTAATACTTTTTCTTTTAATTTTTTTCCAGAAATTTCATCGGCATGTTCTAAAACACTTTCTACACTTCCACCAAATTCATGTAACAGTTTTAAGGCTGTTTTTTCACCAACACCTGGAATACCTGGAATGTTGTCCGATGAATCACCCATTAACCCTTTCATATCAATAATTTGCGCAGGGGTTAAATTATATTTTTCTTTCAAAGTTTCTGGTGTATTGGTCTCCATATCTGCAATGCCTTTTTTCGTAATGTAGACCGTTGTCTTATTAGAAGCAAGTTGGGTTAAATCTCGATCTCCGGTAATGATGGCTACTTCAAGTCCGTCTGCTTCTGCTTTTTTTGTTAAAGTTCCGATAATATCATCCGCTTCGTAGTTGGCTAACTCATATTGCGGGATATCATAAGCAGTTAAAAGCTCACGAATAAATGGAAATTGTTCTGATAGTTCGCTCGGTGTTTTTTGGCGCCCTCCTTTATAGCCTTTGAATGTGGCATGACGAAAAGTTGTTTTTCCAGCATCAAATGCAACTAATACATGGCTCGGCTTTTCTTTTTCTAATACATTCATTAGCATCATCGCAAATCCGTACACCGCATTTGTATAAACACCTTTGTCATTATTTAAAAGCGGCAACGCATAAAAAGCGCGATTCGCAATACTATTTCCATCAATTAATACTAATTTATTCACAGGGATATCCTCCTCGATATTATCATTCACTTGTGTCTATTTTACCATAGTAACATAAAAACAAACCACTTATCCGAATGAGATTAAATGGTTTGTTTTAAATCCGTATATTTATTTATTAATTTTGAATTACAAACTAGTTTTTATAATTAAATTCCGTTTTATTTAGAAGTTTTTTATTAGTTCGTCCGCAAATTCCGAACATTTCACTTCTGTTGCCCCGTCCATTAAACGCGCAAAATCATAAGTTACTGTTTTAGCTGCAATGGTTTTCTCCATAGAATGATTAATTAACGCAGCCGCCTCGCTCCAACCGATATGTTCAAGTAGCAAGGTTCCAGATAAAATAACAGACGATGGATTCACTTTATCAAGTCCAGCATATTTTGGTGCGGTACCATGTGTTGCTTCAAAAATAGCATGCCCTGTTAAGTAATTAATGTTCGCACCAGGAGCAATACCAATTCCGCCAACTTGAGCAGCAAGCGCATCCGAAATGTAATCACCATTTAAATTCATCGTTGCAACTACATCGAATTCAGCAGGTCTAGTTAAAATTTGTTGTAAGAAAATATCTGCAATTGAATCTTTTACTAAAATTTTACCAGCAGCAATTGCTTCTTTTTGTTTAGCATCAGCAACTTTTGCTCCTTCTGTTTCTTTAATACGATCGTATTCATTCCAAGTGAATACTTTATCGCTGTATTCACGTTCGCATAAATCATAACCCCAGTTTTTAAATGCGCCTTCTGTGAACTTCATGATATTACCTTTATGGACTAATGTTAATGATTTGCGACCTTCTTTAATCGCATATTCCACTGCCGAACGAACGAGACGCTCTGTTCCTTCTTTAGAAATTGGTTTGATTCCAATACCAGAAGTTTCTGGAAAGCGAATTTTATCCACACCGAATTCAGATTTTAAATAAGCGATTAATTTTTTGACTTCATCGCTACCTTCTTTAAACTCGATCCCAGCATAGATATCTTCAGTATTCTCGCGGAAAATAACCATATCCGTATCTTCAGGACGTTTGACAGGAGACGGAACTCCTTTGAAATAACGAACTGGTCGTAAGCAGACATATAAATCTAGCTCTTGACGAAGTGCAACGTTCAGTGAACGAATCCCTCCACCAATGGGCGTTGTAAGTGGTCCTTTAATCGCAATCAAATACTCATCTATTGTATCAAGCGTCTCTTGTGGCAACCATTCGCCTGTTTGTTTAAAGGCTTTTTCACCAGCTAATACTTCTTTCCAAGCAATTTCTTTTTCTCCATTGTAGGCTTTTTTTACCGCAGCATCTAGAACTCGTTTAGCGGCTGCCCAAATGTCTGGCCCAGTACCGTCCCCTTCAATAAAAGGAATAATTGGATTGTTTGGTGTTTTTAATACACCGTTTTCTACTTGAATTTTTTGACTCATAAATAATGTTCCTCCTTCTTATTAAATGCGTTCTTCTACTGGCAAATAACTTCTATTTTCAGGACCCACATAAATCGCACGCGGGCGAATAAGACGATTATCACGATACTGTTCAAAAATGTGTGCTAACCAACCAGACACGCGGCTCACAGAGAAAACAAGCGTAAATAAATCACGATCAATTCCAAGCGCATGGTAAACAGAAGCGGAATAAAAGTCGACATTTGGTTTTAAGTGTTTTAATTCCCAAACGGCTTCCTCTACTTGCGTCGAAATATCAAACCATTTTCCCTCGCCTTTTTCTGCAGTTAATTTTCGAGACATCTCACGCAAATGTCCAGCACGCGGATCTCCACCACGATATACACGATGTCCAAACCCCATAATTTTTTGTTTCGTATCAATTTTTTCTTGAATATATTTACGTACATCGCCTGCTTCATCGATTTCTTCCAACATATCGAAAACACGCTCATTAGCTCCACCATGAAGCGGACCTTTAAGTGCGCCAATCGCTGCTGTTACTCCTGAATAAACATCTGAGAGCGTTGCCACACAAACTCGTGCTGTAAAAGTGGATGCATTAAATTCATGGTCAGCATGGAGTACAAGTGCTTTATTCATTGCTTCCACAGATAAATCGTCCGCTTCTTCTCCAGTAATCATATAAAGAAAATTTGCTGCCATATTTAAATCTTCTCTCGGTGGAATTGGATCCAGCCCACGACGAATTCTAGAAAAAGCGGCCACAATCGTCGGCATTTTTGCTTGGAGACGAAGCCCTTTTCGATAAACAGCTTCCCCATCATCTAATTCTGCTTCCGTATCAAATACGCCTAACATCGAAACCGTCGTTCTTAAAACACTCATGGGATGTAATTTTTGATGATTTTGCATTCTTAAGCTCGAGATAATGGTTTCTGATACGGCCATATTTTCTTGAATTTCTAATTTAAACTTTTTAAATTCCTCTTTGTTCGGTAAACGCAAGTGCCATAGCAAGTAAATCACTTCTTCAAAAGAAGCATTATTTTCCATTAAATCATCAATTCCATAGCCTACATATGTTAACATATCATCAATAATTGAGCTAATAGACGTTTCAGCAACATATACATTTTCCAACCCTTTAGATAGTGGCATTTTATTTCCTCCTTTTATCCATTTTTACGTATGTAGTTATTTTATGAAGGCAACCACCTGCATCGCAATATAAGCAATTCCAGCAGCGATTACCGGCCCAGCTGCAACTCCTCTGAACAGAACTACTGCTAAAATAGTTCCGAATACGAGCGAGACAGTCACTTGTGGATCAACAGCCATATAGCCAACACCCTTTTTCGCCAAAATGGAAACAGCTATCCCAGCTCCAAGACCAATCCAACCAGCAGCTGATTTAAAAGAATCAATTAAATCTTTAAAGCCAATTTGACCAGTTGCTATTGGAATTAAAATCGCAATCGTAATAATCGTTACGCCCCAGTTGATTCCTTTTACTTGAATGACTTCCATCACTTTGCCGTCAACATGAAAAAGCTTTAATAAGATTACTACTGCTACTGCAATAACGAGCGAGTTATTTTTTGCTATCAGCCCAAGAAGTAAAAAAAGAAGTAAAAACAACATGCTTTCTGTAAACATAGTTTGTCACCTTTCTATATCACGAATCCTAGAAACGAGATAACAATAATTATATCATAAACATACCTTATAGTAATACTAAAACATCATAAGAAAAATCTATTGACTTTTTCAATGAAACCTCTACAGAAAGAAAGTCCTTCCCATAGAGGTTTGTCATTACATATCAAAATAATAATATTGGGTATGTTTCTTTTGGTTTCCAATCCATTTGGTTACTCTTGGCTTTAATATTTTGCGAGAAAACGGGATAAATAGGAGTAGTCCAAGTACGGTTGTCATAAGCCCTGGAATAATCAGTAAAAAGCCAGCAATAAAAAAGCAGATACTATCTAATAAATATGGCGCTACTGTGCGTCCATCACGCAAATTTCGAAATAAATTGCCACCTAGACGTTTGATAATAAAGATACCAAAAGCCGTTGAAGCAACTTGGATAATAAGAAGTGGCAAAAAACCAATTACTTGGAAGAGCCACACGTAAATAATTAATTCTATTAAACCATATAAGGCCCAATAAAGGATAAATTTTCTCATAAAATCAACTCCAATACTTACTGTCTATTATAACCTATTTTGGCATAATCGAAAAACAATACAGCGCACATAGAAAAAAGCGTCCCGCATGCAGGACGCTTTTAGAAAGTTAAATTTTAGTGAGTTGCTGTTTTACCGTTGTATACTACACCTTGACGAGAATCAACAGTGATAATTTCCCCATCTTTTACAAGAGAGGTAGCATCTTTAGCTCCAACGATTACAGGAATTCCAAGGTTGATTCCAACAACTGCTGCATGGCTAGTTAAACCACCTTCTTCGACAACAACTGCTGCACTTTTTTCAAACGCAGGAAGGATTTCTTTATCTGTTGTTTTAACGATTAAGATTCCGCCTTCTTCTGCTTTTTGAAGTGCTTCTGCATTGGATTTTGCAACAATTGCTTTACCAATAACAGATTTGCTACCAATTCCTTGGCCTTTAACTACTTTTTCACCAATTAATTGGATTTTCATTACGTTTGTAGTTCCACTTTCAGTAACGGGAACACCAGCTGTAATGATGATTAAATCACCTTGTTTAGCAACGCCAGAAGCAAGAGATTCTTTCACAGCTAGGTCGAACATTTCATCTGTATTGCTAACTGGAGTAGCTAAGCGAGGATAAACACCCCATGAAAGTGCTAAACCACGATATACATGTTCGTTGAATGTTACAGCAACGATATGAGATTTTGGACGGTATTTAGAAATCATCCGTGCAGTGTGACCACTTTGAGTCGCTGCAACGATGGTTTGTACGTTTAAGTTTTTCGCAGTATGTCCAACAGCTTGACCAATTGCTTCTGTCATGTCTGTATTTTCATGAAGTTTAAGTGCAAATTTATCTTGAGCAACTAATACTTCTTCTGTACGAACAGCGATTTTCGCCATCATTTTAACTGCTTCTACTGGATAATCTCCGGCAGCTGTTTCACCTGATAACATAATTGCATCTGTTCCATCAAAAATCGCATTCGCTACGTCACTTGCTTCAGCGCGAGTTGGACGTGGATTACGTTGCATGGAATCAAGCATTTGTGTTGCAGTGATAACAGGTTTTCCAAGTTTGTTACATTTTCTGATAAGTTCTTTTTGTACAATCGGAACTTCTTCAGCTGGAATTTCAACACCAAGATCACCACGAGCAACCATTAGGCCTTGAGATACTTGCAAGATTTCGTCGATGTTGTCAACGCCTTCTTGGTTTTCGATTTTAGGAATGATTTGCACATGGGTTGCATTATGCTCTTCCAAAATTTTAGTGATTTCAAGTACATCTGTTGCACGACGTACGAAAGATGCAGCGATAAAATCAATACCTTGTTCTAAACCGAAGCGGATATCAGCAGCGTCTTTTTCTGTGATTCCTGGCAAGTTAATAGAAACATTCGGTACGTTAACACCTTTTTTATTTTTAAGCACGCCTGGGTTAAGTACTTTTGTTACTAATTCGCGATTAGCAGCGTCTTTTTCGATTACTTCAAGACCAATTAATCCGTCATCAAGTAAAATAGAAGAACCAATTTCTACATCGTCAAAAAGCTCTCCGTATGTTACTGAGAATTTTTCTTTTGTTCCTTCAACAGGAGTCATGGCAACACGTACTACATCACCTGTTTGGAATTCTAATTTTCCGCCAACCATGTCGTTCGTACGGATTTCTGGACCTTTTGTATCAAGTAAGATAGCTACTTGTTTACCAGTAATTTTAGATGCTTCACGGATATTAACAATACGCGCACCGTGCTCTTCAAAATCTCCGTGAGAGAAATTAAGACGTGCTACGTTCATTCCTGCTTCAATCAATTGAACTAATGTATCAACTGACTCACTTGCAGGACCAATTGTACAAACAATTTTCGTTTTTTTCATGTTATTACTCCTCCTAGAACTTAGCTATTCATTCGTATTTATTATAAACATATCTTCCACATTTTACCAGTAACAACCATGTATTACAAGTAAGTTTGTGAATAAAAGTACAGTGCACTAGCATGATAACGATAACAAGAAAACGTTTTCTGGATTGCTATAGCATGCTTACTCAGCAATTTACTTCTCTTTTCAGAGAGTTTATTTTTAATACGTGACTAAAATTTTTCACAAAGAAAGGCTACCATGCTTTGTCATGGCAGCCAGCTCTTCAGCCGTTTTAAATCGATAAAATAGATGCAAGATCAAATAGTTTTTGATCAAGTGTGTGTTTTTCTTTCAAAATTTCACCAATGTTATTTTCGACAATTCTATTTTCACGGATTCCAACTGCTAATCCTCCGCGGTTTTCTAACAATAATTCTACTGCGCGCGCCCCAAGACGACTTGCAAGTACACGGTCAAAAGCAGTTGGACTACCACCACGTTGAACATGCCCTAAAACAGTAACACGTGCATGATAATCACCATATTCAGCTAATTGTTTAGCAAATTCGTTACCAGACATAACGCCTTCTGCAACTACGATAATGCTATGTTTTTTACCACGTTCGCGACCTTTGTTCAAACGATCCACGACATCATCCATGTTGAAACTTTCTTCTGGAACGATAATAGCTTCCGCACCGCCAGCAAGACCAGACCAAAGTGCGATATCTCCAGCGTCACGACCCATTACTTCAATAATAAAAGTACGTTCATGACTTGTTGCTGTATCACGGATTTTATCTAATGCATCAAGAACTGTGTTAAGCGCAGTATCAAAACCAATCGTAAAATCTGTACCAGAAATATCATTATCAATCGTTCCCGGGATACCAATAGTTGGGAAGCCACGTTTTGTTAGCGCCTCTGCTCCGTGGTAAGATCCGTCTCCACCGATAACAACTAAACCATCGATTTGATGTTTCTTCAGTTGCTCAATTCCTTTAAGTTGTCCTTCTTCTGTAGCAAATTCAGGATATCTTGCAGAATATAGGAATGTTCCACCGCGATGAAGTAAATCACCAACGGAACCTAATTCTAGTTTACGAATATCTCCATTGACTAATCCTAAAAAGCCATAGTTAATTCCATAAACTTCAAGTCCTTCATAGATTGCTTTACGTACAACAGCACGAGTGGCTGCATTCATACCTGGAGCGTCTCCTCCACTTGTTAAAATTGCAATTCGTTTCATTTTACTTACCACCTCAGACAATGATATTGTTTTTCATCACATGTGTTTATTCTACATGAAAAAGAGTTAAATGGAAAGCACCAATAAGACACTTTTTTCGCTATTAAAAGCAACTGTATTGCTCTTTCCATATCGGTCTATTCCAATATTACGCATAAATGGCTATATACAGTTAAAGAAAAACAATTGGTCTATACTTGTGAAGCATTAAACTTTCTTTATTCATTTCGGTATATACCAAAGAAGAAGATTCCCTAAGTAGAGGAAATCTTCTTCTGTTCGTGCTTTATAAAGTTTCGTACACGCCGATTTTCTTGAATTTTTCATAACGTTGCTCGATTAATTGCTCTTCGGAAAACGCCATTAAAGCATGTAACGATTTGGTAATGGTTTTATTAATTTCTTCTGCTTGAGCAGCTAAGTCGCGATGTGCTCCACCTTTGACTTCTGGAATGATTCCATCTGTAATATGGAGCTCATACAAATCTCCTGCTGTGATGCGCATGGATTCAGCTGCTTTTTTTGCTTGACCAGCATCTTTCCATAAGATTGCTGCTGCTCCTTCTGGTGATATAACTGAGAAAACCGCATTTTCAAGCATAAATATCTGATTACCGACACCTAAAGCAAGTGCACCACCGCTCCCACCTTCACCAATAACTATAGAAATGATTGGTACTTTCATATCGCTCATTTCGTAAAGGTTTCTAGCAATTGCTTCACTTTGCCCACGTTCTTCGGCTGCACGGCCAGGATAGGCTCCTTTTGTATCAATAAAACAAATAATTGGTCGACCAAATTTATCCGCTTGTTTCATCAAGCGAAGTGCTTTACGGAAACCTTCTGGATGTGGCATTCCAAAATTACGATGCAAATTATCTTTTGTATCTTTACCACGTTGATGCCCAATGACAGTAACAGGAGTACCCTTGAATGTCGCAATTCCACCAACGATAGCTGCATCATCACCAAATGCACGGTCACCATGAAGTTCCATGAAATCTTCAAATAAAAGCGGGATGTAATCTAGCGTGGTAGGTCGTTCTGGATGACGGGCAACTTGGAACTTATCCCATGCAGTCATGTTACTGTAAATGCTCGCTTCTAACTTAGCTAGACGTTTTTCTAACTTTTCGATTTCATTCGATAAATCGACATCGGAAGTTTCGTTGTATTCTTTTAAATCGGCAATTTTACTTTTTAATTCTAAAATTGGCTTTTCAAATTCCATTTCACTCGGCATCAGATTCACCTCCTGTTTCAGGTGTTTTCGCGTGGATTTTTAAAATAAAGCTTAATTTTTTTTGCAAATCAAGTCGCGAAATACAATCATCTAATTGCCCATGTTTAAGCAAAAATTCAGATGTTTGGAAGTCCTCTGGTAGCTCTTCCCGGACAGTTTGTTCAATCACTCGGCGTCCAGCGAAACCGATAAGTGCTCCTGGTTCTGCAAAATTATAATCGCCAAGAGAAGCAAAACTAGCAGAGACTCCCCCAGTTGTCGGGTGGGTCATTACGGTGATTACTAATCCGCCATGGTTGCTGAACCGTTTGAATGCTGCTGAGGTTTTTGCCATTTGCATAAGAGAAATCATCCCTTCTTGCATCCGAGCGCCACCTGAAGCAGTAAATATAACAAAAGGTTTATTTGTCTTATCTGCTTCTTCTACCGCACGAAGAATTTTTTCGCCGACGACAGAACCCATACTTGCCATTCTAAAGCGAGAATCCATTACAGCAATAACTAACGGATTTCCATCCATTGTCGCATGGCCAGTAACAATTGCTTCTTTCAAACCTGTTTTTTGCTTATCTTTTTCGATTCGATCCATATAATTTTCAAAACCAAGTGGATTGGCTGTAGTTAAATTAGCATCGAGTTCTTCAAAAGAATCCTCATCAACAAGCATATCAATTCTTACTTTTGCCCCAATTGGATGATGAAAACCACAATAATTGCATACCATCAAGTTTTTTTGCAATTCTTTGGTATACATTATTTTTTTACATTCTGGACATTTTGTCATAATGCCTTCTGGAACATCCGCTTTTGTACTATCAGAAGGAATTGTGGCATATTTTCTCTTTTTTGGTTTTGTAAACAAGTCTCCTAGCAAGGATAACCCTCCCCATTTACGCTTTCTATTGTGGTATTAACGGTTTTTGAATGTTATAAAATGAAAAAATATAAAGACATGAAACATATTTTTAACCGCATTTTCCCATAAGAAGACAAAATGCCAGTCCGTCCGAATAATCATTGGACAGACTGCGCAATATCGTTTCCCACGTTAAACTATAACATACTTTCTATAAATATAGAAAGTCTAAGATTACTTAAAAACAACATTCTCTTTCCCAAGGAGCTCTACTAGCGCCTCTTGTAATTCATTTGACGGTGTAACTTGAATATTTTTTAATTCGGTTGTTTGCTTAGTCAAGGCTTGATGGATAATAACCTTTGACTCCCCTTTAAATTGTAACAAAATAGGTCTTAATTGTTCCATTTGTACTGGTTCGGTTAATTTGATAAATAGTCTCGCAGGAGCTTTCACTTCTTTTAAATCTTCTGCTTGGTTGACAATTAGCTGAAGTTCTCCGTTTCTTTTGTCCGCTTTAACATGTAAGAAAAGAATTTCTCCTTTTTGAGCAAGTGATGCATACTTGCGATAGCTTTCTGGAAACATCACAGCGCTTAATTCTTTCGTATCATCACTAATTGTCATAAAGCACATGGTTTCGCCTTTTTTTGTCCTAATAGATTTTACTTCATGGACATAAACAGCTACTTGATACGTTTTTCCGGAACTAATATTCGCAAGTCTAGTAATAGTCAAATTTTGTAATTTTGTTTGATAGTATGATACTGGATGCGCCGATACATATTGACCTGTATACAGTTTTTCTTTTTCTAATTTTTCATCTATTGAAATGGGTGCTGTTTTCCGGTAACGTGGTTTCATTTTCTTCAAGAAATCATCGTCTTCTGCAAAAAGATTCATCCCTTTAGAATCTTCACCGAGAAGAGAAATGTATTGCAGTACTGCATCAATCGTCGCCAAAATAGTTGCCCGGTCTTCTCCAAACTCATCAAAACATCCGGATAAGACTAACGCTTCTAATACCGTTTCTGACAACATTTTATGGGGCATTCTTTCACAAAAATCAAAGAAGTCTTGGAAAGGCGCTTTTTTTCGTTCGTTGATAATTTCGAGAACAAACTTGGTTGGTACTTTCCGAATGACGCGAAAACTATAGCGGATAGATGTTTCGCTTTCCATTTGGAAATAATAATTACTATGATTAATACTTGGAGCTAACATACGAATACCATAATTTTTTGCTTCGGTAATATATTGGGCAATCTTATCGTCATTTCCGAAAACAGAACTTAGTAAGGAAGACATAAACGCTGCTGGATAGTTTGCTTTAAGGTAAGCTAATTGAAAGGCAATTTTGGAATATGCAGCGGCATGACTCCGGTTAAATCCGTAATTTGCAAATTGCACAATCATATCATAGACTTGATTGGCGCTACTTTCAGAATAGCCTTTACTTCTCGCCCCTTCTACAAAATGGATGCGTTCTTCCTGTAGCACATCTGCTTTTTTCTTACTTACTGCGCGACGTAATAAATCTGCCTCGCCAAGTGAAAATCCAGCCATTTGATTAGCAACTTGAATAATTTGTTCTTGATAAACGATAACGCCATATGTCACTTCTAAAATCGGCGCCAAATCAGGATGCGGATATTGTATTGCTTCTTTTCCATGCTTTCTAGCAATAAATGTATCAATTTGCTCCATTGGGCCTGGGCGATAAAGCGCGTCTACTGCAACAATATCTTCAAAAGAAGTTGGTTTTAACTTCCGAAGTACGCGACGAATTCCATCAGATTCAAATTGGAAAACACCTGTTGTATCCCCAGTTTGGAATAATTTTAACGTTTTTTCATCTTCTAGTGAAATATCTGCCAAAGTTAGTGGTTTTTCTCGGGTATAATTGACCGATTTTAACACACGATCAAGTAAACTTAAATTTCTAAGTCCAAGAAAGTCCATTTTAAGTAAGCCAATTTTTTCTAATTCCCCCATAGCAAACTGAGTTAAGCGTGCATCGCCGCTACCTAATTGCAGAGCGACTTGTTCAACAAGCGGTTTATCACTAATGACAATTCCAGCTGCATGGGTGGAAATATGGCGCGGTAACCCTTCTAGCTGACAGGCTACTTCCCATATCATTTCATTTACTTTCGAACTTTTTATATGGTTTTCTAGCCGCGGATTTTCTTGAATCGCTTTGTGTAAAGTAATCCCTAATTGGCTTGGGATAAGTTTAGACCACTCAGATAAAAGCACGGAATTCAGACCAAAGCTCCTTGCCGTATCACGAATCGCGGCTTTTGCTGCAAGTGTACCAAATGTACCAATTTGCGCCACATGTGCTTCCCCGTATTTCGATACAACATAAGAAATTACTTCATCACGACGATTATCTGGGAAATCCAAGTCAATATCTGGCATGGTGATTCGCTCTGGATTTAAAAAACGCTCAAATAACAAGTTATATTTAATTGGATCAACATCGGTAATTCTTAACGCAAAAGAAACTAACGATCCCGCTGCCGAGCCACGACCAGGACCTGTTAAAATCCCGGCCTCTCTAGAATAACGAATAACATCCCAGACGATAAGAAAATAATCTGCAAATCCCATTTCTGTGATTACTTTTAACTCATAATCCAAACGCTCTTGATATTCTGGCGCCATTAATTCACGCTCTGCTAATCCAGCATAGGCCGTTTGTCGTAAAATCTCCGGCGCATTTTGGTCAGCTTTCAAGGGGAAACGTGGCAATAAATGTTGGTCTAAAGCAATTTCCACTTGGCATCGATCTGCTAATTTGCCAGTTTCCTCACACGCCATTTTTTCAAAGTCGGTTTGCCAATCTCGCTCCATTTCTTCCTGTGAGGTAAAGTAATTAGGACCTGCAAGTGGTAGTGTTGTCCAATCAACCGTACGATTATCTCGAATGGCCGTCAACACTCCTTTCGCTTGCGCATCTTTTGGTTCCATATATTGTACATCCTTTGTTGCTACTGCACGAATGTTTTCTTCCGCACAAAACGTTTGGATTTTTGCAAAAAGGCGGGGATTTTCTTTTTGTAACGACAAATAAACAGAATCCTCGCCAAAAATAGTGACTAAATTTTGGTAGGCTTCTAATGCCCCATCCTGATTTTCTTCCATAAGCAACCGCTCTACTTCCCCTTTGGCACCTGGCGAAATCGCGATGAGATCACTACTATAAGCTCGTAGCCAACTCTGCGGAAGTTCTTGTCCTTCTTCACGCGTTTGAATGGCACTAGCGATTTTAAGTAACTCATGATATCCAGCAGTCTTTTCCGCAATTAATATCAACTCATAGGAATTAATAGGATTTAAATAACCTTGTATTGTTACTGTCATCCCAATAATTGGTTTTATGTCCGCTGCTAAACATTTTTGGTAAAACTCAACTGCTCCGTAAAGCACATTTTTATCCGTAATTGCTAAGGCTGGATAATGGTATTCTTTTGCTTTAGTGACAAGCGAATCAATCGACGCCGTACTTGAAAGTAAATCATATGCGCTCGAAACTTGTAAATGAACAAATCCCACTATCCTCTCTCCTTTCAAAACTCTCTTTTTCCATTATATCGGTTAAAGCAAAAAAAAGAAAGTGTGTTCGTGTTTTTATATAAAAATAAAGCCAGATACGCATCTGACCTTATTCTCATTCTATTTATCTGCACAAATTAATTGCAATTTTTTAGTCATTTCTTGAATTTCTTCGTCGTTATGAAGTGTAGCTCCAGATGCTAACGGATGACCACCGCCGCCGTATTCCTTCGCTAGTTCATTAATTACTGGCCCTTTTGAACGTAAGCGTGCTCTAAAAACTGGGCCTTCTTGAATAAACATAATCCAAGCTTTTATCCCTTCAACATTCTCAATAGACGAAACAAGCGCGGAAGCATCTTTTGGATCAACTTCAAACTCATTCAAAAGTGTATCACTCAAATAAACAGTTGCAGCTCCATTTTCATCCATCACAAAATTTTGTAAAATATAACCAGAAAGTTTCACTGTATTTTTTGGTAATTCATATAATTCTCGGTAAAGTGCTGGTCTATCAAAGGGAAACGTCACTAAATGCGCAGATAATCTTAGCGTTTCTTCTGTCGTACTTGGATAAAGAAATCTTCCTGTGTCGCCAACAATCCCCGCATATAATAGCCGTGCTGCTGTTTGATTTAATTCGAGTTCTTCTGAAAAAGTTTCCCAGAAATCCACAATCATTTCGCTACAAGAAGAAGCATTCGTGTTCACCCAAAGCAAGTCCCCGTATGCATCATCATTCGGGTGATGATCAATTTTGATTAGTTTTTTACCGAGACTAAAGCGCTGGTCTGAAACACGCTCTTGATTTGCCGTATCACAAACGATAACAAGTGCCTCTTTATAAATTTCATCTGTAATCTCATCCACCTTACCAAGAAACTGCAAGGATATTTCATCATTTCCAACTGAATACACTTTTTTCTTTGGAAAGCTTGTACGGATAATTTCAGCAAGCCCCATTTGCGAACCGTAAGCATCAGGGTCTGGCCGCACATGACGATGCAAAATAATTGTTTCAAATTGTTTTATTTCTTGTAAAATCTCTGTTTTCATTGTTTCGCCTCAGTTTCTGTTTAGCGTTCCATCATTTGACAAGCAACAATGGCTTTTCCGGTCAAAATTCCCTCTAAATAAAGTTCCACATCTAACTTCCCAGCTTTACGCCCCATTTCCAAAATACGTGGTTTAATCACGATAGTCGCATCCATTTGAACTGGTTTCAGAAAATACATGGTTACATTTTCAATAGCAACGTTGCGTTTTTTCATGGAAAATAATTTTTGTTGAACGACTTCACAAACAACTTCTGTAAATACACCGTAAGACAAAGTTCCTAGCGAATTGGTCATTTGTGGACTAACTTTAAATTCATAGTCAGCTTCTACACCTGTATCTGCTTTTTCGGAAAGTTGGTTGGCGATAGTGTCATCGATTGTTTCCCCAACTTGTGGTTGTTTTTGAATCATTTGCATCGATTTTAAAATATCTTGCCGGCTGACAATACCAATTAAGGTTAAATCATCTTTTACAACCGGAATGACTTCAATACTTTCCCAAATCATCATGTGCGCGACAGAAGCTACACTCATTTTAGGACCAACCGTTAACGGATTTTTTGTCATTACTCTTTCAATGGAAATACTTGGGTTTTTGTCTAAAATATCTTTGCTCGTTACCATCCCAGTTAGTCGCATTGCTCGGTTGACTACAGGGAAACGACTGTGTCCAGTAGAATCTTCCATTTTGTGCCAATCTTCTACTTTATCTGCCGTTGACAAAAAAGCGGTTGTTTCCAGTGGTGTTAAAATATCCTCCACAAAAACAACTTCTTTTTTGATTAACTGGTCATAAATTGCCCGGTTAATCATCGTTGCAACTGTAAATGTATCGTATGAAGTAGATAAAATAGGTAGTTCTTTTTCATCTGCTAAGCGCTTTACTTCATCATCTGTATCAAATCCACCAGTGATAAGTACTGCTGCCCCACGCTTCAAAGCAAGTTCATGAGCGCTCACACGGTTGCCGACAATAAGTAAATTGCCAGCATCCGTGTAGCGTTCCATCGCTTCGACTGTCATGGCTCCGATAACAAACTTATTGAGTGATTTATAAAGTCCAGCACGACCACCAAGTACTTGGTCATCGATCATATTAACAATCTCTGCAAAAGTTAATTTTTCTATGCTATCTTTTTGCTTTCGTTCAATCCGAAGCGTCCCCACTCGCTTGATAGTAGAAACAAAGCCAATAATTTCTGCGTCTTTGATTGCTCGATAAGCAGTCCCTTCACTTACAGACAAATTTTTGGCGATTTTTCGCACAGAAATTTTTTCTCCAACCGCAAGATTTTCAATGTATTTTAAAATCTGTTCATGTTTTGTGGCCACGACTTGTTCACCCATTTCTTTTTTGTTAGATTTCGATTCCTTCACCAATCTCTAGTACTTTTCCGGTAATCCCTGTATCAAGCGAGGCAACAAACTTATGCGGATCTTGTTCAATAAGTGGAAATGTATTATAGTGCATCGGAATAACCATTTTTGCTTGTAAAAATCGAGCCGCAATTGCCGCATCTTCTGGTCCCATCGTAAAATTATCACCAATTGGTAAAAAGGCAACATCAAGCGGATTTAATTCTCCAATTAATTTCATATCAGAAAATAGTCCTGTATCTCCTGCAAAATATATATTTTTCCCTTCTATCGTAAAAACAATTCCGGTTGGAAAACCTAAATTTATTATCCGTCCATCTCGAACTGTTTGCGAACCATGAAAAGCTTGCGTAAGTTTTACTTGACCAAAATCAAACTTTCTTTTCCCACCAATATGCATCGCAGCAATTTTTTCAAGTCCTTCTTCTACTGCTAAAAATGCAGCTAAATCCGCGTTACAGATGACTTCTGTTCCAGCGTTTTTCGCAATCTGAACTGTATCACCAACATGATCATCATGCCCATGTGACAGAACGATATAATCTGGCATTTGCTCCTCTGCTTTCAAATCACATTTTTTATTCCCAGAAATAAATGGATCAACTAAAATAGTTGTATCCCCAGTAATAATTTTAATACAAGACTGACCATGAAATGAAATTTTCATGTTAAAAAACTTCCTTCCCGATTAATATTCGATGTGTATTATTGTACCATTCTTATTATAAACTAATATATAACACCTCGTAAACTAGGAGGTGTTTATTAGCAAAATATTTCCAAGCCGTGTTATCATTGGATAGAAATCAATTGGAAAGAAGGTACAATAATGGAAAAAAATATTGATGTCCTACAAAATTGGTTGAAAGACCAAGGTGCTGAGGTGGCATTTTTGACGGACCCAGAAAATATTGCTTATTTTTCTGGCTACCATAGTAAGCCACATGAGCGTGTACTTGGATTAGCCATTTTCCCAGAAAGTGAACCATTTCTTTTTACACCGGCTTTAGAAGTAGAAGATGTTCGTGGTGGCGATTGGTCTCATCCATCATATGGATATAACGACACGGAGAACCCATTCACCATCATTGCGGATGAAATAAAAAAACGTGTAGCCAATCCAAGTAAATTTGCCATTGAAAAAAAACATATGAGTGTGGACCGTTACGAACAACTTTCCGGGCTATTCGCTGGTAGCTCTTTCATTCCGATTGAACATAAAATTGAACAAATTCGCCTTATTAAAACAGAAGCCGAATTAAAAATTTTAAAAGAGGCTGCATTACTTGCTGATTATGCAGTACAAGTTGGCATAGACGAAATTGCAGAAGGGAAAACAGAAGCCGAAATCGTCGCGAAAATCGAATATGAAATGAAGAAAAAAGGCGTAACAGCAATGTCTTTTGATACAATGGTGCTTACTGGAAAAAATGGCGCCCTACCACATGGTACTCCTGGTGAAACGCAAATCAAAAAAGGTGATTTAGTTTTATTTGATTTAGGCGTTGTCCATAAAGGTTATTGCTCGGACATCACGCGAACAGTTGCTTTTGGTAACATTTCCGATGAGCAGAAAAAGATTTATGAAACCGTTCTAGAAGCACAAGTTACTGCAGTGGAAAAAGTAAAAGCCGGCGTGAAGGCAAGCGAAATTGATTTAACTGCTAGAAACATTATTCGCGAGGCTGGGTATGGTGATTATTTCCCACATCGTCTTGGTCACGGTCTTGGTGCTAGTGTTCACGAGTTCCCTTCTATTACCGAAACAAACAACATGGAACTACAGGAAAATATGGTATTTACCATCGAACCAGGTATTTATGTTCCAGGTGTTGCTGGTGTTCGTATTGAAGATGATCTTGTCATAACCAAAGATGGCGTAGAAGTATTAACAGAATTCCCAAAAACATTGCAAGTTATCCAATAGTAAAAAACGGCTTTAAATGAAAAATAAGCAGGAATCTTGTATGCTCCATTTTGAAAATGGCTTTATACAAAGATTTCTGCTTATTTGCTTCCAAATTTTTAATAGTTGTCCTAGTTGCTTTTATTAAATTAAGTCCTTGCTGTCTGTGTAAGCTAACCCTAGAGAATCAGCAACAGCTTTATACGTAATATGCCCTTGGTAAGTATTTAGGCCACGAAGTAAGTAAGGGTCTTTTTTAACGGCCGCTTCTAAACCTTCATTTGCAAGTTTTAACCCAAATGGTAAAGTAGCATTGGTGAGGGCTAAAGTAGATGTCCGCGGAACTGCTCCCGGCATATTTGCGACCGCATAATGAAGCACACCGTATTTTTCATAGGTTGGATTATCGTGGGTCGAAACATGATCTGTTGTTTCAAAAATCCCACCTTGGTCAATAGCGATATCCACAAGCACTGACCCTGGAATCATTTGTTTGATGACATGCTCTTTAACTAGTTTTGGTGCTTTTGCCCCTGGAATTAATACCGCTCCAATAACTAAATCCGCTTTTTTCACAGCTGTTTCAATATTAAAATCATTCGACATTAATGTTTGCACTTGATTACCAAAAATATCATCCAGTTCGCGAAGCCGTTTTAAATTCTTATCGAGAATTGTTACATTAGCCCCGAGACCTGTCGCAATTTTAGCTGCATTTGCTCCAGCAATTCCGCCTCCAATAATAACTACTTCACTCTTCTCCACACCAGGTACTCCACCAAGTAACACACCCATGCCACCATTTGTTCTTTGTAAAAATTGAGCGCCAATTTGAGCCGCCATTCGTCCAGCAACTTCACTCATTGGTGAAAGTAGTGGTAATGTGTGATCTGCAAGCTCCACTGTTTCATAAGCTACACTATTTACTTTACTTTGCATTAATGCCTCTGCAAGTGTTGGTTCATTAGCCAAATGTAAATAGGTGAAAAGTAACAAGCCTTCTTTGAAATATGTATACTCGGATGTAATTGGTTCTTTTACTTTCACAACCATATCAACTTCCCAAGCTTCTTTAGCTGTTTCGACAATTTTCGCTCCCGCTTGTACAAAATCAGCATCTTGATAATTAGACCCGATACCCGCACCTTTTTCCACGTAAACAGTGTGTCCTGCATTTACATAGGAAAAAACACTGGCCGGAGTCATCGCCACCCTATTCTCGTTATTTTTTATCTCTTTTGGTACGCCGATTAACATGAAAATCACTCTCCTTGGTATAGGTATTATAGACTACTAAAAAAATTCTACATCATTATGCTAACACAATATACCTAAGTTGTAAAAAAGAAACTAATCTAAATTCACACAAAAGAATTGTAAAAAGCAAAAAATAATTCAGAAGCATAATTTATTTTCCAATTAATGGTTCTTTTACGAAAAAAGGGGTAAAATATAAATATAGAAGATACATATTTTTGATTGGAGGAATTATTATGTTACAACAATACGAAAGAGTTTTAGTCGCAGTCGACGGGTCCAAAGAAGCAGAAAGAGCATTCCAAAAAGCCATTCAGGTTGCAAACCGTAATGATGCGGCCCTTGGTCTTGTACACGTTATTGATACCCGCGCTTTTTCATCTGTAGCTAATTACGATACAAGTATGGCAGACAAAGCAACAGAATATGCAGATGAACTACTAAGCGGCTATAAAGAAGATGCTTTAAAAGCCGGTGTTACAAAAGTCGAAAGCTATATTGAATATGGTTCACCAAAAACAGCCATCACAAAAGAAGCGGCAAAAGCATTCCAAGCTGACTTAATCATGTGTGGCGCTACAGGTCTAAATGCGGTTGAACGTTTATTGATTGGCAGTGTGTCTGAATATATCATTCGCCACTCCCCTTGTGATGTACTAGTTGTCCGCAATGATGTACCAGATTACAAAGATGAAAAATAAGTTGACATGATAAAACAGGCGCTTTCTTTGGAAAGTGTCTGTTTTTTTGTTCCAATAAAATGTAAACACAATTAAAACGTATCAAATAAACATGAAAAAATCCAAATGTGGCAATTAAGTAAATTTTATTTAGTTCGTATTGTTTTTATCGAATTCCATGCTATATTTAAGTCATCTTATATTTTGTTAAAGGAATGTAACCTTTTGGGCATAACCTGAAACAAACACGTACTCTTTAAGTGCGCGTTTGTTTCAGGTTTTTTATTAGCTAATTTAATTTTAAGGAGTGGGAAAATGAAAAAGTGGATGTTGTTAGTGTTAGTTGGTTGTTTGCTTATAATTGCTGGGTGTGGAGCCGATCAAAACACAAAAAAAGATACTTTAGTTTACAAAAAAGGCGTAACGGTAACTACTAAATACGGAAAAGTGAAAGGTTATAAGGATAAAAATGAAAGCGCTTTAGTTTGGAAAGGTGTTCCTTATGCCAAAGCACCAGTAAAAGATTTGCGTTGGAAAAAACCAGAAAGTCCTGCAAAATATGATGGGACAATGGACGCGACAAAAGATAAAGAGGTATTTATTCAAACAACCCAAGATGGTATAACAGGAAACGAAGAAAGCCTTAACATGAATATTTACCGACCAGATACTTCCGAGAAAAAATTACCGGTTATGGTTTACATTCATGGCGGAAACAACCAAGGCGGCAGTGCAACCGAAATTGGCGGAGAAGCTTTTGTAAAAGATTTAAATACCATTTTCATCTCCGTTGATTATCGTCTTGGAGCACTTGGTTTTAATCCACTACCAGCCCTCAACACGGGTGATAAACTAGAAGATTCAGGTAACTATGCTTTACTTGATATGGCAAAGTCACTTGATTGGGTTAAAGAAAATGTCGAAGCTTTTGGCGGTAATCCAGACAACATTACGTTCACAGGTTTTTCTGCAGGTGGTAGAGATGTAATGGCATCACTCACTTCTCCCATTTTTAAAGATAAATATCAAAAAGCAATCGCCTTTAGTGGTGGAATGACTGTTGCTGACCCAGATGACAGCGTAAAAGTTTTTGCCAAAGCAATTGCGCCCCTCGTTGTAGAAGACGGTGTGAAAGCAACCGAAGATGAAGCTTACACTTGGTTACAAGAAGATAAAAAAGAAGTTCGTGATTATTTGTATGGACTTTCCGCTGAAAGATTAAGCAAGTTAATGGAAAATGCTTCCATTCGGATGAGCGCCTTCCCTCACTTGTATACTGATGGAGCTGTCATTCCCAAAGATGGTTTTGATACAAAAAACTATAATAACGTCCCTTTAATCATGTTATCCGGTACAAGTGAATTCTCCTTTTTCGCAATGGGAGATCCTTACTTTGCAGAGAGTATTGCTAGTGGAGATATTCTAAAAGATCCTGAAAAACTTGCAGAGTTCCAATTTGCTAAACAATATGGTAGTGATTTTTACTCTCTGTTTAATACAGAGTTGTCTGCTGAAAAAATGTCGCAAAATTATGATGCACCAATTTATAATACGAAAATGCCGTTTGGAACAAAGTTAAAAACAACCACTGATATGAGCCTTGTTGGCGCCTACCATGGTGTGTTTATCCCCTTCTTAGATAGTAACAATCAGACATATTTATCGACCATTACAGAGTCCTATCAATTACCAGGTGCAGAAGATTTACAAGAACAATACCGCGCCTATCTAAAAAATTTCTTGCATGATGGAAACCCAAATGGAGATAACTTAACGAAATGGACTTCGTGGAGCAATAACAATCCAAGTAGTCTAATTTTAGATGCTGATGATAACCAAGCTCAAATTGAAATGAAAAAAGAAACCGATACAAATCAAGCTATTATTAAACGTATCGAAGCAGATGCTAGTATTTCTGATGTAGCTAAAAATCAAATGGTTCATCAAGTCTTAAACGGTAGATGGTTTAGTGACGATTTAGATGCCTACTACTCAAACCCTAGTTTATGGCCTAACTAATTGTCAAAAAAAGAACGCCCTTTCTTAATAGAAGGGACGTTCTTTTTATAAGACTAAAAATTATTTTTTAGCGATTATTTTTAATTGTTTCCACATCACGAGCAATCATTAATTCTTCGTTCGTTGGAATAATGATAACTTTTACTGGGGAATGTGGATAGTTGAGAAATCTTTCTTCACCGCGCACTTGATTAAGTGCTGGATCCCAGTATACACCCATAAATTCTAAACCTCGGAGTACTTTTTCACGGATAAAGGAACTATTTTCACCAATACCTGCTGTGAAAATAATGGCATCTACACCGTTCATACGAGCCGCATAAGAACCAATATACTTATGGATACGATCAACAAATACTTGAAGTGCAAGTTCGGCACGATCATTTCCTTTTGCTGCTTCATCTTCAAGATCACGAAGGTCACTAGAAATACCAGATACGCCAAGCATACCAGATTCTTTATTCAAGACATCTAATACTTGTTCTGCAGTTTTACCAGTTTTTTCCATGATAAACGGAATAAGTGCTGGGTCAATATTACCAGAACGAGTTCCCATTGAAACGCCGGCAAGTGGTGTGAATCCCATGGAAGTATCCATTGATTTCCCGCCTTCAATTGCAGCGATACTAGCACCATTACCAAGGTGACAAGTAAGTAAACGCAATTCTTCAACCGGACGACCTAAAAGTTCTGCGGCACGTTCAGATACATATTTGTGGCTTGTACCATGGAAACCATATTTACGGATACCATAATCTTCATAGTATCTGTATGGCAAGCTGTATAAATAACTTGCAGGTGGCATTGTTTGGTGGAAGGCTGTATCAAAAACGGCAACCGAAACAACATCAGGTAAGATTTTACGGAATGCTTTAATTCCAGTAACGTTAGCCGGATTATGAAGTGGCGCAAGTTCGGATAATGCTTCAATATCTTTAATAACTTCATCGTCAATATAAACGGACTCAGGGAATCTTTCGCCGCCGTGAACCACACGGTGACCAATTCCTGTAATTTCATCATAAGAACCGATGACTTTATGATTAATTAATTTTTCAAGTAGCATTTGCACAGCGATTTCATGGTCAGGAATATCAACCACTTCTTTGATTTTTTCTCCGTCTACAGTAATTGTAAAAATAGAATCTTTTAAACCAATTCTTTCTACAATACCTGCTGTAATAACTCGTTCAGATGGCATATCGTATAATTGGAATTTCAGTGATGAGCTTCCGGCGTTAATTGCAATTGTTTTTTCCATTTTGTTTTTGTCAATTCCTTCCATTATTGTTTCCCTTGAACCAATTCTCAATTTCCGCCAAGATCGGCGCAGTAATACTTGGATCTGTAAGCGATGAGAGATTAGCAAGTAAAACTTCTTTTGGCGGCTTCACATTTTCTGCCGCTTTCCGTAAAATCAAGATGCTTTTTCGTGCTTGTTCAGACTTAAACAGTGTTTCGGGCAATTTAATAATTCCCTCGATATGACCATTTTTCTTGATAAACTTGTCCACCTTAGCAAAGTCACTAGTCCCAAACATTGCGTCAGGTACCAAAAAGAATAAATATCCTCCTGGTTTTGTGTAGCGCATCCCCTGTTCCATAAACAGGAAATGTGCAAATGAATGCCCTTCTTCACGGCAAAGCTCAAATGATTTTGCATTCTCATCATCTGGATAATAGCCAACAGGTAAATCGCTTACAACCACATCAACCGGATCCACTAATAGGTTCGCTAACCCATCTTGATGAAGGAGTGTCATTTTTTGTCGCTGCAAGTCCGCGCCAACAAGTGCAAGCGAAATAAGCAAATCATCTACATCTACTCCACTCGCATGAATCTCCATGCCTTCCTTTAATTCTAGTTGATTAATCACAGTAGTTAAAAGGTTCGCTGTGCCACAAGCAGGATCCAAAATAGAAATATTTTTCTTTTTTTGAATCACTTTTTCAAGTAAATATGCCACAATAAATCCGATCGAATCTGGTGTCATTTGGTGATTCACTTGAATGCCGTGTTTCATGCCTTTGAGTAGTGCGAGCTGAAGACCTTTGCGAATTTCTTCATTAGAGAAATTTTCGAGTTCTATACTTTCATAATACTCTTCTAATTTCGTTTGTTTTTCAGAAGACAACTCTTCTTTTTGTAAAACTTCTTTTTGAAACAGATTTTCACCTGTTTCATAAACCGCTTCCAAATAGCTTATTTCAAGTTCATTTTGCAAGATAATAGCCGTACTATCAAGCACTTGAAATAATTCTTGCGTTGCTTCATTTGCCAAAAGTAACACCTCGAATTTTTATCATTACTAACACCACCAAATATTATACAGTATTTCCGCAGAATGTGAAAGGATTTTCTATAGTAAAACAAGAATTATCTATGGAAAATATCGTATTATAATTAGTACAGTTTATCTTTAGTAATAATACAGAAAAAAAGCCCTCCTAATGAAAGGAGAGCTTTTAGTTTAGGCCTTTTTTGCGGCTTCTATTGCTGCTTCATAATTAGGATGATCGCTGCCTTCAGGGACCACTTCTGTGTATACAATTTCACCTGCTGCATTCACAACAAATACGGAACGAGCTAATAAGCGAAGTTCTTTCATAATCACACCATAAGCTTCCCCGAAAGAAAGATTCCGGTGATCAGATAACGTAATTGCGTTTGGTAAACCTTCTGCTGCACACCATTTCTTTTGTGCGAATGGTAAATCAACTGAAATTGTCAAAACAACGGTATTATCTAAGTTGCTTGCTTCTTCATTAAATTTACGAGTTTGCGTTGAACAAACACTTGTATCTATCGAAGGTACAACACTAATAAGTCTAACTTTCCCATCGTAATCGTGCAAGGTTACTTCTTCTAAATCCCTATTTACTACCGTGAAGTTCGGCGCTTTATCGCCCACTTTTCGTTCTGTACCAACTAAGGTAACTGGATTATGCTTAAATGTTACTTGAGTCATTATTCTTCCTCCTTTAATTTGACGCTTCTACTTCATTTTAAAGAAGATAATGGTTATAAGCTATTTTTTTGCTCCATTTGACCATTTATCATCTAATTCTAAGTAGCCACTGTGTACGACAGAAGTAGACTCAAGAAAATCAGCAATTCCTTGTTTGTTTGGCGTAAAAGCACATACTAAATATAGGGGCCAAACGGTTTTTAAAACAAAGCGAATCGCTCCTTCACGAAATAAAACGGTTAACCAAGATAATTTTTCGCCATTAAGTTTGATCACACGAAGTCCAAAAAGCATTTTGCCAAGTGTTTGTCCGAAAAACTTTGTTAACAAGACAAAATAGGCTAAAAAAACAAGTGTGGTAGCAATCCAGTAAATGGAGAAAAAGCTTTTGTCCATTGGAATTCCTGCGATACGGAAAATAGGATTAACGAGAATGCCAGTAATCGCCAGGATAGTGACTAAATCTACTAGATAAGCTAAAAATCGAATCCAAAAGCCTGCAAAATATTGCTTTGGAATAGTGTCTTCCGGAAGTGTTTTAGGTTCGTAGTGATAGACTTGGCGTTTATTTTGAAAAGCAATATTTTCTTCGGTCATTGGTAGTTCTCCTCCCCCGTTATTCTCCATATAAATACATCATCCTTGGAGCTTGTAATGTTCCAGTTAATTTGATTAATTGAGTGATATCTGCATTTTGACCAGTCATTTTTTGAGTCGCTACAGAGAAGAAAGAACCAAAGCTCGTGGGCTCATCATATTGCACAACAGACGCATTAGATAACTTTTCCTCTTTTTTGAGTGCGGCCAAGGCATCTTCTTGATAACCAAATTCATCAATCAAACCATTTTCTTTTGCTTGACGGCCATCATAAATCCGACCATCCGCAATTTTACGAACTTGTTCATCGCTCATTCCACGACCACTAGCCACTACTTGGACAAATTCATTATACGAGTCATCAATCATGGATTGCATAATCTTTTTCTCGTCTTCTGTCATCGGTCTCGTTGCGCTCATGATATCTTTATGGGCACCACTTTTAATGGTGTTATCAGAAATTCCAAGTTTTTTCATTAACTCACTATAGTCATACCCTTGCATAATGACGCCAAGTGAGCCGGTAAGTGTTTCTTTACTAGCGAAAATTTTGTCAGCTGGTGCGGAAATATAATACCCACCGGATGCTGCCATACTCCCCATTGAAACATAGAATGGAATGGAACGTTCTTTTTTGATTTGTAAAATTTTATCCCGAATTTGTGCAGACTCCATTACGCCCCCACCTGGTGAATTTACATACAATAAAACCCCTCTTATCGATTCATCATCACGAATTTGCTCTAACTGATCCATGAAGAACGAATGATTATATCCAGCACCCCCAAATAAAGAAATACTTTCCCCTGTATCTTGAATCGTTCCGTCTACAGATAAAACAGCTATTTTACTTGGTCCAGCATCTTCTATAACGGTTTCTGTTAATTCATTTGTCCCTGCAAACAAAGTATCAATTACCGCCATTTCTTCCTCTTCTTGATTTGCTAGTTGAGTTGATGTAACTTTCGCTAACGCACTTACGATTAAAAGCGCGAGAACAATTCCTAGTGCAATCCATCTTTTAGCATTCATTAATTTCTCCCCTTTTTCATTTAAGATACTGTAATAATACCAGTCTCATTTATTTTGTACAAATATCTCTTCTAATTGTGTCCCATTTCACTTTTTTCTGGATGAAGAAAGAAATTGCCTCTAAGTCATGTTATAATAAGTTTGTTGATTTAAAAATGTATTCTGGAGGGACAACTAACATGGCAAAAACTATTTTTTATTTTTCCTATCGAAAAACAGAAGAACTACATGCAAAAGCAAAAGAATTAAAGAAAATTACAACTGACAACGGTTATGAATTAACGGATGACTATCAAAAAGCAAACGTTATTATTAGTATCGGTGGCGATGGTGCTTTCCTTAAATCCGTCAGAGAAACTGATTTCCGCCAAGATTGTTTATATGCTGGGATTGCATTAACAGAGCAATTAGGCCAATACTGCGATTTCCATATTAATCAATTAGATGAAATTATTAAAGCAGCCATAGAAGATCGCTGGTTAGTTCGTCGTTATCCAACGATTTATGGAACAGTTAATAACACCAAAGCATTTTATGTATTAAATGAATTTAACATCCGTTCGTCTATCATCCGTACACTAACAATGGATCTTTATATTAATGACTCTCACTTTGAAACTTTCCGCGGTGATGGCATGGTTATTTCTACACCAACCGGAAGTACAGCATATAACAAATCAGTGAATGGTTCGATTGTCGATCCGCTGCTCCCTTCGATGCAAGTAAGTGAACTCGCTTCCATTAATAACAACAAATTCCGGACACTAGGCTCTTCTTTCATTCTTAGTCCAAAACGTAAATTACGAATCGAAATCTCTTCAGAAGAAGGAAACAATGAATTCCCAATGATCGGAATGGACAGTGAAGCATTAAGTATTCAACATGTTCATGAAGTGAATTTAGAAGTTGGCGATCGCTTTATCAATATTATCAAATTGCCTAAAAATTCATTCTGGGACAAAGTAAAACGTAATTTCTTATAAAAACAACAGTCTGACCAAGCTCGGCCAGACTGTTTTTATTTTGCTTCTAAAATAGCTACGAGTAATGCTTTTTGTGCATGTAGTCGATTTCCTGCCTGCTGATAAATAACCGAATGTTCGCCGTCGATGATTTCCGCCGTCACTTCCTCCTCCCTGTGCGCCGGTAAGCAATGTAAAAAGTGATAATCTGATTTCGCATATTTTGCTAAGTCTGCATTCACTTGATATTTTTCACCAAAGTCCGCTAACCTTTTCGCATTCTCCTCTTCTTGCCCCATACTCGTCCAAACATCAGTATAAATAAAATCGGCATCCATCACAGCAAGTTTTGGGTCTTCGGTAATAGAGATTCCCCCCCCTGTTTCTGCAGCTAATTTTTGTGCTGTTAGCAGAATCTCTTCATCTACCTCATATCCTTTTGGCATTGCCAGACTCATATCTAAGCCGACCATCGCACCAGCTAAAAGTAAAGAATGACAAACGTTATTTCCATCTCCAATATAAGCTAACTTCACTCCATTAAATTGATCTTTCCATTCATAAATCGTCATTAAATCCGCGAGCGCTTGGCAAGGATGATGTAAATCCGTTAATCCGTTGATAATCGGAATCTCCGCATGTAGTGCAAGTTCTTCTACCTTCTGATGGCTAAAAGTTCGAATCATAATGGCATCAATGTATTCCGACATCACGTGGGCTGTGTCTTTGATCGGCTCCCCGCGACCAATTTGTAATTCTTTTGAGCTCATAACAATTGCCTGTCCCCCAAGCTGCAATATCCCCGCTTCAAAAGAGACTCTTGTTCTTGTCGAAGGCTTATCAAAAATCATCCCTAAAATTTTTCCACTTAAAATATGACTGTAATGAGCCGGATTCGTTTTCATCGAAACTGCAAGCTCCATCATAGCTATTAATTCAGCTTTATTCCATTCCAGCAAACTCAGCATGTCTTTCCCCAAAGTATTCGTTTTCGTGTCCACTTTCATCCCTCTTCACTCCCAATTAATTGATTTTCTAAAACCGTTTCAAGTAAATCCGCAGCTTGACTCATTTCCTCATAACTCACTGTTAAAGGTGGCAAAATTCGAAGGACATTAGGGCCAGCTGTAAGTATGAGCAATCCCTGTTTCATCAGATCATTTACAATTAAATCTGCACGACTGACTACTTCTACGCCAATAAGAAATCCTTCCCCGCGAACACTCGTTACACTTGCCAAATTAGCACACTTTACTTCTAATAAATCTCTGAAATACTCCGATTTTGTTTGTACTTCTTCTAAAAAGCCTGGCTGCCTTACAGTTATTAAAACTTCTTTTGCTGCTGCAAGCGCAATTTTATTCCCGCCAAAAGTAGAACCATGACTTCCTGGTCCAAAAGCGCTACTAAGTCCTGACTTCCCAACCATCGCTCCAATTGGCAAGCCATTTCCTAGTCCTTTTGCTAAAGTGAAAATATCTGGATCCAAGCCAATATGCTGATAACTATAAAGAGCTCCCGTCCGGCCAAGTCCTGTTTGTACTTCATCAATAATTAATAATGCACCTACTTTTTTACACAATCGCTGAACTTCAAGCAACCATGCTGCATCGGCAGGAAAAACGCCACCTTCTCCTTGAATAATTTCCAGCATCACAGCAGCAGTATTTTCATCAATCGCTTTTTGAAATGCCGCAATATCATTAAACGGAACATACGTAAAACCTGATACAAGGCTACCAAATCCTTGATGAATTTTTGCTTGTGCAGTTGCTGACATGGAACCAAAAGTACGGCCATGAAATGATTTTTCAAACGTGATGATTTTCTCTTTTCTTGTATATTTTCTTGCCAACTTTAACGCTGCTTCATTTGCTTCTGTTCCGCTATTACAAAAAAATACTAATCTATCTTCCGTGCCAACAATCAGTTCAGCAACATTATCTTGCAAAGCAGATTCATATAAATTCGATGTATGCCAAATATTGGCTAATTGTTTTTGGATAGCAGTAGTAACATTTTCCGGACAATGTCCTAAATTACAAACGGCAATCCCGCTTGTAAAATCAAGATATTTTTGTCCCGTTTTAGCTGTAACGACTGTTCCTTTCCCTTGGACTAAATCAATCGGGAATCTAGTATATGTCGGAAAAACATGTTTCATCATATCGCCACCCTACTTGTTATTTTAGTCCCCATTGTTGAAAGTGAATCTGTAATAATTACTTGATGAACCCCATTTTCCACGGCAAAAGCGGCACTTGCTAGCTTTGGAATCATCCCACCTTTTATTACACCGGATGTTTGCAATTGCTCCATATCTGAACTAGCTATCTCAACCAGTATGTCAGAGCCATTTCGCACACCAGGGACATCCGTTAAGAGATAAAGAGCCTCTGCCTTTAGCGCACTTGCTACTTCACAAGCCACCGTATCTGCATTCACATTTAACCAGTGGTATTCTTTATTCATCCCAAGTGGCGCAATAACTGTGACAATATTTTTTCCAAGTAGATGTTCTATTAAAGTAGTTTTTACTTTGGTAATTTCACCGACAAAACCGAGTTCACTATCACTTACTTGCATAGCTTCAAGTAAACCAGTATCACCAGCATTTAAACCAATCACCATGATTCCCCGTTTTTGAAAAGCGGTTGTAATCATTGGCTGAACTTGACCAATTAACACCATCTTAGTAACTTCCAAAGCTGCTTGAGTTGTTATTCGCAACCCGTTTTTTGTTTCTACAGGAATTTCCATTGCTTGCATCATTTTTGTCACGTAATGACCACCACCATGAACGATAACTATTTTCTTTCCGTCCAATTGCCATTTAGTGATTTGTTCAAAGAATACTTCTGTCAAATTGTCACTTGCTACCCCACCTAATTTGATTACAATCGTATTTTCCATCGGCGTTCACTCCTTACGTCCGGTAACAGGCATTGATTTTGACATATTCATAACTTAAATCGCATCCCCAGGCTGTTCCTGACTCAAGACCGATATGCAAGTCAACTTCGATAACAATATGTTCTTCTTCTAAATACTCATCCAACGCTTGTTGATTAAAAATCGTTTGGCTACTATGATTTAAAATTTCGATACCACCGATTTTGATGGTAATATTATCTGGGGCAAATCGACCTCCGGAATAGCCTATCGCACAAATAATTCTTCCCCAGTTGCCATCACCTCCAAAAGCGGCTGTTTTAACTAGGCTAGAGGAAACAATTTTTTTGGCAATCATTCGAGCATCCTCTGTTTTTGTCGCTCCATTTACCTGCACTTCGATAAGCTTTGTAGCCCCTTCTCCGTCACGAGCAATACTTTTGGCTAAATGTTCTGTCACCGCTTGAAACATTGCTGCCAATTTTTCCCAGTCAGCTGTTCCTTCTTGAATTATTGGGTTTTCTGCACAACCATTTGCCATCACGACAACCATGTCATTTGTTGAAGTATCCCCATCAACTGTTATTTGATTGAATGTTTTGTCTACTTTTATTTTTAATAATTTTTGCAACAATTCAGCTGGGATGGCTGCATCCGTCGTTATAAAAGCAAGCATCGTTGCCATATTAGGATGAATCATTCCCGAACCTTTTGCGACACCAGACATCGTCACTGTTTTTCCACTTAACTCAATTTGAAAGGTAATTTGCTTTTGAAACGTGTCTGTTGTCAAAATGGCTTCTTCAAAATCAGCTGCATTTCCAGATTGTTTTTCTAACATATCGATGCCAGCAATGATTTTATCCATCGGTAACATATCTCCAATAATCCCAGTAGAAGCCACTGCCACGGATTCAACAGGAATCTGCAAATTTTCTGCTGTTTTAGCACGCATCGTTAGCGCATCAAGCATTCCTTGGTTACCAGTACAAGCATTCGCGTTCCCACTGTTCACAATAATGGCTTGTAATTTAGCATCACTAGCAAACGAATCTTTTGTCACAAAAATTGGTGCTGCTTGCATTTGGTTCATTGTATAGACAGCTGCTGATTCTGCTGGTACTTCTGAGTATATCCAACCAATATCATTTCTTTTTCTCTTTAATCCAGCGTGTTTTCCGTCCGCATAAAAGCCTTTTGGTGAGGCAATGTTACCTTTTATTTGTTCCATCATATTCTTCCCCTTTCATGGATAAACAGGGATAAAGTTTAATCCATCATTTTCAGCAAAATTAGCGATAATATTTAAGTTTTGAATTGCTTGGCCAGCTGCTCCCTTTACTAAATTATCAATAACAGAAACGATAGTAATTGTATTGGTTTTTTCGTTATAGGCAAGCCCAATATCGCAATAATTGGATGCAGTTACTTGTTTAATAGTTGGGTAGCAATCTTCTGGCTGGATGCGGACAAATGGCGAATTTTCGTAAGTCGTTGTGTAGAGGGTATGCAATTGTTTTTTTGTCATCGGCATTTTAGGCTTTACGTAGATAGTTATGAAGATTCCTCTTGTGATAGGAATTAATGAGGTGGAAAACTGAATGGCTGGAATACTCTCATCCCAGCTATTTAACTGTTGCATAATTTCCGGAATATGTTGATGAGCATTCATCTTGTAAAGCGTCATATTTTCATTTATTTCTGTAAAGTGAGTGTTTGCTGAAGGTGCTTTTCCCGCTCCTGAAATGCCTGATTTGCCGTCTACAATAATCGATGTTGGTTCGATCAACTGATTTCTCACGAGTGGTGCTAAACCAAGCAATGTGGCCGTTGCATAACATCCTGGATTGGCAATAAAAGTAGCAGATGTATTTGTTTGGAATTCAGCTAAACCATATACTGCTTTTGTTAAATAACTCTCTGGTGCCGCACTTTTTCCGTACCATTTTTCATAAACTTGACCGTTTTTTAAACGAAAATCTCCGGATAAGTCAATGACATTTAAACCTGCATCGACATAAGGAACTGCGATATCTTTTGAAATACCGGATGGCGTTGCAAGAAAAACCGTTTCGCTTTTATCGATAATTTCTGCCGGATTTATCTGATTTAAGGGGCTAGACTCTAAATTTTTTAAATGTGGATAAAAGTCAGCCAGTGTTTCTGTTTGTGTAGAAAAGCTATGTAACGACGCAATGTCAATGAGCGGGTGCTGATGAAGTAAACGAATTAACTCCAAACCACCATATCCTGTCGCCCCAATTATCGAAACTTTCATCCTAAGCCCTCCCGTTAATTATCAAATGATACTTTTCATTATAATATTGTATATTTATAATGTCAAATGGTTTTTTTATTAATATTTAAAACTGTTTTATGCATAAAGATGAATGTAAAGTGAATATAATATACAAAAAAACCGTTCACCTTAATAAAAAGGATAAACGGTTTTTTTTAAAATAAATCGGCAAACTCATCTTTTACTTGTTCTGTTTCTGCAATATTGACAGAAATGGTTTCGATATTATCGATTGCTTTACTTATTAATGTATCAAAATCAGTGAAGCTTTCATAATGCTCGATTTTATCAAGTTTAGGTTTTGTTTTTGGTGATGGTGGTGTGAAAATTGTACAGCAATCTTCAAATGGCTGTACTGACAAATTATACGTGTCTATTTTTTGCGCGATTTGAATGATTTCATTCTTATCCATTGAAACTACTGGACGAATAATAGGTGTTGCTGTTACTGCATTAATTGCTAGCATACTCTCTAGTGTTTGGCTGGCAACTTGTCCTAAGCTTTCACCGTTCACAATTGCTAGACCATTTCTCTTACGGCGAAGTTCATCGGTAATCCGAAGCATCATCCGGCGAGTAACGGTCATTATAACGCTTTCCGGTATTTGCTGTTTGATGACTTCTTGAATTTCAGTAAATGGCACAATATGCATCTGCACTTGTCCGCTATATTTAGCAAGTTTTGCTGCTAAGTCAATCGCTTTTTGCTTTGCTTGTTCGCTTGTGTATGGTGGACTATGGAAGTGAACTGCTTCTATTTCCACGCCACGTTTTTGTGCCAAATAACCAGCAACTGGGCTATCAATTCCACCTGATAACATTAACATCGCTCGACCTGATGAACCGACCGGAAGTCCAGCTGCGCCAAGAATTGTTCGACACGATAGAAATACTCCCTCTTTTCGAACATCGATGGTTAACTTCACATCAGGATCCTTCACATTAACGGTTAAATCAGTTATATTTTGAAGTACATGAGCACCAATTTCTTGATTTATTTCATTTGAATCTAACGGGAATTCACGGTGGCTTCTTCTTGCTGCCACTTTAAAAGTCCCATTTTCTTCATGCGTATCTTGGACTAAAGCAAGTGCTGCTTTTTTCACTTCTTCTAAATCCAAATCCACTCGAACCGCTGGACTGAAAGATTGAATACCAAAAATGGGTTTTAAACGTTCTTCTGCAAGATGATAATCTGCGCCATTTAAAATAATATACATCCGGTCACGTTCACCGTGAATTCTTACTTCGGGCAAATCTTTCATTGCTCGTTTCACGTTTTGCGCTAGTTTTGTGACAAATTGTTTTCTGTTTCTTCCTTTTGTAGATAACTCTCCGTATCTAATTAACATACGATCAAATTCCAATTTATTTCACCACTTTATTTAGATTTTCGATAATTTCTTGCAGTTTTTGAATAAATATTTGTGCTTCAGAAAGACGGTTTTCATATCCTAAACTTACTCGGACTGCCCCAGTTGCTTCTTCGTCAGTCACACCCATTGCTTTTAACGTGCTACTTGCTAATTTTTGCTTTGATGAGCAGGCACTTGTTGTGGAGATGTATATATCTTCTTTTTCAAGTGCATGGACGAGAATTTCGCCGCGGTGCCCTTTAGCTGAAAAACAAATGATATGTGGTGCAGCAACCGCTTTTTTTGTATGAACTGACATATCTGGCATCGTGGCAATCTCCGTTAATAGAAAATCACGAATCGCTAGCAAATCTGTTTGTTTTTGTTCTAGAGCTAGTCGTAGTGCTTTTGCGAGTGCTACTGTTCCAGCAAGATTTTCCGTTCCACTACGGTAGCCCATTTCCTGGCCACCACCGATGATTTCAGGATGCAAGTGTACATTTTTCCGTTTAAACAATGCGCCAGTCCCACGTAAAGCGTGAAATTTATGACCTGAAATAGTAAGTAAATCGACATGATATTCTTTTAGTTGCAAAGGAATTTTCCCAATACCTTGGACAAAATCTACATGAAAAAAAGTATCCGCTCGTTTAGCAAGCAACTGACCAATTTCTTGGAGTGGCTGAATACTTCCGACTTCATTATTCACGCCCATAATCGATACTAAAATCGTTTCTTCTGAAAGCGCCTGTTCTAGTTCGGTTAGATTGATGACGCCATTTCTATCCACTTTTAAATAGGTTACACTAAACCCTTCTTCTTCAAGTTGTTCCATCACAAGTCGTACAGACGGATGCTCAATACTTGAGGTTATAATATGTTTCCCACGATTTTGATAACTATAAGCAAGTCCTTTAATGGCTAAATTGTTTCCTTCTGTTCCACCGGATGTAAAAATAATTTCTTCTGGTAAAACTTCTAGCATCGTCGCTATTTGTTTTCTCGAAGCATCCAGTAATTCTTTGGATTTGGCTCCAAACCGATGTAACGAAGAAGGATTCGCAAAATAAGTACTTGCAACTTTTGTATAGGTTTCAAGCACGGCATTACTTGGCTTTGTTGTCGCGCTGTTATCGAAATAAATCATACAAACTAGATTCTCCTCCCCAATACTCCACTTTTCATTTTATCATAATTCCAACACATTCCAACTACTATTTTCATAAAAAAACAGGATTCCTATTAGAAAATAGAAATGCCTGTTTTAATTTTATTCAATATCATCTACATTAACTTTGGATTCGTATGCTTTTTCGACTTTTTTAAATGCACCTGTTTCGACTTTTTCTAGAGCCGTTACAGCAATTTCCAATGCTTTTTTGTACTGATAATCATTATAAAAGTGATTTTCCGCTTGAACTAATTCATTCGCTAGCTCTTGATTACGTAAGCGGTAGCGGTTGGCATACTGGATAACATGCTCGACTAAACGAACATTTTCCATCATTTCTTCTGCTTTTTCCGTCAAATGGGTTAAATCTTCTTCTGCAATTCGCCAGTCCTGACTAACTGCTTTCATATTTAACGGCTTTTCTTCCAAGCGTTTTTCAAGTGCGTCAATGGATTCACCCATATGAGCACGTAATGACAAATATTCCTCTGGAAGTCCAGGTAGACGTTCTCGTTCCATCTTACGGTCTAGCGTGATAATTGCTCGACGCATACGCTCCGCATCATCACGAGCTTCTAATTCGTCTTTACGCAGCGAACGTAATTCTTCTGCAAATTTATCCTGTTCTGCACCAATAGTGATTAGTGCTGCATCAATCTCTTTGAGCGTATCTTGCGCTGCTGAGTAGGCAATTTCTCCGCTAGCTATTAATGCTGTAAGTTGTTCAAAGTTTTCTTTTGCTTCACTTAATTTAGCGCTCGTTTTCAAGTAAACGGCTAAATCTTCTTCCCCAACATGATACGTTTGTTTTACCTCAGTAATTTGTTCAGCAAGTGCATCAGACACAGCATTTTGGCGTTGTAATTTTTCCGATGTCGGACTATGATTTTCTTTAACAAAATGGCGTGCTTCCGCTTCATGTTCCAGTGTATCATAGAACAAGTCAATTTCCGTATGCAGCTCTTCTATCCCTTGTTCTGCTGCATCCAAATCAAGATTTACCACGTTTTGTTTCATTTTGTCGATTTGTGTTTTCATTCGAGAAATTTCTTTATCTAGCTCCATTTGCGCTAAATAATAGCCTTTACGAACCATTTCTTCATAACCAGCACGTAGTTTATTGATTTCTTCTGGTAAAATAGTATCTGTTTCATGTAATAATGAAGGAATCCGTTCCATTTGTCCTTCAATAACTTTCATTTCCTTTTGGACAACTAAAACGATTTCGCGCGCTTCTAAGTGGTCACCTTGATCTGTTAATAAGTCGTATTGATCCAGACTATCCGCAAGTGTGTCTAGTCTTGATTCAACATAACCTAATGTGTCCCCTAATTTAAAGCCTCTTGTTAAAACTTCCCGGCGAAGCTCTGCAAATTTTTCTTTTGTCATACGGCTTTCTTTTGCATTCTTTTCTTCACTAATAAGTAGTTCTTTTAAGCCTCCAAGAATTTGATCCATTTGTTTTTCAATAACAACGAGCATTTGTTCAATATCATTTTCAACATATGTAGCAGAGCGAAATTTATAACGATCCGTATTCATCTCAGCTTCGAGTAGTACTTCTTCTAAATCAGGAAATAATCTTGTTTCAATTTCATCCCAAGACGAACGCCATGATTCGAAAAGTGCTTCTGTTTGACCAGTTAGCTTTAACTTTTTGACTTTGGTTAATTCATCAATCACAGGTCTCTCTCTAAGCTTAATTTTCTTTTCTTCTAACTCGTTTATTCTTTGGTAATGTTTTCTTTTTAATATGTAGCCTGCACCAATGACTGCAATTACTACGATAATAAAGCCGATTAACATGTAGTACATCCAAAATCCTCCCATCAACGTCAACTTGTGAAAGAAAAACAGCCAATCTTATGCTGCTCATACATCTTTTCAACTATGTACATCTTTCCCTATGTAGTATCTTTTATTCCTCATTTTCAGCTAATTATACACATCTTATATTTTAACACGATTTGCCTAGAATTACTTGTGTTTAGCGAAAAAAAATTTAAAGCTTACTTATTTCATTCTTATCTAAAATAAAATTCCCGAAATCCGTTCCTATCCATGCTATACTAAAGACATTATTGGAAAAGAAAAGTGGGGATTATAAATGATTGAAATCGCAAAAATGACTGGTTCAAAAGAAGAAAATTACGCGCTCGCTTTAAAACAAGTGCAAGCAATGATTGCTGGTGAAACAAATCTAATCGCCAATTTAAGTAATGTTTCTTCTATATTAAATCAAGCATTAACAAATATTAACTGGGTAGGCTTCTATTTACTTGAAAAAGAAAAGAACGAGTTAGTGCTTGGTCCATTTCAAGGTTTACCAGCTTGCATCCGCATCCCCCTCGGCAAAGGTGTCTGTGGGTCCGCTGCTTTGGATCAAAAAACATATATCGTGGAAGATGTCCATCAATTCCCTGGTCATATTGCTTGTGATGCTGCTTCTAATTCCGAAATAGTGTTACCACTAGTAAAGAATGGACAGCTTATCGGTGTATTGGATATCGATAGCCCTTCTACTTCCCGCTTTGACGAAATAGATCAGTTATGGCTTGAAAAAATCCGTGATGTTATCATTCACGAATTACCTAACGAAATCAATTGACAATAGACTACTAATTAGACTATACTGGAAGATGTGTAAAATGCAGCTTGAGTAAAATGAATGAGTGTGTTGTTTACCCCCAGAATAATTCTGTGGTATATCGCGTAACCGGCGGCTGCTATGGTGATGGTATATGAAGGTAAACTGCCCTGATTTGGTTTTACGTCACGTTTGTTTTATACCAAAACAAATAAAAGGAGGAGTCTCTTATGGCTCGTTATACAGGTCCAAGCTGGAAAGTTTCCCGTCGTTTAGGAATTTCACTTTCTGGAACAGGTAAAGAATTAGAGCGTCGTCCGTATGCTCCAGGTCAACACGGCCCAACTCAACGTAAAAAAATCTCGGAATATGGTTTGCAACAAGCTGAAAAGCAAAAATTGCGTCATATGTATGGATTAACTGAACGTCAATTCAAAAACACGTTCAACAAAGCTGGTAAATTACAAGGTAAACATGGTGAGAACTTCATGATCTTACTAGAACAACGCCTTGATAACATCGTTTACCGTCTTGGTCTTGCTCGCACTCGTCGTGCAGCTCGCCAACTAGTAAACCATGGCCACATCACTGTAGATGGCAAACGCGTAGATATCCCTTCTTACCAAGTTTCTGTTGGTCAAGTGATTTCTGTTCGTGAAAAATCTGCTAAAAACTCTGCAATTGCTGAAAGCCTTGACGTTTCAAGCTTCGTGCCTGATTACGTAACTTTCGATGCAGAAACTCTAACTGGTTCACTTAACCGTATTCCAGAACGTTCTGAACTTGCTGCTGAAATCAACGAAGCATTTATCGTAGAATTCTACAGCCGTTAATTAGAACTAACCGCCTTGCAATTCATGACTTTGGTCGTGATTGCAAGGTTTTTTTATGTAAAAAAGCACTCACCTTAAAAATTTAGTGAGACCCAAAAGTTAGCACAAACATCGACCATCGAAGTTTACTCGGCATTTTTATTCCATCATCCGTTCATGGTACTAAATAGAATACAACCAAATTTCATTTTAAATGGAAATGCACTGTTGTCTAGTTCTTCCCCGTTTTGATATGCTTTCACTACTTTTTTTGAGTTCATCATCATATTTAGCCAATTAAAAATACGCCTCTAAAGTAAGATCAACAAATCTAACTTTAGAGGCGCACTACAAATTGGGCATTCTTTTCCGTAGTACCAACTATGCTTTAGTTGGTACTACGACGCTTTAGCAACTTCACTAACAAAATAATAATAAGTATAGGCACGAGCACAATTATAGTTTGCGCTGCACCTAAAACCAGAGCTCCAATAATAGTTGATACATTCACATCATTAATTAGCATAATATCCATAAAGCTAAGCATTATAAAAAGCAACATTGCTACAATTAAAATAGTTTTTTTCATTAATTCGTCCTCCCTCTCTCATGCACCTATCGAACTACAGATGACTTACTCACCTTGCCCAAATGATTACATTCCAGATTTACGCGAATATATTTCTCCTCCACTACGAGCCCATTCCCTTTATACGTTATGCCCGATTTAGCTGTAGCTTGTTGATATACTACTCTTTTCTTGGTACTCGGTTTTTGTACGCCATTTTTTTTATTATGCACCGACCAAACAACACCAGAAATACCATTTACTTTAACATAGTTCTCTGTGGTTTGTGCAGTCACCTTAGTGCCATTATAAGTGAACTTGGCGCCTATACCAGCTGTGAACAGTTTATTACCTGATACCTTAGCATACACAGTACGTGTATGCCGAGCAGATACTGTTTTTGATGTAGCAGCGTGTACTTTCTGACCAAAAATAACTGTTTCACCAAACTCCTTGATACTTGAAATAATAGATTCATTTGAATCTTCTTCTCTTAATAACTCTTCCTCTTCTAAAGTCGCTTCATTCTCATTTGACATTTCAGTTGTGTCTAGCATAACTTCTGTATCAGTAAAAACCAATTGTATTTCATCATTGATAATATATGTATCAATAAACTCTGGTGTCTCCTCAGAATTATCTATCTTATTAGCTATAGCATTATCATTACCTGCTAAATACTCCTTAACAATCTTTTCCTCATTATCATCCGCATTTTTCAGCTCCTCAACTAGCTGTTTCTGATATGCTAATTCTTCCTTTATTTCTTTTTTAGTAAGATTCAACTCACCACCACCGTCAGCTACCGTTACAGGAGCATCTATTACCTCAGCTTCAACTACTATAGGTGATACTCTACTCCTAATAATACTATAGCGGATACCATAGCTCCAATAGTAATTTTATTCAAGCTAATCTTATTCATGATACCATCTCCCTTTTTCTTATATTATTTTTATATATCACATATATTACATTAATTACAAAAAATTACAAGTTATTCAAAGAAAAATTGTTAAATTAATTAGCTAACCAGACTTCTTCCAAAAAATCGGATACCTACATATTTGACGGAAGATAAGAATAAAGTATAAAAACATTTATTCATAAAGGGCTTACAGTTTTTATACAAAAAAGATGCTGAGAATAAGTAGAAATAAGTAATGAAAATTGAAAAGCAAGAATCATTGTATAGAGCCATTTCAAAAAATGGAGTAGACAAGATTCTTGCTTTTTTTCCTTTATTTATACGAAACTAAGAAATACTTCTTCTTCCCACGTCTTACAATGGTAAATTTATTTTCGATGCGATCACTTGCATCCATCACTTTTTCTAAATCTTGTTGGCGTTCCCCATTAATATAAATTGCCCCATTTGCCACATCTTCACGAGCTTGACGTTTGGAAGGTTCAATGCCAAGCGAGACTAACCAATCTACTAAATTCATTTCCGCTTCCTCTGCTTCAAAAGTAGGTACATCTTTAAAACCTTGTTCGATTTCTGTTGCAGTAAGGGCCTTAACATCCCCGCTGAATAACGCTTTAGATATTTTGAGTGCCTGAGCAAGAGCTTCTTCGCTATGCACAAATTTTGTCATTTCAGCAGCTAATGTTTTTTGCGCAGCTCGTAAATGTGGTTCTTCTTCCACTTGTTTCGCTAAATCAGCAATTTCTGCTTCCGTCAAGAAAGTAAAGTATTTCAAATATTTAACGACATCGCGGTCATCCGTATTAATCCAGAATTGGTAAAACTCATATGGAGTTGTTTTTTCAGGATTTAACCAAATCGCGCCACCTTCTGATTTACCAAATTTCGTGCCATCTGCTTTGGTTAATAATGGAATAGTAAGTCCGAAAGCCTTGGCATTTTCGCCTTGTTTTTTACGAATTAAGTCAAGCCCCGCAGTAATATTTCCCCACTGGTCACTACCACCGATTTGAAGCCGACAATCATTAAATTCATATAAGTGATTAAAGTCCATCGCTTGTAAAATTTGGTAAGCAAACTCCGTGAAAGAAATCCCTACTTCTAAGCGACTCGCAACAATATCTTTAGAGAGCATCGTATTAACATTAAATTCTTTTCCGTAGTCACGTAAGAAATCAAGAATGCTGACATCTTTCGTCCAGTCGTAGTTATTTACCATGCTCGCTGCGGAATCACCTTCAAAATCAAAAATTTTCCCAAGTTGAACGCGCAAACTTTCGACATTTTTACTAATTTGTTCCATTGATTGCAACTGACGCTCTTCTTTTTTACCACTTGGATCACCAATCGTTCCGGTCGCTCCACCAACTAAAATAATCGGACGGTGACCAGCATTTTGAAAACGACGTAAAATCATGAATGGGATTAAATGCCCAATATGCATCGAATCGCCTGAAGGATCAATTCCACAATAAAGCGAAATTTGCTTTTCCTCTATCCATTTGCGTAATCCTTCTTCATCTGTTTGTTGATAAATAGCTCCGCGCCACTCTAATTCATCAATAATGTTCATTTTCATCATTTCTCCTTTTTATTTTTAGACATAAAAAACGTCCCTTCGCTAGTTTTGCTAACGAAGGGACGTTGATTTTAACGTGGTACCACCCAACTTTTAGGAAAAATTCCTACTCAAATAAATAACGGTTTAACACCGGCCGCGCCATTATCCTGCGCAACGTGACTCCGGGATGTAATTCGACTACTTATCTCTACTAGTTTTCACCACCCACTAGCTCTCTAAGAATAAGAATAAGTACCTACTTCGTCCGTTCATTGTCATTTTCAATATGAAAAGTATACATACATTTATAACATACAGATAAAAATGATGTCAACTTTTATTTTTCTTTGGTTGTACCGCGAAGTTTTTCGCTATGTGGCAAAATAACTGTTTTTTCATCCACTTCTTCGTTTGTCATTAATTTTGTTAGTAAACGCATCGCTACTGCACCGATATCATATAACGGTTGTACAATCGTCGAAAGTTGTGGACGAGACATTAATGTTAATTTGGTATTATTACTTGTCATTACTTCTAAATCTTCTGGAACTCTGACTCCTGCATCCAGTGCAGCATTTAAAATACCAATTGCAAGCTCATCATCCGCTACAACTACTGCATTTGGTTGTTTTGCTAAGCCACTTAACTCAGCCCATACTTTCACGCCTGCATTATAGTTATACTTGGCTTCAATAATGTACTCTTCTTGATACTTAATACCAGCTTCTTCTAAAGCTTCTTTGTAACCAGCAAGTTTCATTTCACTATTAACAGGCTCATTTAAAGAACCACTTACAAACGCAATTTGTTTATGTCCATTATCAACAAAACGCTTCACAGCTTCTTTCGTTGCTTGTTTATAGTCGATGTTAACAGACGCTAATTTATTTTCTAAATCAACCGCTCCTGCTAAAACAACTGGTGCTGGTGAACGATCAAATTCTTCTTGTAATTGTTCCGAGATGCGTTCGCCCATATAAATAATACCGTCTACTTGTTTGCCAAGCAACGTATTAAGTACTTGAAGTTCTTTATCCTCATTTTCGTCCGAATTGCTAAGGATAATATTGTACTTGTACATCGTTGCAATATCTTCAATTCCGCGCGCAAGTTCTGCGTAGAATACGTTGGAAATATCCGGAATAATAACACCAACAGTCGTTGTGCGTTTGCTTGCAAGTCCTCTAGCTACAGCATTAGGGCGATAACCTAATTGATTAATCACATCTAATACTTTTTTTCGTGTTACTGGTTTAACATTCGGGTTTCCATTCACAACCCGAGATACAGTTGCCATGGAAACATTTGCTTCGCGCGCAACATCGTAAATTGTTACATTCATCCCTATTCACACTCCATATCAATTATTTTAATGGCTCTATATACCACTTGGAAACGTAAACAACTAGCCTTCCTTTAATAATACGATAACTTTTTTCGATATGCAATTGTTTTTACTCTTTATTTTCATTTATTTTCATATCAAAACAGCATTATATAGTATTTTAAAATGCTTTTTACGCATCAATAATCTGGAGCAAAATAAAAAGCCTTAGAATTCCAAGGCTTTTAAAATTTATTTTACTTTATGTGGTACTAAATTACTTGCTAAAATTTCTTTCCAGAACTGCTCGAATTCCGGGATATCCATTTGTTGGGCTGAGTCTGATAAAGCAACTGCTGGATCTGGGTGAACCTCTGCCATTACACCATCTGCTTCAATAGCAAGAGCCGCTTTTGCACACGGAAGTAACAAATCTTTTCGACCAGTGGAATGTGTCACATCAACCATAACCGGTAAATGTGTTTCTTTTTTCAAAATAGGAACAGCGGAAATGTCCAGTGTATTTCGGGTTGCTTTTTCGTAGGTACGGATACCGCGTTCACAAAGAATAATTTTACCATTGCCTTGTGACATGATGTATTCAGCAGCACCAATGAATTCTTCAATGGTAGCAGATAAACCACGTTTTAGTAGGATTGGTTTATCAACTCGACCTGCTGCTTTTAGTAATTCAAAGTTTTGCATATTTCTTGCCCCAATTTGAATAACATCCACATAATCAAGTGCTACTTCTATATCAGCTGGAGTAACGATTTCACTAATAACTGCCAAGCCGTATTCATCGGATACTCGTTTTAGAATTTTTAATCCTTCGACTCCTAATCCTTGGAAATCATATGGACTTGTACGTGGTTTAAATGCCCCACCGCGGATAAGTTTTAATCCTTTTGCTTTAATGGATTCAGCAACAGCTGCCACTTGTTCGTATGACTCTACGGAACATGGGCCAAATACAAAAACTGGTTCACCGTTTCCAATTGGTAAGCCTTTTACAGTAACAATCGTATCTTCTTTTTTATTTTTTCGAGATACAAGTAATGCTTTGGAGTGATCATCTTCTTGAAGTTCTAATCCGGCTTTAAAAATTTCTTTGAATAATTTCTGAATCGTGCTATCTTCAAAAGGACCTTTATTGGCTGCAAGAATCGTATTTAGCATTTCTCTTTCACGTAATGGATCAAAACGAAGAGAACCTTGCGTCCCTTTAATTTTACCAATTTCTTGTACTAAGTTAGCTCGTTTGCTAATTAATTCAAGCAAATCAATATTTAATTGATCCACCTGTGTTCTTAATTCCTCTAAATTTGCGTTTACCATTTAACTTCCACCCTTCTAAAAATCTGCTCCAAGATTATTTCTCATTATAGAGGAAAACAGATGATTTGTCACGAATCCACTTTTATACTTAATCGCTTTTAAGCATTAAAGTAAATAATGTAAATCTAATGTTATCATGTTATCGAAAAAAATTCAAGTAGCGAATGAATATTTTTACATAATAAAAAACAGCCAATGAAGGCTGTTTTTCTAGCGTTTAATTATTTTGCTTCTTTTTTAGCATCAGCTGCCACTTTTTTAGCAGCGTCTTTGCCTTCATCTACTGCTTTTTTTGCTTCTACTTTTGCTTTATCTGCTGCTTTTTCTACATCGTCAGCAGCATTTTCCGCTTCACTTTTCACTGCTTCCGCTGCTTGTTTTGCTGCTTCAGCGTTTTCTTCTTTATTTTGGGAAACGACTTCTTTGACCGCTTTCCCTTGTTTAGCAACTGTGTCAGCTAATTTACCAGATTTGTCTTTTACTACATCAACAAAACCACCAGCGGAATCAACTAACTTATCTTTTGTTCCTTTTGCTACACCACTAATTTCGATACCTTTTTCGTAAGCAACGTCTTTCCATTGATTACTTTTTTCTTTAATTGTATCGACTTGTGTATTTAAATCTTCACGTAATTCTTTACCTGATTTAGGTGCGAATAAAAGTGCTGCGGCTGAACCAACAATCGCACCAATTAAACCACCGATTAGAAAATCTTTTGTATTAATACCATCTTTTTCTGCCATGATAAATCCCTCCAGATTATATTAGAAATTTGATTGTTCAGATGCTTCTTTTGCGGCTTCTTTCGCTGCTTTATTTGCCTTCATTTTTTCTCTAAAAGAAAGAATGGAATTGCTAATGGAGACAGCTTGAGAAATCTTAGCTTCGTTTTGTTCTACTTTATTTGTTGCGAGTGTTGCAAGTTCGCGAACAGATTGACTTAAGCCAAGTAAAGATGTTCCAATATCACCAACTGCATCAAAAACTGGATCAACCTTCGCAACTTTGCCATTCACATCTTCTAGAAGCGTATTGGTTTTATCAAGCAATTTTTGCGACTCGCCTGTAATCCCTTGTACTTCTACAGTTATTTTTTCTAATGATTTAGCTACCTCATCCATTGTTTGGGAAGTTGATTTTAACGTTTTTCCCAAATAGATGGCAATAACTAAAAGCGCTATTGCGGCAATCAGTGCTGCAATATACAAGATTACTATCATCTATCCACACCTCCATATTCTTTTTTCTATACCCTGAGTTTTTCCCTCTAAAACTTTCTTCACCTAAAGAACCTATGTACTAATCGTAAAAAAGAAAAGGTATTAGCTTCATTTTAGCAATTAACTGGCAAAAAATAAACTAATAAGAAAGAAACCGGTTAATTAATTGCGGATGGTTGCTTTTGACTAAATTTGGAGTAAAATAGATAGGAGCAACTTTTTGCTTATTTTTAGTTAAATTTAGGGAGGTCAAAAGATTGAGAGATACACGAATTGAAACATTAGCACACAATTTAATCAACTATTCCGTCAAACTTCGCGCTGGGGAAAAAGTTTTGATTGAAAACTTTGGTGTCCAAAAAGAACTTGTGATGGCTTTAGTGGAAGAAGCATATAAAGCTGGTGGTTTCCCATTTGTTTCTTTGAAAGAACCACAAATCGATCGAGCGTTAATGCTAGGCGCAAATAGCCAGCAATACGAAAAGATTGCCGAATTTGAAGGTAATGTGATGAAAGAAATGGACGCTTACATAGGTTTACGAGCTGGTGATAACATTAATGAAACTTCTGATGTTCCCGCTGATAAATTAAAAATCCATGGTGATACAGTTGGAAAAATGCATTCTAATATTCGCGTCAAAAAAACAAAATGGGTAGTGCTTCGTTACCCAAGTGCCTCCATGGCTCAACTTGCAAAAATGAGTACTGCCGGATTTGAAGATTTCTATTTTGATGTATGTAATTTGGATTATGGAAAAATGAGTACGGCAATGGATGGTCTAGTAGAACTTATGAACAAAACAGACAAAGTTCACCTTGTTGGTCCGGGAACAGATTTAACTTTCAGCATTAAAGATATTCCAGCAATCAAATGCGCTGGGGAAATGAATATTCCGGATGGTGAAGTATTTACTGCTCCAGTACGTGACTCTATCAACGGTAAACTTACTTATAACACCCCTTCCCCGTATCAAGGATTTACATTTGAGAATGTTTCTTTTACTTTTAAAGATGGAAAAATTGTGGAAGCAACTGCAAATGATACAGATCGTATTAACAAAGTTCTAGATACAGATGAAGGTGCACGTTTTGTTGGAGAATTTGCTATTGGTGTCAATCCATTCATCCATGAACCAATGCAAGATATTCTTTTTGATGAAAAAATCGAAGGGAGTTTCCATTTTACACCTGGTCAATGTTATGACGAAGCATTCAATGGCAATCAGTCAGCAATACACTGGGATCTAGTAAATATTCAACGCGCTGATTATGGCGGCGGAGAAATTTATTTTGATGATGTGCTCATTCGTAAAGATGGTATTTTCGTGCTCCCTGAATTAGAAGCGTTAAATCCAGAAAACTTAGTATAAAAATAAGCGCTTAGGAACTTACTTCCTAGGCGCTTACCTTTTTTATACAATTGTTTTTTCACCAGGTTGCCAGTTAATCGGGCAAAGTCCACCAGTTTGTAGTGCTTGTAAGACTCTTAAGACTTCATCAACTTCACGGCCAATGTTATTATGATGAACGACTTCATACTGGATTTCACCTTTAGGGTTAATAATGAAAAGACCACGTAATGCGACTCCCTCTTCTTCTATCAACACACCATAATCGCTTGCTACTTGGTGATTCGTGTCGGCTGCAAGCGGATAATTCAACTTGCCAATTCCGCCTTCTTTAATTGGCGTATTTGTCCATGCAAGGTGAGAATGAATGGTATCAGTTGAAGCGCCAATAATCCGCGCACCTAAAGCTTCAAATTCATCTGAACGAGCCGAAATCGCAACAATTTCAGTCGGGCAAACAAATGTAAAGTCCATTGGATAGAAAAAAAGAACTGTCCATTTATCATCTTCTATATTTTTTTCTAGACTTACTTTTCCAAAAGTCTGATTGGGCATAACGGCTTCCATTTCAAATCTTGGAGCCTGTGTACCTACTAAACGTTCTGCCACTTTTATCCCTCCATTTTATCTATGTAGTTGTATTTTGTATCACATGATATATTTTAATACACGGATTAAGGAGTGTAAAGCTTTTATTTATAATAATTATAAACAAACAAAGAGCATGCCAAATTAACAGCATGCTTCTTTTATTATTTAGTTAATGGCACTTTTTTTCACTTCAGCATCTGTAATTTCTTCTTGATCCAGCACTTTTTCATACGCTGCTTGGAATTTTTGAACATCTCCGGCACCCATGAATAAAATTACTGCTCCTGGATATTTCAAAAGTTCTTCGGTATGCTCTTCTTTAATAATGTGATTTCCTTTGGTTTTATGCGCCAAATCAGCAATCGTTAAATTACCAGTTTTTTCGCGTGCAGAACCAAAGATATCACAAAGATATACTTCATCTGCTAAGTTTAAACTATCCGCAAATCCTTGTAAGAATGTACGTGTTCGTGTAAATGTATGCGGTTGGAATACAGCAACTACTTTTTTATCTGGATATTTTTGTCGTGCAGCATTTACTGTTGCACGTATTTCTGATGGATGATGCGCATAATCATCTACTAAAACTTGATTACTTTTTTCTGTAATACTAAATCTTCTTTTAACACCTTCAAATGTTTTTAATTCTGCTTTTACTGCGTCCACTGGTAAACCTTCATAGTCGCATAGCGCAATGACACTTAATGCGTTTAATACATTGTGATCTCCGTAAGCTGGAATTTCAAAAGAAGCTAAAAATTCGTCGCGATGATAAACATCAAAACGGGTTCCAGTAGTTTCTTTAATCACATTCTTAGCTTGGAATTCATTCTCTTCCCCAAAACCGAAATAAATGATGGGAATGCCTAGCTTAAGTTTGCGAAGTTCTGCGTCGTCGCCTAGTGCAAACACGGCTTTTTTCACTTGTTTTCCAAGCGTTTCAAACGCGTTAAATACATCATCCACGCTCTTGAAATAATCTGGATGATCCCAATCGATATTCGTCATAATGGCATAGGTTGGTTTATACGCAAGGAAATGACGTTGATATTCACATGCTTCCAGTGCAAAATACTCTGCACCTTTTGTTCCACTACCCGTTCCGTCACCAATTAAGTATGAGGTTGGACGAATCGCACCAACTACGTGTGATAACAGACCTGTTGTTGATGTTTTACCGTGCGAACCTGTAATAGCAATACTTGTGTAACCATCAATCAATTGACCTAAAAATTTATGGTATCGAATAACCGGAAGATTTAGTTCCATTGCGCGCTCAATTTCCTCATGCGTATCTGGAAATGCGTTTCCAGCGATGATTGTCAGCCCGCTCTTTATATTATCTGCCGAAAAAGTAGTAATCGGAATTTGCTTTTCTTCTAAAGCTTTTTGTGTAAAAAAGTATTTATCCACATCGCTACCTTGCACCTGATAACCTTTATCATGCAGGATTTGAGCAAGTGCACTCATTCCCGACCCTTTTATTCCAACAAAATGATAGATAGTCATTATTTGAACCCCCATTAATTTATCATGAAGAGGGTGCCTAAAAATACATGTTAACTGTTAAGCACCAAGTCTTAACTTTGAAAACAGCATAAAGCTTCCGTTTTCTAGACATCATCTTACGTTCCAGTTGTGTTTTATGTTTAATTTCTTGCTGAGTCAATAATTCACCAGCTTATTATATCACTTTCCATGTAAATAGAAAAACCTTTCACCAAATATAAGAGAAATTACTCATGAAAATAGCCATAAAATGTAAAACTGATTAAGTATTATGTTAGTTTAGTACTACAAAATTATGTTTCTTTGTTTCTGAGTTTCGCTAATTGGTCTTTGGTGATAATAACATCACGTGGTTTAGATCCATTGATTCCTGAGACAATTTGATGATTTTCGAGCGATTCCATTAATCTTGCTGCTCGGTTATAGCCAATTCTAAAATGTCTTTGAAGTAAGGAAGTTGATGCTGCATTTTGGCTTAATACAAAGTCGCATGCCTCTTCAAATAATTCATCGGTATTCTCTTTAGCCGTTTCTTTCACAAGGAGTTCTTGCTCTTCAAAGATGTAATCAGCCTCCCCTTGTGTGCGAACATGAGCTACAACTGCATCAATTTCCTCGTCACTAACAAAGGTTCCTTGTAAACGAACCGGTTTGCTTGCGCCACTTGGCAAGAAGAGCATGTCCCCTTTTCCAAGTAGTTTTTCAGCGCCACTTGCATCCAGTATCGTTCTAGAATCGATTTGCGACGATACAGAGAACGAAACACGCGTTGGGATGTTAGCCTTGATAAGGCCCGTAATTACATCTACAGAAGGTCTCTGCGTCGCTACAATCATATGAATACCACATGCACGCGCTTTTTGAGCAATACGGCTAATGGATTCTTCAACATCATTTGGAGCTACCATCATCAAGTCGGCTAACTCATCAATTACGATTAAAATATACGGTAGTTTTTCTCCGGTATGATCTGGGTGACTTGCATATTCATTGTATTTTTCCATATTTCGAACGCCAGTATGACTAAATAACTGATAGCGCCGTTCCATTTCTTCTACAGCCCATTTCAAAGCAACGGTAGCCGCCTTTGCATCGGTAATTACCGGGCTAACAAGATGCGGGATTCGATTGTATGGTGCTAGTTCCACCATTTTCGGATCAATCAAAAGTAGCTTTAACTGGTCTGGTGTCGCTTTATAAAGCAAACTCACCAGTAAAGAATTGATACAAACACTTTTACCCGATCCTGTCGCCCCAGCAATTAAACCATGTGGCATTTTTTGTAAATCAGTAATAATCGGTGTTCCCGAGATGTCTAATCCTAGTGCGGCAGTAAGTGGCGACGCGGATGATTGAAAGGCTTCTGTATTCATTAATTCAGAAAGCATCACCGGACGACTTGTTTGGTTAGGAATTTCAATCCCAACTGTGCTCTTACCAGGTATCGGCGCTTCTATCCGAATATCTTTTGCTGCCAAGCTAAGTTTAATATCATCTGTTAAATTGGTAATTTTGCTAACTTTAACACCTTTTTCTGGTTGAACTTCAAATCTAGTAACAGCTGGTCCTTGTGTTCTGTTAACAACACTCGCATGAACATTGAAATTTTCTAATGTCTCGTCTAACATTTCTTGCTGCATTTGGAGCCACGAATCATCTTCTCGTTTAGAAACTGGTGGATGAAGCAAGTTGAATGCTGGGAATTGATAATTTCCCGCGGGTTTTACTGTTGTCGCCATTCGCTCTGGAACCACCTCTACTGATTCCTCTTTTTGAAGTGCTTGCTTGTCTCTTTTTACCATCATTACGTTAAACGGAATTCTGCTCTTTTGTAATTGTTCTTGTTGATTTGCTTCTGCCTGTGTTTTTTTTGCAACTGAGGCCATTTGTGGTTTTTCTTTTATAAGCGAAACACGAGTTGGTTGCTCAGAAGCAATCGGTTCAACTGGCTGTTCTGGAATAACTTCCACTGGTTCATCCGCTACGCTCGTCTCTTCTACAACATCTTCCGGAAACGAATCTTCTATCTGGCGTTCTACTTCGGCTTCAAAAGCAATCGTTTCGGCATCTGCTAAGTCTGGCAAATCTACTGGTGTAATTGTCAAATCATCCCGTATTTCTGCGATTTCTTCCGGTTCAGAAACTGCAAATTCAAATTTACTCGGCCGTTTATTAAAAGCATAAACAGGAGACGGAACATCGGTTGCAGCAAAAGGACGTTTTCTCATCTCTTCTTTCACTACAGGTTGTTCTGTCTTTTGTTGTAATGGCTTCATATTAATTTTTTGTGTTTGAGTTGGTGCGTTATTTGGTTTATCTGGTATCAAAGGAAAACGAAATTCGCCTTTTGGATATTGATAGACCATTTGTGTCTTTATAGGACGTTTCACTTGTTGCAGCGTTTTTTGTTTAGAAACCGGAATTGCTTTATTAGCTACCGGCTGATTATTTCTTACTACACTTCGTTCTTTTGTTTTTATTGCCGTTACATTTGATTTTGGTACTACATCTGGAGCACTTTTTACTTTCTTTTCTGCTTTTTTAGCTGGTGCTGTTTCATATGTATCTACTTCTTCGTCCATATCGCCAAAGAAAAAATCTTTAAACCATCCCATTCATAATCACCCTAAATTTAATTTTCTTGTTTGATTTTAACAGACAAAAACGAAATAATCTATGACAAAATTGTGAATTCGCTATATTTCGAGTTATATTCATTATAATACCTTGATATTACTAGCTTTAAACCTGATATAAGTTTTTGTTATAGACTAGGAAACGACTATTTTTAATACGATTTATCCGATTATTGTATACAAAATATAATTAATAGTAGAACAATTTTCCGGATTTCACAATATGCTATTTTAACGAACAAAAAAACACCTGATTTGTAATCAGATGTTCATAAACTATCCTTTATTTAGAAATTAACTGGAAAAACTTCCCCAGTAACTGCAGAGTCTTCTAAAACCAAAATTCCTTTTTCAGTCGGTGCATTTGGTATCGCTAATTCTCTTGCAGCACATACCATACCAAAAGAATCTTCTCCACGTAAATTCGACGGTTTAATAATTAAACCACTTGGCATCACGGCACCAATTTTTGCTACCACTACTTTTTGGCCAGCTTCAATATTTGGTGCACCACAGACGATTTGCAACACCTCTCCACCAACGTTAATTTGACAAACATTTAATTTATCCGCATTAGGATGTTTTTCTTTCGCCTCTACATAACCAACAACAAATTTAGGTGAAAGATCTGCAATGATTTCAGGTTCAAAACCAGCTTTTTCAATAACTTGATTTATTTTAGCTACTAATTCTTCTGTTAATTCTACTTTCCCATTAGCAGTAATCTCAAAATAATTTGAGCTATTAAAGATATTGAAGCCTGCTAACGTTTTTGTTTCTCTATCAAATATCCGCGCAACATCCCCGCGACGTTCCCACTCACGATTTTCGAATTTTACTTCGCCCGTTTCAATTAGTAGAGTATCCCCTACCCCTTTTTCATTATAAAATGCGTTTACTATCACGTCTTCTACTCCTTTAATCTGTTTTTTGCCATTATAAATATTGGTTCCAGTTTACCATTATTATAGACAAATGGCAAAGAGGTAATTGGTACGAGCCCATCTGCAAAGAAGTCCATCGTCATATGCGCTAGGACATCGTAACCTGTGTTATCTTGTATGTCACCAATAATCAAGACATCTTGATGCGGAACAGCCAGTATCATTTCACCAGTTAATTTTCCACGCATTTCTGCTAAAAAAGATTCATTTAATAGCCGACTAGCATCATAACCATCGTTTGTTCTTACAAAATAAAAGTCATTGCCATTAACAGAGTCTTTTTTTAACGGTACTTCTAATTGTGCCAAATTACGAGTAGCCGCTTCTTTTATATCCGCGTGCGTTACCCCTTCTCCAAGAAGCATGCTCTCCTCGATAAAACGGTAGGACTTTCCTAAATCATACGCATAAAAAATGTTTGTTTCCGCAGTATGCTCATCCGTTAAAAGTATACCTCCCGCTTTTGTTTTGTTCGGGAATGAAGTAGCGCGAACAACCGGATAAATACGAGTCATGTTGTTCTTAAGTGCCACATCCTCTTCCGCAGCTCGAAAACCTTCTTCTACATAATAAACAATTTTGCGGATAGCAGCGTCTCCATCATTTTCGTAATTCGCAATGATTTGCGGAATCGAGAGCGTTACTTTTTTATCTACTTGCATTACTAGCAGCGTATCATTATCACGATTGTAGGAAAACTGTCGATTTGGTGCTTTTAGTTCTTTTTCTAGTCGTTCTTTCATTTTTAGTATAGTCATTTTTACCAATAGTTGCCTCCCCTTCCATGAAAAGCCGACACTTTATTAAATCGCAGCTAGGAAATCATTAATTTCTTCTTTTGTTTTTCGGTCTTTACTAACGAAACGGCCAACCTCCACGCCATCTTCAAACACGAGAAAACTTGGGATTCCAAAAACTCCTAAGTCCGCACACAAATCAATAAAAGCATCTCGGTCCACATGATAAAACGCAAAATCTTCATTTTCCGCTTCAATTTCTGGCATAACCGGTTCAATATATTTACAATCCCCACACCAATCCGCACTAAACATAAAGACAGATTTCCCCTCTACTGTGATTGCATTAAACTGTTCGACTGATTCTAAATTTTTCATTTTTATGCTCCTTCTACTTATATTCTAGTTAAATCCTACCGCCAAACAAAGTATTCGTCCAGAATAAAGCTCAACTAATACTAGACAAGAAAAAAAGTTCGGCTTTTATTCAAAGCCAAACTTTTTACCGCACTTTGGAATGCACTTTTTTTCGTTTTTGATAGTCACCATAATAGCCAAAAGCAATTGTCATTAGTCCAGCTAGGAATGTGATAATAATCCAGCCAAATTCCGCCTTGCGAAAATAGGATAGATGGACCATATACCCTAGCAAAAAGACGATACTTGCAGCCAAAAGCAACATTCCAACCAACAGCACGGGATTTTTGCTTATTTTACGCATTATTTTTTATCGTTTCAAAAGTCGTTTTATCCAACCCACGAATAAGCGTTGTAATCATTTCTTTTGCAGCAGCATAATCATCTACATGTAAAATAGAGTTAGTAGAATGGATATATCTGGCTGGAACACCAATAACAGCACTTGGAATACCACTTAACGAGGTGTGAACTTTACCAGCATCTGTACCTCCTGGAGAGACGAAATATTGATAAGGAATGTTATTAGTTTCTGCTGTATCTAGTAAAAATTCACGCATACCACGATGCATAATCATCGTCCGGTCAAAAATGCGTAACAAGAAACCTTGACCAATTTGGCCAAATTGCGATTTATTTCCAGTTGTATCGTTAGCAGGACTGGCATCAAGGGCAAAGAATAGGTCAGGTTGAATCATATTGGCACTAACTCCCGCCCCCCGTAAACCTACCTCTTCTTGCACATTTGCTCCGGAAAACAGCGTGTTCGGAAGTGATTCTCCTTTTAATTCTTTCAAAAGTTCGATTGCAAGCCCTACACCATAGCGATTATCCCAAGCCTTCGCTAAAATCTTCTTCGGATTTGCAAGTGGTGTGAATTCTGAAACAGGCACGATAAACAGTCCTGGTTTGATACCTATTTTTTCTGCATTTGCTTTATCGTCAGCACCAATATCAATTAATAAATTTTTTGGATCAGTAGGTTTGCTACGTTCTGCTTCTGATAACAAATGTGGTGGAACAGATGCAACCACGCCAATTACTGGACCATTCGGCGCCATTACTTGCACTCTTTGTGCTTGTAAGACTTGCGGATTCCAACCACCAATCGTTTGAAAGCGGATCATCCCATTTTCGGTGATTTGCGTAACCATAAAACCAACTTCATCCATATGCCCCGCAACGAGCACTCGCGGACCATCTGTAGCCCCATGACGCACACCAAAAATCCCGCCTAATCCATCTTGAATTATTTCATCTGAAACAGGCTCAAGCTCTTTTCGCATAAAAGCACGAATCCGATGCTCATCACCTGAAGTTCCTTGTAATTCTGTTAATTCTTTAAACATCGCTAACGTTTCTTTTTCCATTAATAATCATCTCTTTCCGTCTGAAATCTCTTTTATTATAGCAAATAATCCGCATTCGCGCTTGGAATGCTTGCTAAAATTTCGAAAGCGCGTTCAAAAAAACTTTTATAATCAAAAATTTGTAGTATAATGATTAAAAGAGATGCGTGTAGTAGCTTTTATTATGCCATTTTTTAAAAAGTATAGGAAAACACTAGGGAGGCAAAACAATGAACTGGAAGGCTTTCATTGCCGGCGTTGGAGCAGGTGCAGCAGCTGGACACCTTGTTTATCATTATTTACTAACCGATAAAACAATTTCAGGTGACGTTATTTTAGAAAACGTGAAAAACGCATTCAAGCAAGACGGACCAATTGAGGGTTCATGGATTCAACTAAAAAAACAACACTACAAAAAATTTGCGATTGACACGTTTGTTTATCACGGTGGCATCACATGTATCCGTGAAGGCGAGAAAAAACAATTCGAATTTATTGCAGATGCTAATACCGGAACAATTATTGATGTATACTTAGCTTAATAGCTTTGAACAAATAAAAAAGAGATTCTCTCCTATCACAAGTAGAGAATCTCTTTTTTGTATTATTTCATTTCTTTCCATATAGCAATCATTTCATAAGCGACATCTCGTAACGTATAAGTTGTCATAAATTGATCTTCCGCATGCATAAACAAAATAGAAATTTGCACGTCTCCACCGTCTGCTTCTTTTTGAATTAATTGGACATGATTTTTATGCCCTTCACTTAGAAATTCATTTGCTTCGTCTATTTTCAGATAGGCTTCATCAAATTTTCTTTCTCTTCCTAATCTCATTGCTTCAATAAGACAACTTCTCGCGGCTCCAACTGAGCTAATTATTTGAAATGACGCCAGTTCCATACCTTCCATTTTGCGTTAACCTCCTACGATCGTTACTTGACCGACTATAGTTGTATCAGAACTTCCGCCAACGAAAATCTGTATACCGCCTGCCTCTATCTCATATTTGTTATTGATAGACCACACTTCGAAAGCCTCTTTGGTTAGTTCGAGTGTCACATCTATCTTTTCTTTTGGTTCGATTCGAATTTTTTTAAAGGCTTTTAGTTCTTTCTTTCTACGAGTTATGCTGGACTCCATATCATGAATATAAAGTTGCACCACTTCTTCCCCCGCTATTTCAGAAGTATTTTCCACCGTCACTTTAACAGCGACTGTTTCTCCCGCGAGCAAGGAGGACAAAGAAATCTGTTCTTGTTTAATCACTAAATTCCGGTAAGAAAACTCACTATAACTTAACCCATAACCAAATGGGTAAAGCGGCTTTCCAGTTAAATCAAAGTAGTCTTCTTTGTATTCCACTGCTTTTTGATTGTAATAAACAGGAATTTGCCCAGAAGACACAGGAATGCTAACCGGTAATTTACCAGACGGATTATATTTACCAACTAACACTTCTGCTATTGCTGTCCCACCAACACTCCCAGGATAAAAAGCCGTGAGTAGTGCATCTGCTTCTTTGCTGATTTCAGGAATAGCAATTGGTCGCCCTTGAATCATCACTACAATCACTGGTTTTTTTGTGCGTTTCATCGCTCGAAATAACGCTAGCTGCACTTCTGGAAGAGCGATATCCGCAACGTCCACATTTTCACCAGCATCCATATTCGGACCTTTAGAACTAACAGCTCCATTACTCTGAAATTCCATATTAAAATTTCGCGCACTAGAACCACCAAGAACTAACACAATCGCATCCGCTTTTCCCGCTAGTTCTTCCGCTTTTGAAATCCCCCCAGCTACCGCTTCACGAATGTCTGAACCTTTTTCCAAAAGAAGTTCCCATTCTTTTGGAACGATACTTTTTAAGCCAGCTAGAACAGTGACACAATCCTCTTTGTTTTGCGGGGCAGTATAATCTCCGAGTTGGTTATAGAGCGTATCCGCATTCGGGCCAACAATGGCAAGTCTTTTCCGTTTTCCTTTTAGCGGCAGGGTCATTGCATCGTTTTTCAGCAAACAAATCCCTTCTCTAGCAGCTTGTAAATTTAGCTTTTTCCAGTTAGCAGAAGCTGCTGGGACCTTTTCCTCTACATATGGATTTTCGAACAATCCTAATTGAAACTTCACTTGTAGAATTCGCCGTACAGCTTGGTCAACAATCGTTTCATTCAGAATCCCTGCTGCTACACTCTCTTCTAAAAACGGGAAAACTTCATCCCATAAACTTAAATCAACACCTGCTTCAATTGCCATTTTTGCTGCTTTTTTAGGATCCGGGTTTAATTTCAGCAAACGATCTAAAGCACATCCATCTGCCATCACGATGCCACCAAAGCCCATTTCTTCTCGTAAAATGGTTGTTAACAATTCTTTGTTTGCATGACAAGGAACGCCATCAATTTCATTGTATGCTGCCATAACACCTAGTGCACCTTTTGTAATACCAGCACGTAATGGTTCTAAGAAAATTTCTCTTAGTTCTCTTACACCGATAGAAACTGGGCCTGAATTATGACCGCCTACTGGTTCTCCTTGCGCGGCAAAATGTTTTAAAACAACAGCAATTTTCCCACTTTTTTGGAAGCCTTCTGTTATCGCGGCGGTTAATTCTGCAGCGAGATATGGATCTTCACCATAACATTCTTCCGCCCGCCCCCAACGAGGATCACGAAGAATATCTAAAGCCGAAGCAAGCGCTAAATGGACGCCTTTATCAGAAATTTCTTCGGCAATCGCCTCTGCTACTTGTTGTTGCAATTCAGGATGGAAAGATGCTGCTCGCGCTAAATTTACTGGATAAGACTCACTGTCAAGCGCTTGGTGACCGTGCGGAACTTCTTCCGCTAATAAAACCGGAACTCCAAGTCTAGTATTCTCCATCACATAGCGTTGCACCATATTAGCAACTTTAGCAGAATTAGCTCGCGAGATTCCGGTTTCTTTATTCATTTTTGACCACGGATCCGCTCGGAATAGACCGTATAAAGCACCTATCCCTTCAAAACGAGCTACTTCCTCTTTAAATTTATCCGTAATTTGAAACACATCACCATTTCTCGAAAAAGCATCCCAGCCATACATCCGCTGATTGAGTTGCCCGCATTTTTCTGCAAGCGTCATTCGGGAAAGCAAGTCTTCCACGCGATCATTGGTAGATTTTGTTGCATCTAAATAAATAGCCATTTTCTTTCCTCCTTGCAAGTTGTTACATTTAGCTAAGTAAACCAAGTGCTACATCTAATACTTTTTCTCCGTTCATCCGTCCATAATCTATCACATCAATGACTGTAACTGGAATAGTTCCTTCTACCACATCAGTAACTTTATCTTTCATATAACTAACTTGTGGTCCAAGCAAAATCACATCTGCTTTGCGCCAATTTTTTTCAAAATCCGTTTCAGAAATTGCCCAAATCGTTACTTCTAATTCACGTTCTTCGGCAATCCGTTCCATTTTTCGAACGAGGACACTTGTAGACATCCCTGCATTGCACATCAACATAATATTTTTCATTTATTCGTCCTCCTACTCTGCTTTTACACGATCATTAGCTTTTAAAAATGGTAGATACAGAAGTACACAAACGCCGATTAAAAAGATTTGGAATACTGCCGCTCGCCAGTCTCCACCAGTCGCAAGAAATCCTGATGCCACGACAGGTGTTGTCCACGGAACCATCACAACCACTTCAGAAATCATATGAAGTTTTGTAGCTAAATAAGCAAGTCCTAGACAGAGCGGAGTAGAGATAATAAATGGAATCATTAAACTTATGTTATAAACAATCGGTAGCCCGAACACAACTGGTTCATTAATGTTGAACAACCCAGGAGCAGATGATAATGTAGCAATCTCACGGTAATCTTTACGTTTCGACCAAATAAAGATGGCAATTAATAGAGCAATTGTATTTCCACCACCACCCATAACACCAAAGATATCACGGAAAGTCGTATTAATAATATGTGGAATTTCTGTATGATTTGCAAACGCCGTCATATTTTCTTGCATATTAGCAAGTAATACTGGATCCATAATCGGCCCTAGTATACCACTTCCAGCAATCCCGATAGAATAAAGCATTTGAGAGATTGTCATTAAAGCAAGGAATCCAGGCACGCTCGTAACAAGGAATGTTAATGGTTTCTGAATAAGCGTACTAATAAGTGCATACAAATTCAAACTAAATAATGTAGCTACTAAGAATGAAATAAATGCGAAAATAAGGACGGTTAACATTGTCGGAATAAGCACATTAAATGATTTAATAACCGCTGGAGGAACACTATCTCCAGAAATCCGAATTTTCATCTTTTCACTTTTAGAAAGACGGATAAAAACTTCTGTCGATAGCAGCGCAGTTACAATACCAACAAACATCCCCGCGGAACCCATTAACGAGAGCGGTAATACCCCTGTAACTTCAACTGCTTTCTCCAAACCTAATGGAACAACTTCAGAAACAGCTGGAACAAATATAACGATAAGCGCAATGGTCATCAATGCTGGAGCAAATGGATTTTCAAACTTTCGATTTTGTGCCAGAAAATAAGAAACGGATGCTCCAATTAAAATAGTTATAATACCAAGTGTTCCATTAACAATACTATTACCTAAATTTTGCCATGTAGTAAGTGTTTCAGAATTAATAATTGCCGACATAAAACCATCCGGCTTGATAATGACGTTATTAATTAAAACCATAAAACCCGCTAACATAATAAAAGGTAAAATTGTAGCAAAGGCATCACGCATAGACTTCAAATGGATTTGATTTCCAAGCTTCTGCGATAACCAACTTAATTTCTCGATGAATTTTTTCAATTTCTTAAACCTCCTTAGATATTACAATAATTGTAGCGCTTTCTTTTCAGTAAATAAATCCAGTCTTTTTCCCCATTAACTTAGTAGATGCGGAAATAAAGAAAACAAGCTCCTGTTTTAATTTAAAAAAAGAGCTTGTTATGTTTTATTTAGTTAAACTGTTTGCAATACGCGCATAAAGCTTTCAAAATCAGTTACTCGTTTTAACTCTCCCATTACTTTGGGATTTTCCACTAAATCACTAATCAGTGTGTACAGAGTCGCCAGTCGTTTCTGTTCTTCATTTTTCACTGCTAGCATAAAAACCACTTGTGCACGCTTTTCTCCGTTCCAGTCTACCCCGGCTGGGCAAATGCACACTGCGATAACTGTTTCTAGCACTTCCGCCTCTACTGGATGTGGCGCAGCTAGCCCATTCCCTAAATAAGTCGGCACAATTTCTTCTCGCTCCATAAGCGATGGTAAATAATCCTCCCCAACTAGCCGTTTTCCCTCCAAAACTCCTGCTAAATCCGCGAGAATTTCCACTTTGCTCGTTTTATGACTAATGATAAATAGTCCTTCACGAAATATTTTTTCTAATTCTATTTGATTTTCCGTTTCATCATGTTTCATTAACAAAGAAATATTCTGAACATCTTCTTTTGTTAAAAATGGCGATACTTGAATGACCGGGTGCAATTTGGTTTGAAGGGGCACAGTCGAAATCACAAAATCACATGTAGTTGCCGCTGTCTTGTAATCTTTAAATGAGTATACGCCCACAATTTCCAAACTACTCGAGAATTGTTTTCGCACTTTTGATTCTAGTAATTGCGATGTTCCGAGTCCTGAGGCACAAACAATTAACACTTTTTGCTTATGGTGTACAAATTCTTTATCTAGACCATATAAAAAATGAATTGCTAAATAGCCTGCCTCCGCTTCATTCACATCCGTTTTTAGTTCCGTCTCTAAAACTTCTTTCGCGACCAAACCAAGCTCAAACGCAAACGGATAGTTTTCTTTCAGATTTTCCAAGTAAGGATTTTGAATATTCATCTTAAATTTAATTCGATTGATGGCCGGCTTTAAGTGAAGCGCGATATTCGAAACCATCTTTTGGTCCTGCCGAAAGTCATATCCATAGAGCCGTTTAATCTGCTCTAATATTTTATCGACAATGATATATTCGCGATAATTATTGAAATCACTTTTCCAGTTTTTTGCACTTAAATGTAATAAAATATAAGAAATTTCACTTTCAGGAAAATGGATTTTTTCCGCAAGCTCAATCTCTTTCATAATGTTTTGGGCTGCACGTAATTCCGGCATGCTGAACTCGATATCTTCCAAGTCTGTTGCCGTGATATAGCAGTTATCTTTTACACGAGAAACCGCAATAGCAATATGAATAATTAGGTTCTTCACAGAGATGTCTGTCATATGAATATTGTATTTCGCTATATTAGATACTACTATTTCTAACATTTTTTCCAAACTAACATCTTGAAAGAAGTTTCGCTCGGTTTCTGTGATAAGTGGAGTAGCTGATTCTGCAAGTAAATACCTAGAATAACAAAAACGAATGGCCAGTTCGGTTCCAGAAATCCGGATACCGTAGCCTGCTCTCTTTTCAACAGATAATGAATAATTGGTTAGTTTTTCTTTCACTTCTAAAATATCGGAATTAATGGTGGATTTGCTGACAAAGAGCTCTTCTGCAAGCGTTTCTAATTTGACATAATCGTTTTTTAGTAATAGATAACGAATAATGTAGTTCGCTCGATCTTCGGCAAACATCGGCACAATATTCATATTTGTTTGGCCTGTTGTGTTATCCAAAAGGGCCTCTTGAAGCGCTTTTTCATCCTCTATAATCAAACGATAACCTACACCAGGAAGTGATTCAATTTGGTTTCCATCAACTTGAAGTAACGGGTTGATAGCCTTAATATCATTTCGAATCGTACGTGGCGTCACGGCTAACGCCTCACCAAGCTCTCTTCCACTAATAAATGACATTCTTAAATAGAGCATATGAATTATTTTCTGCCATCTTGGCAATAACAATTGGAAACCACTCATCCGGATTACTCTCCTCGCACCAATAAATTTAACCTACGTCTTTTGTCCATTAGCGAATGTAGCTATCAATTTTCTTTTTAATTAACGCTTCATCCATTTCACCTTGTTTAATAAGTTCCTTCATCTGTTCAGTGTAAATTACTTTTGCTGCTGCGTCCATCGCTTTTTTTACTGCGGCTATTTGTTGCATAATCGTTTCGAAATCCCGCTCTTCTTCTGTCATATTTTTTATGGAGCGCACATGTCCTTCAATTTTAGCAAATCTTGTTAATAGTGCTTTACGTTCAGCAGCTTCCATTTACATACCCCCTTACCGTATATTCGATATAACCCCCTACCCAGGTTATACATTCCGCTTCAAAATGCGATTTATAAGTACATAATACCATAAAACAAAAATACCCTCAAAAAAAAAGAAGCGTTTTACCACTTCTTAGTTTGGACGATTTAATTTTAAACTATTTATAAATTCCCCATTTTCAGCAATTTTTACAGCTCGAAATCTTGCATCATGATAAGACAAAAACCAATAATTTTCTCCAAATGTTTGTTTGAAAATTTCTTGTTTAGCAGCAATCGATGTCATTGGATAATCATCGTACGCAGTAACCCAAAGAACATTTTGATGAGCAAATGTAGGAAAAATATCTGCCATATGAACTGCTTTTTCTCCGTTCAAATGGAACCAAATAATTGAATGCCCTGCACTATGTCCACCAGTATGTTCCATTTTTACTACGTCATTTATTTTAACTTCCCTATCAAAGGTATGAATTTGTGACTCAATTTGCTCCCAATTTTCTTTCCAATAAGTCGCCTTTGAACGAATACTAGGATTTCGCATTTCGTCCCATTCCATTTTAGAAGTCCAAATCTCGGCATTTTTAAAAATCGAGTAGTTCCCTTCTTCTGAAACACCGGTCAAACCGAGCACATGATCAAAATGTAAATGCGTCATCAACACGTAATCAATCTCTTCTGGTGATACACCAAGTCGAGCTAAGTCTTCCAGAACAAATGATTCTTCCGTCACGCCATAATTGCGTTTTTGTTTTTCCGTCAAACGATTATTCCCTAGGCCACTATCAATTAAATAGTTCTTCCCTTCATATCGAAAGAACATCGGATCAGTCACATTTGCGAGTTGATTTTTTCGTTTGCTGGGTATTTTTTCTCCCAAAGTGGTTTAGGGACAACGCCGAACATCGCTCCCCCATCAAAATGCGTATAACCACCACGTAACCAGTATATAGTAATATCACCTATTTGAATTGTATCCACTCTACATTCCTCCTGTTAAATATAAAAACCAGATGCAGCAGATGCACCTGGTTTATCCTTTAATTTCTACCAAATTTTGCTTCAAGACGATAGATTGGGAATCCTTTAGCTGAAAATTTTTCTTCATATTCCGTTTTGATATTCCCTTCGTAATCGCTGTTATGCAAATCAAGTGATACAAACGTAAGTAACATGTTATATTCTGAAAATGCTACTAACGAATATTCAAATAAACTCCGATTATCCGTTTTAAAATGAATTTCTCCATCTGTCGGCAATAATCGTTCATAAATAGCGAGGAACGTCGGATTGGTTAATCGGCGTTTTGTATGACGTTTTTTAGGCCACGGGTCAGAGAAGTTGAGATAAATTTGCGCTATCTCCCCTTTCTCAAAACAGTCTTCTAATAATTTAGCATCACGAGCCACTAAACGTAAATTAGGGACATCTGCTTCGAGCGCCTTATCGAGTGCAGAGACAAGAACACTTTCAATCATTTCGATACCTATATAATTAATGGATGGGTTTGCTTTTGCCATTCCACTCACGAATTGTCCTTTGCCAGAACCGATTTCAATATGAATCGGATTATTATTTCCAAAAACTTCTTGCCACTTGCCCTTTAGTTCTTCAGGGTTTTCAATATAAATTGCTGGAAATTCCTGCAGCCTATCTTTTGCCCATGGTTTATGTTTTACACGCATCGTTCTTTACACCTCATCATCTTCTATTGCATTTTGAAAAATTTGTTTCGCACGTTCATTCGCTTCAAACGACTGATTTAAAGATACTTGCATCACAGTCTGGCAAATCGTATACCATTTTAATTTTCGATGTAAGTCAGTCGTTAAAGTAGTCCCATAACTTGAAAGCCAATTTTCCCATTCCGTTCGCGGGATATATTGGTATAAAATCATTCCAATATCATTTGCAGCATCAGCAAGCATTGCTCCGTCCCAATCTACCAGAAACAATTCATTATCCTCAGAAATAATCCAATTGTTATGATTGACATCCCCGTGACAAACGACATACTCCGTTTGGTTAACATCTGGGAGGTTTAATTCCAAGTATTGAATCGCTTCTATCATAGAAGATGTTACATTATTACTTGCTACTACCTCTACTTTTAAGCGAGCTAATAGTTGATCTGCTGAAAAATAACAGTTTTCGATTTTTTCAAGCATGTGAAGTAATGTTTCTGAATGGTGAATTTTAGCCAAGAGTGCTGCCACCCTACTTCCGCTCATTTCATCGCGCGTTAAAATATGACAGTTCACCCACTTTTGTGCAGTAATCACATCACCATTTTCGACGCGTCTTGTCCAAACAAGTTTTGGCACGATGTTTTCCACAGAAAGTGCAGCTAAAAAAGGCGAAGAATTTCTTTTTAAAAAGAATTTTTCGTCTTCATGTGTTGCAACAAATGCTTGACCAGTTTCCCCTCCGGCCGGCGCTATGTCATATTCTCTCCCAAAAAAATTATCTTTCATTTACATACACACCTTTTACTAGCTCTTTGCAACTTCCCTATGCCCTTTAATAATACTTCCGAACAAAATTGGTAACTATTCATGATTTTACTTCTCTTAGCGCTTCTAGTCAAGTCATCCTACGTTCGTAATGATAATTTCTTCTCAAAAAAATGTAAAAATCGCTAAAAAACATCACTTATTCAATTCCGGTTACACGAATTAAATAAGTAATGCTTTATTTATAAAAACTAAATCAGTTTGTTTCTTGTTGTGCTTCTTCTGTTTTTTTAACGATTGGTGGCATAGAGCTATTATTTTTTTGGATAAAGAGCGCTAAAATACAAGCAATCACCGAAAGAATTCCTGCCACTAAAAAGGCTGTTTCGATACCGTGGATTAGTACATGATTGGCAATTTCCGTTTTCGTTTTACCCATCACGTCGCTCGGTCCAAGATGTCTCGCGAAACTAGCTGCACTTTTTGACATAACAGTAATCAAGGCAGCGGTTCCAATTGATCCTGCTACTTGCCTCATCGTATTAAACATTGCTGAACCATGAGAAGCTAAATTAAGTGGTAACGAGTTGAGTGCGGCTGTTTGAAGCGGCATCATAACCATCGCCATTCCTGCCGAACGAATCGTTTGAATGATAATAATGTACGTTAAAGTAGTTGATTCATCTAAGCTTGTAAACATAAACGTAGATCCTGCCATAATAATCAAGCCAACTAGCGACAAATACTTTGCACCAAATCGGTCAAACATTACTCCAGTCACTGGTGAAAGTACTGCGGTAACTAGTGCTCCTGGCAGAAGTACCAGACCCGACTCGAGTGGTGAAAATCCGCGAACCGTTTGCAAGAAAATTGGTAGTAATAGCATGCCACCAAATAGTCCCATTACGACAAAGAAACTAATAGAAGTTGTCAGTGCGAACGTTGGATATTTAAATACTCTAAAGTTAAGTAATGGTGCTTTCGAACTTGTTTGATAACGGATGAACAGTCCTAGAACGACTAGCCCAAGAACAATAAATCCAGCTACTTTCCAAGTTAACCAAGCATGATCCCCGGCGTTACTAAATCCTAGTAACAAACTACCAAACCCGACAGTCGACATGATGACACCAAGTATATCTAGTTTTGGGAAAGTTCGTTTTCCGACATTCTTCAGTAAGAAAATAGCTACAACAATATCTAAAATCGCAAATGGAATAATAATAAAGAATAAATTGCGCCAATCATATTGCTCCACAATCCAACCTGAAAGTGTCGGACCAATTGCTGGGGCGAAGTTCATTGCTAGACCAATCAAGCCCATCGCTCGCCCACGTCGTTCCATTGGGAATAGGTTTAGCACTACTACTGTTAATAGCGGCATGACAATACCAGCGCCAATAGCCTGTACCATTCGCCCGGCAATTAACATCGTATAATCTGTTGCAAATCCGCCAATCGCAGTCCCGATTGCAAAAGTAACCATCGCAAATAGGTACAGTTGACGTGTGGTAAATCGTTCAATTAAAAAAGCTGTCATCGGAATCATGACACCATTAACTAACATAAATCCAGTTGATAGCCATTGTCCTTGGCTAGCTGTAATCCCAAAATCTTTCATAATACTTGGTAACGCGACATTCATCAACGTTTGATTGAGAATCGTAACAAAGGCGCCCATTAGCATAACTATAAGAATACCATTACGCTTTACTGATGTACTTGCTGCTTTCATATTCAATCTCGTGCACCTTCCCTTTCTAAAATGGCAATTATTTCTTGATGTATTTCTAACATTGCTTGAAGTTTTTCTTCACCAATTTCTAAAATTGGTTCTAAACGGTTGAAGAAAACATGATACGTTTCTGCCGCTTTTGTTGCCCCTTTTTCAGTGAGTGCTAAACTCAGCGCACGACGGTTACTTTCATTACGTGTGCGTTCTAAAAATCCTGCTTTTACTAGGCGGTCAACAATTCCAGATACGGTACTTTTTCCGAGCTTCATCCGGTCTGCAAGTTCCCCAAGCGTGAGTTCAGATTCTCGCTGTAACTCTCTAATTGCTAGTAATTGCGTGGTCGTGATTTCTCTGTTAGCTGCTTCTTCCGCTAACACTTGATGAGTTTTTCGTTGCACTTCGCGAAAAGAGAAAACAACCTCTTTCACTAACTTTTCTTCCATTACTTCCCCTCCGTACTGTTCGCTCCCAAATGTTTCGTATGCGAACTATTAGACTTTTGAATTATACACCTTGAAAAATATTTGTCAATCTCACAAATTCAAGCTATTTCGGTTGAAAGCGCGGTCATTAAGGTCCTGCAACAAAAATAAAAATTATATAATTTTTTACATATGTTAAATGTATTCCTTCTAAATGTCTCTTTTTTATTTCCAACAAAAAATCAGGAGCGGAAATCTATTTGTGTAGTGCGCCCCTAAAGTTAGACCAAAAAATCTAACTTTGGAGGCGTATTTTAATTGGCTAAATATGATGATGGATTTAAGAGAAAAGTAGTGGAAGCTTACCAAAATGGCGAAGGTGGTTATGGTACACTCGCCCATCATTTGTTATGCCATTTAGTTGGATTTTTAATGAAAAAAATCCTGCAACATTATTTTTAACTGCTACAGGGTTCATTCTAATATTGCTTATTTCCATCCATTATATTCTAGAAACTTATCTGGTATCCTTAATTCTAGCTGCATTTGTAGTTCTTTGCAAAAAATATTCATATCTGCATTATCATACCATTTCTGACTATTTGGTAAACTTATTACTAAATCGCCATTAATAATCGCACAACCAAATGATCCACGGTCGTAGTTTAATGCTATAAAGAAATAGTCATACATTTTAAATTGCATATTAAACATTGTATACGGAGTATCAGTTTGTCCAAAAATAGTAAAAGTTCCAATCTTACTACCAAAGTGTTCTTTTAATTCTTTTTTTATTTCATTTTTAATTTCTTTATATCCTCTATTTATCTGCAGAGAGTGTAAAATATTTTGTGTAAATGAGTAAATCCATACAAAAAAGGAAGTCCTTTCTGTAGAATTAAGTTAACGACAACCAATTTACAGAAAAGAGGACTTCCCTATGAATGATTTTACTACAGCAATTGTACAAACTCTAGGTACTAAAGGTGATTTAAATGAATTATTTCGTTCCCACTTAGAAAAAGCCCTGAATACACTCCTTCGGACCGAACTAACAGCTTACTTAGCATATGATAAGTATGAGCGAATCGGGTTTAATTCGGGCAATTCTAGAAACGGGACCTATCAACGAAGAATCAAAACGGAGTATGGTGAATTAACATTGGAAATCCCAAGAAATCGTAACGGAGAGTTCAAACAACAAACCTTGCCAGCCTACAAGCGGACCAACGACACGTTGGAATCTACGATTATCCATCTGTTTGAAAAAGGCGTTACGATGTCTGAAATAGCTGATCTGATTGAAAAAATGTATGGACACTATTATACACCACAGACAGTATCAAACATGACTAAAGTATTAACGGAAGAAGTGAGTGCATTTAAAGTCAGATCATTAAACAAACAATATGCAGCTATTTTTATGGACGCCACTTATATTCCTTTAAAACGTCAAACTGCATCTAAAGAAGCCATTTACATCGCTATCGGTATTCGAGAAGACGGAACTAAAGAAGTACTGAGTTACGTGATTGCTCCTACAGAATCCATACATATTTGGAATGAACTGCTACAGGATATATACTCCAGAGGAGTCCAGGATGTCTTACTGTTTATTACCGACGGCTTAAAAGCAATGAAAGATACAATTCACCAAATTTATCCTAACATTAAATACCAACATTGCTGTGTTCACATTTCTCGTAATATTGCTCATAAAGTACGTGTCAAAGACCGAAAAGAAATCTGTGATGATTTTAAGGCTGTTTATCAAGCCAGATCAAAGGAAGAAGCGAATACCTTTCTATATAGGATGATTGAAAAGTGGCGGAAAGCTTATCCTAAAGTGACGCAGTCGCTCATAGAAAATCAAAATTTATTGACCTCTTATGAAATTCCAACGAGTATCTGCCGAAGTATTTACTCCACTAATCTGATAGAATCTTTCAATAAGCAAATCAAAAAATATAGCCGCAGAAAAGAGCAATTTCAAAATGAAGAATCTCTAGAGCACTTCCTGGTATCCATTTTTGACACGTATAATCAAAAATTTTTAAATAGAAGCCATAAGGGCTTCCAGCAAGTGACTGATACATTAGCTTCCATGTTTTCGGAGTAACCAATTATTTTACAGAAGGACAATCTATTTACACAAAATTGTTGACGCTCCCACTTCTATTCTAACAAAGGTGGTCTTTTTTGTGTATTAAAAAATGGATCTGATTATTCCTCTTAAAAAGAAATTCTCAAATCCATTTTTCTACTTACTGGGATTTATGTCCCAGCCTCGTAAAGCTACTTTAAAGATAAATTTTTCGTTTAGTTACTTATTCCACAATGGTGAATAATACTCAGCTGAGTATCCTAATTTTATATCCTCTTTATTTATTTCTACTGTTAAATCTAACAACTTCAAAAATTTTACTTTTGCTTCATCAAAAGTAGAAAATTCAAAAGTTTTACCAACCACATAACTTCTTTCATCTCGGGAATTAACCATAAACTTATCATTTTTAATAAACAGATGAACTGCAAATGGAGTACCATCTCCTTCATTAAATAAAACGTAACGTAATGTTTCATAATTTTTCTGAGTTACTACTGAATCAATTTCTTCTTTTAGTTTACTAATATCTTGATTAATCATATTCACTTAACCTCCTTTATTAATTCTAATATCTCATAATATTTAATATTTGTTGTAAACTTAATTTGTTTTCCTCCACCAACTCCAAAAACTGTTGCCACCTTTCCCTGTTGAGGGCAAGCTAAATCCTCAAAACTAAGCTCCCACTTCTCCATCACTCTATCTATTTGTTTTTTTACTTCTTGAGTAGCCATATTGTATGCATCTTTTACATTCTTTTCAGTAATATCTTTCAATACTTCATATTGATGATAAGTTTTCACACTTTCAGGATACGGCAAACCTCTTGTGTCATAATCTAAAATTTGTCCTGCTTCTACTGGACTTGTGAATCTTCCACTTGAGTCCCCATATCTGTCAATAATTTGTCCTGCTTTCAAGTTCGCATCCACCGTAATAGCTTTACCAGTCTCATCTATCACAAATCCATTCGCTTTTGGCCATTTAATGTCCCCTGCTTCATCTAGAAAATCTGGTGAACGAACTAGTGTCCCGTCTTTAGCTTGGAAAGCAATTTCTCCATTGTCTAAGGTGATTTTCTTCGGGGTGAATTTCTTTTCCACTTCCCTTATTATATCATCCGTGTCACTCCCTTTGATATTCAAATCATCCATCTTACTCATCATATCCCGGAGTTTCTTCTGAGCAGCGCTTGTTCCTCCAGCAGCTGTTTGGACGGGAATATCATCGCCCACACCAGCGAATGCCAGGCGTTCTCTGGGCGGCATTTGGAAGACTTCTTTGGCTTTGGCTTGGATTGTTTGCGCAGCTGTGCCGATATCGTCTAGATCTTGCGTTAGTTTTTTCTTCGCCGCTTGCATCGCGTCGTCTGCGACTTTTTTAACGTTAGCGATACGCAGGTCTAAAGTTTGTTTTCCTGCTTGGATGCCATTATCAATCGTTCCTTTGAATGATTTTCCTGCATTTTTGATGGCAAGTTTCCCACCATCGAGTAGGTCGTCTCCGACTCGCAACATTTTGGAACCTGCGCTCGCGATTTTGGTGCCGGAACTAAAGGCTTTGACTCCTGGTATAATATCGAGTAAGGCAAATCCTCCTCGGAGCACGCGTTCCTGGTCGCTTAGTTCTCGGCCGGATATCCAATCTTTTCCAGTAACTGCTGAAGAGGCTTCTAGTGCGCCAAATCCTACTCCAAGTGCTAATCCGGCTGGTGGGCAGACGATACTTACGCCCACAATCACCACGGCGGCAACGATATTGACCCAGAACTCTTTCTCTTCTTGTTCGTCTTGGACGGATTTATAATCAAACGCACGAGTATGTAACATCCCCATTTTAAAATCGGCTTCGCTAACCTTTTGGTCCGGATTTTCATGCTTCCAGACTTCGTATTGGAGGGTCATTTGGTTGGCGTAGAAGTTATCGCCATTCATTAAGTCCTCAATAGTTGCATTTTCTTTTACCGATTCAATCACTTGGGGCTGATTACTGTACGAAGACATATACGTTTGTGTCGACTTAGCCCCAATACGGTTTGTAGTTGAGTATGTCGTGATACTCAAGTCTTGCATCCCATCTACAAATGCATCCAACTTCTTGTAAAAAGGCTCATCAATCAGCGTTTCGATTTTCTCCCCTGCGTGACAACTAAACTGATACAGCACCTTTAAGTCTTCCTCGATTTCCCCGTACTTGCTTCGATGGTCGGTATGTTGGAAATGAATCGCGTGATCGGTGTCTAAGTCACGGATATCGTCTTCCGCATTCTCCATATTTTTCGACACTTTTTCTAAATGATTAAATAGGCCACCAAACCAATTGGCTGCATTAAATGGAGCTAGGGCACTTTTGGCTTTTTACCAGTCGTCTTCTCGGTAGTTTACGTCTTTCATTCATCTGTCCTCGACTTTCTTTGTTATATGAGCTGTATATTAATGAAAGTTCATCTCCAAATCTTGTTATATGTTTCTTTTAATCAATATAAGCAACCATCCTTTTAAGATGGTTGCCCAAACTATAAAAAACAGAGATTCTCGTTATTTAGTATTCGAGGATTTTTGTTTTTCTACAGTCTGAAAGCCTTCCTCAAAAAAGGAAGACTTTGACTTTAAATTATTTAGCTAATACTAATTCACCACAAGAACGAACAATTTCTTCCACAAAATAGCCATGAAGTTGCGCGGTAATTGGACCACGTTTTCCGTCACCTACTTGTACGCCATCAATATGTGTAATTGGCGTAATTTCGATTGTTGTGCTAGAAATAAACACTTCATCTGCTTCTCGAAGGTCAGTTAGTGTAAAATCTGCTTCTCGGACTGGAATACCATTTTTTCTAGCAACATCTAAAATAACTTGACGAGTAATTCCGTTTAAAATTAAATTATCAGCTGCATGTGTCCAAAGCACACCATCTTTAATAATAGAAACATTGGATGCGGAACATTCGGTAACTTGTTCACCGCGGTGCAAAATAGCTTCTAAAGCATCTTGTTGATGTGCTTTATTCTTGGCCATAATGTTTCCAAGTAAGCTTAAACTTTTAATGTCACAACGTAACCAGCGCACATCTTCTTCTGTAATCGCTGTTCCACCTTCGATAAATTGTTTTTCATTTCTAGGAACCTCGCGAGCTGCTGCTGTTAGTACTCCTTCTAATGGGAAATCATCTGGAATCACATGGTTACGAGGATTTTGGACGCCACGAGTTACCTGTAAATAAACATTTCCTGTATGAATATTATTTGCCGCCACTAACTCTTCAATTAATTTACGTAGTTCTTCTTTGGAATATGGTATGACTAAATCAATTTTTGCAGCGCTGGCATATAAACGGTCGATATGTTCATCATATGTAAAGAATTTGCCATTATACAAACGAACAACTTCATATACCCCATCTCCAAATTGATATCCGCGGTCTTCCACGTCTACGGTCGCATCTTCTCTTTCCACTAAATGGTTATTTACTAATACTTTCATCTCAAGACACTCCTTGCTAGTTAATTTATTGGAACTATCTAAAAACTTAATTAAATAGAGAAACTGCCGCAAAACTAAGCTTTGCAGCAGTTAATTTTTTCAATTATAACCCTTACTTTGCTAATTTGTAAAGCGCTTCTGCGTAAATTGCTGTCGCTTTTAACAAATCGTCAAAATAACTGAATTCGTCTTTTTGGTGCATCGTATCTTCGCGGCCTGGGAATAGTGCGCCAAACGCCACACCTGTTTCCATATGACGTGCATAAGTTCCGCCACCAATTGCAAGTAAAGTAGCTTCTTCTCCTGTTTGTTTCGTATAAACTTCTTGTAAAGTTTGAATTAATGGGTGGTCTTTTGGTACGAAAAGCGGTTTGGAATCACTGTAATGTGTGTACTGTGCATTATATTCATATACGACAGTTTGCATTTTATTTTTCAGCTTATCCATGTTTGCAGTAACTGGGTAACGGAAATTAAGTCCGTATTTCCCACCTTCCCCAACATCATAACGGATAACGCCAACATTCATCGTTAATTCGCCACTTTCTTTATCTTCGTAGCTAATACCAAGTTTTACAGCACGAGAATCGCCAAATAAGTAATCACGACCAAATGTAACGAAATCATTAGCAGCACCAGTTAATTTAAATTTACCTAAGAAGGCTACTAAATGAAGACCTGCATTGATACCATTATTTGGTTCCATTGCATGAGCAGATTTTCCAACCATGTTAATTTTAACTGTTTTACCGTCTTCTTCTAACGTACCTTCTACTGGATGGTTAGCTAAGAAAGTTTTGAAAGTACTTGTTAGTTTATCGTAGTCTTTCACGTTTTCGATGATGGCACTAGCATGATCTGGTACCATATTGTAACGCTCACCTGACTCAAAGCTTAGTAAGCGGAATGCAGCTTCCCCGCTTGCTTCTCCGTCTTTAAAAGATACATCTAATTCAGAAATACCTTTTTCCGCGTGAATAATCGGGAATTCGGCATCAGGAACAAAACCGAGTGTTGGTTGTTCTTCTGTTTCGAAATAACGTTCCACACAGCTCATACCGCTTTCTTCATCAGAACCAACGATGATTCGTACACGACGAGAAAGTGGCAAACCTAACTCTTTAATAATTTTTAGCGCATAGTAACCAGCAATTGTTGGACCTTTATCGTCTGCAACACCACGAGCATAAAGCTTTCCATCACGTAAAGTTGGTTCGAATGGACCATTTGTCCAACCGTCACCAACAGGAACAACGTCGACATGTCCTAAAACACCAACAAGTTCTTCTCCTTGCCCGTATTCAAGATGTCCAGCTACGTTTCCAACCTCTTTTGTTGCAAATCCGTCTTTTTTACCAAGTTCCATCATATAATCGAGCGCACGCTTAACATCAGGTCCAAACGGCGCATCTTCTGTTTTTTTACTATCATCGCGAACACTTGGAATGCGAAGTAACCCTTTTAAATCTTCTAGGAAATCGTCTTTACGTGATTCCACTTCTTTTTGCCAATTAATTTCTGTCATCAATATTCCCTCCTTCAAACTTATCTTCTCTATTGTAAACTGTTTTCACGCTGCTTGGAAGCCGGAACTCCTTATTTTCTCATAAAACCTTTAATTGCTTCCATATCCCAGCGTTCCATTCGAGAGGCGAAAACGATATCCATCATTTGTAAACTATCTTTTTCAAGTGAAAAAAAGCGATATTCCTCGTGTTCATCAGATAGTACGATTTCTCCTTCTTCTGGCATCTCTACTAAATAAATAACCCCAGTAATTTGGTATTCCTCATGAAAAAATTCCCATGTATCATACAAAATAAATGGTTGGACTTGTAATTTGGTTTCTTCATAAACTTCTCTAAAAAGTGCTTCCCCGTGTGTTTCACCGTAATTCATCCGGCCACCTGGAAGTTCAAAAACCTCTCCTTCTACGCCTTTCTTTTTAAGTGCGAGAAATTTTCCGTCTTTTACGATGACTGCTTTTACGGCAGGATATATAGGTTTCATTTTACAAAAGCCTCCTTATCATTTAAGATAAACATGATTTATCTGTTCTTTATTTTACCCGGTTCGGTAGATAAAAGCCAGTGTCATAAGGAGGTTTCACAAAAGTGAAGAAGATTACACCAAAAGCAATGTGCGCTTGGATCCCTAAACGAGAAGATGAAACACATAAGGGCGATTATGGTCGCGTGTTAATTGTCGCTGGTAACAAACAATTTGGTGGCGCTGCAATCATGGCAGCAGAAGCCTGTGTCAAAAGTGGAGCTGGCTTAACTACGGTTGCCTCAGATAGCGTTAACCGTCCTGCCTTGCAAACGCGTATTCCAGAATGTATGTTTATTGATTATGAAAACATCACTAGTTTAAGTGATCAGCTTAGCCAGTTCGATACCATTTTAATTGGCCCAGGTCTTGGCTTAGATGCTCATGCGGAAGAAATTTTCCGATTAGTGTTACAAAAAGCTACCGACAAGCAACAAATAATTATCGATGGCGATGGTATTACAATTTTCGCCAAAGGAGGCATCCCTCATCCAGCTGCTGGTTTAACTTTCACACCACATGCCGGGGAATGGGAGCGACTAAAAGCGCTAGCCCCTGAAGCACAAACAACTACCGAAATCGCAAACACGCTAGATGCCACGCTTGTACTAAAAGGGCACCGGACAAAAGTGTATGCTGGCGAATCAGCATGGCAAAATATTTATGGCACTCCCGCAATGGCAACCGGCGGAATGGGCGATACACTCGCAGGAACAATTTGTGGTTTAATGGCGCAAACAGAAAAACCAATTATTGGCACACTTGCTGCTGTTTTTCTTCATAGCTATATTGGAGAAATTCTCGCGAAGAAACGTTATGTCGTGCTTCCAACAGAAATCGCCGAAGAACTACCAACTTACTTAAAAATTTTTAGCGAAACAGACGAACATGCTTAAAGAAGAAGCAGCCTCCTTTTACTGGAAGCTGCTTCTTTTATGCTACTTTTTGAAATCGTTTCGTCCATAATGCTAGTTTTCTGCCCCAAAGGAAATAACAACCAATCGAACAGAATACGACTGCATTTCCAATTAAAAATCCAGCAACTACATCACTTGGAAAATGAACACCTAGATATACGCGAGAGTACATCACAAAGCTGACAATCGAAAGTGCTAAAATCGCAATCATTATTTGCAACCATTTTTTACTCACATAAAGAATCAAGAAAAAAGCAAGCATGCCGTAAAAAACAGTCGAACCTGTTGCGTGACCGCTCGGAAAACTAAAACCACTTTGTTCAATAAGCTTAAATGTTGGCCTTGGACGTTGAACGATATTTTTAATAATGGATGGAATCACCGCGCCACCAACCAATACTGTAACGCCAAACCAAATCGCAATATCGACTTTTCGCAGCAACAGTAAGCAAATAACAACAAGCACTGTTAAAATACAAATCGTCGCTACTCCACCAATATCCGTTAAGTAAGAAATAATCATTGTTTTGGTGTCTGTAATCCCAACTCGAATAACACTATTCCAGTAATTATCAAATGTGTGTATCCAATTGGCCTTAGTCATAACTCCTGACATAAAAAGAATAAATCCAAGAAGACCTATGCCGCTAATAATAAATGGTGTTTTTTTCATACAATCCTCCTAGCGTATTCTTAATTTTTGACGCAATCTCGTTCCACGTGGTCCAAACAATTTGTCGGACAAGTGTAGCTTGAATGCCATATAACCGTAAAAAATCGCACCAATTCCTCCACAAATCGCTGTCAGCAAGAAGGCAGACATTTTATGGTTTGGACTAATAAAGTTAGCTAGTCCCATATAAAGGCAAATAACTCCCCCCCCCATCACTGCAGTCATTCCGAAGAACAATACCGTTCGCCGTAAAATGACTTTGAAGGAAAAACGAACATATTTTTTAATAATAAGTAACATGAAAACACATGAAACAGCATAGCCAGCCCCCGTTGCAAGAATCGATCCTTTTGCTTCAAACAACATAATAAGTGGCATTTGTAACACCGATTTTGTAAGCAACCCTAATAATAAACCAAGTACGGTAAAGCGTTGTTCATCAATCCCTTGAAGCACTGCCGCCGAAACACTGAATAGCGAAAATAAAACGGCAATTGGCGCAAATAATTGCAAAAGTTCTGTTCCATCATTACTCGGCGCAAAAAATACCGTAAACAGTGGCCGAGCAAGCATAGCAATTCCAAAACAAGCTGGAATGGTTAGGAATAATAAGATTTGGAAAACGTCATTTAATTGTCTTTTTACTTGAGCATATTCTCTTCGAACATAAGCTCCAGTGACTAACGGAACCAGTGCCATCGAAAAAGCAATCGCGAGTGTTCCTGGAATCATAATTAGTTTTTGCACATCAAAGTTAATGATTGCTACATAAGAATTAACCATCTCTGGCGTTATTCCAATATATTCAAGTACACGTCCTAACGTAAATTGGTCAATTAATTGATAAAGTGATGTAGCCGATCCAACAATAATAAAAGGAATAGCTGATAGAATAATATCTTTATAAAGTGTAGGAATAGAAATATGGACTGTTCCACGGTCTTCTAAAAGCATCCGGTCAAGTCCCGGTTTCCGTTTATAAAAATACCAAAGTAATAAAATCAAACTAGCGAATGCACCAACAAATGCGGAGAATGTCGCTACACTAACGGCAGTAACCACATTTCCATCAAGCACATACATCACAATAAATGTCCCAGAAAGCAAGAACATAATCCGGACAACTTGCTCTAATACTTGAGATACAGCAGAAGGTCCCATCGAATTATAACCTTGGAAAAATCCGCGCAACAAGCTCATGACTGGAATGATAAGTAAGGCAAAACTTACAGCTCGTATAACCTGAATCCCATCTTCTAAACTATAGCCGCCTTCCAGTTGTTGCATCTTAGCAAGTGTTGGTGCAAGTCCGTACATCGCTAAGAAACAAATAATCCCTGAGAAAATCATTAAGTAAACGCCCGTTCTAAACAAACGTCGTCCTACCGCATATTCTTCCATGGCATTGTATTTTGCTATATATTTTGCAACAGCAAGTGGTATCCCAGCAGTTGCAACACTTAAGAATAATTGATACGGTACATAACCAAAATTATATAGAAGTGCTGGTTCATCTCCTCCAATAATCGCATAAAACGGAATCACGTACAATATTCCAAGCACTTTAGAAATTAATGTTCCTAGTGTCAGAATAAAAGTTCCTCTGAGCAGTTTTGAACCCATCGTCTAACTTCCTTTACATTAAATTATACATCCTTGTTTACTTTACCATTATCTGTTTTAAAAAAAAAGAACAAACCTAAATAAATATTGGCTTGTTCGTTACAAAACGTTTAATTCAAATGAAGTTTCTGACGTATTTTTTGCATCCGATCACCAAGAATATAGTCGAGCAAGCCAGCCTTCGCAGCTAGAAATGCGTAAATATAAGCTCCTCCCCCAGCAGAGATAATAACGATAATCAAAGCAGGAAATCTTGCCGCTGGATTTAAAAATAAAGCTAAGCCGTGATAGACGAGCCAAACAACTGCCAACATCACAAAGCTTATAGCTAAAATCAACAGAAGACGGCGAATAATGTATTTAAAGGAATAATTCGCATACTTTTTAATGATACAAATAGTAAAGACAACAGAAACAATATAACCAAGCCCCGTTGCAAGTGCACCACCTTTTGCACCAAGAAGTAAAATAAGTGGCATTTGTAACACTGATTTCGTTAATAAACCTAGCAATAAACTAAGTACCGTATAGCGCTGTTCATCAATTCCTTGCAAAATAGCCGCCGTGACGCTAAATAAGGAAAAGAAAATAGCAAATGGAGCAAAAAAGCTAAGTAACATCGCCCCATCAGCATTATGTCCATAAAAGATTGTATAAAGCGGATCAGCTAATAAGGCAATTCCTAAGCAAGCTGGTACAACAAGAAATAGTAACACTTGAAAAACAGCTGTTAAATAATGGTGTACTTCTCGCGTTTTCCCTTTATTAAATGAAGCAGCTACTAAAGGTACAAGTGTCATGGAAAATGCGAGAGCTAATGTCCCAGGAATCATGATGATTTTTTGAACTGAAAAGTTAAATATCGACAATAAGTCTTCTGCTGCTTTTCCAGCCATTCCGTCATAAGTCAACACTCGAGCAAATGTAAATAAATCAATTTGTTGATAAAGTGACATTGCCATACCAACAATAATAAAAGGAATAGCTGATATCGAAATTTCTTTTAGCAAATGAAGCGTCGACACTTGCAAACGATTGTCACTTGTTGCAATCATTTTTTGAATTCCAGGTCGACGTTTTTTATAATACCAAATAAGGCAAATTAAACTAAAGAAGGCTCCAACAAAAGCCGCAAATGTAGCTAAACTCATCGCTGTTACAAGCGTACCGCCAATTAAATGTAATACTATATAGGTACTAGCAAGTAAAAACACAATTCTCGCTACTTGCTCAATAACTTGTGATACTGCAGATGGCCCCATCGAATGAAATCCTTGGAAATAACCGCGCAGTAAGCTCATCACCGGAATTATAAGTAGCGCAAAACTAACCGCCCGAATCACGCTAGTAATATCTTCTATACTAGTTCCCCCGCTGACCTCTTGCATCCCTGCTAAAACAGGAGCAAAAATATACATCACTAAAAAACTAGCAATTCCTGTAAAAAGCATTAAATAGCTACTTGATTTATACAATCTTTGACTTAGTGCATACTCATTTAATGAATTATATTTTGAAATGTACTTGGCAACTGCAAGCGGAACACCGGCTGTCGCAATATTTAAGAATATTTGGTATGGAACATAGCCATATTGATAAAGAATAGTCGCTTCTTCCCCACCTGCTATCCAGTAAAACGGTATCACATAAAGGATTCCTAATATTTTAGACAGCAAAGTTCCAACTGTTAGCACGGCCGTTCCTCGCATTAATTTTGAACTCATAATTTATATTACCTCTATTGATTTTTTCTTTAAAGTCTCTCTTTTTATGTTTAATATGTAAAAATCACGCAATGGCTACTTTTATTTCATTCTTCTGAGATTTAAAATACAAGATACACTCAAAGCAAGTAGCACTGCTGGTAATATAAGGGAAATAAAGTTCATGCCTGTATTAATCAGCGATAAAATAATCCCTAAAATAGTGAATGCAACGTAAAAATAATAAACTAAAGGAGTGACAATAATACCCTTCCTAAGTTTGACAAAAGATAAAAATAGCATAATGGTAATTGCCACACCCACTACTGCCATAATCGTAGTTGTCATTATCGTATTTTGGATAAGAGCAGTTACACTTGCATTTGCAAGCACTTCTTTTTTTTGTTGTAATGAAAAAAGACTTACAATCGAAATAGTACTTAAAATAGCTTGGATAGTGGATATGATTGCAATCCCCAAGGTGATATTTTTGGTGTTATTCAGCATTCTAGCATGTTCTGGTTTTACTTCAACAGACATTCCTACAACTCCTCTTTATCAATCTATACACCAGACTTTACCATATTTAAAGAGAAATTGTAAGTAGTATTTATATTTCGATAGGAACATTTGCTGCCTTTTGTAAAAAGTTCCCAAGCTCTGTTTTCTTTTTATCATGTAGCATTTGAACCACTTTACTCCCGATAATAACGCCATCACAAATTGCCGCAAATTTTTCTACATGTGCTATGGATGAAACACCAAATCCTGCTAGTACCGGAACCGGGCTAATACTTTTTAAATAAGCTAAATGCTCATCAATATGTGTATCAAATTCACTTCTAACTCCCGTTGTCCCGTTGACTGTCACAGCATAAATAAATCCTTCTGCTTGTTCCGCAATTTCCGCGAGCCGTTCTTTTGGGCTAGTGAGTGATACCAGCGGGATAAGTGCAATATCAGTGCCATTGATTTCCGGGGTGATGAGATTTTGATGTTCATATGGTAAATCAGGAATAATGAGCCCTTTAACAGGCGTTTCTTGAAGCAATTCGACAAACTTAGGAATTCCTAAATGAAAAATTGGATTAATATAGCTCATAATAATTAGTGGAACTTGAACTTTACTTGTAGCTAATTGCGTTAAAATTGCTTCCAAACTAATTTTTTCTTTTAGAGCGCGCAAACCAGCCAGTTGAATAACCGGCCCATCTGCTACTGGATCAGAAAAAGGAATTCCAATTTCAATCGCGCTCACTCCTGATTCTTCTAGGAATAGTAACTGCTCTTCTAAATGTTCTAAACCACCATCTCCGCCCATAATATAAGTAACAATGGCGGGATTCCCTGGGTTTTTAGTGATTTTTTCCGTTAATGTTTTAGTCATTCTTTTTCCCCTCCAACCGTTCTTTTAATTGATTAACATCTTTGTCGCCGCGTCCAGATAAACATACAATCATGCTTTCTTCTGGGTGCATTGTAGCAGCTAGTTTAACTGCATAGCTAATCGCATGGGAGCTTTCTAGTGCTGGGATAATTCCTTCCGTACGACATAATAATTGAAAAGCTTCTACTGCCTCATCATCTGTTACAGAATGGTATTCAGCCCGACCGATATCTCGGAAAAAGCTATGTTCTGGTCCGATTCCCGGGTAGTCTAGTCCTGCCGAAATGGAGAAGGCTTCGAGAATTTGACCATTTTCATCTTGTAAAACATCCATCATCGCACCGTGCAAAATGCCGATTTCCCCTTTCGTAATCGTTGCAGCATGAAATTCTGTCTCGAGACCGTGTCCAGCTGCTTCAACCCCGTGCATCTGAACCGCTTTATCTTCCACAAAAGGATGGAATAACCCCATTGCATTACTTCCACCACCCACACAAGCAACAATTGCTTCCGGTAGTTTTCCTTCCACTTCTAAATGTTGTTTCCGTGCTTCGGTCCCGATAACACTTTGATAATCGCGAACAATTTCTGGAAATGGATGTGGTCCAAGAACAGATCCCATAATATAATGAGTATCTTCTACATTTGCCACCCAGAATCGTAAAGCTTCATTTACTGCATCTTTGAGCGTTCGACTTCCCGCTTTGACACTTACTACTTTTGCGCCAAGTAGTTCCATTCTGAACACATTAAGCGATTGTCGTTTCACATCTTCTTCTCCCATAAAAATAGTACATTCCATATTGAATAGTGCTGCTACCGTTGCAGTTGCAACACCATGTTGTCCGGCTCCTGTTTCTGCAACTACTTTTTGTTTGCCCATTTGTCTTGCTAACAATGCTTGGCCGATAGTGTTATTGATTTTGTGCGCACCGGTATGATTTAAGTCCTCTCGTTTCAAATAAATCTTTGCTCCACCTGCATGTGCGGTTAATTGTTCTGCAAAATAAAGCGGTGTTTCTCGACCGACATATTCTTTTAAATAGTAGTTTAATTCTTTTTGAAAAGCTGGATCCGTTTTAGAAACTTTATAGGCTTCTTCTAGCTCTTTTACTGCTTTCATCAATGTTTCGGGTACAAATCTTCCACCAAATCTTCCGTAAAAGCCATTTTCATCAGGGGCCTTGTAATTCATAATACATCGTCTCCTTTTGCTGTTTTAATGAAGTTTTTAATTTTTTCTGGATCTTTTTCTCCTGCTGTTTCCACTCCCGAAGAGATATCGACCGCGAATGGCGCAAAACGAGCAATGGCTTCTGTTACATTCGTATTGTTCAGCCCGCCTGCTATAATTAATTTTTCCTTTGTAAGTAAGTTGGCATTTATTTTTTCCCAATCAAATGTTTTCCCGCTTCCGCCTTCATATTCCTCAGCAGGCGCATCAAGTAGGATATAAGCATGAGGATAATCCTTTATATTATTTGGAAGTTCTCCATTTTTAATAGGAAAGGCCTTTATTACCTCTACATCTGTTCGATTTGCTTGCTCCGGAGATTCTTGTCCGTGGAGCTGAATGATATCTAACGGAACTTTTTGGATTGCTTCGATTAATTCTTCTTCAGTTGGATTGACGAAAACCCCAACTTTTTTTACGGAAGCAGGAATTTGTTGAGCTAGTTGGTGGGCTTCTTCAATAGAAACTTGTCGTCTACTTTTAGCAAAAACAAAGCCAATCATATCCGCTCCATTATCAACTGCCGCTTTTACATCAGCGTCTTTTTTTAAACCACAAATTTTTACTATCATCGTCTCACCTTCAACTTTCTTGCCGCTATTTCTGGTGTCTTTTCTCGCATAAGCGCTTCTCCAACAAGAACGGCATTATAGTGTTTTTTCACTCGTGCGACATCTCTTGCATTCCTAAATCCTGATTCACTAATAAAACAAGCATCTGTGATAAAACCCTCCACGAGCGTCTCACTCACCGCAATATCCACTTCAAATGTATGCAAATTCCGATTGTTGATTCCAATTAATTGCGCACCAATTTTTTGTGCGATAGCTAACTCTTCCGCATCATGTACTTCCACTAATACTTCCAAATCAAGGGACAAAGCCTTATTAAAAAGTGCTTTAAGTGTTTCCGAGTCTAGCGCCGAAATAATTAGCAATACCACAGTTGCCCCAGCATTTCTGGCACGAATTAATTGTTTTTCGCTAATAATAAAGTCTTTACATAACACTGGAATAGTTACATTTTGAGCAACTTCTCGCAAATCTTCTATGGAGCCTTTAAAGAAAATGGGATCTGTTAAAACAGAAATCATCCCAGCACCTGCTGCTTCATAAGCCTTTGCTTGGGTGACCGGATTTACACCCATATTTATTTCTCCTTTTGACGGGGAAGCTCGTTTCACCTCTGAAATTAATTGCATTTCCTTCGTATTGGCTTTTAAAAACTCATAAAATGAATAAGTTTTGCGTTTTTTTAACAACTTTTCGTTTGGCATCTCGGCCACCTCTAAAGCTTTTTGCGCTAAAATTTCTTCTAAAAATGTCATTTTGCTAGCACCTCTTTCTGACAAAGGATTAAATCTGTTAACTTCTGTTTGGCAGCCCCACTTTCGATTAATTCACGTGCTAGATTAACACCATTTTCCACTGTTTCTACCTTACCATTTGCAAACAAGCCAAAACCTGCATTTAATAGCACGGTATCAAGATAGGGCCCCTTTTCACCGTCAAGTACATGTCGCAAGATTTCCGCATTTTCTTTTGCATCCCCGCCACGAATAGCATCTAGTGGATAAATATCTAAACCAACTTCCATTGGATTTAATGTATGGAGACTAACCGAACCATTTTCATATAAAGCGTAATGATTTTCACCAGCTAGAGAAGCTTCATCCATAAAACCAGCACCATTAAGAACTAATGCACGTTTTCGGCCAAGTTGCCCTAATACTTCGGCCGTTTGTCCAATTAAATCACGGCGATAAATACCCATTAATTGTGTTTCCAGATGCACCGGATTGGTTAGCGGTCCAATTAAATTAAAAATAGTTGGGGTTCCCAGTTCTTTTCTCACATCCATAACATATTTCATATTCGGATGGACATGGGGGGCAAATAGAAAAGCAATGCCTACATTTTCAAGTAAATAAGTCATATCTTCAGGGCACATATTAATATCAATTCCTAATTCTTGACAAACATCTGCGCTACCAGAACGGCTAGAAATGCTTCTATTACCATGTTTTGCTACAGGAATCCCTGCAGCTGCAAGTACAAAAGCAGAAGTGGTACTTATGTTAAAACTATTAGATTTATCCCCACCGGTTCCACAATTGTCCATCGCTGTCCCTGCTTTAAATTCTACTTGAATAGCTACTTTTTGCATCGCTTCAGCAATACCAGCCATTTCTTCTGCGGTTTCACCTTTATTTTTAAGTGCCATTAAAAATGCTGCTATTTTAGTTTTTGAAAGTCGTCCTTCAAAAATTTCCATTGCTACCATATTCATTTCTTCTTTAGATAAGTTTTGTTGGTCATATACTTTGTGTAATAATTTTTCCATTTCCATCCACCCTTTCCACTATTGTAACGAAATTCTTAATCATTTGTTTTCCATCCACTGTCCCAATCGATTCTGGATGAAATTGCAACCCGTAAACCGGATAATTTTTCAGCTTCATCGCCATCACTTCCTGATCATCCGTCGCAACTGCTAATACCTCTAGATTCGTCGGTAAATTATTTTTATCTACTATTAAAGAATGATAGCGCATAATAGGAATTTCTTTAGGTAAACCCGCAAAAATCGCCCCTGCTGTTTGTCGCATAGTTGATACTTTGCCATGTCTAATTTTTTCGGCTTGTTTTACTTCTCCACCGAACACTTCGCCAATCGCTTGATGTCCTAAACAAATTCCAAGTAATGGCTTTTGTTTGGCAAAATTTGTTACAACTGTTTCTAGAAGACCTGCCTCACTTGGCTTCCCAGGCCCAGGCGAAAGAACGATTCCGTCTGCTTGGTCTGCAACTTCCAACAAATCAGGCGCATCATTACGTTTCACTACAACCTCGCAATATTCTGCTAAGTACTGCTCTAAATTAAAAGTAAACGAATCATAATTATCAACTAGTAAAATCATTCTCCCACCTCCAAAAGCGCTTTTGCTTTTTGCAATGTCTCTAAATACTCACTTTCTGGATCCGAATCATAAACAATTCCTGCACCAGCCTGAACATAAGCTTTTCCAGCATGTAACACCATCGTTCTAATCGAAAGAGCAAAATCACAATCACCATTTTTAGTTAAATAGCCAACTGCCCCCGCATAAGGTCCACGTTTCACATTTTCCCATTCATAAATTCGCTGCATTGCTCTGATTTTTGGTGCACCACTTACGGTTCCTGCTGGAAGTGTGGACCGAAGCGCATCCATTGCTGTGAGCTCCGGTTTTAATGTTCCTTCTACTACCGAAACAAGATGCATTAAGAAACGGTACCTTTCAATCGTCAGGTAAACGGGTACTTCTACAGAGCCAGTTACAGCAATTTTGCCAATGTCATTTCTACCTAAATCTACTAACATCCGGTGCTCTGCCAGTTCTTTTTCATCCGCTAATAATTCCGCTGCAAGTTGTTCATCTTCTTGCTTTGTAGCCCCGCGTTTTCTTGTACCCGCGATTGGATTGGTAATCACTCGCTGACCTTTTGTTTTAATTAAACTTTCAGGAGATGAACCAATTAAAACGGTATCACCAAAATCAATAAAATAAAGATATGGAGACGGGTTCAGCAAGCGCAACTTCCGGTAATAATCAAACGGAGAAGTGGTAAAATCTGCTTCAAGTCGTTGCGAAAGGACTACTTGAAAAAAGTCCCCCTCTTGAATATGTCTTTTTGCTTGTTGTACTAAATCGATATATTCTTGCTTTGTATAATTACTTTTATAAGTCATTTTCGCTACATGTACTGGATCGTGCTCTCTCTTTTTAGGTGTTACTAGTTGCTGCTCCATTTGTTGAAGAGCTTCCTCTAGTTCTGCCTCCGATCTGCCGGAATAGCAATTGTCTTGCACTAATATCAACTCTTCCGCTTGATGATCGATAATAACAAAAGTTTCATATACATAAAAACGAATATCAGGCATGTCACGGTTTTCTGTTGGAATGGTACCTAGGTCCTCATATAAAGCAATCACATCGTAACCAACATAGCCAATTGCACCTGAATCAAGTGGTAATTCTATCTCATTTACTTTCGCTTTCTGAATAAATGTTTCCATCTCTTTTAAAGGGTCTGCTACCTTTTTATGTTTTCCATCTAAATAGTAATCATTTTGATAGACTTTTATTTCATGGACAGGATTTACAGCAATAATAGAATAGCGTCCTGCGTCCACATCTTTTGCCGCTCCTTCTAGTAAACTCTTCCCTTGTCCTTCTAACCTTTGAAATGCTAATATCGCAGTTAACGTATCGGCATCCATTTTTTTGAATTTTCTCATCTAGCTCATTCCTCTCTTAATGAAAATAAAAAAAGCCCTCTGAAAAAGCGCAAAATGATGCTTTTTCAGAGGACGAGTTATCGCGGTGCCACCTCATGTTAGGAGAAAACCTCCTATCTCAGTGCTGATGATTCAGCTGCTCGATAACGGGAGCTCCCGTTTACCCCTACTACTTGTTTCAAGGTATCACGCACAAGGCCCATTCCTAACTCACCAATTTATTAGCTCCCACCACACGCTAACTCTCTTGGAAATTAATGAGAAAGTACTATTCTTGTTTGATGCTTTCATTTTATAAAATTAAAAAAGGGCCTCTCTCCAAGCCTAGCAAATATACTAGACAAGGACGAGAGACCCGTGGTACCACCTTGATTAACTGCAAAAACAGTTCACTTAATCCATCCAACTTCCGAATGGGCGCCTTGTGTAACGATAAGGCCTAATCGCTGCAACCTACTAAGGAAATCCCGTTTGGCCGAGAGCTCAGAAGTCCATTCACATCATGTCCGCTACTGACTCACACCACCCGTCAGCTCTCTCAAAACTTTCATCATGCTACTTACTCTTCATCATAGCTGTCATTTTTTACTTGTATTTATCTTACATAACAATAATCTCAAAGTCAAGAAAATAATCCTCTTTTCAAAAAAAGTGCTTAAAAACGTAACTAATAAACAAATAAGCAAAAAGAACTATTAGCTGTCACCTATGAGAATTGTAACGAAACCATGACATTGTTTCTATTCGAATACATCCATATTATGACGATAACCAAAGATTTGCCAGATAGTTAAAGATGGTATCTGGCTTAATCATTGATGATAAAACATCTCATTCAAGCTACATCTAAATGACTAAAAAGAGCTTTTACTAAAGGACTATTCACTCATTTTCACCTATTTGTGAATATTTTCACGTGAAATACTGGACAAACTTTTTCTGATGGCTTATACTAACGGTGTAATCAAATAAAACAAAAGAATACGGCAAAGCAAGAAGTCAAATTTTTTTGGATTATCAGGGACGTTAAAAGTCTACTATGGACATTTTGAGTCCCGAACAAATATTAGGAGGTTCTGGAAAATGGCAATTAAAGAAAATGCGGCCCAAGAAGTATTAGAAGTTCAAAAAGTGATTGACAGATTAGCAGACAATGGACAAAAAGCATTGAAAGCATTTGAAAATTACGACCAAGAACAAGTAGACAATATCGTACATGCGATGGCGCTTGCCGGACTTGACCAACATATGCCCCTTGCAAAATTAGCAGTAGAAGAAACTGGACGTGGATTATACGAAGATAAATGTATTAAAAACATCTTCGCAACAGAATATATTTGGAACAACATTAAAAACAACAAAACAGTTGGTGTTATTAATGAAGATGAACAAACAGGCGTTATCGAAATTGCTGAACCAGTTGGTGTGGTTGCCGGAGTTACACCTGTAACAAACCCTACCTCCACTACTCTTTTCAAAGCAATTATCGCAATTAAAACTCGTAATCCAATCATCTTTGCTTTCCATCCAAGTGCACAACGTTGTTCATCTCAAGCAGCAAAAGTTGTTTATGATGCAGCAATCGCAGCTGGAGCACCAGAACATTGTATCCAATGGGTTGAAAAACCTTCATTAGAAGCAACAAAGCAATTAATGAACCACGATAAAGTTGCTTTAGTTCTTGCAACTGGTGGTGCTGGAATGGTTAAATCAGCATACTCTACTGGTAAACCTGCACTAGGTGTCGGCCCAGGTAACGTACCAGCTTACATTGACAAAACAGCTAAAATCAAACGTTCTGTAAATGACATTATTCTTTCTAAATCTTTTGACCAAGGGATGATTTGTGCTTCTGAACAAGCAGTTATCGTGGACAAAGAAGTTGCCAAAGAAGTAAAAGCAGAAATGGAAGCTAACAATTGTTACTTCGTTAAGGGCGCTGAATTCAAGAAATTAGAAAGCTATGTAATCAATCCTGAAAAAGGAACACTTAATCCAGATGTAGTTGGTAAATCCCCTGCATGGATTGCTAACCAAGCCGGTTTTAAAGTTCCAGAAGATACAAAAATTCTTGTTGCTGAAATTAAAGGTGTAGGCGACAAATACCCACTATCTCATGAAAAACTTAGCCCAGTTCTTGCATTTATCGAAGCAGCTAACCAAGCAGAAGCATTCGATCGTTGTGAAGAAATGCTCGTATACGGAGGCCTTGGACACTCTGCAGTTATTCATTCAACTGATAAAGAAGTTCAAAAAGCATTCGGTATTCGTATGAAAGCTTGCCGTATCATCGTAAACGCACCAAGCGCTCAAGGAGGTATCGGTGACATTTATAACGGCTTCATCCCTTCCCTAACGCTTGGTTGTGGATCCTATGGTAAAAACTCTGTATCACAAAATGTAAGTGCGACTAACTTGCTGAACGTTAAACGTATCGCGGATCGGAGAAATAATATGCAATGGTTCAAACTTCCACCAAAAATTTTCTTTGAAAAATACTCCACTCAATACCTTCAAAAAATGGAAGGAGTTGAACGTGTATTTATCGTAACTGACCCAGGAATGGTTCAATTCAAATATGTTGACGTTGTAATCGAACATTTGAAAAAACGTGGCAACGATGTATCTTACCAAGTATTTGCTGATGTTGAACCAGATCCATCTGATGTAACGGTTTATAAAGGTGCCGAACTAATGAAAGACTTCAAACCTGATACTATTATCGCACTCGGTGGTGGTTCAGCAATGGATGCAGCTAAAGGTATGTGGTTATTCTATGAACATCCAGAAGCTTCTTTCTTCGGACTAAAACAAAAATTCTTAGATATCCGTAAACGTACTTTCAAATATCCTAAACTTGGTGGAAAAGCGAAATTTGTTGCGATTCCAACAACAAGTGGTACTGGATCTGAAGTAACTCCTTTTGCGGTTATCACGGATAAAGAAAATAACATTAAATACCCACTTGCTGACTATGAACTAACTCCAGACGTTGCTATTGTCGATGCACAATACGTAACAACTGTTCCAGCACACATCACTGCTGACACTGGTATGGATGTTCTAACTCACGCCATTGAATCTTATGTTTCTGTAATGGCAAGTGATTATACTCGTGGTTTATCCATCCGTGCAATCGAACTTGTATTTGAAAACCTACGTGATTCCGTTCTTAAGGGTGATCCTGATGCACGTGAAAAAATGCATAATGCTTCTGCCCTAGCTGGTATGGCGTTTGCCAATGCGTTCCTTGGAATTAACCATAGTTTGGCACACAAAATCGGACCTGAATTCCACATCCCTCATGGTCGTGCGAATGCCATCCTTATGCCACACGTTATTCGTTATAACGCACTTAAACCTAAAAAACATGCGTTATTCCCAAGATATGAAAGCTTCCGTGCAGATGAAGATTACGCTCGTATCTCTCGTATTATCGGCTTCCCTGCTACAACTACAGAAGAAGGCGTTAAATCACTTGTAGATGAAATCATCAAACTTGGTAAAGATGTTGGTATCGACATGAGTCTTAAAGGGCAAAATGTGGCGAAAAAAGATTTAGATGCTGTTGTAGATACACTTGCAGATCGCGCATTCATGGACCAATGTACTACTGCCAACCCTAAACAACCACTTGTAAGCGAACTAAAAGAAATCTACCTAGAAGCTTACAAAGGTGTATGAAACTAGCTAACTTGTCCACTATTAATATATAAAGTTAGAAGAAAGCGCAAGTCCATCCCAGGGCTTGCGCTTTTGCATTAGAAATTAGTATAATAAAATTTGAATGGAGTTGGTTTTTAATGATTGAATCAGTACTTCCCTATCTTACATTTAATGGAGAAGCAGGTGATGCACTTGATTTCTATAAAAAAGTCTTTCAAGCTGAAATTACAAAGATACGCTATTTTCATGAAATAGAAGGCTTCTCTGGTGATAAAGCTTTAGGAGAACGCATTTTGCATGCAAGAATTACCAAAGATGCAAAAGACTTATTTTATTTTTCGGATACGTTAGATGGTGAAACAGATGCTGGCAACCGACTTTCCATTGTAGTAAACTTTGAAACCGAGGAAAGTTTTGTCCATGCTTTTGCACTACTTTCGAAAACCGGGACTATTGAAACACCTATTCAAGAAGCTTTTTGGAGTGCTAAGTATTGTAACGTCATTGATCATTACAGCATTGACTGGCACCTAAACTTTGAAAAGCAGACTACTACTAAAGTCTGACTTTTTCCCATTCTTTAGACGAATGTATTTAGTACTATTAATAAGTATAATTAATAACAGATAAATTAAAGGAGTGAGCTTATGAGTGAGACAGTTTTACAACTAGAACATGTCACAAAGAAAATTGGACAAAAAGCAATCGTCCAAGATATCAGCTTTGATATTCATAAAGGAGAAGTGTTTGGATTACTTGGCCCAAATGGTGCCGGGAAAACAACCATTATCCGATCTATTGTTGGCTTAATTCGTCGCACAGAAGGTACCGTTTTTATTAATGGTAAAAATGTGGATACCGATTTTAAAGAAGCTATTGCTGAAATTGGTGCCATTATTGAAAATCCAGAGTTTTACATGTACATGTCTGGATGGAATAATTTAAAACAATTCGCACGGATGAGTCAAAAACCAATTACAGATGAACATATTCGTGAAATCGTGGAGTTGGTTAAACTTACAGGTGCAATTGATCAAAAAGTAAAAACCTACTCACTTGGTATGCGACAACGTTTAGGTGTTGCACAAGCTTTAATTCATAGTCCCTCCCTACTTATCCTAGATGAACCGACTAACGGACTTGATCCTCAAGGAATGGCAGAATTTAGAAGTCTGATACGTGATTTAGCAAACAAGGGTACTTCTGTTTTAATTTCTAGCCACTTACTTAGCGAAATTCAACAAATCACAGATCGTTTCGCCATTATCAACAAAGGTGTGTTAACGCACATTGAGAAAATGAGTGACTTACTTGAAAATAATGTCGCTGTCTATAATCTTAAAGTAACAAATCCAGAAGCAACAAAAGCAGTCTTGCATAAATTACCAGTCAAAATCGTTGCTGAAAAAGCTAATTTATTCAAAATCGAAGTCGCGCAGGATGATATCCATTTAATTGCTCGTGCCTTGATTCAAGCAGATATTGATTTATTAGAAATGGTTCCGCTCCAAGCCTCTCTTGAAGAACGGTTCCTAGCATTAACTAAAAACGGAGGGGAAAAAGCATGATAGCATTAGTAAAAAATGAATTCATTAAATTATTTGCACGTAAATCAAGCTGGATTATGCAAATCGTATTATTCCTAGTAATTTTAGCTTTAGCAATTCTCATGTTTTTCGTCAGCCGTGTGGATACTACTGGTGTAGATAGCGCTAGTATGAATAACTTTGGTATCACTGCTTATTACGATACTAAAGGTAACCCAGTAAGCGAAGAAGCTTACTGGAACTCCGTTGATGCCGATGGAAATCCAACTTATAAAGCAGAAACACTTTCGCTAACAGATTCTGTGGCATACTTAAAAGCACAAGAAAAAGCAGCTAGTTCAAAAGCAGAAAAAGAAAATCTTCAAACACAAATTGATTATTATCAAACTTATGCCGATGCAGATGAACAACCTGTAACAAGTAATTTATCTGGAATTTCCAGTGCAAACTTCTTTGGTACGCTAGGTAGTTCAGCAGCTATTGCAACCATGCTAGTCGTTATTGTGGCAAGTATGATTGTTGCTACAGAGTTTTCTGCCGGAACGATTAAATTATTGCTAACACGCCCTTATTCGCGAAGTCAGATATTATTCTCTAAATATATTGTTTGTATTATCTACAGCGTTATTAGTTCGATTACACTGTTCTTAGCAAGTTTTATTTTTTCATTTATATTACCAAGACAATCGATTTTCATGCCGTTCTCCCCTGATACAGGATCGCTAACAGCTTGGGAACATGCTTGGACTATGTTAGGAACGAATTTCATATTGATGATTGTATACGCAACTATCGCGTTCTTCTTCTCTTCTGTTGTTCGTTCGCAGGCTCTGGCAGTCGGGGTTGGCGTCGGGATTTTATTCTCTGGCAGTATTATTCGCCAACTACTACCACTTGCCATCGAAAAATATGAATGGATGAAATGGATTATCTTCAACCTACTTAGTCTTAATGACACAGTTGGTGGTAATAAAATTGCCGGTAACTTAGCAGACTGGCAAATAATTGCCGGGCTCGGTGTTTATACTGCGATTATCCTATTCTTCACTTTCTTCCTATTTAAAAAACGAGATGTCGCATTAAGTTAAAATGAAAGTGGTTGTCCATTTGCGGACAACCACTTTTTTAATGGGTCATAATACGAATTTTAGCTTCGTTGTTCGTATCAATATGAACTTTCCCACCAATTGGAAACGTTGCAATTGGCTGGGTATGCCCAAAATCAGCGCCCGTGATAACCGGGATTTCTTGTAAAGCTGTTTTCGTTTTAATAATAAAGTTTAATTCCTCTTCGGTGACAGCTGATTGGTTTTGAAAACGCCCAATAACCAATCCTTTTATCTCATTTGCACCTGGTTGACTTAGAAGTGACTCTAAATCGCGGTCAAAAAGCGTTGCTGTTATTAGCTCATCATCTTCTAAAAATAGAATGGTGTCTTTTAAATTAGGCATAAATTCCGTTCCTTGCAATAAATTAAGCGTACATAGGTTGCCACCAATTAAAATCCCCTCTGCCTCACCTGGATGTACCACTGATAAGCCTGAATTTGGAATAAAGTTTCTATTTTGTTGGTCAAGATACCACGGATCATCACTCCATACTGGACTTTCTTTTAATACATACTCCTCTTTTTGTGTCAGGCAGGCCTGAAAAGATTCTTGGATAAATTCCACTCCTCGCTCCATTGAAAAAGTGGAAAAATGCGGACCTGAATAAGTAACTAGCTCCGTTTGAGTGTAAATTGCCGTTGCAAGCGCTGTGATGTCAGACAAACCACAAAGGATTTTCGGATTTTCTGCAATTAAATCATAATCCAAATAAGGTAATAATTGATTACTATTAAACCCACCAATAACGGTCAAAATCGCTTTTACATTTGTATCATTAAAGGCTTCGTGAATATCTGTAACACGTGAATGGATACTAGAACTCATCATACAATCCGTTTCTAGTACATGTTCTCCAAAACTCACTTTAAAACCCATTTCATTTAAACGTTTAACAGCTAAATCTACTTGTTCTTTAGTTAAAATATGCATTGACTGACTTGGTGCAACGATACGGATTTCATCACCTTGTTTTAATTTTGGTGCAATCATTTAGCTTCCTCCCTATTAATCGAATGGAATGGACAGGTAATTAGATGATCCTCAACAATACCAATCGCTTGTAGATATGAATAAATAATAACCGGACCAACAAATTTAAAGCCACGTTTTTTTAAATCTTTACTGATTGTTTCTGATAAGGCGTTACTTGCTGGGACTGATTCCAGATTTTGCCATTTATTCATAATTCGCTCGTTATCTGTAAAACCCCAAATATAATTGGCAAATGAACCAAATTCTGCTTGTACTTTTTGGGTAGCAAGTGCATTGGTGCGAACAGCCTTTACTTTTAAGCGATTTTTAACGATAGCTGCATCCGTCACAATACGAGTTAGTTGTTCATCCGTTAACTTGGCGCATTGATCAATATCAAAACCCAAAAAAGCTTCTTGATAGGCTTTTCTTTTATGTAAAATTAATTTCCAAGAAAGACCAGCTTGGGCTCCTTCTAGGTTGAGCATTTCAAATAAATAAGTATCATCTGTACTTGGGACACACCACTCTTTGTCGTGGTATTCCAGTTCAAATGGATCATTAATCGACCATGGGCAACGTAATTCTTCAGACAAATTAACTTCCTCCTATATCGATAAAATGTAATAAATACTAATGGAAATAGCAATAAAAAGGCCTATACAACTCCAAATTAGTCGCTGCTCTTTCCATTGACTAAAAGCAACGGCAATACTTAATGCTAAAAACAGAAAAAGTAGCCAATTAGGTACATCTGGCTTGTAGTTGCTCGCAAAGATCAGATAACCTAGAATCGCTGCAATTATTCCTGTGCTAATGAAACTAATTTTCTGATATCGCATTCCCTCACGCCCCTCACTACTCCATCATAAAACATATGTTCTCTTTTTGCAAGTGTCATTAAAAAAGAGGCGAATTTACTTTTCGCCTCTTTAACCTTTATTTTAATTTTCCACGTAATACCATTGGTAAAATTCCACCATGACGATAATAGTCAATTTCTACTTCTGAGTCAAACCTTGCCAGTGCTTTAAAAGCAAACTGGCTACCATCTTCTCGAGTAGCTGTTACTTGAATAATATCTTTAGGCGCTACATCTTCACCTATTTCTACTTGAAGACTTTCTGAACCAGTTAATCCAAGTGTTTCTGCATCCTCACCTGGTTGGAATTGAAGTGGTAAAACACCCATCATCACTAAGTTCGAACGATGAATCCGCTCATAACTTTTCGCGATAACTGTTTTTATACCAAGTAAGCTCGTTCCTTTAGCAGCCCAATCACGCGAGGAACCCATTCCATAATCATCCCCAGCAAGAATAGCTAAGCCGGTATTATTTTCGATGTATTTACGAGATGCATCATAAATCGACATGACTTCTCCAGATGGCCAGTAAGTTGTGTAACCACCTTCTGTTCCAGGAGCGATTTGATTTTTGATACGAATATTCGCGAATGTTCCACGCATCATTACGTCATGATGACCACGGCGTGAACCGTAAGAATTGAAATCACGAATAGCGACACCTTGCGCTTGGAGAAATTTCCCTGCTGGCGTATCTTTGCCAATTGCTCCAGCTGGGGAAATATGGTCTGTTGTAACAGAATCACCAAACTTACCGATAACTCGTAGCCCGGATAAAACTTCCACTCTGCCTGCTTCTTTTGCTAAATTATCAAAGAATGGCGGATTCGCAATATACGTAGAATTTTCATCCCATTTATAAAGGGCATCTTCCGTTGTTTCAATTGCATTCCAAGCAGCATTTTCGTCAAATACATGGGCATATTGTTCACGGAAAAGTTCTGGCGTAACCGTTTCTTGAACAAGTGCTTTTACTTCTTCTGAGCTAGGCCAAATATCATCTAAGAACACTTTCTCGCCATTATTTCCACGTCCGATTGGTTCAGTTAGCATATCAACGTTTGTTGTTCCAGCAAGCGCATAAGCAACAACAAGCGGTGGTGAAGCAAGGAAGTTTGCTTTTACAAGTGCATGAATTCTTCCTTCAAAGTTACGATTTCCACTTAAAACAGCAGAAACAAGTAAATCATTTTCTTGAATTGCTTCTTCAATTTCGTCTTTTAATGGTCCGGAATTACCAATACATGTTGTACAACCATAGCCAACTAAATCAAAACCAAGTTTTTCAAGATAAGGGAGTAAGCCAGCTTTTTCTAAATAACCAGTAACTACTTTAGAACCTGGAGCTAGAGATGTTTTTACAAATTTTGGTACTTCTAAGCCTTTTTCGACGGCCTTTTTAGCAACTAAACCGGCACTTAACATTACGTACGGATTAGAAGTATTCGTGCAACTTGTAATCGCCGCAATCGCAACAGAACCAGTCTTCATTGTTGACTTATCACCGTTACCAAAAGTTACGGTAACTTCTTTGTCTATACTTGATTTGTCTAGTCCAAATCCTTGGTTTCCGGCTTTGGCAGTAAGTGATTCACGGAACGTATCTTTCATTTTCGAAAGCGGAATCAAATCTTGTGGCCGTTTTGGTCCAGCTAGGTTTGGTTCAATCGTTGAAAGATCCATTTCGACTGTTTGTGTATAATTTGGTTCGACTTTTTCTGGTGTAAAGAATAAATCATTGGCTTCTAAATAAGCTTCCACTAATTCGATTTGTTCTGCATCACGACCAGTTAATTTTAAATAATTTAATGCTTCTTTATCTACTGGGAAAAATCCGCATGTTGCTCCGTATTCAGGTGCCATGTTCGCTACAGTTGCTCGGTCAGCAAGTGGTAATGTTGCAACACCCGGACCGTAAAATTCTACAAATTTACCAACTACTTTTTGTTCGCGTAAGACCTGTGTTACTTTTAACGCGAAATCAGTTGCTGTTGCTCCATTTGGTAATGCACCGGTTAATTTGACACCAATAACTTCAGGGATTGGGAAATAAGACGGTTGTCCGAGCATCCCTGCTTCTGCTTCGATACCACCGACACCCCAACCTAGCACACCGATACCATTAATCATTGTTGTATGGCTGTCAGTTCCAACGAGAGAATCAGGGAAAGCAATAAATTCGCCGTCCGCTACTTCATTCGCAATCACAACATTGGCTAAATATTCCAAGTTAACTTGATGGACGATACCAGTCGCTGGTGGGACTGCTCGGTAGTTATCAAATGCTTTTTGCGCCCAATTTAAAAATTGATAACGTTCCATATTTCGTTTGAACTCAAGATCCATATTAATTTTTAAAGCTTCTGGATTGGCATAGCTGTCGACTTGTACTGAATGATCGACTACTAAATCAACGGGGATTTCTGGATTAATCTTCTCAGGATCGCCACCGAGATCCGCCATCGCTTTTCGTAATGAGGCTAGATCAACGACCGCTGGAACTCCGGTGAAATCTTGCAAAATCACTCGAGCTGGTTTAAACGGAACTTCCCCGTCGTTACCATCTTTGGACCAATGTGCAAGGTCTTCAATATGAGTATCCTTAATCACTCTACCATCTGCTTGTCGTAGAACCGATTCTAGTAAAACACGAACAGAGTATGGTAATTTCTCAATGTTTGTAAGCTTGTCCTCTTCTAAGGTTTTAAGTTTGTAATAATGATACGTTTTGCCATTTAGCTTGAATGATGCTTTTGCTTTTTCTTTCCAATTAGTCATCCACGTTTCCTCCTTCAGTTCTTGAAACGATTGGTCTCTCTTACCTATTGTACTGAAAAACTAGCGATAAGTAAACAAAGAGAATCTGTTATATTTCGATAACTTTTTCTTATAACAAAAAAACGAATGACAACTTAATGTCATTCATCTTTATTTTATATTCCTAAATGCTTAAGTGCTTGTTCTAAGGAGCCAAATGAATCCAATTTGGAGATATTCGAACCTACTTGAATAGTCCGTTGAGCAAAACTCGGCTGCATGCCAGAAAGAATTGGTATCAAACCAATTAATTTAAAGGATTGAATCATATCTTCCATATGTTTCGTAGCTAAATCGTCTTTTAAAATCGCGCTAGAAAAATCAATCACAATCGTGTCGATATTTAATTTATCAGCAGACTCTATCGCTTTTTCTTTCATAAAATAACCACGATCATCATCTAATGTGCCAACAATTGGTAGTACTCCAACAGTAGCAGTAATTGGGATAATTCGCGTTGATAATTGAATGATTTCTTTGCGCTGTTCTGCTACTTTTTTACGGTTTTCTTGCATGAATCCCTCTAACACTCGTTGTTGAATCGAAGTTAATATGTCTTTTATTTCCATCATAAATTGAATAATATCTGTATCTGTATATAAGCTTTCATCCTGCTCTTTCCAAAAAACCAGTTTTGCAAGAATTAACTTATCGACTTCACTCATATGCTGGTGGATTTTTTTAATATCAGTTTTATCATTGAAACGTCTTCTGCCAATTGTATTAAAATCACGCTCTTTCGCACCAGTTATTGAATCTATAATCATGGCACATGAGTTCATACTTAATGAACGAATTGATTCCTCTTCTTCGCCAGCATTAAGCCTTAACTTATATTCATCGGTTTTCGTATAATACTCTTCATAAAAAGCTTCCATTAACTCTTCACGGTGTCTAATTAATATTTGACTAATTTGCATAATTTCTCCTTCTTATCTTGCAAAAATCAAAATATTATCTGCATTTAAATTTTCAATCATTTTATCGATTTGTTCTTCGGTTAAATCAAAATCCTCTAATAATTTTTTGACAGATTTATCATCTGTTTTAGAGAACCATTTGGCAAAAGGACCTGCTGCATATAAAGCACCATACTTCGGATTATATGCTTGCGGAATAACGATTGCGCCACTAAGTGATTGTAGTATTCCAGAAATAATGCCGAATGCTTCTTCGTTTACTGGACGTTCGATTTCGATGTTCTCTTTTTCAGCTAATGTTTCTAAATTTTTATTATGTTTCGATTTAGCTAAAACGGAGATATCCTCTTTCTCGTAGCCCTCACTTACTAACTTTTCGATGATTTCCTCTGCTGCGCCGACATTTTGAACTGCGAATACTTCCCATTTCTTCATTATTTTTCATCCCTTCCATTATCCAATTGTAAAATTTGTTTAATTTCTTCTGTGCTAAGTTTTCCTAGCATTTGTTCACCTGGTTGGATAAGTTCATCCACCAGGGCTTGTTTTTTCTTTTGTAAATCAAAAATTCGTTCTTCAATGGTACCTTTTGTAATCATCCGGAAAACTTGGACAACACGTTTTTGCCCAATTCGGTGAGCCCGTCCAGTTGCTTGTTCTTCTACAGCTGGATTCCACCATAAATCATATAAAATCACTGTGTCAGCACCAACTAGATTCAATCCTGTTCCTCCAGCTTTTAAAGAAATCAAGAAAATATCATTCTCCCCTCCATTAAAGGAGTTAACCATATCCAACCTCGTTTTCGCTGGTGTTTTCCCGTCCATATAGAAGAATGTTTGACCATCTTCTTCTAGTTTGCGGCGAATAATCGCGAGCATTCCTGTGAACTGAGAAAAAATCAAGATTCGTTTACCGTTTTCTCTTGCTGTCTGTATTGTATCAAATAACTGTAGTAGTTTACCAGATTCACCTTGATAATTTTCGACAAAAAGACTTGGATCACAGCAAATTTGGCGTAAACGGGTTAATCCTGCTAGCAATTTAATCCGTTCTTCAGAAGCATTGCCACTACTTTCTTCCAAATCAGCTTGAATTTTTTCTAAATAAGCCAAGTAAATCGTTTTTTGTTCATCGGTCAATTCAGAATAAAGATTCGTCTCAATTTTATCAGGTAACTCTTTTACTACATCTTGTTTAAGACGTCGCAGTAAAAATGGTCGAATCATTTTTGCAATATTTTCATACGGAATTTCTTTAAATTTTCGTAGCGATGGGAAAAACCCAGGCATTAATGTTTGAAAAATTGCCCAAAGTTCATCAATGCTATTTTCAAGCGGTGTCCCACTTAATGCAAAAACATGATTCCGTTTCAAAGCTCGAACGGCTTGCGACGCTTTCGTGTGATAGTTTTTGATGGCTTGTGATTCATCAATAATAACACTTGAAAAAGCAACATCCGAGAGATTCAAAATATCTTGACGAAGCGATGGATACGAAATTAAATAGACATGGCCACGCTTCATTTCCTTCATTTCAACCATGCGCGACTCTTTTGTTCCATGTAAAACGGAAACAGGGATCATTGGCGCAAATTTTTCAAGTTCGCTTTGCCAGTTGTATAGTAGAGAAGCTGGTGTAACGATTAATACTGGTTTTAAGTTCGGATTATCTTCTAATTCCGATGCTAGGAAACTAATGGTTTGAACTGTTTTCCCCAGTCCCATATCATCGGCTAAAATCCCGCCAAGATTGTATTTAGCAAGTGATTTCATCCATTCAAATCCTGTCAGTTGATAATCACGTAATTCCGTTTTTAATCCGCTTGGTAAATCAAAACTATCCTCAGATTGTGTAGTTATATCCGTTAATAATTCGCGAAATGATCGGCTGAATTTATGATGTTCATCTTGTGTTCCTGCTCCTAGAATGTCATAAATTTGCATCCCTCGATAAAGTGGAACTTGCATATTACTTTGGACATCTTTTTTACGAACTTCGAGCATCTGAAGAACGTCTTCCATTTGTTTATAGTTTTCTGATTCTAGTGATAAGAAACGACCATTTTTCAAACGATGATAGCTTCGTTTTTCGCGTAAAGATTCTAGGACATTTTGGACTTCTTCTTCAGGTATACCTTTAAAATCAAAGGTCACGGAAAGATAATCATTGTCGCCAGTAACATCTAATGTTGTTACAGGACGAACATTATCTTCCACCATTTCTTCCAGTCCATCTTCCATATATATTTCCGCAAACTCTGCAAGCTTAGGAATCGTCCGGTAATAAAACTGGTAGAGCTCCTTTTCTTGCTTGTTCACTACCATTTTTGTTCCAGAAAAATGAACAGGTGCGCTTTCTAAAATATTCATCACTCGTGCTTCTTTTTCAACATCTCGAATCATGATTTTTTCATTTTCTTCCTCTGTTGTAACAAATGGGTCGAATTGTTGATTGCCGTAATGATACTCTAGTCGCAAAGTATGTTCGCCGTACTCTAACGCGATAAAGAGTTTGCAGTCAAGTGGTTGTTGCGTAATACGTCCTTCAATCGAATCGTCTAATTTTAGTTTTCCGCTCTTTTGTAAAGCTGGTAAAACATAAGAAACGACTTCACTTAATTGCGACTCAGAAAATTGCACGACTTCATTTTTCGTTACTTTATGAAACTCCATCAGTGGTTTTAAAGATTCCCATACTTCATGTGTTGGAATAAAAAAAGTACCATCAAAAAATAGGAGTTGATATGCTTCCAAAAAGATTGCTTGCTGTAAATCTTCCATTTCCAATTGGTACTTATCATCAGAACTTTTTCTAAGTTCGAAGATGAAATCTAATTGCTCATGACGAACAGCTAGACCCCGATATTTAATATCTTCCACTCGATCTTTCATAATAATACACATCGTATCACGTTCAGACAAGAGTTCTAATAAGTCACTTGCCATACTTGGCGGAATCGTTAAGTTCTTTTCTTCTGCATAAGATTTATTCCAATAAAAAGTATCCGTATCATACATTTTCGCAATTTCACTGATTTGAAGAAGCTTTTCTAGAATTTTTTTATCCGCTTCTGTAAAATAATGTTCGTTTGGGTCATAAGCAAAATTTTTCGTAAATACGAGCCACTGCCGGTCACGAACTGCAGCAAGAAATATATTCATATTTTTCACGACATACGTTCGTTCTGTCCCAACCTTCACTTCGATCGTCATGATATAGCTAGAATCATCTGGCTTCAGACGAATAATATATTGCGTCAGAAGCGGTATTTTATTCGTGTTATCTTCTTCTACATCGAGTTGTTGCGCCATATTTTGTTGAAAAAGGGATAGAAGTGTATTGGATTCTTGCGTAAGAATTCGATTTTTAAAATCTTGTTTAGCTGCTTTTTGTTTTTGTTTTTCCATTTTTAAATGTGTCGCATAAATATGCTTGCAAATCGCATTCAGCTGAAAATCTGCACAACTACATGCATAATTTTCATTTCCAGCATCTTCCACTACATTTTGATCAATAAAATATGTTAGGAAATGACCTGTTGCATCCTTTTCGAAAAACTGAATAATTTCTCCGTCTTCCATCAGTTTTTTTCCGGCCTGCTTAACACTATATGGAATCATTTTATTTTGAATTGCGGTAAAGTGCTCCATTAACTTTCTTCCTCCCAAAAACCGTCCATTACTCTAAATTACTATTATATAGGAAAAGACGGGTGTCGGCAATGCAGGCGGTCTTTTAGCTATTAGCCGTAATAAATTTTGTGGTACTACCATGGTTTGTTGCGGTTACTTCAAGCCTTGCAGAAATTCGCTCTTTTAGCTCAGGAACATGTGAGATTATCCCAACTAGACGGCCATTTTCCTGAGTTTCGAGTAGACATTCCACTGCTACTTCAAGCGATTCTGGGTCGAGTGTTCCAAAACCTTCATCAATAAACATTGTCTCAAGTGAAATTCCTCCAGCCATTTCTTGTACCACTTCTGCTAGAGATAAAGCAAGTGCCAGTGAGGTTTTAAAGCTCTCTCCTCCCGAAAGTGTCTTCACATGGCGAGTTAATCCTGTATATTCATCAAAGACTTCTAATTCTAGCCCACTTTGGACATTTCCTTTAGCTTTTTCAATTTTTCGACGTAGCTCAAATCGCCCACTGGTCATTTTCGATAATCGATGGTTTGCTCGGTGAATAATCGTATCTAAAAACATGGCCAATATATACCGTTCAAAGGTTAGTCTACGTGGATTTTTGCCTCGTGCTACATCAGATAACAAACCGATATCTGCATAACTTGTTTCGGCTTGTTCTACTGTTTGAATACTTTTTTGATAATTTTCTACGAGTTCTTTACGTTTTGTTACTAGTTCACGTTGCCTCATTGTTTTTTCTTCTATTTCTGTTAATATTTGTTGTTTTTCTTTCATGAAAATTTCTAGTTGTTCGATATTTGGCTTTTGTTTATCTTTTAGTTTTACAGTTAAATCTGCTTGGCGAGATATTGCTAAATGCCGTTTTTTCTGGTACTCAGAAATTTGGGCCTCAAGACTTGTTAACTCCTCATCTGATAGTAAAGCATATTTATAATCTTCATAACTAGAAAAATGGTTCTCCTTCATCGCCACTTTAAAAATTTCTCGTTGCACTTGTAAAGCATTTTTCGCATCAGCTGTTGTTTTGATAGCAACAGTTAAAGTGGATTCTAATCTAGTAGTTTCTTTTTCTGCTTGTTGATAGGCTGCATCCACTCGCTCTTTTTTCTCTTTATAGTTTTGAATATTCGCTTGAAGCGTGTTTTTCTGTTGATCAAAAATAGCCTTATCTCGTATACTAGCTGGAATAGATTGTTCTAAATAAGTCAATTTCCCTGTCGTTAGTTGCACCTGTTGATGTAAGCTTTCCACTTGCCCTCCTAAATTATTTTTTTCTGATTCGGCTTCCGTTTGTTTGTTTTTTAATGTGGTCATTTTTGTTTGGATGGTTTCTTTTTGAGCTACTTTTAATTGTAATTCCTCGATTTGTTTCGTTAGCTCTTTTGTTGACTGCTGTTGTTCCGCCAAATGCTTTTCTACTTCTGCTAAACTTAAATCTTGAACATCCGCCCACTCGTTTAATTGCCATTCGAGTTGACTAATCGATTTTTCTGTAGCAGCAATTGTTAATTGTTTAGCTTGTAAATCTGCTTTTGCTGCTTCTAATTTTTCTGCATCAGCAGCCTCTTTCCAAGTCGCCAGTTCTGGATGCGTATGGGAACCACAGACAGGACAAGCTTCTCCGTCATGTAGATGTTCCGCAAAAATCGCAGCTTGTTCTTTTTCGAACTTTGCTTCTTCTTGTTTTATCATCGCCTCGATAGCTGCTTTTTCAGATAAAAGTTGCGTTAAAGTTTGTTCTGCTGTTTGCTTTTGTTTCTCCCAAGAAATCATTTTTGTTCGTTTATTTATCAATTCTTGATTTTTTTCCATCAGTGATTCGATGGTTGTTCGTTGGTTGATGGCTTCTAGGCTAGCTAATTCAGCTTTCGTTATTTCAGTCAACTGTGTTTCTGCTAAATGTAATTCTTCCAATAACGCTTGCTGATTCGTCATGACTTTTTGTAAAAGATCTGCTTGTTCTTTCCACGCTAATTCGGCACGACATTTTTGCACGGTAATTGTTTCCAGTTCGATAATTTTCGGTTCCATTTCTTCTAGTTGGAACAGATGTTGCTTGTTTTTTTCATATTCAGCTTCTTGTTCAGCAAGCATTTCTTTTTGCTTTTTAGCGTTTGCAAATTGTTCTGCTACTTTTTCAGCATCCTTGACAACTTGTTTTTCAGTCATTTCTGCTGTTTGTAATTGTTCTTTTAAACGAATACAAAGGACATCTTGTGAACGTAAATTACTCGCTCTTTTTGCTTTTTCAACGCGTTCTTCCATCGTTTTATAATACTCCATCGCTTGTTCGAGTGATGCTACTTCCTCTGAATATAAGTCTAAATTATGCCAATCAAGTAGCTGTTCTTTAGCTAACGTCACTTTTTCAACTGCTTTACTAGTTTCTTCTCGGATAACAAGTAATTCCCGTTCTAAATCGGATAAATGACCTTCTTCTTGGGCAATAAGCTTGGTTTGGAGTGTACTGATTTCGACGGTCGTCTTCCCAGCAACTTCTACACCCGGTGTGCTAAGTTCCGCAAGTTCGGCCACTTTTTTCCTGGCTTCTGTTACTAAAACTTCTGCTTCTTTTTGCTTTTCCCATAAAATATTTTCTACTTTTTCATAATAAAGCGTATGCGCAAGTCGTTGCAATATTACTTCTTTTTCTTTACTATCAGAAACAAGTAGTTCACGAAACTCACCTTGGGGAATCATCAAAATTTGTCTAAATTGATCGACATTTAATTGAATTAGCTCTTCCATTTTCGTATTAACATCTCGAACTGAACTTGCTAGTAATTTCATTTCATCGCCAATCAGTTCATATAATTCGGCTTTTTGAGGAGAAGTTGTCGTCCCGTTTCCGCGCTGTTTGGCAATTTCTTGCTGAGGAATACGGCTAATCTGATAAATATGCTCTTTCAGTCTAAAAATGAGCGTCACTTCTGTAAGTTCTTTATCCGTCGCAAAATGACTACGCATCGAGAAACTCTCTCTATCAAACGTATTTGCTTTTCCAAATATCGCAAAACTAATTGCATCAAAAATAGTTGATTTACCAGCACCCGTTTTTCCAGAAATGACAAAGATTTGCTCTGTTCCCAGTTTCTCAAAATCGATCACTTCTTTTTTAGCGTAAGCACCAAAAGCTTGCATTGTTAGTTTGATTGGTCTCATTCTGCCTCTTCCTTTCTCGCAAGCTCAAAAACTTCCGTTAATTTTTGTTTTTGCTCATTGGTTAATTCCGTCCCATTCGCATATTCAAAAAATTGACCAAATAGTTCTAGATCATCTTTTTTCATTACTTCTTCAAAATTAGCTTGTGATTCTTTTAATTGTTGTTTTTTTCGTTCTAAATGTAAAATATTCGGATAAAATTGACGTAATTTCCCCATAGGATCGATTAACGCACCTTCATCCATTAAATTCACTTGAAAGAAATCATCTGGTTTTTCAACCAAATTCTCTGTAAGTTCCGCCAAAGTTCCAGAAATTATTCGCATGTCATGTTTTGGTGTAAGCAAGCGCTCTTCCACATGAACTAGCGAATTGCCTTCGATTTCAACAATCCGCACACTCTTCTTATCATTCACTTCCGAAAAGGAATACTTGAGCGGAGAACCGCTATAAAAAATGGATGGGTGATTGATCGCATGTGGATGATGCAAGTGGCCAAGCGCTGTATAAGTAAAACCATCAAAACAATTTGTCGATACACGGTCCACGTTTCCAATTGCCAGTTGTCGTTCCGAGTCACTCGGTATCCCACCAGAAACAAAAGCATGTCCCACTAATATTTGCGCTTTGTTAGGATTCCATTTAGCCCGAATTTGCTTCGTTACAGCTTGCATAGCATCTTCAAAGCTTCGAATCGAATAATCTTTAAAAGCCTCTCTAATGATAGCTGGTTCATGGTAAGGAACAAGCCAAACTTCGGCATCCATAAAAGGAATCGCTTCAAAATCAGCGCTACATTTTCCTTTCATATAAAGTTTACTACTTTCATACCACTGCGTACCAAAGGACAATCGTTCTGCACTGTCGTGATTCCCGCTAATCGCAAAAATCGGGATACCTAGCTCCACATTCCATTTTACTAATATATCATTTAAGACTTTGACTGCATCAGCTGGTGGCACGGCACGATCGTATAAGTCCCCCGCCACAATTAGCGCATCCACTTTTTCTTCCTGTGCAATTTTCGTTATTTCGGCTAAAATAAATTCTTGTTCCGTAAGCATCGATACTCCGGAAACAATTTTCCCTAAATGTAAATCGGCTGTATGTAAAAATTTCATGATTATCCTCTTTTCTTTCTCCGCAAGATTATTTATTTTTAATGCAAAAGTTGTTATTTTTAAGTATACTAGATATAGTCTAAAAAAATAACTAGCAATACTGGGAGTGAAGAAGTTGTTTTATCATTTTGCAAAAAATCTCGTTCATTTTATTTTAATTATTATTGGTGGGCGATTTCAAGTACAAAATAAAGACAAAATTATTGAAGCACCTTATGTCGTCGTTTCCACGCATACGTCTTGGATTGAAATCTTATACCTTGGTTTCGCCTTGTCGCCAACGCCTGTCCATTATATGGCTAAGCAAGAGCTATTTAAAGGAAAAATGCTTAACTGGCTAATGACTCACTTAAACGCCTTTCCAGTAAATCGCGACAATCCGGGTCCAAGTGCCATTAAAGCACCTATCCGGATGTTGAAATCTGGTAAAGTAGTGGGAATTTTTCCTAGTGGTACAAGAAAAACGACAAATCTACATTTAAAGCGTGGTGCAGTAACCATTGCTCATAAAGCGAAAGTACCAATGCTTCCCGCTGTCTATGATGGTCCAAAAACATTTGGTGAAATCTTGAAGCGTAAAAAAATTATTATTCGCTTTGGTGATCCTGTCTTATTCAATGATACCGAACTTGACCAAAAAGAGCTACTAGAAGTTAAATCTCAAGAATTAATGGCCACTTTTGAACAATTACAAAATGAAATTAATCAAACGAAAAAGAAATAAAAAAAAGACAGCTTCCTCCGAAAAGGAAACTGTCTTTCTTTGTTATCAAGAAGCTGTATCTGTTGTAATACTTGAAGGGTTAAGCCCTGCTTCTTTTAATACGTTAGCAATTGCTTCATCTGCTTTAGCCATTGCTTCGTCTGCTTTTGTTGTATCGCGTCCGCTAGCTTTAAGCGCATCTGACTCTTGTTTGTATGCAATACTTAAGTCTTCTACAGCTGTTTTGAAATCATCTGTATATTTACCAAGATCAGGTGTTTTTTGACTAGCGAGTGTTTCAGAAACTTTTAATGCAGATTCACTTGCAGGTTTTGCAAGTGCTGCTAGTTCTGCTTCACCAGGTTTTGGATCTGCACCAACTGCTGCTACATATGCATTATAATCTGCATTATTTGTGTCAATTACATCTACTAAAGACATATAGTAATTTAGAACATCATCTTTCACATTGGTTGTTTCAGATTTCTTAGTATCTTCTTTTTTGTCTGAACTATTAGAACCAGAACAAGCCGCAAGCGACAAACCTAGTGCTAAAGTTAAAACTACTAATAACCATTTTTTCATGCTTTTGTCCTCCTTTTTTCAAGCCAAACTCGGAAGCCCTTTTTTAACTGGCCGCGTCAGTCTCGGATTTGCTTCACTCATCCGGCAAGTAACATTACTCACGATGTAACATTATTCATTATAAGCTATTCATACTGCATAATTCAAGCAGTTTTCGAAAATGCTTTCACTATTATTCATAGTCTGCACTAACTTCTACTTTACTAAGTTCTTTTTCTGTATTTTTATATTGGAAATACATCACAATTCGCCAGGGTACAATCATCGCAAATGCCATAATCCAGAACATTCCGGACAATTCCCCAACTTCTAAAGATCCACTAATCCAGTACTTAATAAAAATTCGAATAAGGAGTAATCCCATCAAAATAACTGGAAAAGCTTTTGTTCGTTTAATAAACACGTATTGATGACGAACTTCAAATTTCGTTGTCCAAATTAATATAATGGAAAATACAAGCCCCATCGCAATAGCCTCTAAAATATCTATCCACGATACACGGAAAAAAGGAATGACAAACATAAGCGCGCCTGTCGACATCATTATTGGTGGTATGATAATCCCTTTCACACTTGCTGGTCGTTTGGATGCTTTCATTCTAATCATAATAATTCCAGCTCCAAAAACAAGTGTAATAATAATTGAAATAACTAATGACACAACTAATTCCCCCTACTAATCTGCTATAACACTTCGCTTCTCATTATATTCCTTTTACCATGTGAAATAAACATCTCTGCTTACAGTGCTGCGTCTAAATCCATACCGCTATTTTGCAATTTGTACATGGAATGATAAACTCCTTGTTCGGCAATTAATGTTTCGTGTGTACCACGTTCAATAATTCGCCCTTTGGATAAAACTAAAATTAAGTCGGCATCCTTAATTGTCGAAAGTCGATGCGCAATCGCAATCGTCGTCCGTCCTTCTCTCATTCGTTTTAATCCTGTTTGAATTAAGCTTTCGGTCTCTGTATCAATGTTTGCAGTTGCCTCGTCTAACACAAGAATTTGCGGATTAGTAACTACCGTTCTCGCAAAAGAAATCAGTTGTCTTTGCCCACTAGAAAACGATGCACCCCGCTCAATAACTTTATGATTATACTGATCTGATAACGTTTGAATAAATCCTTCCGCCTGAACAAATTTTGCAGCGTCTACAATTTGTTCGTTTGAAATAGTTTTGTCATATAAACGAATGTTCGTATTAATATCTCCATAAAACATAAAACTATCTTGTAAAACAAGCCCTGTCTTCTTCCGTAATTCGGCAATTTGGTGTGACTTAATCGATTTTCCATCAATTAAAATATCGCCACGTTCAAATTCATAAAAACGCATCATTAAGTTAATAATCGAACTCTTACCACTTCCAGTATGGCCAACAAGCGCAACAGTTTGACCTGGCTCTGCAGTAAAGCTAATGTTTTTAAGGACATCACGACCACCTTCATAAGCAAAAGAAACATCTTTAAATTCAATTTTCGCCCGTGTGATTTTCGCTTCTGGATCGTTTAATTGAGCTGGAACTTCTTCTGTTTCATCCATAATACGAAATACGCGTGAGGCTGCTGTAATTGCTTCTTGATACATCGCCAGTCGTTCCATCACATTATATATCGCTTCAAGAAAACGATCAAAATAACTAATAAAAGCATAAATCGTTCCAATTGCCACAGGACCAATTAGTGATTCTGCACCAAAGAAACTAAGAATAATAACAACCGCTAACGCATAGATTAAATCGATTGCAGGACCTAGAAGTAACGCGTTAAATTTGATGTTCTTCATTCCTACATCGTAATAATCTTTATTAATTTTTTCAAATTCTTTTACTAATCGACGCTCTTGATTGAACTGTTGTACAATCGACATCCCAGAAATAGATTCTGCGATTTTGGCGTTTAATTGGCTTAATTTTTCTCGTCTCGCCCGGTAAAATTTAGAACTATATTTTCGGTAAACAAAAATGATAAAGACAATTAAAGGAAACAGCAGCAAACTATACAGCGCAAGTTGCACGTTTAGTGCGAACATTGCTGCATAAATACCCACAAGCATAAACAAACTTTGAATGGCTGTCGAAAGAACATTAATAAACATGTCTTTCACTGCCTCCGTGTCATTAGTCACCCGAGAAACAATACTCCCAGCTGGCGTTTTATCAAAGTAACGCATCCCTAATGAATGTAATTTGGAAAAAATATCAATCCGCATTTGTTGCACGATTTCAAGAGCAATTTTTTGGAAGTAAAGTAGTTGAAAATACCACACAACCGATTTGCCTATTGTAAGACCCAAATATCCTGCTCCAAGAATGAGCAATGCCTGTATTTCAATGTTCATAGGTGTTAAATAATCATCTAAAAATATCTTTATCAAAATCGGAGCAAACACATCTGCAAGCGTGACAAGAAGAACGAGTACGCCAGTCCAAATCAAACTTGGAATATGGTATTTTGTATAACTAAGCATCCGTTTTAATACTTCGCGATGTTCTTTCCCCGACATCACTAACATTTCATCTTGCTCATTTACTTCTTCCATCTGTCACGCCCCCTTCCTCGATTGATTCTTCTAGTTGTTGTTCACGGAACATTTCCGCATACCAACCATCTAGCGTCATTAACTCCTTATGTGTTCCACGTTCAACGACCTTCCCTTTATCAATCACGATAATCAAGTTCGCATGTTCCACTGAGCTAAGTCGATGAGCGCTGATAATAGTCGTTTTATCCGAACGATTTTCTTTTAAATTGGTTAGAATTTGTTCTTCGGTTTTAGCATCTACTGCTGAAAGCGCATCATCTAATACAAGTAATTCAGGATTCATAATAAGCGCCCTAGCAATTGCTAGTCTTTGCTTTTGTCCACCTGAAAGTGAAACTCCACGTTCGCCGACAATCGTGTCATAGCCATGTTCAAAGCCAAGAATATCTTCATCAACGGATACAAGGTGAGCTATTTGAGTCACTTCTTCTTGCGGTGCTTCTGGTTTGCCGAAACGAATGTTATCACGAACAGTTGTTGAAAATAGGAATTGATCTTGTGGTACATAACCTATTGCTTCTCGTAGTGCACGAACGGTATAATCTTGAATCTTTGTATCAGCAAAAGCTATTTCCCCTGCGTACGTATCATATTCACGCATTAACAGTTTTAATAGTGAGGTTTTCCCAGCGCCTGTTCGCCCGACAATACCAAGCGTTTCTCCTGCTTTTAGTTCAAATGCAATATCCGCGAGAACGGGCTCTGTTTCATCTGGATACGTAAATTCCTTTATTGCTACTTGCAAATTACCATCTGGAACGGTATCCACTGCGCCAGCATGGTCCAAAACATCTTCCCTTTCTTCTAGTAAATGCTGCACCCGATCATACGATGCATTTCCACGTTGAATAATATTGTATAAAAAACCAAATGCTAGCATCGGCCAAATAAGTAAGAATAAATAGTTCGAAAAAGCAATCACTTGTCCGATAGTAAGCTCCCCATCGACAACAAATTTTGCACCAAATCCGAGTGATAACACAAAAGATATTCCTACAATAATTGAAATCATCGGATCAAACATTGCATCCACTTTTGCTACAGAAATATTTTTTTGGACGACTTCTTTTGTTTGTTTGGCAAAATCTTGAATATCTTCTTTTTCTTGCCCGAATGTCCGAGTCACTTTTATTCCAGAAATACTTTCCTGTGTTTTATCATTCAACATCGAGAAAGCAGCCTGGGCGCCGTGGAACCGGTCGTGTAGTTTTTTTCCTAGAATGGAACTTCCAAGAACCATAAACGGCATTGGTAATAATGCAATCAACGTTAGCCGCCAATCAATCGTTATCGCCATTGTCGCAATAACTGTCCCTCCAGTTAAAACCGAATCTGAAAGTGTCAACACCCCAATTCCAGCCACTTGTTGAATTGCCGTAATATCATTCGTTGCATGCGCCATTAAATCTCCTGTTCGATATCTTTGAAAGAAAAACGGCGACATTTTTGTAAAATGTTCAAATAATCGTAAACGAAGCGTTCGTTGTAATTTATTATCAGAACCAAAAATGAGCATTCTCCAAACATATCGCCCACCATATGCAAGTACAGCTGCCACAACTAGAATAAGCATCCACTTTATCAATTTCTCTTTTGTCAGTGAGTCATTCGTTACCGCATCTACTGTATAACCAATTATTTGTGGTGGAACTAACTGCAAGAGTGCTATTGTAAATAGGATTGCAACCCCAAATGCATAAGATTTCCAATTTTCTTTAAAAAACCAGCTTAATGCTTTAAATATCTTCAAACCCCTTTTCCCTCCCTTTTTCCCTTAAAATTGGACAAATAAAAATAATGGACCCATTTCTGCCCATTATTACCCGAAAAAATATATTTATTTGTCACCACTCTGAATAAATAAAACCAACTTAAAGGAGAGCTTCCTTGCTTGTGAAATGGTCCGGTGAAATAAATGCTATTTTATCGCGCAATAATGCCTTGTTTGAAATCATCATATAATTATTCATCGTCCATTCCTCCTTTGTTTTATTATGCAACGTTATTAGTTTAACCGATTTTTTTTGAAAGCGCAACAAATAATTGCTAATTGTTTAAAAATTATTTTTATTGAGGCATTTATTAATGGTTGGATTGTAAGCTATTTTTAATTTTTTTCACAAGCAGAAGGAATAGAAAAAAGAAGGCTAACATAACTGCTACCATTAATATACTCTCAATTGGCATCCCCCATTTATGAAGTTTTATTTTTTCTAGCACCAAAATAATAGAGGGAAAATGATAAGATGATTAAAGAGAAAACGCCCCATCCTTTTGGTAAAATTTCTATGATGATGATTAGATAAGTCCATAGTAATACAACAGAAATAACGCAGATTAATTCGATTGCTGCTTTCCAGTTCAACTAAAATCACTCCTTATCTGTCCCTGATATCCATATTAGGTAGCCACGAAAAAATGGCTACCTATACAGATGATATAAAAGTAATAATGAAAATCTTGAAGACATTTTTTATCCTATAAGTTCTACTATTCTTCCATGATCCAAACTTGATTCTCTACCGCCTTTTCATAAAGCTCCACTTCTTCTGTTTTTCTTACTTCTTTACTTGAATCAATATCTTTTGTTTTTTCGTCAAACGAAATAGTTGAATTGGCACCCGCTACTAGAAGACTCCCGTTATCTTGTCTGTAGGCGGTAAAAATATAGATGTTCCCAACTTTCGGTAGTTGATCCTCTTCAAAAACATCATATGCGGAACCATCTTCACGTATCCCACCTTGTTTTTCGATTGGAATACTGTCAGCCAAATTAAGCTCATTTTTCAAGTTAGTAATTACCTCTATTTGGTAGTGTGTGTAAGCTTCTCCTATATAGATTACTTCGCCATTTTCTTGTTCCATTGGGGTTTTATTTTTATAAGTCGTGCCCGTTTCACTTGCTACTTTACCTACAAAAACATAATCAGCATCTCCAACGACTTCATTTGGATTATCAATATCTAATGTATAGTCAGAATAAATGGCGTATGTTGGAATTTCTTTGTTTAGAGTTGCACTTTTCTTATTATATGTATCGAAAGCTAGAAAACAAGTCATGATGAAGATAGTCGTTGTAACAGCAATGATTGCGATTGTTTTCTTTTTCATTTTCTATACCCCTTCATTAATATTTTTTATATGCAGCATCATATGATTGTTTATCATTTTTGGATAAAGATGTTTTAGAAGTACTATATTGGTACATTATATCTGACGAAGCGTTATGCCCAAGTCGTAACCCGTGCCCTAGCTCGTGTGTAGCAACATTTTGTTTTCCTGCATTATTTTTCTTATCCATATTTTTTTTGTTGAAAGTGATTTTTCTATTACTGTAGGTTGTTGCGTTGATATTGTTATTAGCAGATATGTCACTGCAGTATACATCCGATTTGTTTTTTGCAGAAGCTGGGCGAATCACACCTTTTTTGTAAGCATTCCAAGTGTTTGCTCCCGTTCTTATAAAGGACATATATTTCGAATTCCCCGAGTAATCCAAGTGTTTCGTCGAATCTACTAAATCCCAACTATTAATTTTGGCAACTGCTTGTGCTTCTTTGCCTGGAATTAGGACAGACCAGACGCAGATAAAGATAAATAACAAGGTACAAATTTTTTTCATGATGTCGTTCTCCTTTTTTGTTTTATTTGATCTTTTGGCAAAGGCTTTGAAAAAGAAAAATTCCATAGTTTTATCTGGAAGTAATAACTTTTTTTGGTTCCTTAGTCAAAGTTTAAAGTGCACTAAAAGACTACCATAAAAATGTAATGTATAACCAAAAATGTAATGAAATGTTCGATTCTTGTCATGAACGATGGATTTCAGCTATTAATTAGACTTATTCTTACACTTTATGTGTTACATCCTACTTTTTAAGCTAATAAACGCCACAAATGGAATCGTTATTCAATAAATATACATTAAGAATACCATTTGTCACAAAAAATTCTTATTTAAGCTGTTTTTGTTTTATAATTATTGATTTTTTTCGTATAAATAGGAATTTTGCGTGAATAACAATGAATAAATATTCGTTTTAAACACACTGATATACAAGCATTCTCCATGCATTTATTTATAATCTCCCACAGAAATCCCACAATGCTATTCTAGTTTATGATGCTATTTGATGTTATATGATTAGTTTCTTCTATATTATATGGTGATTATTTTGTAAATATACTATTTCTATCAGCTAATTGCGTTTTAACGCATCTGCCAACACTATCGAATATTATAAGATATCATACAATAAAATTATACATTTCCGTCACCTCTTAGTAACATTATACGAACAAATATTCTTCTCGACAAAAGGTAATTTGTACTAATTTTAATAGGACTCAGGGATACCAAGATTTCCGCTATAAAAATCAGAATACAGAAAAGCAAGAATCATTGTTTAAGCCATTTCAAAATGGAATAGACAAGACTCTTGCTTATTTTTCATGTTAGAGACCATTTAGCCCCAGTGTCCTTTAATATCAGTTATATGATTCTAAAACATCTTCCTTTATTTCAGAATAATTTACGATTTCTTCTTTCTCATCCGAAATGAAATTATATTTTTCTACTTCGCCTAAAGTATCAAAGTCAGTAAGTGTAGCTTCTTTTTCTTCCAGTTTTTCGTTAAATTTACCATAACCCATACTTACAATTGCACTTAATTTATCTTCACCGTGACCATCTGATAGAAACATAATGTACTCTTTACCTGCTTCAAGAGCAATATAATTTTCAACCGATTGATAAGCGCCATCATTTAAATACCAAGGTTCTGCAACATCAATTTTATCTCCTTTTTCGAAAGTACCCTTGTAAGTTTCTAATATTTCTATTTCACTTATTGTGCTAGTATGAGTCATTTCATCTGCGTCGTATTGTCCAATTATTTTATTTTTCACTAGCTTAGCTTTAACTACATCTTCACTATTCGAAATTAGCTCGTCCGAATTTTCAGGGATACTATAATCAGCTTCCGCCGATCCCACATTAGATATTTTAGTTTCTTTAGATATTTCATTGTATTCAGGTTTTTCTTTTTGTCCACATCCAACTAATAATAAAGCTGAAATTAGCAAGATAGGAATTAATAACTTTTTCATACAACTTTCCTCACTTTCCATACTTGTATTTTAAATTATTTTTGTCAAGACTTGTGTAATCTCCGTATGAATATTTCCCTTGTTTCATTAAACTATTTGTACTACTTGATTGGTGTTTAAGACCCAATGCATGGCCCATTTCATGTAAAGCCGTTTTATTATAATTGGCTTGGGAAAATTTATCTTTGCTAGTAGTACGAATATTAATAGAAAGAAGGCTCCCTTTTGCACCACCTTCCATGAGTCCATACCAAGACTCTTTACTATTAGTTGATCTAGTTCGAATTGTTGGACCATTACCACTTCTAACTAGATTAATTTTGGAGGAGGTTGCATTAATCTTTGAAAAAGCAGTATCGAAAGCTTTTTTGTGAGAACTAACCGTAGCCCCGTTATTAAATTTTGATTTTGGATCACTAAGTTTAAACATAAACGCTGAATTGTTTTTCAGGTCTGCTGCATAGACATTGTCTGAAGTAATTAAAATAAAACTTAAAGCCATGACAATAGCAGTGAGCATTTTTAAAATTTTTGTTTTTTGTTTCATCTTGTTGCCTCCTATTTTTTATTTTATATTACCTGTTTATCCTATCATGATTTCTCAATGTATAACCAAAAATGTAATGAAATGTCCGATTCTTGTCATGAACGACTAAAAATAGAGCTTATTTAGAATAATTACTACACAATTTGTGCTGAATCATGATTTTACAGATCCAAAACTTCACAATAAGAATCGTTATTCACATATTATTCATTATGGAATTAAGACATCACAAAATGTTCACTAATTGACATGTTTTTATGTATTTTTTAAAATCATTTATTACTGATTAGTGAAATAATTAACATTTAAAAATAACCCCAAATGAATAATTATGTATATTTATTAGTCCGGAGTGAAAATCCCAGCTAACTATTGACTCATAGTATAACAATATGTAATTCTGGTCTTGTGAATTTATTTCACATTTCATTCAACTATTAGCTGTTCAAATTAACAGAGACACCGCGCCAGAAAGTTCGGTGTATTTTTTTGCATAAAAACCCCCGCAAAAATGCGAGGCCAATCGGAATTATTTATTTTTAAGCTGTACATACTTATCGCTAGCCGTAATGTAATAAGTAGCACCTTTTGAGTTCTTAACTTTATACTGATAAGCTTTGCCTACTTTTAACTTTTCAACAACCGTCGGAAATCCAATGTCTTTAGTCACACAGTACCAACTACATCTTTATCGCTCCAGGAAGGTTTGCTCGTGTAAGAGCGCTGGTGCTTTGGTATCATGTACAATTCCCAAACGACCATGTCGAGTAGTAGTGTCACCTTTTATGCCTCTGTTTTTTAGACCTTTGATTGCACCAGCTCTAGCGACAACAATCGCGTCTTCTTTTGCTGATGTAATACCATTGCAATATAACGTTTCCGCCCCTTGTTCGCCGCCAGAGTTTGCATGGAATTCTAGTACAGCTACAACGTTCTCGCTATTTGCGTATTTAATACGCTCTGATAAAGATTTCCCGAATCCGTTAATCACACACTATGACCACACGCTTTTGCATAAGATGTTGCAATTTGTGCAGCCTCTTTCGCTACTGCCTTTTCAGTTAACCCGTTACCATTTGCACCAGTTTCATTTGTCCCATTATGTCCTCCGAAAATTGCTACTTTTGCCATTTTTTACTCATCCTTTCTTGGTTCGATGTATTTTTGAACTCTTTCACTATCATTTAAATTAGCTGTCGTCGGATCTTGAATTATTCCGATAAGCGCAAAGATAGATGTTATAACAGTAATTAGTCTATTCATCAAATCGTTGTAATCCCAGTCAACTCCAAAAATGTATTGCACGGATTGGATAATTAAAAAAAGACCGCCCAATAGAGCAATCACCCAAACAGGATTTTTGAAACGGACTCCCCAATTAATTTTCATGATTTTCCTCCTAAAATACTAATTCTTGGCCAACCTGCAATTTGAAAGAATCTAGCTTATTTTTTTCTGCTAATTCGCCTACGGAATGGCCTTGTTTTGTTGCAATTTTTGCTAGATTATCATTTTCTCTCACGATATATGTTTTTATTTGTGCAACTTCCTTTTCTGGTACATCTGTAATGATTTACGAAAATTTGTTGGCCATAAAAATAGCAGCATGACAGACCATTATTCTCATGCCACTGACGAAGAATACTATGAAAGATAGATTTTCTGGAATTTAGAAGTTTTTGTGGGAGAAAATTAAAATATAAAAAAGTCCCACAATGATTTGATATTATATGATATTCATACGAAATCACGAATAGTAAAAAACCCGTAATTCCAATAGAATCACGGGTTTTTAATGTCGTATAAAATCATATTAAATTCGAATTATTTTTTCACTTGGCTCATTACTTCTTCAACAAAGTTATCTTCTTTTTTCTCAATTCCTTCGCCTACTTCGAAACGTACGAACGATACTACTTTGCCGCCGCTTTGTTTCACATATTCACCAACAGTGATGTCTGGGTTTTTAACGAAAGGTTGATCTTCTAAGGAAATTTCGCTTAGATATTTTTTCAAACGGCCTTCTACCATTTTTTCAACGATATTAGCTGGTTTGCCTTCGTTTAATGCTTGTTGCGTTAAAACTTCTTTTTCGTGAGCTACTTCTTCGCTAGAAACGTCTTCACGAGAAATGTATTTAGGGTTAATTGCAGCGATATGCATAGCTACATCTTTTGCAACAGTTGTGTCCGTTGTTCCTTCAAGAAGTGTAAGAACGCCAATACGTCCGTTCATGTGGATGTATTCACCAAAAGCAGAGTTGTCCGCTTTTTCTTTTACTTCAAAACGACGAAGGGAAATATTTTCACCAATTTTTGTGATTGCTTCTGTGATGTAATCTTGAACAGATTGGCCATTTGGCATTTCTGTTTTAAGCGCATCTTCTAAGCTATCTGGACGTACTGCAAGAATTTGTTTAGCAAGTGCGTCAACTAATTGTTGGAAGTTATCGTTTTTAGCAACGAAATCTGTTTCAGCATTTACTTCTAGTACTACGGCATGTTTTTCATTACTGATAACATGAGTCATACCTTCAGAAGCGATACGATCGGATTTTTTCGCAGCTTTAGCGATTCCTTTTTCACGAAGATAGTCGATTGCTTTTTCCATATCTCCTTCAGTTTCTACAAGCGCTTTTTTACAATCCATCATACCAGCACCAGTTTTTTCACGTAATTCTTTTACCATTTGAGCTGTAATATTAGCCATTTATTTTCCCTCCAATTTTTCTCTTTAAAAAAGGTGATAAGAATAGTGCCTTATCACCTTGAAAGTTTCAAATAAAATCTTATGCTTCAGTAGTTTCTTCTGTAGCTTTTTCTTCTACAGGAGCAACTTCCGCTTCCGTTAACTCTTCCCCTTGATTCACTTCGATGATAGCGTCAGCCATTTTAGCAGTTAAAAGTTTAACCGCGCGGATAGCGTCATCATTTGCAGGGATTACGTAGTCGATTTCATCCGGATCACAGTTTGTATCAACAATACCGATGATAGGAATATGAAGTTTACGAGCTTCTGCAACCGCAATACGTTCTTTGCGTGGGTCAACGATGAATAGTGCATCAGGAAGACCTTTCATGTCTTTGATTCCGCCTAAGAAGCGTTCTAATTTTTCTTGTTCTTTTTTAAGAAGGACAACTTCTTTTTTAGGAAGGACTTCAAAAGTTCCATCAGCTTCCATTTTTTCGATTTTTTTAAGGTGTTGAATACGTTTTTGAATAGTTTCAAAGTTAGTTAAAGTTCCACCTAACCAACGATGATTCACGAAGTATTGTCCAGAACGGATAGCTTCGTCGCGAACGGATTCTTGTGCTTGTTTTTTAGTTCCTACAAACAGGATAGTACCGTTGTCACTAGCTACTTCACGCATGAAGTTGAAAGCTTCGTCTACTTTCTTCACTGTTTTTTGTAGGTCAATGATATAAATACCATTTCTTTCTGTGAAGATATATTTCTTCATTTTTGGGTTCCAACGGCGTGTTTGGTGGCCAAAGTGAACGCCAGCTTCTAATAATTGTTTCATTGAAATAACAGGCATTGTGTTATTCCCTCCTATTGGTTTATTTTTTGCGGATAACCGCCCTCCGCATGGGTCAACCAGCTGAAAAACTTAACGCATAATGCGGATAAGCACCTTCTCAGTCTGTCACCGTGCGTGTGTGATTTAACACTGCTTTTAAATATACCACAAAACAGTTATAATTGCAATAGTTAGCTTGAATTGCTTTTTACCATTTATAATATTCTTAAAAAAGTTTAAAATTTGATAAAAACAAATATTTTTCTATATAAAATCCGGCTTATTTCACAACTTCTTGAATCAGAGATAATGATTCCCGATATTCTTGAGCTTCTGGGGTTTTTTCAAAATCAATAGTTAAACTTTCATATTGATAAAGTTCCACTTCTAAATCAACAATGGGAACTTTAAAGAATTCTTTTCTGTTATTCACTTTATTTATGCGATACTTAGAGAATTTTTGATGTAATTCTGATTCTAATTTATAAGCTTCATAACTAAAAATCAATGCATGCACATCAAATTTGAAAGGAACTGAAGCGCTACTTAGTTCACTTATTCTTTCAAGTGGATTAATTCTTCGTGTAACACCTATTTTGACAATATCTTCACCAAAAGATCCTATGTTACTAATAATATATACATAACCTGCCTGTGCATGTGCTTCACGATAATCTAGTTCTTCTTTCTCTTTTTCTTTCTCATTAATTTTTTGTTGTAATTTATTAATTTGGCACTCTATATCCATTTTATTTGTATCTTCCACCATTATTTTTTGCTGTAATTCATCAATGATTTTTTGATAGTGAGTAATATCTTTATCAATAACTTTCTTTTTATCATTTATCTCTTTTTGCAAGGCTTTCTCTTCTCTCTCTTTCTCTCGTTGTTCTCTTAATTGCTCCTTCTCATCCTGCTTTTTTTGTTCGTATTCAAAAGCCAACGTAAGCTCTTGTAATTTCAAATCCAAGAATTCTGGAGATATTTCTATCATATTTGTTTCATTTATTTTATTTAATTGAGTATAAGATTTATTTATTCTTTTTTCTATCTGCAGAAAATTGGAATATCTAACTTTATTTATCGCCGCTTCGCATTCATTGTTAAACGCTCTAACTAAAGATTTAGATAAACGATTTGTAAAAGTCCTACCTTTAGATAAGCTACCATCTACCGCCCATTCACGAAGTATCAATATAGCATCTTTTTCTGAAACTAATTGTTTCTGATCTAATCTAATTTCTTCTAGTTCTTCTTTATAACCTAACGAACTGGCAAAATCATATTTTGGTTTGTAAAAGCCAAATGACTCCATTTCAATTTGATTTGGAATTTCAACTAAATCTTTTTGTAATTCATTTTTCTTTTCTTGCATTTTTGAAAGTTCATAGTTCAAGTTTAAAACTTTATTTTCTGCCTCTTTGATAATATTCTCCCTGAGTGCTTCATTTCCTTTCTCAACTTCTTTTTTGAAATTTAAAATTAAGGCACTTTTATCAGCTAATTGAACCTGTAGTAATTCTAATTCATTTTTTGCTTCACTAATTTCTTTTTCTATTTCATCTAGACTCTTTGTTTGTTTTTTTTACCATTCTATTATTTTTCAACTTATTAAAAAAGCTTGTTTTATCCATCCCATTCTATCCTTTTTCTTTAGATATTTTAATAAATTCTATCTTATCTTAACATACTAAATTAACAGATTGTGATTAATTGAGCAAAAAGTTCCAGTATAACTAAAAAATAACTAAAACTCAGCAATAAAAATTGGAAAATAGAAAAGCAGAAATCATTGTATAAAGCCATTTCGAAAAATGGAATAAACATGATTTCTGCTTATTTTTTATTTCAGAGAACCTTTTGTCTCAGCCTCCACTCAGACTATAAACAAAGTGAGCTATCTTTTATCTACATTTAGTTCTCTCTCTAGTTCAATTATAATCTTTTATAACATCTGCCTTAATTTCTTTATAATTGACAACTTCCTCTTCATTCTCAGAAATGAAATTAAACTTTTCAACTTCACCTAGGTTATCGAAATCGGAAAGTGTCGCTTCTTTTTCTTTGAGATCTTTGTTAAATTTACCATACCCCATGCTAATAATCGAACTGATTTTTTGGTCATCATGTCCACCACGTAAAAAAAGTGTGTATTCTTCGTCTTGTTCAATGGCGATATAATTTTCAATAGATTCATAATCCCCATCATTTAAGTACCATGGTTCTGAAACAGCTATTTTATCCCCTTTTTTAAAATTACCTTTGTATGATTCTAAAACTTCTACTTCACTTATTGTGCTGTTATATTCCATTTTTTCATTATCATAGTTACCTATAATTTTATTTTGAACTAATTTTATTTTTATAATATCTTCGCTTTTCCCAATAATTTCTTCTGAATTAGCTGGAATACTATAATCTGCATCTATTGAACCCATCTTAGATATTTTTGTTTTTGAGGATACTTCCTTTACTTCTTCTTTCGCTTTTTGAGAACAACCTATCAATAATACAGTTAACAGCAGCAACATTGGAATTAAGGCTTTTTTCATACCTATTTCCTCACTTTCCGTATTTGTATTTTAAACTATTTTTGTCTAAAGTAGTATAATCATTGTAACTATATTTTCCTGACTTCATGACACTGCTACTTCTATTGTCACGTTGATGTTTCATACCAAACGCATGTCCCATTTCGTGCAATGCTGTTTTATTATAATTAGCCTGGGTGAATTTATCTCGAGAGGTCGTGTATTTATTAATAGTCAAAATGCTTCCTTTTGAATCACCTTGCATCCGTCCGTACCATTCATCCGTTCTATTTGTTGATCGGGTACGAATAATTTGGCTATTTCCACTCCTTACAAGATTAATTTTGGAAGATGTTGCATTTATTTTGGAAAATGCAGTATCAAATGCTTTTTTATGTGAACTGATAGTGGCACCGTTGTTAAATTTTCCTTTTGTATCACTAAGCTTAAAACTAAATGCTGCTCCATTCTTTAAAACTGCTGCATGTACATTTCCTAATCCAATTAAAGAGAAACATAATGCAATTGTAATCACTGTAATTAGTTTTATCCTTTGCTTATTTTGTTTCACTTGGTTGCCTCCTCTTTTTCGTTTATTGATTACGCATACATTTTAACACGGAAAATAAATATGAAACCAAAAATGTAATGAAATGTCTGATTCTTGTCATGAACGACTAAAAAATGAATTCTCCTCACTTTTTTGTATATGATTCAGAATTTTCTATTATACGAAACAAAATTTTAATTTTACCTTCTAATTATGCTACAATGAAAGAAAAAATGAATGGAGACATCGATATGCAGACAGGTAGTGTGACGAGTCGGATAGAAGGAATACTTAATTCTTTACCAAAATCAGAGAAAAAAATCGGTACGACTATTTTAAAAGAACCAGAATGGGTGGTTCGTGCCTCCATTCAGGCTTTAGCAGATAAAGCAGATACTAGTGGCGCTGCAGTTATTCGCTTTTGCCGCTCGCTTAATTTTCCGGGTTTTCCCGAGTTAAAACGACAACTTTCGGTAGAGCTTTCTAAATCACAACGAACAGGTTACTACGATATTGAGCCAGGCGATTCTTTTTTTTCTATTAAGGAAAAGCTTGTCTCCAATATGGTTCAAACTGCCAATGATACGGCCGCTCTTTTAGAAGAAGAGATTTATGATACGGCTTGCAAACTCCTCGACTCTGCTGAAGCTATCTATGTTTATGGTGTCGGTGCTTCTTGGCCAGTAGCGGAGGATTTTGCGCAGAAATGGTTACGTTTAGGAAAATTTGTTTTAGCCATTCAGGATACCCATGTCCTTGCTACTGCCCTTTCGACTTATCAAAAAAAAGCGATTTTTATAGGTATTTCTAATAGTGGTGAAACATCTTCGGTCATTCAACTTGCACAACAAGCAAAAGCCAACCAGATTACAGTTATTAGTTTGACTCGCTTTGGTGCAAATAATTTAAAATCACTTGCTGACTTAGCACTTGAAACAGCTAGAGCCCCTGAGGCTGAGCTTAGAAGTTCTGCAACAAGTTCCAGACAAGCACAACTTTTGACTATTGATATTTTATACTATTTCTATGCAACCAAACATTACACAGAAGTCATTCCTCAAATTAAAAAATCTCGAGAAGCAACAGACCTTTTCCGAAATCTGTAAAAATGCTACTTGTTTAGTAGTGTTTTTTGCGCTTTTTTGAAATTTAATTTCTTTTTAATTATAAATATATTGAAATTTAATTTCATTTAAACTATAATCAAATTAAGGAGGGGAACTTATGCTGGAAAAATTAACAACTGAAAAACGAAATAAACGAACGATGCAACTAGATCAACTTAGTACTGAGGAAATTTTGGCCATTATGAATCAAGAAGATCAAACTGTTCCAACGACAATAACGCCACTTCTTCCAGTTATTCAAAAAATAGTTGATAGAATTGTTGAACAAATGCAGAGCGGTGGACGGCTAATTTATATTGGAGCTGGTACTAGTGGACGACTTGGCGTACTGGATGCCGCAGAATGTGTTCCGACGTTTGGAACTAATCCACAAGATGTAATTAGTCTCATTGCTGGCGGGAAAGACGCTTTTACAAAAGTAATGGAAGGTGCAGAGGATCATGAAGAGTTTGCTGAACAAGATTTGAAAAAGATTGCACTTGCAAGTAAAGACTTTATTATTGGTATCTCAGCCAGCGGTCGCACACCTTATGTTATTGGTGCATTACGCTATGCCAAAAAGCTTGATTGCCCGTCTGCAGCAATATCTTGTAACAAAGACGCAGAAATTTCCGCGTGGGCCGATTTCGCTATCGAGCTTGAAGTCGGTGCAGAAATTCTGACTGGTTCCACTAGGCTTAAAGCTGGAACTGCACAAAAGCTTGTGTTAAACATGATTTCCACAGCTTCAATGATTGGTATTGGCAAAGTGTATAAAAATCTAATGGTAGATGTTCAACCAACCAACAAAAAATTAGAGGAACGAGCAAAAAGAATTATTATGGAAGCAACCGAATGTTCTCTTGAAACCGCTGCTAAATACTATCAATTAGCTGATAAACATGTTAAAGCAGCTATAGTGATGATTTTAACTGGTTGTCATTTAGCAGAAGCGGAAGAGAAATTAAAGCTAGCTGGTGGTTTTGTTCGCAAAGTGATTTAAACAAATATAAACAAAGGTGGTGGTGTTCTTGCGTGGCTTTTCCGTATATTTACCCAATGTCAACTATAACTATATAGAAACAATGCTTCAAGCAGGCTGGGAACATGTCTTTACTTCTCTTCATGTCCCTGAACATACAATAGATCGGCAAAGTGTAATCGAACTATTTGCTTATGTTTCCGCAAATAATGGAAAAATGATTGTTGATGTCTCCCCTTTAACGAGGAAAATTTTACAGCTTGATTCTTATGCAGACTTAGCCAAATTCGGTGTTCAAAATATCCGCTTAGATGATGGCTTTTCTATGGAGGAGATTTTACAGTTACAACAAGATTTCACACTTATATTTAATGCATCTGTCTTAACAGAAATAGATTTAAAAAACTATCAAGCAGCTGGTGTTCACTTGGATTCAGCAGCAGTTATGCATAATTTTTATCCACATGAATATACGGGGTTAAGTGAAGCCTATACGATTCAAAAAAATCAACTATTTCATAAATTCGGGTTACGAACACAAGGTTTTATTGCTGGAGATAGTAAAAAGCGTGGTCCTATTTTTGAAGGATTACCAACCGTTGAACTGCTTAGAGCCACTTCTCCAAGTATCGCTTATATTTTTATGAGTGAGCATTTAGGTTTTGATGATGTTTTTATTGGCGACTACAAAATCAGCAACCAACAAAGACAAGCCATTGACATTTTTGAAATTGAGCATGTTTTGACGTTACAGTGTACAGCATTTAGCGATGAAATTGACCAATATTTAAATAGACCACTTTCCATCAGAAAAGACTTATCTGAACATGTTATTCGTTTTTTTGGTACACGAGCTACTGAAAACGAGCAAATTTTACCTAAAAACACAATAGAACGGCCTGTTGGTAGCATCACCCTTGATAATCAACTTTATGGTCGTTATGCTGGGGAACTTCAAATCGTTAAGCTACCTCTTCCCGCCGATAAGCGAGTCAACGTTATTAGTTCTGTTATTTGCTCAGATATGAAAGCGTTGTCTTTTATATCTGCTAATACACCTATTTATTTAACTTTAAAGGAAAGGGAGTAAAATCATGGAAAAAATTATTCACTTTATTGAACAGAAACTCGCTCCACCACTAATTAGAATTTCTCAAATCCGCTATCTTGATGCTACGCAAAAAGCATTCATGGCCTTTATGCCTTATTTATTAATTAGTTCACTGTTTGTCTTAATTGCTTCATTACCAATTCCTGGTTGGACTGATTTTGTCGCTCCATTTGCAGATAAACTTTGGGGGGCTGTAAATGCGACTCTTGGGGTTATTTCGATTGGTATTGCAGTAGCACTCGGTTATCACCTTGGAGACTACTATCATCAAAGAGATTCACGTGTGGATAAACTTTCAACTGCATTATTATCTTTAATTAGCTTTTTGACACTCTTTCCAATTGTCACAATGAAAGATGGCGGGCTCTATATGAGTTCAGCTTATTTTGGAAGTACAGGTATTTTTGCTGCACTGATTGTCGGAATTATTTCAGTGGAATTTTACCGATTAATTATTAAAGCTAATATTACAATCAAAATGCCAAAAGAAGTTCCATCAATGGTTTCGCAAGCATTTACCTCCGTTATTCCAGCTGCCATTATCGTAGTTTTCTGGTGGTTAATTAGTCAGGTTGGCTCGATAGATATTCCAGGACTAATTATGCAATCATTCGCTCCACTTATTAGTGCTGGTACGACGGCTGTTTCACAGTTTATTGCTTTTGTTATTGATCGTCTATTATGGTTTGTCGGAATTCACGGTTCTAATGTAGTTTCTAGTGTTATGTCCCCTGTTTGGACGAACATGATTACAGATAATATGACTAGTTTCCAAAATGGTTCAACTGTTCCATATCTATTCACAGAGCAATGGTCAAATTATTTTGTAAGAGTCTCTATGGTACCACTTGTAGTTTTAATGCTACTTTCTAAAGTTTCACGTTATAAAACGCTTGGAAAATTATCCTTTGCCCCCGCCCTTTTCAATATTGCTGAACCAGTTATGTTCGGGCTACCGATAGTACTTAATCCGATTATGTTTATTCCTTGGGTTGTTGGCTATAGCTTTATTTGGATACTCACTTATGTTTTCACAGCTGTAATGCACTTGATTCCGCCTGTAGTAGCAATGGTTCCTTGGACTGTGCCTGGACCAATTGCCGCTTATCTTGGAACTGGTGGTAGTATTACCGCAACGATAATTAGTGTTTTAAATTATGTTATTATGTTCTTCATCTGGTTGCCATTCTTTAAAGTACTTGAAAGACAAGAACTTAAGGTTGAGGCTGTAAATGCAAAAACTTTGGAAGCGACTGGAGAGAAAACTAAATGAAAATAGTTGCCTATCAAGCTAAATACCGAGTAGATATCCTTAATTTATGGAATCAAACTATGTCAGCTGATCCACTATCAGAAGAACGTTTTTTCAACACAATTATTCTGGATTACAATTTTGATCCTGAACTATCTGCTGTTGCGTTAATTGATGAACAGGTTGTTGGTTTTATCTGGAGCACAGTGCGTCTTTATCCTTATGGAAAACGCGGATTAGAAAAAGAGCGTGGTTGGATTGCAGGACTATGTGTTGATATAAAACAACAACGCGGTGGAATTGGAACCGCTCTTGTCCAACATGCCGAAGCCAAAATGCTTGAAAAGGGAGTACAGAGAATTACATTAGGTGCCTACAGTCCTAATTATTTATTTCCTGGTGTAGATGTTGATGCCTATCAAAACGCTCTCCCCTTTTTCGCTAAATGTGGTTATGAAGTCACTGGTGAAGCTGTTTCAATGGAACGTAGCTTATTTGATTTTACTTTAACAGATAAATATTTAGCACTTAAAAAAGCTGTTGAGACAGCTGGATTTAGATTAATCTGTTATGAAACTAACTATGCAGAACCATTAATTGCCTTTTTGCATGCGCATTTTGATGGTGGTTGGTCTACCAATGTAAAAAATAGTATTCTGGCTGGCAGTGCAAAGGAAACAATATTCCTTATGCTTAATCAGTCAGAGGAAATCGTTGGTTATTCGCAACGTGCAATAGATGGAACTCCGGATAGGTTTGGTCCTTTTGGTGTAAGACAAGATCTTCGGGGTTACAAACTAGGCGTTGTTTTATTCAATGAAATGCTGTTTGATATGAAAAAACGTGGTATTTACCATACTTATTTTCTGTGGACCCATGGAAAAGCACAACAATTTTATGAAAAAAATGGCATGAAAGTTTATCGTTCTTATCATTTAATGAATAAACAATTAGCAAAATAGAGAGGAAGATTTTAATGAAAAGAGTAGTTAGTATTGGTGCACATGCTTTAGATGCAGAACTTATGGGAGGACCTTACTTAATTAAAGCTGCATCCCGAGGAGATAAATGTACTTTTGTTCATATGACACGCGGAGAACGTGGAAATAAAGCAAAAGATCCTGCTGAATACGGGAAGCAACTCGAAAAAGAAATGCAAGCAGTCGCAAAACAAATGGGAACAGATGCTTTTTGGATTGGTTATCCCGCTGGTAACTTGCCCGCAGGAGAACAAATTATCGCTGACTGGATGACTTATTTGCGAAAAGAAAAAGTTACTACAGTTATTACTCATTGGCGCGGTAGCTTACATCCTCGTCATGTGTTATGTCATGATACCGTGACAGAAGCAGTTGTACGTCTTCGAAAAGAAGGACAAAACATTGATTTGTATTACGGTGAGAACTGTGAGGACTTGAATGGATTTATTTCACAGCTTTATGTTCCTTTCGATGAAGAGATTCTGCAAACATGGCTCCGTGGTTTACGTGAGTATGAGCTTTTCCGTGGTGGCGTATTGAGCGTTCCCTACTATGATTATTACACAACCATCTCTAAAATCCGAGCAATCGAGCAAAGTATTGAGTCTTATGCCAAAACTCTAATGCACTCACCGCATACTGTAGAAGAATTATAATCCCTATAAAAAACCGCTCCGAAATTAGCTATTATACTAAAATTTCGAAGCGTTTTTCTATTAATTTGCTACAATATTTACTAATTTTCCAGGCACAACAATTATTTTACGAATAGACTTGTTTTCTAGGTTTTCTTTCATTTTATCGTCATTTTTTGCAAGCGTTTCTAGTTCTTCTTTTGAAAGTGATTTCGCAACGGTAATTTTATTTTTCACTTTGCCATTTACTTGTAGAACGATTTCCACTTCATCTTCTACGAGTTTTGTTTCGTCGTATGTTGGCCAAGAAACGTAACTTATTGTTTCGGTATGACCAAGGATTTCCCATAGTTCTTCTGCTAAATGAGGCGCGATTGGTGACAAGAGTTGGACGAAACCTTCGACGTATTCTTTTGGAATGGTTGGTTGTTTGTAAGCTTCATTGATGAAAATCATTAGTTGTGAAATACCCGTGTTAAAACGTAGGTTTTCGTAATGATTGGTCACTGTTTTCACCATATGATGATAAGCTTTTTCCAAATTAGCATTCGCATCGGTTGTAACTTTTTCAGCAAGTGTACCTTCTTCTGTAACAAGCAAGCGCCAAATGCGGTCGAGGAATTTGCGTGCTCCTTCTAGACCATTTTCGTTCCAAGCAATCGAAGCTTCAAGTGGCCCCATGAACATCTCGTACAAGCGAAGTGTGTCTGCACCATATTTTTCAACGACTTCATCTGGATTAACGACATTTCCTCTTGATTTGGACATTTTTTCATTATTTTCGCCAAGAATCATCCCTTGGTTAAATAGTTTTTGGAAAGGTTCTTTGGTTGGAACTACCCCGATGTCATACAAGAATTTATGCCAGAAACGCGCGTAAAGCAAGTGAAGTACCGCGTGTTCAGCCCCGCCGATATACACATCAACTGGTAGCCATTCCGCAAGTTTTTCCTTATCGGCAATTGCTTTTGTATTAGTTGGATCGATGTAGCGCAAGAAATACCAACTTGAACCAGCCCATTGTGGCATAGTGTTTGTTTCTCGGCGACCTTTACGACCGTTTTCATCTGTAACATTTACCCAGTCATGCAAATTGGCAAGTGGAGATTCGCCGGTTCCAGATGGTTTAATTTCGGTAGCTTTTGGCAAGAGTAGTGGTAGTTCTTCTTCTGGTACAAGCGTTGTCTCACCGTCTTCCCAGTGAATTACTGGAATTGGTTCACCCCAATAACGTTGTCTACTAAACAACCAGTCACGCAAACGGTAAGTGATTTTGCGGTTGCCAATCCCTTCTTTTTCTAGCCAGTCAATTGCCGCTGTGATTGCTTCTGTTTTATCTAGACCATTCAAAAAGCCAGAGTTAATATGCGGGCCGTCCCCAGTAAAAGCTTCTTTAGTAACGTCTCCGCCTTCAAGAACTGGGCGAATGTTCAAGCCGAATTGCTTCGCGAATTCATAGTCACGTTCATCATGTGCGGGTACGGCCATAATTGCTCCAGTTCCGTATTGGATTAGTACATAATCAGCAATCCAGACGGGTACTTCTTCGCCGTTAATTGGATTGATCGCATAGGCACCTGTGAATACGCCTGTTTTATCTTTCGCAAGATCTGTTCTTTCTAGTTCACTTTTTAGTTCGACTTGTTTTTTATATGCTTCCACTGCATCTTTTTGAGCGGCTGTGGTAATTTTTTCGATAAGTTCATGCTCTGGTGCAAAAACAGTATAAGTTGCGCCAAAAAGTGTATCTGGGCGTGTCGTGAAGACGTTAAAGGTTTCGTCACTGTCTTTCATTTTGAAAGTTACTTCGGCCCCTTCTGAACGTCCAATCCAGTTGCGCTGCATGTCTTTAATATTTTCAGGCCAATCGACAAGGTCAAGGTCATCTAGCAAACGGTCTGCATAAGCTGTAATTTTCAGCATCCATTGGCGCATTGGTTTACGGAAAACTGGGAAACCACCGCGTTCACTTTTGCCATCAATAACTTCTTCATTCGCAAGGACGGTACCTAGAGCCGGGCACCAGTTGACAGCGATTTCAGCTTCATAAGCCAAGCCATTTTCGTATAATTTCTCAAAAATCCACTGTGTCCATTTATAATATTCTGGATCCGTTGTATTAATTTCGCGTTCCCAATCGTAGGAAAAACCGAGCGATTTAATTTGGCGAGTAAAATTAGCAATGTTAAGTGCGGTAAATTCTTCTGGATCATTACCAGTATCAATCGCATATTGTTCAGCAGGAAGACCGAAAGCATCCCAACCAATAGGATGAAGCACATTTTTACCTTGCATCCGTTTCATTCTAGACAAAATATCTGTTGCCGTATAACCTTCTGGGTGTCCTACGTGAAGACCAGCTCCTGATGGATACGGAAACATATCTAGCGCATAGAAATTTTCTTTATTTTTATCTTCGGTTGTTTTAAAGGTATTATGTTCACTCCAATATTGTTGCCATTTCGGTTCCACTTTTTTGTGATTAAATGTCACTTTACTCATCCTCTTTTCCTTAAAATATCGAATTTTGGATACAAAAAAATCCCTACATCCCAACGGCTTATCGCCATGGGACGAGAGATGCTTCTCCCGCGGTACCACCCACATTAGTGTTTGACCACTCAACTTCAAAACTCCTTAACGCGGAAAACGGGGATACACCCAAGCTCCATGGTAAGTTCATCTGGTTTTTGTGACTGACTTGCACCGGCCGTCAGCTCTCTTGGCACCAAAAACGTGTAGATTACTACTCCATTTCATCGCTATTTCTCAAAATTCATTAGCTTTATTGTAGCTGAAAATAATGTTTTTAGCAAGCGCTCTGAAGTTTTCTCCAACTTGCTCGTAAAAATGTGCTAAAATGAATGGAGAATTTCATTATGAAGGAGTCTAAAACTAGTGAAACAAGCGAATCCATTTTTATACAGTAATGATAACAAGCGGTATCATACTTGGAACTACTGCTTACGCGAACAATTTGGTCAAAAAACTTACAAGGTAGCTCTCGACAGCGGTTTTGATTGTCCGAATCGTGATGGCACGGTGGCACATGGTGGTTGCACCTTTTGTAGTGCTGCTGGGTCTGGTGATTTTGCGGGGAACCGAGCACTTGATTTAAAAGTGCAGTTTCAACAAGTCCGTGATAAAATGCAAACAAAATGGAAAGATGGCAAATGTATTGCGTATTTCCAAGCATTTACAAACACACATGCCCCAGTTGCTGAACTTAGAGAAAAATTCGAAACGGTATTGAATGAACCTGGCGTGGTTGGCCTTTCGATTGCAACTAGACCTGACTGTTTACCAGATGATGTCGTCGAGTATTTGGCTGAACTGAATGAACGTACTTATCTTTGGCTAGAGCTTGGTTTGCAATCCGCACATGATGAAACTGGTCGACTAATTAACCGCGCACATGATTATGATTGTTATGTAGAAGGCGTGAAGAAACTCCAAGCGCATAATATTCGAATTTGTACGCATATTATTAATGGTCTTCCAAAAGAAACGCCCGAAATGATGATGGAGACTACTCGAAAAGTCGTTGAAAGTGGCGTTGATGGGATTAAGATTCATTTACTTCATTTGTTAAAAGGGACGCCAATGGTGGAAGACTATAAAAAAGGTGATTTGGAATTCCTAACTCGAGATGGCTATGTTAACTTAGTAGCTGACCAACTAGAAATTTTGCCGCCTGAAATGGTTATTCACCGGATTACTGGTGATGGCGGGGTCGATGATTTGATTGGTCCTGTTTGGAGCTTAAATAAATTTGAAGTATTAAATGCCATTGACGCTGAATTAGTTAGAAGAGATAGCTGGCAAGGAAAACTGTATCAAGCGCCGGAAGTGATTGCTAAATGAATTTACGTGCGGTTCTTCCCTTTGCTCATGACACGCTTCGTAAAGTCGTACGCCCGGGTGATTATGTGGTGGACGCTACTTGCGGAAATGGTCATGATACGCTTTTACTTGCCGAACTTGTTGGTGTAAATGGTCATGTGTTGGGATTTGATATTCAACAAGTGGCGATTGACACGACAAGAACTCGATTAGAAAATGCAGTTGTGAGTTCGCAAGTAGAATTAATTTGTGCAAGTCACGCTACGATTCCTAAGTATGCGACCAATCCTGTTCGAGCGGCGATTTTCAACCTTGGCTATTTGCCGGGTGGTGATAAGAAAATCACAACAACAGCAGACTCCACCTTAATTAGCATTCAACATTTGATGGAGTTATTAGAAGTTGGCGGTGTGATAATTCTCGTTATTTATCATGGACATCCAGAAGGAAAACAAGAGAAACAAGCGGTGGTCCGTTTTTGTGAAAATATCTGCCAACAAGAATTTCACGTTTTATCCTACCAATTTATCAACCAACAAAATGACGCACCATTTCTGATTGTTATCGAAAAAAGAAAACCTAGACAAAGCTAACGGATAGCCTGTCTAGGTTTTCTTTTATTTACCGAAATCGTATTTATCTGCTACGTAAACATCATACCAAATCATAAAGATTACAACTGTCCAGATTTTCCGACTATAGTCGAATTTTCCGGCGCAGTGATCATCCAGTAAATCTAACACATATTTTTTGTTAATTAAATGGTCTGTTGGTGATTCTTTAATGATATTTTTAACCCAAGCGTTCATTTCGTCTTTTAACCAGTGGCGAATTGGCACTGGAAATCCTAATTTACGACGATTAAGTACATGTTCTGGTACAAAAGTTGCTGCTGCTTTACGCAAAATGTATTTCGTAGTTCCTTGCGTTGTTTTCATTGTGTCCGGAATTCCTTTTGCAACATTGTACACTTCTTTATCAAGGAAAGGAACACGAACTTCTAAGGAATTGGCCATTGTCATCCGGTCCGCTTTTAGAAGAATATCTCCGCGAAGCCACGTATGAATATCAATGTACTGCATTCTTTCTACTGGATGATAATTTTTTGTTTCCGCATAAAACGGATCAGTAATATTCGTATAATCATGTCCAGTTTGGTATTTTGGAAGTAAAATTTGTTTTTCTTTTTCTGTGAACATTTTTGCATTTCCGATGTAACGTTCTTCCATCGGCGTTGTTCCACGTTCTAAGAAACTTTTACCACGCATTCCCTCTGGCATCACACTCGCCACACTGTTTAACATAGATTTAAATACTTTTGGCATTTTGTTGAACACCGCTAAAGAATTAGGTTCGTTATAAATATTATACCCGCCAAATAGTTCATCCGCACCTTCACCAGACAAAGCAACTGTTACTTGTTTGCGCGCTTCTCTAGATAAGAAGTAAAGCGGAATAGCAGCCGGATCAGCAAGCGGATCATCCATGTGCCAAACAATTTTTGGTAATTCTTTCATATATTCTTCTGGTGAAATGACGTAACTAATGTTCTCTACACCAAGTTTGTCTGCAGTTTCTTTCGCCACATCAATTTCACTAAATCCATCCCGCTCAAAACCAACTGAAAATGTTTTGATAGCTGGGTGGTATTCTTTCGCAATGGCTGCGATAATCGAGGAATCAATTCCACCCGATAAAAACGATCCAACTGGTACATCCGAACGCATATGCATTTTCACAGAATCATACATCACATCTCGGACTTCTTTCACCCATGCGTCTTCTGATTTCGTTACAGGTGCAAAAGTGGCTTTCCAATAAGTCGTAATCTCCATTGGTTCGCCAATTTTTTTCGTGAATTGATGACCTGGTTCCAAGCGTTTTACATTTTTTGTTAAAGAATCTGGTTCTGGAACAAATTGGTAAGTCATGTAATTTTGTAAGGAAACTTCATCTAATTCTTTTTCTTTTAGTGCATGAAGAAGGGATTTTTTCTCAGAGCCCATATAAAGCTTGCCGTCTTCTTCTGCATAGAAAAATGGTTTGATACCAAATGGGTCGCGTGCTCCGTATACAAGTTCTTCTTGTTTGTCCCAAATGACAAAGCCAAACATTCCGCGCAGGCGTTCAGCTGTTTTTTCTTTATATTTCGCATATGTAGCGATAATAACTTCTGTATCACTTTCGGTTTCAAATGTCATTCCTTCAGCGATTAATTGTTCGCGGAGTTCGACATAGTTATAAACTTCTCCATTAAAAATAATCCAATAACGTTCATTTTCATACGTTAGCGGTTGATGACCGTTTTCTACATCAATAATACTTAAACGGCGGAAACCAAATTGCACGTGGTCATCTGTGAAGTAACCTTCATCGTCAGGTCCACGGTGCGTAATCATACTATTCATTTGTCTAAAGGTTTCTTTATCAGCGTCAGTAATCTCTGTAATGCGGTCATGTACGCATCCTACAAATCCACACATGGTAACATTTCTCCTCTATATACATAATCAATTTATCTTTTTTCACAACGTCTATCATATCATAACTAGACTTGCTTTGCACTGTTTAGGAAAGAAAAACCGAACATCACTAAGCGCGAAATGTTCGGCAACTTTTATTTAGTTACTAATTTTTGTAATGCTTCTGCTTTATCCGTTCTTTCCCAAGGTAAATCAAGATCACTACGGCCAAAATGTCCAAAAGCAGCTGTTTGACGATAAATCGGACGCCGAAGATCTAGCATGTGAATAATTCCTGCGGGACGTAAATCAAATAATGCATTGACACCATCAATTAGCTCTTGCTCAGAAAATGCACTTGTTCCATATGTGTCAATGGAAATCGAAACTGGATGAGCCACACCAATAGCATAAGCTAACTGTACTTCGACTTTTTTAGCAAGTCCTGCAGCAACAATATTTTTAGCAACATATCTCGCTGCATACGCGCCAGAACGGTCTACTTTGGTTGGATCTTTTCCAGAAAACGCTCCCCCGCCGTGTCTAGCATAACCGCCATAAGTATCGACAATGATTTTTCGACCAGTTAAGCCAGCATCTCCAAGTGGTCCACCAATTACAAAACGACCAGTTGGATTGATAAAGTATTTAGTATCTTCATCTAGGAAAGAAGCATCAATCACTTCTGGAAAAAGGTAAGTATGCAAATCTTTGGCAATTTGTTCTTGCGTGATATCAGGATGGTGCTGTGTTGAAACAACAATCGTATCAATTCGAACAGGACGATTCTGCTCATCGTATTCTACTGTTACTTGTGTTTTAGCATCTGGACGCAAGTAATCGAGTTTTTTTGTTTTACGTAACTCTGTTAATTTACGCGCTAATCCATGTGCTAGAAAAATTGGTAATGGCATTAATTCTTCTGTTTCATCTGTTGCAAAACCAAACATTAAGCCTTGGTCTCCTGCACCAATTGCTTCGATAGCTGCATCATGTTCTGCTCCACTTCTTGATTCGAGAGCTTCATTTACCCCTTGTGCGATATCAGGCGACTGCTCATCAATCGCTGTTAAAACGGCGCATGTGTCTGCATCAAAACCATATTTTGCACGTGTATAACCAATTTCTTTAATTGTATCACGAACAATTTTTGGAATATCTACGTAAACAGAAGTAGTGATTTCTCCTGCTACTAAAACAAGTCCAGTTGTCACAGTAGTTTCACAAGCCACACGAGCGTCTGGATCTTTTGTAATAATTGCATCTAAAATTGCATCAGATATTTGATCTGCAATTTTATCTGGATGTCCATCAGAAACCGATTCTGATGTAAATAGATGACGATTTTTAGTCAATTTCATTTCCTCCTTCAGTTCTCTCCAAATACGTCCCATATAAAAAGCCTTTCTCTATTTTGCACAAAACGCGCACGAATAGAGAAAGGCTGTTATTATACCTTTGCTCTCATCGTTCAGGAAATAGTGTTCCTGCAACAGATTAGCACCTTTCACATATATGTGTAGGTTGCTGGGCTTCAAAGGGTCAGTCCCTCTACCGCTCTGGATAAGAGATAAATTTTAATTCTAAGCTAGAATACCATAAAGTAGGTCTAGATGCAATAATTATTCCAGTGATTTACTTATTTTAAGGGCACTTTTAATGGATAAAATTTTTCAATTTGTTTTTTTCTTATCATTATTTCCAACCTGTGTTATGATAGATGGATAAAAAGATGTTTTATTTATCTAAAGGAGATTGTATCTATGAGTTTAATTCCGTTATCCTTGATTATTTTTCTCGGCTTTTTAGCGGCTGTTTGTTTATTTGATTTTGTACTTCGGTGGTATTGGTTTAAATATTTCTTAGCCACAATGGGGTTGATTGCAAGTGGTGTCGTATTTTTCATCAGTTTTTATGGTGGTGGAATGGCCCAAACCGAAATAGCCATCGCCATTTTCATTGGTGCGTTTGGTGAATATATTGTTTCACTTATCATTAGTCTCATTCGTTTTATTGTTCAAAAATCAAATAACCCTAAACAAAAAAAAGCTAAAACTGCATAAAAAATAGCTACGTTAAAAGCCAATACAACTTTTAACGTAGCTATTTTTAATTTTAGTAAGTACAAGTTAGGTAATCCAGCTATTTATTGCTAGGAATTGTATTTATTTAATAGCATCAAACGCATTGCTAATAATCTCTGCAGATGTTTTAAAATTCGACTGTTCTATCTCTGTAAGGTTTGGTTCTAATATGCTAATAACCCCTTTTGAACCAATAATGGCAGGTTGTCCAATATAAACATTTAATCTCGGTGAAAATACAGCTAACGGAAAAACTTGTTTCGCATCCGTTAATATCGCATCAATGATTTGTGCTGTGGCTGTCGCGATACCAAAACTGGTCCAACCTTTACCTGTTAAAATATTCCAACCTCCACCACGAACGGCATCTTTTAATGCTGGTAAATCAAGTGGTTTTTCTGTTTGGTAATCCGCAATATTTACACCGCCAATGCGGACAGTCGACCAAGCAACAAATTGTGATTCTCCGTGTTCCCCAAGAACATACCCATCAACACTTTTCGGATTAATATGTAGTGCTTCTCCAACAACTCTGCGCATTCTCGCTGTGTCAAGGGATGTTCCCGTACCAAATACGCGCGAATGGTCAAAACCAGCTATCTTTTGTATTAAGGAAGTAATAACATCACAAGGATTTGTAATATTAATAAAAATTCCGTCAAAACCAGTGGCTAAAATTTTTGGCACTATCTCCGCTACGGCTTTGCTTGTTTCGATTAATTCTTCCATTCGGTCTTCTCGTAGCAATGTTTCTGGCCCAACAGCTATCACGATAATATCTGCATCACTTAACGCACGATAATCATTCGGAATAATTTCCGTATGTGAACGAGTCATAGAACTCATATCGCGAAGTTCGAGTGCTTCACTCATTGCTTTTGTTTCCTCTTTATCAATTAAGACTAGTTTCTCACAAACACCCTGTGTAACAAGGGAAAAAGCCACGTCGCTGCCAACATGGCCAGTACCAATGATACCAACTTTTCGTTTCAAAGAATCTCCTCCAAAATTAGTTACTTGAATTTAAGGCTATTAATTCATATTTAATTATCGTTTTATTATTTTCCCAAACTAGTTTACGAGGAATCGCTTCTCCAAGTGTTTCGCCTTCTTTTGTTTTGCGCACAAGGATGGGAACATCAATCGGATAAATTCGATATTCTAGTTTTTCTAATTCAAAAAAATTATCAGAAATCCGTTTTTCTTTTCCCTTTGTAACGATCATTGTATTTACTTCTAGTGGCATACCCAATTTTCTCACCTCCAATGCTTTTATCATAGCAGAGTTTACCCCTAATTGACTAGTTTTTGCTGCTTAAAATCCGCTCTGCTGCTTGAACAATTTGTACCATTCCAGCATCTCGCATAAAAAAACTAAATGCCGGCTCCAAAATGAAATGACTAAGGTTCCCATCTAAAATAACTGGTCCGTTTGTTTCTAAGTAATCTGCTTGTGGTTCTATTTTCTCTACATTCGTTGTATATACTCGTTTCGTAAAGGTACGCTCACTTGATAGTACGAGATAATCAGCCACAAAATAAAGCTCTCCAGCAACTGCCCCCGTTTCTTCCATCAGTTCTCGTCTTGCAGCTTCGTTATTCGTTTCCCCTTTCTCCCCTTTCCCACCCGGAAACTCTAAACCACGCTTTTTATGTTCTGTAAATAACCAGCCTTCAGATAATCTCGGAATAATTAACACATCGTCAGCTTGATAGTTTTGCATTTCAAAATAAATCGTTACTTCATTTTGAAACGCATCTTTATAGGTAAACAAAATCCCACTTCCTTTTCTTTTTTCAAAAATATGGTAAGCTGTAGGTAACATGAATTTCGAGGATGAAAAATAATGAAAAAAATACTTATCGGAGGAATCCGACTTTATCAAAAATATATTTCGCGTTTCACTCCTGCTACATGCCGGTTTTATCCAACTTGTTCCGCTTACGGCATCGAAGCAATCCAAACGCATGGCGCGCTGAAAGGTAGCTACTTAGCCATTAAAAGAATCTCCAAATGTCATCCTTTCCACAAAGGCGGACTTGACTTTGTTCCACCAAAGAAAGATAAAAATGGCGCTGATAATAAATCCAAACATACTTGCAACGCCCATGATCATCATTAATCATAGCACGAATAGCTTATTTGCGGTTCGTTTTTTTCTTGCTTTTTTTGGCAGAATAAGGTAATATCAACATTGGCTTATAAATCGTAATTAATACGATTAGCACCCTATATAAACAAGAATAATTTCGATTTAAAGGAGTGAATTAATTGAAAAAACGCTATTTTATGATGCTAATAGCCTTTGTATCTATTTTACTCATATTTGCTGGATGTTCATCCGAAAAAGATACAAGTGCGAGTAGCAGTGACAAATTAACGGTTTATACAACTGTTTACCCCTTGCAATACTTAACTGAACAAATTGGTGGCAAATATGTCGATGTGAACAGTATTTATCCTCCAGGTTCAGATGCTCACAGTTTTGAACCTACCCAGAAAGATATGATGAAAATTGCAGATAGCGACCTGTTTTTCTATATTGGCCTTGGTATGGAAGGTTTTGTTGACAAAGCGGGAAAAACACTTTCAAATGAGCATGTGATGTTTATTCCTACCGCAGAAAAATTAGATTTACCAACTGATCCTGATGCTGCTGAAGAGCATAAACATGAAAGCGAAGAAGAACACGAGCATGGAGATATCAATCCACATGTTTGGTTAAATCCTGTTTATATGGAACAAATGGCTACTATCGTGAAAGATAAATTAGTGAAAGAAATGCCAGATCAAAAAGAAACTTTCGAAAAAAATTATCAAACAGTCAAGAAAAACCTAAAAAACTTAGACCAAGACTTTAAAACAGTTACTAGTGAAGCAAAACAAAAAGATTTTGTCACTGCTCATGCCGCATATAGTTACTGGGAAACAGAATACAAACTACATCAAATCCCTATTGCTGGCGTATCAACAAGTGATGAACCTTCTCAAAAAAAATTAAAATCCATTGTCGAAAAAATAGACAGCGAACACATTCCCTACATTATGTTAGAGCAAAATACTAACTCCAAAATAGCAGATGTCATTCAACAAGAAACGAATACCAAAGCATTAACACTGCATAATTTAGAAACTCTAACACAAAAAGATATCGATCAAAAACGTGATTATCTTTCTATAATGAAAGATAACTTAGCAGCTTTAAAAGAAGGCCTTAATTATTAAAAAAAGGAAATGCCTCAATTTAGTGGCATTTCCTTTTTTAGTTTTCCTTCAGTTGATTTCGTTTAATTTTTCCAGAGGCGGTTTTTGGTAAACTTGCTACTAAAATAAACTGCTTCGGAATCTTATAACTCGCTAAGTTAGTTTGACAGATAGCACGTAAATCTGCTTCATTAAAACCATCACTAGCAACTATATAAGCAACTGGCACGCTACCCCACTTCAAATCTGCTTTACCAACAACAGCTACTTCTTGAACAGATTCGTAGCTACTAATCACTTGTTCAATCTCGGTCGGATAAATATTTTCCCCACCAGAAATAATTAAATCAGAGCGTCTCTCTAACACAAATAAAAAACCCGCTTCATCCAAATAACCAATATCACCTGTTTTAAACCAGCCATCAGAAAAAGCTTTTTTCGTAGCTTCCTCATTGTGCAAGTATCCTGGCGTTATGGATGGACCTTTCAGTAAAATTTCCCCATCAGCAGCAATTTTCACTTCCGCTGGGAATAAAGCTTTTCCGGAAGAACCGATTTTAGTCAGCGCTTCTTTTGGTGAAAGAGTCACAATTTGTGATGCTGTTTCGGTCATACCAAACGATTGTACCAGCGGGATATTTCGCGCTTTACAAACTTCCAATGTGGCTTTATTCGCAGGTCCACCGCCAAGCAATACGGTTCGTAAATTCGAATGGTATCCACCGTCATGAACACGGAGTAATCTTTCTAACATAGAAGTAACTACCGATATTGTCGAAATTTCTCCAGACAAAAGCATTTTAGTAATCTTTGCTTCATCAAAATGTTCTTCCAAATATACTGGAATCCCATAAATCAACGAACGCATCATAATCGATAAACCACTAATATGAAAAATTGGTACTGCGCAAAGCCAACTGTCACGTTCAGTTAACCCCATATTTAATACAGAAGAAACCGCACTCCACCAATGATTATCATAAGTTTGGATGACGCCTTTTGGTTTCCCAGTAGTACCTGATGTATACATAATAGAAGCAACTTTAGTTAAATCCCATGTTGTTAGAATATCGGGTTGTTTGTATTCCCCTTGTATTAACTCAGTATAACTAATACCAGAATTCACTTTGTCGAAAAAAGCATCTGAAACAATTACTTCTTTTACTTCGGCATTTTCGAGTTGGTAAGCTATTTCTTTTTTAGTCAAGCGATTATTAAGAAATAACGTCTCCGCACCTATTTGCTGTAAAGCGTGAATCAGTAAGAATGTCAGCCGGTCATTTTTCCCAAGGATGGCTACCCTATCGCCTCGAATCACACCTTGAAAAAACAATTTTCCAGCTAAGTTTTCTACGACTTGATATATTTCTTCAAATGTTTCTCTTTTTCCTTCAAAAACGAGCGCGGTCTCTTTAGGAGAAAGCCGCACTCGTTTTTGAAGCCAGTTTGTCATGTCCATTTTTACACCTTCAAATCAAGGGAATTTTGGAAATTGGTCAAAGTCTGGATCGCGTTTTTCTTTAAATGCATCGCGCCCTTCTTTGGCTTCATCTGTTGTATAGTATAGAAGTGTAGCATCACCAGCTAGTTGCTGAATACCTGCTAAACCATCTGTATCGGCATTAAATGCGGCTTTGATGAACCGAAGAGCTGTTGGACTTTTTTGTAGCATTTCTTTGGCCCAAGAAACGGTTTCTTTTTCTAAATCTGCTACTGGAACAACTGTATTAATCCAACCCATTTCCAGTGCTTCAGCTGCTGTATATTGGCGACACATAAACCAAACTTCTTTCGCTTTTTTATGTCCAATAACACGAGCTAAATAGCCAGAACCATAACCTGCATCAAAGCTACCAACATTCGGTCCAGTTTGACCAAATTTTGCGTTATCAGCAGCAATCGTTAAGTCACATACTAATTGAAGTACGTTTCCCCCACCGATTGACCAGCCTGCAACCATTGCAATAACAGGTTTTGGAATAACACGAATCAAGCGTTGTAAATCAAGTACATTTAAGCGTGGAATTTGATCATCGCCAACATAACCACCGTGACCGCGAACTTTTTGATCACCTCCAGAACAAAATGCTTTGTCTCCTTCACCTGTTAAAATAATCACGCCAAGCTTCGAATTATCACGTGCTCTGTTAAAAGCATCAATCATTTCTGTCACTGTTTTTGGTGTAAAAGCATTATGTACTTGAGGACGATTGATGGTGATTTTTGCAATGCCTTCATAACTTTCATATTTGATTTCCTCATATTCTTTTTCTGTTTGCCAATTAAAACTCATTGTTCTTCCTCCTTTAAATTAACTTCCAGCCAGTGATTTAACTCACTAAGGAAAGTACTTGGTTGTTCTAAATAAACAGCATGTCCCGCTTGTTTAATGGTTATTTGGGTCGCATTTGGTAGATATTTCAACATTTCATCCGCAATACTTTGAAATTTCTTATCGAACTCAGCAGTAATTAATAAAACAGGAAAAGTAAAATTAGCTAAATCCACCCAGTAAGCATCCTGTTTACCAGTACCCATTCCTCGTAAACTCATAGCTAGTCCAAATGGTTTTTGCGATAATCTTTCGTCTCTTATTTCAGTCTGTATTTCCACTGGCAGCTTTTGTTGTGAAGCAAAAAGTGGTAATTCTTCCCAATACTTAACGAATGCTTGGATACCTTCTTGTTCTATTGAATCTGCTAATCGGTTATCTGCTAACATTCGGCTTTCACGGTCTGAAGCTTGCTCAATACCAGGCGAACTATTTACTAAAATAAGGCCCTGTACTTTTTCAGGATACTTGGCTGCAAAACTAGTTGCAACACGCCCCCCCATCGAATAACCTAGTAAAATACATTGCTGTACTTCCAGTTGACGTAAAATTTCTGCCAAATCCTGACAAATCTGCTCCATCGAATAGCGCTCTAAAGGCTTAGGACTAACTGTTTTTCCGTGACCGAGCAAATCAGGAGCAACGATATCATACGCTGCTTTTAAATTTGAAATGATATGCTTATACGTCTCATTTGTTCCAGTAAAACCATGCAGCATCAACAAAACCTTTCTCTTTTCTTCACTAAAAAAAGTAGTTACATGATACTTTTGTCCGTTAATTTGCATGTTACTTTAACGCCTTAAGGGCAGTAGCAATTTTTTCCCAAAGCGCTTGATGATTTGCCTTATTTTCGTGACGGTTTGTTTTTACCTCAATAATGTCCAAGCCTTTATGGAAACTTGCTTTGTCCACTGCTTCTCCCAAAGCATCAACCGAATTTACTTCATGATAGTCCGCATCATACAACGCAGCCACAAAACGAAAATCTAATTCAGTAGACGTTCCAAAAAGCGACTCAAAATATTTGGGTTCTTTAGCTTGCGGTAAGAAGGAGAAAATCCCTCCTCCGTCATTATTGACAATAACAATCGTCAAGTTCATCTTATATTTTTTCGCCATTAGTAAGCCATTCATATCATGGTAAAAAGACAAATCTCCAATCAGTAAAAACATCGGTTGGAATACAACACTTGCTCCAAGTGCAGATGAAACTACACCATCAATACCGTTTGCACCACGATTAGCAAGCATCTTGATTTTTTTATCGATTTGTGGAAAATAAGTATCCATATCACGAATTGGCATACTATTACCAATAAACAAACCAGCTTTATCTGGTAATAACTCACGTAGTTCAGCAACAATTTTCCCTTCTTCTAATGAAGTTGTGTTTGCCATTTCCAAGAGAACAATTTGACGCGCGGTGTCGTTATAATTAGTCCATCTGTTCAGCCAATTTACATCTTTTACATCATCTGGCATATGTTGTTGTAATGCATCGAGCAAGAAACGTTCATCGCAATGAATCATATCAGTTACTGCCTTAATTGGGTCTTTCCAAGCTGCTCCTGGATCCACCACATAAAACCGAATTTTCGTAAGCGCTTCTAACCAGTTTTTAAGTGATTTGGAAACAGGCATACTACCAAAACGAATAACGACTTCTGGAGTAATATCAGGCAAAATTTCTGTTTCTTTCAAAAAGGCATCATATTGATCGATTACAACATCATCCATCGCTCCGTAAGAACGAAGCCCAGAAAGTGGATCAGCAATAATTGGCCATCCAAGCTTTTTCGCTAAATCAACAAGCGGTTGTTCAATTTCTTTTTTATCAATCGGTCCAACAATAAGAACACCTTTTTTACCAGTACACTCGCGAACCATTTTTTGAATAGCCTTCGCTTCTAAAACTTCATGCGTATAATAAATATGTACATGGTGGCGTTCTTCCCCAGTTGCAGTATATGGTGAGGGGTCTAAAATGGGAATGAGTGGTTCGCGAAGTGGAAAATTATAGTGTACAGGACCACGAGGAGTCTTCATCGCAATATCCACTGCTCGACTGCCATGCCATTTCGCATAACGTAGCATTTCTTCACTATTTTCCGGCAAGGCCATGTCCGTAAAATCTTTCACGTGCGTACCATATAAATGTAACTGATCCATTGCTTGAGGTGCACCAACATTTCGAAGCTCATGCGGGCGGTCAGCGGTGAGTACAATTAGTGGAATTTGTGATAAATTTGCTTCTGCAACAGCCGGAAAATAGTTCGCCGCGGCCGTTCCAGAAGTACAAAGAAGAACAACTGGACGTTTGGATGCTTTTGCAAGACCAAGGGCAAAGAAACCTGCTGAGCGTTCATCTACATCTACATAAATCTTCAAGATAGGATGCTCTGCCATCATTAGTGCAAGTGGTGTGGAGCGCGAACCTGGACTAATAATGGCTTCTTTCACTCCGGCTTGTACAAGTTCTTCAATAAATGCGGCCAAATAATCTGTCAGCACTTGTTCGTGGTTTGTCATTTCTTAATGCCTCCTAATACGCGTAACATCGGTTGGAATTTAACCTCAGTTTCTTTTAATTCGTCTTTTGGCACGGAATCTCCAACAATCCCGCAACCTGCATACAATACCCCTTGTGAATCAACAATTAAACCAGAACGAATCGCAACAGCAAATTCGCCTTGGCCTTTCATATCAATCCAACCAATCGGAGCACCATAAAGTCCGCGGTCCATTTCTTCTTTCATTCGAATAATCGCGAGACCCATTTTTTGAGGCAATCCACCAAGTGCGGGAGTCGGGTGAAGCGCTTTTACCATTTCAAGCATGGTTACATTTGGCTTTTTCTTCGCAGTAATATTCATATAAAGATGTTGGATATCACGATTTTTTAATAAAACTGGTTGACTGGACAGTGATAGTCCCGTTGTAAACGGTTTTAATGTTTCTTCCATCATCTGAACAACATAAGAATGCTCTCGTAAATTTTTCGCATCGCCTAATAAAGCATTCCCAAGTGCTTCATCTTCTTCATTTGTTGCGCCACGCTCCGTTGAACCAGCTACGCATGAAGAGTAAATCGTATCCTCATTCACAGCAAGTAGTCTCTCTGGGCTTGCCCCAAAGAACACTCCAGTCCCTTTTTCAATAAGAAAGAAATAACTATTTTCTTGTGTTGCCAGCATATTTTCCAAAATAATTGCACTATCTACTTGTCGTTGGAAACGAAGCCCCATTCGCCTAGCTAGAACCACTTTTTTCACGTCTTCCGAATGGTTAATCATATCAATGATTTCACTCGCAGTTTCCATAAAATGTTCTTTCCCTAGCTCTTTAGAATCTGTTAGTAAAGCCATTTCCGCCTCATTAACCTCTTGATGAATGATTTTTTGCCATTGATTAAAAACAGCATCTAATTTACTCTCTGTGTCATCGGAATAAATCGATAAGTTGACAGTTAAGTAACTTTTGCCATTTTTATTCGTCAACATAAACAATGGTAAGTAAAACAAGCCGTCTTTAAAGCTTTGCCATTCTTTTTCAGTATCACGTTCAGGATCAAAAGCAAAACCGCCAAAATAGAGCGGACCAGTTGCATCTACTGTTGCATTTGTTACACTCGTACGAAGTCGTTCATCAATTTTCTCTTGCAGTCCAAGAAAAGCATCTTTTTTCTTCTCTGCCAAAAATTGTTTCGTTACGCCAAAGCCAGTCATCGTCAGTGTCATTTCTGGATTTTGCCAGAAAAATCGTTCACCTTTAAAAGCAGTACCAGCCTTTTTGAATAATTTGACTGGAGACACTAATTCATCTAATTCAGTTACCCAGCTAAACAGGGCAGGTTCATCTTGGCTTGCGCTACGTTTCGCTTGATTAAATAAATCAAGAGGCAATTTAGTATTCATATGCTTATCTCTCCTTTTACATTCACATCTTCTATTATACCAAAAATCGAGCCAAACTGCTTGGTTTGCGTTTTTCCTCCCATTTCAGCAATAATTATTGACGTACTTCTAATATTTCCCTAAAATGAATGGTATACATCTGAAACATATGGAAGTGAAAAAGGAGAGAAAAACATGTCTAAAGCTTCAAAATCTGTACTTACAAAACAAACTGGTTTTCAAAAATGGTGGACCTTGCTTCGTCCACATACGCTTGTTGCCTCATTTGTACCTGTATTCCTCGGAACAAGTGTTGCAATGAGTTATACCAGTTTTCATTTTACACGATTTCTTGTCATGTTAGTTGCTTGTTTCTTTATCCAAACATCAGCTAATTTATTCAATGAATACTTTGATTATAAAAAAGGACAAGATGATGAACATTCCGTTGGCAATGGTGGTGCCATTGTTCGTAATGGTATGCGACCTGGATTTATTTTATTCCTGGCAATTATTTTATACATTTTATCCATCTTTGGTGGCGTATACTTATCAATCGAACTCAACTGGTACGTGGGATTACTTGGCGCAATTTGTATGCTTGTTGGTTTCTTATACACTGGTGGCCCTTATCCTATTGCCTACACTCCATTTGGTGAAGTGATGGCAGGATTTTTTATGGGAGGAATTATTACTTTTATTTCCTTCTACATTCAAGCCGAATTTATTAGTTCATTTATCGTCTATGTTTCGATTCCGGTAATGGTGCTCGTTGGTAACTTGCTACTTGCTAATAGTATTCGTGATCTAGATCCTGATAAGAAAAATGGACGTCACACACTGGCCATCATACTAGGACGCAAATGGGCTACGGTTCTATTTGCTGCAGCTTTCCTTTTCAGCTATGTATTTGAACTTGCGCTTATTTTTACACAGAATGCTCCTTGGTGGACATTACTCATTCTTCTTAGCTTGCCAGAAGCAATTCGTGCCGTTAAGCGGTTCATTGGTAAATCTTCGCCAATCACCATGGTTCCAGCCATGAAATCAACTTCTAAGGCGTTAACTATCTTTGGAATAACACTTGCACTCGCTTACCTGTTAAGCTTATTATCAAGAAACTTATTCATGTAAAAAAACTGGTTATCATCTTTTAGCGGATGATAACCAGTTTTTATTTGTTCGCAACTTGAACTTGTTGCTTCGTTTGAACATATTTCGCAAGTTCAATCGATAAATCATATCTCAAAAACGGTGTAATAATGTAAATTCCTTGAAAATACGCGCAAATCGAATCAATTAATTCCCGTGCAATCTCCATTCCTTTCTCATTTGCCCTGCCTTGTTCCTCTGCATCTCGCATCCGCTCACGAACCTCATCAGTTAAACGAATTCCTGGAACTTCATTATGAAGAAACTCCGCATTCCTACTCGACAAAAGTGGCATTACACCAATGAAAAGCGGCACGTTAATATTTGCCTTTTGCAACGCTTCTTTCAAAAGTACTGCCTTATTTACGTCATAAATGGGCTGAGTAATAATATAATCTGCCCCATACTCCACTTTCCGCTCGATTAAGCGAACAGCTTTTTCTAAGTTAAGCACATTCGGATTAAAAGCTGCCCCAACATGGAATCGAGCCTTTTCTTTTAACGATTTACCAGTATAAGAAATCCCATCATTAAATTTCTTGATTAATTGAACTAACTCAACGGAGCGTAAATCAAAAACAGAAGATGCTCCTGGAAAATCTCCTACCTTTGTTGGATCTCCAGTAATGGCTAACACATCATGAAGTCCTAACTTATGAAAACCCATTACATGAGAATGCATTCCAACCAAATTATGGTCTCTCGTCGTCAAATGAATTAGCGGCTTAATTCCGTATTCATGTTTTAAAATAGATGCAAGCGCCATATTGCTAATCCGCGGTGTTGCTAACGAATTGTCTGAAATAGTAATTGCATCCACTCCGGCTTCATCTAATGCTTTAGCCCCTTCAAAAAACTTTGAAGTATCAAATGTTCGCGGCGGATCAAGCTCCACTAAAATCGTTAAGCCCTCTTTCACTTTATCAAGTAGTCGCACTCCTGAATCCTCGTCTACTACTTCCTCTGGGACAAGTTCAAGCAGCGGTCGTACTTCTTTTTCCAAAACTGGCTTCGTTGTCTTTAGACCATTTCGAAGTGCTTTAATGTGGTCAGGTGTCGTTCCACAACAACCACCAATAATCCGTGCTCCTTCTTGCCTAAAAACCTCCCCGTAATGCTCAAAATAATCTGTATCAGATTGATAAATCACTTTGCCTTCTTGCACTTCTGGAAGGCTAGCATTAGGATAAACGGCCAAATAGGCATGTTCATATAATGGAACGGTTTCAAGAGCACGAGCCATATGATAAGGACCAAGCCGGCAATTAACACCAACAACATCTGCTCCTAGTGCAATTAGTTCTTCTAGCGCATCTGACAGTTTTTGACCATTTTGAAGCAAGCCTGGTTCATGCATAGATACATTAGCTACAACTGGTAAATCCGTCGTTTCTCGAAGAATTTTTAAAACGGTTTTAAGTTCCTCTAAATCATAATAGGTTTCCAGCAAAATTGCATCCACACCGTCCAGTAAAAAACAATAGAGTTGCTCCCTAAAACTACGCTTGATTTCTTCTAGTGGTGCCGCTGGGAGTCTTGCATCTACTGCGCCATTTATTCCACCAATCGTACCAAATATATACGTCCCAGTCCCTCGTGCCGCTTCCTTTGCTAATCGAATTGCCGCTTGGTTAATTCGTTTTACTTCATCTTCTAAGCCATACCTAGCTAATTTTATATAATTAGCGCCGTACGTATTAGTCTGAATAATATCAGCCCCTGCACCAATATAAGCTTTATGAATCGAAACGATATCTTCTGGATGCGAGAGATTTAGCTCCTCAAAAGAACGATCCACTCCGTAAGAATAAAGCAGCGTCCCCATTCCTCCATCCGCAATTAATACCTTTTCGCTTAAATCTTTTCGTAAATTCACTGCGCCACACTTCCTTTCTTAACAAACGAAAGTGCTTGTTTTAAATCAGCAATTAAATCAGCTGCATTTTCTAATCCCGCCGAAAAACGTAATAAGCCTGGGGTAATCCCTTGGGCTAAACGTTCTTTTTCTGGAACTGCAGCATGGGACATTTTCGCTGGATACGATAAAATACTCTCTACAGCACCTAAACTCACTGAAAATACTGGTAATTCTAAATGAGTAACTAGTTCTCGTACCGCTTCTTCACTACCAAGGTCAAAAGACACTACTGCCCCGCCACTCGTTGCCTGCTCTACCTGGATATCATAACCTGGATGAGTTGGTAAACCAGGATAATGCACCGCTTGAACTTCTGGCTCAGCATTTAAAAATAAAGCAATTTTTTCCGCTGCGCTAACCCCAGCTTTCATACGTACCGAAAGTGTCTTCAATCCGCGAAGCAATAACCAAGAATCCTGCACACCTAGCACGCCTCCTGTTGCGTTTTGTAAGAAGTAAACAGCTTCTGCAAGTACTGAATCATTCGTCACAATAAGTCCAGCTAGAATATCACTGTGACCACTAAGAAATTTGGTCGCACTATGAATCACTAGATCTGCGCCCAGCTCAAGTGGTTTTTGAAGCAACGGAGTCAAAAAAGTATTATCCACAAATGTATAACAACCATTCGCTTTTGCAAGTTTGGCAACCGTTCGAATATCCGTCACATGTAACAGCGGATTGGATGGCGTTTCGAGATAAACCAGTTTAGTATTTGGTTGAAATGCCTTAGCGACTTCATCAATATTTGTCGTATCGACAAAAGTATGCGTTATCCCAAATCGTGGTAAAACTTTTTCTACAAGTCGAAATGTTCCACCATAAACATCTTTTGCAATAATAAAGTGATCTCCTTTTGAAAGAGTAAAAAGTGCCGCAGATACCGCAGCCATTCCGCTAGCAAAAGCAAATCCATCTTTACCTCCCTCTAATTCAGCAATTGCTTGTTCCACTTTTTCTCTTGTAGGGTTACCACTTCTAGCATAATCATATGGATGATAATTATCAAAATCATGCTGGTGAAATGTGGAAGATAAATGGATTGGAGTATTCAACGCGCCAGTTTCTTTATCAATTCCTAAACTTGCTTTAATGACAACTGTATCTTGCTCATAATCTTTACCCACGGGAAACCACCCCTTCTGCCACTTTACCTAACGCCTGTGATAAATCCGCCACTAAATCCTCACTTGCTTCAATCCCTACCGAAATTCGTAACAGTTTATCTGTTAAACCATAAGAATTTCGTAGCTCCACAGGAATATCGGCATGCGTTTGTGTCGTCGGATAAGTAATCAAACTTTCCACCCCTCCTAAACTCTCCGCAAAAGTAAATAATTCGAGTTGTTTTAAAAGTGGTGAAACAAGCGAGGCATCTTTTATAAAGAAACTAATCATTCCTCCGCGACCTGGATAACGAACTTCTTCCACTAAAGAATGTGTTTCCAAAAATGCCGCGATTTTCTGCGCATTCACTTGATGTTGTTTCACACGAAGTACTAGTGTTTTCAGTCCTCGTATCAACAACCAACTATCGAAAGGCGATAACACTGTTCCAGTCGAATTCAATTGATGGAAGAAAAATTCCCCAAGTCCATCATCTTTCACAATAACTGCACCAGCAAGCACATCATTATGTCCACCTAAATATTTTGTCGCACTGTGAATCACAATGTCTGCCCCAAGATTAAGTGGCTGTTGCAAAACTGGTGTATAAAATGTATTATCTACAATTACAAGTAAATGATGTTCTTTCGCCCACTTAGCAACAACTTTAATATCGGTTTCTTGCATCAAAGGATTAGTCGGAGTCTCAATAAAAATTGCCTTCGTTTCCGGTCGAAGTAATTTTTCTAATTCCGCATATTCAGCCCCATTCCAGTATGAAAATCCAATATTATATTGTTCACCAAACTGCTCAAAGTATCGAAAAGTGCCCCCGTATAAATCTTGTGAGCTAATAATATGCTCCCCTGTTTTAAAAAGTTGGAATACCAGTTGAATCGCACTCATGCCAGAACTTGTTGCAAAGGCATGAGTTCCATTTTCTAATTCTGCGAGTGCTTCTTCTAAAGCATCTCGCGTTGGATTTCCAGTTCTCGTATAATCATATCCCGTTGATACCCCAAGATCGGCATGCTGGTAAGCTGTAGAGAAGTAGACTGGCATATTAACAGCACCCGTTCTTTCACATTTTCTATTTCCAATTTGTGCTGCTATCGTCTCTTGTTTCAGCTTTGCCATATTACCTCTCCTCCATTCCTTTATTTCTCTAATACTTGATATTCCGCACGCACCTCTTTAGTCGCTTTAATCATATCTTGAAGCGCCGCAATTGTTTCAGGTTCTTTGCGAGTTTTCAAACCACAATCCGGATTAATCCAAAACTGTTTCGCATCTATAGCTCGTAAAGCACGGCGAATATTATCTTGAATTTCTGATACAGTTGGAACACGAGGGCTGTGAATGTCATAAACACCAAGACCAATTTCTTTATCATAGATAACTTCTTCAAATGTCGAAATGATTTCGCCATGACTTCTTGAGGTTTCAATTGAAATGACATCCGCATCCAAAGCACTAATCGTATCGATAATATCATCAAAATCCGAATAACACATATGCGTATGAATTTGCGTATCATTCTGAACCGAAGCTGTTGTTAACTTAAACGAATAAACCGCATCATTTAAATATTTTTCCCATCTTGCACGCTTCAGTGGTAAACCTTCTCGAAGGGCTGGCTCATCAACTTGAATCACCTTAATTCCGTTTCGTTCAAGTGCTTCTACCTCTTTACGAAGTGCTAACCCAACTTGATTAGCGACAACACTTTCTGGAACATCATCACGGACAAAGCTCCAATTAATAATCGTTACTGGTGCAGTTAGCATCCCCTTCACCGGACGTTTCGTTAGTGATTGTGCATAAACACTCTCTTTTACCGTAATTTCTTCTGTGAAAGCAACATCTCCATAAATAAGTGGTGGTCGAACTGCTCTCGAACCATATGATTGCACCCACCCAAATTTTGTTGCTTGGAATCCAGCTAATTTCTGACCAAAATATTCCACCATATCAGTTCGTTCAAACTCACCATGCACCAGTACATCAATATCTAAGTCTTCCTGAATCCGAATCCAACGTGCAGTTTCTTTTTCAATAAATAACTGATATTCAGCATCCGTAATATTCCCTTTTAACCAATCCGCGCGAGTTTTACGAACTTCAGGTGACTGTGGAAAACTACCAATCGTCGTCGTTGGAAATAGTGGCAACTTTAACCATGCATGTTGTAATTCAATCCGTTCTGCAAAAGGTAATTCCCGTTCGACACGAACATTTTCCAAGTTAGCAATAGCTGCTTGAACTTCTGTATTATTCCGGTGACTAGATGCATTTAATGCTGCAACAGCCGCCCGTGCTTCTTCTAACTCGGTTGTAACACTTTCTTTTCCAGCCGTTAAAGCTTTCGTTAAAATAGCAATTTCATCTAGCTTTTGATCCGCGAAGGACAATCCATCAAGAATGACCTTATCTAAATCTGGTTCACTCCATTTTGTTACAGGTACATGTAATAAAGAATTAGATGGCTGAACAATTAGCTTTCCTTCAGTGACATATTCTGCAATAGTTGCTAAGAGCTCTAACTTCTCGTCCAGATTACTCCGCCAAACATTCCGGCCATCAATCACGCCAGCTGCCAAAAATTTATCTTCTGGAAAACCATACTTTTTTAATGCTTTTAGCGAATCCCCATGGTCGTGTACAAAATCAATCCCAATAGCAGCAACCGGTAAATTAACTACATCTTCATAATAATCCAAACTTTCAAAATAAGTTTGCAACTCAATTTTCAAGCTAGGCACTGTTTTCTGAAATTGTTGGTACACTTTCTCAAATAAAGCAATTTCTTCTTTATCAAAACTAGTCGCCAAGTATGGCTCATCGATTTGCACCCATTTGACACCAGCTGTTTCAAGTTCTTTTAAAAATTCCACATATGCTGGAATAAATTTATCTAATAAGCTTTCAAAGCTTTCTTCCTTACTACCTTTTCCAAGTTTCAAATAAGTAATTGGTCCCACAAGGACTGGCTTCCCGTCAATATCAAGTTCTTTTTTCGCTTCCTCATAATAGTAAAGCGCACGGTTATATATGGCTTTAGGATTTGCATCTGCAAGTTCTGGAACGATATAATGATAGTTAGTATTGAACCATTTCGTCATTTCAGAAGCCACTGCATCACTTTTTCCGCGAGCAATATCAAAATATGTATTTAAGGTTATCTTTCCACCCTCGTGATTAAACCGCTTTGGAATAATCCCAAAAGTAACACTTGTATCAAGCACTTGATCATAGAAACTAAAATCACCAACTGGAATTAAATCAATGCCCTTAGCTTGTTGCTTTTTAAGTGCATGTAATCTTAGTGCTTTTGTTTCAGCTAGTAATTCTTGCTCCGTAATCTCCCCATTCCAAAATTTCTCTAAAGCACGTTTCCATTCTCGTTTTTCGCCAAGTCTTGGATATCCCAAATTCGAACTAATTACCTTTACCATACCTATCACCTTTTCCTCTCTCGTTTATGCCAATAAAAAACCTCCCAAGAGAACTAGAGAGGTTTGGAAGTTTCTATACAAAAATACAGCGAAACTTTTTAAGTCTCTCTTATCTCTCGAAGCATTACACTTCGCAGGATTTAGCACCTTTTCAACGGATTGAAAGGTTGCTGGGTTTCAACGGGCCAGTCCCTCTACCACTCATAATAAGAGTAATTTATTTAGTTTTTTTAATCCCTTCAAATGGATTGAAATTATCATACCACTTGGGACTTCTAACTGTCAAACATTAAATTTCTATTTTCTTGATAGCATGCATTTTCTTTTCCCCAAAAGTCAATAAGAAACAGCCAAGTAAAAGGATTCCAGCAACAACAAAATAAAATATTTGATTTCCAAAAATACCAATCATCACTCCAGTAACGCTAGGTCCAATAATACTTCCCATACTAAAGCACATCCCAACCAAAATATTTCCAGCTGGAAGTAGCTCAAGCGGCGTCAAATCAGTCATATACGACAATCCAAGAGAATACAGAGAACCAAGTAAAATCCCCAGTACAAAGAAAAAAATCACAAACAATACTGGCAAATTAACAAAAGCCGTTAACACAAAAACAAAAGCTCCCAGTCCAGTCAAAAACGGTAAAATTTTCCCACGACCAAATTTATCACTAACCATCCCAATAGGAACTTGAAACAAAATAGTTCCTACAGAAAAAGAAGAAATAATTACAGCAATCAACATTGTATCTAATCCATTTCGTAACCCAACAACTGGGAAAGTCGCATTTAACCCCGTTTCCAAAATCCCATACAAAAACGGAGGAATCATTGCAACCCATGCTAACTTAAAGACCTCCGAAAAACGCTTCAAACTACCCCAAAAAGAAATTTTTCGTATAACAGCTTTATCCCCAACAAACTCATTCTTAAGAAACCAAACTAATCCCCAAGCAATCAAAACTAAAATTCCTGATAAAAAGAATGGTAAATTAGCATTAACCTTAACTAAATTAACTAATTGAGGCCCAATCGCAAATCCCAATGAGAAAAACAAACCATAAATTGCCATATTTCGGCCTCGCTTACTTGGATCACTCATCGCGCCAATCCAAGTCTGTGAAGAAAAGTGTAACATATGATCTCCTACACCAATAAGCAAACGCAAGAAAAACCAAAAATATAAATTAAACCAGGTTGGAAAAGCTAGCATCGCAACTGCAACAAGCCCCCCACCAACCAGTATAATCGGTTTATAACCATATTTATGTAATGGAGCCTCGATAAATGGTGAAATGAGCAAAACCCCTAAATAAATACCTGTAGCATGAAACCCATTTATCCCAGCGCTTACACCTTTCCCCTCTAAAATAATTGCAATAAGTGGTAATAATACGCCTTGTGACAAACCAGAAATTGCCACAACCATTGTTAAAATCCAAAACTTTCCTTTAGAACCCATAACAACCTCCAAAACAATTGATACGAAATGAAAAAACAATGTCGAAAATCGACATTGTTTTTTGGATGACCCGTACGGGAATCGAACCCGTGTTACCGCCGTGAAAGGGCGGTGTCTTAACCGCTTGACCAACGGGCCATATCTGGCGGAGAAGGAGGGATTTGAACCCTCGCGCCGCGCGAGCGACCTACACCCTTAGCAGGGGCGCCTCTTCAGCCACTTGAGTACTTCCCCAGATATATAGTATAATCTTATCCTATTTAAGGAATAACTCCACAGGCAGGACTCGAACCTGCGACCGATCGGTTAACAGCCGATTGCTCTACCAACTGAGCTACTGTGGAATAAAATGGGCCTAAATGGACTCGAACCATCGACCTCACGCTTATCAGGCGTGCGCTCTAACCAGCTGAGCTATAGGCCCCAGTAATGCTTGAATTTCATGGTAAAAAGCGGGTGATGGGAATCGAACCCACGACAACAGCTTGGAAGGCTGTAGTTTTACCACTAAACTACACCCGCATAATAATAAATTAAAAACAAAGGGCGGATAATGGGAATCGAACCCACGAATGCCTGAACCACAATCAGGTGCGTTAACCACTTCGCCATATCCGCCATAAGGCAAAAATGTTTAAAATAATGAATGGCTTGGGACAGAATCGAACTGCCGACACCTTGAGCTTCAATCAAGTGCTCTACCAACTGAGCTACCAAGCCATAATGGCGGTCCCGACGGGATTTGAACCCGCGATCTCCTGCGTGACAGGCAGGCATGTTAACCCCTACACCACGGAACCACTATTGCGGGGGCAGGATTTGAACCTACGACCTTCGGGTTATGAGCCCGACGAGCTACCAGACTGCTCCACCCCGCGACAATAATATTAAATTTAGTCCACATATCACAAGTGAAAAAACGGAGGAAGAGGGATTCGAACCCCCGCGCGGTATTACCCGCCTGTCGGTTTTCAAGACCGATCCCTTCAGCCAGACTTGGGTATTCCTCCATGATAATAATAAAGTGACAAGTGGACCTTGCAGGACTCGAACCTGCGACCGGACGGTTATGAGCCGTCTGCTCTAACCAACTGAGCTAAAGGTCCAAGTTAGAAAATAGCGGCGGAGGGAATCGAACCCACGACCTCTCGGGTATGAACCGAACGCTCTAGCCAGCTGAGCTACGCCGCCACAATAATAAGACTACCATTTTCTTGTTTATGTGATTAAAATGTGAAGTAAGTGGAGCCTAGCGGGATCGAACCGCTGACCTCCTGCGTGCAAAGCAGGCGCTCTCCCAGCTGAGCTAAGGCCCCATTATAAAGAATAATCAATCGGGAAGACAGGATTCGAACCTGCGACCCCTTGGTCCCAAACCAAGTGCTCTACCAAGCTGAGCTACTTCCCGTTTAATAAAGTGCGCCCAAGAGGAGTCGAACCTCTAACCGCTTGATTCGTAGTCAAGTACTCTATCCAGTTGAGCTATGGGCGCAAATATAAGTGCCGAGGACCGGAATCGAACCGGTACGGATATCACTATCCGCAGGATTTTAAGTCCTGTGCGTCTGCCAGTTCCGCCACCCCGGCGTTTCTATAAAATATGGAGCGGAAGACGGGGTTCGAACCCGCGACCCCCACCTTGGCAAGGTGATGTTCTACCACTGAACTACTTCCGCATATCATATAAGTGCGGGTGAAGGGACTTGAACCCCCACGCCTCGCGGCGCCAGATCCTAAATCTGGTGCGTCTGCCAATTCCGCCACACCCGCAAAAGTGAGCCGTGCTGGGTTCGAACCAGCGACCCTCTGATTAAAAGTCAGATGCTCTACCAACTGAGCTAACGGCTCTCTACAATAATTATGCACTATTATAAAGAAAATACAAATGGTGCCGGCTGCAAGAGTCGAACTCGCGACCTACTGATTACAAATCAGTTGCTCTACCAACTGAGCTAAGCCGGCATAAAAAATGGAGGTTAACGGGATCGAACCGCTGACCCTCTGCTTGTAAGGCAGATGCTCTCCCAGCTGAGCTAAACCTCCAGGAATACTGCCCGGCAGCGACCTACTCTCGCAGGGGGAAGCCCCCAACTACCATTGGCGCAGAGAAGCTTAACTACCGTGTTCGGGATGGGAACGGGTGTGACCTTCTCGCCATAACTACCAGACAATATTGAATTGTTGAAAGATTGCTCTCTCAAAACTAGAGAAGAAAGGGTTCAGTTAGGTAACTTCGTTTCATTTTTTGGTTAAGTCCTCGATCGATTAGTATTTGTCCGCTCCATGTATCGCTACACTTCCACTCCAAACCTATCTACCTGATCATCTTTCAGGGATCTTACTTTCCGAAGAAATGGGAAATCTCATCTTGAGGGGGGCTTCACGCTTAGATGCTTTCAGCGTTTATCCCTGCCACACATAGCTACCCAGCGATGCTCCTGGCGGAACAACTGGTACACCAGCGGTGTGTCCATCCCGGTCCTCTCGTACTAAGGACAGCTCCTCTCAAATTTCCTGCGCCCGCGACGGATAGGGACCGAACTGTCTCACGACGTTCTGAACCCAGCTCGCGTGCCGCTTTAATGGGCGAACAGCCCAACCCTTGGGACCGACTACAGCCCCAGGATGCGACGAGCCGACATCGAGGTGCCAAACCTCCCCGTCGATGTGGACTCTTGGGGGAGATAAGCCTGTTATCCCCGGGGTAGCTTTTATCCGTTGAGCGATGGCCCTTCCATGCGGAACCACCGGATCACTAAGCCCGACTTTCGTCCCTGCTCGACTTGTCAGTCTCGCAGTCAAGCTCCCTTGTGCCTTTACACTCTGCGAATGATTTCCATCCATTCTGAGGGAACCTTTGGGCGCCTCCGTTACTCTTTAGGAGGCGACCGCCCCAGTCAAACTGCCCACCTGACACTGTCTCCCCACGCGCTAAGCGTGGCGGGTTAGAATGGTCATACAGCCAGGGTAGTATCCCACCATTGCCTCCTCGTATGCTAGCGCACACGTCTCTTCGGCTCCTACCTATCCTGTACAAGCGGTACAAACATTCCATATCAGGTTGCAGTAAAGCTCCACGGGGTCTTTCCGTCCTGTCGCGGGTAACCTGCATCTTCACAGGTACTATAATTTCACCGAGTCTCTCGTTGAGACAGTGCCCAGATCGTTGCGCCTTTCGTGCGGGTCGGAACTTACCCGACAAGGAATTTCGCTACCTTAGGACCGTTATAGTTACGGCCGCCGTTTACTGGGGCTTCAATTCGTACCTTCGCCGAAGCTAAGCACTCCTCTTAACCTTCCAGCACCGGGCAGGCGTCAGCCCCTATACGTCACCTTACGGTTTTGCAGAGACCTGTGTTTTTGCTAAACAGTCGCCTGGGCCTATTCACTGCGGCTCTCTCGGGCTTGCACCCTAATAGAGCACCCCTTCTCCCGAAGTTACGGGGTCATTTTGCCGAGTTCCTTAACGAGAGTTCTCTCGCTCACCTTAGGATTCTCTCCTCATCTACCTGTGTCGGTTTGCGGTACGGGCAGTACTACTCTTCCTAGAGGCTTTTCTTGACAGCGTGAAATCAGGAACTTCCGTACTTCATTTCCTTCCCCATCACAGCTCATGCTTCGCGAGAAGCGGATTTGCCTACTTCTCACACTTACTGCTTGGACGCACATTTCCATTCGTGCGATTCCCTATCCTTCTGTGTCACCCCATCGGTTAAACAATTAGCACTGGTACAGGAATCTCTACCTGTTGTCCATCGCCTACGCCTATCGGCCTCGGCTTAGGTCCCGACTAACCCTGAGCGGACGAGCCTTCCTCAGGAAACCTTAGATATTCGGTGGAAGGGATTCTCACCCTTCTTTCGCTACTCATACCGGCATTCTCACTTCTAAGCGCTCCACCAGTCCTTCCGGTCTGACTTCACCGCCCTTAGAACGCTCTCCTACCACGAACCTCTATAAGAGGTTCATCCACAGTTTCGGTAATATGTTTAGCCCCGGTACATTTTCGGCGCGGGGTCACTCGACCAGTGAGCTATTACGCACTCTTTCAATGGTGGCTGCTTCTAAGCCAACATCCTGGTTGTCTAAGCAACCCCACATCCTTTTCCACTTAACATATATTTGGGGACCTTAACTGGTGGTCTGGGCTGTTTCCCTTTCGACTACGGATCTTATCACTCGCAGTCTGACTCCCGAGTATAAGTACATGGCATTCGGAGTTTATCTGAATTCGGTAACCCGAGAAGGGCCCCTAGTCCAAACAGTGCTCTACCTCCATGACTCTTTACCTCGAGGCTAGCCCTAAAGCTATTTCGGAGAGAACCAGCTATCTCCAAGTTCGATTGGAATTTCTCCGCTACCCACACCTCATCCCCGCACTTTTCAACGTGCGTGGGTTCGGACCTCCAGTAAGTATTACCTTACCTTCATCCTGGACATGGGTAGATCACCTGGTTTCGGGTCTACGACCTGTTACTTATTCGCCCTATTCAGACTCGCTTTCGCTACGGCTCCGCTTTTTCCGCTTAACCTTGCAACAAATCGTAACTCGCCGGTTCATTCTACAAAAGGCACGCTATCACCCATTAACGGGCTCTAACTACTTGTAGGCACACGGTTTCAGGAACTGTTTCACTCCCCTTCCGGGGTACTTTTCACCTTTCCCTCACGGTACTGGTTCACTATCGGTCACTAGGGAGTATTTAGCCTTGGGAGATGGTCCTCCCGGATTCCGACGGAATTTCACGTGTTCCGCCGTACTCAGGATCCACTCTGGAGGGAAAGCTATTTCAACTACCGGGCTGTTACCGTCTTTGGCGGGCCTTTCCAGACCGCTTCATTTATAACTTTCTTTTGTAACTCCGTATAGAGTGTCCTACAACCCCAAGAAGCAAGCTTCTTGGTTTGGGCTTTTTCCGTTTCGCTCGCCGCTACTCAGGAAATCGATTTTTCTTTCTCTTCCTCCAGGTACTTAGATGTTTCAGTTCCCTGGGTCTGCCTTCCTCACGCTATGTATTCACGTAAGGATACTATCCGACTAAAGATAGTGGGTTCCCCCATTCGGAAATCTCTGGATCAACGCTTACGTACAGCTCCCCAAAGCATATCGGTGTTAGTCCCGTCCTTCTTCGGCTCCTAGTGCCAAGGCATCCACCGTGCGCCCTTTCTAACTTAACCAATTTACTTCGATGAAGTAAAGGTTGTTTTTCTGATTTTCCGTATCAGCGATGATACTTCCAATCAGATGAAAGATTCACTTTCAGATGATTCTCGGTTACTTGTGTCATAAATAGTTACCTATTTATGCTAACTTTACTAACTTTCTTATCTAGTTTTCAAAGAACAAACAGTATAGAGAAGAATTAACCTCTCAAAACTGAACAAACAGAGAAGAACGAAAACTCACAGGTTTCCTTTTCCTTAGAAAGGAGGTGATCCAGCCGCACCTTCCGATACGGCTACCTTGTTACGACTTCACCCCAATTATCTGTCCCACCTTCGGCGGCTGGCTCCTAAAAGGTTACCCTACCGACTTCGGGTGTTACAAACTCTCGTGGTGTGACGGGCGGTGTGTACAAGGCCCGGGAACGTATTCACCGCGGCATGCTGATCCGCGATTACTAGCGATTCCGGCTTCATGTAGGCGAGTTGCAGCCTACAATCCGAACTGAGAATGGTTTTATGGGATTGGCTCCACCTCGCGGCTTCGCGACCCTTTGTACCATCCATTGTAGCACGTGTGTAGCCCAGGTCATAAGGGGCATGATGATTTGACGTCATCCCCACCTTCCTCCGGCTTGCACCGGCAGTCACTTTAGAGTGCCCAACTAAATGCTGGCAACTAAAATCAAGGGTTGCGCTCGTTGCGGGACTTAACCCAACATCTCACGACACGAGCTGACGACAACCATGCACCACCTGTCACTTTGTCCCCGAAGGGAAAGCTCTGTCTCCAGAGTGGTCAAAGGATGTCAAGACCTGGTAAGGTTCTTCGCGTTGCTTCGAATTAAACCACATGCTCCACCGCTTGTGCGGGCCCCCGTCAATTCCTTTGAGTTTCAACCTTGCGGTCGTACTCCCCAGGCGGAGTGCTTAATGCGTTAGCTGCAGCACTAAGGGGCGGAAACCCCCTAACACTTAGCACTCATCGTTTACGGCGTGGACTACCAGGGTATCTAATCCTGTTTGCTCCCCACGCTTTCGCGCCTCAGCGTCAGTTACAGACCAGAGAGTCGCCTTCGCCACTGGTGTTCCTCCACATATCTACGCATTTCACCGCTACACGTGGAATTCCACTCTCCTCTTCTGCACTCCAGTCTTCCAGTTTCCAATGACCCTCCCCGGTTAAGCCGGGGGCTTTCACATCAGACTTAAAAGACCGCCTGCGCGCGCTTTACGCCCAATAAATCCGGACAACGCTTGCCACCTACGTATTACCGCGGCTGCTGGCACGTAGTTAGCCGTGGCTTTCTGGTTAGATACCGTCAAGGGACAAGCAGTTACTCTTATCCTTGTTCTTCTCTAACAACAGTACTTTACGATCCGAAAACCTTCTTCATACACGCGGCGTTGCTCCGTCAGACTTTCGTCCATTGCGGAAGATTCCCTACTGCTGCCTCCCGTAGGAGTCTGGGCCGTGTCTCAGTCCCAGTGTGGCCGATCACCCTCTCAGGTCGGCTATGCATCGTTGCCTTGGTAGGCCTTTACCCTACCAACTAGCTAATGCACCGCGGGCCCATCTGTAAGCGATAGCCGAAACCATCTTTCAAAGTGATGACATGCGTCACTACTTATCATTCGGTATTAGCCCCGGTTTCCCGGAGTTATCCCCAACTTACAGGCAGGTTGCCCACGTGTTACTCACCCGTCCGCCACTAACATTGGAAGAGCAAGCTCTTCCTCCGTTCGTTCGACTTGCATGTATTAGGCACGCCGCCAGCGTTCGTCCTGAGCCAGGATCAAACTCTCTTTAAAATATAAATTGAATTTGAATACTTATTCAACACCGTGAATAAGATTCCTTGCGTCAAATTGACTTCGCTAGCAATTAAATTACTAGTTTGTTTTGTTGAAAACAGCTTTCTGTTTTCCGCCCTGCGATTACCAGTGAGACTTTACGTCTCATTGCTTTTCGTCTTCTTCTTTGTTCAGTTTTCAAAGGTCAGTAAGTCGCTTTAACTCTTGATGCGAGAATGTTTTCTTTTGTTTTTTGCGACTTTTAAATCATATCATTTCAACGCTTATCTGTCAACAACTTTTTAAATTTATTTTATGAATAAAATTCTTTTAAATCACTGCTATTGTAGCGCCGAAAACTAATATATCAAGTTTTGAGATATATGTCAACTGAATTATGCATAAAATTAAATAAAAATAAAAAAACACCTAGCGTGGCTAAGTGTTTTTGATTATTTATTTGATTGTTTTGCTTTGCAAGCTGGACATGTACCGTATACTTCTAAGCGATGATTATTAATTTCGTATCCAGTTACATGTGCTGCAAAATGCTCTACTTCATCAAGACCTGGATAATGGAAATCTACTATTTTTCCACAAATGTTACAGATTGCATGATAATGATTAGATGTAGAAAAGTCAAATCTACTAGAAGCATCGCCATAGGATAATTCTTTAATTAGACCAGCATCGCGAAAGACCCGCAAATTATTATATACAGTCGCTACGCTCATATTAGGAAAATTGCCTTCTAAAGCTCTATAAATATCGTCTGCGGTTGGGTGTGTATGTGAGTTAATTAAGAATTCAAGTATAGCATGACGCTGAGGAGTTATTCTTACTCCTGTTTTCTTCAAGACATCTACCGCCTCTTTTAGAGTTGCATTAGACACCGCCATGCACTCCCTTCCAAAAATAATTATTATACTCATAATACCGGAAATAACGCCTTAATGTCAATAGAATGGCATAAATTAGAGCTTAATAGCCTTTATTTAAATTAAGTTCATTTCGCAAATCTGTGCCCTCTTTATAATGTTTGATATTCTCTAGCCAAATTTCAAAACTCCGATCAAGATATTTGTCTGAATGCCCTGATACATGTGGAGTGATTGTTACATTGGGCGCTTGCCACAAGGAACTTCTTTTTGAAAGTGGCTCTTCTGGCAACACATCTAGATAAAAATGGGAAATCAGTTTTTGTTTCGTTGCTGTTTCTAATACGTCTAAACTAACAGCACTTCCTCTACCAATATTGACGAAAACAGCATTACGTTTCATTTGTTCAAAGAAAGATAAAGGATATATCCCTATGGTTTGTTCTGTTTGGGGTAGCACACTGACAAAAAAATCTGCTAACGGAGCTACTTTTTCTAACTCTTTAATGGCATATGTTTGCTCAAAATGTTTGACGGAATGGCCAGTTGTATTAACACCTATTAAATGCATATCAAAAGCTTGGGCAAATTCCGCCACTTTTGATCCAATTGCTCCTGTACCAGCTACCACAAGCGTTTTACCTGCTAATTCTGTGATTGGCTCTTCGCTTTCCCAGCGGTTACTTTTTTGCATATCATAGAAGAAAGCTGCTTTTTTTACGTGATTCAGCATAAAAGAAAGTGCATATTCCCCCATCGGAGTAGCGTGAATCCCTCTTACGTTCGCTACTTTTATTTTTCTGGCTTGAATAATTTCTCGAGGCAGGCTGTCTATCCCTGCTGAAAAGACCATAATGAATTTTAATTTGTTAGCACTCTTTATCATTTCTTCTGTTAAATTTGATCCATAAGTGACTATTACATCTACTTCTGATAGGTTGGCAAAATGATTACTGCTCTCATAATAGAAAGTATCTTCCGGAAATTTGTCTTCTTGTAATTTTTTTAGGTGATTTGGAACATCTAATGTAAATAGGACTTTCATTTTGCCTCACTCCCCATTCTTCTACTTTAAGTCAATTTTATGCTTTTTTTCGTTTATCGGCAATTATATTGTTTTTTCGATTGCGACATCTCGATTTTTCGCATAAAATGTAGAAGGTATTAAAATATTGAGGAGATGACAAAATGAATCATTCGATGTCAGAAAAATTGCATGATGAAGCACTTTTACATATAGTTGGCGGGGTCAATAGTCCTTCTAGATCGAACAAAGGTGTTGGGGGCGGGACTCCTGTTACAATGGAACGAGCTAACGGTGCTTACTTTTATGATGTAGACGGCAATAAATATATTGACTATTTAGCAGCATTTGGTCCAATTATTACTGGGCACGCGCATCCTCATATAACAGAAGCGATTACAAAAGCAGCGCAAAATGGTGTGTTATATGGCACACCAACCAAACATGAGATTACTTTTGCTAAAATGTTAAAAGAAGCCATTCCTTCCCTTGAAAAAGTTCGTTTTACCAATTCTGGGACGGAAGCTGTAATGACTACTATTCGTGTTGCTCGCGCTTATACGGGACGAGATAAAGTAATTAAATTTGCTGGCTGCTATCACGGACACTTTGATTTAGTTTTAGTAGAAGCTGGTTCTGGACCGTCAACGCTTGGTATTCCCGATTCAGCTGGAGTAACAAAATCTACTGCAGAAGAAGTGATTACGGTACCTTTTAATGATTTAGCATCTTTTAAAGAAGCACTTGCTGTTTGGGGTGATCAAGTTGCAGCTGTTTTAGTGGAACCGATTGTCGGAAACTTTGGTATGGTTGAACCAGCAGAAGGATTTTTAGAAAGCGTCAATGAACTTGCACATGCGAATGGCTCTTTAGTAATTTATGATGAAGTTATTACGGCATTTCGTTTTATGTATGGTGGTGCGCAAAACTACCTTGGAGTTATTCCTGATTTGACAGCGATGGGCAAAATTATTGGCGGTGGGCTTCCAATCGGTGCATATGGTGGTCGTGTAGATATTATGGAAAAGGTGGCTCCTCTTGGTCCGGCTTATCAGGCTGGTACACACGCTGGAAATCCAGCATCTATTTTATCTGGTATTGCTTGTTTAGAGGTTTTACAAGAGGAAGGACTTTATGACCGTTTTGAAAAATACGGCAAAATGTTAAAAGATGGCATTGAAAAGGCAGCTAACAAGTATGGTATTGCCGTAACAGTAAACCAAATTGTCGGTGCTTTAACTGTGTATTTTACAGATGAAGCCGTTACAAACTACGCAGAAGCTGGGGCTACTAACGGAGAATTATTTGGTCGGTTCTTTAAAGGAATGTTAGAAGAAGGCATTAACTTAGCGCCATCAAAATACGAAGCTTGGTTTATTACTTCGGCGCATTCAGAAGCAGATATTGAAGAAACTATTCGTGCTGTGAATACTGTATTCGCAAAAATGGTTCAAGATAACTAGGTAATATTACTGTATAAACTCGAGAGAAACGTTATAATAGAAGAAGTATGGGCAGGAATGCAACAAAATCCCGCTCAAATAGTTTATAGAAAGGAATAACCTTCCATGAAATTCGGAGCTAGAATTTTAAAAACAGGTATTGCAATAACACTTGCGCTTTTTATTGCCGAGCTTTGCAACTCACCTTCTCCATCTCTGGCAGGCATTTCCGCCGTTTTTGCTATCCAACCATCTATTTATAGGTCATATCGAACTATTTTAGAACGTGCACAAGGGAATATTATTGGCGCAATCATCGCGATAATTTTCGGGCTCTATATTGGGAATGATTTTATCTTGATTGGAGTTGCTTCGATAATCTGTGTTGCTTTATTAATGCAGCTCCGTTTAGAGAATACAATTGGTCTTGCCGTTGTGACTCTCATTATTGTTATGGATTCACCTGGTAATGACTTTTTAGAAATTGCACTTATTCGTTTTGGAACAATTATGTTGGGCTTAGTTGCCGCTTTTATCGTTAATTTATTTTTTATTCCGCCAAAATATGAAGTTTCGCTATTCCAGTTAATATACAATACCAATAGTGAGATTGTTCGATGGATTAAACTAAACCTTCGCCATGCTGCGGATTTCCCGCTTCTAAAAAAAGATATGGAATGGATGCAAAAACAGTTGAATCAAACACGTAACTTATATGGATTTTACCGTGAGGAGCGAACATTTCTTAAAAAAAATGCGGTTTCTAAAGGTCGAAAAATTGCCGTATATAGGCAAATGCTACTTTGTTCGCAAAAAGGTTTTGAACTTTTAAAAATCCAACATCGTTATGAAAATGATTATTTACAACTGCCGCCAGATAAGCAAGAACTAATTAGACAGCATATTGATTATTTAACAGATAAACACGAACAACTGCTACTTACCTACATTGATAAAGTTTCAATTGATCTTGATTATGTAGAATCGCATTTAGCGCAAGACCCGCAAGATTTAATGCAACTCTTCCTTCGCGAAATGGAAGAAACGGAAAAAGATGAATATGAGGAAATGATGGACAAATATCATTTAATGCGCATTATTGCTTCTATTTTTGCTTATCAAGAGACTGTTGACTATTTAGAAAAATTAATTCATAGCTTTAAACTTCGACATACAGAAGAAAATCAGATTGATATTAATGTGAATGAAGAATAAACAAAAAACGAGCTTGGAAAATTAATTCCCAAGCTCGTTTTTTAACGGTATTCTTTATACTTTTCATACCAAATGTCGATATAATCAGGAGAAAATGGACCTTTTTTGTCCAAAATCCAGTGACTCAACACATCTACATTAGTCTTTAGTATCCGGTCAATCGAGTCTGGATACTTCATTTGGCGACGGTGTTGTTCGTATTCGCCCTCATCAAGCAAATGAAACCTACCATCTGGGAATACTTTAATATCGAGGTCATAGTCAATGTACTTCAGCGCTTGTTCATCTACTGCAAAAGGTGTCCCTAAATTGCAATAATGATAGATACCATCTTCGCGAATCATTGAAATTACATTAAACCAGTAATCACTATGAAAATAACAAATTGATGGTTCGCGCGTTACCCATTTACGTCCGTCTGCTTCCACAACTAATGTGTGGTCGTTTCCACCGATAATAATATTTTCCGTAGATTTAAGCACCACTGTCTTTTTCCAAGTACGATGAAGTTTACCGTTATGTTTGTAGCTCTTGATCTGTATTATTTCTTTCTCTTTGGGTAAGTACATCCTTTATCCTACTTTCCTCATGTACTATCAAAATCAATATCATTATAACATAACGTTCTACTGCAAAAAAACAATATTGTGCTGAAACCGTACAATTTCATCAAAAAACTCAGATTCACCCCAAAAACAAGTGATTTTCCGCTTAACTATACAAGTAAAGTTCTCCCACCATCAACTAAAATTGTTTGTCCGCGAATCATGTCTGCTTTGTCACTGGCAAGAAATAAGACCGCATTTACTAAATCAGCAGGTGTTATCATTCGCCCAGCAGGTGTTTTACTTACAGCATCCTCAAGTAATGCTTCTCGATTTGGAAAATGATTTAAAGCTTCTGTTTCGATTAAACCACCAGAAACAGCATTCACAGCAATCCCAAAAGGGGCTAGTTCTACTGCTAAATAGCGAGTAAGTGATTCTACTGCGGCTTTAGAAACACCAACAGTGGTATAGTTTTCTAAATAACGAATCGATCCAATGGAGCTAAGACTGATAATTTTTCCACTGTTCTCACGTTGCATCAATTTCGCTGCTTCTTGACCAGCAAACAGTAACGCTTTAGCATTAATGTTCATCGTCCAATCCCAGTGCGATTCTTCTAACTCCATTAAAGGTCTAAGTACCCCACTAGCAGCATTATTAATAAACACATCTAGTCTTCCAAATTCCGCGTCCACAGCTGCAAATAGTTCTTTAATCTTTTCCACATCACCAACATTTGCTTTAAAAATTTCACATTTTTTGCCTAATTGTTCAATTTCTAGTTTCACTTCTTCTGCTTTTTTTCGGTTTCTTGAAAAATTAACTGCGATATCATAACCTTCTTTTGCAAATGCGATTGCAATCTCACGACCAAGCCCTCTACTACTTCCTGTTATTAGTGCTACTTTGTTCACTTTGTTATTCCCCCTTATATTGTTTCCAGACTTGCCACATTTTTTGATAAGGAACCGGAAAAGCAAGTTGTTCCATTTCTTCCTCTGTTGCAAAATACCAATTTTCTCTTACTTCTGCTGATTGAAGTATTGCTACTTGGATGTCCATTTTCCAGACTAGGTGCGAGAATACATGTTTAATATGCGCGATTGGTTCCGTGTCGAGTAAAACATCTAGTCCATATGTATGTAAAAATTGTAATTTAGCCACTTCTTTATTTTCTTTCTTAGCAATTTCTATGGTTGGAAACTGCCACATATTAGCAAGCAACCCGGTTTCAGGTCTTTTTTCAATCGCAACTTTGCCATCTTCTGAAAAAACAAGGATGCTCAGCAGTTCTTTTGTTTTTGTTTTTACTTTTTTGATTTTAACGGGATAATTTGTTTCTACGCCATTTTTATGTGCCTCGCAAAATGATTGAAGCGGACAAAGCAAACACATTGGTTTGGTTGGCGTACAGACAAGTGCACCAATTTCCATTAACCCCTGATTAAACGATGCAGGCCTTTCTTTGTCAATCAATTGATAGAGCACTTCTTCAAAAATCTTTCGTGTAGATGCCTTCATGATGTCTTCATTGATTTCTAACACACGTGCAATTACACGCATTACATTACCATCAACTGCAGGCTCAGCTTGATTGTAAGCGATACTTAAAATGGCGCCTGCTGTATATGGACCTACCCCTTTTAAAGATAAGATTGTTGCTAAATCACTCGGAACTGTTCCAGAAAAATCCGCCATCACTTGCTTCATCGCGGCTTGAAGATTTCGTACTCGCGAATAATAGCCCAGCCCTTCCCATGCTTTTAAAATAGCTGCTTCATCTGCATTTACAAAACTTTCCATCGTTGGAAATTGTTTCATAAAGCGATTGAAATATGGAATTACTGTGTCAACTTTGGTTTGTTGTAGCATAATTTCTGAGACCCAAATTCGATAAGGTTCGGTATTTTCACGCCATGGTAATATACGCTTATTCGCTTCATACCAGGAAACGAGTGCTTTTTGAAAGGCGGTTATTTTTTCTTCGTCCCAAGTTAATCTGCTCATTTTTCTCATTTTCCCCTCGTAATTCTAATAGATTTCTAATGTGTGATTATATAGATGTGTAGTATAATGTAAACAGGGAATAAAAAAAGTATACCCATTCTTAAGCCGATTTCTATTATACCGAATGCTGGCTTAATTGAATAGTGTTGTGCTTTATTTAAACAACATGAATTGTATTTTTAAAGACCGATTATTAGAGGAGGCAAAAGTCATTGGATACTGGCACACATGTAGTAATGGGAATTGCACTCGGAGCGTTAGCAACTGTAGACCCGGTCGTTGCCGGAAGTTCTCAAGCTGCCATTGGTATTATGACAGCAACAATTATTGGTTCACAAATCCCAGACATTGACACTGTATTAAAACTTAAAAATAACGCTGATTATATTAGAAATCATCGTGGAGTAACACACTCCTTGCCAATGCTCGCAATTTGGCCATTACTTATTTCATCTATTTTATACCTATTCTTCCCAGCAGCCACGTTCATTCATTTATTATTATGGACATTTATCGCAGTTGGGTTACACATTTTTGTAGATATTTTTAATGCCTACGGGACACAAGCGATTAGACCTTTTAAGGAAACCTGGGTCGCATTTGGATTTATCAATACTTTTGATTGGTTCATTTTTGGTTCTCACGTAGTTGCTATTGCCGCTTGGTTACTTGGTTCTCCAGCTGTTCCGACCTTTATCACGCTATATGTCATCTTAGCACTTTATTATGTAGCAAGGTTTATAACACAGCGAATGATTAAACATGCGGTTCAAAACTTGATTCCAGACTCTGAAGAAATCATTATTGCTTCCACGATTCACTTCTTTCAATGGCGTGTGGCAGTTACAACAAAAGATCATTATTATGTAGGCAGAGCTTTCAAACGAAACATTTCGATTTATGAAAAATTCGATCGTGTTCCTGTGCCAGATAACGAAATCATTCGTTCTGCAAAGTTAGACAAAAATCTCGCAGCATTCATCTCTTTCTCCAAAGTATATAATTGGAGAGTTGAAGAAAAATTAGACGGGACTTATGTTACTTTCACAGATTTACGTTATCGTAGTAATGGACATTATCCCTTTGTAGCTGTAGTGAAATTAGATGATGATTTAAAAATTGTCTCATCTTACACTGGTTGGATTTTCTCTACCGAAAAGTTAGACAAAAAATTAGCACCTGTTAGTATTTAAAAAAAGGTCCCGAAAAATTTCGGGGCCTTTCAGACTGTAGACAAAGTGAGAAATCATTTTATCTGCAGTCTTTTTTGTTTTATAATAATGGTAAGGCTTACATAAAATGATGAGGTGATAAAAATGCTTTCTAAACATCAACAACAAGCACGAAATCAATTAGTAGCTATTTCTTTAGATGATTTGGTCCCAGAGGACCATTTAGTAAGAAAAGTAGATAATGTGATTAACTTTGACTTTATCTATCCATTGGTAGAACATACTTATTCTCATACTGGAAGACCTAGTGTAGATCTGGTAGTCCTCATAAAGTTAGTACTCATTCAATATCTTTTTGGTATCCGTTCCATGCGCCAAACCATCAAGGAAGTAGAAACGAACATGGCTTATCGCTGGTTTTTAGGGTATGATTTCAATCAGAAAATCCCCCACTTCTCTACTTTCGGAAAAAACTATGTTCGACGTTTTGCAGAAACGGATGTATTTGAACAAATTTTTTATCGCATTTTAAAACAAGCAATGGATGCTGGTTTAGTCGAACCTGAAGTTGCTTTTGTGGATTCTACCCATGTGAAAGCGAATGCGAATAAACATAAATTTCATAAAAAATTGGTTCGAAAAGAAACACGCGTTTATCAAGAAGTACTAGAAGAGGAAATTAATGTAAGCCGGGTTGCCGAAGGAAAAAAGCCTTTCACCAGGAAAGAAAGTCAGGAGGAGAAAGAAATTAAAATAAGTAATACAGATCCCGAAAGCGGCTACTATGTCAAAGGGGAACGAGAAAAACAATTTGCTTATTCTTTCCATACGGCTTGTGATACCAATGGTTTTATTCTAGGATCTATTATTACTCCAGGAAACATTCACGATAGTCAACAGTTAGTTCCACTTATCGAAAAATTAAAAAACACCCTTTCGACGCCTTCGGTGGTGGTTGCTGATGCAGGTTATAAGACACCAATTATCGCTAAGTATCTTTGGAGTCAAGGCATAGAAGCGGTGCTTCCTTATACTCGACCAAAAGGAAAAGAAGGGTTATTTTCAAAACGGGCATTTCTATATGATCAGTATTTAGACAGTTATATTTGTCCCAATAACTCGTTATTATCTTATGTTCGAACTACAAGAGATGGTTATCGTCTTTATAAATCTACTCCTCTTCACTGTAGTAGTTGTTCCTTATTAAAGGATTGCACGCAAAATAAACAAAAGGAAAAAACGATTCTGCGACATATCTGGGAGCCTTACTTAGAAGTATCAGAGGAATTGCGTTTCACAGAACAGCATAAAAAATGGTATAAACGCAGAAAAGAAACCATCGAAAGATGTTTTGCGGATGCCAAAGAAAAGCATGGTATGAGATGGACTACTTATCGCGGACTTGCGAAAGTAACTCTCCAAGCGATGCTTACTTTTGCAGCCATGAACCTGAAAAAGATGGCTAACTGGCTATGGGAAAAGGCTATGCCTTTTTATTTTTTTGCCTATAAACAGAAAAAAACGAAAGTTCTCATCGTTTAACCTTTGAGAACTTCCGTTTTTCTACAGTCTGAAAGGTCCCGAAAAATTTCGGGGCCTTTTTATTATCTACCAGTACTTCCAACTCCACCAACACGGGATTCATTAGCAACAATATCCGTATCCGCAACGAGATATTTCTGGAAAACACCTTGGGCAACACGTTCTCCTAGCTCAATTTCTACAGGCTCTGTGGAAAAATTTTTAATGGCTATTCCAATATTGCCGTCATTTCCAGGATTACTGTAATAGGAAGAATCAATAATTCCTGTCCCATTACAAAGTAGTAATCCTTTTTTGATGCCAATCGATGAGCGTACATGAATATTTAATACTTCATCTTCTTGCATGTAACTTTTAACGTCGGTCCAAAAAATATGTTTTTCCCCTGGCTCGATGACTACTGTTTCATTGGAGAAAAAATCGTACCCCGCTGAACCTTTGTCTCCTCGGATTGGTAAAGCTATCGTTTGGTTGACAAACTTTCTACTCGCTTCATTTACAACTTCAAAACCTCTTACTTTCATGTAGTTGCCTCCTATTTGTTTGGATCTTTTCTTTCAACTTGATGTAAAAAACTACCATGGCGCTCGATTTGCTGCCGAACATAGTCTGATGCATACTCAGGACCGCGATACGGATATCCTGCTTTTGCATAAGAGCTTTCGAAATCGGACCAAAGCATTTCAATCCACCACATGGCTTGTTCTTTATCTAAATGCGGATTTTTCGCCATTAATTCCGCTGTCAGTTCTTCTAAATACTCGTACACTTCATTCTTCCTCCTCGAAACTAATCTCATTTTCCGTTAGGTATGATTGAATTGTATCATAAGAAAAACCTTTCTGCATCAGTGATGTTATCGTTTTTTGCTTAGCGATACTTGGTTTATAACGTTTATTTTTACGAATTGCTTTTTCTAGTTGTTTTTGTAAGATTTCTATTTCGTCAGCTGCATCTAATTCACTGGTAACATTGGTTGCTGCAACTTTCGCAAGTTCGCTTGTGTAACCTTTTTGGATTAAATCTGTGATGATTTTTTGTTGTAATGTTTTTTTTGCACTCTTATTATTTCGACGCATGATTTTCCGGGCTTGTTTTTCAGCATTTTCGACTTGTGCTTCTTCTGAATATTCCTGAATAACTTGACTAATAATTTCTCGTGTTAGACCTTTATCAACTAATTCTCGTTCAATCGTTCGCGGTCCTTTTAAAGTAGTTTTAATTTGTGTTTTCGTATATAACTCGGCAAATTCGGCGTCATTAATATAATCCATATCTGCTAATTTTTTCAAAATCGCATCAATTGCATCGAGCTCCATTTCTTGTTTTCGCAAGTAATCACGAATTTCTTTTTCAGACCGGACACGATGTGATAGGAAATTAATTGCTTTATTCAACCCTTTTCGCACCATATCTGCTTGTTTTATTTCTTCTATTTCTGACTCTGTTATTGTCTTGCCTTTCATTAGTTGGAATCTGGCTAAAACCTCTTCGTCTACGCTAAAGTTGTATTTTTCATCAATAAAAATGTTGTAACGTTCTTTATTTTTTTGTTGGACACTTATGGACGTGATTTTCATAATCCGCCTCCTTCTCTCATCTATCATACCTCAAAAATTGGTTTTAATACTACTAAAAAGGGAATATAGATATAGGATAATGAAGAGGTGATTAAATTGCATATCTTACTTACAGGGGCAACTGGTTTTATAGGTGATCATTTAGTACATGAATTAGAAAAATCCAATCATGAAATCTATATTTTAACTAGGCAAAAACTCAAAAACCGAGCAAATGTTCATTATATCGAATGGCTAACTTCAGATAAATTACCTAACTTGGAAGATTTGCCAATAGATATTTGTATTAATCTTGCTGGGGCTGGGTTAATGGATGGAAAATGGACAAATGATCGAAAAAAAGTGATTGTAAATAGCCGCATCGAAGCTACTTCTGCACTTTTATCGATTGTTAAAAAAATGAAAACAAAGCCTAAACTTTGGATTAATGCAAGTGCGATTGGAGCATATAACACTTCCAAATCGACCATTTATTTAGACACAGAAAAAAATCCTTATGCACCACATTTTCTTGGGAAAACAGTTTATGAATGGGAAAAGACTGCCAGTGCCGCAAGTGACTTAGGTATTCGTGTGGTATATGCTCGATTTGGACTCGTGCTTGGAACAGATGGCGGCTCGTTCCCAATTTTCGAAAAAATGTTCCAAACTTTTATAGGTGGTAAATTAGGTAGTGGTCGCCAGTGGTATTCCTGGATTCATGTCAATGATGTTGTTGCAGCAATGTTGTTTATTTTCGACCATGAACAAATAAGTGGTGTTGTCAACTTCACAGCACCTCATCCAGTGCAAGAAAAGAAATTTGCTGAACGACTTGGTAAAAAATTGCTTAAACCTTATAACACCCCTATTCCTAAAAGGATTATCAAGCTTGTTCTTGGTGAACGCGCAGTAACGATTCTTGACAGTCAACGAGCTTATCCAGAAAAATTAATGAGCAATCATTTTGAATTTCAGTTTGAAACCTTACAAGAAGCAATAGATGACTTAGTTGAATAGAAAAAGCAGATTCTGATCTATTCAGAATCTGCTTTTTGTCTTTCTTCATCTAGTGGAATATCTAGTACAATTTGGTTATTTGAAAGTGGGCGTTTTTTTCCAACGAGAAGCATTAGTTGAAGCATTGTAAACGCGATAGAGCTTCGTTTTCTAAAGGCAACAAATTTTTGTTCCCACTCAGTGACATATTTGGACTTGAAATTCCGTAATCCTTTGAAACCATAAAATCCTTGGCTATAGCGGTATACTAATCCTGCCAAACGTTCTCCTAAGAAAGCAAATTTACTTTCTCCAACATTGGCAAGTGGAGCCATCCCGGCATTGAATGTTTGGAAACCATCTTCTTTTGCTTTTTCGAATAAGTTTATGAACAAAAAGTCCATAATTCCAGATGGAGCTTCTTTTGAGTAGCGCATTAAGTCAATAGATGTCATTTCTTTGGTGTAAGACGGCATCATTGAAGCAAAACCTACGACCGTACCTTCTCCATTTTTAGCGATAGCAATATCTGCTTGTTCTAAATAATATGTGTCAAAGAATCCAAGCGAGAATCCTTTTTCTTCTCTACCATCAAGCCATTCATCCGAAATTGCTCGTAAAGTTTTCCATGTCTCACTATTAAATGGTGGTTGAATCACTTCAAAAGTATAGCCTTCTCGCTCTAGTTTATTCATTAGTGCACGCTCACCTTTTTTCTTTTTACCACTCATTGTAAAGTTTTGAACGTCTACAAAGCCTTCTTCCCCTAGCTTGATAAAATCAAAACCGTGATCATGTAGATACGGAATCATAGCGCTGCGAACTTCATAGAAAACTGGACGATAACCGAATTTATCCGCCTTTGTCATCACTTCTTCAATCGCTTCTTCCATTTTATCTATATTGCCTGTTGGTTCTCCCATGATGACCATTTTGTCTGCAATAATTCGATAAGCGAAGAGCACTTCCCCGTCTGCTGCCCAAAATAGTAATTTATCACGTAAAAACATCGTGTGACTGACTTCGTTTCCTCCCCATTTATCTAAATGCTCTCGAACTCTTAACGCTTCAAATGGAGATCCTAGTTTTTCTTTTGTCGTGGAGAGATAAATATAAATAATAACTAAACTGACAACTGCGATGAAAACACCAATGAAGCCGACAAGCCATAGGTGTTCTGAAGCAATTTGTAAATAGTCTGGAATTTTTTTGGAATGTTTAATATTAGGTGAATTATAAATACCGATGATAATATAACCTGCTAGACAGACAATGAATATAATACTGTCGATAATAATTTTACTCCAAGTATAGACAAGCTTTTCACGATAAAATTCATTTCTTGCTAAGAATAAACAAAGTAAGACGATTCCTAAAAATACGGCTTGCTTGAAAGAAAAAACACGTGCTAATGTATTGAAAATCGCACAGCCCAGCACTATAAATGTTATAATATACGCTTTTTGTGTCTTACATTCAATTCCACGAGCAAGACCAAGAAGTAAGAATCCAAAGGCAACTATTGTAATTTGTGATGTAAACAAAAAGTTAAACGGCATAATCTTATAGAGTAGTGGCACATGGTATACCGCATTTGGAATCGCGGACGATAAGATTAATAATAAACCCGAGCAATACACAAAAATGACTAAAAATCGGTGCGCTACTTTTTGCAAAAATAGCAGTGGTAATCCTTCTAAAAAATCATTGACACGTTTGCCAGCTTTTTGTACAAAGAATAATAATCCAACGACAAATGGAATAATATAGTAGAAAATACGATAAAATAACATCCAGGCAAGCGCTAATTCTTGAGAGATACCTAATTGACTTAAACCAAGAATCATTACCACATCGAATGTTCCGACCCCGCCTGGCACCATGGATGCAATTCCGATTACAGAAGCAATAACAAAAAGTGGAAATACTTTAAAAATGTCAATCGGTTCACCTAGCATGACACCAATAATAGCAAAACAACCAAATGCAAATCCCCACTCTAGTAAAGATGCTACAATTAGCGTTAGTTCTCTTTTAAGTGGTAAATCAACAAATAATGACTTACTCTTCCATTTTGTAATAATGAACAAAATCGGGAAATATAAGCCCCCTGCAAGAAGCCATGGCCAGTATTTAATAAAGTGATCGGCGAAACCTGGTATTAATAAAGTGGTAAGTGAAACTAAACAATAAATCGATAACCCTGAAACAAGGAATAAAGCGATTTTGGAGATTGCGAGTAAAATTTCTTTATGAGAAGCATTTTTTCCGTAAAAACTAGCTCTTAAACTCGCTCCCAGTACACCACCAAATCCGCCGATGTTTGTAAAAGTATTCGTAATCCATCCAGAAGCTACAACATGACTTGGGGAAAATTTTCCAGGTAACAGTTTAACAATGACATAGTCGTATAAAAGCATTGGTGTCACTGCTATTAGTCCAATGATAAACATAAGAAATATTTGTTCAGGGCTTTGGGATGTTAAGTTTGCTTTTAAAGATGGATAGTCAATATCCCTAGCAATACTAATAATTTCGAATACAACAAAAGCCATGACAAATGTGATAAAGACAATTTTTACTATCGTACTATTTTTTTGAAACCAACCATAAGCTTGCATTAATTTTTCTTTCATCGTTAATTCTCCTTACTTCATCCATTCATCTTCTTTTCTTTATTCTTTTCCTGACCGGCGGAATCATATAAGCTAGTAACACGCCGAATAATCCACTTAATGTATTTAATATGATATCGTCTACATCTGTTGAACGATCTGGTGGTAGAGACATACTTTCAAAGCCAGTAATCATCGTTGTTTGAACAAATTGAAGTAGTTCAATTCCACATGAAGTAAGAAAGACAACAAGTAGCGCCTTCCATCCAGAGTCAGTAATCTTGAAGTAAAGCAAAAAGAATGATAAGGGAGATAATAGTAATATATTCCCGATAATTTGAATAATTGTTGGCATCGTTGGTAATGTTTGTCTAAATGTATTTTCAATCGTTGTAAATGGAATCAAATTAATCATTTCTTTTTGGATGTGAAAATCCCCTGTGTAAGTACTATTTACAAAGTCACCAATCGAAATATAGGCAACGAGATGTAATAAAATAAAAATATATAAAATAAAAACACAAAACCAGATAAAATCTAACCAATTTTTCAGTTTTGCCATTTTGGTTAAAATGATTGTCGCAATAAAAAGTAAGCAACTATTTGCTATTGTATTCATTAAATCTGCATTATTTCCAAATTGTAAGGCAAGTGATACTCCATATAAAAGATAGAGTGCTGGCAATAACAATACAAAAAAACGGCATTTTTGGACTTGCATGTTTGTATTCCAACGCCTTCCGTTTCAAGATAAATTCAAACTCTCTAAATAACCCACTAGTAACAGTTTAGCAGATATAAAAATGAAAAGAAAGGTTCTTAATTCTTACATTTTTGCAAGCTTCTGTAAGATATTCGTGTTCTCATTTTACCTTTCCAAGAAAAAGTGCTACAATTTCTTAATGATATTTGTGGAGGAGACTAGGATGAAGGAATTATTTGGATTACTAAAAGAAGGCAACAAATCAGCTTTAACAGCCGCTCTCGTCAATACAATTGTTTCGATTATAAAAGGAGTTACTTACTTTTTTACCGGAAATATTGCGATGTTTGCTGAGACATTACATAGTCTTGGTGATGCAGCAAATCAGTTTTTTGTTTTTATCGGTTCGGCTTTAAGCAAAAAAAGACCGACAAAACGTTTCCCACATGGTTTTGGTCGAATAGTTAATTTAGTATTGCTAGGCGCTGTTATTGTTGTTGGAATTATGGCTTTCGAGACTATCCGAGAAGGTTTTGCGCATATAATCCATCCTACTAGTTCGACTGGTTTCCTTATTAACTTAATTGTTCTTTTGCTTTGTACGACACTTGAGTTTTCTGTCCTGGTAAAAGCAATGCGCGAAATTGCACATGACGTAGGTTTAGAGTCAAAAGGATTGGCGTTGTTTAAAGATAGCATTCTCAACCTAAGTAAAGCCAAAGCTGCGACAAAACTGGTATTTTTGGAAGATTCGGTTGCAACTGGCGGTGGACTATTAGCGATGATTGCTGTGATTATTTCACACTATACACCTTATCATCAAGCAGAAGGTATTGCCTCGATGTTAATTGGTATAATGATGTTTATCGTGGTTGGAAAAGTCTTCTTGGACAATGCTGCTGGAGTTATTGGTGAGTCAGACAAAAGTATGCACCTAACAGTCGGTCAGCTAGTAATGAGCGACCCTGATGTTCGTGACATTCAAGTGTTAACTGTCTTAAAAGAAGGCGATGTATTTCATGTCGATGTCGAAATTGAGCTGGATCCAATGCTTACACTTGCTGAAGTTGATGATATTAAAGATCGACTAGAAGAAAATATTAGTAAACTTCGTGGTGTAGCAGATGTTCTCATTTCGTTTGATGAAGATGATGCAATCCGAAACTGGGAATACGGTGACGGTCGTTAGTTAACAAATAAGAGCCAAGTGTTGCCTTCAGGCGTTCACTTGGCTCTTTTATTAATTAGTTACATCCCCTGGATTAATTATCGCGAGCACTTGATGGTCTTCCCATGTCCCATTTATCCGAACATTTTTGACAGCCAAGCCTTCTAAATGAAATCCTGCATGTAAAAGCACCTGCTTAGAACGTTCATTTTTTGGCATTACCCCTGCTTCAATACGATGAAGGCCAAGAATATCAAAGCCAAAATCAACCATTAACTTTACTGCTTCTGTCGCATAGCCATTTCCATTATGTTCCTTATCTAGAAAATAACCAATAAACGCAGATTGTAAAGATTCACGCAAAATACTAAACAAATTAATGGTCCCAATTAAGTCCTCAGTATCTTTTAGAAATATTCCATAATAATATTCGACGTCACTTGCAGCAAAATCTTCTAATCGTAAAATAAGTGCCTGTTGCTCTTCCAGTGTATAAAAACACTCATCTCGTTCTGTAGAATAACCCGCAAAAAATGATTTGTTTTTCAAATGAAATGCTAACTTTTGATTCACATCTGATAATTGAAATGGTTTCAGATAAACTCGTTCCCCTGTAATTTGCATCCTAATCCCTCCAGCATTTTTCTAAATTATAAGATTGTTTTTAGGCAATTGCAAGCACAGCTCTCGTTTATTTTCTAAGCAATACCCATTTTATTAAAAAATAAACCTTCTAATACAAATATAAGTGTGTTATTATGTTGTTGTTAGTTATTTTTACATTATTTTTATAAAAAAATGGAGGTTTTTTAAATGAATATCAATGCTGAAACAGAAGACGCTACTCTCCTACTTGATGGTTTGCTTCAAAACGTGGCAATTATTCGTTTTGATATAAATAAAAAAGTGATTTATGCAAATAACTTGTTTGCTGAAGCAATGGGTTATACAGCAGACGAAATGCTACAATTATCGCATCCTGATTTATGTTTTCCAGAATTTGTTCAAAGTCCTAGTTACAAACAAATGTGGACGAACCTACTTGCTGGTGAAAAATTTCAGAATAAAATTGAACGTAAAAATGCGCGTGGAGAACGTGTTTGGTTTGAAGCTACTTATATTCCAATTTTTCGTGATGAAACGGTTATAGGTGTAGCAAAAATCGCCACTGATATTACACGAAGAGAAGAAACAGTCCATGATTTTGCGGCAGGATTAAAAGGAATGGCAACCAATTTAAAAGAACATTCCAGTGTTGGGAAAACGCGTAGTGAATCTCTCCTTGAACTCGTGAAATCTATCACGAAAGAATCCAATGAAAATACCGATACTTTGCATGATTTACAAACAGAAGCGCAAAATATTCACGGAATTATTCATACAATTAATGGTATTGCCTCGCAAACGAACTTGCTTGCTCTTAATGCAGCGATTGAAGCTGCGCGTGCTGGGGACGCTGGACGCGGATTTAGCGTGGTTGCCGAAGAAGTTCGCAAATTATCTAGCCGTGTGGAAGAAGCAATTAAAGAAGTAGAAAAAAGTGTTAACGGCATTACACAAGAAATTAAAACTATTTCAAATGGAACCGAACGTGTTGAAGCAAAAGTGGAGGAAAGCCAAGAAGTACTTATTTTATCTTTAGAGGACTTCAGCCAAATCGAGTCTGCTTCCACTGCCTTGGATCAAAATGCTGGTGCTTTTACAAAAATGATTTAAATAAACCTTTATAAAGGAGCGAAGAAATCTTGAAACTCATTGGAAAACATCCTTCTGGCCGCGCCATTATTATTCGTTATGACAACCAAGAATACTACTACGAAACCGCCAATAATTTTGGAAGCGCCACATCATTAACTCGAGCAAAAACAGAAGCGAGAGCCGAAAGTTTTACATCAAATGAAATGGATCGAGGCTTGCATATCGGAAACTGGCATTGGAAAGAACTTGGTTGAACAAAACAGCCATCTATTCATTTAGGTGGCTGTTTTGTTTAGACATTCAAACTAAATTCCAATTGCGCTTTAAACGCAGTCGCTAAATCAAAGGCAGTGACAAATTGGAAATCACTCACATTGTAGTTTACGGTAAACACATTATCACGATGGCGAACCATGATAGAAGAACGAACTTTATCGCCAATCGCATCATCTGCTTGGGTTTCACTATAGAAAACCCAGTGAGTTGCTGTAATCGGATTTTCGGTTTCGATAGCAAGATCGGCCTGAATTAATTGTTTCAATTCTTCAGTTAAAGTTAAATCAAAATCATTCTTTATATAGCCATACCAAATCGTCCGGAAGTATCTTTCTTCAAAGCCATTTGTTTCATCAAATAATTTTTTCATGGTAGTCTCCTCCTGATTTATAAAAATTATTTCTTGGATTTATACTGGTACAACCTTTCCTGCAATGTTCCTGCGTGTAGCTCAAATAAGTGGTTGTCAAAATCATAAAAGTAAATCGACTGCCCTTCTCCAGCAACTCGAGTGCGAGCGGGTCTTACTTCTGCACCAACAGCTTCTATTCTGCGGAGATATTCCTCTATTTCATCGTCTTGAACTTCGAAAGCGATATGATTATACGTTCGTTCTTGCAAAGAGTCACCCTCCATAATACATACCCATGATCCCGCAATCATAAAGAATTTCTCTTTGGAAAGGGAAAAAGTTGCTTCTCCACTTGCATAAATCTCTTCGGCATCAAAAATATTCTTTAAAAAGGTGGTAGTTCTTTCTAAATCTTGCACGACTAAAGTGATATGGCTTAATCCTGAAACCAAAAAAGCACCTCATTCTCTTAGTTATTTTTGAGTTCTAAAAGCACCACCGTTTCCACATGTGCTGTTTGTGGGAACATATCGACGGGTTGCATGTAACGCACGCGATATTTTTTTGCAAGCAGAGCCAAGTCACGTGCGAGTGTTGACGGGTTACAAGAAACATAGACGAGTTGTTTTGCTTCTGCTTGTAGTAATGACCCAATCAAGCCTTGATCACAGCCACTTCTTGGTGGATCGACAATTACGGCGTCTGGTTTGAAGCCTTCTTTCATCCATTTTGGAAAAACATCTTCTGCCTTTCCAACTTCATAGTATACATTTTCTAAACCATTTTTTTCGGCGTTTCGTTTAGCGTCTTCAATTGATTCTGGAATAGTGTCCATGCCGCGAACTTCTTTTACTTTTGATGCAAATGCTTGACCAATCGTTCCAACACCACAGTAAGCATCGACTAAAGTTTCACTGCCAGTAAGTACGAGTGCTTTTTCTACTTCTTGATAAAGTCGTTCGGTCTGGAATGGATTTAATTGGAAAAAGGCACGGGCAGATAAATCGAATTCCAGTTCCATTAGTTTTTCATGAATGCTTTCTTTTCCTGCTAACAGGAATGTTTCTTCGCCAAAAATGATAGAAGATTTAGCTTGGTTAACATTTTGCATAATCGAGGTTACTTCTGGTAAAGCTGCTTCGATTTCTGCGAGCATTTCACGTTTTTTTGGTAGTTTTTTACTGTTTGTAATGAAAACAAGCTGCGTTTCTCCAGTTTTGACACCGGTTCGAACAACAAGCGTCCGGACAATTCCACTGCCTGCTTTTTCGTCGTAAATCGGAACGCCATATTTTTCGAGCAAATCACGGACAAAATTAGTAACTTTAATTGTCATAGGTTGTTGAACGATACAATCTTCAATTGGTACTAATTGGTGCGAATTCACTCCAAATAAACCTGTCTCTACTTGGCCACTACCAACTAAACGTGTTTGAAACTGACTTTTATTACGGTAACGCCAAGGGTCTTCCATGCCGATAGTAGCACGGATATTTAATTTTTGCGGATCAATTTTCGTATGTTTTTCGATTGATTGAATTACTATATCTCGTTTTAATTCAAGTTGAGCGCTATAGGCCACATGTTGGAGCTGGCATCCGCCACATGCCTCGTATACTGGGCATGGTGCGGTAACTCGGTTAGGAGATTTTTTGCGAATTTTATTAATTTTTGCTTCGGTAAAGCGGTCCCGAACTTTGACTGCTTCTACCACTACCTCTTCGCCGGTAATTGCGCCAGGCACAAATACGACCGCTTTTTTAAAGTAGCCGATTCCTTCCCCGTTGATTCCCATGCGTCTAATCGTTAGTGGGAATTTTTGTCCTTCTTCTACTGGATTTTGATTCATTATTTTCCCCCATCATTCCAAGTCTTCATTAATACTAACAAAAAAACAGCAACTTGTCAGTAGTTTATGGCATGATTTCAAGACTTTCATCGACAATGATGCTATTTTCCACAGAACGAATCATCGAACAGTATTTTGGCGTTAGTTTTAGTGCTTTTTCTAGTATTTTTGGGTCTAGTTCATGACCGGTTATTTTGAAGTGAAGATGTATGGCGTGAATTCGATTCTCTTCTTCTGGGATTCGTTCCATCGTTGCGTCTATCCATAAGTCAGTAAAGTCCATCCGTTTTTTTCGTAAAATTTTTCGGAAAACAATGGCACTACAACTGGCAATCGACATTAACATAAGATCTGCTGGTGAATAATCGGTCGTGTTTTCATCAATTAAAAACTTCCCTGTGTCAAATCCATTTTCGGTATAAACTAGTTTTAATGGTTTTGTCATCTTTATCCCTCATTTCTTCTCTTTTATCGTACAAAAAATCTCCTTATTAAGCAAATTAGTAGTATAATGAATGAATAGTCGGCCAAAGAAGGAGGCTACTCTCATGACGGAAGGAGTAGGAAAAAACGTGATTGTTTTAGCAGGAATGATTGGTGCTGGTAAAAGTAGTTATACAGAACTAATCGCGCGTGAGCTTGATACAAAGGCATTTTATGAAAGCATCCAAGATAACCGGATTTTGGAAATGTTTTATGCTGATCCAAAAAGATGGGCCTTTGCCTTGCAAATTTATTTTTTAAATACGCGTTTTCGTAGTATCAAAGCTGCGTTAACCGATCAAAATAATGTGCTGGATCGAAGCATTTATGAAGATGCGCTTTTCACACAAATAAATTATGAAGAAGGTAATATTTCTGAGCCAGAGATGGATACTTACCTTGATTTACTAGATAATATGATGGAAGAGCTTACTTTTATGCCAAAGAAAGCGCCTGATTTACTGATTTATTTGCGCGGGAGTTTAGATACCGTTTTAAAACGAATTTCGTTGCGCGGACGTCCTTACGAGCAAATTCAAGATAATCCCGGGTTGCTGGATTATTATAAACATCTTCATAACCGCTATGACAGCTGGTTCGAATCTTATGATAAAAGTGATACGCTTGTCATCAATATTGACGAAATCGACATTAATGATTCGAAAGACGCCAAATATGTGATGCAGTTAATCCATGATAAATTAAAACGCTAAAACAGACTTATACTGTTTTAGCGTTTTAATTTATTTCCCCTAGTTGCTTTTTCTTTTTCCTAATTGCGAGGGTTGCATTGAGCTCTCCACCCACCATAAGAATAATTCCCGTTAAATAAAACCATAACATCAAGATAATAATTACTCCGATGCTACCATATGTTGCGGAGTAATTAGCGAAATTATTGACATAGAAAGCAAATCCGGCTGATGCACTGGTCCAACCCACTGTTGAAAATATCGCACCTGGAAGTACACTTATTAATGTACTGCGCCGATTTGGAGCCACCCAATATAAAAAAGTAAATACGACAAAAATAACAATCAATGTAACCGTCCACCGAAGATTATTCCAAAAGCCCAGAAAATCTTCTGAGAAATTCAAATGGTTAGTTAAAAATAAGCCAATTTGTTGTCCAAAAACAATTAAGAGCAACGTTACTCCAACAGTTGCGAGCATGGCAATCGTAAAAAGCATTGATAATAAGCGCTGCATCACATAGTTGCGTTTATTCGTTACACCATAGGCTTTATTGAGCGATTTCATAACGGCATTCATACCATTAGATGCTGACCATAAAGTCGCAATGATCCCGATAGATAACAATCCTCCATTTTTCTGGGTTAAAAGCGTGTTTAAATTTTCTTCTAAAAAGTCTAAAATCTGTTCTGGAGCAAACTCTTTTAGCATATTAAAAACAGAATCTTTATCAATATGCATGTAAGCAAGTAGTGTTGCTGCAATTAACATCATCGGAAATATCGAAAACAACATATAATAGGCTAATTGTGCTGCGTTTCCAGATACATCATTTCGGCCGATTCTCCCGCTTACCGTTTGGCCAACTTGAAAAACACTACTATGCTTTACATATTTTAATGCTTTTTTCCACACGTATACTGCCCCTTTCCTAGTCATTCGTCTGGAAGTTTTCCAACTAATATGGTAAAATTTTGTCTATTAGTTTGAAAGGAGCAAACAGATGAATCTTGAAACCCCTTCACAGGAAAACTTGAATTTTATGTTAACCGAAATCACGACTAAATTAAAAATGGTAAATGTTGGCGTTTTTGAAAATATCCCACTTGACTCCGTTGATTATAACGCACTTACTGAGATTTATCAGCTAATTAAACGTAAATCCAATTTTAGCCCGCGTGAAATGCAATTATTTGCAGAAGAACTTCGCCGGATTAGAAAATAAAAACAAATTGCAGCCACTTTATCAGTGGTTTTTTGTTTGAAAATAATTGGTTCCAAAATCAATTAAATCACACATATCATAAATTTTGGTTGGTGCACCTGCAACCGTTGTCGGATGGAAATTCATTTCTTTTTCATAGGCTCGACCTAGCGCGATAAAGGCTTCACTATCATAGTCAATTTCTTGATACTTTTTCCAGATAATAGCACTATTCTCTAGGAAAGCGGCTTGATTTTCCACCAGCGGGAAAACGTTCGAACGTTCTTCTGCCAAATGTAGTGATGTATTGTTATTGTTCTCGACACCAAACAAAATAATTTTTGCCGAGAGTTGATATAACTTTCCTAGAGGCGAATCATCTCCTAAGCTCTCTGCAAGTGGTTGGTTATGTACTATCCATCTTTTATCTTTACCCCAAGCACAAAAAGAATGGTACGGATGAAAACTCCGTGACACATCAGGCATCGATCGAAAAGTTTCTGCAATAACTCCCATGCCTCTAGTTGGTGTTACGAATGGATCAAATGGTGGTGTTTCCGCGCGGATAATTTTCCACCAGCTTTCTGGAACTGGCGGGTTTTCCCACTTAGCTGGATCAGTTAATTGCCCTGTTTGTGCTGGCATTACAATATTACCGTTTTCACCGACCGCTTCTTGAAGTGCCAAAATAACCGCCACTGCCCCGCCACAAATCCAATGTGCTTTTGACATGGAAGCATGAAAAATAATCGTATCGCCTTTTGCTATCCCAGCACGTTCCATGTCTGACACAATTTTTTTCGTTGTATATGGTTTTTTTGTCCGCCAAATGGCCATTTTTTCTCCCATGAACTTTCACCACCTAAAAAATAAAACCAGATGCATAGAATAAAACGATCTAAGTAACCTCGGTTCAGGCGAATTTACTCGAATTTTATTCTAAATACATCTGGCCCCAATCATGTTAATTAATCATTTTCACCTTGATATGTTAAAATTTCTGGGCCGTCCTGTGTAATTGCAAGTGTGTGTTCATATTGAGCAGAAAGAGAACCATCCACTGTTCTCGCCGTCCAGCCATTGTCGTCCATTTTCGCTTTCCATGCGCCCATGTTGACCATTGGTTCGATAGTAATAACCATACCTTCTTTCAAACGTGGTCCTTTTCCAGCAGCACCAAAATGAGGTACATCTGGTTTTTCATGTAACGTTGGTCCAACCCCATGACCAATAAATTCGCGAACAACGGCAAGATTTTCCGTTTCGACATACGTTTGAATCGCATGACCAATATCGCCAATTCTTGAGCCGACTTTTGCTTGCTCAATTCCTAAGTAAAGTGCTTTATGCGTTACATCCATTAAATGCTTTACATCATCTGGAATTTCGCCAACTGCATAAGTCCAAGCAGAATCAGCAAGGGCCCCGCGATAGTTAACAACCATATCTACCGTGACAATGTCTCCTTCATTTAGTTTTTGTTTGCGGGGGAAACCATGACAAATTTCGTCATTGATACTGGCACAAATCGCATACTCATATCCTTCAAAACCTTTTTGCTCAGGAGTCGCTCCGTTTTTACGTAAATATTCTTCGGTAAAAACTTCTAAATCCCAAGTAGTAATACCAGGTTTGATGATTTTTTTAATTTCTTTATGTGTGTTTGCTAAAATTTTTCCTGCTTCTTTCATTTCATCTATTTCGCGTCTCGATTTAAGTGTAATCATTTCGTTATTTCCCTCCTAAAATTTCCACTATCTCCTATTATATCCCGAAAACCCTTAGAAATAAAGTAATCTGGAAAAAAGGTTGCAGTTTTTCTGAAGACATTTATAATAGAATGTATCAGTTAAAAAATGGTGAACTGGTTTGTGCCATTTTAAACAATAAAATTTTTAGAAAATGGTGATGCAAAATGACAAAAGTAATGATCGTTTATGCCAGTATGACTGGTAACACACAAGAAATTGCCGATATTCTAGGAGAAGAATTAGAAAAATACGATATTGAAGTCGAAATTGAAGAATGTATCTCCGTTGATCCAGAAGATTTACTGGAATATGATGGTGCATTAATCGGTGGCTATACTTACGATGATGGCCAACTTCCAGATGAATTTGTTGATTTTTATGAGGATATGGCTGATGTTGATTTTAGCGGTAAAGTTTGCGCTTCATTCGGTTCAGGCGATACTTTTTATGATGAATATTGTTTAACCGTTGATTTAGTTGAAACTCGTCTCAAAGAACAAGGTGCTACCGTTCCAGTTGCTGGTTTAAAAGTAGATCTTGACCCTGACGAAGAAGATGTTGTTCGCGCAGAAAGCTACGCAAAAACATTTGTTGACGCATTAAAAGGATAAATTCCAGACAAGCATTCCTCGGAGTGCTTGTTTTTATTTAGGAAAAATTAAATTTAACAAAAAGCACCGTACAATGGTTGCTTTACCACATTAATTGAGATACAATTCTCGTATTGAATAAAAAAATTGGAGTGATTAATTATGACCGTATTTAGTGAAAAATTAGAAAAGTATGCAGAATTGATTGTAAAAGTTGGTGTAAATGTACAACCTGAACAGAAAGTGGTAATTATGGCTCCAGTTGATGCTGCCCCACTTGTAAGACTTATTTCAAAGTATGCCTTTGAAGTTGGTGCAGAAGACGTTATTATGGATTGGCGCGATGAAGTATTAGGCGCTTTACGTTATAAAAATGCTCCAATGCGTGTTTTTGAAAGCGCACCGCTTCACCGTGTTGCTGAAAAAACAGAACTTGCTAAAGAAGGTGCTTGTTTTATTTCGATCACTTCTGATGACCCTGATATCCTTAACGGGGTTGATAGCAACAAAATCTCCACATTCCAAAAAACAATGGGCGCAGCGATGAGTGAGTTTCGTGAGTTAATGCAAGCCAATGTAGTAAGCTGGACGGTTGTTGCAGCCGCTTCACAAGGCTGGGCAGCAAAAGTTTTCCCAGATTTAACTCCAGAAGAACAAATAGCAACACTTTGGGAAGCGATTTTTGAAACAACGAGAATCAATACCGAGAATCCCGTAGAAACTTGGAAAAACCACGACAGAACCCTAGCTGCAAAAGCAGACAGTTTAAATGAAAAACAATTTACTTCGTTACATTATACAGCTCCTGGAACAGACCTTACTATTGGTCTTCCAAAAAACCATCTTTGGGTTGGCGCTGGTAGTAAGAATAAAAAAGGACATGAATTTATGGCCAATATGCCGACAGAAGAAGTATTCTGTTGCGCGGATAAACTAAAAGTGGAAGGCTATGTTTCTAGCACAAAACCACTTAGTTATGCAGGAAATATTATCGATGACTTCAAAATCACTTTCGAAAAAGGTCGTATTGTGGGAGTAGAAGCGGCATCTGGCGAAGAAATTTTAAAAGATTTAATCGCTACAGATGAAGGTTCCCATTATTTAGGAGAAGTGGCATTAGTACCAGACCCTTCCCCTATCTCCCAATCTGGCATTTTGTTCTACAACACCCTGTTTGATGAAAATGCATCGAACCATTTAGCAATTGGTAGTGCGTATGCATTTAATGTAAAAGGTGGCGAAGAAATGTCTCGTGAAGAATTAGAAGCAGCTGGTGTTAACAATAGTTTAACTCATGTGGACTTCATGATTGGTTCTTCCAAAATGGACATCGATGGTGTAACCGAATCTGGTGAAGTTGTTCCTGTTTTCCGTAATGGTGACTGGGCGTTCTAATCCCTTTTTTAAAGCTTATTCCGTTCGCGTAAAACCCTTGTAGCATTTTGCTTTCAAGGGTTTTCGTTTGTTAATTTTTATGATAGAAAGTGTGGTGCATATAGATGAAGTTTAAAACATGGGATATCAATTTGAAAGTAAGGCTTTTTGGGGAAGCACTACTCGATATTTCCTTTTGGATGGTCTTCCCCTTCTTAACAATTTACTTTTCGGAAAGCATTGGGCGCGAACTCACCAGTATTTTGCTCATTATATCGCAAGTTTTGGCGGTTTTCACTGCGCTTCTTGGTGGATACTTTGCGGATAACTTTGGTAGAAAACGAATGATGAGTATTTCTGTTATTGGTGAAGGATTTGGCTTTCTTGTATTTGCGATTGGAGCACTTCATATAGTCGATTCGCCTTACTTAAGTTTTGCTGGATTTACAATTGCGAGTGTCTTTATGGCGTTTTATCAACCAGCTAGCCAAGCAATGATTGCCGATGTCGTTCCACCAGAACATCGGACACATATTTATTCTGTTTTTTATATGATGGTGAATATCGCTGTCGTTATTGGTCCTATTCTTGGTTCTGTTTTATTTTATAATTTTACAACACAAACACTACTCGCTATTGTTTGCGCTGATTTATTGCTTCTATTTTTATTACAAAAATTCGGCCATGAAACCGCGCCACTGGTTATTAATCCTATGCTTAAGAAAGATGCTATTCGAAAAAGCATTGGCACGGTATTAATCGAACAATTGAAAAACTATCAAGTTATTTTTAAAGATAAAATTTTCTTCTTGTACATTGTTGCTGGAATTATAATTTCCCAGTCTTTTATGCAACTGGATTTACTCTTCCCGCTTTACATTAAAGAAGTGATTGGTGCTTCTGACCTTTTCTCATTCCATTTCACTGGTGAGCAACTGTTTGGTGTTATCGTCTCCATCAACGGATTTTTCGTTGCTGCACTAACGGTCGTTGTTACTCGTTGGATGAGTCATTTTAGAGAAAAGTTTGTCTTTATGAATTCTTCGTTCCTTTACGCAATTGCGATTTTCCTGTTTGGGATTTCGACTGGCCCATGGGGAGCGATTTGTGCGATTGTTCTCTTTAGCTTTGCGGAATTAATGACAGTTGGTTTACAACAAAATTTTGTCTCGCAACTCGCTCCAGAAGATAAACGAGCAATGTATTTCTCGGCGGCAGGGCTACGTTATACGCTTGGTAAAGTTATTGCACCACTGGCCATTACACTTGCGGCTTTAATTGGTTATACCTCCACTTTTGTTATTATTGGTATTTTGGCATTAATTAGTGGGTTCATTTATTTTTATATGTATGCAGAATTCGAAAAACAGCGACAAGCATAGCGAAAAAGCGATTATCTTTTATAGGTAATCGCTTTTTATTTGATTACTTTTTTTACGTTTTATTTACGAAACCCTTTGAAAATAGCTATTAAACAGTGTTTAAATTACCTTTTTATGTCATATTTGTTTAAACTAGGCATATTAGAGGAAAAAGGACTATACTGGTACTTGTACACCTAGAATATGCTTGTTATTTTTATATAGAAAGTTAGGTGTAGGAATGTTTGGAACAACAACTATTGGAATTGATTTAGGTACTGCGAATATTTTAGTCTACAGTAAAGACAAAGGTATTATTTTGAATGAACCATCTGTCGTCGCGCTTAATACGAATGACGGTACGGTTCTAGCAATTGGTCATGAAGCAAAAGAAATGATTGGAAAAACCCCCACATCGATTTCCGCTGTAAGACCAATGAAAGATGGCGTTATTGCTGATTTTGAATTAACTAGTGGCTTGCTTCAAGAAATTATGCGGAGAATTTCGACTAGTGGTATTAAAAAACCCAATGTCGTTGTTTGTACACCGACTGGCGCTACTTCGGTCGAACGTCGGGCTATTTCTGATGCGGTTCGCTCTACAGGCGCACGATCGGTTGTCTTAATTGAAGAGCCTGTAGCCGCAGCAATTGGAGCTGATTTACCAGTAGCAGAACCAGTTGCAAATGTGATTGTCGATATCGGCGGTGGCACAAGTGAAGTAGCGATTATTTCTTATGGTGGGGTTGTTTCTAGTACATCCATCCGTACTGGTGGAGACCATATGGACGAAGAAATTATCCAGTACATCCGTAAGAACTACAATCTTTTAATTGGTCAAACCACTGCCGAGCGCATCAAAATGGAACTTGGTTATGCGCCAATTGAGCATCTGACAAAAACAGCAGAAATTCGTGGTCGTGATTTACTCACTGGTCTACCACAAACAGTAGAAATAAGTTCTGTTGAAATTCAAAACGCCCTTTCGGAAACATTGCTCCGCGTTCTCGAAGCAATACGAAATACACTCGAAATGTGCCCACCAGAATTAAGTGGTGATATTGTCGATCGTGGAATTATTTTAAGTGGTGGCGGTTCCTTGTTACAAGGCTTCCGTGACTGGCTAGTTGAAGAAATTGATGTTCCTGTACATATGGCTCCGAACCCGCTTGAATCAGTAGCAATCGGGACCGGAAAATCTCTTGTCTTCGCAGATAAATTAGCTAAAAATTAAACAAAAAATAAGCAGTCGGTTCCAGATAAAATGTGGCACCAACTGCTTATTTATCTTGCTCAAAACGTTTATTTCTGGTAAAATTACATCTGTTATGTGCATGGAAATTTGATCCAAGTCCCCTTAGTAAAACGGATATTACGAATCCCTCCTAAGGATTAAGTGCAGGTTCGATTCCTGCAGGGGACATAATATACATTTGTAGAAAGCTATTTAAAATCTTGTTACCACAAAACGTGCCACAAACAGAGTTGGCATTTCAAAGAGCCTTAAGTTTTACATCTTTTAACCCACACTGCTTTTCTCTATCCTCAAATCAAACTTCTTTATTTCTCCATCTATGACTAATCCAGCAAGTAGCTTTTTTAACGCATCTGCTAAAATAATAGAATGTTCTAAAATATCGTCACCTCTCGTTAAGATTATGCAAACAAACATTCTTTTTATTAAGGATAATTAGGACTAAATATATTTAAAAAAGCCCTCGCGATTAAGCGAGAGCCAAAGTATCCACTAATATATGTTTACCTCCATATATTGCTTTTGAAAATTCATTCTATGCATATATTTTTTAGGATATTATTTTTTACTCCAATTAAATTCTTCTAATTCCATTAAATTATTCATTAACTTTCTTGCAGTTGCTCCACTAATTTTATTAACTCTAATAGATAGAACTTCTAATTGTGATAAATTAGTAAGTTCACTAACATTTTCATCGGTTAAATCATTATTGTCTAAATACAATTCTGTTAAATGAACGGAATTTTCTAAAGGACGGATGTTACTTATGTGATTATCCGATAAAAAGAGTCTTTTTAAGTTGTATAAATGTTGTAGTCCCTCAATGGAATGAATATCTTTACTATCAGCGTGGATTTCATGTATTTTATTTAGCTCAACTTGAGAGACCACATCTGTTATATATTTCTTTCTTAAGCTTTTTTTCACTATTTCTGCTAAATTAACATCTGGAAAAATTTGATTAATTGGTTTAGAATTTTCAATTTCTGGTGCCTTTTGTTGTAATGGCTGTGTCATTACCCCATGAAACATTGTCGTGCTTTTCCCAATTTTTACTTCTTTATTAAATGAGCAAGATACTGTTTTAATGTATGCAGGTAAATTCCATATAAGTTTACCGTCTGTGTATGTCCCATCATTGCTAATATAGCTTGGTGCAATCAGTTTTCCATCCATGTCTTTAAAAGTATTTGGAATAACTAATTTAGACTGATAATCTACAGGTTCATTGACACATTGCTGCATTGATACAAGCAGTCTCTCCATATTCTTTAATTTTTCTAATCCGCGTATATCTCGTAATTTGTTTCCTCTCAAATCCAATTCTTTTAAATTTGTCAAACTAGGGAGTATCTGGACATTACTTAACTTATTATGTTCTAAAGATAAAGTTTCTAAGTTGGTTAAATTTTCTAACGGACTAATATCTGTTAGCTCATTATCACCCAGAAACAAGTGCGCTAGTGGATTAGTTTTTGCAATTTTCTTAATACCACTTATGTCAGCTAATTTGTTCCTTTCCAGATATAATACAATCAATTTTTTTAAACTTGCTAAAGGGCTAATATCCGTTATTTGGTTGCCTGACAAATACAACACTTCTACATTAGTCAAGTATTGTAGTCCTTCCACTGATTGGATCCCACTATCGTCAGCATTGACTTGGCGTAAACTATCTAGTTCCGGTTGCGTGACAACATCTGTTACACTTGCTTTTCTTAAATTTTTTTTCATCTCATACGCTAAATTTGAATCAGGGAATAGTTGATTTAGAGGCATAGGATTTGGAATATTTGCGGCATGTACCTTCATTCCAGAACCTGTATTAATGCACAAACCTATAATTAATAATAGCATTGCTACTCCTACATATTGTAACCAATTTTGTTTTTTCAATATTTTCCACTCCTAAAAATAAATTTATAGATAACAAAGAAAACTTTTATATATAGTATTTAGCATATTTCTTTGTGTATATTTATATTAATAAAAAAAGGAAGCAGTTAAATTATCGAATGTTAAAATTTAACAAAAAATCAGTAATTTTTTTTAAGTATTTAAGAATAATTATTATAATATTAGGGAAAAACTCCGCAAAATCGAGGGCATTTATTCTATAAATAAGTATTTTTATTCTTGCTCTTTTTGTTTGCTATTTTCTATTCTAAGTCACTTCCCATAGCAATACTAAATATACTTGAAGTATTTTTTGCACAAAAAAGCCCTCGCTATTAAACGAGAGCAAAAATTATACAGAGTGCATTTCCCTCCATACATCTAACTCTTATGCATAAGTTTATTAATCGTACATATTTTTGTATTTCTATAATTACTAGCTTTTACTCCAATAAAATCTTTTAGAAGAACCGATATTATTTAAATGGTAACTACATGAATAGAGACTTCTTAAGTTGCATAAACATGGCAGTCCCACTTTAGCATCGTGAAATTCATTTGCTTTATCTAGTTCATTTTGGGGCTAACATCTTTACCCTTCTATTTTCTTAAGAGCTTTTTAAGTGCTTCTGCTACCCTTGACTCTGGTACAGCTTGATTAATAGAGACTTTTTCATTAGCTGATGTCGCTAATTCCAATGGCTGTATTACTACACCACTAAATAGAACGTAGTCTTTCCCAATGTTTAGAATATCCTTAAATCTATAGCTTACTTCCGTTGTATATGTCGGCAACTCCCATATAACATCCGTATTTATATATTCTCCATTATCGCTAATAAAATTTGGTGTAACTGACTTTCCGCTCATGTTTTTAATAGTATTTGGAATAACCACTTTTGGTTTGTATACAACAGGATTATTGGTGCAGGTTTGTTCTTCTGCATCTACAGACTCTAAATTCTTCAGCCCTTCTAATGCCCATAAATCTCTTAATTGATTGTTACTCACATACAAACATCTTAATTTGGTCAAGTTAACTAAAGAATCGATGTCTTTTAGCTTATTATGATTTAAAGATATTACCTCGAGTTGACTCAAAGAAGCAAGCGCGCTAATATCACTTATATGATTATAAGGTAGCAGTAACTCTTTTAAATTAGAAAAATGTTGTAGCCCTTCTATAGACTTAATGTTGCAAGCACCACCAATTAATTCTTGTACTCCATCTAGTTCTCCTTGTGAAACAACATCTGTAACACTTTGCTTTCCTAAAGCTTGCTTCACCACTTTTGCTAGACCCGGATCTGGAAAAATTTGGTCAATAGGCATTGGATGTGGGATGTTTGCAGCCTGTACCTTTGATTCTAAACTCGTGTTAACACACATGAGAATCGCTGTTATTAACATTACTCCTATTATATTTTTCAACCACTCTTTTTTATTCAATAATTACACTCCTCTTACATAAAATTAGAAACATTAAAAAGGATTTTCATATGAATAGTTTTTTATCAACTAATCATTTTCATACCTTTTTAACATATTCCAATTATGTATTTTAGCTCAAATAAGAAGCCATTTATATAACAAAAGTTAATAACTCCATGTGAAAAATAACTAAATATGATGGACGATAAGCTTCCCCATACAATAACAATCCTATAAATAAGTAATTTTATTTATACTCTTCCTGTTTGCTATTCCCAGTTGCTTCCCGTAGTAATACTTGAAATAAACATAAATATACCAGACTGTAGAAAAACGGAATTTCTCAAAGGTTAAACAACGAGAAATTCCGTTTTTCTACAGTCTGAAACACCTCCAAATTTATTTTACTAAATTGGAGGTGTTCTTTTTTTAATGTATCTAATCATAGTGGCAGCTCCCTAGTATACTTACCTATTTTATATATACCTTTCAACAACTGGAATGATTTTATCTGCATAATTAAATATATCAATTACATCAACAATTTCTATAGTTGTTTTTTCCTCATCATTTATAACAAAGAAAGTTCTTGAATTATTAATATAAAGTCTCAAAATCCATTTTCTAATACTATTATCAACCATGATATTAAAATAAGATTTATTATCTCGATAAAAAATTCTTGAAGTATCAATGGTATCTTTTAAAAGTAATTTTGTTGTTGTGAAGGCTTCTATCTCAGATTCTGTTGTAATAACTTTTTCTTCTACTTCTTTTTCTTCTATAATTGGTTCTACATTAACTTCTTCCACCGAAACTGATGTATTCAAAGCTGCATTTAACTTACTATTCACTTGGTCTGCAATAAACTGTCTAAATCCTCTTTTTACAACAGGTGTAAATTTATCTATAATTACTTTAGTTTTTATCCCATCATAAATTTCTCCTAGAATAAATTTGACAAATTCTTCGCTTGGATCATTTACTTCTTTAGTTAGAAATTCTTTAACAAAATTGAGATATTTTAAATCCGAAGCAGCTTTAGAGATGTTTTCCACATCAAAATTTTCTTTTTGGAATTTAAAAATTTCAGAAATTTGAACGTCTTTAATTTCTGTTAGTACAAAGGAAAAGAAAGGCGTTTTATCCATCTTATTTGGTTCTTCTAAATCAGTATAAAACCGATATTCATTCCCATTAGTTAAAATTCCAAATTTTGCTGTCGTTGTCCCAAAATATCTAAATAATTGTGAATCATGATTCTTCAAATTTTCTTTAATGGACTTAGCTTCAATCAAGATAATTGGATTACCATTATTAAGTATTGCGTAATCAACCTTTTCCCCCTTTTTAATTCCAACATCTGCAATGTATTCAGGTGAAAATTCTAATGGATTAAATACATCATAACCTAATAACTGAAAAAAAGGCATAATCAATGATGTTTTCGTTGCCTCCTCTGTCGCAATCGAATCTTTCAGCGCAGATACTCGTTCTCCTAATTTTTTCACATCTAATAATAGTGTTTCTACGTCCATTTCACTCATCTCCTATTTTCATGTATTATTATTCACATATTAAATCAAGTAATTATTGAATTAACTATAATCAGTGTAATATATATTTACCATTTCGTCTAATTTCAGAAAAAAATCACCCCTATTTGAGTCTTCTTTGCATTAGCTACTTTTCTTTTTTCAAAATGATATATTACCCATATTGACTTTGTATTTTTAAATCTATTCTCGTTCATAAACTCTTTTCTAAAAACAAGATCATTTCTCACTTACAACTTGTTTAAAAACATTCATTGCATTAATTGCTGTGGCAAATTCTATATATGGTACTTTTTTAAAAGTGTTATTCTTTAATGGTGATATTACCCTATTTCCTCAAAGCTGCATATTGTTTCATATGGCTAACAGATATTTCCATTGCTTTCATTTTCCTCAAAAAGTGAATCCATTTCTTTTGCATTAAATCATCTAATACCGTTTTATCGCGATTCACGAGTTCAATCAGTCCTTCACTTCATAATAACGGATATTTGATGGGGATAACCCGGTACGTTTCGATACTTCTTTTATAGAAAATTGTTTATCCATGAATGGAGTATAGCATATTAAAGTTATTTTAAGTCAATAGGTAATATAAAATTGAGCTAACTTTAGGGAGATTTAATACAATAAAACATGCCTACAATCCCATTAATAAAATAGATTGTAGGCATGTTTTATATTTTATTTCTTTTTCTCAACCAATCTAAAATGTTGCCATGGTAAAATCGTATCTAGTAAATAGCGTTCTTCTGGGACAATTCGTGCCACAATATTGGTGTTGCCGGAGTTTTCCATTTCTTGAAGGGCTACTTGCATTTCGCCTTTATAGCGTTCGTAACCGTTGTTGTCAATTGTTACGTCCCCTTTTGCGATTGTATCTGTATCATGCGGTTCGAAATCATATTGTTTGAAATTCACACGTGTCATCGTCGAACGAAGCACATAAGCAGAAGCATCACCACGGTTGAAATGTTTTTGGGTTAAAACAATTTCTTTTTCCACATCTGTTGCGCCGTCTAAAAATTCTACTGCTAATTGTAATTCATTGCGATTTAGTTCGCTTAAAGCACGTAGCTCATCTTCTGAAGCAAACATATTTCCAACAATTACGTCATCAATTAATCCAGTGTTCCATAAGTCTTTCGCTTGAACAGTAATGTCCATACCACGATGTTCTTCCATTGTTGGAAGTCCGCCATCTACGACAAACCATGGACCAAATTCGCCGCTATTTGAAGATACGAAAGCTGCGGTACGAAGGTTCAAGTCTTTGAACTGTTTACTTGTGCGCAAGAAGTGTTCTCTGGAAAGCCCCGTATATTTTCTTGGGTAGAAGTTATGACAGCCAATAATATTTCCTACATTTGCTTGGTAAGATAAAATATTTTCCACATAACGAGTTCCGTTACTAATATTCAACTCAATTTTTAAGTTCGTATCATCAAATGACATTGCCGCCTCTTCGGAACCAGAGAAACCTAAATCAAGTCGTAACCCTGCAAGACCTAGTTCTTTAAAACGATCTAATTCTTTATAAGTGATGTTTAAAGATTCAAAAACAGTTGGATCGACATCAGCAATAACGTCAAAACCTAGTTCCTTCGCACGTTTGCAAATCGTTTCTAACTTGGAAAATTCTGCTTCATCATTTGCAGAAATCAAACAAGTGAAAATACGACTGAAACCATATTTGGCTGCTGTTTCGATATATTCTAAAGATGCTTCTAACGATACATGTTGCGGAAATACAGATATTCCTAATTTTCTCATTTCAATCATCCCTTCGATAACTTATTTAGAACGGTATAAATCAACAATTTCTTTAGCTAAATCTTTAAAAGTAATTGCATTCATCAAGTGGTCTTGCGCGTGAACTAGTAATAAAGACACTTCTGCTTTTTCGCCGCGTGCTTCCCCTTGAATTAAAGATGTCTGTGAATGGTGTGCTTCAAGTAAAGCTGCCTCTGCATTTTTGATTTGCTCATCTGCTGCGTCAAAATCCCCTTTTTTTGCCGCTTCGATTGCTAGCATTGCATCACTTTTAGCGTTACCTCCGTGTACGATTAATTGCATAATTGTTTGTTCTAATTCCATTATTTACACATCCTTTTTCATTTATCCAACTTGTGGTTTTTCCTATTCAGCATTTTCAGCTTGAGGTTGTTGGTCGATCATTGCTAGGGCATCATTCAGCACTTTTTCCCCATCCATGGTTCCGTAATCAATACCATTAATTATCGAAACTGGAATCCCTATTGGGTCCAGTACGCGTTTTAAGTTCTTCTCTAGAAAACGAACTTGCGGTGCCAACAAAACGACATCTACATTGTTTCTATATTTATCAAAATCCGCTTCTGCTACCGCGATAACAGTGGCATCAACTTGCTGTTTTTCGATAGCTTCTGTCATTTTTTTCACGAGAAGACTTGTGGACATACCGGCCGAGCAAACTAACATGATGTTTTTCATAATTTATCCTCCTAGTTTGAAAAGCTGCACGTTATTATAATATGCAAGATATGTGCCAACTTTTCTGGTTTTGGTTTGCTTCCATGCTACATTCCACTTTACACAAGTAAAAAAGCCAAGTGTGTAAAATAATACACACTTAGCAGGTTGTTTTTGCTAGTTTATTTCTACCTGATTAGAGAGCATCATCTGTGTTAAATATGCGATTTCTGATTGTGGGATGACGATATCATATTCGATCTCAACATTTTCCATCATTTGTTGCGTAATTTGCATTTCCACCATATGATTTTTTGCAAATTCGTTTAAATCTGGAAATTCTCGGTCGACAGCGCCAAGCTTCACTCGTTCGATAAGGAAAGCAAGATGGAGAATCATACCGATGTCTACGCCTGATTCTAGTATAACATTTAATTGTAATTGCAATTCGGAAATGACTTTTCTTAGGAAATAAACAAGTTGTTCTGCTGAGCTCACTGCTTGTAAATTACCTTCCAAAGAAGCAATTAATTTCTCATACGGAACTTCATCATTTAAAATTCGTGAAACAATTCCGAGTCCGCCTTCTGCTAAGACTTCCAGTGCACTAAAGAACGGGATATCTCGGTATTCGAAAGCAACAGAACCCATAATAGCAAGGATATTATATTCTTCCATTAGCTGGTCAATCCGCTCACGAAAGGCTTCTTTATGCAAAAATTGTAGCACGATAATTTCGATTTTTGTTTCATCGATAATTGGTGCAACAACTTTGCGAAGCTGTTCCGCCACACCTTCTCCTGTAAAACAAGTGAAAATAACGGCATTTTTGACAGGTTTAGCGCGCAACACATGTGCTTTATATTTATTCTCAAATAATTGTTCACAACTTTGGTAAATATCCTCTAAGCCTCGACCGAGTGACGCTTTTCGCATTGCTTCCAAAACGACCGGTGTACTTACCATACTGACTGTTTTAGTCCGAATTCCAAGTTCTTCCGTCAACATATTCCCAAAAGAAGTTAATGATCCCATATCCGAAAGTAGTAAGACACCTTTCACAGGGTTTAATTTGATTACCGTTTGTTTTAGCTTTTCATACATCGCCTTTACTTCGACCGTAAGCGGCATATCCAGTGCAATACCACTATCGATACTTAATAACTCCTGCACGGTTTCTACCATACTCGTCGCAGTGGAACGGCCATGCATCATGACAATGACTTCGACTTGAAGTTCTTGAGAGAGCGCAGTGTCCACGACTTCTTCTGTTAAAAACATTGTTAAAAAGCCAATTTCGTCAAATGGAATTTCGATTCGCAATTCTTGTTCAATTAGTGCCGATAAATCAATCGCTACTTGGAACTCTTTGGGATATTTTTTGCGAATGTTATTTAAATCTGGATGAATAATATGTTTTTGCTCACGAACTCGTTCGATGGTACTTTGTAAATGTAACGAAAAAGCGAATTTCATTTTTTCATTATATTTGCGATTTAGTTTTTCTTCCGCCATCGCATAAACTTTCTCCGTTAATTCCCAAACTGCTGGATCAATAATTTCTTTGGCGGTTTGGTGAGTTGGGAGTTGGACCATGTAGTCATGGAAATACTGGTCAACATCGACATAAAGCGCTTCTTCTAATTCGCTTTGATCTTTCCCTTCTTTCATTAGTTGATCGGCTTTTTCTTGAATGGCATGATAAACATCGTGTACATCTTCTACTTGCGCCGAGGCATCACTCGTATCGACAAATTTAAAAATTGCTTTATTAACATCAATCAGCCGATTTAGTTTTTCTGGTTCATCTTTTAAGTGAAGTAATCCTTTTTGTACATGAATCGGCAAATCATCTTGTTCAATCAAGATATAATTCGCTGTTTTTGTTTTATAATGCAAAAAGGCTTTGGCACAAGCAAGTTTTAAATCTCGTTGAAGTTGCCCTACGTTGGCACTCGCATGATAAAGTAAAAAGGCAATCAACGCTTTTCGGTGCACTCGAATGGATTGGTGTAAGCGAATCGCTTCTTTATTCAAGAAAAACTCAATTAATTGGTAACGTTCTTCTAAATTCCTTTCCGCAAGTGCTGGTAGCGTAATCGTCATTGGAATACGTCTCGTAAACGTCTCTAATAAAAAATTATCTGGTGATTCTGTTGTCGCACCAATAATTTGAACCTGGGCATAATGGACGTTAGCGCTTTCTCCAAGTGGCCGAAATTCGCCTTTATCAATGAATGTAAAGAGCATTTCTTGACCTTCTGGAGGCAAGCGATGAATTTCATCGAGAAACAGAATGCCGCCATCTGCTTTTTTTAGTAATCCTTCACGGGTTTCTTCAGCTCCCGTATAAGCCCCTTTAATGACACCAAAAATATGGCCAAATAAAAGTTGCGGATTTTGCGCATAGTCCGCGCAGTTAAACGATATAAAAGGAGCATCGGCTGGAATGGTTTCTGATTCTTTGGCAAATTCGTACATACATTCAGCAAAAAGAGATTTACCTGTCCCAGTCCGTCCTAAAATCAAGCTATGCAAGCCATTCGGTGGATATAGAATCGCTGCTTTTGCCTGTTGAATACTGACTTTCAAACTATCTTCTGAACCAATTAAGCGGCCAAAAGCGGATTCTGACTGTGCACTTACTGATTGTACCGTTTTGGTAGTAGTCTTTAAAGCTTGATAAAAAACCGGTTTTCCCGAAAGTTTATCAATTCTTTTTTCTTTAAAAAGATCATTTAGATATCGACTAGCATTCGCTCGGTCCATTTGAAGCAATTCCGCAACATCAGCTGCAGATACTTTTTCTTCTTTTTTCTTTAGAAGTTGGAGGACTTCTTCTTTTCTACTAGACATCTACTCTACTCCTTTTTAAAACTCTATGTTTCTATTATACCTTTTTAAATGGCATCCTCGCAACGATAAAAATTAACCATAAAAAAAGCACGTATGCCTTTCTCTCGGTAAAGTGAGAAAGACACACGTACACTTATTTAAACTTTTTAAAATTAGTTGGTTTCTTTTTGGACTTATCCATATAGTTATTTCGTTCAGATTGGAAAGACTTGGTTGATTTTTCTTTGCGAACAGGTTTTGTTTTGTCAGCTGCTTTTCCTTTGTACACAGGTTTTGTAGTACTGCTTGTTTTTTCTTTGCGTACTTGTTTAGGTGGTCGAGCTGTTTTTTTAGCAATTTTATTTTCTGGTACAGCTCCGTCGAGTAGTTTTCCTTGGTAAAATCTAACTTGTTTTCCTTTTAAGTTGTGGATAGTTAGATATTGTTTTAAGGTTCTTATTTCTCGTGGGTTGGCAAACGTAATGACTGTTCCAGATTTCCCCATTCGACCAGTACGTCCTGATCGATGCGTGTATTCTTTTTCGCTTGCGGCTAAATCATAGTGAATAACATATGGTAAATCTTCAATATCTAGTCCACGAGCAGCTACATCGGTCACGATTAAATAAGTTAATGTCCCTTTTTTGAAATCATCGAGGTATTTTTTTCGTTTTTCTTTACGAATTTCACCATGAATTCCAGCAGCTTTCACTTTATCGAAATGAAGTTTTTCGAGTAAAATTTCCATTCGCGGTTTGTCTTTTACAAAAACAAGTGCACGCATGTCTTTGATATGAGAAATCCGACGTAATAAAGTAGCCTTGTCGCGTGATTCCACATCCATATAAAGATGTTCCACATTCGTTAATTCTTCAGGTTTCGCTGTCACTTCTAATACGACTGGTTCTTGTTCTGTTTGGCCGAAAAATGTTTCCGGGTTTTCTAGTTTAGTTGCAGAAACAAGTATCAATTGGCGATCGCGCACGGCACTTTCAACAATTTCGAGCGTGCTTTTAAAGTTCTCTTGACGAAGTAACTGATCACATTCATCTAAAGTGATTGTTTTAATTTCGTGCATTTTAATTTTCTTTTGTTTGATTAACTCTAATGCACGTCCTGGGGAAGCAACGATTATTTGTGGTTTTTTCTTTAGTTTTTCGATTTGGCGTTTTACATTCGCTCCACCGATTAGCGATATCACTGTCAAATCTTCACTTGGTAACCACGAGCGGATTACCTCGGTGATTTGCATTACAAGTTCATGAGATGGCGCTAAAATTAGCCATTGTATGTGCGGAGTAGCTTCCATTTTTTCCAAGGTTGGCAGCGCATATGCTACTGTTTTCCCTGTTCCAGTTGGTGACACCGCTAAAACATCTGCGCCGTCTTTGATTGGCTGATACATCGCACGCTGAATTTCTGTTGGCGTTTCGTAGCGATGTTCTTGCCATTTTTCCGCCCAAAAGCTTGGGATTTTTGATTCTGTCATGATCGGACTCCTTTATTCGTTCTTCCTTTTATCATACCATGCTTACTGCAAGTCTGCACTTTTATTTAGGATTTTTGTGGTGAGGAACAGGAGGAAAATACCAAAATGCAGGTTAAAAATAAAAACTAGTAAAGAAAACTGAAATTCTAGCCCAATGGAATATTTAAATTGTATTTCTGGACCTAGTTCTGGCAACCAGCTACTTCCAATATGCGTTTGTGCTGCATTAATCAGCAGAAAATAAATAATTGCTGCTATAAATCCAAAACGGTAACCATTTACTGGAATCATACTAAGTGCAGTTGCCACCATAACGATGCAAACAAATGACAGAGTAATCAGCCAGATTCCTATAAACGTTTCTACGATTATTTTTAAAACTAGCACCAAGCTCAGTTCTGCATGACCAATTGCAGCTAAAATCAAGGTGGAGAAAAGAAATCCAGTAGTTAAAATAGTTATTTCACCTAAAGAAATGATGACTTTATTCACGAGCATTTTCCAAATCGGCGTTTCGGTCTGGAAAAACAAATAACGTGTTTCATCATATATTCCAGCTACTGCTGTTGCTACAAATAGAAGCAACCAAATAATCAGCCAACTACCCCCAATAATGCTTAAAAGACTTAAAAGAAAATCATCTCCCGAAACAAATGATACGCCGGTATTTTCCACACTTATGCCTACTGGTGTTGTGATGCCCTTTCCTAATTTATAAAACAAGCCCACGAATAAACAAATCAACCACCCAGAAAAAGTTGCAAAAAACCAATAACGATGTGCGTTCCATTCTAACTTCCAGTGTGCTTTAAGCATGTCCAAATACCTCCCGATAATAAGTAACAACTGATTTCTGGTTCCTATCTCGAAGCGTTTCGGTATCTTTACGGTCAATAATTTTACCTTGCTTCATCAAAACGATTTCGTCAAACATCATTTCCATATCTTGAATCAAATGTGTTGTAATGAGTAGTGTTGCATCTTCTTTTGAAAAACGAGCAATACTTTTAACGATATCATCGCGCGAAATTAAATCAATTTCTGAAAAAGGTTCATCGAGTAAGTAAAGATCCACGTCCCGACACAAAATTAGGGTTAGCATTACTTTTGCTGCGTTCCCTTTAGATAAGTATTTGGTGTTTTCTTTAACATTAATACCGAGCGAGTGAATCATTTCAGTCGCTTTTACCGAATTAAAGTCCGGAAAAAAACCAAGATATATTTGAAAATAGTCACGAATCATCATATTTGGTAAAAAATCTTCGCTGGGCAAATAGGCAATCCGTTTATTCATGGCTAAGGTAATATTGCCAGACGTTGGTTTTAATAAGCCCGAAATCGCGTTTAATAGCGTTGTTTTCCCTGCCCCATTTGGTCCGAGTAAGCCGATTATTTTTCCTTTCTCTAGTGTTAAATTAATGTTATTTAACAGTATTCGTTTACGATATTTTTTCGTTAGTCCAGTTATTTCGATAAGGTTATTTGTCATTTTCAGCACCCCATTTTGATAGTAATTCTATAGCTGCTTGTTTATCTAGACCAATGCTCTCTGTCTCTTCCAAAAAGCGCGCGGCAATTGCTTTGGCTAGTTCATTTTTAAGTTGTTCGAAAACCGCTTTTTCTGAGGTTACAAATGATCCCATTCCGCGTTTAGCATAAATATAACCAGCACGTTCTAACTCTTGATATGCCCGACTAACTGTATTCGGATTAACGGCAAGTGTCGCTCCCATTTCACGGACAGATGGTAATTTATCATCTGCTTTCCACTCTTCTGTGACCATCTTTTTTTTCATCCAATCACATATTTGACTGTAAATCGGTTTATCTGTATGGAATGTTGGTTTCATCATTACCTCCTCCAAACAATCCTAGTGTATTAAGTTAATAATACACTAGGATTGAACTTATTGTCAAGCACAAAAAAAGTTAGGAATCAACATAACGCTTTTTCCTAACTTTCGATTAATTTATTTTTCGACATCGAACCAAATATCGTTTTGGTGGCGAAGTTCATTCGAGACGCGCAATACTTTTAGGCTTAAATCAGCTAAATATTCGTATGTATCACGGTCAGTTTGTTCGATAACTCTAGCAAACTCAGCTGCTTCAAATTGCATATCATTTGCTACAATTGGTCCAGCTAGTTCGGTCTCTTCTTTCGTTGCATTGTCATAATAAGTAATTTTTTCAATGCCAGTTAGCGGATCAACTATCAGTGTTCCGTTTTGACCATATATTTCACTTGGTAAGAAAGACTGGGAATTTTTCCCTTGAATAATCGTAATATTAAAAGTTGGATATTCTAAAATAATTGGTCCTAAGCCATCAACCCCAGTTGGTAGCTTTGTCGCAAAATAAGTCGATTTGACTGGCTCACCGAATAAAGTAATTGCAGAATAAAGTGAGTAAACCCCTAAATCAACAATTGAACCACCGGAAAACTTCAAAGAGAAAATGTTTGGTTCTTCACCGTTTAAAACTTGGTCATATCTGGAGGAATATTTCATATACGTTAGTGTCGCGCCATGAATCGTACCAACTTTAGCAAGATTTTCCTGTAATATTTTGAAATTAGGTTCTTGAATATGGCGTGCTGCTTCAAATAAGAAAACATTATTTTCACGAGCGATTTGGTGGGCATATTCTAGTTCTGTAACGGTAGAAAAAATTGGTTTTTCAACGATGACATGTTTTTTATTTTTGAGTAAGCTTACCGCATGCTCAAAATGAAGGGCGTTCGGGGAAGCAATGTAAACAGCGTCTAGTACGTTCGATTTCCCCATTTCTTCTACATCAGTGAAATATGTTAATTCCCCGTATTTTTCTCCAAATGCGTGGGCTTTTTCTTCTGTTCTTGAATAAACAGCAGTAAGTGCCCACTCACCTGAATTAATAGCACCTTCAATAAAGGCATCTGTAATCCAATTTGTTCCGATGATTCCAAGTTTCATTAGCCAACCACTCCTTTTATTTTTACTTTAAGTATACCTTAAAATAAGTAAAAAAGTGTACTAATTGTCTGAAACAGAGGCACCGCTAATTCTAGTAGTATAGATTATTTCATTTTCTGCTTTTCCACCTTCTAAAAGTGCGACTAATTTATCTGCTGCGACAGCTCCCCATTTATATTTCGAATATTCTATCGTTGCAAGGCGTGGCACTAGATATTCGCTAATATCGGTATTATCAAAGCCAATAATCCGTACATCTTTGCCAATTTCTAATTCGGTTTTCGCAAAATAACGATACATTCCTATAGCCATATTGTCATTTAATGCAAATACCGATACAGGCGCTTTCCAGTTTTTGGCGATTATAGCCGCGGCATTTTCACCACTTGCTTCGGAAAAGTCTCCTTCAATAATATGCGCGGTCTTATCCCCAGAACGAGCCAACTCTTGTTTGGCCGTTTCTAACCTAACTCTAGCATCATAAGAATCCTCTGGACCAGTAACCACATAAAAATCACCTGTAAAATTAGTAGATAAATAATCAATTGCTAGCGTTGCCCCACCCTTATTATCTAGTAATACTTGACAGACATTTTCATGTGTTAATTCACGGTCAAGCACGACGATTTTATGACCACGGCCCGCATAGTTAACAATCTCCTCTGAAGGGAAATTGGCATCTAAAATAATCGCACCATCAATCATTTTCTCAGGTAAAAATCGGTGTGTCTTTGTACCACTGCAAGCAATGAGTTCATACCCATGTTTGTATAGCGTTTGTGTTAAACCTTCGAGTAACGTCCCATAAAATATCCCGCCATAATTCGTTAAATAGACGCCGATAATTTTTGTTTCTCTTGTTTTTAGCGTTCGTGCTGCCATATTGGGAATATAATTCAATTCATTTGCGATGGTCATAATTCGTTTTCGCGTTTTTTCGGTCACTTTCGGGCTGCCATTAAGTGCATAGGATACTGTTGATATGGAAACCCCTGCCTTTTTCGCGATATCTTTAATTCCTACCACGTGAATCGCATCCTTTTCTGTTTTTTTTTATTATACACAAAACAACCTTACAGACGGTTATTTTTTTGAAATTTAATAGTAACTTGTGAACATTTTGACGTTAAGTTCTTTTTAGGTAAAATGATTGCTCCAGTTCGATATGGATTCGCTTCATTTTCTAATGGTTGTTTTTCACCGTCTACTAAAATTCCTGCATCATCTGAAAGTTCAAAGGTAATGTCTAGCGGATAATTATCCAGCTCGAGATGACACTCCAAACCATTTAATTCTGCTGGTAAAATTGGGTCAAAAATAAACGTATCTTTTGTTTGACGAATACCGAGCACTGCACTAATTAATTGGTGCAAATAGATTCCGGGGCCACTTGAATAAATACGCCAACCACCTTTTACCGGAATGCTACCTTCTTTTACGCGTGAAAACTCATTTTGTGCCTGATAGCGATCTAAAAAGGCTGCATCAGAACTACTAAAATAAGTATTACTTTGGCGCAGCGTTGCATTTGAGACGACTTCTTGAATATTGATTGGGTTAATAACCTCCAACATGTGCCATGCGTTGGTATCACCTATTTTAGCTAGTGATTCAATATAACGAATATGCGCATGAACATATTGCAAACCAACTTCTCTACCAAAATTGGCTGCTTGCTCGGCGCGTTTAAAATGAGTGCTTACCCCGCCAGCATAATGCGCTGGTTCACTCATTAATCTGACACCATCGGGATGGAGTAAATGTGTGTCGATAATATCAAAATTCCGCTGTGCTTGTTCTTTGTTAACTAGTTCAGCGATGACACTCCTAGTTAGTGGAATTAAGCGATATTTAATATTCGTATCCTTGTCTTCTGGATGAATCATCCATACCGGTGCTTTTCCTTCTTCTAAATAAAGGAAACCGGGAATGACATCCGTTTTACCAATCATATATTGTTCGAAATCCGTTTGTACTCTAGTCGCTAGAGTGGCAAATTTCTCTCCTGTTGGTAAATATTTGGCTAGACGTTTGAACGCTTGATAAGTTAATGCTACAGTCCAACTGGAAACCATATTTTTCTTAAGCTGTGCATTGGCTGGTTGAAGTGTGTCATCCCAGTCACCATCCCCATAATTTGACAGTGCTGTTCCTTTCATAAAGCGTGATTCAATTGTCTGCACGGTTAATTCAATATGCTTCATCAGCGTGCTTGTTTCATTAGTGAAATTTTTCGATGTGCGGTCCACGAAAGGAATTTCTTCTTCTAAAATTTCAGTATCACCCGTCATTTCCAAATAATCACCAATAATCTTCAGCGGCCAAACTATCACATCACCATGGCTTTCCTCTTGTTGGATTGTAGTATATTTATCGAACATAAACCACTGCGGCCAGTCGCCAGTGTCCCTGTATTGATGCGAATAAATCGTTAAAATCAGCTTGCGTAAAACAGCTTTATTACCAGTCGCAAGGAAAAATTCGAATGGACCTTGGCTGACATCACGAGTTCCCCAAGCAGCGCCACTATATTGTTCCAAACCGTGTGGAGAGGCATAATGAACTAACATTTGGTGCGCATACCAATATACAGTTAAATTTAATTTTTCTGCTGCCATGCTCGGATGATTCAAATGAAACTGCGCTGTTATTTCATCATAATTGGCACGAATCTCTTTAATTGCCACTTCTAAATCCGACTGAATTTCAGCAAATTCTTCTGTAAATTTAGCTTGAACGTGGAAAGTTGCATGATTTGCTGCTTCAAATACAAAGACATCTAGTCCCGCTTTCCCAACAAATTCTTCTGCAAAATAACTTTCATCCGTTACCATTTCGTAGCTTCCATCTACACGGAAACGAAGCGCAGGATAAGTAGCTAAAATCGGGGAATCATTAGCTGGATAATAAATAACCACATTATCCTCGATAACCTTTTTAACAGTCGTGTCATATTCGTTCGTACCCATAGTAACTTGGTTCGTTAAAACAAGTTTATATGCTCGTCCCTGTTCTGACTTCACAGTAACATAGGCTTCCTTACTTGCTGTTGTCAAAGTGGTTTGAACGGTAATAAGATCATCCGCTAATTGATAATACCAGGTGGAGTAGTTCGTCCCTGTCTCCCAAACAGAAGGTACCCCTAGTAATCTGAGTTTTGAGTCTTGCTCTAAATAAATTCGTACTCCACTTGTTTGAAGAATGTTAAGCGGATTTCGCGCATGGCTATTCCATTTATTCATGTTCGTATTCCCTGCAACGAGTTGAGATAAAAAGGCACCATACATATAAGTGGTCGCCGAAAGTGTCGTTTCTGGATTTAACAGATTCACTTTATCAAGTAAAATGCTACCATGAGGGCGTTCAAGTTGCGCTTCTTTTTCGCGGGTTACTACATGGGCATAGTTAGGTGTAAAAAAGGATAAAATAGTGCCGTCTTGCTTTTCTTCTTGAATGCGGTCTGGAAATTTCGCTTGTAACCAATTTTCTGAAACTGGTTCTCCAGTAATTGGCGTTGCGATGTTTTTTTTGCGGGTTATTTTATTGACTGTTCTGTAGTCCGTTTCTGCTTGTGGTGCTTTTAACTTCATTATGTTTTCGTGTTTGGCACCAGAAGCTACTGGTTGATTTTCTGTTACATAGCCATAAAAAGTTGTTGCTCCACTGCTTTGGAATTTTTCTGTTTGTAAAGTGATTTGGGCAAATTCATACTGATAGACCCGATTGGGCAAGTCTGCTTCTGTTAAAGCTGCTAATTGATTCGTTAACTTATAATTTGTTCCGTATATATCAAATCCGTCTGTTGCATAGCCAATAATTTTAGTGGAAGCGCCCATTTGGATGGCCGGGAATTGATTGTTTTGTGGTTGATTTTGACGAGCTTGGATAGTGAAACCTGCCTCATCTTCTGTTACATGATAATCAATATACTGAGACATATAAGCTTCATTTGTTCTCACTGCTGCTTGTTCTGCCAGTCCTAAATCTTGTAAATAAATTAAATCAAATTCAGCTTCTCCCTCCACTTGTACATCATAAAACCAACCTTGAGGATGAAATTGCATTTGCACGTTAAAGCTAAAAGGACCCACTTCACCTTGATAACTAACACCAGTTTCACTAAAAGCAACATCTGCTCCTTCATTTAATAAAGGATAGGCTACAATGTTGTTTTTTTGGTGTTCGCGCACATAAATTTGTGACAATCTATTTTCTAACGGATTTTGGATGACTTGATTTAACATGATATCATTTAATTTCATCCACGCTAACTGCCCTTGTTGATGAAAAGCAGCAGTAAAATTCACTTGCTTTATTTCGATTAATTTTGTCACTAGACTTCCCCCACTTCCAGTTCAAAAGTATCCACTTCTTCACTACTTGTTCCAACAAAAATTCGGTGCAATCCGGGTTCCTGCACTTTTTCTAATTGATGGTTATAGAAAGAAAATGCCTCACTTGTTAATTCAAAAGCAACTGTTTTTTCCTCACCTGGTTGAAGCGCTACTTTTTCAAATGCTTTTAGTTCTTTTACAGGACGTGAAATAGTAGCTGTTACATCTTGTAAGTAAATTTGAATCACTTCTTTTCCTGCGATACCACTTTTATTTTTCAAGGTCACTTTCACTTCTAGTGGCTCACCTAGTTGGATTTGTTTGGGCAATTCAGCTGTTTTCCACTCGAATTCACTATAGCTTTTTCCGTAACCGAATGGATAATAAGGTTCATTTGGAATATCAAGATAGTGAGAAACATAACGTTCGCCTTTGTTTGCTTCTGTTTGTGGTCGACCGGTTCGTAAATGATTGTAGTAAACCGGAATTTGTCCTGTGGTTTGTGGGAATGACATTGATAATTTACCAGAAGGATTGCTTTTGCCGACTAATAAATCTGCCGTTACCCGACCTGCTTCCGTTCCTGGAAACCATAATTCTAACAGCGCGTCACTTGCTTCAGCCAATTCTTTTACTTCTAGCGGTCTGCCATTAAAAAGCGTGATTACAACTGGTTTGCCAAACGACTGTGCATACTTCGCTAAATCATATTGTGATTCTGGTAAACGGATTGTAGCAAGGCTTCCCGCTTCACCGCCCCATTCATTCTTTTCACCTAACGCAAGCACCACAACTTCTGCTGACTGGATTGCTTTTTCAATTTCAGCTTTATTTTCTGCTGTAAGTGTGGTGTAGTCAGTGCTTACAGTAGTTAATTCAGAAAAGACTTCCAGCAAGCCTGTTTCAACGTTAATGCCGTCTTTTTCGTCCCCGTAAACATTCCATCCGCCAAGAATATCGTTTGAAGTAGCAAGCGGACCAATTAGCGCAATTTTAGTCGTCTCAGCGAGCGGCAATATTTGCTGTTTATTTTCTAGTAAAACAGCAGATTCCAAGCCTGCTTCCCGTGATTTCCGGCGATTTTCAGGAGTTAAAATATCCGTTTGACGCGATTTTCCTTTCAAACCACGATACGGATCCTCAAAAAGTCCTAAGTCGTTTTTTAATTGTAAAATACGTGAAACTGCTTCATCTACTAAACTTTCGGATAATTTATTCGCTTCAATCAACCCTTTTAATTCATGGATATAGCAAGTGGTCATCATTTCCATATCAACGCCAGCTTCCATTGAAAACTGGGCGGCTTCTGCTGGATTTCTTGCAGTTCCGTGGTTAATTACTTCGGCAACCGCACCCCAATCAGAAATTAATACTCCATCAAAATTCATTCCTTGTCGTAAAACGTCTCGATTTAACCATTTGTTCATTGTCGCTGGAACGCCATCTACCACATTAAAAGCAGTCATGACAAGTTTTGCTCCCGCATGAATCGCTGCCTCGTATGCCGGTAAATAATTTTGATATAGTTCGCGCGTGGACATATTTACCGTATTATATTCAAGTCCTGCCTCAGCTGCTCCGTATGCCGCAAAATGTTTTACGCAAGCAGCAAGGTTCGCTTTATTTTCATGAAGTTTGCTAGCATCACCTTGATACCCGGCAACCATCGCTTTTCCTAACTCACTATTTAAAAATGGATCTTCCCCAGTGGATTCCATCACGCGGCCCCATCTAGGGTCACGTACTAAATCAAGCATCGGTGAAAAAGTGACATGATGCCCGTCCGCAGTAGCCTCAAGTGCTGCAACCTCCGCCATCGTCCGCACGGTTTCTCGGTCAAACGAACAACCAAGCGCAAGTGGAATTGGAAAAACAGTTTTATAACCATGAATGACATCCGCCATAAAAATCAGCGGGATTCCTAGTCGATTTGTTTTTAAATAAGTTTCTTGAATTCCGAGCATATCTTCTGCTGAACTCGACCCAAGAACGGAACCTGCATTTTCAGTATGAGCGTCTGTTAATTTCATTTCTTGAAGCACCGGCCCTGTCAATTCGGCGTTTTTCTTTGCTCCTTTAAAAAGAAAAGGAGATAATTGCAAACATTGAGCAATTTTTTCATCTAACGTCATTTCCGTCAATAAAGCGGTTAAATTTTCTTGTTTCATAGGAACCTCCTGAACACATTTTTCGAAACGTTTCTATTCAAATATAACAACAGTATAAGCGCTTTCTTTTCTTTAGTCAATAGAAAAAGCATTTCACATAAATAATAATCGACTTTTATCAGTTTCTTCTATACTATCCCGTTTTCTCAAAAATTACATATGGAAAATAAACTCTCTTTAAAACCATTGGTATGCATAGTATTAAGTGATAAACAGAAAAAAGTTTCTGCAATTCACTTGAAACCGATTACATTATATACTATAATAACCTTGTCGAAACGTTTCTATAGAATATTCAGTATGTGAATTAGTTTTCACAATTTGTTTTTCCCCGTACGTAGCAAGCTTTGTTCCGTACAACTTGTTTTATTTCATATACTTCAGTCATAAAGAGTTGTTTTGAAAAAAACCAAAAAATGGAGGAAAAATCATGAAAAAAAAGATGTTTGCACTATTAGCTTTGTTGTTATCACTTAGTTTAGTTCTTATGGCGTGTGGGTCAAAAGATGATGCAAATTCAAGCGATTCTAAAGTATTAAATGTTTGGGCTATGGGAGATGAAGCCAAATCTTTAAAAGAGCTAGCACTGAAATTCACAAAAGAAACGGGCATTGAAGTAAAAGTTCAAGTTATTCCTTGGGCAAACGCACATGACAAGTTACTGACTGCGGTAGCTTCCAAATCTGGTCCTGATGTTGTCCAAATGGGTACAACGTGGATGCCTGAATTTGTCGAAGCTGGTGCATTACTGGATATTACAAAAGATGTAGAAAAAAGTAAAAATATGAATTCCGACTTGTTTTTCCCTGGTTCAGTGAAAACAACTCAATTTGATGGAAAGACTTATGGTGTTCCATGGTATGCAGAAACCCGCGTGCTCTTCTATCGTACTGATTTACTGAAAAAAGTTGGTTACGCTGAAGCGCCAAAAACTTGGGATGAACTATCAGATGCTGCTTTAAAACTTTCCAAACGCGGCAAAGATATGTATGGATTCGCAGTAGATCCTAATGAACAAACGACTGGTTTCATTTTCGGTCGTCAAAATGGTTCTCCTTTGTTTGATAAAAATGACCAACCAGTTTTCAATAAAGCGCCTTTTGTTGGTGCTGTTTCTTACCTAGACAGCTTCATTAAAAACGGTTCAGCTCCTGATACTGATCTTGGTTTAGATGCTTCTCAAAGTTTTGGCGGTGACGGTATCGTTCCAATGTTCATGAGTGGCCCTTGGATGGTTAATACATTAAAAGACACGGCACCTGATATTGACGGCAAATGGGCAACTGCGGTTTTACCTAAAAAGGAAAATAACATGTCTAGTCTTGGTGGAGCCAATCTTTCTATTTTCAAATATAGTGATAAAAAAGAAGATGCTTTGAAATTCATGGATTACATGAGCCAACCTGACGTGCAACTTTCTTGGTTAAAAGATACGAACTCGATGCCTGCTCGTATGGATGCATGGGAAGATGATATGCTCAAAAACGACCCTTACTATAAAGTATTCGGCGAACAAATGAAAACAGCTGAACCAATGCCGCTAATTCCTCAGTTTGAAGAAATTGCTCAACTATACGGTAAATCTTGGGAACAAATTTATCGTGGTGGTGCGGATGTACAAACACAAATGGATACCTTTAACGATCAAGTAGAAACGCTTCTTAAAAAATAACGAATAAAAAGGGCAAATATAGGTAGCACAGCTATTTGCCCTTTTAGAATGGAACTGATGTTATGAAACAATTTTTAAATAAAAACACACCCTATTTGTTTATTTCGCCAGCACTATTTTTACTTCTTCTGTTTTCGCTCCTACCAATTATGCTTGCTTTCGTTATTAGTTTTACTGATATTGATTTAGTTGGGCTCGCGGACTATTCAAAGATTAACTTTATTGGTTTTGATAATTACGTCAATATTATGCAAGACCCGGTATTTTTAAAATCCATTTTTAATACACTCTTCTATGTTATTATCGGGGTTCCGCTTGTTATTATTTGTTCGCTTGGTATTGCTCTTATGATTAACTTTTCACAAGCAAAGATTTTCCAATTTTTCCGCTTAATTTTCTACACTCCTTCGATTACAAACGTTGTCGCTGTGGCAGTTGTTTGGAGTTACTTATATAATCCACGGTTCGGTTTACTTAACTACTTACTTTCTTTCCTAGATTTAGGACCTGTCCCGTGGCTGCAAGACCCTACTATCGCAAAGCTTTCCTTGATTGTGCTGGCTGTATGGCGTGCAATCGGTGTTAATATGATTATTTTCTTAGCAGCACTTCAAGGCATTCCCAAAGAATACTATGAAGCGGCCTCCCTTGACGGAGCAAATAGTCGACAGCAGTTATTTAAAATTACCGTTCCAATGCTTCGTTTTGCGATATTCTTCGTAACGGTTACAACAATGATTGGTTGGCTGCAATTCTTCGAGGAACCATTTGTTATGACAGAAGGCGGACCACTGGATAGCACGAATTCCGTCGCCCTCTTCATCTATCAAAACGGTTTCCAACTTAGTAAATTTGGTTATGCCGCTGCCGGATCGTTTATATTGTTTATCGCGATTATTATTATCACGCTTATCCAATTCCGAATCCAGCGCAAAAATAATGGCGGGGATATTTAAGAGAGGAGTTTTTATACATGAATCAATATAAGCAAAAATCGCGTGGCTCTAAAATTGCCGTAATTGCCATTTTGACGGTTGGCGGATTCTTTATGATTTTACCGTTCATTTGGATGGTTCTCTCCTCTTTAAAAACGGATGCTGAAATTTTAAAAATCCCGCCAACGATTTGGCCAGAAACATTTACCCTTGATAATTTCACGAAATTATTTACAGAGATGGACTTTGCTATCTACTTAAAAAATACCTTAATTATTGTTTTCTTCTCCTTCTTCGGATTGTTTTTAAACGCGATGGCTGGTTATGGTTTTGCGAAATTTAAGTTTAAAGGGAAAAACAAACTATTCTATCTTGTCCTTGCAACGATGATGATTCCTGGACAAGTAACGATGATCCCAGTTTACTTGCTATTAAATGCAGCTGGACTTACGAATACAATGACAGGGATTGTGCTTCCAGGACTAGTTGGCGCCTTTGGGATTTTCTTATTCCGGCAATTTATGTCGACAATTTCAGACGATTTATTGGAAGCAGCTCGACTGGATGGTGCGAGTGAGTTTTACATTTTCTGGCGGATTATCATTCCGATTTCTCGCCCCGTTCTCGCGGTGCAAGGAATTCTTACCTTTATCGCTGGCTGGAATTCCTTCTTATGGCCATTAATTATTGCTAATGACGAGAAGTTCTATACCTTATCAGTTGGCTTACAACTTTTAAAAGGACAATATGGCAGCAATTACGCACTTCAAATGGCTGGGGCAACATTCATGGTTATTCCGATTATCTTGATATTTATGATTTTCCAAAAGTATATTTTAAAAGGTTTCAATGTTTCTGGAATGAAATAATTGACAAACAAAAAGCTTATTCGGGCAGTCGAATAAGCTTTTTGTTTTATTATGGTAAAAAAGTTTCTCCCATCAAGTAAAAGTCCACTTCCCTAGCAGCTTCACGACCTTCTGCGATAGCTGTTACAACTAAACTTTGACCATGACGAGCATCACCACAAGCGAAGACACCTTCTTCATTTGTGCGATAAAATCCTTTTGCTGCGTCGATGGTGTGACGGTCTGTTTTGTTTACACCAAAATTAGTAAAAATATCTTCTGTCGTTCCGGCAAATCCGATGGCAATAAGCACCATATCTACTTCGAAAAATTTCTCGCTACCCTCGACTGGTGTGTATTTTCTTGTGGCCGTGTCTTCTACTACTTCTACTGTATGAAGACCAATGAGGTTGCCTGCTTCATCTTTTTCAAATGCAGTTGTATTAATGAGATATTCACGTGGGTCTTTTCCGTAAACCGCTACTGCTTCTTCGTGCGCATAGTCCATTTTAAAAACGCGCGGATACTGAGGCCACGGGTTTTCGCTTTTTCTTAATTCTGGCAATTTATCTTGAATCCCAAATTGATAAATACTTTTCGCACCTTGTCTAAGGGCAGTTGCCACACAATCCGCACCTGTATCTCCGCCACCAATAATAACGACATTTTTACCTTTTGCTGAAAGAGTTTGAACGCCGCCGTTATCTAAATTATCACGTGTACTTTGCGTTAAATATGGAACAGCGAAATGAATCCCTTTTGCATCACGTCCAGCAAGTGGAATATCGCGTGCGTTACCAGCTCCAGTTGCAAGAACGACAGAATCATACTCGCTACGTAATTCAGCGAAACTAATATCACTACCTGCTGCAACACCTGTAATAAACTCAATCCCTTCTTCTGCCATCAAATTCACTCTACGGGTTACTTGTTCTTTTTCTAGTTTCATTGTCGGGATTCCGTACATAAGCAAGCCACCAACACGATCACTTTTTTCAAATACGGTAACACTATGTCCTGCTTGATTCAGTTGATCTGCACACGCTAAACCTGCTGGGCCAGAACCGATAACTGCAATTCGTTTACCAGTACGGTGTTTCGGAGGGGATGGTTTAATCCAGCCTTCTTCAAAACCGCGGTCAATAATCGCTTTTTCAATAGATTTAATTCCTACTGCTGGTTCAGAAATTGCGACTGTACAAGCACCTTCACATGGTGCGGGACAAATCCGTCCTGTAAATTCCGGAAAATTATTCGTTTTTAAGAGTAGTTGCAATGCTTCATACCAATCACCACGGTATACTGCATCGTTCCACTCTGGAATTAAATTATGCAGCGGACAACCTGATACGCCATTTTTTATTTCCATTCCGACGCTGCAAAAAGGAACACCACAATCCATACACCTGGCTGCTTGTATCGTTAAATCCGCTGCCGGCATTGGTAAACTATATTCATTCCAATCGCGCGTTCGGCTTTTCGGATCACGTCCTGGCGAAGGAATCCGATCATATTCCATAAATCCAGTTGCTTTTCCCATGTTTTCACTCCTCCCTATTTCACCACAGCGGCAATTATTTTTCCATCTTTATGTTCATAAAAGGCTTGTAATTCAGCTTCGTCATGCGTTTGTCCTGCCTGTTCTAACGTTTCAATTCGTGTAAGCATCATTTCATATTCATTTGGAATAACGAAAAGAAAGTTAGCTTTTTCTATTTCCCAGTTAGTGAGAATTGTTTTGGCAAATTCACTTCCTGTTAAGTTGGCATGTTGTTCGATTAATTGCTTCAGTTTTGCTAATTCTGTTACGGAAGAAATCGCTCGACTCGTCACTAGCTCATGATTAATTTTCGCTTGGGTGCTTGGTTTATTAGTCGTGTAAAGATAAGCAATTCCACCAGACATTCCAGCTGCAAAATTCTCGCCAATTTCGCCAAGGACAACTACTGCCCCGCCTGTCATATATTCACAACCATTATCGCCAATGCCTTCAACAACTGCGGTCGCTCCACTATTTCTTACTGCAAACCGCGCACCTGCACGACCATGCATATAGGCTTCTCCACCAGTTGCTCCGTAAAGGGTTACATTGCCGACTATCGCTGAATCATGTGGATTAATAGGCGTTTTCTCATCTGGGCTTACGATTAGTTTACCTCCCGATAGTCCTTTACCAAAGTAATCATTGGCATCCCCGTGAATTCTGAGTGTCATCCCAAGTGGCGTATAAGCGCCAAAACTTTGGCCAGCTGAACCAGTAAAATCAAGCGATATGGTATCTTCTGGAAGCCCTACCGCTCCGTACTTCTTGCTAATAAACGAACCAGCAATCGTTCCAATAGCACGGTCAACGTTGCGAACATCGAAGGATCCAGTTACTTTTTCCGCGTTATCTAAAGCCGGCTTAATTAATGGAACAATTTCACGCATATCTAGTGTTTGCTCGATTTTGTGGTCTTGCTGTTTCGTACAGTATTGAACTTGGTTTTTATAAAAATCGTCACTATAAAGCATCTTCGAAAAATCAATATACTTTGCTTTCCAGTGTGTTTCTTTTTTCTCGTGGGTGGTTAAAAATTCTTTATGACCGATGACTTCTTTCAAACTTCTAAAGCCGAGTTCAGCCATCATTTCTCGCATTTCTGCCACTATGAAATGGAAGAAATTTACTACATAATCCGCAGAACCACTAAATTTTTTGCGAAGTTCCGGATTTTGAGTCGCGACACCAACCGGACATGTATCTAAGTGGCACACACGCATCATCACACAGCCGAGCGTTACAAGAGGAGCTGTCGCAAAACCAAACTCTTCTGCACCGAGCATAGCCGCAACTAATACATCTTTACCAGTCATTAGTTTTCCGTCTGTCTCCACGACCACTTTGTTACGCAAGCCATTCAGAAGAAGAGTTTGGTGCGTTTCAGCTAGTCCAATTTCCCACGGGACACCCGCATGGCGAATACTCGTTCTTGCCGCCGCGCCAGTTCCACCTTCATAACCACTAACTAAAATAACATCTGCATTTCCTTTCGCCACGCCAGCTGCAATCGTTCCAATCCCTGTTTTTGAAACAAGTTTGACATTGATGCGCGCATTTTGATTGGCATTTTTTAAGTCAAAAATCAGTTGTGACAAGTCTTCAATCGAATAAATATCATGATGTGGAGGTGGCGAAATGAGCCCAACTCCAGTCGTCGAGCCACGTGTTTTCGAAATCCACGGATACACTTTATTTCCTGGTAAATGACCACCTTCACCGGGTTTTGCACCTTGCGCCATTTTAATTTGCAACTCTTCGGCATTCACCAAGTAATGACTTGTCACACCAAAACGACCGGATGCAATTTGCTTAATCGCGCTTCTACGCCAGTCGCCATTTGCATCTGGTTTAAAACGATTTGGGTTCTCTCCACCTTCTCCGCTATTACTTTTCCCGCCAATCCGGTTCATCGCGATAGCAAGCGCCTCATGAGCTTCTTGACTAATGGACCCATAAGACATTGCACCTGACTTGAAACGTTTGAAAATCACCTCTGCCGGCTCCACCTCGTCCAATGGAATTGGCTTCCGATCACTAGTGAAAGTTAATAGCCCTCTTAAAAAGGCATTACTTTGGTTTTGCATTAAATCAGAATAAAGATTATACGTTTCCCGGTCATTTTCTCTTGTTGCTTGTTGTAATGAATGGATTGCCAGTGGATTATACACATGGTATTCGCCGTTTGAACGCCATTGGTATTCGCCACCTGTATTTAATGTAAAACTTTGGTAGCCAATATCATGATATGCTTCCCGGTGACGCAACCAAGCTTCTTGGGCGATAACGTCCAGCGGAATTCCACCAATCTGAGAAGCCGTTCCTGGGAAGTAATTAGCTATAACATCGTCCCCAATTCCAATCGCTTCAAAAATTTGCGCACCTCGATAACTTTGGACAGTCGAGATACCCATCTTGGACATGATTTTCAAAATTCCATCCGTGATTGCTTCGATATAACGGCTTTCTGCTTCATCAAGGGAAAATCCTTTCATTCGCCCTTCTTGAATCAAACCGGCAAATGTATCAATTGCCAGGCTCGGGAAAACAGCGTCTGCTCCGTATCCAATTAAAAGCGCACATTGATGAACATCTCTTGCTTCCGCTGTTTTTATGACAAGGCTCACTTTTGTTCTCGTTCCAGCTTTAACAAGATGATGATGTAAACCACTTATAGCAAGTAAAGATGGAATACCAATCAAGTCCTTATTTATATCATCATCCGTTAGCACTATTAGTTCTGCTCCAGCCGCAATTTTTTTATCCGCTTCTGCAAATAGTTGTGTCAGCCTAACATCTAACGTATCTCGTTCCTCTGCTTTAAATAACATCGGCAAAGTGGCAGTTGGTTTGGCAAATTTTGTTTGAACTAGCAACGCGGCAAATTCTCTTCGCGATAAAATGGGTGTTTTCAAGCGAATCCGGTTAGCATTTTTCGCAGTGGGATTTAAAATGTTTCCTTCATCGCCAAGAAGCGTCATGGCAGAAATTACTGTTTCTTCACGAATTCCATCAATTGGCGGATTGGTTACTTGAGCAAAAAGTTGTTTAAAGTAATTGAATAGTACTTGTGGGCGCTGACTTAAAACAGCTAGTGGCGCATCATAACCCATTGCCCCCATTGGATCTTTTTTCTCGGTTACCATCGGAATCAATATTTTATTTAGTTCGTCTTGCGTATAGCCAAATGCCCGTTGTTTTTTAAAGCGTACAGATTTATCCATTGATTCGTAGTGTAAATCAGCAGTTACTAAATCAGCTATTTCTGTCATTTCAGTATTTAACCATTTACGATACGGTTTTTCGGTTGTTAAATTATCTTTTAGTTCTTTATCTGTGACAATTCGACCTTCTTCTAAATCAATCAGCAGCATTGTGCCAGCGCCAACTGTTTCTTTTCGGATAATCTCTCTTGAATCCACTGGCACTACCCCGGTTTCAGAGGAGTAAATAATTGTATGGTCTTTTGTTTCATAATAGCGTGCTGGTCGTAATCCATTTCTATCTAAAATCGTTCCAATAACACGACCGTTCGTAAAGGAAATAGAAGTTGGTCCGTCCCATGGTTCCATAAGTGTACTATGATACTCATAAAAAGCTCGTTTTGGATCAGTCATATGTGGATTCTTATCCCACGGTTCGGGAATAAGCATCATTGCTGCATGAGGCAACGAACGACCGGATTGCACTAAAAACTCCAAAGCATTATCAAGTGTCGCTGAATCACTACCACTTTCATCAATAATTGGTAATAATTTAGTTAGATTATCGCCAAAAACATCGGATTCCGCTCGTTTTTCTCTTGCTTTCATCCAATTGACATTGCCACGTTGCGTATTGATTTCCCCATTATGAATTAAATAACGATACGGATGCGCACGTTCCCAACTTGGGAAAGTATTGGTTGAAAAACGTGAATGCACTAGGGCAAAAGCTGATACATAAGCCGGATTAGCTAAATCTAAATAATATTGATTAATTTGTTCTGGAAGTAGCATTCCTTTGAAAATAATTGTTCTAGTAGATAAACTTGGAACGTAGAAAGTTTCGGTGATTTTTTCTGAGTTGCTTGCGAATTTCTCAATTTGCTTTCTAATCAAATAAAGCGCCCGTTCAAATTCAGCTTCATTTAATGCTTCGTTTTTTTGGACAAATAATTGGTAAATGGCTGGTTCCGTTTTTCTAGCACCAGCTCCGACTTTAGTCACATCTGTTGGCAACTTGCGCCAGCCTAAAAAGTGCTGTCCTTCTGCCGAAATTAGTTTTTCCGCTTCTTCCATAAGAAGCTCTCGTTCGGTTTTATTCTGCGGAAAATTAAACATTCCTACTGCATAATGATATTTTTCAGGTAGTTCGATACCTAGCTTAGCACATTCGCGTCGAAAGAAAGAGTCAGAAATTTCAAGTAAAATACCAGCCCCGTCGCCCGTATCTCCACCAACTTCTCCACCACGATGTTTTAATTGGCAAAGCATATGGATACCTTGCTCCACAATTTTATGAGAAGAAATCTTTTTAATATTAGCCACAAATCCAATTCCACAAGCATCGTGCTCATTTTCCGGATTATACAGACCGTGCTTTTTCGGTAAATTAGTTTGTTTCATCCTAGTTCCTCCTCTTCAAAACCGAATCCTCCAACCGTTTATCGTGAGAATTGTACAAATTAACTGACAATTAACTTGCGATTCAGCTTACCTTACATTTCTTGTAGTATCTATTTTATTCCTTTTCATTTATCGAAACAATATATATAATAGAACAAAACAATCTCATTTTGAGAACAATCGGAGGTACAGAATGGAACTTAGACAGTTAAAGTATTTTATGGAAGTAGCCCGCGTCGAGCATATGACCAAAGCCAGCGAGAATTTACACGTAGCCCAATCTGCCGTTAGTAGACAGATAACTAAATTAGAAGAAGAACTTGGTGTACCTTTATTTGACCGAATTGGCCGAAATATGCAACTAACAAGTGTCGGTCAAGACTTCTTAAATCAAGCCACCATTGCTTTAAACGAGTTACAAAAAGCCGAAGCTCTCGTCACTGAATACATTGATCCTGCTAAAGGAACTGTCCGGGTTGGTTTACCAAATTCGCTTTCCACCAAAGTATTGCCTTCCGTTATTTCTGCTTTTCGAGAAAAATATCCACAGATTACTTACCAATTTATGGAAGGGACCAATGAAGAACTCACTGAAATGCTTATTAGCGGTGTACTAGATATGACTTTTCTATCTCCCGTTCCAGAATCAGATGACCAAATGGAAGCTGTTCGTTTCTTTGATGAAAAGCTCAAATTAATCGTTCCCAAAACGCACCCCCTTGCGGAAAATTTTAATGTCTCGCTCAAAGAACTTGCAAAGGAAAAATTCGTACTCTATCCTGAAGACTTTGATTTATATAAAATTGTTACAAACACAGCTATCAAAAAAGGGTTCGAACCAGAAATTGCTTTTCAAAGTCGCGATTTTTATACAATCCAAGGCTTAGTAGGTGCTGGTCTTGGCATTAGCATTCTACCAGAGATGATTTTGGATGGTGCCATTTTTAAAGAAACGAAAAGTATTGCTTTACAAGATAAGGAGCTGCGGCGTTCAGTTGGAATTATTACCACAAAAAAACGGAACCTATCCCCTTCTGAGAATTTGTTCCGTTCCTTTATTATTTCGTTCTTTTCTAATTAGTCGTTAGCAGTAAATGCTTCTGGATATTGAATCGTACCTTGCAGATTTTCTAAGCTACCATCATATAATTCTAATAACATATAATATTCTGCAGGTACATCAAAAGGGGCAGGAATACCAAATGTTTCCGAAGTTATAAAGCCAAATCGCGGATAATAATCAGCATGTCCGAGCACAGCAACGGCCGGATAAGCTTTTTCGCGTGATAAACGAATACCTTCTTCCATTAGTCTGGAGCCAATTCGACTCCCTTGAAACTCAGGAAGAACAGCGAGTGGTGCTAACCCTAAAATAAACCTACTCTTATTTTCTGTTTGAAGTGAAATCTCACTAAACATAATATAGCCAACAATGCTTCCGTCTTCTGCTTCTGCAACAAGGGATAGGCCAGGTTGATAATGCTCTGAATCACGGATTTTCTCAATTAAGTCTGCTTCGACTGATCCCTTAAAAGCTTGTTCATTCAAATGACGAATTGCTTGATAGTCTTTAGGTTGTTCCATTCGAATAATCATTTTTACTTATTCACTCGCTTCATCGCCATACTATCTTCTAACTGTTTCATCGCATTTAAAACAACAGTTGGTGTCATCGCGCCTGGCATCATATGAATTGTTTCATGATCTTCTGTGGCACGCCGAGCAACAGCAATTAGTGTATCCTCAGAAAGTGTCGCAAGTCCCATATCATACAAACTAGTAGGTAAGCCGAGTTTGGAATAAAACGGTAATAATCGTTCCATTTCGTCCCATCTATTTTCGATAACCAGTTGGACTAAAATACCATAGGCAACTTTATTTCCGTGAAGTAAATGGTGTGTTTCTGGAACCATGGTTAGTGCATCATGAATCGAGTGCGCACCTGCACAGCGACCGTAGTCATCCCCAAAACCACCAACCATTCCACCAACTAAAATATTCGTTTCAATAATTTTGATAAAGGCTTCATTAAGTTCTTGTTTATCCATTGCTAAAAGCGCTTCTTCACTAAAATTCAGTAAATTATCATGACACATTTTGGCAGCAATATGGGCAATTTCTATTTCCACCGATTTCACCTTAAGAGATTGAATAATAACATCCGCTTCATACCATTTTGCCAGCGTGTCGCCAATACCCGCAACGAGTAATTCTTTTGGCGAATCAAGAATCATTTCTGGATCAATTAGTAGTAACGCATTGCTACTAGCAAAAACGTCATAACGAATCATCGCTCCTTCAACGTCATACATAACGCTAAGTGGAGTATAAGCTGCACATGTAGAAGCAAGTGTCGGTAAAATAATGACTGGTAAGCGTAAAACTGCGGCTGCCGCTTTCGATACATCAGCTACCTTCCCGCCACCAACCGCAATGATAGCATCCATATTATTAGATTTCATTATCGCTACCAGACGATCACGTTCCTCATATGTAGAAGCACCGTTATATGTTTCAAAAGTGGATGTAACGGCTGATAGTGTTGGGAATTTTTGCTTTGCAACTTCCCAAGATGCGTTACCACGAACAATTAATACATTTTTTAATCCACGACGTTCTAAGTGGACAGGTAGTGTATCCCATGCACCTACTTGACATAAATATTCTTGCGGAGCTCCACGAACAATCAATTCTTTATTCAACAAACTTCATCCCTTCTGTCTGGCACGGTCGGATATTCGGCTGCGACATTTATAACTCAAATTGTATAGGAACTTAAACCTACTGTCAATCTAGCTATTGTTTCGCGATTTCATCATCACCAAACCATTTTTTACTAATTTCTTGCATTTTCCCTTCCTTATACAATGTTTGGAAAGCATCATTTACTTTAGTTTGTAGTTTCTTATCACTTTTACGCATACCGACAGCGAAATCTGTTGCATCAAAACCACCTGTTACGATGTTATAATCATCTTTATTTTTTTGTTTATCAATATAATAACGTGCATAAACTTCATCAATTATTAAACCATCCATTCGTTTGTTGTTCAAATCAATAAATGCGACATCAAAAGTATCATATAATTCTGGTTCATTGTTTGTAATAATATCCGTTAAAACTTCTGGTTTCTTCGCCATGTCATCAATGGAACTTGCTCCGTTTTGAGCGCCTAGTGTTTTATCTTTCATATCACTAAATTTGGTAATATTACTTGATTTGAGTGTTACTAGCACTTGTTCATTTTTCATGTAAGGGTTACTAAAAGCGACTTTTTTCTTTCTAGCATCCGTTACTGTATATCCATTCCAAATCAAATCAATCGAGCCATTTTTCAATTCTGATTCTTTCATTGTCCAATCAATCGGTGTGAACTTGACTTTAATCCCATATTCCGCAAAAACTGCTTTAGCCAAATCAATATCAAAACCAACTAAATTATCCTCTTTATCACGAAAGCCCATGGGTACAAAACTATCATCTAAACCAATCACGACTTCTTTATCTTTTTTGATTCGATTCCACTGGTCTTCTTTTGATTCACTATTCCCGCAAGCTACAAGCGTTAATGAGATAATTGCAATGACAGCTATTAGTAATCCTTTTTTCATTTATATTGCCTCCTTTTTTAGTGGTTCCACTTCTAGCATTTGATCGGCTACTTTTTCAGCAAAGGCATGGTCATGAGTAACAATGATTTGCGTAATACCAACTTTTTTTAAACTTAAAATTAGTGATGCGACATGATCACGTAAATCGGGGTCTAACGCGGAAGTTGGTTCATCAAAGAGCAATACCTTGGGATTCATTGCCAGCGCCCTAGCAATGGCAACTCGTTGTTTTTGCCCGCCAGATAATTGATACGGCATGCTATCTGCTTTATCAGCTAAATCAAGTAGACCGAGTAGACGTTCTGCTTCTTTTTTTGCCATGTCTTTTTTTGTTTTCCGAGCAAGCGTTGGAGCTAAAATCAAATTATCCATCACACTTAAATGAGGAAATAAGTGAAATTCTTGAAAAACAACGCCAATTGTATTTTCAACATCTTTTCTAGACATTGGATCAATTTTTTCCCCGTCAATCAAAATCTCGCCCGAATCCATTTTTTCAAGTCCGCTAATACAGCGCAGTAAAGTTGTTTTCCCACCGCCAGAAGGACCTACAATGGAAAGAATCTCGCCATCTTTTAGGGATAGATTAACATTATCTAAAATTATTTTTTGATCAAATTTCTTTGTTAAGTTTTTAATTTCCAACATTTTTTCACCTCATTTATAATAACTAAAACGTTTTTCCAGTTGTTTGAATAGTACCGTTAAAATAGCGGTTAATGCTAAGTAAATAGCTGCAACTAATACGAGTGGAATTAAGGTAACATCTCTACTCATCGCAATTTTCCCTGCTCGAAGTAAGTCGCCAATTCCAAGAATATAAACTAAAGAAGAATTTTTTACTAGATTAATGACCTCATTCCCAATTGCTGGAAGTACTCGTTTAACTACTTGCGGTAAAACTATTTTCCTGAGGGTTTGCGCATAGGTTAGGCCAAGAACTTTGGCACTTTCATATTGACCATTTTCGATGGATAAAAATCCGCCACGAAAGATTTCTGCAAAGTACGCAGCATAATTTAAAATAAAGGCAAGAAAGACAGCATCCATCCGATCGAAAACAATACCAATTATTGGCAAACCATAATAAATAAAAATTAATTGTAAAAGTAGTGGCGTTCCCCGCATAATCCAAATGTAAATATTTAAAATAAACTTCAGTGGTGCAATTTTACTGACATTCCCAACTGCCACCACCGCACCTAAGGGAATCGAACAAACAAGGGTCACGGCAAAAACTAACAAGGTTGTTTTTACTCCATCAAGTAATGCTGGTAAAATTTCCATAATATAGTCCATTTAAATTCGCTCCTTTTTACATAAAAAAATCTCGTCCTCCTGGCATCAAACTGCCAAGAGGACGAGAATAATATTCACGTGGTTCCACCTCAATTTACTAATACTTCACAGTACCAGCCTCCGTTAGTGCTAGACTAACAAGCTATAACGGGCTTTCCCGAATTCACCTACTTATGACTTTTCAGCAAACCAGCTCCTAGATGTGTTCGATAACGCTATCTTTATCCTTTCGCACCAACCAAGGACTCTCTTTTAAAAGAATCACGCTCTACTTATTCTATTCAACGCTTTTACTTCTTCTTGCTAATACTCTACCACGACAAAGCGACATAGTCAACCATTTTTTACATAAAAAAGCAGCAAACAAAGAACGCTTTTTTGTTTACTGCTTTTGACTATTCTTTTGCAATTAATAAATAATCATCTTTTTGTTCAAAGTACAATTTTACTTCTGTACCTTGTTCGCTTTTTGACTCAATACAAATTTCGTGACCTAATTTTTTAGCCATTTGTTTTGCAAGATAAAGTCCCATGCCAGTGGCTTTCTTTTCTTGTCGGCCGATGTTACCTGTAAAGCCTTGCTCAAAAACTCGTGGCAAATCTTCCTCTTTAATTCCGCGACCATTGTCTTTGATATGAAGTACTTTTTTGCCGGTTGTTTCTGTATCACACCAAATTTTTATTTCGCCACTTTCTTCGGTGTATTTCAAGGCATTAGATATAACTTGATCGAGTATAAAACCAAGCCACTTACTATCCGTCCGTACATCGATATCGACATCTTGCAAATCAAGTTTCATTTTCTTCCCGATAAAAAGCTTTGAATGCCGTTTCACAGATTCTCGAACCACTGCGCCAAGGTTTTGTTCTTGAATGAAATAGTCTTTGGAAAAAGTGTCTAGCCGAGAAAAATAGAGTGCTTGCATAACCAGTTTATCAATCGTTGTTAGTTCTTCATCAATTTGCTGAAAAATAGTTTTAGTATCATTTAAATCAGGGTTATTGATTAACATTTTGCTTGCGACAACTGGTGTTTTCACTTCATGCACCCAATATAAAATAAAGTCATGATATTCTTGCTGCTTATCTTGCAATTTGCTTATAGTCCGCAGCTCTTCCCGATGTTTTTTTGCCATCAATTGATTAAAAAAGGCTTGCTCTCGGGTTCTTGGTTTTGGTAAAAGTTCAATAATATTTTCTTCCATTTCTCCACTTACAAGCTCTTCCATTTCACGCCAGTAACTGTATTTAAAGAAATAGCCTAACACAAGGTAAGCCAGTAAGAAAACAAAAACAAAGATATATAAATAAATGAAATTACCTAGTGTTAGTTTGCTGTTAGGATCGATGGAAATGAGGACTCCGACAAAAAACATAATACTACAAAAAAACAATAAGAAAAATCGTTTATCTTTAATATAATTCCACCAATTCATATTGATTGCCTCACTTTCATTAGTTTACTTCATTCGGGATAATTTGGAAGGTTGCAAAGTCGAATAAACCTTGATCGGTTAATTTTAATTCAGGAATAACTGGTAATGTTAAAAATGATAAAGTTAAAAATGGATCGAATCCCGTCGCTTGGCTGATTTGTTGAAATGCTTTTAAGAGCCCTGCCAAATCCTCTTCCACTTCCTCAAAAGAACGATCACTTAACAGCCCAGCAATTGGTAAAGCTAAATCGTGTAACACTTTTCCAGAAGCATCTACTACCGCTATACCACCACCACAACTTGTTACATGGTTAATTGCGGCTTCCATCGCTTCATCGGTTACTCCAACTGCGACAATATTATGCGAATCATGTGCGACAGTAGTGGCAATTGCACCTTCCGTTAAGCCGAACCCTTTCACAATACCTACACCAATGTGACCTGTGTCATGATGTCGTTCCACTACAGCCATCTTGAGTAAGTCTTTACTTATCGATGGCACAAACAAACCAGCTTGAATGCTAACTTCTTCTATTAGTTTTTTGGTAAATAAGCTATTTGGTTGCATGCCAATGACATAACAAGTCGCTTTTTTGAGCGGAAGTTCTAACTCTTTTTGTGTTAAGTGATGGTTGATTTTTGGCGATACAAATTGTGTGGTTTTTTGTTGCTGAAAGGCCGTTTCATTTCTAACACCATTTTCGACTACTACGCTACCATTTTTTAACACTTTAGATATTTCCACCGTTTGTAAATCTTTTAGAAAAACAATGTCTGCTTGATATCCAGCTGCAACTGCCCCTAAGTATGGCAGATTATGACAATTTGCCGCATTGATTGTCGCCATTTGAATCGCTGTGATTGGCTCTATTCCATTTTCAATTGCTAGACGGATATTATAATTAATTGAGCCTTCGGTGATTAAATCATTAATTAGTTTATCATCGGTACAAAAGCAGAAACGATGGCTATTTTTTGATGTCACTGCTGGAATTGTCGCAAGTAAGTCGCGACCCACTGTCCCTTCGCGAAGCATCACAAACATGCCAGCTCGCAACCGATCAATCGCTTCGGTTGCACTAGTACTCTCGTGATCTGTCCGAATACCAGCAGCTAAATAGTTGTTCAAATCAGCGCTAGTTAATCCTGCCCCATGTCCATCAATCCGACCGCCTTCTTTTTTAGCATCGATAATCTTCGTTAAAATATCTGCACTTCCTTTTGCTACAGATGGAAAATCCATCACTTCAGCAAGGCCAATTACTTTTTCATGGGAATAAAGCGGGTGAAGTTTTTCTGCATGGAGTGTTACACCATTATGCTCACCCTCTGTTGCTGGGACAGAGGATGGAAGCATCACAAACATATCCAGTGGCACACCTTCCGCATTCTCTAGCATAAATTCAATCCCTCTTTCACCGGCCACATTCGCAATTTCATGTGGATCGGTAATAATGGTTGTAACGCCATTTGGTAAAAGGACACGGGCAAACTCAGCTGGTGTCACCATCGCGCTTTCTACATGGACATGCGCATCAATAAAACCAGGAACGATAAACTCTCCTGCCGCATCGATTACTTTGTCAGCTTTAGGAAAATGACCAATTCCAGCAATATAACCGTTTTTAATGGCAATGTCTCCTTCGATAATTTCTCCGGAAAAAACATTGATAATTCGTCCATTTACAATAACTAAATCTGCATTCGCCCGTCCATCACTGACTGCTATACGCTCTTGCAGTTGTTTTAAATTCTCCACGCAATTTCGCCTCCGTTAATTATACTTCAAAAAAGCCTTCGTCAAGTAAGTATCCTTCTGCCCCTTCAATTGTTGGAAAAACAGCTTCCAAATTTTCACCTGTATAAACAACCCACATCTCATTTTCATAAACAAGTGATAGTTTGTCGCCCCTATTATCTTGATATATTTTGGTAAGTCCTTCTTTATAACCAGCTTCATCTTTGTCCATATATTCTTTTGCTTCCTCTAATAGCACGCGAATTTCATTTTCCGAGTAATCTTTTACGTTAACATAGCCTTGTTTATCCAGCGGCTCTACTTCTAAGAACGGTGCGTAAATAAAAGCATTACCATTCGGATGTAAGTGTTTGACGATGATTTTTTTATCACGCTTGCTTGCTGGATAGTGTACGTTCACACGGTCCATTGAAATTTCATGCAGTTCAAAACCACTAATTGACTCTATTAATGCTTTTTTTTCTTCAAAATTCAACATAATGTTTGTTTGCCTCCAAATTAATTTTCTTTTAAAATTGCTGTCACGAGTTCAGGTAACCACGCTTGTAAATCGTCGAATCTAAAACCTGCCTCCGTCGCCTTTGTGTTATCAAGATAATACGTTTTTTCAATTCCAAATGGGGAATCGTCTTTATCATCTGTTACTTCTTCTACAATCGCATTCTGTCCCGTTTTTGCTTCAAGCATATTGATGAAACCATTTAAAGAGTAGGTTCCATTGGATGCAGCATTGATTGGTCCAGTAATTTCAGAGGATACACCAACCCATTCTAAGAAACGTGCAGCTTCATCTGAAGTAATAAAGCCAATTTCGGCCTGACCATTACTTATACCAATTTCTTGTTGGTTTTTGATATGTTCCAAATGGAAATGCAGACGTTTCGTATAATCGTCCGTTCCAAGTACAATCGGAAAACGAACTGCCACGACTGGAAAAGACGCTTTTTGGAAAAATATAGCTTCCGACAAACGCTTCCCTTCTCCGTAATCAAAATCTTCTTTATCACCAATAACAATTTCATAATGATTTGGATTGAAGTCTTCTTCTACTAAGGCACGCCCTTTTTGACTATACACCGATAAAGAAGAGGTAAATATGTATCGTTTTACTTTTCCTTTAAAAGCATCCACAGCATAAAGTGCTTCCCGCGGTGAGAAACAAATATTATCGTAAATAACATCCCAATTTTCTTTCGCTAATTGAAACAAATCATCCCTAGATTCGCGATTTAACACAACATGTTTCACTGCATTACCAAAATCGTCTTTCGTCTTCCCTCTAGTGCCTATCGTAACATCATGTCCCGCTGCAACTAGGCGCTCTACTAATTTCTTTCCAAAAAAACGTGTACCACCGAATACGAGTATTTTCATGTTAACTCCTCCTTATTTACGAAAAACAGGAAGGACGCCATTCATTTAGCGCTATCTTCCTGTTAGTAATCACTCAATCATATAGCCTTGCCCTTTTTTCGTTTTAATAAATTCATCTAGCCCGATTTCTGCTAGTTTTTTACGAATCCGAACGACATTAACTGTAAGTGTATTATCATCGACAAAGCTTTCATCTTCCCAAAGTGCACGCATAATCTCATCTCGGCTTACAATGCTTCCTTTTTGTTTCATGAGTTCATATAAAATCAGAAACTCATTTTTAGTTAATTCGATTTTATCTTCTAGATGGGTTAAAGTGTTTGTGTCAATATGCAGGAAGACATTGTTATGTTCCATTACGTTTGCTTCTTCTAAATCTGCATAGGAGTAAGTCCGTCTGAGTAGTGCGTTAATCCGAGCCATTAAAACATCTAAATCAACTGGCTTCTCAATGTAATAATCTGCTCCCATATTCATTCCCATAATTTGATCCATTCGTGAATTACGGGAAGATAAAAAGATAATCGGTACATTAGAAACTTCCCGGATTTGATTACACCAATAAAATCCGTCAAAGAAAGGCAAATTCACATCCAAAATAACCAATTGGGGTTCAAAAGCTAAAAATTCTTGTAAAATATTATTAAAATCATCTACCACACCTATTTCAAATCCCCATTTGCTTAAATGTTTACGAATTGTGTCGCGAATTACCTCATCATCTTCTACTATATATACCTTTACCATCTCTTGTACCTCCTTGGCAGAACTCTCTTTTCATTTTAGCTGAAATAACTTCAAAAGCCAATTACTTTTTATCTGCAGTTACAATTTTGGTAAATGAATTGACACATAAAACATAATAAGCACCGAAACATAGCATATAAATACCAGTTCCAATTAAAACGGGATACTTAATATTATCAATTAAATTAATCGATATTCCCCAAAGCGCGACCATTGAATGCGCAATTCCGAAAAATAATGGAATAACAAAAATTGGCCAAATTTGTTTAGAAATAATCTTTTTTATCTCTTTTTCCGTAACACCTAGTTTGAATAAAATATCGAACTTACTTTTCTCCGTCACAGCATCCGTTACTAATTTAAAGTAGATGATACTTCCTGTTGCTAAGAAAAAGACAATTCCGATAAAGACGCCAATAAACAGCAAGGAGCCAACAAGAATGGAAATCATGTGATAATTCGTATAATATGAAGAAACATCTTCAGAAAAAAGCGAAGGCTTACCGTCGACAACCGTTTGGACCTTTTTATCTAACTCCTCACTATGACTTGGATTTGTTATATCAAACATACCTACTGATTCAGGCTTAGTAAGTTTTTTTATATCATTATAGTAATCATCTGATACCACCAATGTTTCATAAGAAATACCGGTATTAAAAATCGAAAACTCTCGAAAATCAATTACTTTAATCGGGCTGATTTTTATCGCATTTGGCTTATCAGTTTTTACAATCATTTCTCTAGACAACCATTTGTCTTGAATTTCTTTTCGAGCAAAATAAGCGTTTTTGCCAAGTAAGATTGCATCGCCATATTGTAATTTTTTCGGCGCAATAAAATTTCTTTGCTGTTTAGCAGCTATTCGGTTATATTCAGCTTCCGAAACAACTGGATGAATCATTTCTCTAGGTTCTCCATTTTTATTATAACTATCTCCATATTCCAGTGTTGCACGGACCATTTCTGTTTTCATCAAACTCTTTAATTGGTGATTTTTATCTGTATTGATGGTTTGAATGATGTCTTTTTCATTTTTTGCAGTCATATTACGCACTTGATAGCTAGAGGGGTTTTCCTCGCTAATATTCCCCAGTGTTCTCACATAAAAACTACTCATCGAACCAATTATCGTGAGGGTAGTAGCGCTAAGAACAGCAATCATAGCAATAGTACTAGCATTCTTTTTCAAGCGAAAACGAAGCGAGGTAATGCCAATCATATTCGTGCCCTTATAAAAGAAATGCTTATTTTGATAGAGTTTCTGAATTACATAAGGCGTTCCAAATCGAACCGTTAACCAAGTTCCTAAAATAACAGCACACAAAATCAATAATATTAAATCAAAAAAATCATACTTCAACCAAATAGATGATTCTTCCACATTGCTAGTAGCTAAATAGTACCCAAAGCCAATTAACGCTAGTCCAACTATCATGAGCAATAATGAACCTTTTGCCACTTTTTCTTCTTTATCATCGTTTTTAAATAATTGACTTAAATTATAACGCAATATGATAAAACTAGCATAAACAGACGTAAATAACATAATTCCTAAAAACACCATGATTGTATCGGTAATAGCAGGAAACGTAATAATAAACTCCGCATTTATCGCTAGTCCAACAATCCAAAATAATACCATTGCAAACATTTTCGAGAAAAATATTCCAAGTAAAATACCGAAAAAAGTGGCTAGCATATACATCATTGCATTCTCATAAAATAACACTAAAGCAATTTGGGATTTACGTAACCCTAACAATGAATATAAACCAATTTCGCGTTTCCGTCTTTTAAGAAAAAAACTATTCGAATAAAAAATAAAAAAGCAAATAAACAGGATAAGAATGACACTCGCCGCCGAAAAAATTGCTGGTCCAAATAATTCCCAACGAGTAAAAACTTTATCAATCAATGGGTTATAGGACAAAGATACAAACGTGAAAAAGACAAGTACACAAACAATTAGCGATACAAAATAAACGATAAATTGCGTAAAGTTCTTCCGCATATTAGTTAATGCTACCTTAAATAACATCATTTTCATCCCCCCCAAGAAGTGCTAAAACATCTAACACTTTTTGGAAAAATTGCTTTCTCGAATTATTTCCACGATAAATTTCCGTGAAAATTTCCCCGTCTTTAATAAACATAATTCGTTCACAATAACTAGCAGCAAATGCATCATGTGTAACCATCATGATAGTCGAATCACGCACATCTTTTGCATGAGACAATCCTTCTAGTAGGTTAGTTGCCGATTTGGAGTCAAGTGCTCCAGTTGGCTCATCAGCAAAAATAAGTGTTGGTTCGGTTATCATTGCTCGGCAAACTGCTGTTCGTTGCTTTTGTCCACCTGAAATATCATTAGGAAACTTATTCCGTTGTTCATAGATTCCAAACTGGCGCGCAACTAGCTCAAATCGTTCATCTATTTCTTTTTGTTTCACATGGGATAAAGCAAGTGGTAAAACGATGTTATCTTTTACCGTCATTGTATCTAACAAATTATAATCTTGAAAAATAAATCCTAGCTGATCTCTTCTAAAAACAGCTAGTTCTTTTGCTTTCATTTTCGAAAGTTTTTTTCCACCAATCTCAATCTCACCAGAAGTAGGTTTATCAATGGAGGATAACACATTAAGTAAAGTTGATTTTCCTGCACCGGATGGCCCCATTATACCGACAAATGATCCTTTTTGTATTTCAAAGCTGATACTTCCTAGGGCAGAAAATAAATTTCCTTTTGAACCATATACTTTTCTAACTTTGTGCGCTTTTAGTACTGTCTCCATTCGCTTCCTCCAGTTACACAATATTATTTGCCTATTTTACCTTAAATTACAAGAAGATACTATGGGCTATAGTTGTATTTATTAAAAATTTAGGGAAAATGGAAAAAGCGATTAATCTACTAGACTAACCACTACAAAAATTTTTGTCCACCTTTAATCATTTCTTATAAATGGTTTATTTACTTCTGGATTTACTAATGTTGTGTAAGTCTCAGGCTTCCGGTAAGCATTTCCCCAAACTTCAACCTCCCGAAAATTCCTTATCGCTTCTAAATCAAATTCGGCGATATAAATTGCTTCTGAAACATCATCTGCTTGAACAATCACGTTATCCAGATAATTACCATAATTATCAAAAACTATTGGAGAAAAAGCACATGACTGCCCCCAATTGTTTCCAGGATAATTAGCCATGGCAACCCCCACCATATTTTCAAAAGCTCTTGTGCTAAGTTGATTGATGCGAGCCGGGTTCATATCACATGCGTTAGGAACAAGAATAATCTCAGCCCCATTTAGCATAAGTTCCCTTGCACTTTCTGGAAATTCGCGATCAAAACAAATCATTACACCTAGTTTAATTCCGTCAAATTCACAGACTTTAAATTCCGTTCCATGCTGTAATAAACGTTCTAATGAAAAATCACATGTATGCACTTTAGCATAGTCTAAAATAATCTCCCCATTTCGGTCAATCATAATCGCAGTATTTTGTCGTTTTTTAGCTATTTTTGATAAATAAGTAGCACAAATATCAACCTGATACTCTTTCGCATGCTTTTTAAGCGCCATTATATACGCACTGTTAAGTTCTACGCCATTATCTAACCAATTAGTGCGTTCGTCTGTAAAATTAGGCTGGAGTGGCTTATCAAACGCCTCATCAAAAGGGGTAGCATAACCATTTGACCACATTTCTGGAAAAAGGACTAAATCTGCACCTTGATTTGCCGCTTCTTTTATATGTTGCAAAGCTAATTTTAAGTTGGTGGCTTTTTGATTAGGTACCGCTTTTTTCTGTACTAAGGCAATTTTTAACATAGGCAAACTTCCCTTCTATTGTTCTAAAATTTTTTCTTATCGATAAAAATCTCAGCTCCAACAGTTTCATCATCGGCATACGTATCACACATCGAATGAATTAATGCTTCTAATTCTTCTAAACTAATAGAAACATCAGCCGCAACAATATCCCATGCCATTTCAGTACGCCCATTAATAGAAGTCATTATTTTCAAACGACCTTGCGAAAATAATTTTATCGTTGGCTTCTTAAGCTCCGTTTCTTTCACTTCATTCCATGATTTGAAGTCACCACGGTAAAGGATTCCACGTTCTGTTAGTTCCACAGTCGGCGCCGTATTGAGTAACCTAACTAACGGCCGCAAAATGCAAAGCCCGATAAATGTTAGTAAAATAATTTCTTCTATTTCATTGATGCCTTTTATATGACTAAAAACGAGATATAACAATATCCCAAATGCTATCCACAATAAACAACTTGAAAAAATCAAGCGGCGGTTAACGCCAAAATCAATTTTCTCTGTTTTTTTCTCTATCCCTGTCATTTGCTTCCTCCACTTCCACATTTCTTGCTATTTCTATTGTACTAGAAACAGGCTACAATGGAAAGGCTCTCATTCTAGAATTGACGTTCATTTCGATTAATTGTATGCTAAATGAAGAATTTCGGTTGACGTTTTTTTCATATGTGATATAATTTCTTTAATGCTTTTAAGTAGTAAAATGTACGAACTGAAAAAGGAGGAGAACATCATCGATCAAGTTATCTTAATTGGCTTCATGGGAGCTGGAAAAACAACCGTTGGCAATATACTAGCGAAACTAGCTGATTTACCGTATATCGATATTGACGAGGTTATTACTCATGAACAAGGAATGAGTGTATCCGATATTTTCGCCAAATATGGCGAAAAAGAATTTCGTCGTTTAGAGCACGAAAAATTAAAAGAATTAGCTAATACGAAAGCCGTTATTGCAACGGGCGGTGGTATCGTTCTAAATCCTGAAAATAGAGAAGTACTTAAAAACACATACCCTGTGATTTATTTAGAGACGAATCCAGCAGTATTTATGAACCGGCTTAAAGGCGATACAACGCGCCCACTTGTCCAACAAAAAACACCTGAAGAGATTCGCGCTATTTTTGAACCACGAATGAAGCATTATGAAACTTCTGCGGATTTTATTGTTAATACCGATAATCGCAACCAGCAAGAAGTAGCAAGAGTGATTCTTGCTATGCTAGATAAATAAAAACAGCGCCTTTTCGCGCTGTTTTTATTATTCGATGCAATGTCTACACCACATATCTGGCATAACGGAAGTATAATCTTTTGTAAATGTGAGTAAATCATAAAAAATACTATCTGCATATCCTGTATCCATATTTTCGATTTTGTTTAATTCGATTTCGCGATGAAGTGACTCAAGCGCTGCATCCCGAAGTGCTGGTAATACGTAGCCTGTAATTTTAATTTGTGCTAAAGCAGCGGAGATAGTAATTTGGTCTGACTGCCTTACTGCTTCACCGTATTCCGTTAGTAGCTGTTGTAAACGCTCTGCCCCATCGTCCTTAGCTGGTACATAAGTAGCTCCCTTCACTGTTTCCATCATATACTTCGGAAATACAGCTAAATTAAGACCTTGGTCACTCTTATCGCTAAAATATTCCTCTAAACGCTTCAATACTTCTAAACCATCAGCATTTCCAAAAGGACCAAATTGATCTGTCTTATCTAAATAAAAACCCGCTTTGAAATGATCTCTAAAATGTGGATGAGTCGTCTCGATTGCCAGAAGTTTTTCTGGTTGATCAATGTACATGGTTATTGCCATTTTATCCGTTCCTCCATTCATGTGAAATCTGTTACATTCATCTTATCAAATTTTGCTAGCTTTTAAAAGGAGAATAATTATGACAAATAATCAACAATTTCAGCAGGTATTTAATGCTATTTTTGTATTTTAATTAACTTCTTAATTAAAAAAAGTATATAATTCATCTTTTTTTGAGTTAAAAAGTTAAAATCTACTCTTTTGACCAATTTTTCATTTCGTGGTTAAATAAAGACGCGGCTTGATTTAGCAATAATCATGTCTGTTAATTATTAGTTAATCACACATACTCGAGAAAACAAAAACCGCCATTTATCCCATTTTGGCGGTTTTTGCGTGTTTATTTTAAGTTTAATACTGTTACTGCTTCGATATGTGTCGTCATTGGGAACATGTCCACTGGCTGAACTTGTTTTGCTTCATAGCCACCTTCTGTCAAAATTTGCATATCACGAGCTAATGTCCCCGGGTTACACGAGACATAAACCACTTTCTTCGGCTTCATTGCTATAATAGTTTGTAATAGTTTTTCATCGCAGCCTTTTCGAGGTGGATCGACAACGAGAACGTCTGCTACGATTCCAGCTTTATACCACGCTGGAATGACTTCCTCTGCTTTTCCAGTTTCAAAGGTAGTATTATTCAACGCATTTAATGCCGCGTTTGCTCTAGCATCTTGAATCGCTTGATCAACAATTTCAACCCCATAAACATGTTTTGCTTTTTTCGCGAGGCAAAGGGAGATAGAGCCAATACCACAATATGCATCAATCACCGTTTCTTCACCAGTTAATTCTGCTGCTTCTATAGCCTGTTGATATAAAACTTCTGTTTGTAGTGGATTCACTTGATAAAAAGAACGGGCAGAAATGGCAAACCGAATACCATGTATCGTGTCTTCAATGATATCTTTTCCCCAAAGCGTTTTCGTACGATCGCCAAAAATTACGTTGGTTTTCTGCGGATTAATATTTTGGACAATCGATGTCAGCGTTAATTGTTCTGTTAAATCACGAATAATTTCATCTTTAAACGGTATTCTGTCTTTATTTGTCACGAGTACTAGCATTAATTGGCCAGTTGTATGAGCAAATCGTGTCATAATATGCCGAATGTCACCTTTTCCCGTTTTTTCGTTATATGGTTCCGTACCATATTTGGCGAGAATTTCTCTGGTCTTCTGCACAGCAAAATCACCTTGTTCATTATGAATTAAACAAGTGGTCATATCAATAATATCATGGCTTCTTTTTTGATAAAATCCCGCCGTTAATTTTCCATTGACAAACCCAACAGGAACTTGGGACTTATTTCGGTAACGCCAAGGATTTTCCATGCCTAGGGTTTCTTTTACTTGGACATTCAGTTTACCAATTCGTTTCATTGTTTCTTCTACTTGATTTCGTTTAAACTTTAGCTGCCCCTCGTAACTTAAATGTTGCAAACTACATCCCCCGCATTTGGAATAAACCGCACATGGTGGTTCTACTCGGTCCACACTAATTACTTCGATATTTTCCATTCGTGCAAAGCCATAATTTTTATTTAATTTGGTTATTTTCGCTATTCCTTTTTCGCCTGGTAACGTATTAGGAATAAAGAGCGGATATCCGTCGATTTTCCCGACTCCGCTACCATCATGCGTTAAATCTTCTATAGTAATTTCAATTGATTGGTTCTTTTTTAAAAGGGATGCGTCCAAATTCCCTTGCCCCTCTCTTTTTCACGATACATTTATTTAAGGATATATTCAATACCGATTGGCTCGGTAATCATTTCTTCCTTTTGTGCATTAAAAATAAGCATCGTGTTCTTTTGTAGCGTAAAATCATAGACAAATGATTTTGGATAGATAGTTGTATGGTTATTTTCAATTAATTTTTTGGTATCATCTGTTATCGTAATTTCATCTGAAATTGCACTGCTAAATAGGCCTGCTGCCACTTGCGCATCATCACTTGAATAAGTTGTTTTTAAGATTGTCTGGATCTTATTACCACTTGTAGCTAGCTCTGCTTTTACCGGTGCCGCCTCAGTCGTTATGGTTCGTTCACCATTTAAAATTTCGTAATTAGTTAATTTTTCTTGAAGACTATTTGTTGGAAAACGATATTTTGTATTCGTAATGTATTCCGACACTTTCTTCGCCTTAATGCGGAGACGGTATGCTTTTATTCCTTTATAGCGATTATCATCAGAAGCTAATTGTTGTAAAATTTCTTGATTAGTAGAAGTAATGATTAAATCTCCATTTGTTGCAATAGTTGCCTCTGTATTTGCGGAAGGAATGGAAAGAATTATATTATCTTGTAAGGGAATCTGCGCTTTATTACTCACCCATACTTTGTTACTTTCAATTAATTCTGTTTTTGTTACTTTAGGGGGTTGTTCTTCTGCATCCACTTGCCAAAAGAAAAACACAACTGCTGCGATAGCAATGATAAGAATAATAATTATCACAGTGAATTTTTTGATTACGTGTTCACCTGCCAATATCGCATTCACCTCATTTCTTGTCAAGACATCTATTATACTTGTTTTAGGTGAATAAGACAAATTTCTAACAATAATTACATCCATTTTACTATGTTTCATTTAGGACGTTTAGACTAAAGAAAAAACTACCTCGCTGGGTAGTTTTTAGCTATTTTCTTTTATAAATAAATCGGTTGCAGGAATATCATCTACGCTAGCAAAAAATTCAATATGTTGTTTTAAATTTTGGAATGTCATCGGCGTTTCACCACCTAGTTCTCCGTCAAGATTAATCAACATCTTATCTTCCGAAGTCACTACTACCTTTTCTGATTTCACATAGATAACGTTAGGCTCTTTGATATGATCGCCTCTTAGTGCTAGCGTTACTAACCGAATAAATTCTGCTAAATTCACCTTTTTAATGATGATTAAAGAAAATTTGCCATCGTTTAATTTTGCATCTGGGGCAATTTTTTCAAATCCGCCGATAGAATTAGTTAGGCCAAGTAAGAAAAACATAATTTCTCCTTCGAAAACACCTTGGTCATATTCTACTTTGACTTTAGTTGCTTTTAAGGATGGTAGCATTTCAATCCCTTTTAAATAGTAGGCAAGTTGGCCGAGCATCGTTTTTAGGCGGCTCGGGACGTCGTAGGTAAGCTCTGTTAGCCGTCCACCGCCGCCGATATTAATAAAATAAGTATCGTTCGCTTTTCCGATATCCATCGCGACACTTTGACCCGCTGCAATAATCTTCGTTGCTTTTATCACTTCTCTTGGAACATGGATTGCTCTTGCAAAATCATTAGTAGTCCCAGTTGGAATAATTCCTACTTTGGGACGATAATCTTGTTCCGCAATTCCATTAATCACTTCATTTATCGTCCCATCTCCACCAGCTGCGACAACTAAATCGTATCTAGCTTTTACAGCTTCTTCTGCTGCATGTTTGGCATCCCCTGGTTCAGCTGTTGTTGCGTGAGCAGATGTGACGTATCCAGCTTCCTCTAATATGAAAAGGACATCTGCAAGATTTTTCTTAATGATTTCTCTTCCAGATGTAGGATTATAAATGACTCGAGCATGTTTTTGCATTTTGTTCGTTCACTCCCTTACTCAATCAGCGTTGTTCTAATGAAAAGCGCATTTTGACACATGATAGTAATATTATAGCAAATTCCGCTATAAATACCTAATAGATAAAGCAGCGAAGAGTAGCTCTTCACTGCTTTATTTTAACGTTTATTCATTTCTTCTAATAATAATTTATTAACCATTGGTGGATTTGCTTGGCCTTTTGTTGCTTTCATTACTTGACCAACTAAGAAGCCAACTGCACGATCTTTCCCGTTTTTATAGTCGGTAATTGATTGTTCGTTGTTGTCTAAAATTTCTCCGATGATTGTCCGAAGTGCTCCTTCATCAGAAATTTGCACCAGTCCTTTATCTTTCACAACTTGTTCCGCATCGCCGCCATTTAAAGCTAACTCACGGAAAACTTTTTTAGCAATTTTAGAGGAGATTGTTCCAGCTTCAATTAGCTTAATCATGCCAGCTAAGTTTTCAGGTGTTAAGCCGGTTTCATGCAATTCTTTTTGTTCTGCATTTAAATAAGCAGAAACTTCACCCATCAACCAGTTAGAAGCTTGTTTAGCATCTGCTCCAGCTTTAATAGTAGCTTCAAAGAAATCCGACATTTCTTTTGTTAACGTAAGTACCATCGCATCATATGCTGGTAAGCCAAGGTCGTTAATGTATCGGATTTGACGTTTGTCTGGAAGTTCTGGAATTTCAGCACGGATACGTTCTTTCCATGCTTCATCAATGAATAAATCAACTAAATCAGGCTCTGGGAAATAACGATAATCATCTGAACCTTCTTTAATACGCATCAAGGAAGTTTTTCCAGTTGCTTCTTCAAAACGGCGTGTTTCTTGCTCAATAATACCACCAGAAAGAAGTACTTCTGCTTGACGTTTTTCTTCGTATTCAATACCTTTACGTACGTTATTAAATGAATTCAAGTTTTTTAGTTCCGTTTTCACACCAAACGCTTCTTGGCCAATTGGGCGGATAGAAATGTTGGCATCACAACGCATAGAACCTTCTTCCATTTTCACATCAGATACACCAGTATATTGAATAATTGATTTTAATTTTTCAAGGTAAGCATACGCCTCTTCCGCAGAACGAATATCTGGTTCGGAAACGATTTCGATTAGTGGTGTTCCTTGACGGTTAATATCCACTAGCGAATACCCATGAGATGTATGGGTATTTTTACCAGCATCTTCTTCTAAATGAAGACGGGTAATACCGATTTTTTTCTTTTTACCGCCTACTTCGATTTCAATCCAGCCATGTTCGCCGATTGGTTTATCGAATTGGGAGATTTGGTAGGCTTTGGGATTATCTGGGTAAAAATAGTTTTTACGGTCAAATTTTGTATGTTCAGCGATTTCACAATTAATTGCCATTGCCGCTTTCATCCCAAACTCTACCGCGCGTTTATTTAATACGGGTAAAACGCCTGGCATACCTAAGTCTACCACCGTTGTGTTTGTATTTGGTTCTGCTCCAAAATGAGCTGGCGCAGAAGAAAATATTTTTGAATTGGTTTTTAACTCTACGTGAACCTCAAGTCCAATAACTGTTTCAAAATTCATTGCTACGCCTCCTATAAGTTTGGTTTTTCTTTATGGAATGTGGTCGCTTGTTCAAATGCATGAGCGACTTTGTACAGTAAAGATTCTTCAAAATAATTCCCGATAATTTGTAAACCAACTGGTAAGCCGTCTGAGAATCCACAAGGAACAGAAATTGCTGGTACACCAGATAAGTTAATTGGAACCGTCAAAATATCATTGGAATACATCGTAATTGGATCATTAATCATTCCGTCAATTTTAAATGCTGTTGTTGGAGAACTTGGCCCAATAATAACATCGTAGTTTTCAAATACATTCACAAAATCTTGCTTGATTAATGTACGAGCTTGTTGTGCTTTTTTGTAGTAAGCATCATAATAACCTGAACTTAGTGCGTATGTTCCAAGCATAATACGACGTTTTACTTCATCGCCAAATCCTTCCGAACGAGTTTTCTTATATAATTCTTCCAACGTAGTCGCATTGGGAGAACGATAGCCATAACGAACACCGTCAAAACGAGACAGGTTAGAAGAAGCTTCACTGGATGCTAAAATATAATAACTAGCAACGCCGTATTCAGAATGTGGTAATGATACTTCATCCCATGTAGCGCCTAATTTTTCTAGTGTTTTAAGCGCTTCTAACACAGCTTGTTTCACACCAGGATCTACGCCCTCGCCTAAATATTCTTTAGGAACCCCGATACGAAGCCCTTTGATATCTCCAGTTAAACTATCAGAAAAACGCTCTACTGATTGGTTAATCGAAGTGGAATCATTGGCATCCAAACCTGAAATTGCTTCCAGTAAATAAGCATTATCTTCCACATTTTTTGTGATAGGTCCAATTTGGTCCAACGAAGAAGCAAAGGCAATTAAGCCAAAACGAGAAACACGACCATATGTAGGTTTCATTCCTACTACTCCACAAAATGCTGCCGGTTGACGAATCGATCCACCAGTATCGCTACCAAGTGAAAACAATACTTCCCCTGCTGCAACTGCAGAAGCGCTACCGCCAGAAGACCCACCCGGTACACGTGATAAATCCCACGGGTTATATGTTTTATGGAAATAAGAAGTTTCTGTGGAAGAACCCATTGCAAACTCATCCATGTTTAATTTTCCGATATTGATTGTTTGCGCATTTTTTAATTTAGAAACGACGGTTGCATCATAAATCGGATCAAAGTTTTCTAAAATTTTACTTGCTGCTGTTGTTCGCAAGTTTTTTGTCACGATATTATCTTTAATACCAATTGGAAGACCAGCAAGCATATTGTTTGAATCAATTCCTGCATCACTAAGCTCTTCTGCTACACCGAGTGCTGTTTCTTTATTTAAAGTAATAAATGAACCGACTTTATCCTCCACGGCTTCAATTCGGTTAAATGATTCTGTTACTAAATCAAAAGGTGTGATTTCTTTTTTTACTAATTTATCATGTAACTCTTTTACTGAAAAATCAAATAAGCCCAAAATATTTTCCCTCCTTAACGTAATATTATTGCTCCATAATTGTTGGTACTTTAAACATACCATCTTGTTCGTCTGGTGCATTTTTTAGTACTTCTTTACGATCAAGACCTTTAGTTGCCACATCTTCACGTAACACATTCGAAACTTCAATTGCATGGCTGGTTGGTTCGACGTTACTAGTATCTAGTGTATTTAATTGCTCCACTAGCTCAATAATTTTACCAAGTTGACCAGCGAAAGCAGTTGCTTCGTTTTCTGAAACTTCTAATTTGGCAAGATTTGCTACTTTTTCTACGGTTTCTTTTGATATATTTGACAAAATGCCATCCTCCTTTTTAATGAAACTTTCTATGTAACAATGCTTCCCGCCTGATTAAATGGGAAGAACTGTCCTCTCCTGCATAATTATACAACAGGAGAGAACAATTCGCATTGTTTTTTATTAATCGTAAATATGAGCGGTTGCTGCATCTTCGTTTGCTTTTCTTGTAATTAAAGCAGCAGGACCGTCAGTAGTAGAAATATTTACTTGCAAATCAGCGGTTTTTGGGATGTGCTGACCCACTAAATCTGTCACATATTGCGTAAAACCGATGATTTCCGCTTGTCCATAAAATTGTAGTGGAATGTCAATATTAAGTTCTGCTAGTTGACCATCTTCATATCTACCGCGACCAACGACACCAGTAAAGTTTGGATAGTAATCTTCAATCGATTTTTTGAAATTAAGGAAACTATCATTGTCGGTTTTGTGGTCTTTAGCAGATTCCGTCGATGGTAATACATAGTTTTTCTCATCAATTGTATTCCATTTAGAAAGGCTGTCTCCACCTGCTGTTGTATAAGAGATAAAATTCCCTGGGGCAACAGCGTCACGTTCACCTTGTTTATATATCGCAATCGTAACTGGAACATTTTCTAAACCTTTTGTTTGGCGAATTCGGTTTAAAACTGTAGCAGACATTTCTTTACCTTGTTCTAACAAAACATCATCGCTAATTGGTTGTTCATATGTGTCGCCGTACTGTTCTTTTTGATAGTAATCAACCGAATTCATTGCAAGTGCAATCGAAATCCCACCAAGTGCAACGGTATCTTTATCTGTTTGCTTCAAATAATCTTGTTCTAAAATATGGGCTAAATAAATGGGCTTACGGTCCTTACCGTTACCATTACTTTCTGGATTTAAACCATTCGGGTTGTTTTTACTTTTACGGTCTAGCCATTTTTGGAGTGTGTCTTTATCCAAATACTGTCCTTCTTGGAAAAGGTAATTATCTGAGGAATATTCATTTTGAGAAATACGCATCAAACCTGATTCCAGTTCGTTAATATCATATCTTGAGTAAATATTCGAGACAACAAGTCCACGAGATTTACTTGGCTTATATGGTAATACGGTTTTGTAGTAATCAGCTGAGATTTGATTTTTTGTCATGATGCCCGTTTCAGCTTTGGAATCATCTTTTTGTACCACTTTATCGTTAGAATCAAGTTTTGGGGCACAGCCAGAAAGAATCAGCGTTAAACCGAGTGCTGCAATTATGATTTTTTTCATTTGTCTAATCCACCTTCGTCTGGTAAGTACTCTATTAAGTCATTCTCGGACCAAATAGGAATTGCTAGTTCTTCTGCTTTAGCGAGTTTAGAACCAGCATCACTGCCAGCTACAACAACATCCGTCTTTTTACTGACGCTCCCAGAAACATTCCCGCCAAGTGACTCGATTAAGGCTTTTGCATCGTTTCTTGTTAACTGTTCTAATTTCCCAGTTAGAACCACTGTTTTCCCTGCAAAAACAAGTTCTTCTTCGGACATATCTTCTAGCTTTGGTCCTGTATAAGTCATATTCACGTTAGCCCTTTTTAATTCATCTAGTAAGTCATGAACTTCTTCATTCGCAAAGTAGGTGACGATGCTGTCTGCCATTTTTTCGCCGATATCATTAATACTTGTTAATGTTTCTTTATCGGCTATTTTCAAATTATCCATGGTTTCAAAGTGAATCGCAAGTGATTTGGCTGCTTTAGCGCCGACATGACGAATTCCTAAGCCAAATAATAATTTTTCTAGTGAGTTTTGTTTACTTTGTTCAATTGATGCGAGTAAATTGGTTACTGACTTTTCTCCCATTCTTTCTAATTCTAACAGTTTCTCTTTCGAAAGGAAAAACAAATCTGCTACATCTTTAATTAAATGGTGTGTAAACAGTTGAATTATTACTTTTTCACCGAGTCCATCAATATTCATTGCATTTCGAGAAACAAAGTGAATTAAGCCTTCTTTGATTTGCGCTGGGCATTTCGGATTGATACATCTGAGCGCCACTTCTTCTTCTAAACGAACAAGTTCGCTCTCACAAGTGGGACAGTTTTTTGGCATGTGGAAAGGTTCTTCATCACCAGTTCTTTCTTCGGTAATACTTTTAATAACTTCTGGAATGATGTCCCCTGCTTTTTTTATTAAAACGGTATCGCCAATCCGAATATCTTTTTCGGTTATGAGGTCTTCGTTATGAAGAGAAGCCCGGCTAACCGTTGTTCCTGCTACTCGTACTGGTTCTAACACAGCAGTGGGAGTTACCACACCCGTTCTACCAATATTTAGTTCAATATCAAGTAATTTGGTTGGTACTTCTTCTGCTGGAAACTTATAGGCGATAGACCAGCGTGGTGATTTAGCGGTTGTTCCCATTTGACGCTGTTGCTCTAAATCATTTAGTTTCAAAACAATACCATCAATATCATACGCTAAGCCCGCTCTTTTTTCAGTCCACTCATCAATATAAGCGTAAACTTCCTCCAAATTAGCACAAAGTCTGCGCTCTTTGTTCACTTTTAAACCAAGTGTTTCAAGCATATCAAGGCCGTCGCTATGAGTTGTAACACCCATTTCACCAAAATCGGCTACGGCATATAGGAAGATATCTAAATTTCTTGATGCGGCAATTTTTGTATCTAATTGGCGCAGTGATCCGGCCGCTGCATTTCGCGGATTTGCGAACAGCATCTGGCCTTCTTCTTCGCGAATTTCATTTAGTTTTTGGAAAGAGCGTTTTGGCATGAAAGCCTCGCCACGTACTTCAATGGAATAATCTTTTTGTAATTTCATTGGAATGGAACGAATCGTCCGTAAGTTGGCGGTAATATCTTCGCCAATCGTGCCGTCACCGCGTGTCGCACCTTGTTTATATTTACCATTATCATATTGAAGTGATACTGCAAGACCATCAATTTTCAGTTCGCACATATAAGCGATATCTTCACCTACTTTGTCTCGAATACGACGATCAAAATCAGCTAGGTCCTCTTTATTAAATGCATTCGCAAGACTTAACATCGGCGTGTCATGTGCTACTTTTTGAAACCCTTCTAACACTTCCCCGCCAACTCGATTGGACGGAGATTCAGGTGTAACCCATTCCGGATGCGCCTCTTCTATTTGAAGTAATTCTTGCATTTTTTGATCGTATTCGGCATCTTCTACTGTTGGGTTATCAATTACATAATAATCATAGCTGTACTGATCAAGTATGTTAATAAGCTCTTCATACCGTTTTTTATCAGCCATTTCTTCACCTGCTTTTTCCAAATTTATACTTTTTCAATTGGCGCAAATTCTGCGAGCAATCGTTTAACACCTGTTGGACTTGGGAAGGCAATGTCTAGCTCCATTCCGCTACCTTCGCCTTTGACGCTAACAACCGTTCCAACGCCCCATTTTTTGTGGCTAGCTTTGTCGCCAACTGTCCAGCCGAGTGTCTCAGCCCCACTTGATTTATATGCCGTCGTTGCTTTTTGTGGCATGCGTGGTTTGGCATAAGGTTTTTCTGATTTTAATTTATTTTCATTTGCTAGTTCGAGTAAGTCTCGCGGAATTTCGCCAATAAAGCGAGATTCTTGGTTAGAGTAGGGGCGACCGTAGAGCATTCGTGAATAAGCGCTTGTTAAGAAAAGCTCTTCTTCGGCGCGCGTGATACCCACATAAGCTAAGCGACGTTCTTCTTCCATTTCGTCTTCTTCATAGATGGCTCTTGAATGAGGGAAAATCCCTTCTTCCATCCCAACTAAAAAGACAACCGGGAATTCTAACCCTTTGGCAGAGTGGAGCGTCATGAGAGTTACCGCACCATTTTGCTCTTCATTATCTTCTTCTAACTTATCAACATCTGCAACAAGCGCTAAATCTGTTAAGAATGCAATTAACGTTTTATCTTCATTTTCTTTTTCAAAGTTTTGCGTTACAGATAAAAACTCGTCAATATTTTCTAGCCTTGTTTGGGCTTCGATTGTTCGTTCGTTTTTAAGCATCGCGCGGTAACCTGTTTTTTCAAGAATTTCTTCTACAAGTTCTGTTACTGATAAGAAATCTTGCATTTGGGTAAAGCCACGGACTAAGTCATGAAACGCCACAAGATCTTTACTTATTTTGGCAGAAATCCCAGCTAGTTCAATGCGATTAAGTACTTCAAACAAACTTAAATCATACGCTGTTGCAACATTATTGAGCTTTTCAAGCGTACCTGGACCAACGCCCCGCTTCGGTACATTAATAATTCGTGTCAGACTAATATCATCTTCATTATTACTAATAAGTCGCAAATAAGCTAAAATATCTTTAATTTCTTTTCTGTCATAGAATTTTGTTCCGCCAACCATCGTATAAGCCATATTCGACTTCATGAAATATTCTTCCATGACACGGGATTGTGCATTGGTTCGGTAAAGAATCGCAAAGTCAGATAACGGACGACTTGAGTTGTTTACTTCCTCTTGGATTTTCATCACAACATAAGCCGCTTCTTCTTTTTCGGTTAATGCTTTATGGTAAAAAATCTTTTTCCCTTCTGCATTACTAGTCCAAAGATTTTTTGGTTTACGATTACCATTATTTTCAATTACTCGATTTGCTGCTTCTAAAATCCGCTTGGTTGAACGATAATTTTCTTCTAATAAAATGGTTTTCGCATTAGGATAATCTTTTTCAAAAGACATGATGTTGCTAATATCCGCCCCGCGCCAACCATAGATAGATTGATCCGAATCACCAACAACACACAAATTCTTAAATCTAGAAGCAAGTAATTTCACGAGTAGATATTGGGCATGGTTCGTATCTTGGTACTCATCCACGTGAATATATTGGAATTTGCGTTGATAATATTCCAAAACATCCGGAACTCGTTCAAATAACTGAATGGTCACCATGATTAAATCATCAAAATCGAGTGCTTGGTTTTTCTTTAATTTCTTTTCGTATTTTTCATACACTTCGCCGACCATTTTGTCGTAAAAACCGCTAGCTTCTTTCACATATTCACTTGCGGTAATCAGTTCGTTTTTGGCGTTACTGATAGAAGCAAGAATGCCTCTTGGTTCAAATTTTTTCGGGTCAACATTTTTTTCCTTCAAAATGCCTTTGATGACGGATAGTTGGTCACTGCCATCTAAAATAGTGAAATTCCGTTCGTAACCAATTCGGTCGATATCGCGGCGTAAAATACGGACACACATCGAGTGAAAAGTGGAAATCCAAATAGATTCTGCTTCCCCGCCCATCAAATTGCCAATCCGTGATTTCATTTCACGAGCGGCTTTATTCGTAAACGTAATCGCTAAAATATTATACGGATTCACGCCACGTTCCCTCACTAAATAGGCTATCCGATGTGTTAAAACTCGTGTTTTCCCACTACCGGCGCCGGCCATAATTAATAAAGGTCCTTCTGTACTTTCTACTGCCCGTTTTTGTTCTGGGTTTAATCCGTCTACTAACTCTTTTGCATTCAATTGCATTCTCCTATACACCACCATACAAACGTTTGTTCTTATTTTATCATACTAGCCTTTATAATCAAACCGTTTTCTTTGCAAAAATTGCTGCGGTTTCGAGGGCAACTTCTAAATCTTCGTAAATCACATTTCCAACAATAATCGTGTCCGCATATTTTGCCATCTCAGCAGCTTGTTCTGCTGACCGAATACCCCCGCCATACCAAAGTTTTGTTTTGCTAAGAACCTCACTGACGTCCTTAACCACATCTGGATCTCCGTATATGCCACTATACTCCACATAAAAAATGGGCAGATGAAATAAATTCTCTGCTAACCTGGCATATGCTATAATATCTTCTTTGGTTAAATCTGTATTGGCTTCTGTTAACTTAGCCACTTTTGCCTCTTTATTTAAAATGACATATCCTTCTGAAGTCACTCGTTTCCACGGGATAAAATCACCCATTTGTTTAATTAGCTCTTGATGAAGACCGAGTGTCCATTTGCTATTCGTTGTATTTAACACAACTGGAATCAAAAAATGTTCTGCTTCTGGCATAATCATCGCCTCATCACTGACTTCCAAATAAATCGGTAAGTCTGTTTCAGCGAGTAACTCATACAGCTTTTCCACTGCTTCCATTTGCAAATTATCTGTTCCACCAATAATAAATCCATCGGTTCCAGAATGAATGAGCTTAGCTGCAACATTATGAGGTAAATCTTTCGCTGGGTCTAACTTAAATAAATGCTTCATATGCCCCTCCAAATATCTATTATGGGATATCTTATTATAGCATTAGTTACATATCACCGCACCCTTCCGAAAGCAATTTTTAACTTTTTTTAAGCTTTTTTGTCTAATTGATGTTGGGCTAGCTTTTATTTTGTGGTATGATGAGGAAAATTTGATTTTATTCATACAACTTAGGTTTACATAAAAAAATGGAAATGAGGTTATTATGCAGGAAAAAAGGGAAGAATGGGGCTCAAAAGTTGGATTTATTCTAGCGTCTGCTGGCTCCGCAATCGGAATTGGTGCAATCTGGAAACTGCCTTATGTAGCGGCAACTGCTGGAGGTGGCGCGTTTTTCTTATTGTTTTTAGCTTTAACATTATTGGTAGTTATGCCGCTGTTAATTGCAGAATTTGTCATTGGCCGAGGTTCCGGCGGAGATGCAATTCAAGCTTATAAAACACTTGCACCTGGTTCAAAATGGAATTTGCTTGGAAAACTAGGCGTAGTTGGCGCAAGTATTTTATTTTCATTTTATAGTGTTGTCGGTGGTTGGATCATCGCCTACCTTATAAAAGCCATTTCAGGGGGGATCGCTGGGCAAAATCAGGCTAGCTTGTTACATGATTTTCAAGTAACTACCGCAAACCCTTGGATATCGGTTGGTGCGACCATTTTTTTCATTCTGCTTAATGTGCTAGTTATTAGTCGCGGAGTTGTTAGCGGAATTGAAAAAATGAGTAAGTTTATGATGCCCGCATTATTTATTTTATTTATTGTTTTAATTATTCGCTCGTTAACGCTTCCAGGTGCAATGGAAGGGGTCGCTTTCTTCTTGCGACCAGACTTTAGTCATTTCACTGCACAAACAGTCCTTATTACACTTGGTCAGGCTTTCTTCTCCCTTAGTGTTGGAATTTCGGTGATGGTGACGTATAGTTCTTATTTGAATCGTTCTGTTAGCTTACCGCAATCAGCTATTTCCGTTTCCTTAATGAATGTTTTTGTTTCGTTACTTGCTGGATTGGCCATTTTTCCAGCCGCTTTTGCATTTGACATTACACCTGATGCTGGTCCCGGATTACTTTTCGTTATTTTACCATCAATTTTTAATCAATTACCATTTGGGATGTTGTTCTTTATTATTTTCTTAATTTTATTTCTGTTTGCGGCTCTTACTTCGAGTTTTTCCATGTTAGAAGCGACTGTTGCTCCTTTAATGAATAGCGGAATTAGTCGAAAAAAAGCTAGTATTGGGATGGGGATAGTCATTATCTTCATGGCGATTCCAAGTGCGCTTAGTTTTGGTGTTTGGAGCGGCGTACAGATTTTCGGATTAAGTATCTTTGATGCCGCCGACTATCTTGTTTCAAATATTATTTTACCAGTCGGAGCTTTGTTTATCGCTATTTTTGTCGGTTACAGGTTGCCTCGTGAACTGTTGTTGAAAGAATTTACTACTAGCAGCCACTTTGGAAAGAAACTCTTTATTGTTTGGTTGTTTTTGATTAAATATATTGCACCGATTGCGATTATTTTCGTTTTCCTTTCCGCTACAGGGTTACTAGATTTACTCTTTTAACTTAAAAAAGCAATTTCGCTAAAATTTCAGCGAGATTGCTTTTTTTATATTGCCATAAGTACAATGCTTGTTACACAAATTAATATGCCACTTAAGCCAATTGCTGTTCCAATTGCTCGTTTTTCTTTTACATTGGCAAGTGTCGTGAAAATAAAACATATAATGAAGACCCAATGCCACAATAGTGAAAATTCAAGTCCTACGCCGGTTGCAACCATGTTAATGATAAAATAGATAACTGCAATGGCAAGAATAGAAATAATGACAAGCTGATAGGCCTTACTATTCCATTTCTTCAAGTTACACCCCTACCAATCTTATTCTGGTTTTGTCATTCTTGAAAAAACAACATCGTACATGTCATTGCCATAATGAAGTGAACGCTTTACACGTGAAATAGTAGCTGTACTTGCACCAGTTTCTGATTCAATCACATTATATGTTTTCCCATCGTGAAGCATTTTTGCGACTTGGAAACGTTGAGCCATGGATTGTATTTCATTAACTGTACAAACATCATCAAAAAAAGCGTAACATTCTTCTAAATTTTCCAGCGTTAAAATCCCTTGGAAAAATTCATCCAGTCCTTGTCCACGCAACTTCTCTATTTGCATATCTTTACCTCCAAATAATCTCATATATCCTACTTTCATATTTTAACGTACCACCGTGTAAAACACAACCGTTACTCCTTTCTATGGCAACAAAAAATACTACCTTAGAAATTTTACTAAGATAGTACTTTTTATTATTCCGCTTTTGTCCCAATATCCATTCGATAAAAGAAATCGGGGTTATCCAATTTTTGCATTTCCGGATAAAGTAAGTCACGTGCTTCTGTCATTGTGTTTGCTTCTTTCGCTAACAAAAGTACTCGTCCACCGTTTGAAACAAACTCTCCGTCTGTATCCTTCTTTGTTCCAGCATGGTAAATTACCACATCGTCTGCAATTTCATTTAATCCCATTAACTTATTTCCTTTGTCATAGTGATCAGGATAACCAGCACTTGCTAATACGACACCTAATGTTATGCCCTCTTTTTTAAACCGTACATCCGGTTTTTCATCGTGTAGTAATGCTTGTATTAAGGCAGCAAAATCACTTTCTAAACGAGGCAAGACTACCTGCGTTTCTGGATCACCAAATCTAGCATTAAACTCAATCACTTTCGGTCCTTCTTCGGTTAAAATAAGGCCAGCGTATAGAATTCCACGGAAATAACGTCCTTCTTCTACCATACCTTTGGCTGCAGGGCGAAGAATTTTTTCTACGGCTTGCTCTACTACTTTGGGTGAGATATGAGGAACGGGAGAATAGGCGCCCATTCCACCAGTATTAGGTCCCTTGTCTCCTTCATACGCTCGCTTATGGTCTTGCGCAATTGCCATTGGATATACTTCTGTACCGTTCACAAATGCCATCAAAGAAAACTCTTCACCAGCTAAGAAGTCCTCGATAACTACCTTAAGTGAGGCATCCCCGAACTTTTCTTCTAACATCATATCTTTCAACGCAAGCACAGCTTCTTCCATTTCTAGCGCTACTGTGACTCCTTTTCCAGCTGCTAATCCATCTGCTTTAATAACGATTGGAACACCTTTTTGATCTAAATAGGCTTTGGCTTCTGCATAATCGGTAAAAGTTTTCGAAGTAGCTGTTGGAATTGCATATTTCTCCATGAACTGTTTGGCAAAGTCCTTACTTCCTTCGATTAACGCCGCGTTTGCTTTTGGCCCGAATGCTTTCATTCCAGCGTCTTCAAAAGCATCCACCACACCTTCTAAAAGAGGAACTTCTGGTCCAACAATCACAAAGGATATCTCGTGTTCTTTTGCAAACGAAATTAAAGCTGCTTTATCCGTTTCGGAAATCGCTACTAATTCAATCTTGTCTAAACGCATTCCATCATTACCAGGCGCACAATATACTTTCTCTACGTTTTTCGATTCTAGTAACTTTTTACTGATAGCATGTTCTCGCCCGCCACTACCAACTACTAATAAGTTCATTTTATGACACGTCCTTTTTATGAGGATTAATGTTTGAAATGTCGTACATGTGTTAGTACCATAGCGATTCCGTACTTATCTGCCATCGCAATGGACTCTTTATCTTTGATAGATCCACCTGGTTGAATAATTGCTGTAATTCCTGCTTTAGCCGCCGCTTCAACGGTATCATCCATTGGGAAAAATGCATCTGAAGCAAGAACCGCTCCTTTTGCTTTATCTCCCGCTTGAAGAATAGCAATCTCTGCCGAACCAATACGATTCATCTGTCCAGCACCAATGCCAAGTGTTTGCTTGTCCGTTCCAACGACAATGGCATTTGATTTCACGTGTTTCACAATTTTCCACTGTGCCAGTAAAGCAGTCATTTCTGTTTCTGTAGGTTGTTTTTTTGTCACAACTTCATATGTTGCCGGATCTTCTACTACCGAATCACTTGCTTGGATTAGTAGCCCACCATTTACAGAAGTCTTCTCAAAGCTTTCCACTCCACTAGCAAACGGAACAGTAAGTAAGCGAATGTTTTTCTTTTTCGAAAGAATCGCAAATGCTTCATTGCTAAAACTTGGAGCAATAATAATTTCTAGGAAAATTTTACTCATATGCTCTGCTGTTTTAGCATCTACTTCTTTATTTAAAGCAACAATGCCACCGAAAATGGATATTTCGTCCGCTTCGTAGGCTTTTAAATAAGCCTCTTCAATTGTCGTACCTACTCCAACCCCGCATGGATTCATATGTTTTACAGCTACTGCAACTGGCTCACTAAATTCACTAGCGATTTTCAGTGCTGCATCTGTATCACGTATATTATTATAGGATAACTCTTTTCCATGCAATTGTTTTGCAGTACTTATCGCGTTTTTTACTGCCTGTGGTTCTGTATAAAAAGCTGCATCTTGGTGAGGATTTTCACCGTAACGAAGCACTTGTTTTCGATTATAGGTTAAAGTCACTTTTTCTGGGAAAGTTTCTCCCGTTATGCCTGTTAAGTATTCAGCAATTAATGCGTCATAAGCAGCAGTATGTCGGAAAACTTTGGCAGCTAAACGCTCGCGTGTTTCAAATGTTGTCGCACCGTGTTCACTTAACTCTGCAAGTACTGTTTCATAGTCTGAAGTATCAACAACTACAGTCACGGCTGCATAATTTTTGGCAGCAGAGCGTAACATTGAAGGACCACCAATATCAATATTTTCGATAGCTTCTTCTAAAGAAACACCTGGTTTTTGAATGGTTTCTTGAAAAGGGTATAAATTTACTACTACTAAATCAATGGGTTGAATGTGATGAGCTGCAATAGCATCCATATGTGCTTCTGTATCACGTCTTGCAAGTAGACCACCATGAATAGCTGGATGAAGTGTTTTTACGCGACCATCTAGCATTTCTGGAAATTCCGTTACTTCTTCAATCCCAGTCACTGGTATACCGGCTTGTTCAAAAGCCGCTTTCGTTCCACCAGTTGAAATAATCTCCACACCAAGTTTTACTAATTCTTTAGCAAAAGGCACAATGCCGTTTTTATCTGATACACTAATCAGCGCTCTTTTCATGATAATGAATCTCTTCCCCTCCATTTTGAATTAAATGACGAATCACTTTTGGATAAAAAACATGTTCGACTTGATGAATTTTTTCAGCCAATGTATCCACTGTTTCATCTGAAGCAATTGGTACATCTACTTGATCGATAATCGGGCCAGTATCCATTCCCGCGTCTACAAAATGTGCCGTCACTCCCGTTTCGGATACTCCCGCTTGAAGTGCTTGCCCGATTGCATCTTTTCCTTTAAATGCAGGTAGTAAAGACGGATGTAAGTTGACGATTTGCTCGGGAAATTCTGCAAGTAGCGTTGGTCCAATCAAACGCATATAACCCGCAAGAACAAGCAAATCCACTTGGTCACGCCGTAATTCCAGCAAAATTTCTGTTTCAAAAGCTTCCTTGTCCGGATAATTTTTCGCTTCAAATAGAAAGATGGGAATATTATTTTTTGCTGCTCTCTCTAAAACATAAGCATTTGGTTTATCACATACAAGTAGCCGGATGTGCGGTTTAATCCATTCATCATCCACTAGAGCTTGGAAATTCGAGCCATTTCCCGAAGCAAAGACGGCAATATTCATTCGTTATTTCCTCCTGAAAAGACCACTGAATCTGCCATGCGTGGGACAACTTTACCTATCTCGTAAGCTGCTTCACCATTTTCTTTTAATAAGCTTACTGTTTTTTCTGCATCCTCTTTAGAAACCGCAAGCACCATGCCAATTCCCATATTAAAAATTTCATACATTTCCAAATCGCCTAATTTCCCGTACTTCTTCAAAGTATCAAAAATAGGAAGTACTGGCCAAGAGCCCAACTCAATATCTACCGCTAAATCATCTGTTAGCATCCGCGGTAAGTTTTCAACAAAACCACCACCAGTAATATGAGTAATGCCATGTACATTTACTTTTTTCAATAGTTCTAAAACAGGTTTCACATAAATACGCGTTGGTTTAAGTAATTCTTCACTAAGCGGAATTTCTAACTCAGGAAGCACTTCATTTAAACGGAATGAATTATCTTTAAAGAAAATTTTTCGAACGAGTGAATAACCGTTACTATGAATCCCGCTAGAAGGAATACCAATCAAAACGTCGTCTGCTTTTACTGCACCTTCCGTAATAAGATTATTTTTCTCGACTGCACCAACTGTAAAGCCAGCTAAATCATAATCATCCGCGCCGTACATATCAGGCATTTCCGCAGTTTCCCCGCCAATTAAAGCAGCCCCAGCTTGCCGGCAACCATCCGCAACCCCATGGACGATTTGCTCCATTTTGACTGGATCCGTTTTACCGGTGGCGATATAATCTAGAAAAAATAACGGTTCAGCACCTTGAGCTAAAATGTCATTCACACACATTGCTACACAGTCAATTCCAATCGTATCGTGTTTATCTGCTTCAATCGCAAGGAGTAATTTCGTTCCTACACCATCCGTACCAGAAACTAAAACCGGTTCTTTTAAATGAAGGCTACTTAAATCGAACATTCCACCAAAAGAACCCAGCGCTCCCATGACACCGATTCGTTCTGTTCTAGCAACATGTTTTTTAATACGTTCTACGACTTGATAGCCTGCTTCCACATCGACTCCAGCTTTACTATATGCATTTTCTGCCATTCGATTTCTCACTCCTTATTTTTCTGCTTCTAAGCTCGCTAAATATTCCGCTTCATAATCATATAAAGGTGTTGGATAATCTCCGTTAAAATATGCCATACAAAGTCCCCCATAAGGTTCGTTCGGATAAGGCCGGCCAATCGAATCAACTAAACCTTCTTCGCTCAAATACTCTAACGAATCTGCACCTATGATCCGGCAAATTTCATCGACAGAATAATTGGAAGCAATTAATTCGTTTCTCGTTTGAATATCAATCCCATAAAAACAAGGAAAAGCAAGTGGTGGTGAAGCAATTCGTACATGTACTTCGGCGGCGCCTGCTTCACGTAGAAGTTGAACAATCCGTTTACTTGTCGTGCCGCGAACAATCGAGTCATCAATCATCACAACTCGTTTCCCTTCAACCACACCTCGTACTGCAGAAAGTTTCATTCGTACGCCTTGTTCTCTAAGTTCTTGAGATGGTTGAATAAAAGTTCTCGCTACATACCTATTTTTTATTAAACCTAATTCGTAAGGTAATCCTGCTTCTTCGGCATAACCAATTGCTGCAGAAATACTTGAGTCAGGCACACCGGTAACCACATCTGCATCAATAAATGCTTCTTTCGCAAGTCTTTTTCCAGAACGTTTTCTCGCTGAATGGACATTAATCCCAGCAATATTAGAATCTGGTCTAGCAAAATAAATATATTCCATACTACAAATCGAATGCTTCACATCTTCAGTGAATTTTTCAATTCTAAGTCCATCATTGTTAATAATAATTAGTTCACCCGGCTCAACATCTCGCACAAATTCCGCACCAACCGTTTCAAAAGCACATGTTTCTGAGGCCACTACATAATAGTCTCCAATTCGTCCAATCGAAAGCGGTCGGAAGCCATTTGGATCAAGTGCGGCGTACATAGTATCTTCTGTTAAAAGCATATACGCAAAGCCACCTTTGACTTTGTTTAAAGCTACTTTTAAGTCTTCCACAAAATCTCCCGTATGGCTACGTTTAATTAAATGAGCTAAAACTTCGGTATCAGAACTTGTTTGGAAAATCGCACCTTCTTCTTCTAATTCACGACGCAACGTTTTAGCATTTACTAGATTCCCATTATGCGCTAACGCTAAAGACGAACTATGAAAATGAAATAAAAATGGTTGTACATTTCCAAGGTTTTTTTGACCAGCTGTCGCATAACGAACATGACCAATCGCTGCCTTACCTTTTAAATCATCTAATTCTCCATGTTTAAATACATCTGCTAATAATCCTAAATTACGATGCCCTTTTAATGTTTCTCCGTCAGTTGAAACAATCCCGGCACCTTCTTGCCCGCGATGCTGTAAACTATGCAAGCCATAATACGTGATTTCAGCTGCATTCGGATGATTCCAAATACCAAAAATACCACATTCTTCATTCAGTCCTTTTACTTCAGCAAGCATGGAATAGCCCCTTCCCAAATGGATCGTAACTCAGTCATTTTGGCTGTTACCGTTTCTGTTTTATGTTGCACGCGAATCGTCTCACTCGCTGTAACAACACCAAGTCGATATACTTTTTCTAGTTCCATTAATTTAGCAAAAGCCGCTTCATTTTCTGGTTTTACAGAAACTAAGAAGCGTGATTGTGATTCACTAAATAGTTGATTTAATTCAAATGGTACTTCTACATCTGCGCCAAGCCCTGCTTTAAAAGTTGCTTCTGCAAGTGCGACACCAAATCCGCCTTCTGCTAAATCATGACTGGAAGCAACTAAACCTTCACGAATTGCTGTCAAAAGTAGTTGTTGGTATTTTTTTTCTAATGTCAAGTCTAGAACTGGTGCACGACCGCTAATTTTCCCTTGTTGTAATTTTTGTAACTCGGAACCACTATATTCCGGTTTTGTTTCTCCAATAAGGAAAATCACGTCCCCTGCTGCTTTAAAATCCTGCGTAGTAATATGCGCTAAATCTTCTACTAGTCCAACCATGCCAATAACAGGGGTTGGGTAAATCCCTGTACCATCTGTTTCATTATAAAGGGAAACATTTCCAGATATAACAGGTGTATCTAGCTCTAAGCATGCAGCACTAATTCCATCAGCCGCTTTTTCAATTTCCCAAAAAATTTCTGGCTTTTCTGGATTTCCAAAGTTTAGTCCATCCGTTATCGCAAGTGGTTTCCCACCTGAACAAACAATATTTCGAGCCGCTTCTGCAACCGCAATTGCTCCGCCAACTTCTGGATCAAGGTAAAGATAGCGTGAGTTACAGTCTGTCGTCATCGCAATTGCTTTTTCTGTCCCACGAACCCGAACAATCGCTGCATCTGAACCAGGCTCAACTGCTGTATCGGTCCGAACTTGATAATCATATTGTTCATAAATATGTTTTTTGCTAGCGATGGTTGGTTGAGCTAACAATTCTTTCCATGTTTCAACGATATCCGTCATCACTGGAACAAAAGCCTCTTCTTGCTGGAAAGCTTGATAGCGAGCTGGTTCTTTGGAAGGCTTATGATAAACCGGTGCATCTTCAGCAAGTGCATCTACCGGTACATTCGCAACCACTTCTCCATGATGAATAATTTTATACATTTTATCATCCGTTACTTTTCCAATCACCACTGCTTCTAAGCCATATCGTTCAAAAAGCGCTTGAATTTCTTCCACATGCCCTTTTTTAACACATAATAACATCCGCTCTTGAGACTCAGAAAGTAACATTTCGTATGGCGACATGTGTAATTCTCGTTGAGGAACATCGTCCATAATTAATTCCAAACCAGCCCCAGCCTTAGAAGCCATTTCCGAGCTAGAGCTTACTAGCCCAGCAGCGCCCATATCTTGAATACCCACTAAAATGTCCGAATGGTCGCGAATAACGTCTAAACACGCCTCCAGTAATAGTTTTTCCATAAAAGGATCACCTACTTGAACTGCCGAACGTTGCTGTTCACCTTCTTCGCTAAATTCAACCGAAGCAAATGTAGCACCATGAATCCCGTCCCGACCAGTTTTAGCTCCAACATACATAACTGGATTACCTATTCCTTTGGCTTGTCCTTTTTGAATATCTTTTGCTTCGATTAAGCCAACACACATCGCATTAACTAATGGATTTTTTGTATAACATGGATCAAATTGAATTTCACCACCAACTGTTGGAATCCCAATGGAGTTACCATAACCTGCAATACCTGCCACTACTTCACTCACTAAATATTTAGCATGTGGTGTATCTAGCTCGCCAAACCGAAGCGAATTAAGCATCGCAATTGGTCTAGCACCCATCGAAAATACATCACGGATAATTCCGCCAACACCGGTTGCAGCCCCTTGATATGGCTCTACATAGGAAGGATGATTATGGCTTTCCACTTTAAAAGCTACACCTAAGCCGTCGCCAATATCGACAATCCCTGCACCTTCACCTGGACCTTGGAGTACTTGTTTCCCTTCAGTCGGAAATTTTCGAAGCACTGGTTTAGAGTTTTTATAGCTACAATGCTCTGACCACATAACAGAGAAAAGACCTGTTTCTGTATAATTAGGCTCACGTCCAAGAATCGAACAAATAAGCTCATATTCACTATCCGTTAAACCCATTTCTCGATAAATTTTTTCCGCTTTAATTTCTTCGCTAGTAGGTTCCATTTTAAGCATTTACTTGTTCCTCCTTCCAAGCTTTTACGACTGATTGGAAAAGTTTCAATCCATCTGTTCCACCAATAATTTCTTCTACTGCACGTTCTGGATGCGGCATCATCCCAAGTACATTACCACTTTCATTTATGATACCAGCAATATCTGCCCGACTGCCATTAGGATTCGCTCCTTCATACGTAAAAACAATTTGGTTATTTGCTTGAAGTTTCTGAAGCGTTTCATCATCACAGTAATAATTTCCTTCTCCATGAGCGACAGGAACCTGGATAATTTCGTTGTTTTCGTAAGCTCTCGTGAACATCGTATCCGCATTAGCAACACGAAGCGGCACTGTTTTACATATGAAATGCAAATTATTATTTCTGATTAAAGCCCCTGGAAGCAAGCCAATTTCTGTTAAAATTTGGAACCCGTTACAAACACCAAGCACAGGCTTTCCAATTTCCGCAAAACGTAAAACTTCTGGCATAATATTAGAAAACTTAGCAATTGCACCAGTCCTTAAGTAATCCCCATAAGAAAATCCACCTGGTAATAAAACGGCATCAAAACCAGCTAAACTTGACTCCGCATGCCAAACATATTCCGCCTCCTCGCCAAGAATATCCTGAATCGCATGTAACATATCAAGGTCACAATTTGAACCTGGGAACTGAATGACAGCAAATTTCATCGTTTAAGCCTCCTCGATTTCATAGCGGTAATCTTCCATCACCGGATTTGTTAATAGTTTATCGCACATTTCATTTAATACTTCATGAATATCACGATCAGATTTTGCTACTTTAAGTTCCATAAATTTACCAATCCGCACATCTTCTACTTCTTGATATCCCATGCTTTTCGCTGCATCCTTAACCGCAACTCCTTGTGGATCTAATACGCTTTTCTTTAAAGTGACATATACTTTGACATTATACATTTTGTGACCTCCTAGTTTTGAACTTGCTTCAATCTATTTAATACTTCTGTATATACATCTGTTAAATTGCCAATATTCCGACGAAAGACATCCTTATCCAGCTTCTGATTCGTTTCTTTATCCCAAAGTCGACAAGTATCTGGAGAAATTTCATCTGCTAGTAAAATATTTCCATTCTCATCACGACCAAATTCTAATTTGAAGTCAATCAAAGTAATATTCATTTTAGTAAATAAGGCTTGCAAAGCTACATTAATAGCTCGAGTTGCTTGACGAATTTCTTCCATTTCATTTCTCGTCGCGATTCCTAAATAAAGCGCGTGTTCATCATTAATAAAAGGATCATCTAACGCATCATCTTTATAATAAAATTCGACGATCGCATTTGGAATCGATTCTCCTTCTTCTTTTCCAAGACGCTTCGCAAGACTTCCTGCCATCACATTACGCACCACGACTTCAAGCGGAATAATCGATACTTCCTTCACTAATTGCTCCTTTTTGGAAGTAGCTTTGATGAAATGACTAGCAATTCCTTCACTCGCTAAATAAGAAAAAACCAGTGAGGTAATTTGATTATTTAGCTCCCCTTTTCCTGCAAAAGATTCCTTTCGCACACCATTTAGCGCAGTAGCATCATCTTTATATGCTACACGTAAAACTCCAGGCTCTTCCGTTTTGAATAGTTGTTTCGCTTTTCCTTCATAAACAAGTTCGTTAGTCACGATTTTTATCTCCTTATAAATTACTTAACCTCTTTGAAGAGTATGGCTATCAAAGAGGTCATGTGAGTATTCTGTCCGTAATTATAATCCTAGGCGATCAAAAATTAAGTCGACATTCTTTAAGTGATAATGGTAATCAAAGCAGTCAGCAATTTCCGCCGCAGATAAGTTTTCCGTAATTGTTGCATCTTGTTCTATCAACTCGCGGAATGGTACTTGTTTCTCCCAAGCCTCCATCGCTTTCGGTTGCACCACATCATATGCAGCTTCACGAGCAAGCCCTTTATCAATTAAAGCAAGTAGAACACGCTGCGAGTATATAAGTCCAAGTGTTCTATCCATATTACGTTTCATATTTTCTGGAAATACCGTCAAGTTTTTCACAATCGAACCGAAACGATTTAAAATATAATCAAGTAAAATAGTTGAATCCGGTAAAATAATTCGTTCAGCTGAGCTATGTGAAATATCACGTTCATGCCACAGCGGTACATTTTCATACGCTGTTACCATATGACCACGAATCACACGAGCCAGTCCAGTAACATTTTCTGAACCAATCGGATTACGTTTATGTGGCATTGCCGAGGAACCTTTTTGACCTTTTGCAAAAAATTCTTCTACTTCGCGAACTTCACTTTTTTGAAGTGCACGAACTTCTACTGCAAATTTTTCCACAGAAGTTGCAATGAGCGCAAGCGTTGCCAAATATTCCGCATGACGGTCACGTTGCAATGTCTGCGTGGAAATCGGCGCTGGCGTTGTTCCTAATTTTTCGCATACATAGGATTCTACAAATGGATCAATATTTGCATAAGTTCCAACTGCTCCAGAAATTTTTCCGAATTCTACTCCATCTGCAGCAAAATTAAAGCGTTCTAGATTACGTTTCATTTCTTCGTACCACAAAGCCAGTTTTAAACCAAATGTAGTCGGCTCCGCATGTACGCCGTGAGTTCGTCCCATCGTCACAGTATATTTATGTTCTTTCGCTTTTTCACCAATAATCGCAATAAAATTTTCCAAGTCTTTCCGTAAAATTTCATTAGCTTGCTTCAATAAATAGGAGTTGGCCGTATCAACTACATCTGTAGAAGTTAAACCATAATGAACCCATTTACGTTCTGCTCCAAGTGATTCAGACACAGAACGAGTAAACGCAACCACATCATGTCTCGTTTCTAATTCGATTTCATGAATACGATCGACATCAAATTTTGCATTCGCACGGATTTTCCCCACATCTTCTTTTGGAATTTCTCCTAACTCGGCCCATGCCTCACAAGCTAAAATTTCCACTTCTAACCAAGCTTGATAGCGATTTTTTTCTGTCCAAATATTGCCCATTTCTTTACGAGTATAACGTTCTAACATCCTTTAAAACTCCTCCAATTACTTCCAAATTTGCGTCTTTTCCAAATCAATCAAAACCGCTTCCGGCTCACTTGTCAAAATAGTGACATGCCCCATTTTACGATTCATTTTCGCTTCTTGTTTTCCATAATAATGAACAAACCAGTGCGGATAGTCACCCATTTTCTCATTCATGGTATCCACATGCTGTCCTAAGATATTAACCATCAATGCCGGTTGAAGTAATTCTGGTTTTAATAGTGGTAAACCAACTATCGCACGAATATGTTGTGTGAATTGGGAGATAGAACAAGCTTCTATTGTATAGTGTCCCGAATTATGCGGTCTCGGAGCTAGCTCATTAACATAAATTGCCCCTGACTTCGTAACAAACATCTCTACTGCCAAAACGCCGCACAGCTGAAGAACCTCAGCTAACTTTTTGGCAATTTCTTCTGCTTCTTCGTGCACATCCGCTGATACATTTGCTGGTGCAATCGACGTATGCAAAATATTATTCACATGAACGTTTTCCGCCACTGGGAATGTTTCCACTTGTCCATCTTTTCCTCTTGCAACAACAATCGAGATCTCTTTTTCAAACGGTATCCAAGCTTCTAGTACACATGAACCATAACGTAATAAACGAGCTGCCATTTCGATGTCATTTGCATCTCGTAAAACAACTTGACCTTTCCCGTCATAACCACCTTGTGCCGTTTTTAAAACCGCTGGATAGCCAATACTTTTTATTTCACGTTCAATTTCTTCTTTATCCACAATAATTGCATATGGAGCAATATTGATATTAGCAGATTCTAAATACGCTTTTTCCAAAATCCGGTCTTGCGTAATCGAAAGCAACTCCGATCCTTGGGGCACGTCCACTAACTCTTGCGTCATCTTCAAAGCATCATAGTCGATATTTTCAAATTCATATGTAACGACATCTGCCTTCTCTGCAAGGTCCCTCAGAGATACTTTATCATCATAGTCTGCGATAATTTGTTCATCACTTACTTGGGCAGCAGGACAGTCTACAGTTGGATCAAGAATAATAATCCGATATCCCATCGCCTTGGCAGCTAGAGCCATCATCCGACCTAATTGCCCACCACCAATGATACCTATTGTACTATTTGTCAGCAAAAATTTTTTATTCAAGAGAATCACTACTTTCTAGAACTATTTCCTCTAGTGTAGCACGTCTATTTTGCAACCTGTTAGTAATTGCATCGTCCGTAATAGATAAAATTTGTGCTGCTAAAATCCCAGCATTCACCGCACCACTTTCACCAATTGCAACAGTAGCGACCGGAACCCCTCCAGGCATCTGCACAATAGATAATAATGAATCCAGTCCATTCAATGCTTTTGACTTAATAGGGACACCAATAACAGGCAAAGTCGTCTTCGCAGCAACCATACCTGGTAAATGTGCGGCACCCCCAGCACCTGCAATAATAATTTTTAAACCACGTTCCCGCGCTTGTTCTGCATATTGAAACATCAAATCTGGCGTACGATGAGCTGAAACTACTTTTTTCTCATAAGCGATTTCTAATTCATCCAATACATCACATGCTTTTTTCATTGTATCCCAATCTGAGGTACTCCCCATTATGACACCAATTTCCGCAGGCATTACGTGATCAACTCCTTCATTTCTCATTTCGACTCCTTCATTCTAACAATTGCAATGCTAAAAGTCAACGAAAAATCGAACATTTAAATGTTACATTTTATTAACGTTCGTGTTTTACTGTATTTAATCTTCATTTCATTGATTATGTAACGGTTTTCACTAAATAAAAGAGCTAAAGTATAGAAAAAGCACCCCTAAAATCCAAATTCGAATTTTAGGGGTGCTTTTTCTATTTATAACAATATCCTATACATCACTTATTTTCTAACTTGTTTTATCCAAAATCCACCATGAATTTGTTTCGGTTCAGATGAAACAATAAAGGCCCCTCCATCAATCTCAATAATCTGCCTGTATAATTTACGTTCATTTTTCCTTTGCGTCAATATCTCAAGCATCATCCGTTCACCGTCACGTCCACTAGCAAGCCAACTCGTTACACCATAACCTAAGTCACGAATTTGATTAGGTAAGTCCAAGTTGTACTCTTTTGTAATAACATTGACCGTAATGTATCCAAGTGCGATTCGCTCTTCTATTTTCATTCCAACAATAACACCCACACCAAAACCAATCGCATAAGCTAATACATTCTCGATATTATTTAGATTATCCAGTACTAGACTTAGCGCAACAACATAAATAATCATCTCAAATACACTTGATAGCGCAGCTAAATATCGATATCCTTTCATTGTCAGCAATAACCTTACCGTATAGATTGTCACATATAAAATATTTACAACAAAAATCGTCACCACTATAAACAAACTATTATCCACTAAATTACCTCCAACTAAAAAACTGCAGTAAAACTTCGCATTGAAGAATCTTTTACTAATATAACATTCTACTATACTCCTTACAAAAGAAACACTTCATTACAACAAAAAAGCCCTAACGAATTAGGACTTTTCAAATTGCCCGGCAGCGACCTACTCTCGCAGGGGGAAGCCCCCAACTACCATTGGCGCAGAGAAGCTTAACTACCGTGTTCGGGATGGGAACGGGTGTGACCTTCTCGCCATAACTACCAGACAATATTGAATTGTTGAAAGATTGCTCTCTCAAAACTAGAGAAGAAAGGGTTCAGTTAGGTAACTTCGTTTCATTTTTTGGTTAAGTCCTCGATCGATTAGTATTTGTCCGCTCCATGTATCGCTACACTTCCACTCCAAACCTATCTACCTGATCATCTTTCAGGGATCTTACTTTCCGAAGAAATGGGAAATCTCATCTTGAGGGGGGCTTCACGCTTAGATGCTTTCAGCGTTTATCCCTGCCACACATAGCTACCCAGCGATGCTCCTGGCGGAACAACTGGTACACCAGCGGTGTGTCCATCCCGGTCCTCTCGTACTAAGGACAGCTCCTCTCAAATTTCCTGCGCCCGCGACGGATAGGGACCGAACTGTCTCACGACGTTCTGAACCCAGCTCGCGTGCCGCTTTAATGGGCGAACAGCCCAACCCTTGGGACCGACTACAGCCCCAGGATGCGACGAGCCGACATCGAGGTGCCAAACCTCCCCGTCGATGTGGACTCTTGGGGGAGATAAGCCTGTTATCCCCGGGGTAGCTTTTATCCGTTGAGCGATGGCCCTTCCATGCGGAACCACCGGATCACTAAGCCCGACTTTCGTCCCTGCTCGACTTGTCAGTCTCGCAGTCAAGCTCCCTTGTGCCTTTACACTCTGCGAATGATTTCCATCCATTCTGAGGGAACCTTTGGGCGCCTCCGTTACTCTTTAGGAGGCGACCGCCCCAGTCAAACTGCCCACCTGACACTGTCTCCCCACGCGCTAAGCGTGGCGGGTTAGAATGGTCATACAGCCAGGGTAGTATCCCACCATTGCCTCCTCGTATGCTAGCGCACACGTCTCTTCGGCTCCTACCTATCCTGTACAAGCGGTACAAACATTCCATATCAGGTTGCAGTAAAGCTCCACGGGGTCTTTCCGTCCTGTCGCGGGTAACCTGCATCTTCACAGGTACTATAATTTCACCGAGTCTCTCGTTGAGACAGTGCCCAGATCGTTGCGCCTTTCGTGCGGGTCGGAACTTACCCGACAAGGAATTTCGCTACCTTAGGACCGTTATAGTTACGGCCGCCGTTTACTGGGGCTTCAATTCGTACCTTCGCCGAAGCTAAGCACTCCTCTTAACCTTCCAGCACCGGGCAGGCGTCAGCCCCTATACGTCACCTTACGGTTTTGCAGAGACCTGTGTTTTTGCTAAACAGTCGCCTGGGCCTATTCACTGCGGCTCTCTCGGGCTTGCACCCTAATAGAGCACCCCTTCTCCCGAAGTTACGGGGTCATTTTGCCGAGTTCCTTAACGAGAGTTCTCTCGCTCACCTTAGGATTCTCTCCTCATCTACCTGTGTCGGTTTGCGGTACGGGCAGTACTACTCTTCCTAGAGGCTTTTCTTGACAGCGTGAAATCAGGAACTTCCGTACTTCATTTCCTTCCCCATCACAGCTCATGCTTCGCGAGAAGCGGATTTGCCTACTTCTCACACTCACTGCTTGGACGCACATTTCCATTCGTGCGATTCCCTATCCTTCTGTGTCACCCCATCGGTTAAACAATTAGCACTGGTACAGGAATCTCTACCTGTTGTCCATCGCCTACGCCTATCGGCCTCGGCTTAGGTCCCGACTAACCCTGAGCGGACGAGCCTTCCTCAGGAAACCTTAGATATTCGGTGGAAGGGATTCTCACCCTTCTTTCGCTACTCATACCGGCATTCTCACTTCTAAGCGCTCCACCAGTCCTTCCGGTCTGACTTCACCGCCCTTAGAACGCTCTCCTACCACGAACCTCTATAAGAGGTTCATCCACAGTTTCGGTAATATGTTTAGCCCCGGTACATTTTCGGCGCGGGGTCACTCGACCAGTGAGCTATTACGCACTCTTTCAATGGTGGCTGCTTCTAAGCCAACATCCTGGTTGTCTAAGCAACCCCACATCCTTTTCCACTTAACATATATTTGGGGACCTTAACTGGTGGTCTGGGCTGTTTCCCTTTCGACTACGGATCTTATCACTCGCAGTCTGACTCCCGAGTATAAGTACATGGCATTCGGAGTTTATCTGAATTCGGTAACCCGAGAAGGGCCCCTAGTCCAAACAGTGCTCTACCTCCATGACTCTTTACCTCGAGGCTAGCCCTAAAGCTATTTCGGAGAGAACCAGCTATCTCCAAGTTCGATTGGAATTTCTCCGCTACCCACACCTCATCCCCGCACTTTTCAACGTGCGTGGGTTCGGACCTCCAGTAAGTATTACCTTACCTTCATCCTGGACATGGGTAGATCACCTGGTTTCGGGTCTACGACCTGTTACTTATTCGCCCTATTCAGACTCGCTTTCGCTACGGCTCCGCTTTTTCCGCTTAACCTTGCAACAAATCGTAACTCGCCGGTTCATTCTACAAAAGGCACGCTATCACCCATTAACGGGCTCTAACTACTTGTAGGCACACGGTTTCAGGAACTGTTTCACTCCCCTTCCGGGGTACTTTTCACCTTTCCCTCACGGTACTGGTTCACTATCGGTCACTAGGGAGTATTTAGCCTTGGGAGATGGTCCTCCCGGATTCCGACGGAATTTCACGTGTTCCGCCGTACTCAGGATCCACTCTGGAGGGAAAGCTATTTCAACTACCGGGCTGTTACCGTCTTTGGCGGGCCTTTCCAGACCGCTTCATTTATAACTTTCTTTTGTAACTCCGTATAGAGTGTCCTACAACCCCAAGAAGCAAGCTTCTTGGTTTGGGCTTTTTCCGTTTCGCTCGCCGCTACTCAGGAAATCGATTTTTCTTTCTCTTCCTCCAGGTACTTAGATGTTTCAGTTCCCTGGGTCTGCCTTCCTCACGCTATGTATTCACGTAAGGATACTATCCGACTAAAGATAGTGGGTTCCCCCATTCGGAAATCTCTGGATCAACGCTTACGTACAGCTCCCCAAAGCATATCGGTGTTAGTCCCGTCCTTCTTCGGCTCCTAGTGCCAAGGCATCCACCGTGCGCCCTTTCTAACTTAACCAATTTACTTCGATGAAGTAAAGGTTGTTTTTCTGATTTTCCGTATCAGCGATGATACTTCCAATCAGATGAAAGATTCACTTTCAGATGATTCTCGGTTACTTGTGTCATAAATAGTTACCTATTTATGCTAACTTTACTAACTTTCTTATCTAGTTTTCAAAGAACAAACAGTATAGAGAAGAATTAACCTCTCAAAACTGAACAAACAGAGAAGAACGAAAACTCACAGGTTTCCTTTTCCTTAGAAAGGAGGTGATCCAGCCGCACCTTCCGATACGGCTACCTTGTTACGACTTCACCCCAATTATCTGTCCCACCTTCGGCGGCTGGCTCCTAAAAGGTTACCCTACCGACTTCGGGTGTTACAAACTCTCGTGGTGTGACGGGCGGTGTGTACAAGGCCCGGGAACGTATTCACCGCGGCATGCTGATCCGCGATTACTAGCGATTCCGGCTTCATGTAGGCGAGTTGCAGCCTACAATCCGAACTGAGAATGGTTTTATGGGATTGGCTCCACCTCGCGGCTTCGCGACCCTTTGTACCATCCATTGTAGCACGTGTGTAGCCCAGGTCATAAGGGGCATGATGATTTGACGTCATCCCCACCTTCCTCCGGCTTGCACCGGCAGTCACTTTAGAGTGCCCAACTAAATGCTGGCAACTAAAATCAAGGGTTGCGCTCGTTGCGGGACTTAACCCAACATCTCACGACACGAGCTGACGACAACCATGCACCACCTGTCACTTTGTCCCCGAAGGGAAAGCTCTGTCTCCAGAGTGGTCAAAGGATGTCAAGACCTGGTAAGGTTCTTCGCGTTGCTTCGAATTAAACCACATGCTCCACCGCTTGTGCGGGCCCCCGTCAATTCCTTTGAGTTTCAACCTTGCGGTCGTACTCCCCAGGCGGAGTGCTTAATGCGTTAGCTGCAGCACTAAGGGGCGGAAACCCCCTAACACTTAGCACTCATCGTTTACGGCGTGGACTACCAGGGTATCTAATCCTGTTTGCTCCCCACGCTTTCGCGCCTCAGCGTCAGTTACAGACCAGAGAGTCGCCTTCGCCACTGGTGTTCCTCCACATATCTACGCATTTCACCGCTACACGTGGAATTCCACTCTCCTCTTCTGCACTCCAGTCTTCCAGTTTCCAATGACCCTCCCCGGTTAAGCCGGGGGCTTTCACATCAGACTTAAAAGACCGCCTGCGCGCGCTTTACGCCCAATAAATCCGGACAACGCTTGCCACCTACGTATTACCGCGGCTGCTGGCACGTAGTTAGCCGTGGCTTTCTGGTTAGATACCGTCAAGGGACAAGCAGTTACTCTTATCCTTGTTCTTCTCTAACAACAGTACTTTACGATCCGAAAACCTTCTTCATACACGCGGCGTTGCTCCGTCAGACTTTCGTCCATTGCGGAAGATTCCCTACTGCTGCCTCCCGTAGGAGTCTGGGCCGTGTCTCAGTCCCAGTGTGGCCGATCACCCTCTCAGGTCGGCTATGCATCGTTGCCTTGGTAGGCCTTTACCCTACCAACTAGCTAATGCACCGCGGGCCCATCTGTAAGCGATAGCCGAAACCATCTTTCAAAGTGATGACATGCGTCACTACTTATCATTCGGTATTAGCCCCGGTTTCCCGGAGTTATCCCCAACTTACAGGCAGGTTGCCCACGTGTTACTCACCCGTCCGCCACTAACATTGGAAGAGCAAGCTCTTCCTCCGTTCGTTCGACTTGCATGTATTAGGCACGCCGCCAGCGTTCGTCCTGAGCCAGGATCAAACTCTCTTTAAAATATAAATTGAATTTGAATACTTATTCAACACCGTGAATAAGATTCCTTGCGTCAAATTGACTTCGCTAGCAATTAAATTACTAGTTTGTTTTGTTGAAAACAGCTTTCTGTTTTCTGCCCTGCGATTACCAGTGAGACTTTACGTCTCATTGCTTTTCGTCTTCTTCTTTGTTCAGTTTTCAAAGGTCAGTTGCTTTGTTAACGCAACTTTTAAATCTTACCATAAAGATTTAATCGCGTCAACAACTAATTTTTAAAATAATTTTCAATAAATTATCTTGTATCAATTCAGCTTTATTATTATATAATACCTTTTGGCTAAATACAAGTGTTTTGCGTTATATTTTTAATTCTTGTTCTAAAGCATGTATAAAATCCTGCATAATTTTTTGTTTTCCTTTGGCCATCTCTTTCGCGGTTTGGGTATTTAATTGGCTTTCGATTAGTAATAACTTATCGTAAAAGTGTTGTATTGTCGTGTTTTCAGGATTAAGTGGATCAGTTATTTCTCGATTATGCGCCCCTCCATATGTAAAGGTTCTAGCTATACCGACTGCTCCAATAGCATCTAGTCGATCTGCATCTTGAACTATTTTTTCTTCTATTGTTTGGGCTTGGATAGGATTATTACCTTGTTTAAAAGATACAGACTCCATAATTCGAATAATTTGGGTAATCAAATTAGATGGCATTTCTTGTTGTTCCATCCATATTACTAATCTTTTGCTGGCTTGCGCTGGGTTACTAGTTAACTTGGTATCTGAGTAATCGTGGAAAAGTGCTGCTAATTCAATCGCAAATAAATCTCCACCTTCTATCGCTTGGATTTTTTTGCTAAGTTTATGGACTCGGTTAATATGTGCCCAGTCATGACCTGTTGTTTCGTTTTTGAAATGGGTTTGCATCCATTTTTCAGCTTTCGTAATAATTTTGTTTTTATTCATTGTTTTAGCTCCTTTTTTAATTCTCTTTCATGTACAATAGTAGAAAATGGAAATGGGGTATTCGATGTTTGAATTTGAACACGTTACTTTAAAACGCGATAATAAAACCATCTTATCGGATATTAATTGGGTGGTAAATGAAAAAGAAAACTGGGCAATACTTGGGTTGAATGGCTCGGGAAAAACGTCATTATTACAATTATTAAATGGTTATCTTTGGCCGAGTAGCGGTAAATTACAAGTACTAGGTCATGTTTTCGGTCAAACTTCTTTACCAGAATTACGTAAATCTATCGGCTGGGTTAGTAATGCTTTAGGCCAACAGCTAAAAGAGTACGAACTTAGTGAACAAATTGTACTTAGTGGCAAATTTGCAAGTATCGGCATGTATACAAAAGTGACAAAGGCTGAAATTGCTGATGCCAAACAAATTCTTACTGATTGTGGCGGCGCGTCTCTTATCGGAAAAGCTTATAGCATTTTATCACAAGGCGAACGTCAAACCGTCTTAATCGCTCGTGCTCTAATGGCTCATCCTCGATTACTTATTCTTGATGAGCCTTGTAATGGTCTCGATTTATTCGCCAAAGACCGTCTACTAGGGCGCATTAAAAAGATTGCAGAACGAGCGGATTCCCCAACAATGCTTTTCGTAACGCATCATACCGAAGAAATCTTACCTTGCTTTGATAATATCATTTTACTGCGTGACGGGGAAATAACACATTGCGGGAAAACGGAAAAACTTTTGACTGCACCAGTTCTTCAAACATTTTACCAAAAACCGGTAGAGCTTATTCGGATAAAAGATGGTTCCATTGCCGTCTATCCAAAGTAAATGGTATAGTGATGACAAGAAAAATCTTTATTTAGAGGAGCGATATAGGTTGTATGAAACAATGATTGCAAAAGCTGGTGCTCGCGAGTTGCTAGGAATGAATACAAGTTTAATTTACGGCTCCTTTAGTTATCGTATCGAAGGCGAATTAATGGAATTGGATGGACTTTGGATTTCTAATGAAGATGCTTTTATTTTTTACTTAGAAAATGAGGAGATATACTTACTGAAGAAATTCGCCTATGAGGAGATTCAAATTTTGGAACAAAAAATAAGCATTGTTTCGATGACAAAGAAACTAATTTTAAAATTTAAAAATAAAGAAAGTTATACCCTTCTTGTAGCAAATGGTGAGGCAAAAGTCTTTGCCAATAGTGTAAATGAGCGTATACAAAAAGTGAGCCAGGATTAATTCCCGACTCACTTTTCTTTAAGCTTTTTCTTCAAATAAACGAGCTACTTCGATAATTACTTCTGTTGCTTTCACCATACTTTCAAGCGCAACATACTCAAATTTACCATGGAAGTTTTCTCCTCCGCCAAAAATATTTGGTGTTGGTAATCCTTTATAAGAAAGTTGTGCGCCATCCGTCCCCCCACGAATTGGGCTGATTTTTGGCTCGATGTCTAAGTTTCGCATCGCTGCACTAACTATGTCGACAATTTCTTTTACTGGTTCGATTTTTTCTTTCATATTGTAGTATTGATCTTTCAAGGTTAGCTCAACCGTTCCTTCGCCATATTTTTCTTCTAATTCTTTGGCGATTGTTGCTACATGTGTCTTACGTTCCACAAATTTAAGGTGATCAAAGTCGCGAATGATATAGTAGGCTTTCGCTTCTTCTACATCGCCATTTAAGGAAATCAAATGATAAAATCCTTCATAGCCATCTGTAAATTCTGGTGCTTCTTGAGCTGGGATGCGCGAATGGAACTCCATCGCCATTTTGACAGCATTGACCATTTTATTTTTGGCAGTTCCTGGATGAACACTATTTCCTTTGAAGGTGATTTTAGCTCCGGCTGCATTAAAACTTTCATATTCTAGTTCGCCAAGTGGGCCACCGTCCATTGTATAGGCATACTGGGCACCGAAAGCTTCCACATCAAAACGTTCTGGGCCGCGTCCGATTTCTTCATCTGGTGTGAATGCAACACGAATTTTTCCATGTTTGATTTCTGGGTGCTTTATTAGATGATTCATGGCTACCATAATTTCAGTGATACCTGCTTTATCGTCTGCCCCAAGAAGTGTTGTCCCATCTGTTGTGATTAGTGTTTGACCTTTGTACTCTGCTAGTTCTGGAAATTGTTTCGCGGAAAGAACGACATTTAATTCTTTGTTCAAAACGATGTCCGTCCCGTCATAATTTTCATGTACTTGTGGTTGAACGTTTTTACCAGTTAAGTCTGTCGCGGTATCTAAATGTGCTAAAAAACCGATAACGGGTACTTCTTTTGTTGTGTTGGAAGGGAGCGTTGCCATAACGTAGCCGAATTCGTCGACGGTAACATCTTCCATTCCGATTTCTTTTAGTTCAGATACAAGCATGTTAGCCAGTTCCATTTGGCCTGGTGTCGTTGGGCAAACAGGACTTTCTTCGTTTGATTGTGTATCTACTTTTACATATTTGGTGAATCGATTTAATAATTCTTCTTTCATCTTTGTCACTCCCTTAGATTCAATTCTTCTTCATTATAAACTTGATTTTCCAAAAATTCTATTCCGGGCTGTTTATTGCTTGTAAAAATGTTTGCAACTTGATTGTTGTTCGCCAATTTCTTGAAGTAGTTACTGTTTTTTTATATCCGCCTAGGAAAATTGGTAACTTTAACGTGTGAATTTGATTCGAAAAAACATGAACGTATAAAACGCGACCGATTGCTATTACTTCTGCTTGCTGATTTTTTTGTCTAGGAATATGTATTGGTTCTTTATAAAAAAACGCTATCCACCGTTCTTCTTCGCCGATTGCTTCTGGTGGGAATGGGTTATTTTGGATGAGATCATGATAATTTTCTTCTTCATATACAAATACATCAATTGTTAGCGCAAATGTGTCCTGGATGATTTCGATTAGTTTGTTTGCAACAAGTTCTTCGGTTTGTAATTTAGAACTTAAAATGATGTTGCCACTTTGGATATATGTTTTCACATTGGTAAAGCCAGCGTTTTGTATTGCCACACTTAGCTCCTTCATATTTATTTTATTTTTCCCTGCGACATTAACAGCTCGCAGTAGAGCAACATAATTTTTCATTTAGTCCCCCAATCTTTTAAGTTCATTATAGCATGCAAGTTACGTTATAATAAGGCTATTAGTTGAATGGAGGTTGTCAGGCAGATGAAATTAATTTCTTGGAATGTAAATGGACTCCGAGCAGCAGTAAAGAAAGGCTTCTTGGAATATTTTGAAAGTGTGGACGCAGATATTTTTTGTTTGCAAGAAACGAAATTACAAGCGGGACAAATTGATTTAGACTTACCTGAATACAAGGATTACTGGAATTATGCGGTTAAAAAAGGTTATTCAGGTACAGCGATTTTCACAAAAATAGAACCGATATCAGTACGCTATGGTTTAGATATTCCAGAACACGATACAGAAGGTCGAGTTATCACACTAGAATTCGAGAAGTTTTTCATGATAACTGTTTATACGCCTAATTCTCAAGCTGAGTTGAAACGACTGGATTATCGAATGACTTTTGAAGATGCGATTTTAACTTATGTGAAGAAATTGGATGAAACAAAACCAGTAGTATTATGTGGCGACTTGAATGTGGCGCATGAAGAAATTGATTTGAAGAATCCAAAGACGAACCGGAAAAATGCTGGTTTCTCTGATGAAGAACGCGCAAAATTCACCACATTTTTAGAGGCAGGATTTGTCGATAGTTTCCGTTATTTTTATCCTGATTTAGAGGGAGCTTATTCATGGTGGTCTTACCGAATGAATGCTAGAGCTCAGAATACTGGTTGGCGGATTGATTATTTTGTCGTGTCAGAGCGACTTAAAGATAATTTAGTGGATGCGAAAATTCATCTTGATGTGCTTGGTTCGGACCACTGTCCGGTTGAGCTTGAACTAAATATATAGTAAGCAAAATCCAAGTTCTCAGATAGCGAACTTGGATTTTTTGATATTAAGGTCCGACTAATAAAAAATCCCCACTCAAAAGAGCGAGGATTTTTCGATTATTTAGCTAATGCTTTTTTTGCTGAATCGGCAAGTGTGTTAAATGATGCGATATCATTTACTGCTAAGTCTGCAAGCATTTTACGGTTAATGTCAATTCCAGCTAATTTTAAGCCGTGCATTAATTTGCTGTATGAAAGATCTTGCATACGAGCAGCCGCGTTGATACGTGCAATCCATAATCTACGGAAATCACGTTTCTTTTGACGACGATCTCTGTAAGCATATTGATAAGATTTCATTACTGCTTGGTTAGCTACTTTGAATAATAAATGTTTAGAGCCGTAATACCCTTTGGCTAATTTAACTATTTTTTTACGACGTTTGCGTGTTACTGTTCCGCCTTTTACGCGTGGCATATTGTCTACCTCCTAGAATTTAGAAAAATATGTTACTCTTACTTCATTTTAGCGACCATTTGACGAATACGTTTGAAATCGCCAGCTGATACCATTGCTGATTTACGCAGTTTACGTTTTTGTTTTTGGGATTTGTTAGCGAACATATGGCTAGTGAAGCCGTGTCTGCGTTTTAGTTTTCCAGATCCTGTTCTCTTGAAACGTTTAGCGGAACCGCGGTGGGTTTTCATTTTTGGCATGAATATTTCCTCCTCAAAACTTTACTTTTCATGAAGTGGTGCTAGGACTAAGAACATGGAACGTCCGTCCATTTTTGGTCTTTGCTCAATTGTACAAAGGTCTTCGCACGCTTTCGCAAAACGGTCAAGCACCTTCTGACCGATTTCTTTGTGTGTAATCGCACGGCCTTTAAAACGGATAGAGCATTTTACTTTATCGCCTTTTTCAAGGAATTTACGTGCATTACGTAGCTTCGTATCAAAATCGTGTTCGTCAATCGTTGGACTTAAACGAACTTCCTTCATTACGATGACTTTTTGGTTCTTACGGGCTTCTTTATCTTTCTTCTGTTGTTCAAAACGGAATTTACCGTAGTCCATGATACGAGCTACTGGCGGTTTCGCTGTTGGAGCAACAAGCACTAGATCAAGATTAGCCTTTTCAGCAATTTGAAGCGCATCGATTTTACTCTTCACGCCTAATTGTTCACCATCTTGGTCGATCAATCTTACTTCACGTGCACGAATCCCATCGTTTACCAACATGTCTTTGCTAATGGTGAGCCACCTCCACTTAATTTTGTTACAACAAGATAGAAAATAGCTGTTCCAATCTGCGACCTGCTAACTCGTTCGTTCAGAGGCCATAAAAAAACGGGCTGCTTTTCAGCAATCCCGCACATTCAAAGTCGCGCAAGTAACGCGACGAAAGTTTGAATTTTTTGCCTGAAAACATCCATGTTAACGAGGCGAGAAGCGGGTTGCTTCTTCTTTCTTGTTTGATAACCTTAATTACTATATCATATGGGGGATATGGTGTCAAGGTGATATTAGCTAAAATCGTGTGAGGTTCCACATTAAAAATTGAAAAACAGGAATCATTGTATAGAGCCATTTTAAAATAAATCTACAAGATTCCTGTTTGTTTTAAAGATTCTATTGTCCTAGCTACTTCATACTACTGAAAAACACTTTATTTTTTAGTTTCTTAAAAATTATTATAATAATATAAATTATTAAAGCTATACTAGCTAATAATAAAATTGCTCCAACTATATTAAAATTCCCCACTTTCTCACCTCTTTATACTCCATATAAATTAAATGTACCCGTTGTTGTTGTAACCTCTACATAGGTAGTTGTATTCGAATATGTAACAAATAAAGCGCTATATTTCTTCTTTTAATCCAAATAATTTACTGTAGCTCCTTTATTCGAAGTTGTACTAGTCAAAGAAGAGCTATGATCTAACCCTATACGGGTACCACTATTACCTATAAGCCCAAAAGTATTCTGCGAAATGATCGTTTTTATTTTTTTTACTTTAGAACTTCCGCTATTTATTTTAGCAGTAGTTTTGCCAGAGTACCACTGACCACCTATACTTAGCGCATTTAAATGACTATTTATTTTACCAGAAAAAGTTACTTTTACGCCACTAGATGTTTTAGATTTGTTAAATGACTTAGAACTAGTTCCTTTATAAAAATTGATTGCCTGTGCCATTGGTATTGTAGTAGGCTCCGGTGCTTCTTCTTTATTATCAGAATACCGAACAACAAATTCTGCATCTTCTTTAGAAAAAGGTTCATTCACCTCATACTTATTTGAAATATCAAGAAATCGCTTCTGTACTTCGTCTGTGCTAAGATTTTTGTTGCATCATATGCAAGTTCTTTTGTTTGTGGTAGATTTGTATTTTCAGCCGCTTTTGCTGAATAAGGAAACAGACAGATTAATAATAATAGACCACCTAAAATTAAACAATATTTTTTCGTCATGATGCTTTTCTTCATAATTGCTCTCATCTTTTTATGTCTATTTATAGTGCAATAAAATTATAACATATCAAACAAATGAATATATCTCCAAAAATGTAATGAAATATCTTATCCTTGTTATCAATAATAAAAAAATTATCTTTTTCATTGGACAAAATTCTGATTTCGCATTATTTTCTTTCAAATTATAATATGCCTCTTTTACATATCTTTCTGATATCTTACAAACTTATATCGGACTTTAAATTTTTCTTATAAACAAAAACCCTTGATTTCTCAAGGGTTTTAGCCGTTAAATGATTAACGAATTTCTTTAATACGAGCCGCTTTACCACGTAGGTTACGTAGGTAGTAAAGTTTCGCACGACGTACTTTACCACGACGGATTACTTCTAATTTTGCGATACGTGGAGTATGTACTGGGAAAGTACGTTCCACACCAACACTGTTAGAAATTTTACGAACAGTGAAAGTTTCGCTGATTCCAGCTCCGCGACGTTTGATTACTACGCCTTCGAATAATTGGATACGTTCGCGAGTACCTTCGACTACTTTCGCATGTACACGTACAGTATCACCCGGACGGAAACTTGGAACATCTGGGTTTAGTTGACTTTTTGTGATTTCATCAATCAGTTTGTTCATGTTTTTCTCTCCTTCCAACAAACATTCATTCATATATTAATGAAGCGGAATATCGTTATCAGACTGGTCTCTCCAGTCACCTTATTTAGGTTACCACAAACTAGATTCGCTGTAAAGTTTTTTTCTTACTTTTTTATCTTTCAGAAAGGCTTATTTTAATAATAGATTACATTCTCATGAAAAATGAACTTTTCTCTGAAAAACGGGTATCGTATGTATAACTACTTTTGCTTAGTAAATAAGTAATTAGAAAGAAGGCATCTTTATGAAAGTAACTGCGAAACATCAATACTGGCAAATTACCACCTTCCCTGCGCTATTTCCTGTAAATTGTTATTTAGTTTTAGAAAAGAATAGTTTAACGTTAATTGATACCGGAATTTTAGCACATGCAAAAGGGATTATTTCATTAATAGAGAGGCTTCATTTGCCACTCAACCGAATTCTTTTAACACATGCACATGGGGATCATATTGGCGGTTTACTCGCTTTAAAAAATGCTTTTCCGGACGCACTCGTGATGTTAGGGAGTAGGGAGAATTTACTTGTCGAGAAAAAAGAAATTTATGCATTTGAGGCTCAGATGCCGCTAAAAGGTAGTTATCCAAAAGAACTTCCCGTGAAAATTGATCAGACATTAAAGGCCGGAGATATGGTTGGTTCACTACTGGTTATTGATACGCCTGGTCACACACCTGGTTCTGTGTCTTTCTTTGACGAACGCAATGGTCATTTATTTGCAGGTGATTTGTTTCAGACACGTGGTGGTGCAGCTATTTGTGGTGAGAAAAGACTACTTTTCCCCTTTCCGGCAATGGGATCTTGGGATTTAGCGACAAGCATTACTTCTGCCAAAGATTTACAATTGATTGAGCTAACGGAAATAGCTTGTGGGCATGGGCCAATTAAATCAGCAGTTGATTTTGATTTAAAATCTGTCATAAAGAGAGCACAAAAAAACTAGAAAACCAGTGAAGTGGTTTTCTAGTTTTTTTAGAATCGAGTAATTTTGATGTTTACAGCTGTTCCATAGGCTAGTTGGTAAACAAGATCATCAACAAAATGCTCTGTGAAAGAACAGTGAATTAAGCCGTTTCCACCTGCGTCTAAGGCTTTCTTTTGTAACTCTTGTAGTAAGTTTTCAAAGCCAACTGTTTCTAAGTATGCTTCAGGATCACTTTTTATTCTTGGACGGACGCTTTTAGCAAAAACAACCGTTAAAATATCGTGATTAACGTTAATTGGTCCTGTTGAGACTTGTACATCCTGCCATTTTTGTCCAATTCGTTTTTGATCATTTTCTTCTTGTACATAAGCTTCTCGTTCTTTTTGACGTTCGGATTTTTTGCTTTCTTTTTCATCTGGAGTTCCAAAGATTGCCATTTTACAACACGTCCTTTTTATTTACTTTTTGACCATTCTTTCAGCCAAGTCTTTTGCTTGTCAGTTAATGGGTAATTTTTAAGTAAATCTGGGCGGCGTTCGTAAGTTCTTTTGAGTGATTCTTTGTCACGCCATTCTTCTATCCATGCGTGATTTCCGCTTAGTAAAATATCTGGTACTTTCATTCCTCTGAAATCAGCTGGTCTTGTGTAATGCGGGTGTTCGAGTAATCCTGTCGAGAAAGAATCTGTTACAGCAGAATCTTTATTACCAAGCACACCTGGAAGCAATCTAATAACACTGTCCATCACAATCATTGCACCGATTTCGCCGCCAGTTAGGATATAATCTCCAATCGAAACTTCATCCGTTACAAGATGTTCTCGAATTCGCTCGTCGTATCCTTCGTAATGTCCACAAATAAAAATAAGGTGGTCTTCCTCCGCAAATTCTTCGGCCATCTTTTGATTAAAACGTTTGCCAGCTGGATCTAATAAAATGACTCTTGGTTTGGTTTCTGGTTGGTTTTCTTTTACTGCAGCTACGGCATCAAATATTGGTTGCGCTTTGAGTAGCATTCCTGCTCCACCACCATAAGGATAGTCATCTACAATATGATGCTTTCCTTCTGCATATTCCCGAAAATCAGTGACTTCAACCGCTACTCGTTCATTTTCAATCGCTTTTTTGATAATTGAATTACCTGTTACGCCGGAAAACATCTCTGGAAAAATAGATAAAATATCGATTTTCATTAATCTAGCAGCCCTTCCATTACTTCAATGGTAATTTTTTTGTCCGAAATATTGATTTCTTTTACCACATCTGCAATGTAAGGAATCAGTTTTTCTTTTTTATCGCTGCCTTTAACAACCCAAACGTCATTTGCTCCTGGAGTAAGGATTTCCGTAATTTCGCCAAGCTCCTCGCCATCTGTTGTCACGACTGAGCAACCAATAATTTCATGAAAATAATATTCATTTTCTGCTAAATCGGTTAATTGTTTTTCGCTGATTTTAAGTGTGCCTTCTTTCATTCGCTCCACTTGATGAATTCCTGTAAAGCCTTCGAACATTAATAAATCAAAGTTCTTATGTTTACGGTGCGAACGAATGATTAATTTCTCGGGTTTTTTGCTATTTTTTTCAAATAAGTAAACGGCATTTCCGACTTGGAACCGTTCGTCAGCAAAATCAGTTGTTGCGATAACGCGAATTTCACCGATTAAGCCATGAGTATTCACAATCTTTCCTACATTGTACATTTTCTCCATAAGTCACCTCTAGCGTATTTCTACTATGATTCCGTTCTTTACAACAATTGTTTTTTCAAAAATAGAGCTATCCCACTTGTCCCCAACTTGAACGTCGATGATAGTTTCTAGCTCTCGTTCGCGAATCTCACTGCCAAGTTCAAGGACTTCTAATTGCTCCATTTGAAACTGGATAAGTTTTTTCTTTTCCCGGCGAAGCTCCAATTCATGGGTAAAATAATCTGCCACTCGTTCTGGTTGAAATTTGCTTTTTCGTTCCATTTTCTTTTGTTCAAAATGAAGTTGGTCACATTCTTGTTCGATTTGCCGTTTTTGTTCATTATAATAGTCAATTAATTCTTGTTTACTTGCTTCCGTTAATACTTGCTTGACGACCACTTTTTGGATGATTTCCACAGGACACCTCCACTAGCAATTATTGTCCTTATTTTACCATAATTTTTTTGGATTCATCCACTAAAGCTTGGAATAGACGTTCACTTTCTGGGTCGGCTTGATACATTAATTCTGGATGCCACTGCACGCCAAGATACCAACTCGGTAAGTTATCCCCTTCCACAGCTTCAATCATACCATCCTTTGTCCTCGCTGTTACTTTAAAATCAGGAGCTATTTTTTTAATAAATTGGTGATGTAATGAGTTTACTAATTTTTTGTTAGGATGATATTTGGCAAGTTCACTCGTTGGTTCAATATCAATCGTATGTGAACCTAATTGCTCATCGACTTGTTGTAAGTGTTGCAAAGCTTTTGTTTCTACTTGGCTAATGTCTTGATAAAGCGTACCACCAAGCGCAACATTGACTAATTGCATCCCACGACAAATCGCAAATATTGGTTTTTTTGCATCTAGTGCTGCTCGTACTAAAGCAATTTCATAACTATCTCGTGGCGGAAAATAAGCGCCAATTTCTTGAGATGGTTCTTCCAAATAAAGTTGTGGGGTAATATCTTGCCCGCCAGTAAGTAGTAAACCATCTACTAGAGAAATTGCTTGTTCGGCAGCGGAGGGATTATCAATTGGCAACGCGATTGGAAATCCTCCAACTTTTTGGATGGCATCTACGTAGCGCTGTTGTGTATAGGTTACTCGGTGTCCGTAAAATACGTCCACTCCTTTTACTAATCTATTCCCGGTAATTCCAATAACTGGCTTCATCACAATTCCTCCATTTCTATTCTATTTTACAACATTTCGTGAGGTAATTGCTTCTCTTAGGATTTATGAAAAAAAGGCGATAAAAAAACTCGCCAATTTGACGAGTTTTTATTATTCGATAATTTCAAGACGAATCTTCTTATCGTTTTTGGAGCCAACTGCATAGACAAGAGTACGAATCGCTTTTGCAATACGACCTTGTTTACCAATCACGCGTCCCATGTCTTCTTTACTGACAGACAATTTGTAGGTTAACGATGTATCCGTTTCTTCTGGCGTGATAACAACGTCTTCCGGGTGGTCAACAAGGGGTTTCACGATTGAGAGAATAAGTTCTTCCATTCGCGCCGAGACCTCCTTATTTACCTAATTTTTGGTTATGGAATTTTTCCATGATACCTTCGCGGCTAAGAAGATTGCGAACTGTATCAGATGGTTTCGCACCATTATGCATCCATTTCAAAGTTGCTTCTTCGTCAATTTTCACTTCAACCGGATCAAGTAATGGATTATAAGTACCAATAGTTTCGATTGAACGGCCGTCACGTGGGAAACGAGAATCAGCTACTACAATACGGTAGAAAGGTTTCTTTTTAGAACCAATACGTTTTAAACGAATTTTAACTGCCATAGTTTAATTACACCTCCATAAAGTCTTACACAAGTATATATATTACCAGTAAAGGATTTGTTTGTAAAGTGTTTTTTCTTTACAGAGGATATTTTTTTCTTTTTAGCTGACGGTTTCAGCATTAGCACTGATTTTCCCTTGATTAAGTAACCCATAGAAACGCACATAACCAGAGATATTATGTTCGACATCATCAATTCGAACACGGAAAGATTGATGACGAATAAAGAAACTTCCTTCGATTCTTGTTGGATTTTTATAGTACATTGCCAGTTCTGGATAAAAATAACCGTTTAATTGATAAAGGGCGCGCTTCATAATCGTTTTTTCAAGTTCCACTATTGGATAGTCAGCTAATAAATTATAGCCACCTGTTTCCTCCATTCGAAGCGACATTTCTTTGGTCGCAATCGTGAGCTCTAGAAATGTCGGAAAGGTAGTTTCGCGTTCGTAAATAAAGGTTAAATTATCAAAAGCGTTTTTTAGTCCAAATTCATAATATGCATGGTCTGGAATATATTTAGTAATTTCATTTGCACAATAGCTAAGCCAGTGGTCATGATTTTGCCAGTAATCAGCACGGATGAAATGATTAAATGATTTTGTCGCTGCTTCTAACCATTTCGTGTCTCGGTCAATTTCGTATAAGCGAAGTAAACCAAACACTGCTTCTCCGTCGTAATAAATAATTCGAAAAATATCTTTTACTTCTAAAGTTGGATATTCTAACACATGTGTGAATTTCCCTGTTTTATCTTGTAATGAAAGGATTCCATTTGCAATTTTACGGCAAAGTGGTAGATATGTTTTTGTTCCAGTAATATGCATATATTTGGTGAACGCTAGCAAAGTCGCTGCTGAACCACCTAATTTAATTTCGCGAAGTTCCGGTTCAATCAGATACGCAACTTCTCCTTTTTCAAAAATAAAGTTCTTTTCTAAAAAAGTGAGCGCATTCGTCGCTGCTTCTAAAATTGCCTGATTCCCAGTTAATTCATAAGCTTCAAGCATCGAATAAGTAGTACTCGCATGTCGTAAGCTATTATAATGTTTTATTTTTTTATCAAAACAAGCAAACCAACCATAGTTAAATTCACCTGTGCCGTTTACTTGATGAGCCAGATAACTGCCTACATTTTCAACAAGTTTGAGAACATCATCTGGAGTAAGCTGTTCCGTATTACGACGTCCATGGTCTAATGGATTAGTTTCTAATTCATATATTTTTTTACCATCAAAAAACCAACCTACCGTTTCAAAGGTAACGATAGTTGAATCAATCGTTAAATTCAACTTGGCTTGGTTTTTACTAGCTTGGATCAAATATCTATTCATATTTTCAACGTTAATAGCTAGCCCTTCATCTGCTGGCAAAAGGATAGCATTCGCATTAATTTCTTGTTCAATTAAAGCCATTTTAAAATTTTCATTTAAAGCTATTCCACGTCTATAGTAATTTTTCTTGATTTTCAATGCCTTTTTATTCCATTCAGCGAGGTTTTCTAATTGGTAATTAAATCCGATATCCATTTTAAAAGAGACAGCATCTTCTGTTTCATTTTTAAGTGCTACTTTTTTCATTTCATTAATTAAATTTGCTAGACAAAGATAGCTAAAGTTTATCACCTTAGCACGTTTTTCCTTGTATCCAATTGTTAAAAAGCCATGCCATTTCCCGTTGTAAGTAGCATGTTCTTCCGCTTCTGTCATTTGACCAATAATTTTATTTTCTAATTCATCTAATACACCTCTCCAAGGCATATGTACCACTCCTTTTATAATTTCCCTGCTGCAAACACACAGCAGGGAATCGATGTTTTGTGGCTCTATTTACGGAAAAGACGTAATAAAAACGCTCCAGCTACCCCGAAGAGACCTAGCCCAACCCATGGAAGACTACTATTCGTATCTCCTGTGGAAGGAAGATCACTGGTAGAAAGACTCGACATTCCATCCGAGCTATATCCAGACGAAAGCATTGCTCCTGATCCGTCATAACTCATACTAGCTGTTGGCGACCCAGTTCCACTGCTAATTCCTCCAGTAGTTCCACCATTACCAGTTGAACCAGTAGAAATTGTTCCTCCGTCAGAATCGGAATCTGCATCGGCGTCGGCGTCAGCATCCGCGTCAGAATCGGCATCCGTATCAGCATCCGCATCGGCATCAGAATCTGCTAGAGGTAGCACTGTTACAGAAACTTTATCACTAGATTTTACTTCGTCACCGTATTTGGCGGTTACTTGAAGATCAATTACCTCTCCAGCTTTCAAATTATAATCAGGAATATTTATTGTGTATGTTCCGTCCGCATGAATTAATACATTTCCAATGACTGTTCCATCTGGAAGGGTCAAATTAATATAGAATACAGTTCCAGCCGGAGCATCTGATTGCAAGGATTTCAAAAGAGCATTCATATTTTGATTTTTATAAATGGATGTCCCAGAAATTGTTTTAGTTCCTTCGTAAATTGGGTTGACAATTGGTCTGTCAACAAGGAAATCTCTCCAGTCAATGTCCACGTCAGCATCAGCGTCGGCATCCGCATCAGCATCGGAGTCCGCATCCGCATCCGCATCCGCATCCGCATCAGCATCGGCGTCCGCATCCGCATCGGTATCCGCATCAGCGTCGGCATCCGCATCCGCATCAGCATCGGCATCCGCATCAGCGTCGGCATCCGCATCAGCATCGGCATCCGCATCAGCGTCGGCATCCGCATCAGCGTCCGCATCCGCATCAGCGTCCGCATCCGCATCAGTGTCGGCATCCGCATCAGTGTCGGCATCCGCATCAGCGTCCGCATCCGCATCCGCGTCCGCATCCGCATCAGCGTCCGCATCCGCATCAGCGTCCGCATCAGCGTCCGCATCCGCATCCGCATCCGCATCCGCATCGGCATCCGCATCCGCATCAGCGTCCGCATCCGCATCCGCATCCGCGTCGGCATCCGCATCCGCATCCGCGTCCGCATCGGCATCCGCATCAGCGTCCGCATCCGCGTCGGCATCGGCGTCGGCGTCCGCATCAGCATCCGCATCCGCATCAGCGTCCGCATCCGCATCAGCGTCCGCATCCGCATCAGCATCCGCATCAGCATCCGCATCAGCATCCGCATCAGCGTCGGCATCAGCGCCCGCATCGGCGTCGGCATCCCCAACTTCCGTCACAATAGATCCCTTAGCCGCATTACTATTCAATAAATCCACATCTAAAAGTCCATCACCAGTTCTTGCAGCAAAATCCAGTTTTCCATCATCTGCACTTGGAAGAGCCGTAACCCCAAGCGCCAGTAAATCAATTGTTAAAGTGAATGTTGAAATACTACTAACACCTATGCCAAGCAAATGATTTACTCTCGCTCCAACTGCATTTCTACTAGGATCGATAAAGAAATTACTATTACTACCATTTACAGTTCCTTGATTGAATAATCCGATATTCCCGATTCCTAAGTAAGCAATTTTATAATCAATTTTTGTATTTGCTCTTATATTTGGATTACTTAGAATAGAAGACAATTCACTAGGCAAATCAAAATAAGGATAATAAGTAGATACTGCGCTAGCACTTACTAATTGGTTCCCAGAAAGTGTTATGACTAATTTCCCATTGGCATATTGGGTATTCAAACTAGAATTACCAAGCAAATCAATGGTTGCTGCATCTGCTTGAATACCACTAAGCGCAAATTGATGATTAAAAGAATCATAATTCACAGTGACCGGAGCTACCATCATCGTAGTAGTCGTAATTAGTGCAGCAATTAGTTTTGCTTTTTGCGCTCGTTTCTGGTCTAATCTCTTTTTGTAATCTACACGCTGTTTTTTCATCATTTTTCCCCCTTAAAAATCAATCTTCCATGATTTTGAAAAATAACTGAAAACAGAATAAAGGTATTAAATTGTGTTTTGTGACTAAGCTAACTGTTCATTATCCCGTAGCCCTTTATCCAATATCAGATTCAATCAACATTTTAGTAAGAGATCCCCCCCTTCTTTTATTGATAGTTCGAACCTGTCATTCGTCGTAATAACCAGTTTGTTAACTTTACTATATAGTATATTCTTAAAAATTAAAGTAAAAAGTACTAGGAGAAAAAAATACTTTAATTCAATCCAATTAGTCAAAAAGTTACACAAATATGCGTATTTATAGCTTGTTTATAAACTTTAGGACTGTTTATTAATAGGTATTAAAACCTATATAGCATCACTTTACACGAATTGTCTTTCAATTGTATACAAATGTTTTTAGAATGGTTCTTCTTTTATGATTATATTTGAACGCAAAAAAGAGCAACCTATTTTCCAGGCTACTCTTTTTACTCTACTTTTAATATAGATACATTTTTTTCAGCTGTTCTTGTTTTACTTCGGTTAATTCTAGCTTATCTTTAAAAAAATTATCCATAGATCCATATTTAGAATCAATTTCATCAAAAGCGGCGTTTATATAAGATTCACGTACCTCCATTACCGCGGTCATCCCATCAACAACTTTTTGATTGTCCGTTTTTGCTGCAACTGCTGCGATTGCTTTTTTATTTTCAGCAGCACGGTATTTATTCGACAACATATAATCATCAATAACCGTTTCCTTTTCTACTCCAAGGGCAGATAAAACAAGGGCAGTTCCAAAACCGGCACGATCTTTTCCTGCTGTACAGTGCCAAAGAACAGAACCATCTTGATTACTTAACAAGACGTTGAAAAAATCTTTATATGCTTGAATAGAAGTATCGTCTGTTATAAAACTTTTATTTGCTTCAATCAAAAAAGTTTCTGGGTTATCCATTGTGGCTAGACTTGCAGTTAAATCTTGTGTACTTGTGGAAGTCCCATTATCTTTCATTACCGAATCATGTGTGTAGTCAACGTTTGTCATTGTTGGATCAGGTTTCGCCTCTACTTCCGAATTGGTTCTAAAATCAACAATATGTGAAAGATTATATGTATTCACGAGTTTCTTTTTATCCGAATCACTCAATGTGACAAGTTCCGCACTACGGATCAGTTTATGTGGTTTGATTATTAAGCCATCCGTTGTTTTATAGCCACCCAGATCCCGAACATTAACTGCTCCTTCTAGTTTTATTTGACTCCCAGGTTGAAGTGATTTTGTTGTTTCGGCATTAGCTTCTGCTCTTTCTTCTGACTGATTCCCGCATCCTCCAAGTAATAATGTTGCGGTTAAGATACCTGGGCCTGTTACTTTTACCCAATTTTTCATTTTATCTCCTCCTTTTGGTTAACTCAAGTTTCATTATAGCAACAAGATTTATCGATTAAGTGAAGGATATGTAAAGAAATGACGTTGAATTGTTATCTGATTGGTTAAGCACGTCAAAAAAATCCACCATCCGAATGGGATGATGGATTTTTTATTAAAACGGCATTTTGAAATTACCGAATGGATTTTTACCCTTTTTACCTTTGCCGCCGCCAGTCATTTGTTTCATCATTTTTTTCATTTCTGTAAATTGTTTTAAGAGGCGGTTGATTTCTTGAATTGGACGACCACTTCCTCGAGCAATTCGCTTTCTTCTACTAGCATTAATAATATCTGGATTATCTTTTTCATTTTTGGTCATTGACTTGATAATTGCTTCGATGTGACCAAGTTGTTTATCATCTACTTGCATGTTATCGAGGCCTTTCATTTTTCCAGCGCCTGGCATCATTTTAAGCAGTTCGTCAAGCGGTCCCATTTGTTTTACTTGTTGTAATTGTTCTAAAAAGTCATCCAGCGTCATGCTGTTATCTTTCATTTTTTGTTCCATGGCTTTCATTTTCTCTGTATCTACATCGGTTTGCGCTTTTTCGATAAGAGAAAGCACATCTCCCATGCCGAGAATTCTAGATGCCATACGGTCTGGATGGAAAGTTTCGAGAGCTTCCATTTTTTCTCCCGTTGCGATAAATTTGATTGGTTTACCGGTTACGGAACGAATTGAAAGTGCTGCCCCACCACGAGTATCGCCGTCTAGCTTAGTTAAAACGACACCAGTGATTTCTAATTGTTCATTAAAACTTTCAGCCACATTAACAGCATCTTGACCAGTCATCGAATCGACTACGAGTAAGATTTCGGTTGGACTTGCGATTTCTTTGACTTGTTTTAGTTCATCCATTAGTGTTTCATCAATATGCAAACGTCCGGCAGTATCAATGATGACGTAATCTAAATGATCTTCTTTTGCTTTTTCAATTGCTTGTTTGGCAATTTCTACTGGACTTACTTGATCGCCTAAAGAAAATACAGGCATATCTAATTGTTTACCGAGTGTTTCTAATTGTTTAATTGCTGCTGGACGATAAATATCTGCCGCAACAAGTAGTGGTTTACGATTATATTTTTTGCGTAATAAATTGGCTAGTTTGCCGGAAGTGGTTGTTTTACCAGCTCCTTGCAAACCGACCATCATAATAACAGTTGGTGGACGATCAGCTGTACCAATTTTGCTTTCCTCTCCGCCCATAAGGTTAGTTAGTTCTTCTTGAACGATTTTAATGACTTGTTGACCTGGTGTTAAACTCTTCATTACATCAACGCCAACTGCTCTTTCACTAACGGTTTTGATAAATTGTTTCACGACTTTAAAGTTAACATCGGCTTCTAGTAAAGCGAGGCGTACTTCACGCATCATTTCTTTTACATCGGCTTCGTTTACTTTTCCTTTGCCGCGAATTTTGTTCATTGTTTCTTGGAGTCTTCCAGCTAGTCCTTCAAATGCCATGATTCTGGCCTCCTAATCGATATTTTTAAGCTGTTCAAGCGTTTTGTTTACTTGCTCGTCCAGATAATTCTTCTTTTTTAATTGTGCTTCTAACTCTCCGAAAAGCTTTTCACGTTGTTGATATTTTTTTAACATTCCTAATTTTTCTTCGTATTTCTCTAAGCTTTCTTCGGTTCTTTTAATATTATCATAAATGGCTTGTCTGCTCACTTCAAATTCTTCGGCAATTTCACCGAGTGAGTAATCGTCCAAGTAATAAAAAGAAACATACGCTTTTTGCTTTGCTGTTAGTAATTCTTGATAAAAATCAAATAATAAATTCATTCGGTTTGTCTTCTCAAACAAGGCATTTCACCTCTCTCCTTTTAAAGGATACGGGGAAATCACGGGAATGTCAAGGAAGGTTAAACAAAAAAGAAAAAAGCCAGAATGACAAAGATCATTCGGCTTTTGTTGCTTATTTTTCGTTATCAACCATATCAGCAAATAAGCCATAAACATATTCATTTGCATCAAAGGCTTGCAGATCATCCATTTGTTCCCCTAGACCGACAAATTTCACTGGTATATGAAGTTCATTCCGGATAGCGATCACGATACCACCTTTTGCCGTCCCATCAAGTTTTGTTAAGATAATACCAGTAACATCGGTGGTTTCTTTAAATTGTTTTGCTTGAACAAAGGCATTTTGCCCAGTTGTTGCATCAAGAACAAGCAAGACTTCATGTGGAGCATTTGGAATTTCACGAGTGATCACGCGTTTTACTTTTTCAAGTTCGTTCATTAAGTTGACTTTGTTTTGCAAGCGACCAGCTGTATCGCAAAGTAATATATCGGCTTTTCTTGCTTTGGCTGCTTGAACAGCATCAAACATTACTGCTGCCGGGTCGCTTCCTTCTGCTTGTTTGATGACATCCACGCCAGTGCGTTCGCCCCAAACTTCAAGTTGCTCGATTGCCCCCGCACGGAAAGTATCTCCAGCCGCAAGCATTACTTTTTTTCCTTCTTGTTTAAACTTATGTGCCATTTTTCCAATCGAGGTTGTTTTCCCAACACCATTTACACCGACGAATAAAATGACAGTCAAACCATCTTTTTCGATATGAAGCGTTTCTTCTTCCTCTTCATCCCCTTGATAAATATCAACTAGTTTTTCGACAATGACTTCTTGGACATCTTTTGGATCGCTAATATTTCTCAGTTGTACTTCCCGGCGCAAAGTTTCTACAAGCTCCATTACGGTTTCAAAGCCAACATCTGCTCCAATTAAAATTTCTTCTAATTCTTCAAAGAAATCTTCGTCCACTTTACGATAACGAGCAATCATTTCATTGATTTTCCCAGAGAAATTTCCACGAGTTTTCGATAAGCCATCTTTAAATTTTCCAGAAACAGAATCGGTTTGCTGGGTTATTTTATCTTTTAATTTTTTAAAAAAGGTCATTTTTTCTACTCCTTTTATTTAATTAGCTCGGCAGTTTCTTCTAAACGAACAGAAACTAACTTGGAAACACCAGACTCTTGCATCGTAACCCCATATAATACATCCGCTTCTTCCATCGTTCCCTTACGGTGAGTGATCACAATAAACTGCGTATCCGCTTCAAATTGTTTTAAATAACGACTAAAGCGCGTAACATTGGCTTCGTCTAAAGCAGCTTCCACTTCATCCAGAATACAAAACGGTACTGGACGAACACGAATAATCGCGAATAATAAGGCAATAGCAGTAAGGGCTCGCTCTCCACCAGAACGGAGCGATAGGTTTTGTAATTTTTTCCCTGGGGGTTGAACAACAATATCAATCCCGGTTGTTAAAAGATTTTCTGGATCAAGTAAAACTAGTTCTGCGCTTCCTCCGCCAAATAGTTCAGGGAAAACAATTGCGAATTCTGTTTTAATAGCGTCAAAGCTCTCGCTGAAACGGATTTTCATTTCCTCATCCATTTCGTCCATCACTTTAAATAAAGTTTCTTTGGCAGCAAGTAAATCTTCTTGTTGGCCATTGAGGAAATCGAAACGCTCTTGAATACGATCAAATTCTTCAATTGCACCGATGTTAACAATACCAAGCTCATCAATCGAACGTTTAAGTAAGCGAACTTTGGAGCGCGCTTTTTCGGTATCTACATCCGGCAAGATTTTCTCTTCCGCTTGTTCTGGAGTGAGTAAATAAGCTTCTTGCAGACGATCTATTCGATTGGTAATATCTACTTCTAAGCGCCCGATACTAATTTCGACATTATTTTTTTGTTCCAAGTAAAAGCTGATTTGATTATTTTTTTGTGTTAGCTCTGCTTCTAATAATTCCATTTTCTCTTGAAGTTCTACGCGTGTTTGTCTTGCAGTTGTTAATTTTTCATTGGTTTCTGCTTTTTCTTTGCGTAGTTCTTCTATTGATTTTCCAACTGTTTCTTCGCTTGTATGAACATTTGAAAGATTATTTTTTAAGGAAGCGAGTTTTTGTTCTGCCGCTTCTTTTTGTTCGTAATTTTCATGTAGCGTTGTTGTGACACGTTCGACTGCTTCGATAGAGGATTGTAATTGTTCCCGTTTTGCAGCAATTTGTGCTTTTAAGGAGGATAGACTTTCTAAATCCGCTGAACGCTTGCTTTCAAGCGCTTTACTGGAAGAAGTCATTGCTTGGATCTCTTCATCAGTTGCCGTAATTTTCTTCGCTATTTCGATTTGTTCAATGAGTAGTGCTTCTTTTCGAGCGAGCAATTTGTTTAGTTCGTCGCTGCCGTCCTCTTTTTCCATGTCATATAATTGTAATTGCTTGTTAAAACGTTCTAGATTCTCGTTCTCACGGTCAAGTTTTCCAAGCAGTTCTTTTTCTTGTAATCGTAAATTTTCACCAATAACGCGTGTTTCTTCAAGTTCTTCACGTTTTTTCGCCATGCTATCCTTAGCAACTTGAACAGCTGTTTCGAGTTCTCTTGTTGATTCATTTAATTCGGCAATTTTTTCAGCTAGTTGACCAAGTTCATGTTTTCTTGTAAGGATAGATGATTTTCCGCCTTTTGTCGCGCCACCAGTCATTGAACCACCGGCATTGACAACATCCCCTTCTAAAGTAACAATTCGGTATCTAAAATTTACTAATCTGGCTAGTGTATTCGCGCCTTTTAGATCTTTTGCCAAAATGGTTGTTCCAAGTGCATTTAAAATGACTGGCGATACTTTTTCATCAAAAGAAATCACTTCACTAGCAAGGGCAATATAAGCTGGTTGGTTAAGTAAAGCATTTTTGGTAGCTGCCGGAATTTCTCTGGGTTGAATCGTCGAAAGTGGCAAAAAGGTTGCGCGTCCGCTCCTCGTTTTCTTTAAAAAACTAATCGCTTCACGTGCCACCTTGTCATCTTCCACAACGACATTTTGTGCACTTGCTCCGAGTGCTGTTTCCATTGCTTGCTGATATTTTGCTGGAATTTCTACCAGCTCCACAAGCGCACCAAGAATACCTGGGATTTCTTTTTTCGCTTTTAGTACTTCCCGAACACCTTGGAAAAATCCGGCATAATCATCTGCTAGCTCTTCCAAAGTTTCTTTTCGTGATTTCATTTGCTGTACAGTCTCATAGTGTTTATAAAGACCTCGTTCTTGCGCCTCAAAAATAGCTTCTTGTTTTGCTAACGTTTGCTGCACTTCTCGGTAAATTTCCATTTGTTCCGTTAGTTCGGCTTGGATTTTATCTAAATGTTTTTTCGTTGTTTCGATTTGGGCGAGCATATCTTTTCTTTCATCAACATGCTGACTGTTTTCGAGATCGAGTTTATCAATTCGTCCTGTGATTTGAGCAATTTGGCGCTCGATATAACCTAGATCATTATTAATCGTTGTTTGGGTATGACGCAATTCAATATAATCACTTTTCCGATTCTCGATAGCTTCTTCGGATAGATCATCATATTTTGCGAGTGTTTCTTCTATTTCTTTTTTTGCTTTAAGGGCGATTTCTAATGCTGTTTCTTTTTCGCGTTTCGTATTGCTTAGTATTTCTTTTTGTTCTTCGAGTGCAGTAATTTTTTCCGTAATAACAGCCAGCGTTTCAGCAAAAACTTGTTCATTTTCACTGCTATGTTTTTTACGTTCTAAATGAAGGTTCCGCTCACCTTCTAGTTGCTCTAGTTTTTCTGTTTCGACTAGAAGCCGTTCTTGTAAAGCATCAAGCATGATATCCGTTTCATTTAGTGCTTGTTTCTCCTCAGCGATGATTACTTCTTCGCTATGCAGTTCTTCGCGTAGTTTGATTAAAATAGTTTGATTTTCACCAAATTCTTTACGTGCATTAGTTAATTTTTCCGTTAGTGATTTAATTTCTGTTGCTAGTAACGTTACTTCGTATTTTTCTAATTCTTCTTGTTGGAATAAGTAATCTTTAGCAATCGAAGCCTGCATTTCTAGCGGTTCTAATTGCCCTTCTAACTCATACAAAATATCTTGAACGCGGTTGAGATTTTCTTCGGTTTCAAATAATTTGTTTTCTGCTTGTTTTTTACGGTGTTTATATTTTAAGACACCCGCTGCTTCTTCAAAAATCGAGCGCCGTTCTTCTGGTTTACTATTTAGAATCTCGTCAATTTTCCCTTGTGAAATGATTGAAAAAGATTCTCTTCCAAGTCCGGAATCCATAAATAAATCGACAATATCTTTTAATCGACAATTTTCTTTATTTATTAAAAATTCACTATCACCATTACGATAAATTCTTCGAGTAACAGCAACCTCACTATAATCGAGCGGTAAAAAATGGTCTTCGTTTTCAAGGATTAACGATACTTCCGCAAAATTAATTGGTTTCCGGGTATCACTCCCAGCAAAAATAACATCGCCCATTCGTCCACCACGTAAAGATTTAGCGGATTGTTCGCCTAGTACCCAACGAATTGCTTCGGTAATATTACTTTTCCCACTACCATTTGGCCCTACAACTGCAGTCATGCCGGGCACGAAATCTATCGCAACTTTGTCTGCAAAGGATTTAAAGCCATTCATTTCTAATCGTTTTAATAACATGTCCGGACACCTCCATTTAGTTTATTGTCTGTGTGTCAGTTGGTTTATTGCAAATTGTGCCGCACTTTGTTCTGCTTGTTTTTTCGTTCTGCCGCTCCCTTTGCCGAGTACTTGTCCATTAACAATGACTTGGGCATCAAAAGCTTTATTATGCGCCGGACCTGTTTCTCCGAGGATATCATATTCAATTAATACATCGCGGTCGCGTTGGACGATTTCTTGTAGTTGTGTTTTGTAATCGACCGTTTCCAAATAAGCTCCCGCATCAATTTTCGGGAAAATAATTCTTTCTAGAAATGTTACTACTTTGGCAATCCCATTATCTAAATAAAGTGCGCCAATAAATGATTCAAATACATCAGCAAGAAGCGCTGGTCTTGTTCTTCCGCCAGCTTTTTCTTCCCCTTTACCTAGTCGAACATATTTGGAGAAATGAACTACTTCAGCAAATTCGACTAAAGATGGCTCACAAACAATTGCTGCACGCATTTTTGTCATGTGTCCCTCTGCCATATCTGGGTATTTGTTAAACAAGTAATCAGAGACAGTAAGCTCTAGTACTGCATCTCCAAGAAACTCAAGACGTTCGTTATCTTTTACATTCTCCCTGCGGTGTTCGTTCACATAGGAAGAGTGCGTGAATGCTTGTTTTAATAACTCCACATCCTCAAAATAAAAACCAACACTTTCCTGTAATTCTTCCCACTGATTCATTCCACTTGCCCCTTTCTTTAATAAGCAAGTTCATTTTCTAAACAGCTGCTAGCAAAAAGCTGCTTAGAAAATGAACCAACGAATAGTACGACCTTGAAAAAGAGGCTGCCAGCACTACTTATCCCACTTGCGGAAGTTACCACAGCGAAGATAAGTAACACGGGCACCCTCATTTATCCGGTCACATAAAGTTTTATGCGTTTTCCTCTATGTACTTCACTGCATCACCAACTGAGTTAATGTTCGCAGCGTCGTCATCAGAGATTTCAACTCCGAACTCGTCTTCAAGTTCCATTACTAATTCAACAACGTCTAGAGAATCTGCACCTAGATCGTCTTTGAAGGAAGCTTCTAAAGTTACTTTGGATTCCTCGACGCCTAGACGGTCTACGATGATTTTTGTAACTTTTTCTAATACTTCTGCCATTTTCACTTCACCTCCCTCCAAGTATTATATAGGATTATTCCTCCTACGTAAACAAAAATATTTAAAGTAATGCGAGTCAAGTTCATTCGCACTCATTAACCTAATTTACATGACCATTCCGCCATCAACGGATAGTGTTTGGCCAGTAATATACTTCGCTGCGTCGCTTGCAAGGAAAAGAACCGCATTCGCGATATCTTCGGTTGTACCATATTCGCCAAGTGGAATTTGTGCAAGCATAGCTTCTTTTGTTTTATCATCTAGCTTATCTGTCATTTCAGTGGTAATAAAACCTGGTGCAATCGCATTTACATTAATTCCACGTGGAGCTAATTCTCGTGCAGTTGTTTTTGTTAAGCCGATAACACCTGCTTTACTTGCCACATAATTAGCTTGTCCAGCATTACCAATTAATCCAACCACTGATGCCATATTGATAATTTTACCTGCACGTTGTTTCATCATTGTACGAGTTACTGCTTTTGTACAAAGGAAAGTTCCTTTTAGGTTGATATTAATCACATCATCCCATTCCTCTTCTTTCATACGCATTAATAAATTATCACGAGTAACCCCTGCATTATTTACTAAAATATCTATACGTCCAAAACGCTCGATTGCTTGTTTGAAAAAGGCATCTACATCTTCTGAGATGGCAACATTTGCTTTCACTATTTCTACTTCTACGCCATGCTCGGCAACTAATTTAGCGGTTTCTTCCGCCGCATCTGGGCTACCGTTATAGTTGAAGAAAATATTTGCGCCTTCCTTTGCTAATTTGATGGCAATATCACGACCAATTCCTCGTGATCCACCTGTTACTACTGCTACTTTTCCTTGTAAAGTCATCCATTATTCTCCTTTCAATGTCGCGGCAACACTTTTTACAGACTCTAAATCACCTGCTGAAAGTACTGTCACGTCACGGTTGATTTTTTTTATTAAACCGGCTAATACTTTTCCAGAACCAATTTCAATAAAAGTATCTACGCCGTTTTTAATAAGCGCTTCTACAGTGTCTTCCCATAAAACTGGGGAATAAATTTGCTTAATTAGTTTGTCGCTAATTGCTGCTTTATCCGTTGTTTGTTTAGCATCCACATTGTTCACAACTGGAATTTTGCCGTCTGAAATTTCTACTTCTGCCAAAACTTCACGGAAATTTTGTGCAGCTGGTTCCATTAAACTCGAATGGAATGGTCCGCTAACAGCAAGTGGTAAAACGCGTTTAGCTCCCTGCTCTTTCGCTTTTTCACCGGCTTTCTCAACACCTTCTGTGGTTCCAGAAATAACAATTTGACCGGGACAATTAAGATTCGCTAGTTGAACCTCGTCAAAAGCAGCAGTTACTTCATCCGTGATTGCTTTCAATGTATCACGATCTAAGCCAAGAACAGCCGCCATCGCACCTTTGCCATTTGGTACAGCAGCTTCCATTAGTTCACCACGTTTACGAACGAGATAAATGGCATCGCTTGCATCTAAAAAGCCCCCCGCCACAAGCGCGCTATATTCCCCAAGGCTATGCCCAGCAACAAAATCAGCTTTCACACCATAAGTTTCCAGTGCACGTAAAATCGCTACACTAGTAGAAACTAATGCTGGTTGCGCATTTTCTGATTTAGTTAATAATTCGATTGGTCCTTCTGTAATTACCTCTGTAATCGAAAAGCCAAGTCTTGCATCTGCATCATCAAATACTTTTTTTGCTTCTGGATATTCTGCTGCTACATCTTGTCCCATGCCGATTTTTTGTGCTCCTTGACCGGGAAATACGAATGCGATTTTAGTCATCTGCTTCTGTTCCTCCTAATTTTCCTTTATCTACTTCTGCTTTAATCGTTTCGACAACTTGTTTTTCTACCATTTCTCGTACTTGACGAATCGTGGTGAAAATGCCATTTGCGTTTGATGAACCATGTGCTTTGACGACTGGAGCTTGAACACCGAATAGACAAGCGCCGCCGTACTCGCTATAATCCATTTTCGCTTTTAGTTCCATTAAATCTTTTTTCAAGAAGCTAGCGGCTACTTTATTTTTGAAGCCGTTCAGTAAACTCATTTTTAGCATACTTAGGAAAGCTGCTCCGGTTCCTTCGATAGATTTAAGTACCATATTACCTGTAAAACCGTCTGTTACAACCACATCAGCTACGTCCATTAGTAAATCACGTGCTTCAATATTACCAATAAATTCGAATGCTTGCTGATTTTTCATTAGTTCAAAGGATTTTTTCGTTAAGTCATTTCCTTTGGTTTCTTCTGTTCCGATATTCAAAAGTGCCACGCGAGGGCGGTCGATTTTACGAACTTTTTCCGCGTAAACAGAACCCATTAACCCAAATTGTAATAAATGTTCTGGTTTGGCTTCGGCATTGGCGCCTAAATCAAGCATAACAAAACCTTTACCTGTTACAGTCGGTAAAGTTGGTGCGAGTGCTGGACGATCAATTCCTTTAATTCGGCCAATAACGAAAAGACCTGTGGACATTAGTGCACCTGTATTACCAGCTGAAATACATGCGTCAGCTTCTCCGTCTTTCACGGCTTGGGCAGCAAGAACCATCGAAGCTTTTTTCTTTCGTTTGACCGCGCGAACAGGTTCATCATCGCTTTCGATTTTTTCATCGGTATGTATGACTTTGACACGGGTTTTATCAGTTAAAAACGCATTGATTTTTGTTTCATCCCCGAAAAGGAGAATTTCGATATCTTTATATTGGGCAACTGCTTTCATCACACCTAAAACGATTTCCTTTGGTGCGTGATCTCCACCCATCGCATCTACAGCAATTTTCATTATACGTCAGTCCTTTTTTTCATTTTTGCGTTGCGTGATACATTTCAAACTTACCTTTAAGCACTACTTCATCTCCAACATAGCTCGTCACATCTACTACTGTAATAGGCCTGTTATCTGTTGCTGGACGTACTTTTGCTTTTGCTATGATGCGTTCTCCTTCATTTACAGAACGAACAAAACGTACTGTAGCTTGTGTTGTTAAAGCAAGTTCATTTGGGATGACTGCGGTTGCTAAGGAATTAGCTTGGGCAAACAAATGATGCCCCCGAGCAATTTTATTTCGCTTAAAGACATGCTCACTTCGCACATCAAAAATAGAAATAGCGCTCTTGCTAAGTTGGATATCAATAATTTCACCAATCACTTCATCGATGGGAAGGCTTTTTACGGCATCGGCATAATTGACACTCGCAACATGTTTAATTCGTTCCCTGAGTTCAGGAATCGAAAGTGCTACTCTGTCTAAACGGATAGTTTGCACACTGACTCCAAACTTTTCAGCAAGTTGCTCATCCGTGATGAATGGATTTTCTTCAATCGCAACTTGAAGCTTTAGTTGTCTGTCCTTCTTAGAATATTTTTTCATGCACTTTCCTCATCTCTTTTATTGTGAAAGGTACTAATACCAGCTACTAAATACTGGTTAAAAAAAGGAAGTTACCTCTGCCGGATAACCTTCAGAACTTCCTTGTATTTTATTGGTACTTTAATATGTTATTAAAAAACAAGCAAAGTTGCAAGCTTTTTAAAAGATATTACTTCGGTTTAATCTAGTTTTTGCTCTGTAAAGACTCCTTCTACTTCCAGTAATGCCACTAATTTTTCGTATTGATTATTTTCTAACATGTTTTCTTCAAAAATCATGTGGACCGCGTCTTGGCGAGCAATTTCGAGTACGCGGTAATCATGGACCATGTCTGCTACTTTAAACTCAGGAACACCGCTTTGTTTTCTGCCGAAGAAATCTCCCGGCCCACGAAGTTCTAAGTCACGTTCACTGACAACAAAACCGTCATTTGTTTCAGACATAATCATCATTCGTTCTTTACCGACTTCTGTTTTTGGATCTGCGATGAGGATACAGTATGATTGATCTGCTCCCCGTCCAACTCGGCCACGTAATTGATGTAACTGTGCTAAACCAAAACGATCCGCATCATAAATAACCATCATTGTCGCATTTGGCACATTCACTCCAACTTCCACAACGGTCGTCGAAACTAAACAATCAATTTTCTTATCATTAAAATCGCGCATAATTTGTTCTTTGTCTGCTGGTAACAATTTCCCATGCATTAAACCTGGTCGATATTTTGTTCCCCATTTATTTTGGAGAATATTGAAAACATCAATCGCATTTTGCACATCGAGTTTTTCGGATTCTTCAATTAGTGGACAGATGATATACACTTGATGTCCTTTATCAATTTCTTTTTCCATAAAACCGATGACGCGTTCTAGCATTTGATGTTTAACCCAGTAGGTTTCGATTTCTTTTCGTCCGGCTGGAAGTTCATCAATAATCGATACATCCATTTCACCAAAAGCAGTAATCGCAAGTGTCCGCGGGATTGGTGTTGCGGTCATAAACAGCACATCCGGATACGCTCCTTTCTCTCGAAGAATCCGGCGCTGTGCTACACCAAACCGGTGCTGCTCATCCGTAATAACTAGCCCTAGACGGTGGTAAATCACTTCATCTTGTATTAAGGCGTGTGTGCCAATCAACACATCCACCGAACCGTTTTCAAGCATCGCTAGCAACTCTCTTCGCCGCTTTCCTTTGACGCTACTTGTGAGTAATCCTACCGTCACATCAAATGGCTGTAAAAGTTCTACTAAGGAATTAGCATGCTGTTCTGCCAAAATTTCGGTTGGTACCATTAACGCACTTTGAAAGCCACTTTTTGCCGCAGCATACATCGCAATCGATGCAACTACCGTTTTACCCGAGCCCACATCTCCTTGAAGTAAGCGGTTCATATGAAAATGGGATAACATATCTCCGCAGATTTCATTTACGACTCGTTTTTGTGCTTTGGTTAGTGCAAATGGGAGTGAATCAATGTATTGACGTAAATCTTCCACATCATAATTAATCGAAATTCCGCCTGATTTTTCACGTTCTATTTTCCGGAAAAATTGCATTTTTAATTGAAATAGCAAAAATTCTTCGTAAACCATTCGGCGACGTGCTTGTTTTAGTTCATCATTATTTTTAGGAAAATGTAACACCCGAACTGCTTCTAACCGGTCCATTAACTGATATTTTTCTAGCAAATTAGTGGGGATAACTTCTTCGATGAAACTGCTATAGGCATCAAAAGCTGCGCGGGTATATTTTTGCATCGTTTTATTCCGAAGTGTTCCTTTTAGTCTATATACGCCCTCTAACTCTTCTTCATTTTCTACGACGCCTATTTTCACTTTGCTGGCAGTGATTTGAGCGCGTCCTTTGTCCCATTTACCAGAAATCGTGACTGTTTCGCCAACATTGATTTTACTTTTTAAATAGGGCTGATTAAAAAAATCAACTTTGATGACTTGCCCTTCTGTAGATACCCGAAAAGAAAGCTTGGATTTTTTCCTCCCATAAAAAGCAACCGTAGCCTCTGTAAGTACTTCCCCTTGGATGGTAATCCGTTCTTCATGGGCTACGAGTGATAGATCCCGCAACCGGTAATCTTCATAGCGATATGGAAAGTTCCAAAGCAAATCATGGACAGTTGATAAACCTAATTCATTTAATGTTTTAGCTGTTTTTTCCCCAATACCTTTGATTTCAGTTGTCGGAATTCTTTTAAGTTCACTCACTTGTATCTTCTGGCGACAAGCCAAATATCTTCCGCTGAATCGCACGTCCAGTCGGTGTAGCCGCCAATCCTCCTTCTGCCGTTTCTCTTAGAGAGCTTGGCATTTGTAATCCCACACGGTGCATTGCTTCAATGACTTCATCACATGGAATGCGACTTTTAATTCCTGCTAATGCCATATCAGCAGAAATAATCGCTTGGGAAGAGCCAAGTGCATTTCGTTTTACACATGGTACTTCGACAAGTCCAGCTACCGGGTCACAAACAAGGCCAAGCATATTTTTCATCGTCATCGCCATTGCATGAGCAGATTCTTCTGGGGTTCCTCCAGCTGCGGCTACAATTGCGGCTGATGCCATTGCGCTTGCAGAACCAATTTCTGCTTGGCAACCACCAGCTGCCCCACTGATAAAGGCGTTATTCGCAACTACATAGCCAAAAGCTCCCGCCGTGAATAAAAAGTTAACCATATCGTCACGCGTCATTTGCAACCTGTCTTTTAAAGAAAATAACACGCCTGGAACGACTCCAGCACTTCCAGCAGTTGGTGTTGCGCAAATTACTCCCATAGAGGCATTCACTTCATTAGTCGCAATAGCTTTAGCAACAGAGTCAAGTAAAACTTCTCCAGACAAAAAATTACCTTTTTTGATATAGTCTTGCATTAAGACCGCATCTCCACCAGTTAAACCAGTAGTTGAAGTAACACCCGCCTCGCCTTCTTTAATAGCTTCTTCCATAATATCTAAATTCCGATCCATCGCAGCAATGATTTCTTCCCGCGGTAAACCTGAAATAGTCATTTCACGATTTATCATAATTTCAGCAATAGTTAGATTCTCACGTTCGGCGATATCTACTAGTTCTGCTACAGTTCTAAACATTATCCACACTCGCTTTCTAATACTTCTTTACAAACTACCTGACTTCCAACTCAAAATAAAGCCAAATGCACGCTCTACCACGTCCATTTGACTTTACACAAATCGAGCGAAAGCCACCGATTTACTAGAGATATCCAAAAGTTGTATTAAATCATCACACTTGCTACTTGATAAATCCCTGGCAATTCAGCAAGCTTCGTAATTAAAGCTTGCTCCACTTGCTGATCTACTTCAATTACCATTAAAGCTTCGTCGCCTTTTATTTTACGAGATACTTTCATTTGTCCGATATTAATTTTATGATCTGCAATAACAGATGATACCGCTGCAATCGCACCAAATTTATCTTGATGTAATATAAGAATAGCTGGTGCAGTTCCAGTAAATTCTAGTTCAAATTCATTTAAGCGAATAATTTCTACTTTTCCTCCGCCAATCGATGCTCCGATTAAAGTCATTTGCTGCATGCCATGTTTTAATACCAGCTTAACGGTATTCGGATGGGGCGGCTCTTCCACTTCTTCAATAAACTGAATGCGCATACCCCATTCTTCTGCTAATTTTGGTGATTCTTTCATCCTTGGATCATCTGGTTCAAAACCAAGCAATCCACCAATGAGCGCTACGTCTGTTCCGTGCCCTTTATATGTTTTAGCGAAAGAACCATATAAATGAATATCTACTTGGGATGGTTGTTCATTAAAAACAGCTCGTGCAATCGCGCCAATTCTGCTAGCTCCTGCAGTATGTGAACTTGATGGGCCAATCATCACTGGACCAATAATGTCAAACACGCTATTAAATTTCACTTCTGATCATCCTTTCTTCTATTCATTTAATATCTTTGGTTACTCCACTGCGAAAATATATGGGTAAACTGGTTGGTTTCCTTCATGAATTTCTACTTCTATATCGGGATACGCTTCTGTTATTTTGTCCGCTAATTTTTCTGTAGCAGTTAAATCCGACTCTTCACCAAAGATAATAGTCACAATTTCGCTATCATCATCTAGTAGTTTTTCTAATGTTTCGTATGATGCTTCTTCCAAAGTTTCACAGCTTACTTTGATTTTGCCTTCTACCATACCGATAAAGCTGTCTTTTTTGATTTCGATACCTTCCACTGTTGTATCCCGAACTGCAGTTGTGACTTGTCCGCTAGCAACTTCTTCTATTGCTGCTTTCATTGCTGCTGCATTTGCCTGAAAATCTTGCTCTGGTTGAAATGCTAGCACAGCAGTCAATCCTTGTGGAATCGTTTTAGTAGGGATGATTTGTACTTTATCTTCGCCTAAAAGTTGGGCCGCTTGTTCAGCTGCCATTTGGATATTTTTATTATTTGGAAGTACGAAAACTTGCTCAGCATTTGCTGATTCAATCGCTTTAACAATATCTTCTGTACTTGGATTCATTGTTTGTCCACCGGAAAGCACAACGGATACGCCCATGCTTTCAAAAAGTTTCTTCATACCATCGCCAGCAGAAACGGTAACAATCCCGTAAGGTGCTTTGTCTTTTGCGACTTCTTTTTCATCACTAACAATTTCGCTATGTTGTTCGCGCATATTTTCTACTTTCATTTTAAGCAAACTACCATATTGTTGCCCGTAATTCAGAACTTCGCCGGGATGTTCCACATGGACATGGACTTTTACGACTTCCTCATCCGCTGCAACAAGTAAGGAATCACCTAGTTCGCTTAAATCTTGGCGAAATTGTTCTTCATCAAAAGGTTTTAAACCGGGTTTGTTTTCGTTAATTTTGACGATAATTTCAGTACAATAACCAAAATGAATATCTTCGGTTGACATAAAATCTTGCACATGGCGGTGATGTTCTGCATTGATTAACTCACCCATGGAAGCCATATAATCAGGGGCTTCTGCCATTTTGCCAGTTAACACGCCATAAAAGCCTTCATAAATAATGATAAGGCCTTGTCCACCACTATCAACCACACCAACTTCTTTTAAAACAGGAAGTAAATCTGGTGTTTTTTCTAATGCCACTTTCCCCTGCTTCAAAATTGCTTCCATTACTAATTCGATTTCTTGATGTTCGCTAGCGGCTTGTACACCTGCTTTAGCGGCCTCACGAGCAACAGTAAGAATCGTTCCTTCGACCGGCTTCATCACTGCTTTATAGGCTGTTTCCACCCCTTTTACGAAAGCTCCGGCAAATTCTTCTGCATTTAATGTTTCTTTATTTTCAATTGCTTTCGAAAATCCTCGGAAAAGTTGTGATAAAATAACGCCAGAATTTCCTCGTGCGCCCATCAGCAAGCCTTTTGCCAGATTTGCTCCGACGGCACTAATCGTTTCTTTGTCATTTTTGGCGACTTCTTCTGCGCCACTAGTCATGGATAAGTTCATATTTGTTCCCGTGTCACCATCTGGAACCGGGAAGACGTTTAATGAATCAACAAAATCAGCATTCTTCGCTAAATTCTCTGCTCCAAGCGCTATCATTGCTGCAAATTTCTCTGAGTCTAACTGATATATACTCACTTACATAATCCTCCTTAAGATTCCTTGATTACTCGGACACCTTGAACATAAATATTCACTGATTCCACTGTAATACCGAGTGTTTTTTCTAAAGTGTATTTCACGCGTTCTTGCACATTGTGTGCTACTTCGGAAATTTTCGTTCCAAAACTAACAATGATATACATGTCGATATGAATACCTTCTTCTTCTTGTCTTACGATAACACCTTTTGTATAATTTTCTCTTCTAAGAATATCTGTTAAACCATCACGAATTTGATGTCTACTTGCCATACCAACGATACCGAAGTTTTCTTCTGCAGCACCACCAGCAATCGTCGCAATAACATCACTAGTAATATCAATTTTGCCAAGCTTTGTGTCGATTTCAATTGCCATTTATTATTCCTCCCAGCGGATTATATTCTCATTCGATTATTTTTAATATGATTTTATTTGCTTAATAAGTTGTCCCTACCTATTTTACTATAATCACAGCCCTTTGGAAAGCATATCACAAATTTGCTTGATTAAATCTAATTTTATGCTGTCAAGTAAAAATTCTTTGCACTATTTTCGCTTATCCTCTTGCAAAGTGTAGTGGTTTATGATAAATTATTCTAGTGTATGAAAAACAAATGGATAGGTTATTTTAAATAAATTATCCGAAGAGCTCTGTAAGGAGGGGTAAACTATGGCTAAAGAATGTGTTATTACAGGCCGCAAATCACGTTCCGGTAACAAACGTTCCCACGCAATGAACTCCAGCAAACGTACTTGGAAAGCTAACTTGCAAAAAGTACGGATTCTGGTTAACGGCAAACCTAAAAAAGTTTGGGTATCTGCTCGTGCGCTGAAATCTGGTAAAGTGGAACGCGTTTAATTGAAGGAGAAATCAAGTGCAGCGACAATTATGTCGGTGCATTTTTTCTTTTGCTAAAAATACCAACCAGATTTCTCTGGTCGGCATTTGATCTAACTTTAGGGGTATAATACAATGAGCGCCTGAATCTATATTAATCATTACTTTGAGTCAGTAAGATCATTCCACTAGTAAACGAAAACTCTCCTGTTTGGTCCACGAATTCATTACTAGAAAGTGCAGAGCCTACCGGGTAAGTAGCATTTTCAAGTGGGTAAACAAAACCATTTAATGTAAGTCCGGTAACATCTTGCATCGTTGTGAAGGCGACATATTTTTTATCTGGTAATTTTTCAATCGTGTAGCTTCCTGGTCTGTACATTTTAATATAGTTATAGCGGTCAATCATTTCTACAACAGGTACGGCGGCTTGAAAGCGTGGTTTAGTGAGCATCATCAAGTTAGCTAGTAAATGATCTAACCGACCACCAGTTGCCCCAAAGATACGTATTTTATCTGGATTTTGTTCCATTGCCCAACTTAAACCAATTTCGGTATCTGTTTCATCTTTTTCGGCTGGAAACTCAAGAACGTGCGTTACTTTCGTTTTTAAATTGGCTAATTCTTCTTTAGTAAGGGAATCAAAATCCCCCATTGCTATGGTTGGCGTGATTCCTCTATCTAATAAACGTTTCGCACCACGGTCCACACCAATCCAGTCGATTTCGCGATTTGTATATGGTTCTAAATCAGGTAGCTCTGACGCAGGTCCACCAACCATGACATTTATAATCTTCATATCTAATCCCCCTTCTTTTATGACAAATAAGGCTGGAACATTTGTTTAGTCCCAGCCTCCCCGTTTATTCTCCTACAACAGCACGTAATTTATCAATCGGACTTTGACGATTTTTATTCCCATAAATATAACTTCCAGCTACAAAGACATTCGCTCCTGCATCCCGGCAAAGTTTGGCTGTTTCATGGTCTACTCCACCATCTACTTCTATTTCGATATCTAACTCTTTTTCGTCGATAATTTGTTTGAAAGCAGTAATTTTTTCTAGAACTTCGGGAATGAATTTTTGTCCTCCAAATCCTGGGTTCACCGTCATAAATAAAACCATATCTAGTTCATTTAAAACGTGTTGTAAAACATCAATTGGCGTCGCTGGATTAAGAACAGCTCCGGCTTTAACTCCGTACGTGCGAATCAGTTGTAGTGTTCGGTGCAAGTGAGTACAGGCCTCCACATGAACAGTAATATAATCCGCGCCAGCTTTCGCAAATTCAGGAATATACGTATCCGGATTTTCAATCATTAAGTGAACATCGAGTGGTAGTTTTGTTTCTGGCCGAATCGCCTTTACTACAGCAGGACCAAATGTAATATTAGGAACAAAATGACCGTCCATTACATCAACATGGATATAATCCGCGCCGCAATTTTCTACTTCTTTTATATCTCTTGCAAGATTCGCAAAGTCTGCACTTAAAATCGAAGGAGCTATTTTTCCCATTTTTAATACCTCGGCTTTCTGTTTTTTAATTCTTGTAAAATTTGGATATAGTGTTGGTAACGAAAATCTGCTATTTCATTTGCTTCTACAGCTGTTTTCACGGCACAGTTAGGTTCGTTGTCATGCATACAACCACGGAATTTACAACCACTTCGTCTATCTTCTATTTCTGGAAAACAAAATTGTAACGTTTCTGGCTGCAAATCATCCCATTCAATCGAGCTAAAGCCAGGTGTATCGGCAACAAATCCGTCTCCAATTGGCATAAGCTCTACATGTCTGGTTGTATGTTTCCCGCGACCGAGCGAAGTGGAGATTTCAGCCGTCTTTAAAGTTAGGTCGCTATTTAAGCTGTTTAAAAGGGTGGATTTCCCAACACCTGATTGACCAGCTATAACGGCAGTTTTCCCACTAATATAGTCTTTAATCGCTTCTTTATCTGGTTCTTGATTGGTTTCAAAAACTTCATAGCCGATCGTTTCATAAACTTCTTTATAAAGGGCAATCTGTTCTTTTTCTGCCTCGGTTGCTAAATCCATTTTGCTGATGCAAATAACGGGTTGGATATCTTCTTTTTCGATAGCAACGAGGAATCTATCTGCTAAATTGGTCGAGAAATCCGGCTCAACTGCAGAAAATACTAAAATTGCCACATCAATATTGGCCACGGGAGGACGAACTAATGCATTTTCCCGTGACATCACATCTAAAATGTAACCATCTGTTTTATTTTCAATTTGGAACTCGACGTCATCCCCTACAAGCGGTGAAATATTTCGCTTCCTAAAATTCCCTCGTGCCCGACATTGGTATACTTTTCCTTCTGAGAAAACATAGTAAAATCCGCTCAATGCTTTGATAATTTGTCCTTCCAGCACATTCCCTCCGTTCTCTTTATTAGTTTGGATATGGAACCGTACCTTCGTCGATTACTTTATCATCACTAATAATTTTATAGCCACCGCTCGTACCTTCTTCTATTTGGAAAGTGACTTCTACCGATGTATTTTGGCTAATATTCATTTCACGGTAAGCACTTGTCATACTATGATCCTTATCTTGAATATAGATTTGAATATGTTGTGGCTCTGGATTTTCTTCATCACTAGGTGTATAGGAAATATTAAATGTTTTTGTTACTTCTTTAACTGCTTTTTCTTTCGGCCCGGCAGAGATAACTATTTCAATCGTATCGCCTGGATTCATCGTAGTTCCAGATGAAGGAGACTGTGAAATAACTTGGCCTTTTTCAACTGAATCAGAGTTTTCTTCCGAGCTGGATACTTTAAGTCCTAGGGGTGACGCATAATCTTCTACGGCTGTTTTCGTATATCCGCGAAGGTCTTTCAAGGTAATTGGCTCAACACCTTTACTTACGACAAATTTTACATCCGTTGATTTCGCTACGACATTGGTTCCTGCTGAGGGCGTTTGGCTAATAATCATTCCTTTATCTACTTCAGAACTATAAGCCTCTTCGGACGAAATATTTTTAAATCCTTGTTCTTCTAGTAATGCTTTTGTGTCATCATAACTTCGACCAGTATAATCATCCATCGTGATTTTTTTAGAGCCAATGCTTACAAATAGGTTTACTTTGGTTCCTTTTTCCTTCATCTCCCCAGCATCAGGATCTGTATTAATCACTTTTCCCTCTTCTACTTCATCGCTATTTTTTTCAGCGGTTTTCCCGATGACAAAACCATCTTTTTGAAGTAGGGCAATGGCTTGGTCTTCCGTTTTCCCTGAAACATCAGGTACAGCAATTTCTTCTGGACCTTTACCAAGCATCCAAAGTAGTAAGATAGCGATAGTAAAGGCGATAATTACTGAAAAAACAATCCAAGCAATTTTCTTTTTCTTACTCATTTTTTTCTTTTTCTTGCCTTTTTTATCTTCTTCCGTTACTTCTTCTGCGGCCACTTTTCCTTCAGGGACAATGGTATTATCCAAATTTTGCATTGCTTCTTTTGTTGCAATGATTGGGATGGTTTTTGTATCGCCATCATCTGCTTTGAAAACGTATTTTGGCTCATTAAGACGATCTTTATTTAAGCAAGTTTGTAAGTCTTTTTCCATTTCTTCTGCATTTTGGTAACGCAGAAAAGGATCTTTTGCGGTTGCTTTAATGATAATATTTTCTAGGCTTTGAGGGATTTCTGGATTTTGTGTTCTTGCGGAAGGAATATCTGCTTGTAAATGCTTAATCGCAATGGACACAGCTGATTCTCCGTCAAACGGTACTTTTCCTGTAAGTAATTCGTATAAAACGATTCCAAGTGAATAAATATCTGATTTTTGCGTTGCCATCCCGCCACGAGCTTGTTCTGGTGATAAGTAGTGGACAGAGCCAAGAAGAGAATTCGTTTGGGTAATAGAGGTTTCAGAAAGCGCCATCGCAATCCCAAAATCAGTAATCTTCACGACACCATCATGGTCAATTAAGATATTTTGCGGTTTCAAATCGCGGTGAATAATATGGTGTTGATGCGCAACAGCTACTGCGGAAACGATTTGCAGCATAATATCGACTGCTTTTTCGTAGCTAATTGGGTGGTTTTCGTGGATGTATTGTTTTAAGTCCATTCCATCGACATGCTCCATAACGATATAGTGCAAGTCATTTTCTTCACCAACATCATAGACACTGACTATATTAGGATGAACTAAACTTGTTGCAGATTGCGCTTCTCGTTGAAAACGGCGTATAAGATTACTTTCATCTGCTAAATCAATGCGTAAAATCTTTACAGCAACGTCACGGTCTAGGATAATATCATGAGCAAGATAAACATTGGCCATTCCACCGCCGCCTATAGCATGTAAGATTTTATATCGATCATTTAGACGTTTACCAATCATCATGAAGCGTTCCTCCCTTTCTGAGTAAGATTTCGTTCCACTAACAATACAGTAATATTATCTTCTCCTCCATAAGAATTGGCTTTTGTAATAAATACATCTGCTTTTTCAGAAAGAGTTCGTTTACTTTTCAAAATTTCTTCCATTTCAGCTTCAGGAACCATATTCGTTAAACCATCTGAACAAAGTAATAAAGTATCACTTGTTTGAAATGGAACGACGAAAGTATCTACTTCTACTTTACCTTCCACACCAAGCGCACGTAAAAGAATGTTTTTCCGCGGGTGATTCATGGCATCTTCTTTGCTGATTTCGCCGGTTCTAAGTAGTTCATGCACAAGCGAATGATCTTCGGTGAGTTGACGCATCGTATTATTTTGGAGCAAGTAGCCACGACTGTCACCAACATTGGCGATAACTACTTGGGACTGTGCCATTATTGCTGTAACAAGGGTTGTCCCCATACCATTCAAATCCATTTCGCTTTCTGCATAATGAACAATTTGTTTATTCACTTCTTGAATAGTCTGCCGTAACCAAGCTTCAATCTCTTCAGCAGTTAGAAGGGCAGTTGTTTCTTTCCATGCATCACTAAGTAAACGTACAGCCATTTCGCTCGCTACATCGCCTGCTCGGTGACCGCCCATTCCGTCTGCTACAATTACTATCGACTGACCATCTTTGTTTTCAAAAACGCCACCGTTATCTTCATTATGATTTCTGATCCTACCTCTATCTGTTCTAAATTCTGCATGCATTTAAACGCACCTCACTATTTTTCAGGACTAACTTTCCTTAGACTGGAAACAAAGAAACCATCGCTTCCAATATCGGTTGGTAAAAGTTGTACAAAATCGTCCTTCTTGATATGTGCCAATTTTTCAGGAAGAGCTACTGGTTCAAGCGTGAATTCTGGATGTTTTTCTAAGAAAGCACGCAAGACTGTTTCGTTTTCTTCCTTATCAATGGTACATGTACTATAGACTAATATACCATTTTCTTTTACTAATTGGCTAACATCATCTAAAATGGCCAATTGAATTTCTGCTAATTTGTGGATATCTTTTTCGGTTTTTACATATTTAATATCTGGTTTTCTGCGAAGTACACCAAAGCCAGAGCAAGGTGCATCGACTAAAATCCGGTCAAAAGTTTCTGGTTCGAACATCGTGCTTGCTGTTCTAGCATCCAAATGCGCGGTACGAATATTTAAAAGTTGTAAACGTTTCGCTGCTTGATCAATCAATTTTGTTTTCTTTTCATGGATATCCAGCGCATGAACCATTCCAGTGCCGTGCATTTTTTCAGCAATATGGGTCGTTTTCCCACCTGGCGCTGCACAAGCATCAAGTACGGTTAAGTTATCTTCTAATTGTAGTGCATAAGCCGCAAGCATCGAGCTTTCATCTTGAATACTACATTTGCCATCTTTATATGCTTTCGTTTCTGCAACAGAACCTTTTTCAACAAGTAACGCTTCATCGATAAATTCATTTCGTTTCACCGTAATGCCTTGATCGTTTAGTTCTTTCATTAATTGTTCTATTCGAATCTCCGTTTGATTAGCGCGTAGGCTTTGATGTGGGGCAACTAGGAAAGCCATACCAATTTCACGAAGTTGCTCTATTCCGTATTGCTCTGCCCAACGTCTTGCTAGCCACTCTGGAAGACTTGTTTCCACAGCAATTTTTACCACTGGATCTTGAATTAAATCAATACTTGGTACCCCTTTACGAATCACATTTCTTAAAACGCCATTCACAAATTTCGTCACACCTTGATGACCTAAATCTTTCGCAATATCGCCTGCCTCGTTTAAAATCGCATGTTCTGGGACTTTGTCGAGGAATGTTAATTGATAGACGGACATTCTTAGTAAATTTTTCACCCAGTTATCTGGCTCTTTATTTAAAAATGGTGCTAAATAATAGTCTAAGGTAATCTTGCGCTGTGTTGTTCCATAGACTAATTCAGTTAAAAGTCCTTTATCTAGGGAATTTAGCTTTTGCTTTTTTAGCGCATCATTGATTAGTAAGTGGCTATATGATTGATTGTTTTCAATTTTGATAATGAGTTCTAAGGCAATCTCACGGACTGTTTTTTGTTTCTTCATTTATTCACCAAACCTTGTCGTCTTGCTTAAATTTCTGCCAGCTCCGGACATGTATGAATGAACATCCATTTTCGGTTTTCCTGCTGGTTGGATTACGGTTGGTACAATTTGCGTACCATCCCCAGTGATAATTTTCAGGATTGTTTTATCCGTTAAAATGTCCCCCGCCTCTCCGTCTGCTTTTGTCGTTTCGTATAGGGCTTCCCATATTTTAAACGGTTTTCCTTCGAGCGTCGTATATGCCACTGGCCACGGAGAAAGCCCTCGAATTTGATTGAAAATTTCTCGCCCTGGACGAGCCCAATCGATTTTTTCTTGTTCTCTAGAAATGTTCCTAGCAAATGTGACTTTATCTGGATCTTGTGGTGTAGCGGTAATGTTTCCTGCTAAAAAATCTGGCAATGTGTCCATTAACAACTCTGCACCTAATTGGCTTAATTTATCAAACATAGTCCCCGTATTATCTTCGTCCGTAATCGAAATTTTACGTTGACTAATCATATCACCTGCATCTAGTTTTTCCACCATATACATAATGGTGACACCAGTTTCCGTTTTACCATCCAGTAATGCATAATGAACTGGAGCACCCCCGCGATACTCTGGTAGTAGAGAGGCATGGACATTAATCGAGCCATGTCTTGGTGATTCTAATAACGCGTTTGGTAAAATCTGACCGTATGCAGCGGTTACAAGTAAGTCTGCTTGCAGTGCGGTTAATTCCTCTAGTTCGCTTGAAGTTCGTAATTTTTCTGGTTGAAAAACTGGGATTCCAAGTTCTAGCGCTGTTTTTTTCACAGGAGGTGGTGTTAATACGCGCTTTCGTCCCACTGGTCGATCTGGTTGTGTTACTACAGCAATGACGTCATAAGCTTCGGCTAACTGTTCTAAAATTGGAACAGAGAATGCTGGTGTACCCATAAAAATAATTTTTGTCATTAGTTTGCTCCTTTTACATTAATACATAAGGCTGTACATCAATATTAATCGTTAAACCTTTTTGTTGGTCTTTTTGGTAATGAGTTATTAAGGTTTTTAATTCTTTTTTTAAGTTTGGTTCGATTTTATATTTAATAATGCATTGATAGCGATATTTATTTTTGATACGTGCAATCGTACTAGGAACCGGACCAAGAATAACTGCTTCTGGACCTAACTTCTCGCGCAAAAAGGTGGCCATTTCTTGGATTGTACGGATAGCTTTCATTTCGTTCTCATCACTCACATTAATCATCGTTAAATAATAAAACGGTGGATAAGCTCCCATTTTTCTGAGTTGCATTTCGTGCTGATAAAACCCAATGAAATCATGCTTCTTAGCAAATTCAATGCTGTAATGTTCTGGATTGTAACTTTGGACTACGACTTCTCCCGTTCGCTCATGTCTACCTGCTCTTCCACTTACTTGGGTCAGTAACTGGAAAGTTCGCTCGGAAGCTCGAAAATCTGGTAAATGAAGCATGGTATCTGCATTCAGTACCCCCACTAGAGTAATATCTGGAAAGTCTAATCCTTTCGCAATCATTTGTGTCCCAAGTAAAATGTCTGCTTCATGGTTTCGAAAACTCCGGAGTAATTTTTCATGAGAACCTTTTGTCCGCGTGGTATCGACATCCATTCGAATCACCCGTGCTTCTGGAATCAGTTTGGTCAGGCTTTCTTCTACTTTTTGTGTTCCAGTTCCAAAGTAACGAATATGTTCGCCCTCGCAACTTGGACATTTTTGCGGAACAGGTTCTTCGTGCCCACAGTAATGGCATTTCATTTTGTTGCTTGCTTGGTGGTACGTTTGCGAAATGTCGCAGTTTGGGCATTCGACGACATAACCACAGTCACGACACATGACAAATGAAGAATACCCCCGCCGATTGAGCATTAGTACGGTTTGTTCTTTTTTGGCAATTCGGTCCTTGATTTTTTCTAGTAATTCAGTAGAGAACTCGGTGCGATTTTCTTTTCGCAATTCTTCTCTCATATCAACCACATTTACTTCTGGCATCGCTTGCGCATTTACCCGACTTGGTAATTCAATGAGGGTATAAACGCCTTTTTTCGCTCTGGCAAAAGATTCTAGGGAAGGTGTGGCGCTTCCAAGAACTACGGGACATTGATATTTATTTGCGCGCCAAATCGCTACATCTCGTGCATGATAGCGCGGATTATCTTCTTGTTTATAGCTTGCTTCATGCTCCTCATCAATAATAATAATTCCTAAATTTTCAAATGGCGCGAATACAGCCGAACGAGCGCCAACAACTACACGGGCTTCTTTCCGTTCAATTTTGCGCCATTCGTCATATTTTTCTCCAGCAGAAAGAGCACTATGAAGCACAGCTACTTCACTTCCAAAACGACTTTTAAAACGCTCTACCATTTGTGGTGTTAGAGAAATTTCTGGAACTAACACAATAGCTTCTTTGCCTTCTTTTAGTTTTGCTTCAATTGTTTGCAAATAAATTTCGGTTTTCCCGCTCCCAGTAACCCCATGAATTAAAAAGGTCTCTTGCTTGTTAGCGCCAATTATTTTTTCACAAGCAGTTTGTTGACCTGGTAAAAGCGTTAATGGCTCACTTTTTTCAAATTGGTGATTTTCGTAAGGATCGCGTGAAACGACTTTTTCTTTTATAGTTATTATGCCTTGCTCCGCTAGCTTTTTGATTGTTGCTTCAGAAGTTTCCGCTTGTTTTTTTAAATCAGTAGCAGTAATTTCTGTACCTTCAAACATTTGAAAAAAAGCGAGCAAGCGGGACTGTGCTTTAGCATTTTTAGGCATGTCTTCGATTATTTCGGCTAATTGATTCGGTGTTTTCAAACAGTTAATGACACGTACTTTTTTGCTCGTGATTTTGTTCTTTACTTGATAAACAACTTCAACGCTGCCTTCTCTCACCCATTTACCTAGTGGTTTTAATAAGTTACGGGCTTCTGCTACTTTCCAATCAAGTGTTTCGTAGCCTTCGAATAATTGCTCTAGTTCCGTATTTTCCTCATCTAATCGCAAAAAATATTTTTCGTACTTTGCTCGTAATGCAGCTGGTAGCATGGCTTGATATGCTGAGACACGAAAACTAAGTGTATCTTCGGCTAACCAGTCTCCTAGTTCCATTAGCTCTTCGTTTAACACTGGAACTAAATCCATAACACCATCAATGCCTTTTAGCTTAGGGTTTTCTTCGGTTTCACCAAGCCCGATAACGAAGCCTTGAATTTTGCGATTACCAAACGGAACACTAACCCGCATTCCTGGTCGTATCAGCTCTTCTAAATCTTCTGGGATAAAATAATCAAATGGACGGTCCACTTGCATAGCTGGAACATCCACAATAACTTTTGCGATGTTAGTCATTAATTCACTTCCTTAAAAGGTTAGCGGCTTCTTGGATGATATGTTCAGCAACTTTCTTTTTATCAAGTAATGGCAATACTTCACTTGAGCCATCTTTCCGGTAAAACGTTACAATGTTGGTGTCTGCCGAGAATCCCGCACCAACTTGACTAATATTATTGGCGACAATCAAATCCGCATTTTTGCTAGTTAATTTTTTTCGCGCATTTTCTTCCAGGTTTTCTGTTTCAGCAGCAAAACCGATAACTACTTGACTCGCGGTTTTATTTTGACCCAAATCCAGTAAAATGTCTTTGGTTCGTTTCATTTCAATCGTCAAAGCACCTGGTTGTTTCTTGATTTTTTGTTCGGAAAAATTGGCTGGTGTGTAATCAGCTACAGCTGCAGTCATAACAAAAACAGACTGGTTGGCTTGATTTTTCTTTACAGCAAGATACATTTCTTCCGCTGACTCGACGTATTCCACTTGAACATTTGGTGGTACTGGTAGTGCTTTACTTGATGTGACTAAAGTTACGTTTGCACCTTGTCTTGCAGCTACTTCAGCGATTGCAAAGCCCATTTTACCTGAGGAGTGATTCGTAAAGTAACGAACTGGATCGAGTTTTTCTTGTGTTGCCCCAGCTGTAATTAAGACGTTTTCGCCGTGCAGTAAATTTTTGTCTTCTTGAAAAAATTCAACAATACGTAAAACGATTTTTTCTGGTTCTTCTAAACGGCCGCGACCAACATAGCCGCATGCTAAGTATCCTTCTTCTGGTTCAATAAAACGAACACCATCTTGATAAAGACGGTTAATATTTCGGATAACGGCTGGATGTTGAATCATATGGACGTTCATTGCTGGAGCAACCCAAACTGGTGCTTCTGTTGCAAGAATGGTCGTAGTAACCATATCATCAGCAATTCCGTTCGCCATTTTTGCGATGACATTTGCTGTTGCTGGTGCGACAATGACTAAATCTGCCCAGTCTGCTAAATCAATATGAGCAACGACGCTTGATTTTTTTTCATCAAAGGTATCGGTATATACATCATTTTTTGATAATACTTGAAAAGAAAGCGGTGGTACAAATTCTTGTGCGTGCTTTGTCATCATGACTTTTACGTTTGCACCAGCTTGTGTTAATTTACTTGTAAGTGCGACTGCTTTATAAACAGCAATGCCACCAGACACTGCGAGTAAGATATTTTTCCCTTGCATTCAAAGTCACCTCATTTTAATATAAAAAAATCGTTCACTTTATTATACATTAAATCAAGGCGCGACAAAACTATCTAGAAGCTAGATTCTACTTACTTTCTTAAATAAAACGCCTCTAAAGAAAAAAAGCCCCGCCATAAAGCGGAGCAATCAGTCTTATTTATCGTCATTTTTTAAAACTAATTTACCAGCGTGAATTTCTTCAAGTGCTTTCCCAACAAATTTGTCGGACTCATAGCTCGGAAGTACACCTTTATCATTTTCTAGTTGCATGTAGCGTGCGCGTTTAGCGGCAACTGTTACTAGCGAGTATTTTGAGTCGATTTTTAACAATAAATTATCAATTGATGGATATAACATCATTGTAATCCCTCCAACATTTTTTTGTAGCGATGAATTACTCGCTCGGTTTTTAAGTGTTCTGTTTCGACGATGCCTTTGATTTTTTGAACAGCTTTGTCTACCACATCGTTTACTACAGCATAATCATACGATGCCATCATTTCGATTTCTTTTTTTGCGGTTTCCATTCGTTCTTCCACCACATCCATTGATTCCGTTCCGCGGCCGATAATCCGGTTTTTAAGTTCGGATAAATCTGGCGGAGTTAAGAAAATAAAAATCCCTTCTGGCATTGCTTTTCGAACTTGCATTGCTCCTTGCACTTCAATTTCGAGAAAAATATCAGTACCTGCTTGTAGTTTTTCCTCGACATATTCAAGCGGAGTGCCGTAATAATTTCCGACATACTCTGCATATTCTAACATTTTTCCGTCAGAAATAGCTTGTTCAAAAACTTCGCGCGAACGAAAATAATAATCAACACCGTCTTGTTCGCCTTCACGAGGAAGACGTGTTGTCATCGAGATAGAGTAGTCAAAACTTGTTTCCGGGTCTTTAAAAACCGCTTCCCGGACAGTTCCTTTTCCCACACCTGATGGACCTGATAGTACGATTAATAGTCCTCTTTCTGTCATCATTTCCCCTCCTCGACATCATTCGACATTTTGCACTTGTTCGCGAATTTTTTCTAGCGTCGTTTTCATTTCCACGACTTGTTCGGTGATTCGAAGCGAATTTGCTTTTGATCCAATGGTATTAACTTCACGATTCATTTCTTGGATAAGAAAATCTAATTTCCGGCCAATGGGCTCTTCCAGTAAAATGATACCATAAAATTGCTTCAAATGGCTCTTTGTGCGTTCTACTTCTTCATTGATGTCTGCTTTTTCTAATAAAAGTGCTACTTCAGTTAGAACGATGCTTTGATCAAAGTTTTCACCGACTATGTTTTGGAGCCGGTTTTCTATTTTTTCTTGGTAGTATTTTTCTGAAACAGGAATTTCTGCTTGAATGATGGCTAAACTTTTTTCAAGCGTAGCGAGATGTTGTTTAAAATAAAGTAACAACTCTGCGCCTTCCATACTTCTCATTTCATCGAGTCGCTCAGTTGCTCGAGTAAGTGTTTCGATAACTAATCGTTCTAGTTCACTGCTCGCGTCTACCTCTTCCTCGATAGAAAGATATTCTTGTTCTTGAAGTAAATCGCTCATTTTTGGTAGTTCAGCTAATTCATATCTAGCGCTTGCTTGTTTGATAAAACGGTAATAGCTATCTGCCAGGTCCCAATCAATATGTAATTCGCGCTTGGCAAGTTGCTCTCCAGTAATGGAAAAGAAACATTCAATCCGACCACGTTTTATTTGCTTATTAATGGTCTTTTTTAACTTTCCTTCTAAATAGGCGAGTTGTTTTGGCATCCGAAAAACAACTTCGGAATAGCGATGGTTGACTGCTTTTAATTCAATGGTTACTTTGAACGCTTCAAACTCTTTCGTTGCACGTCCAAATCCCGTCATGCTTTTCACCATTTGGCAAGACACCTTTCATTGCTTAAAGTTCCCTCTAAGTTTACTTGAAATTTGTTCTGACTTCTTATTATACCAAAGCTACCTCCTGCATACAATACATTTTCGGAATGTATGTTAAAATAGAAAGTAACTAACTCATAAAGGAATGAATGACTAATGGCGTTTGATGCGATGTTTTTAAAATCAATGACAGAAGAACTTGCAGAACACGGTGAAAGTGGCCGAATTATGAAAATCCACCAACCGTTTTCGCATGAACTTGTTTTATATATCCGAAAAAATCGTGAAAATAAACGGCTACTCATTTCTTCGCATCCTAGCTATGCAAGAATTCAGTGGACCGACGATATTCCAGAAAACCCTTCGCAACCACCGATGTTTTGTATGTTACTTAGAAAATATCTTGAAGGTGCATTTATTGAATCCATTACGCAACTTCCGAATGAACGGATTTTGCAATTTAGTATTCGTGGCAAAGATGATATTGGCGAAAATCGTTTTTGTGATTTGTTTGTTGAAATCATGGGACGGCATAGTAATATCACACTGGTGGACCGCGCAAAAAATGTGATTGTTGACTGCATTAAACACGTTTCTCCGGCACAAAATAGTTACCGGACGCTTTTACCAGGAGCAACTTATATTTTACCGCCAGCAACTGACAAATTAAATCCGTTCGAAGTGACTGCCGAACAGCTACTGACGCGACTTGATTTTCCAGCTGGCAAACTCGAGAAACAACTCGTCCAAAATTTTGCTGGTTTTAGCCCACTGCTCGCTCGGGAAATTGTTTTTCGGGCTGGTAATCTAACGGCTGATTCGCTTGTGGCTGCTTTTTTTGAAGTAGTCGCCCTTGTGAATCAGCATTTAGGTAAAGCGGCTGTTCCCAATGAATGGCGTGTTTTGAATAAAGAGGACTACTACTTCTTTCCACTACGCCATGTTGATGCTGAACAAACGGAATTCGCGAGTTTAAGCACTCTTTTGGACCATTTTTATATTGGTAAAGCAAGACGCGACCGGGTGCACCAATTTGCGCACGATTTGGAAAAACTCTTATCGAATGAACTTGCTCGAAGCAGACTGAAAATCGAAAAACTCGAGAACACTTTACTCGAAACTGAAAAAGCAGATGTTTACCGGGTGCAGGGCGAGCTATTAACTGCCAATCTTCATTTGATGGAGCGAGGTATGAAAGAGATTACAGTCGAGAATTTTTATGATGATATGAAAAAAATGACGATTCCGCTTGATACTCGGAAAACCCCGTCTGCCAACGCGCAAAGCTATTTTAGCCGTTATCAGAAGTTGCGTAATGCTGTCGAAGTAGTAAAAGAACAGATTTCGCTAACAAAAGAAGAAATCACTTATTTAGAATCGGTTGAATCGCAACTAGAAACGTCTGGTCCGCAAGATGTAGAAGAAATCCGCCAAGAACTAGCTGAACAAGGCTATCTGCGCTACAAACAGAAAAAAGGCAGTCGGAAAAAAGCAACTTTACCAGCTCCAGAGAAATATACTTCTTCAACTGGATTATCCATTCTAGTTGGAAAAAACAATAAGCAAAATGACTATTTAACGAATAAATTAGCGCGAAATAATGATCTTTGGTTCCATGTAAAAGACTTACCGGGCTCACATGTCGTAATTCAGTCGAATGCACCAGATGAGACTTCTATTACCGAGGCTGCAATGATTGCGGCTTACTATTCCAAAGCCCGTCTCTCAGCTACAGTCCCAGTTGACGGAACTCTAGTCAAACATGTCAAAAAACCAAACGGCGCCAAACCTGGTTATGTGATTTATGATAACCAAACGACTTATTTTGTCACACCAGATGAAAAGCTTATTTTAGCATTGAAAAATTAGCGGTTCTTTGTTGGAGCCGTTTTTATTCCTTTTTTAAGGGTAAATGTTATACTGACTTTACTTTTTACTTGAAAGGATGATAAGCAAATGAAAATTTTATTAATTGGTGCTTCTGGTACGCTTGGTTCTGCGGTGAAGGAACGTTTGGAGAAAAAAGCAGATGTAATAACTGCTGGAAGACATAGTGGCGATGTAACAGTCGATATTACGAGTGTGGATAGTATTAAAAAAATGTATACGCAAGTTGGCAAAGTCGATGCGGTTGTTTCTGCAACTGGTAGTGCCACTTTTTCCCCATTAACGGAATTAACACCAGAAAAAAATGCTGTTACGATAAGTAGCAAATTGGGTGGTCAAATTAATCTTGTTTTACTTGGAATTAATTCGTTAAATGATAACGGTAGCTTTACGCTTACAACAGGAATTATGATGGAAGATCCCATTGTCCAAGGCGCTTCTGCTGCAATGGCAAATGGTGCGGTTACTGCTTTTGCGAAATCAGCAGCAATCGAAATGCCTCGTGGACTCCGGATTAATACGGTTAGTCCTAATGTTTTAGAAGAATCTTGGGATAGACTGGAACCATTTTTCCAAGGTTTTAACCCTGTTCCAGCTGAACGTGTTGCCCGCGCTTTTGAGAAAAGTGTATTTGGCGCTCAAACTGGTGAAAGTTACAAGGTCTATTAATGGCAAAAAGGGAAACACGGCAATTACCGTGTTTCCCTTTTTGCTTATTTACCCCAAGTTTTCGGGTTTTGTTTCCACTCTTTTAATGTTTGCATGTCTTCTTTTGATACATAATTGTTAGTAAGTGCGACTTCGATCAACTCATCGTAATTCGTAAGCGTAACTAGCTTCGTATCAGCTTCCGCCAGTAATTTCTTCCCTTTATCTAATCCATATGTAAAGATTGCTGCGATGCCGAGTACTTCTGCTCCGGCTTCTTCTAATGCTTCAACCGCTTTTAGAGAACTTCCGCCTGTAGAAATCAAATCTTCCATTACAACTACTTTTTGACCTTTGGAAATAGGGCCTTCGATTTGATTGCCTTTGCCATGTTCTTTCGCTTTGGAACGAACGTAGACCATGGGTAAATCTAGTAAATCACTGACCCAAGCAGCATGAGGGATTCCTGCTGTTGCTGTTCCGGCGATTACATCAACGTCACCAAAATTTTCTTTTATTTTCTCCGCAAGTGCTGCCGCGATAAACTGACGAACTTTTGGAAAGCCTAGTGTTAGGCGATTATCACAATAGATAGGTGATTTAATTCCGGAAGCCCAAGTGAATGGATCATTTGGTTTTAAAAAGACGGCTTTAATTTCTAATAATTGCTCTGCTACTTGTTTTTCTGTGCTCATGCGTTCCACTCCTTTAATACTTGACTATAAGCTGCTACTGAATCTTCTGCTCGAGTAATCGACCTACCAACAACAATATGAGATGATCCAATTAAACGCGCTTTCTCCGGTGTTACAACGCGAATTTGGTCATCTGCTGCATCACTTGCTAAGCGAATGCCCGGTGTTACGCGTAGAAAATCAGCGCCATTTCGTAGTTTGATTTCTTCTGCTTCTAGGGCGGAGCAAACTACGCCGTCTAACCCAGCTTGTTTTGTTAAATCACTGTAATGAATGACTGATTCCAGCAAACTCGCTTTCACTAGTTGTTCCTCGTGCATATCTGTTTCACTTGTACTTGTTAGTTGTGTCACTGCAATAAGGAGCGGACGTTTACCACCCGTAGCACCAATTTCTAAACCTTCACGTGCATATTCCATCATTTTTTTTCCACCTGCTGCATGAACATTTACCATATCTACACCCATTTTTGCTAAGCCTGTCATTGCGCTTTTGACTGTGTTAGGAATATCGTGGAGTTTTAAATCAAGAAAAATTTCATGATTTTGCTGTTTGATTTTCTCCACAATCATCGGACCATTGCTGTAAAAAAGTTCCATACCCACTTTTACGGATAATGCCTCGCCGGAAAATTTAGCTAAAAAAGTTTCTACTTCTTGATATGTTTGGAAATCTAGCGCGATAATTGGTTTATTCATTGATTTTCTCGCTCCTTTTTGAGTTGTTGTAAAGAAGAAATGTTCAGTTCATCCATGCGGTTTGGTAGTTCGGCGATTAGTTTTGGACAGATAAATGGGTCAGTGAAATTCATCGTTCCAACTGCCACAGCATCAGCGCCTGCAATAAGGAATTCTAAAACATCATCTACTGTTTGTATGCCGCCCATGCCGATAATCGGGATGTTACTTACTGCTCGTACTTGGTGAATCATCCGAATGGCCACTGGTTTTATGGCTGGTCCAGAAAGTCCCCCAGTTCCATTCGCAATGATTGGTTTTCGTGTCTTTAAATCTATTCGCATACCAAGTAACGTGTTAATCATCGTCAGCCCATCTGCACCAGCTGATTCGATTGCTTGAGCGATAGAAACAATATCCGCAACATTTGGCGATAATTTAACATATACTGGAACACTAGCAACCTCCTTGACTGCTTTTGTCAAACGATGGGCTACTTCTGGGTCAGTCCCGAAAGCAATTCCGCCGTGTTTAACATTCGGACAAGAAATATTTAACTCAATCGCTTTAACCGCTTTTGATTCACCAATTCGGGCACAGACTTTAACGTAATCTTCTTCCGTTGCCCCTGCTACATTTGCAATAATCGGTGTGTCAAATTGTTCCAAAAATGGTAGTTCATGTGCTAAAACATGTTCTAATCCTGGATTTTGCAAGCCAATCGCATTGAGCATTCCACTCGCGGTTTCAGCTACTCTTGGGGTTGGGTTGCCGCGTCTCGGTTCTGGTGTGACTGCTTTTGCCATGATAGCGCCTAGTTCGTTTAAATCATAGTATTTGCTATATTCTTGTCCGAAGCCAAAACAGCCAGATGCAGGCATAATTGGATTTTTGAGTGATAAACCGGGAATTTCTACTGCTAGCGGGTTCATAATGTCACCTCATCTGCGCGAAATACTGGACCATCTTCGCATACTTTAAATTGCCCTTCAGGATCTTTTGACTTTGGACAAACGCAGGCATAACAAGCCCCAATTCCACAAGCCATTCGTTCTTCTAAAGAAAGGTAGGTTTTCGTTTCTGGAAAACTCATCTTCACAGCTTGGAGCATAGCTTTTGGTCCGCAACTGTAAATCACATCTGGTTCTTCGGTGAAATTTTTCGTGATATCTGTGACAAATCCTTGTGTACCAGCTGTTCCGTCTACTGTCGCAATATGCACTTTGCCATATTTGGCCATTTCGGTTTCGTAAAAACTATCTTTCGCAGATTGGAACCCGTTTACAAACGTAACTTTTATGCCTTTTTCAGCTAATTCTTTTCCAAGTTGGTACATTGGTGGAACCCCGATACCCCCCCCGATTAAAAGGGCTGTTTTCGCAGTTGGAGAGGCGCTTATATCAAAGCCCTTTCCAAGTGGTCCAAGTACATCGACAGAATCTCCTGCTGCTAACTGGCTGAAATCCTTGGTCCCGTCTCCTTCTACGCGGTATAGTAAAATGCAAGTTCCGGTAGCTTTATCATAGGAACAAATGCTGATTGGTCGCCTCATAAGCAAATCATAGCGACTTGGCTTAAGCATCAAAAACTGTCCCGGTGACATATCCGCCACACATTCCCCTGTTAAAATTAATTCGTATACTTTATCTGCAATTTCGGTTTGCTGAATGACTTTCATTTCCGTCTGTAACACGGTTCCACCCCGTTTCTTCTATATTAAACTCGTGCTTTCGGTTGTTTTACGATACTTGTATTCATTGCTTCTAGTTCAAAGGAGCGTGATTCTAACACTCGCAAAATTGCTTCTGCGGTATCAAGTGATGTACAAACTGGGATGCCATTTTCGACTGATTCGCGGCGAATTTGGAAACCATCGCGTTCTGGGCGTTTACCTGTTGTTAGTGTATTAACAACGAGCGTTACTTGGCCATTTCGGATATAGTCGATAAGCGTTTCTTGATTTTCACCAATTTTTTTCACTTGTGATACTGGAATTTCCGCTTGTTCTAATGTGCTGGCTGTTCCTTTTGTTGCCATGATTGTGAAGCCAATTCGGTTAAATCGTTTTGCTAGTTCCACTGCTTCTTGTTTGTCGCGGTCAGCCACAGTTAGGAGTACTGTTCCGTAGTCATGCATCGTTGTCCCGCTTGCGACAAAACCTTTATACAGTGCTTTTTCAAGCGTGATATCTTTCCCCATGACTTCCCCAGTTGACTTCATTTCAGGCCCAAGCGAGGTATCTACACTACGCAATTTCGCGAATGAGAATACCGGTACTTTGACAAAAATTTCTTGTTTTTCCGGTGCAAGTCCTGGAGTATAGCCAAGATCCACTAATTTTTCGCCAAGGATGACTTTGGTCGCTACATTGGCCATCGGAATTTCCGTAATTTTACTTAAAAATGGCGCTGTCCGGCTTGAACGTGGGTTTACTTCGATGACGAAAACTTCTTCACCGTCCACGACATATTGGATATTCAGCATGCCGATAATATTTAGTCCGGTTGCAAGTCTTGTCGTATAATCAACAATGATATTTTTTACGTTTTCGCTTAATCTTTGTGCTGGGTAAACAGCGATTGAGTCACCGGAATGGACTCCGGCACGTTCGATATGTTCCATAATTCCTGGTATAAGAACATTTGCGCCGTCACTAATTGCATCCACTTCTACTTCTTGTCCACTCACATAACGATCAACTAAAACGGGGTGTTTTGGATTTACTTTTACCGCATTTGTCATATAATGTTTTAATGCTTCTTCTGATTCCACGATTTCCATTGCTCGACCACCAAGTACGTAAGATGGGCGAACTAGAACAGGATAGCCTATGCTCGTTGCTACTTTAATTGCTTCTTCAACCGACGTGGCTGTTTTCCCAGCTGGTTGAGGGATTTGTAAGATTTCTAACGCTTTTTCAAAGGCATCACGGTTTTCCGCACGATCAGTGTCTTCTAAGCTTGTTCCCAGAATTTTCACGCCACGTTTTGATAAACCATCTGCTAAGTTGATTGCAGTTTGACCACCAAATTGGACGACAACGCCTAGTGGTTGCTCGATTTCAATGACATGCATCACATCTTCTAGTGTCAGTGGTTCGAAGTAAAGCTTATCCGATATACTAAAGTCCGTCGATACAGTTTCTGGATTATTATTGATAATAATTGCTTCGTATCCGGCTTGCTGAATTGCCCATACAGAGTGTACTGTCGCATAGTCGAATTCGACGCCTTGCCCAATCCGAATCGGTCCAGAACCAAGTACAATCACGCTCTCTTTTCCCGAGCGAGTAGACTCATTTTCCTCTTCATAAGTACTGTAGAAATATGGCGTAGTTGATTCAAATTCAGCTGCACAAGTATCTACCATTTTGTATACTGGAAAAAGATTTTGCGCTTTTCGTAAATCGTATATTTCTTGCTCGGACGTTTTCCAACAAGTTGCCAGGAAAGAGTCAGAAAAACCTGCTCGTTTGGCTTCTGCAAGCACTTCCGGATTGTTTGGATTTTCTTTTACACGTGTTTCTAATTCAATTGTTTTACTTAATTTATATAAGAAGAATAAATCAATTTTAGTTTTTCCGTGGAGTTGTTCGATTGTTTGACCACGACGCAGTGCTGCTGCTAAAAAGAATAGACGATCATCTTCTGGGAAACAAATTTTGCGTTCTAATGTTTCCGCATCTGCATTTTCAGCTTCTTCAAGTAACAAATGATCCGCGCCGATTTCGAGTGAACGAACAGCTTTTAAAAGTGCTTCTTCCCATGAACGACCAATCGCCATGACTTCACCAGTTGCTTTCATTTGTGTTCCTAGACGTCGATCTGCTTGTTCGAACTTATCAAAAGCAAACCGTGGGATTTTCGCAACGACATAGTCAAGTGCTGGTTCAAAGTGAGCAAAAGTTGTTCCTGTTACTGGATTTCTTACTTCATCAAGTGTAAGTCCAACAGCGATTTTAGCTGCTAATTTGGCGATTGGATACCCGGTTGCTTTCGATGCTAGCGCAGAAGATCGGCTCACACGTGGGTTTACTTCGATAACGTAGTAGTTATAGCTATTTGGATCTAGCGCTAATTGAACGTTACAACCACCTTCAATTTCCAGTGCGCGAATGATTTTTAATGATACATCACGAAGCAGTTGGTATTCGCGGTCTGATAGCGTTTGACTTGGTGCAACAACAATCGAATCTCCCGTATGTATTCCAACAGGGTCAATATTTTCCATGTTACAAACAACCATGGCATTATCGTTTGCATCGCGCATCACTTCATATTCTACTTCTTTAAACCCTGCGATACTTTTTTCAAGTAGACATTGTGTCACTGGACTTAGTTTTAAACCGCTCGTTACCGTTTCAATTAGGTCTTTTTCATTATGGCAAATTCCGCCGCCTGACCCGCCAAGAGTATAGGCTGGACGCACGATTACTGGATAACCAATTCGTTCTACAAAGGCATATGCTTCGTCTAAATTATGAATAATATCACTATCAGGAACTGGCTCCCCAAGTTCATTCATCAAGTCACGAAAAGCTTCTCGATCTTCTGCTTTTTTAATCGCCGTTAAATCCGTTCCAAGCACTTCCACATTACATTCATCCAAGATCCCTGCTGCGGAAAGTTCCATCGCCATATTTAATCCGGTTTGGCCGCCAAGAGTTGGTAAAATTGCATCTGGACGTTCTTTACGAATAATGCGAGATACAAAATCAAGTGTAATTGGCTCGATGTATACTTTATCAGCCATTTCTGCGTCTGTCATAATCGTTGCTGGGTTGGAGTTAACTAACACCACTCGGTATCCTTCTTCTCTTAAACTAAGGCAAGCTTGTGTTCCAGCGTAATCAAATTCTGCGGCTTGACCAATCACAATCGGACCAGAGCCGATGACAAGAATTGTTTTTATATCATCACGTTTAGGCATGTAATTCACCCTCCTCTTTCACATTCATCATTTCCATAAACTCATCAAAAAGATAGTTTACATCGCTTGGTCCGGGGTTTGCTTCTGGGTGATATTGGACGGTATAAGCTTGATATTCCTTATGTGCAAGTCCTTCTACTGTTTCATCATTTAATTCAATGTGCGTTACTTTTAAATCTGTATTAACAAGTGAATCTTTATCCACTGCATAACCATGATTTTGCGCGGTGAAGTCGACCCGTCCTGTTGCGAGTTCTTTCACTGGATGATTTGCTCCGCGATGGCCGAATTTCAGTTTGAAAGTATCAGCTCCATTTGCAAGAGCGAATAATTGGTGTCCTAAGCAAATCCCAAATAGTGGTAATTTCCCTTGAATACCGCGAATCATTTCGAGCGCTTCTGGAACATCTTTCGGGTCTCCCGGTCCATTTGAAAGCATCACACCATCAGGGTGCATCGCCAAAATTTCTTCTGCCGTTGTATTATAAGGAACCACCGTCACATAGCAATTCCGTTTATTCAATTCTCGTAAAATCGAACTTTTCACACCATAATCTACTAGCACTACTCGTTTCCCGTCTCCTGGACTTGCAAATGCTTTAGCCGAGGATACTTCATGTACTTGATCAACTGGCAAACGAACAGAACGTAAATGATGTAGCAATTCTTCTTTATTCGCGGTTTCTGCTGCCAAAATTCCTTTTAACGTGCCTTCTTTACGAATCAATTTGGTTAACTTCCGAGTATCAATTCCCGCAATTCCCGGAATTCCTTTTTCTTTCAAAAATTGGCTTAAAGTAAGTTGATTGCGCCAGTTGGAAGGATATTCAGCGGCTTCCCTTACTACAACCCCTTTGACTGCCGGATTAATTGACTCAAAATCGTCTCGGTTCACGCCGTAATTCCCAACTAATGGATAAGTAAAAGTAATAATTTGACCGTAATAAGAAGGGTCTGTAATTGTCTCTTGATAGCCTGTCATTCCCGTATTAAAGACGACTTCACCAATTGTTTCTTTTTCACTACCAATCGCCTCACCGATGAAGTAATTACCATCTTCTAGCATCAAAATTCGCTTTGTCATTTTATTTCCCCCTCTGAGTAAACAAGTGTCCCTTCTGCAAAAGTCGCTACCGGCCAGCCGATACATGCTTCTCCGACAAATGGGGTATTCTTACCTTTTGAATAAAAAGTTGCTGGGTCGATTTTGCTTTCTTTTGCTAAATCAAGAACTACGATGTCTGCTACACTGCCTTCTTCTAGTTTGCCGTATGGAAGATTAAAGCACGTTGCTGGTTTTACAGTCATCCAGTCAATCAGTTGTTTTAACGTCCATTCGTTTGTTTTGACAAAATGTGTATATAGTAATGGGAAAGCTGTTTCTAAGCCAACGATACCAAATGCCGCTTTTTCCATTGCTACATTCTTTTCTCCAGCAGCATGTGGTGCATGGTCGGTTGCGATAAAATCAATCGTGCCGTCTAGTAAACCTTCTAGTAGTGCCGCGCGATCTTCTTTACTTCTTAGCGGCGGATTCATTTTCCAATTCCCGTCATTTCCAGGAATATCTTCCTCGTCAAGAATCAAGTGATGTGGCGAAACTTCTGCTGTTACTCGGATTCCAGCTTGTTTGGCATCTCGTACGACGCGCACAGATTCCTTAGTCGAAATATGGCAGACGTGATAATGACAACCAGCCGCTTCAGCCAGCAAAACATCGCGAGCAATTTGAACCGACTCCGCAATATTAGGAATTCCTTTTAATCCTGCTTTTTCAGCAAAAATGCCATCATGGACAACGCCACCGTAGATAAGCGAATTGTCTTCACAGTGTGCCACTATCGCCATATCCAATTTTGCGGCCCGTTTCATTGCTTCATACATAGTACCTGCTAATTGCACACCAACCCCATCATCGGTAAAGGCAAATGCGCCTGCTTCTTTTAAAGCTTCCATGTCGACTAGTTCGTCTGTTCCAAGACTAGTCGTAATGGATGCATATGGTAAAACGCGAACTTGCGCTGTTTCGTGAATTTTCGCCTGTAAACTTTCCATCCTCGCTTTTGAATCTGGAACTGGTTTCGTATTTGGCATGGAGCAAATGGTTGTATATCCGCCACGTGCGGCTGCTTTTGTTCCGGTCAAAATGGTTTCTTTATGTTCTCCGCCTGGCTCACGAAGATGTACATGCACATCAATAAAACCTGGTGCAATAACTTTATCCGTTGCATCGAAAACTTCACCACTTGTCATATCAATCGAGTCTGCGATTAAGTTCACTTTGCCATTTTGAATTAGTACATCTTTGTTTTCCAGTTCGCCTGCTTCATTTAGTACTTGTCCATTTTTTAATACGTACATAGTTCCGCCCTCATTTCCTGTTCTTTTAAAATTGATTCTAGTATCGCCATTCTTATAAAAACGCCATTTGTCATTTGCGTAACAATGCGTGATTTTTCGCTTTCCACTAAACTATCTGCAATTTCCACATCGCGGTTAACTGGACTTGGGTGCATGATAATTGCATCTGGTTTTAATTTTGCTGCTCGTTCGATTGTTAGGCCGAATTTCGAATGATATCCTTCTTTTGTAAATTGTTCGGTTCCACTATGGCGCTCATGTTGTACCCGGAGTAGCATCATCACATCTACTTTTTCGACGATTTCATCTACAGATAAGTAAGTCCCAAACTCTAAGCAACTTTCGTCAAACCATTCTTTTGGCCCGGAGAAATAAAGCTCTGCTCCAAGTCGTTTTAGCACTTTCATATTAGAATTTGCGACCCTACTATGACGAATATCTCCAGCAATCGCCACTTTCAATCCTTGAAAAGTTCCAAACTGTTCTTTTATCGTGAATAAATCGAGTAGTGACTGGCTAGGATGTTCCCCGCAACCATCTCCACCATTCACAAGGGCAATGTCTAATTTTTCAAGTCCTTCGTAGTAATTTTCTTCCGAGTGCCTAATGACTGCCACATTTACTCCAACCGCTTGCATTGTAAGAAGCGTATCGTATAATGTTTCTCCTTTTGTCATGCTAGAACTTGCTGCATCAAAGGAAACTACCTCCACACCTAGCTTTTTCTCTGCTACTTCAAAACTAGTGAGCGTTCTCGTACTTGGTTCAAAAAACATGTTAACTGCAAATGCTTGTTCATTTAAAGTTGCTTTTTTACCTCGTTTAAACTGTGCCGCCTGCTCTAATAAATGCTCAATTTCATGGACGGTTAAGGCTTCCATTGACAACAAATTTTTCATTAATAAGCGCCACCTTTTCAAATTCTTTTTATAAAAAAACCTCTGGATGTTAGTTTCAGCAGAGGTTTTTTGTTGTGTGTTTGTTATGCTGATTTATGTTCGGCTGGTAAAACTAGATTTAAGATAATTCCAATCACTGCTGCTAGAGCCATTCCAGAAAGTTGGAACGTACCTGCTTTGATGAACAGACCACCAATCCCAACAACAAGTACAACCGAAGCAATAATCATATTACGATTGATACTTAAATCAATTTGGTTTTCAATCATCATCCGAAGTCCGCTTGTCGCGATAACCCCGAATAGTAGCAAGGAAATCCCGCCTAAAACCGCTGTTGGAACAGAAGTAATTACGGCATTAATGTAACCGATAAAACCAAACAGGATAGCGAAAACTGCTGCTCCACCGATAACAAACACACTATATACTTTTGTAATTGCCAAGACACCGATATTTTCTCCGTAAGTAGTTACAGGTGGTCCACCGATTAGCGATGCGATAATCGAAGCTGTACCATCCGCAAGAAGTGAACGGTGAAGTCCTGGATCTTTAAAGAAGTTCTTATTTGTAATTCTATTAAGTAATAGTTGATGTCCCATATGTTCTGCCATTGTGACAAAAGCAAGTGGCGCCATACTAAGGACTACTGATACAGTAATGACTGGATCCATATTGACAAACGGAATCGTGAAGTCTGGAATTTGGAAGAAAGAAGCATTTTGGATTAATGTATAGTCAACCATTCCAAAAGCCATACTCGTTAAATAACCTACTGTGAAACCGAATAAAATCGGAATCAAACCCATAAACCCTTTGAAGAACATCATCGCGATAATAGTCGCAAGCAATGTTATTAGTGCTACAGCTAATGTTTTTAAGTCATAGGCACCTTTATTTGTCCCCATTGCCATTGCAGCAGCACTTGGAGCAAGCGACAAACCGATAACCATAATGACTGGTCCAACTACAATCGGTGGTAATACTTTTTGAATCCAATCAATTCCAGCGTAGTAAACTATCAGAGAAACAATCGCGTATACTACCCCAACTGAGAACGTTCCAACCATAACTGCACCAGGACCTCCGCCAGACTTTGCTGCAAGAAGCGCTGTTATTGGTGCAATAAAAGTAAAGGATGAACCTAGATATGCGGGGATTTTACCGCGAGTAATTCCGAGATAAGCAAGTGTCCCGAGTCCGCTAGATACAAGCGCAACTCCCGGACTTAACCCTGTCACACTTGGCACAAAGATAGTCGAGCCAAACATTGTGAAAAGGTGTTGGATACTAAGAATAATCCATTTATTTAAGCTTGGTCTTTCATGTATATCTAGTACTGGTTTAGTCAAAGTTTCTGTCGTTTCTGTCATTTTCTTCCCTCTTTCTCCATAAAAAATACCCCTTGCCTGTCTAGACAAAGAGTATAGAATAATTCCCTATAGAAATTAATCACTCTTTGTCAGCCTCACAGGACTGCTTTTAAAAAAGTGTTATGATTATTTATTCATTTTTGTTAATGATGACGGCATCTTCTGCATGATCCACATCCGTCAGCCGAACTTCTACTCGTTCATTGCCAGACGTTGGAATATTTTTCCCCACATAGTCTGCTCTGATAGGTAGTTCCCTATGGCCTCTGTCTGCTAGAACTGCTAAATGAATTTGTGCTGGTCTACCTACATCCATTAGCGCATCCATTGCGGCACGCACTGTTCGACCAGTATAAAGCACATCATCTACAAGTACTACTTTCTTTCCATTAATATCAAATGGAATATTAGTGCCATGAACAGCTGGTTCTCTTGTTTCGTCATCTTTGAATGATAAATCATCTCGGTATAGTGTAATATCGATATCCCCAACCGGAATGTCGATACCTTCAATTTCGAGAATACGCGTATGCAATCTTTGCGCGAGATAAATACCACGTGTTTTGATTCCGACTAACGCTAAATTTTTTGTGCCTTTATTTCGCTCAATAATTTCGTAACTAACGCGAGTAAGAGCACGTTTAATTGCTGCCTCGTCCATGACTACTACTTGTTTTTGCATCCGAAATCTCTCCTTTTGTGCAAAAAAATAACCCTCTGCCAGTGTAAGCAAGGGAACGTGTGCGGATATATAAAAAACCCGTCAAATTATCGTCACCTTCTTAGCCTCTCTGGACTATGTTAAAGGACTTTATTTTATTAGATTTATCTTACCTGAAAGAATCACACTTGTCAATCAGAAAATAAAGTAATATGTTATACTAATAATAGTAAAAAAAAGGAGGCCAAATAACATGGCTACATCTAAAGCAAAAAAGAAACGACAGAAGCTTGTCCAAGCAGGTCTCTTAAATCCTGAAATCAAGCGCAGTCCCTTCGCTCTGATGGATTTAAGCTCCAAACAAACCAAAACAAAAAAAGGTTATCTCTATAGTAAAAAATGCAAGAATCACCAAGAAGATGATTCTTTTTTTGTGGTTTTTTTTAAGTTTTCACATTTTCTTCATATAAGTCTTTGAAATTTGGTGTTTCTTCTAGATATTATTCCTTTTTTGAACGTCTTTGTGCTATGCTTTAGTTGCTTAAAAACCAGTACATTTAAGAGGTGACAGTAAAATGACCATTTTAAATCACTTATTGGAACAGAGAGAAACTATTGTTGAAGAATGGCAAGCATATTACGTTTCAGTAGATGACCCTTATATTTTCACGCTAGAAAGTAATAGTCGTCTTACAGATGAGACACGACTTGTTTTAGAAAATCTATTCATCGGGATGACCGAAAATCAGGAAAAAATGAACCGTTTCGCAAACAGTCTGGGTAGCGCACAATTTATCACCACACTCGGGATTTCGCACATTTTATTCCATATTCGTTTATTAGAAAAATTCATTCTAGACTACGTGCAAAGAACCAATTCTACTAGTCTCCATTATCAAGAATTATATGAGTTCACCGTGTCACTTCACCAAAATTTTAGCAGCTTCACACAACATTTAATAGAGGGATATACATTTGCAACAGAACAAACGATGCAACAAAAAGAAAATCAATTAATTAAAAATTCTACCAGATTAATTTGGTTAGCCGAATTTGTTTTTCTTTTACCATTAATTGGGGAAATAACGGATGATCGCGCCAAACAAATTGTGAAAACAGCGCTACAAGAGGTTTGCACCCAGCCAATAAAATACTTAATTCTTGATTTATCCGGCATGCAATTAGAATCGCAAAACATTGGCGAATACATCCATCAATTCTTCTCCTCCTTAAAACTAGTTGGTGTAACTCCGATTGTCACAGGGATTAGACCAGAGACTGCTAAACTGATGGTACAAACCAATTTAACAGACCACAAAAACATTAAGACCTTCTCCACTTTGCGTCAAGCAACTAAATTTTTATTAAAAGAAAAAGAAGCAAAGAAGTAGGGATTTTGTAACGCCTTGCAAATTAGAGATTGGGAAAGCCGCCTATTCAAAAGACAAAAAACGCATTTTCTAATAAAAAAATGCGTTTTTTAACTATTAATCTTCTTGACGTAATGTCTTTAAAACTTTTTCAAACGAACTTGGAAGTGGCGCTTCAAAAGTCATCCGTTCGCCTGTTGTCGGATGGTCGAATCCCAGTTTGGCTGCATGAAGAAATTGTCCGTTGCCTTTTAGGGTATTTTTAGGTCCGTATTTTGGGTCTCCTGCAAGTGGATGGCCAATATACTTCAAATGAACACGAATCTGGTGCGTGCGACCTGTATCAAGTTTACAATTAATTAGCGTGTACCCTTCTAAGCGTTCGATTACCTCAAAATGCGTTCTTGCTTCTTTGCCGTCACGAACAACCGCCATTTTTTGACGATCTTCTTTTGCGCGGCCGATTGGAGCTTCAATAGTTCCCTTTTGATGGACAATATCACCATGAACAAGTGCGATATATTCTCTATCAGATGTTTTGTCTTTTAATTGTTTTGCAAGTGATTCATGGGCATGGTCATTTTTAGCAACCATAAGTAAGCCAGAGGTATCTTTATCAATTCGGTGTACAATTCCTGGTCTGATTTTACCATTAATTCCAGATAAATCTTTACAATGAAAAAGAAGTGCATTCACCAGCGTTCCACTCGCATGCCCGGCTGATGGGTGAACAACCATTCCTTCTGGCTTATTCACAACAAGCATATCTTTGTCTTCATAGTAAATATCTAGCGGAATATCTTCAGCAAGCACTTCTAACGTTTCTGGTTCACGCACCTCTAAATGGATTTCGTCGCCAACTTGTACTTTATAATTTGGTTTCGCTATCTCACCATTTACGGTAATATCTCCACTTTTCAGCATTATTTGAATAGCGGAACGGCTCTTTCCAGTGAGTTCAGCAACTGCTTTATCAATTCGTTCACGAGCATTTTTCTCTTCTATAATCAGTGTTTCACTTTGCATTATTTAATTCCTTTCGTTTTGCGGTCGTCTACAAAAACATACACGAGCATTAGTACGACACCAATTGAGAGCGAAGCATCTGCCACATTGAAAATCGGGAAATAATAATTACCCCATACGGTTTGAACAAAATCTACTACTTCTTGATGCAAGATTCGGTCGATAAAATTACCAATCGCACCACCTAAAACAAACGCTAAACTAACAGAAAATAGTCGTTTTCCTTTGGCATATTTTTGCATAATATAAATAATAATTCCAATAACAATAACAGTAATAAGATAGAAAAACCACATATGCCCTTCTAAAATACTCCAAGCGGCTCCGTTATTACGGTAACTTGTCCAGTATAAGAATCCAGGAATAACTTCTATTTTTTGGCCAATTTCCATGTTTTGAACAACAATCCATTTAGTCAATTGATCTAGCGCAATAACAGCTAGGGTGATTAGATAATAATACATACTTATGAGCCCTCATTTCACATCAGTTAGATAAAAGTATGCGCTCTCCCGTAAAAACAGCAAGAGCGCCATACTTCTTTATTGTATGATAAATTGAAGCAAAAATAAAGCTGCAATCACATACATGACTGGTGATGTACGTTCCTCTTTCTTCGTAAAAGCACGGAGAATTGGATACGCAATAAAACCAGCTGCAATTCCGTCTGCAATACTATACGTAAATGGGATCAGCACAATAATAAGTAGTGCCGAAAAAGTTTCTGCCGCATTCGATAAATCCATTTCTTTAAATTCTTGAAGCATCGACATCCCAATCACAATTAAAATTGGAGCAATCGCGCTATTTGGAATAAAAGATAGCACTGGCATTAAGAAAAGCGATGCGATGAAGAAAATTCCGGTCGTAACAGTTGCGAGACCAGTTTTCGCTCCACTAGCAAACATAGAACCACTTTCGAGTGCCGAAATAGTTGGACTTGTGCCAAATAATCCAGATAAGAAAGCTGTTACAGAGCTTGCTTTTAAAATGCGTGGTAATTTTTCGGTTTGTTTCAGTTGTCTTACTTGTCCATTTGTAAGCCCTACTGTTTCAAACACAATAACCATCGTCATCGTAAAAACTGCACTCCAAAAACTAATACTCGCCATTCCGGAAAAATCAGCTTGGAACAACACATCGCTCCAAGGTGCCACACTTATCGTCGTCGCACTTGTCGTATTTGTGATGCCAAAAATGACACCCACTAACGTTCCAATTATTAAACTCCATAAGAAAGCGCCAGGGATTTTACGAATAACTAGAATCATCGTTAATAAAAGCGTCACAAGGGTTGCTAAAACGAACGGGTCATGAATATTACCAAGTGCGATAATACCATGCTTTCCACGGGTGACAATTTCGCCTTTTTCAAGCCCGAGAAAGATTAAGAATAATCCTAACCCAACCGTAATTGCTTGCTTCAAAATAAGCGGGATTGCTTGATTTAGTTTTCCTGCAAGTGGTGTAAATGCAAGAATCATAAATAGTAACCCACTCATCGTGACAGCAGCAAGCGCCACCTGCCAACTTAGTCCCATTCCGCCTACAAGGTTATACGCAAAAAGCGCATTAATCCCCATACCAGGCATTAGAATAAGTGGTGCATTGGACCAAAATCCCATTATCAAACAACCTACCGCCGAGATAAAAATCGTCGCTAGTACCGCTCCTTGATAAGGAACTCCAGCTTCAGCTAAAATCGAGCTATTGACGACAATGATGTATGCCACCGTAAAAAAGCCAATCATACCAGCCAAAAATTCTGTCCGGATATTGGTTTTATGCTCGTTCAGCCGAAAAACTTTGTTGAAAAATTTCTGCATACTTTTTCCTCATTATGAAATTGTCCCTCTCCCAACCCGCAGAGTATTGCCCCTGCCACAGACCTTCATTATAACAAAGATAGCAGTTATGCGAAAGTAAAAGTTTTCGTTTCACCGCCGTAAATACGATTTTATGCTATAATTTGGAGTGATGTGAAAGGAGATGATTATTTGCAACAAACAGCAACTTACCTAGCAAAATGGAAACAGTTTTTAATCATTTTCTCACCAATTGTGATTACGCAGCTGACACTGTTTTCCATGACCTTTTTTGATACCACAATGAGTGGAAATTATTCTAATCAGGCGCTTGCCGGTGTAGCAATTGGGAGTTCTTTTTGGGCGCCAATTAATGCCGCTTTTTCAGGTTTACTAATGGCGATCACACCGATTGTGGCGCAATTAATTGGCGCAAAGAAAGAGAAAGAAGTTAAAAACACGGTGCATAACGGACTTTATATCGCGATTATTTTAGCTATTATCTTAATTCTTATTAATTTCTTAGTAGTTCCGACGCTATTAACGCATATGCCTGTAACAGCGGAAGTGGCAACTATTGCTCGCCATTTCTTAAATGGAATTTGTATTGGAATTCCTGCTTTTTTTATTTCTGCGATATTGCGGTCGTTTATTGATTCACTAGGGCTTACAAGAGTGACCATGTTCATTACTCTTTGTACGGTGCCGTTTAATATCTTTTTGAATTATTGTTTTATTTTTGGGAACTTCGGATTTCCTGAAATGGGTGGAGCTGGTAGTGGATATGCGACCGGTATTACGTATTGGTTAGTCGTTTTGGTTAGTATTATTCTGATTCAAACACAAACTCGGTTACGCAAGTTCGGTATATTTAAAGGATTTACAGTCATCCAGTTTTCCAAAATAAAAGAAATTATCGGGATTGGTGTTCCGAATGCTTTAACGATTTTATTTGAAACGGGCATTTTCTCTGCTGTAACAATTTTTATGGGTGCATTTGGTACAGAAACCATTGCGGCGCACCAATCTGCTAATAGTGTTTGTACGCTCCTTTATGCTTTTCCACTTAGTGTAGCTTCTACTCTAACAATTCTCGGTGGTTACGAAACTGGCGCCAAACGTTTAAAAGATGCCAAGCAATATCGCCATATTGGGATGACCGCTGCGATTTTAATTGGTTGCATTAATGGAGCGGTATTATTTTTCTTCCGAAACACTATTGCGGGTTTTTATACTAATGATCCACGACTAAGTGATTTAATTATGCAATTTCTTGTGTATGCCATCTTATTCCAATTTGCTGATGCTGTGTTGTCTCCTGTTCTCGGAGCGCTACGTGGTTATAAAGATGTCGCCGTTACATCGGTTGTTGCTTTTATTTCTTACTGGATAATTGGGCTTCCGGTTGGATACGCGCTATCTTTTACAAATTTAGGACCTTTTGGCTACTGGATTGGTTTAAGTACCGGCTTGTTCGTTGCCGCAATTATTTTATCAATTCGTGTTCGGAAAACAGAAAGAAAATTAGCCTTATAATAAAGGAAGGCAGAGATTTAAAAGTCTCTGTCTTCCTTTATTTTGCAAGTCCATCATGAATTTCATCTAAATTGTAACGCATCATCTCTAAATACGTGTCGCCTACCTCGCCTTTTTTGGCAGTGGAATCAGTGAATATTTTCGCGAAGATTGGTACACCGGTTTCTTTAGACACACTTTCCATACTTCTAGGATCCACACTTGTTTCGACAAATAAATTTGGCACATGTTCGTTTTCCACGATGCCAACTATTTGTTTCATTTGCTCAGGGGTCCCTTGGCTTTCTGTGTTAATTTCCCAAATATAAGCAGCTTTCAAACCATACCTAGCAGCAAAATATTTAAATGCCCCCTCACTCGTTACTAAAGTTTTTTGATTTTCTGGTAAATCTGCAAACTTTTGTTTCGCTTCTTTGTCCAGATTTTCTAGTTTTGTGATGTATTTTTTTGCATGTTCTTTATAATAATCAGCATTGTCTGGATCTGCTTTAATCAGCGCATCTCGGACATTTTCTGTATAAATAATCCCATTATGAAGGTCTAACCATGCATGAGGATCTGTTTCTGATGTTTTGCCTTTCTCCGTTAAGTATTTTGGTTTCACACCTTTACTTAACTCTATCACTTGATCTTTATCCTCTCGTGATTTGTCTGCTGTTTCTAACATCCGATCAAACCAGCCATTCCCCGTTTCCAAATTCAAACCGTTATAAAAAATCAAATCGGCGTCAGCAGCGCTTTGAATATTTGCAGGTAGTGGGTCATATTCATGTGGATCTACGCCCACTGGCACAATACTATGCAATTCAATTTTTTCTCCACCAACATTTTTGACGATATCTGCTAAAATCGAATAGGTCGCAACCACATTTAATTTTCCATCCTTGACCGTTTCTTTATTTCCTGAACTACATCCTGCAAGCACCACTACTAGCATAACTAATGCTGCAAAAATCAGCTTTTTCATTCGACAACCTCCTTCTTTTTCGAAAATAATAATCCTTGTTTTGGCGCAAATAAAAAGGCAATAAAGAACAAAGTAGTTGCGACTAGAACCATCGCAGCTCCTGAAGCTAAGTTGAAAATATAGCTAAAGTACAAACCAATAATCGCACTCATTGCACCAAATGAGGAGGCGAGAATAATCATTTTAGATAGCTTGTTTGTAAGTAGATACGCGGTCGCAGCTGGTGTAATTAACATCGCTACAACGAGAATAATCCCAACCGTTTGCAAAGCAGAAACGGTTACCAAAGTCAGTAGTAGCATCAAGAAATAATGCAAGAATCTCACATTTAGTCCGTATGCTTCCGCCATCACAGGATCAAACGAACTAACTAAAAACTCTTTATAAAATAGTGCTACGAGAGAAATAACGATAATCGCAATCACAATGGTCATCCACATATCTGAACTACGAACAGCAAGTACATTCCCGAATAAAATATGGTATAAATCGGTACTACTTTTCGCAAAAGAAATTAAAATAATACCAAGCGCAAAAAATGCACTAAAGACAATTCCGATGGCCGTATCATTTTTAATGCGGCTTTTCTGATTAACAAAACCAATTCCAAGTGCGGCAGCAATTCCAAAAGTCGCCGCACCAATAAAGAAATTCATCCCTAGCATATACGATATCGCTACCCCGGGTAGAACTGCATGAGAAATCGCATCTCCCATTAATGACATCCCTCGCAAAATAATGAAACTACCAATTACACCGGAAACAATTCCCACTGTTACAGATGTAATCAGCGCCTTTTGTAAAAAACTATATTGCATTAACCCTTCTAAAAACAGCATTTTTAAACTCCTTTTGCAAATGTTAAATCACCATAAGCATATTTTATTTTGTCTTCTGTAAATGTTAGTTCCACTGGACCATGTGCGATTAGTTTTTTATTAAGTAAAATAATATCATCAAAATAAGCAGCTACTTTATGGAAATCATGGTGGACAACGACAATCGTTTTTCCGTTATCTCTTAATTTTTTTAATAACTGCATAATTAACGCTTCACTCGTCATATCAATCCCAGCAAAAGGTTCATCTAAAAAGAAAATTTCTGCATGTTGTGCTAAAGCTCTGGCAATAAAAACACGTTGCAATTGCCCACCAGAAAGTTCGCCAATTTGTCGCTTCTGAAAAGCAGTCATTTCCACTTGTTCTAGCGCGTCTAACGCCAGTTGTTTTTCTTTTTTTCCTGGGCGTTTAATTAACCCAAGTGCCGGATACGTTCCGAGTATAACCATATCTAAAACTGTAATTGGAAAAGTTAAATCCACTTCGCTTCTTTGCGGAACATAAGCGATGCGTTTCCGCCAAAAAGCAAGTGGCTTTCCATCTAACGTTACTTGACCATTTTCACGTGGAATTAATCCCATCATCCCTTTTAGTAAGGTAGATTTTCCAGCTCCATTTGGACCGACGATACCAGTTAGTTTGCCTGATGCTATTTGAAGCGATACATGATCAATCGCCACTTTTTGTTTATAGCTTATCGTTAAATCTTGAATATTCATTTCTACCACCCTTTTCCCACAAGACTAAATTTTAATCGAAGCTAAAAATGTTTCCTTAAAGCAACTTTAATTAGAAGTATAACGAAGATTCCTTTAGTTGTAAAGTAAAAAATCCATAAAAAACCCGTAGTCTATAAAAACTACGGGATGCGACTATTTTATTGGTTGGCGCCATCTGCTAATTTCTTTAGTAGTTGACGAAATTCAGCTTGTTCTTGTTCGGAAAAAACCGCAAATCGTTTGACAATCATTTCTTTTTTCTTTTTGTCGATTTCATTTACGAATGCTTCTGCTTCAGGTGTTAGTCGAAGCTCAATAATTCGTCTATCTACTTCTGAGCGGTGGCGCGTAATGAACGCTTCTTCTACTAACGTGTCGGTAATTGCAGTAATGTGACTAGCTGAAACATCAAGCGTTTTCGCTAAATCGGAAGTTTTCGTGAGACCGCTAGAAATCAAACTTAACACACGATATTCACTTCCACTTAATCGCTTATCCAAAACGGCTTCTACTTCATGTCGAAAGCTATTAAAAATCCGTTTAATTAACGTTTCAATTTCCAAATATGTTTCCATTTAGCTACCTCCTGTTTTTAAAAAAAGTTATCAGCTTACTTCACCAAGGCTTTTGCTTTTTGTAATTGAGGATCGGTTTCTTTTAAATGTTTTCGCGTTAATTCGACTAATTTATCGGTTGTCACGCCTGTCATAACTCCAGTTACATCTAATTTGTTGGCAGTTTGGAATCGTTCTACTGCATATTTAGTATCTGTATCATATAAGCCGTCTACTTTACCAACATTATAATCAAGTGCTTTTAGTAATGTTTCAATCGTTTTGACATCATCACCAAAATCTCCCTCTTGATAAACTTTCGAGGATGAAGGTATAGTCATCGTTGCATATCCTGGCATTTTAACTGCTTCATCCGGTGTAATTCCTTTTTCATGAATCCATTCACCATCTGGAGTTAGCCATTTAGCGATGGTAAGTTTTAGCGTTGACTCATCTGATAAAGTCGTAGCAGTTTGAACAGTTCCTTTTCCAAATGATTTTGTGCCGACAAGTTTAATCCCACCAGATTCCTTCGCTGCTGCAGCAAGGATTTCAGATGCACTTGCACTTCCACCATCAATAAGCATAGTAGTTGGCACTTTGACTTTGTATCCTTCATGGGGGCTACTATCCGCCTTGATTGCTGTTTTTTCACCAGCTTTATCTTGTTCTTGAACGACGATTTTGCCATCAGGAACAAACAAGCTAGCGATGGAAACTGCTTGGTCTAATAAACCACCAGGATTTCCTCGCAAATCAATAACAAGACCTTTCATTCCATCTTTTTCAAGTGATTTAAGTGCTTCTTCTAATTCATCATAAGTTGTCTCAGAGAAAGTACTAATGGTCACGTGCGCGATTTTATCTTTCCCCATTTCTTTGTACACTGTTTCGATTGGGATTTCATCACGAGTGATTGTCACGTCAAATGGTTTATCTTCACTTGCACGTTGAATAGTCAACGTTACTTTAGTTCCTTTTTCGCCGCGTATTTTTTGTGTTGCTTCTGTTGCAGTATCCCCTTTTAGCGATTTACCATCCACTTTTGTAATCACATCTTGTGGTTGTAAGCCAGCTTTTTCTGCCGGAGAATTCTTGATAGGCGAAACAATCGTAATCGCTCCGTCTTTTTCTTGAATCTCTGCTCCAATCCCTTCAAAGCTTGAAGAAATCGTATCATTAAATTCACTGGATTCTTTTTTCGACATAAAACTAGAATACGGATCATCTAACGAATTTACCATACCAGTTATTGCTCCATCAACTAATTTAGTAGAATCGGTATCTTTATAGTACTTGGAAGTGATTTCGTCATAAACATCATATAATTTCGTAAATTCTTTTCGTTCTGGAATCGTTACTTTTACTTGTTTATCATCGCCTAAAGATGTAACGATAGTCGTAACTAATGCGGTAACAAATACAAACGCAAATAATAGCATGATAAAAGGGAATAATTTCATTCTTACGTAACCATTGCCTGGTCCTTGCTTTTCCTCTTTGTCTTGTTCTACTTTGTCTTCTTCATTTTGTTGTGGAGGTTGTTCCATCTTTTGTTCACCACTTTCTATGTAAAATGTGGTTACAGTGAGCACATTTTATTTAACTCATTTATTTTACCAGTTTTCCTTCCATTTTGGTACCTTTTTTTCGCACATCACAAAAAAGAGGGACTCATCACTGAATCCCCTCTTAACTTACTATGTTATGCTACTTCATATCCTGCTTCTTCCACTGCATCAATCAACGTATCTTCTTCCACTTGTCCGCTTTTAAATTCTACAGTGGCTGTTCCTTCTTCTAGAGATACTTTAGCGTTTGTGACACCTGCTACTTCTTCTAATGCTTTTGTTACTCTTACCTCGCAGTGTCCACAGGTCATTCCTTCAATTTTTAAAGTTAGTTTTTCCATTTTTTCTTCCTCCGATTATTTAAATTTATATCTTTTTAATCGTAAAGCATTTGTTACAACAGAAACGGAGCTAAATGCCATTGCGAGCCCTGCTACCCAAGGAGCTAATAAGCCAAGTGCAGCAATTGGAATCCCTGCACAGTTATATGCCAGTGCCCAGAAAAAGTTTTGACGAATATTGCGCATTGTCGCTCTGGAAAGTTCTACTGTTTCAGGAATAAGCGTTAAGCGGTGGCTGACTAATGTAACGTCACCTGTTTCGATTGCAATATCGGTACCTGTCCCGATACTAATTCCGATATCACTTGCAGCAAGGGCTGGTGCATCATTAATTCCATCACCAACGAAAGCAACAATGTGACCTTCTTTTTGTAAATTTTCTACTAAGCTACTTTTATCATTTGGTAGCTGCTCCGCGAAGAACATGTCCGTTCCTAAATCTTTGGCCATATTTTCTACAACAACAGACTGATCACCGGAACAAATCGCGGTTTTTATACCTTGTGCTTGTAGTTTTTGAATGGCTTCTTTTGCTTCTGGACGTTTCGTATCTGATAAAGCAAGCGCTCCTGCATATACCCCGTCAATCGCCATTGCAACAACGGTTTTTCCAGCTTGCATCCAGCTTGCAATTAGAGCGTCTTCTTCTGCCCGAATGGTTGTAAGCGAAGAAATATACCGATAAGCTCCCAGTTCGATTTTTTGTTCATTTAATTTCCCTGTCATCCCGTGACCCGCTTTTGCACGAATTTTGCCTTGTTGAATCGTTGAAGTATCGATATTTTCTGTTTCAAGCATTTGAATAATCGCTTTGGCAATCGGATGTTCGGATTGTTGTTCCATTAAAAATAAATAGGGGAAAAATTGATCATGTGCTGCTTTTTTATCACTTACTTCTAATTTTCCTTCTGTTAAAGTTCCTGTTTTATCAAAAACAACCATATCTACTTTAGAAGTGCGTTCTAAATGTTCCCCACCCTTAAATAATATCCCACTTTCGGCTCCTTTACCAGTACCTGCCATGATAGCAGTTGGTGTCGCTAGACCCAGTGCACAGGGACAGGCGATAACTAATACGGCAATTGCAGCTTCAAGTGAACCATCTACGGTTCCGGTGATAATATACCAAATAATAAACGTAACCGCAGCAATTCCAAGTACAATTGGTACGAAGATTCCTGAAATTCTATCTGCTAAACGTTGAATCGGTGCCTTAATTCCTTGTGCTTCTTCTACTAGTCGGATAATGGATTCTAATACCGTTTCTTCCATCCGTTTGGTGATTTTTGCTTGAAAGGCTCCATCAAAGTTGATTGTTGCGCCGATAACTGAATCGCCTGGTTTTTTTTCGACTGGAACTGGTTCTCCGGTAATCATCGCTTCATCAATACTCGTTTCCCCGGAAATAATTTCCGCATCCATTGGAACTTTTTCTCCGGGGCGAACGAAAATAATGTCACCAATTTTGAGAGAATCTACTGGAACTAACCATTCTTTTCCTTCCCGGATAACCGTAGCTTCTTTTGCTTGTAACTCAAGTAAGCCAGCAATTGATTCTGTAGTTCTAGAAGTGGCATAAGACTCGAGTAGTTTCCCAAGTAAAATTAGCGTAATTAATACCGCACTTGTTTCAAAATAATAATGTGGCATAATGCTAGGATCAATCATATGGCGAATATATTCTACCACACTATAAAAGTATGCTGCCGAAGTTCCAAGTGCAACTAATACATCCATATTCGCGCTTTTACCTCGTAATGCTTTATAAGCGCCATCATAAAACCGCCAACCAATATAAAATTGAACGATAGTAGCTAAAACTAGTTGAATTGTTGGCGTAATCCAATTACCAATAGCTTCTGCAAAAGCCATGTCATGAATGTAAGGAATATGTGTTACCATCGTCAATAAAAGTGGTAATGACAGGATAGCTGAAAGGATGAAGCGTCTCACTTCTTTTTGGAAATTTTTCTCAAGTACTTTATCTTTTTCTTCTTTCGACATTTTTTCAGCTGCATCATAACCAGCATGTTTGACGACTTTAATGAGTTCTTCTGGGGTTGTCACTTCTGGATCATAATACACTGCCGCATTTTCAGTCACTAAATTCACGTTGGCTTTTTCAACGCCTTCTGCTTTATTTAACGATTTTTCGATTCTCGTTGAACAAGCAGCACAAGTCATCCCAAATACATTTAAATCTTGTCTAATATATTTCTCCTCCATTTGAACTCCCCCTCACGTTTTAGAAAATTGACGAATGGCTTTCAGTAAATCCTCCATTACGTCATCTTCCCCATTTTTTGCTGCATCGACAACACAGTGTGCTGTATGATGTTCTAATACTTGTAATCCAACATTTTTTAGCGCTTTATTTGCTGCAGAAATTTGCACTAAAATATCTGTACAATATCTATCATCCTCGACCATTTGAGCAATGCCTCGAATTTGTCCTTCGATACGTCGCAAACGATTTTGAAGTAATTTCGTTTCTTCTTCTTTTCGTGGAACAATCGGTTGATCATGTTTCATTTTTTCTCCTCCTTTATTTCTACAATTAACACTATACCCCCCAAAGGTATATTTTGCAAAGAATTAATTTTGAATGCCACTAAAAAACCATAAACAATGAAATGTTTATGGTCTGAAAAGCTTGTTATTTAGCAGCATCTACTTTCTTTTGTAGTGCTTTTACATGATTGAAAAATTCTTCTAATGTCCAATCATTTTCATAAATAATCGTTGCGGCATCTTTTCCAACATAACGATAATGCCAAGATTCATATTGATACTTAGTAATATCTTCGCGACCTTTCATATAACGAAGAATAAAGCCATAATTGTGGGCATTTTCTTGTAACCATTTGCCCTCAGGTGTATTTCCAAAAGCATCCGTTAATTCGTATGACTGACTTTCAGAAGAGATATCCATGGCAAGACCTGTTTGGTGTTCGCTTGTTCCTGGATAGGCTACTGCTTCTCTCGCTTTTGCGTCACCTTTGGAATTCACTTCTGCTTGAAACACTTCTTGCTGGCGTTTGTAAGAGCGATAGCCTGATACAGCAAAAAGTTTATAGCCATTATCATTTGCCGCTTGGAACATCTCTTCTAGTGCCGTTCCAGCTTCTTTTCGCATTTGGGCTTTTTCTATCTTTTCATCACCAAACGAGAAAGTTACATTAGGTCGAACTAAATCTGGGGGGGTATATGTTGGTTGCAAGGAATAGTCTTTGTTGGCAAGCACAAGCATGTTTTCCTCGTTTTCGATATATTGAATACCATTTTTTTCAACCAATTTATTTTGTTTATCAATATAGGGATAAAGTGGATCTTTCTCTAGTTCATCTAATGTGTTGCTTCCGCTAGCTGTTTTTTGATTCACTTCTGCAACTGGCTCTGCATTTTGCCCGCCGAAATACTGATCTTCCACTGTATGAACACAACTAAGGCTAACGGCTAAAGCAATCGTTAATAAAGAACTCATATATGTTTATCAACCTTCCTATGAACTTTAAGATATTTCTAGTTTGTCATCATATTATTTGATAGCAGCTTCCAGAGCTACAACAATCATATCATTAAAAGTCGTTTGGCGCTCTTCAGCAGATGTTTCTTCTCCGGTGAAAATATGATCGCTTACAGTTAAAATGGCCAATGCACGACGGCCATATTTTTGTGCTAACGTATAAAGTGCTGCTGCTTCCATTTCAATTCCTAGCACACCGTAGTCTGCTAGTTGCTCTTTGTCTAACTGATCATTGTAAAAACGATCCGCAGAAAAAACGTTTCCTACTTTAAGTGATAATCCTTTTTCCACTCCAGCATCATACGCTTTTTTCAACAAGGAGAAATCGGCTACTGGCGCAAAATCCACACCGTTAAATGTATTGCGATTAATTTGTGAATCGGTGGAAGCTGCTTGCGCGATAACGACATCACGGACTTTCACATCTGCTTGAATTCCACCCATTGTCCCAACTCGAATTAAATTTTTCACATCGTAGCTTTGGATTAATTCATTCACATAAATAGAAATCGATGGAATTCCCATACCTGTACCCATAACGGAAACTTTTTTGCCTTTATATGTACCTGTATAACCGAGCATCCCTCTCACTTGGTTAAATAAAACAACATCTTCTAAGAAAGTTTCCGCAATGTATTTCGCTCGCAGTGGATCTCCTGGCAACAAAATCGTTTCTGCAATTTCACCTTGTTTTGCTTCAATATGTACGCTCATACTTTTTTCCTCCTAGTGTTTGTTTTTCTCTTCATCTAGCAAATATGCATCCCATAGTTCGTCGAAAATCGACATCCCCGGCAAATAAGGCGCATTAAACTCCAAGTAATCACAAAGAATATGGTAATTTCTTGTTTGCTTTGGAAAACTATGATCTCGGTATGCATTGTTGGCAAATTCCGTTTTCTGATCTGTTAGTTTCGGATCCCGATATGTCATTAAAAAATGATAAAATGATCTTCCCAACGTACAACACACTCCGCTCTTTTTATGCTTTAACTATAGTTGATTTCTTGAAAAAAATAAAGCTAATTTTCTAGTTGGCGTAAAATTTCTTCTGCAAGTCGATGTGTTTCTAAAGCATCTTCTTCAGAAATCGGTGCATTCGCGCCACTACGAACTGCATTTAAAAAGGCATGAATAATTGGCGTAAATCCTCTTTTATGAAGGGTGGTTTCCCAGTCTCCAAATCGCTCAAATCGTTCTGTTGTACCTTCATAAATATGTGTTTCCGTTACATTTTCCACTTCATATTTACCACTTGGCGTCATTACCGCAAGACGTTCTTCATTTACACCACTGTCCCGATTCATAATCGCTGTAGCCACTTTATCTCCCGCTGTAATTTGTACTGTCACACTAGCTAGCAGTTCGTTTTGCCAAACTGGAAAAACATTTAATTGATTGATTTTCGTATCTAATAAATAACGTATCGTATCCAGCACATGAATGAAATCATCATAGATAAAAGTTCGAGGCACACCAGGCTGAGCTACACGATTCTTTTGCATGACAATCATATTTGTATCCTTCAGAGTTTTTAATTCTTGATATTTGGGTGCATAGCGACGATTAAATCCTGTCATTAGCATCGTATTTTGTGCTTTTGCGAGCTTCGTTAATTCCTCCACCTCTTCTAAATTATCAGCAATTGGTTTGTCTACATAAACAGGAATTTGATGGGATAAAAATGCTCGAATAACTTCTGGATGGCTTTTAGTAGCCGAGTGTACAAATGCTGCGCTCACTCCCGAAGCGATCATCGACTCTAAACTTTGATGATAATGATCAAAACGGTACTTTTCACTTAAATGTTTTAATTTTTGAGCATCTCGCGTATAAAGATGTACTTCAACATTTTCCATTTCTGCAAAAACAGGTAAATAGGCTTTTTGTGCAATCCCGCCAAGCCCTATAACCGCGATTTTCAACATGACATTCGCTCCTTTTCAGATAACAATGCCAGAGAATGATTTCGCTTGACGCTTATACGAATTTCATTTTCTGGCATCGGTTGTTTATTCAAAGATTTGTTTATATGCTTGATAGCCTTCTTCTTCTAATTTATCTACGGGTATAAACTTAAGTGCCGCTGAATTTATGCAGTAACGAAGTCCGCCCTTATCTGCCGGTCCATCTGAAAAAACATGACCTAAATGCGAATCAGCTTCTACTGATTTGACTTCGGTACGAATCATGCCATGTGTCCGATCTTTGTTCTCGATTATTTCCTGCTCATCAATCGGCTTTGTAAAACTAGGCCAACCACAACCAGCGTCATACTGGTCCTTCGAGGAAAATAACGGCTTGCCAGAAACAATGTCCACATAAATTCCTTCCGCCTCATTATCATAAAATTCGTTTTTGAATGGGTGTTCCGTTCCAGCTTTTTGGGTTACGTTATATTGCAAATCTGTTAGTTGTTTTAGTCGTTCGTTTTTTTGCTTTTCATCCATTCGACTTCATCCTTTCCAGTTCGCATCAATAAACGCCGCACGTCCAGAAGCGACTTGGTAGCCTTCGTAATGTGCTTTTTCTTTTTTGTAGAAATCTTGATGATATTCTTCTGCCGGGTAAAAAATTTCGGCTTTAGCAATTTGGGTTACTATTGGTTTTTTGAATCTGCCGCTAGCATCAAGTGCCGCTTTTGACTTTTCAGCAATCTCTTTTTGTTTCTCATTATGATAAAAAATGACTGGCCGATAAGAATCTCCTCGATCAACGAATTGACCAGCTGCATCTGTTGGATCTGTTTGTTGCCAATATACTTCGACTAATTTCTCATAAGGAAAAATCGCCGGGTCAAAGGTGATTTCGATTGCTTCCGTGTGTCCTGTCGTTCCGGAACATACTTCTTTATAGGTTGGATTTACAGTATGTCCACCTGTATAACCTGAAACAACTTTCTCAATTCCTGGTTGTGTATCAAAAGGTTTTACCATACACCAAAAGCATCCTCCAGCAAATGTTGCTTTTTCAAGTGATTCTTTTGTCATAAAAATGCCCCCTAATTAGGATTCCACCAGTTTATTTTAGTTAACTGGTACTAAGAGTGTAAACGAAATATCATCTTTCTTCAAATCAAGTGTATCAACACGAACTTTTGTATCGCCTTTTAGTTTTAGTTTATCTAAAGCAAGGTAAATCTTTTCTTTTTTCGGGATAATAGTTACCCAATCAGGAAATTGATAATTTTTACTTACATAGTTCATCACATAGGATACAGGTAGCGGCAACGCACCTACTGACATATCTTTTAACGTTAGTTCGACATTGCCATCATCTACTACTTTTGGTGAAAATTTCAAATGTAATTCGACTGGTTGATCAAAAATTTTCGCTTCCGCTGTAAAGTTAACATTATTAGCAACAAATACTTTGTAACCAATGTCTTGATCTTTACTGAAATCATCAATATAGGTACTAATTAATTGGTTTAAATCAGATTTCGTTGTACTCGTCTGAAATTCTACGGATGTTTTATTGCTAATAAGTTCCGGAGTAGGTTCTGTTTGTGGACTTACAATAAAAACGGCTGTATAAATCCACCCTGCACAAATAACAATTAAACTTATTAATATAATGCATGTCCATTTCCAGTAATTGCGTTTTGGTTTCTTTGGGGTCGATCGTGTTTCTTTCGGCACGATTTTAACACCTTTCTATTTGGGAATGTTGCCTTCGTTTAATTGCTTAACGATTGCTTTGTCTAACTCTACACTCATTTTTTCGTAGCCTTGATGATTAGGATGGAAATAATCATCTGATAATAATGGATTCGGTTTGTCTTGATTTGCTTTATCTCGATTTTCGAGTGTTTTAGCAATCGGAACAAAATACATATTGGTTTGTTTTTGAACGGTTTTCTTCGAGGCATCATTCCAGTCAGCAATCACTTCATCAAATTGTTTAATATCACTGAAATAAGTTGTATATGGATTATAAATACCCATTAAGAAAATCGCTGCATCTTTGTTATAAGAACGAATGTCTGTTATTAGTTTTTCGAGTTCTTGTTGAAACGTCTTATTCGCTTTTGTAAAGTCAGCTACATCCACTTCTAAAAGACGCGATTGCAAAATAGCCATGACATCATTTCCGCCAATGGTAATCGTGATGACATTCGCATTTTTGACGTCTTGTTGAAAGGCCTTATTCGTTTCTAAGCGCTTTTCTAGTTGCGTTATTTTGTTACCAGAGACACCGTAGTTACTTGTATCGACACTTGGGACATTAGGTTGTTCTTCTAATTTATCCGGAATAATACCAACATATCCACCATTTTTCTCCTCATCACCAACACCTTCTGTTAATGAATCACCCATCGCAACTAGTTTTATTGGCACTTCTTTTGATTCTTGATAATATTTGATACTAAAAACTGCGCCAACGAAAAGCGCGATTACGAGCACGCTCCCAGTAAGCCACAGCCATTTTTTCTTTGTCATATGAATCACTCACTTAGTCAGTATAGTACATAAATGCAAACGCGCCAGCTCCAGTATGTGTGGAGATAACTGGGTCTGCGAAGAATAACGGAATTTCGGTTAATCCAGTTATTTCTTTGGTTTCCGAGATAAACTCATCTGCTAAATTAACTCCATTGGCATGAACGACGTCTAAGTGTTGGATTTTTTTCGGTTCATCTTTAATTAAATTAAGACAATATTGAAGTACTTTCTTATTACTACGAACTTTGGTTTCTTCTTCTAATTGGCCATCTGTCAGTTTTGCGATTAATTTAATATTTAAAAGGCTACCGAAGAAACCTTGCATTCTACCAACACGTCCGCCTTTAATCAAATTATCGAGCGTTACGACAACGATATAAAGTTTTGTTTTCTCTTTAATATCATTGATTTTAGCATGAATTTCTTCTACGGAATAATCCCCTGACTGCGCCATTTCTGCTGCCGCTAAAACTTGGAACGCTTGTCCTCGTGCAGTATAATCACAATCTACTACTGTAATATTTCCTTCAACCATATCAGCTGCTTGGCGAGCGGCATTCACCGTTCCACTTAGCTTTTCTGTTAAGTGAATGGAAAGAATTTCATACCCCTCCGCCGTATATTTTTCATAAGCTTCTACAAAAGAACCAATTGCTGGCTGAGAAGATTTCGGTAACTCTTTTGTTTCAGCCATCCGAACCATAAATTCTTCTGGTGTAATATCCGTTTTCGGATTGTATACTTTCCCGTCGATTTCAACAGTTAAATACAAAATATCAATATTCCATTTTTCTGCTTCTTCTTTCGTTAATCCAGCAGTTGAATCAGTGATAATTTTAATTTTCCTCATTTTTTAGCCACATCCAGTTTTACTTATTTTATTTCATTATAACATTCCCGGCGTCATACACAACTTATTAACTAGTTTTAAGAAAAGAGAAAGAAATTCTATTTATCTTTCTATTCTACATTTTTTAGCGTATGATAGTTTAATAGTGCACGATAAAAATTTGTAGAAAAGTATGGTGATAAAATGAATGTCACTTCTTATAATTGGAAAGAAGAACTTGCCAACGCGATTACGCACGGGGTTGGATTTATCCTCAGTATCCCGGCGCTCGTCTTACTTATCATATTCGCGGTTCAAAAAGATAATCCTCTTTATTTAACGAGTTTTTTAGTTTATGGTATCTCCTTGATGTTACTCTATGTTTGTTCTACTTTGCTGCATAGCTTTAAACCTTGCAAAGCTAGAACCGTTTTTAACATTATGGACCATGCCGCGATTTATGTGTTAATCGCTGGAAGTTATACTCCATTTGTTTTAATAACGATTCAAGGAACACTTGGTTGGACTCTGTTTGGTATCATTTGGGGGCTGGCTATCGCTGGGATTATTTATAAAATTTTTATGACTGGGAAATTAAAGCTATTATCTACAATTGTATACCTACTTATGGGATGGATGGTCATGTTCGCAATTAAACCTCTATACACCGGGCTCACTCCTGCTGGATTTTGGCTGTTAGCAACTGGCGGAATCATGTTTACAGTTGGTGCGATTTTTTATAGTATTCCTAGAGTCCCCTATATGCACGCGATTTGGCACTTGTTTGTTATTGCCGGAACAACTTTTATGTATTTCTGTATTTTATTTTATGTCTAAATAATTCATTTTAAGCCTTCTCAAATTTGAGGAGGTTTTTTATATAGTATGACATAATTAATGCTTGTTTTTAATTATGTCATACTATATAATGATTAGCATAACATATTAAAAGGATGTGATTCCCATCGAACTTTCACCGAGACAACACCAGATTGTTGCTTATGTGCGCGCCAATGAGCCAGCAACCGGAGATTCCATCGCTGCCCATTTAAAATTAACTCGAGCGACCATTCGTGCTGACTTATCTATTTTAACCATGACAGGAATTTTAGATGCTAGACCAAAAGTAGGCTATTTTTATTCTGGTCTGGAAACAAACCCGATTCACTTTGACGAAATTCGCCAGTTAAAAGTGGCAGATATTATGACGCAACCATTTTTCGCCAAAAAAGAAACAAGTGTATATGATGCAATTGTGATGCTGTTTATGGAGGATATTGGTAGCTTGTATGTCATTGATGAAGAAGAATTAGTTGGACTCGTCTCTAGAAAAGATTTGCTTAAAGGAGCACTTGCCGATGCAGATACGAAAGCAACACCTATTGCAACAATCATGACCCGCATGCCTAACATCGTTACCACCGGAAAACATGATACCGTCTTGCACGCTGCGGAACAACTAGTTTTCCATCAAATTGATTCCCTTCCAGTGCTTGAAGTAAAAGCCGGAAAAACAAAAGTAATTGGCAAAATTTCTAAAACACGCATTACCGCACTTTTTGTAGATACAATAAAAAAGGTTTAGTAGGAGGAAAATATGGAAAATCCGGTTATTATTTACGTTATTTCAGATGCTATCGGAGAGACTGCCCAACATATTATTCGTGCTGTAATAGCACAATTTTCACTTAAAAAGCCAGCTGAGATTCGTCGCCATGCTTTTATTCGTGATGAAAAAGCCTTACTCGAAACATTAGAAGAAGCTAAAGAAGCGGATGGGATTGTTGTCCAAACTTTAGTACAAGTTAAGTTAGCTGAATATGCGACTCATTTTTGTTCGAAACATCAAATCCCTAATATTGATTTATTACATACACTCACCTCAGCTGTAGAAGCAAAAACAGGATTAAAATCGAAACAAGACCCTGGTAACATGCGGCGGTTGGATAGTAATTATTTTGATCGTATTGCTGCCATTGAATTCGCTGTTAAATATGATGATTGCAAAGATTCAAGAGGTTTGCTAGATGCCGATATTGTGCTTGTCGGTGTATCAAGAACTAGTAAAACACCACTCAGTAGTTTTTTGGCCAATCAAAATTGGAAAGTCGCTAATGTCCCTCTTGTCCCAGAAATTCCTATTCCAGATGAACTTTTCCAGATACCCCAAGAACGAATTATCGGGCTTACTACTACTCCCGATAAGTTAGCACAAATTAGGAAAGTGCGTTTAAAATCAATTGGTTTAGATGAAACAAGTAGCTATTCCAGTGAAAAACGAATATTGGAAGAGTTAGAATACGGCTACGCTACTTTTAAAAAGCTTGGCTGCCAAGTTATCCATGTAGAAGATAAAGCTATCGAGGAAACTGCCGCCCTAATCACAGAAATTATCACAAGTTACCACTAATTAGAAGAGGTGAATAAAGTGAGAAAATTTGTTTATCAGTTCAGTGAAGGTTCCAAAGAAATGAAAAATCTTTTAGGGGGAAAAGGCGCAAACTTGGCCGAAATGACAAATATTGGTCTATCTGTCCCTCCTGGCTTTATTATTTCCACAGATGCTTGTAACGATTATACGAATAACCAAAAACATTTATCCGAAGACATTTTTGAAGAAGTAAAAATCCATTTGGCACAATTAGAAAAGCAAACAGGAAAAATATTTGGCTTCGCAGAAAACCCCCTACTCGTTTCAGTCCGATCAGGCGCACCATTTTCTATGCCTGGCATGATGGATACTATTTTAAATCTGGGGTTAAATGATGCCGCGACAAAGGGACTAGCAGATCTGACAAACGACAGCCGTTCTGCATTTGATTCTTATCGACGTTTTATTCAGATGTTTAGTGATGTAGTGTTTGAAATACCCAGTTATCATTTTGAACAAGCTCTTACGAAAATTAAAAAAGCAAATAACTATCAATTAGACACCGAATTAACTGCGGAAGACTTAAGCGAATTAGTAGCTACGTATAAAGGAATTTTCACTCAAACAACTGGACAAATTTTCCCGCAAGAACCACTGGAGCAACTGCGACTTGCGATTATCTCTGTGTTCAATTCATGGATGAACCCGCGAGCAGTGATTTACCGGAGACTAAATGATATTGATGTTAGTTTTGGAACTGCGGTTAATATTCAAGCAATGGTATTTGGTAATACAGGTGATACAAGTGGAACTGGAATCACTTTCACTCGAAATCCATCTACTGGTGAAAAAGCAGTTTTTGGTGAGTTTTTACTTAATGCTCAAGGGGAGGATGTTGTCGCAGGAATCCGGACACCAGAACCAATCAGCGCACTAAAAAAACGAATGCCTGCTGTTTACAACGAGTTACTCACCACATGTGAACTACTCGAAAATCATTATTTAGACATGCAAGATATCGAGTTTACCATCGAAAAAGAAAAACTTTACATTTTACAAACGAGAAATGGGAAACGAACAGCCAAAGCAGCCATTCAGGTAGCTGTTGATTTGGTTCATGAAGGAAAAATCACGAAAGATGAGGCACTCATGCGTGTGGAAACAAACCAGCTCGATCAACTCCTTCACCCAACTTTTGTTGAAAGCGCTCTAAAAGTAGGACAAGTTCTCGCAACTGGTTTAGCTGCAAGCCCCGGAGCTGCAACCGGACAAATTTACTTCACCGCTAAAGAAGCAGTTCAAGCAGCTGACCGAGGCATCCCAGTCATTCTCATTCGAAATGATACCTCGCCGGAAGATATTGAAGGTATGGAAAAAAGCGCTGCCATCCTAACAGCTCATGGCGGCATGACATCTCACGCAGCAGTCGTCGCTCGCGGTATGGGAAAATGTTGTATCGCTGGCTGTTCAGAATTAATGATTAATGAAAAAGAAAAAATCATTATCCTAAAAAATGGCACACAGCTTCATGAAGGAGAACAAATCTCACTAGACGGTACTTCTGGAAAAGTCTACCTTGGTGAAATTGAACTTACAGAAGCTGCCATTGGTGGTCATTTTGATGAACTTATGTCTTGGGCAGATGAGGAAAAACAATTAACGATTCGGGTAAATGCAGATACCCCGGCAGATTTCGAAAAAGCACTTTTATTCGGTGCGGAAGGAATTGGACTTTGCCGAACGGAGCATATGTTTTTTGACGAAAAACGCATCCCGCATGTCAGACAGATGATTTTAGCAGAATCATTAGCAGAACGCGAATCTGTCTTAACGACTTTAAAAGAAATGCAAAAAGAAGATTTCACCGAACTGTTCCGATTAGCTAATGGACGCGCGGTCAATATTCGCTTACTTGATCCACCACTACACGAATTTTTACCAACAAGTGACCCTGAAATTGAGCAACTAGCGCGTGACATGACTCGAACTGTTCCTCAACTAACCAAACGGATTCAAGCACTTACGGAGTCTAATCCAATGCTCGGTCACCGCGGTTCTAGGCTGGCGATTACTTTCCCAGAAATTTACCGGATGCAAGCGGAAGCGATTATCGAGAGTGCAGTCATTGTTCACGACGAAGGAATAGCTGTCCACCCAGAAATTATGATTCCGTTAATTGCAACTAAAAGTGAACTAAGTTATATCAAAAAAGAAATCAAGCAAGCCATCCATTCCATTTTCGACAAAGAACGGGTAGTACTTCCCTATGATATCGGTACAATGATTGAGATCCCTAGGGCTTGTGTTACTGCAGACCAAATCGCGGAAGAAGCGCAGTTCTTTAGTTTTGGCACTAATGATTTAACCCAGCTCACTTACGGATTTTCTCGCGATGATGCGACAAAATTCCTTGGCGATTATTATGAAAAAAATATTTTGTCAAAAGATCCGTTCGTAACAATTGATAAAGATGGGGTTGGCGCACTTGTCGAAATGGCTGTTACTCGAGGACGAATGACCCATCCGAACTTAAAAATGGGCGTTTGCGGAGAACATGGTGGCGACCCGGAATCAATACGCTTGTTCCATCAACTCGGGCTTAGTTATGTTTCATGCTCGCCTTACCGGGTACCGATTGCTAGACTTGCTGCAGCACAGGCTTCATTAGATGAAAAAAAGTTTCTTGTAACAGGATGAAAAACGAAAACAGACATTCTTAGATTGTATAACTTGAGAATGCCTGTTTTTCCATTTGATAAATCAACACCCAACTATTTGTTTACTTATTCACATATCATGTGATAGATTTGTAAATAGATGATCATACTAAAAGGATAGCAGCATAAAAGCTATACTTCTTTCTATATTATTTGCCAAATAAATCTATAGGAGATGAATCTAATGAAAGTAAGTAAATCTTTTGAAGTATTTGCAAAAGAAGCTCCCGAAGTTCACGCTGCTTGGATGGAAACTGTACAAAAGTTAGATACTGCGAGTAAGCTTGATAAAAAAACAGAGGAACTTGCCTACATCGCTGTTATGGCAGCAGTTCGACTTGAAAGTGGTATTCCCTTTCATGTAAAAATGGCGAAATCGAACGGAGCAACGAGAGATGAAATTATTAGTGCCATTCTTGTTGGTTTGCCGGCTGTTGGTAATATTGTAACAAGTTCTTTACCCGTAGCCCTTGACGCTTATGATGAAGAATAAAACTTTCTAAAAAATATGGAACTGCCTCATTAAAATAGGTCAGTTCCATATTTGATGAGTCCATTACTTTTAAGCTTTATGCTTCTTCCCTAAAAACTCCTACTTCTCACAAATCGCAAAGTAATTCCCTTCATTATCAGCAAAATTAAAGACTCTCCCCATTGGTAAATCAACCAACTCACCAACCGTTATCCCTTTCTTTTTATAAGTTTCATATAGTTCCGCGACGTTCTCCCCAAAAAGTAAAATCGACGGTGTACCGAGGTTCATCTCTGGGTTCATTTTAGCGACTTTCTTTTTATTTTGAAGAACAAAAGAAGTCTCCACGTCTTTCGTTGGAGCTATCTCAATCCACTGAATTTCCCCATTAACTATTTCTTCTGAAACAACGACAAAATCTAGTTTTTCTACCCAAAAATCTCTCACTGCCGCCTGATTTTCTACATACAACATTACTTGACCAATTTTATTTATCATCTTTTATCGCCCTCTCGTAACTTTAATTTTTCTTGTAAACCAAACTCAGCATAAAAATCACGCTTCATTTCTAATAAATAACGTAAATCATTCATAAATTGAAACAGGATTGCCCGGTTTTCAAATTCTGCACGCGTTTCTGGAAGTTTACTACTTCTGAACTCATGCACCATTGTGGTAATTTCCGCCACCAAGTCTTCAGCAGTATTATGCTCATCGAGGGTCATCGCCGTTTTTTCCGTAATTTCCGCCAGTGCTAAACTTTGCTCAGAGGAATGGTGAAAGGCTACTAAATGTCGTTTCATTTGTGTTAAAATCCTGTACTGAACAAGCCGCATATCAACGTACTGCGAATAATAGTGCGATGAAGTAAAAAATTGATTATCCAAGTTTCGTGCAGCTTTTTCTTGTGCATAGTCGAGTGTACCCTTTAATTGATGTAATAAGCCAAATTCATCGTGATACTCTGATTGTTTACGTAATCCCTGCGTCATTTCGGTTAAAATTTGCCGCATGATTTCTTCAATTTTCTGTTGACTACGCTTCAATTCATCTTCCATTTTTGGCATATATAAATTCAAAATAATTGCAATTCCAGCTCCCACAGCCATTAGCAAAAGCTCATTTTTAAACCAAAAGAACGATAGTGACTGCTCTAATAAAATATGTGAAACAAGAACTGAGCTGACAACAATTCCATCCGCGACATGTAACTTAACTGCTAGCGGAATAAAAATAAGTAAATATAAACCAAAACTCACCGCATTGTAACCAATCAACAAGAAAAATATTGCTGCAATGGATAAAGCTAAAACGGTCGAATACACACGTTGAATAGCTAATTGTAATGATCCTTTTTTCGTGTTTTGTACACTTAAAATCGCAATAATCCCAGCTGAAACGGCATATTCCAAATGTAACCATTCCGCCAAAATAATCGCAAGTGTTGCTGCAATTGCTGTTTTTACTGTCCGCATCCCAATCCGCATGATTTCCATCCCCTTTTCTATGTCCAACTTATCATAGCATGAAAGCCAAAATCACAAAAGAAAAACCTTGAAGATCGCGCCTTCAAGGTTACCATTTATTCTTCATCGATTGTTTTTTTGAAACGTGCTCGGAAAAAGAAACATAATCCAATAATAAAAATTAGCACAATGATGCTATAAATAATCGTCGAAAAACTATCCATAAAAACAATAATTTCATTCCAAGATTCACCAAGAAAAGCCCCAAGTCCAATTAAAATAGTATTCCAAAGCAAACTTCCTGCAGTTGTAAGTAATAAAAACTTAGACATTTTCATCTTCGTCATCCCAGCTGGAATCGAAATTAAACTACGAATAAGCGGGATCATTCGACATAAAAACACAGCCCAACTCCCATATTTCAAAAAGAAGTTTTCTGCACGTTCAATATCCGATTCCTTCAATCGTAAAATCCGCCCGTACTTTAACACAAAATTCGTCATCCGCTCTTTACCAAAAAACGATGCGACTTTATATAATAAAATAGCTCCAACAACAGATCCAAAAGTTGCGACAATTATAACCATCATGACATTCATCGAGGAAATAGTCGTCATAAAGCCACCAAAAGTTAAGATAATCTCAGAGGGAATTGGCGGAAATAAGTTCTCCACCATAATTAATAAAAAAATACCAATATAGCCAAAATCAGCCATAATTCCTGTAATCCATGTTTCCAAAAAACACACTCCCATACTTTATTTCCCTTTTAAAGTAAGTGCTTGCTTTTTAAGTTTACTATAATAGTGCTGCTATTTCAATCGTTTTATTGCAAAATAGAAAACTTGGTACGATAAACGCACCAAGTTTTGTTTTTATTATTTTGCCACTAATCTCATTTGAACAGCTTCAATTCTTAAGCTTTCACCTGTTGTTCCGGCAGTTGCTCCGTCTTTTACCCAGCCTTGCCAGCCTTTATTTTGAACATGAGCTCTATATTGTACAGAGTAATTTTTGGCCATATTTCCGGTTAATTTTACTTGGAAGGCTTCTAGACGTTTTGATTGTCCACGAGTCCCAGAAATTTCGCCATTTTTTAGCCAACCTTGCCAACCAATACCTTGAACGTGAGAACGATACTGGATATCTCCAGAATAAGGCATCCCTGATAGGCTAATTTTCATTGCTTCTGCTCGTAAGCCTAGCCCTGTTGTCCCAGCAGTTGTGCCATTGGCTACATTACCCATCCATCCATTCCTTTGAACGTGTAATTCATAATTTATTCCCTTTTGCTTGCTTACGGCTAAATTGTTACTAAATGCCCACGTATAGATATTGTTTAGTTTTTCTTTTGTAATTCGAGTACCAAAGTTATCTTCTGAACGATCTCTATATTCATACGCATTTACGGCTAGAATTTGTTTTTTAGAATTATAAACGCCGCTCCCACTACTACCGCCAGTTGTATCTAATTTGTAATAAACATTATTTGCAGTTGTTTTAGAAATGCTACCTGTTTGCGTGAACAACTTCCCATTTTTATCACCGTGATAACCACTAATAGTAATTGCTCCGGATGTATTTGTTGTTAACCCCATCGTACCAGTTTTTCGTCCTATATTTTTAGTTAATTTAATAACACCATAATCTTCTGAGGAAGGTTCTTTTTTGGTCCATTCTTTTGGTACATACATTTTTTTTGCAGTTGCTTTGCCAAATGGTGCAACTGAGCCATTAAATCCGGGGTGGACTGTTATTTTGGTTGCCCAACCGCCATATTTCTTTTGATACAAACAATGAGCAGCCGTGAGTACTGAGTCATCTCCAATCATTTGTCCACTCCCAGAGCTGTACTTACCTATTTTTGTTAAGTTTGGAAATTCAGCCTCTATAAAAACGCTTGTAGAATAAGGATATTGTGCAGTATTAGTTACGAGCTTTCTTCCGTCCGCTCCAAAAATACTTTTTACGCTGGGAATAATTTCTTGTTCATCATTCACAAATTCAATTCCTGATAAATCAACCTCTTGCGCATCAGAGGTATCTAATGTCCCTTCTGTCGCATTGACATCTTCTAAATCGCTAATTTCATCAACAATAAAATCTTCTCCATCATTTGTTACTGTTTCTCCTACTACTTTTTCATCCGTAGTCATTCCCGTTGCTTGTGCTACTATCCCGCCACCTAACAGGAATAGTGCGAAGGCCAATAGTAAAGCTAGCATTCTAAGTTTTTTCATTGTTGTATCTCCTTTTTATTTTTTTAGTAAATAAATACAAAAATAAAAATTTGTTCCATGTTGTCTATTCTGTACTTTAACTATCTATGCTATTTTTCTCCTCCCGCAAATAATAAAATTCATCTCCGTAACAGTTGTTTTTATCATGTATTTATTTGCTATGTAAATATGTAGTTATATTCACATAATTATTATACTATATTTGTCCATTTATTTGTTAAGCATTTTGCATAAAAAAGAAGCCAACATAGTGCTGGCTTCTAGTCTTTCTTATACTTCTAATTCCGCTTTACTTGCAAAAAAATCAGCTAACCGGTCTTTCACTTTTTGAATTCCGCCAATTTCATCACTTTCTAAGTTCATTGGCATAACGGGTTCGTGCAGGCTCATACGCAACAAAAACCAACCTTCGCCAAGTGCTCCACTTGTGTTGACACGAATACCTTCCAAATTTTCTGGTTCTAGAGACAGATCTGTGTCTGCTTCAACAAATTTCTGAAAATCTGCTAACACTTCTTGACCATAAGCTTTAAAATCAGTTGCTGTAATATTTAACCGCATTTCTTCGCTTTCGGCTGGTTCTTTTAAATTGGCAATTAAATCAGCTAAATCTTGGCCATTTTTGCGAAGTGTCGCATACGTCATTAAAATTTTAGCGATTAAATAGGCCCCATCATCGAGGAAATAATTTTCTTTCAATGCCGCATGCCCACTTACTTCAATCGCGATTTCAGTGGGTGTTCCTTCTCTATTTAGTCGAAGTGCCTCATTGATTACATTTCGATAGCCTCGTTTGAAGCGGTGTTGCTTTCCGCCTTTTGCTTCAATGAATGCTTGTAAATGACCAGAAGTAGTCGAGTCAGTTACAATGGTTGTTCCTGGCTTTTCTTGTAAGATAATGCTTGAAATAACAGCAATGAGTGGATTGCGGTTCAAGCTTTCCCCACGATTATCCATAATGGCTGAACGGTCGACATCGGTGTCAAAAATCACACCTAAATCCGCCCCGCTTGTCAGAACTGCTTTTTTCAAGCTTGCCATTGCTTCTTCGTTATCTGGATTTGGAATATGATTCGGAAAATGACCATCAGGATCTAAAAACTGACTACCAGAAATATCTGCGCCAAGCTCTGCAAGTACTTTCTCTGCAAAGAAACCACCAGCCCCATTTCCAGCATCGACAATAATATGACTACCTTGTAGTGGCTTCATTTTATCAGTGGCACCGGTAATACCTGCTCTGATTTTTGCAGTTAAGTCCGTTGCGTAGGTAGAAAGTAAATCTTGTTTTGTTACTTTACCAGAGCTTAGTCCGTTTTCTATGAAAGATTTATCTGCATGTGCCACAATATAATCAATATCCTCATGTTCTGCACCGCCAGATTTCGTGAATAATTTTAGTCCATTATACATAAAAGGTAAGTGGCTCGCTGTGATCATAATTCCTGCATCACAGTTGTAGTCATCATACTGCGTCGCCATAAACAGGGCTGGTGTGGTTGCAAGTCCCACGTCCACGATATCTATCCCTGCAAAAAGAAGTCCTTTTACAAGTGCCGCTTTTAATCGTTCCGCTGAAAATCGGCTATCATGACCAATCGCAACCTTGGCTCGACCTTCTACCTTTTTCTCCTCTTTTAGCCATTTCGCAAATCCATAAGCAATCTTTTCTACACGTTCGTCTGTCAGCGTAACCTGATATTTTTCCGTAGCAATCGCAATTCCACGTATGTCTGATCCGTTTTGCAGTGCTTTTAACGCTTTCGTTTCTGATTGATTCATGTCATTTCCTCCAGCTTCATAATTTCCACTTCATTATAGCTTATATTGCGCATCATTCACATAGTTTTTACAAAAGTGGTGCTCTTCTTGCAATAATGATTTGCAGATCCACTGTTAGCTCTTGTGGCGGATTTGCTAATAAATCACGTTTTTTCTCTGCATCAATGTGCCAACCAAGTGGTGTCATTTCAAGAAAATCCGCAAATAATGTTTTGGCGATTGGCGATTGATAAGTTACTCGTTCCATCTGTTCGACCGTTAGTTTTTCGGCTAATCGAGACGTTACCGACTCATTTGAATAGCTACTTTTCTCATCGACATAAATAAATTCCCGCAATTCGCGTAAATAATTCTCTTCCGGAACTACTTTAAGTAAAAAGCCATCCTTTTTTAGTAACCGATTAAATTCCTCATAATTCGAAGGTGATAAAATATTTAAAATCACATCTGCTGTCTCTGGTTGATTAGGACAATTAGCTAAGTCTGCTACCGTCCAAACTATTCCCGGATAGTCACGCGCAGCTTGTTTAATGCCTTCTTTAGCAATATCTAATCCCACAGCTTGCGCGGATTGTCCTCCTGCTTGAAGCTCCTTTACCATTCGCGCTAAATGACTTCCTTCACCACAACCAGCATCATATAAAACGAGTGCTGGTTTTTCTGTATTCGCGTTAATAATATTTGTCATCCGTTCAATTAACTTCTCAAAAAACCCGCTCGCAATCACTTTTTTACGTGATTCGAACAAAGCTTGATCATATTTGGTCTTATGTACTTGCTTGAGTAAATGTAAGTACCCTGGCTTGGCAATATCAAATCCATGCTGTTCGGGGCAGACAAATGAGTGCGGCTCTTTAAACACAAATTCACCGCCACAAATTGGACAAGCAAGAAGCGCGATACTTTCTATCATAGCAAGCTTATTTATCTCCATTTTTGATAACAATGACTCTTCACTCCACTCGAAAAACGTTGCCCACGAATAGGCAACGTTTCTACTAATTTCTTTCGTACGTATAAAATGTATAGTTGTACTTATTTTTTTCATCTTTTTCATGAGCTTCTTTTGCGACTTCCGAAAAATTTTCCCAATCCACTTCTGGAAATGCGGTATCTGCATCAAACTCGGCATCAATTTTTGTAACAATTAACTTATCTGCCACATCCATGAATAAGCGATAGATTTCTGCACCACCAACTACATAAATTGGTTCGCCTGTGTTCGCAAGATCCAACACCTCATCCCGCGAATGAAGGACTTCTGCGTCACTTAAATGCAGTTCCTTATCTCTTGTTAACACGATAGTCTTTCTATTAGGTAAAGCCTTTCCTAACGATTCGTAGGTTTTCCGTCCCATGACGAGTGTTTTTCCAGTGGTCGTTTTTTTGAAAAACTGTAAATCCCCTGGTAAGTACCACGGCATCTTGTTTGCTTTTCCAATATTGCCGTCGCGATCTTGTGCCCAAACAAAAATAATCATCCAAAAAACCTCCCTTATACTGAAATTGGTGCTTTTATCGCTGAATCTGGATGATAGCCGTCTAGTGAAATATCTGCCACATCAAAATCAAAAATAGTGGCTGGCTTATCGGAAAGCACTAATTTCGGAAGCGTGTGCGGAGTTCTTGTTAATTGCTCTTTCACTTGTTCGATATGATTGTTATAAAGATGTGCATCTCCCATTGTATGGATAAACTCCCCTACATCTAGTCCCACTTCACGAGCAATTAAATGTGTCAAAAGTGCGTAACTGGCAATATTAAATGGAACTCCTAAAAATATGTCGGCGCTACGTTGGTAAAGCTGGCACGACAGTTTCCCATCTGCCACATAAAATTGGAACAATGAGTGACACGGAGGTAAAGCCATATTCGGGATATCTTCTGGATTCCAAGCAGAGACAATCAACCGGCGCGAGTTCGGATTCGTTTTAATCATTTCAATCAAATCTGCTAACTGATCAATCGTTTCTCCTTGTGAAGTTTTCCATTCACGCCATTGTTTGCCGTAAATATTACCTAGTTCACCGTACTTACTGGCAAATTCTTCTTCTTCCAAAATACGCGCTTTGAATTTTTCCATTTCTGCTTGATACACTTCTTTGAATGCTGGATCCTTCTCCGCTCGCAAGCCAAAGTTTGTCATATCTTCGCCTGTATAATCGGAACTTTTTACAAAACGTTCAAAAGCCCATTCGTTCCAAATATTATTTTTATGTTGTAAAAGGTAGCGAATATTCGTATCTCCATGTAAAAACCATAGTAATTCACTTACTACCAGTTTGAATGGCACACGTTTCGTTGTCATAATCGGAAAACCCGCTTGTAAATCAAAACGCATTTGATAACCAAATGTACTGATTGTCCCAGTTCCAGTGCGATCTCCTTTTTGTGTTCCATTCTCTAAAACGTATTTTTCTAAATCCAAATATTGTTTCATCGCTCGCACTCCTTATTCCGCATATTGTGATAAAAATTCCCAGCGTTCCATCATTTCCTCAAGTTCCGTTTCTTTTGCAGTAATTTCCTCACTAATTTCTGCTGCTTTTGTAAAATCCGCTCCTGTTTTTTCCAGTGTTTTATTTAAAGTTTCTATCGTTTGTTCTAATTTACTAATCGCTCCCTCAATACCATCCCACTCTATTTGTTCTTGATATGTCAGCTTCACTTTTTCCTTTTTTTCCGGAGCGGCTTTTTCTGCGGAAGTATTGGCCATTTTTTTCATTGATTTTGCTGGTTTTCCTTTAGCTTCGAGTTCTCGTAAATAATCGCTGTACTCACCGTAGAAAATCTCTACTTCGCCAATTGCTCGGAAAACTAGCAGCTTATTAACTACTTTATCTAAGAAATATCTATCGTGACTTACGGTAATTACTGTTCCATTAAATGATTCCAAATAATCTTCTAATACGGTAAGTGTTTGCGTATCTAAATCATTAGTAGGTTCATCTAATAGTAAAACATTTGGCCGTTCCATCAAAATTCGTAGTAAGAATAAACGTCTTTTTTCGCCACCCGACAAACTGCCAATTTTCTTACCATGCGAGTTTGGTGGAAATAAAAATCGTTCTAGCATGGCACTCACGCTGATTACCTCGCCACCGGAAGTCGTGACTTGTTCTCCCGCTTCTTGTAAATAAGCAATCATTCGCATATCTGGGTCCATTTCTTCATTTTGTTGCGTGTAGTAACCAATTTGAACCGTTTGCCCAGTAATAACTTCACCAGCATCTGGTGCTAGCTTTCCGGCAAGCATGTTAAGCAAAGTGGATTTTCCAGTTCCATTATTACCAGTAATTCCAAGACGTTCACCCGGCTGGATAATTAAACTGAAATCTTGTAATACTTGTTTTTCGTCAAAGTGTTTTTCTAAGTTTTTAAGTTCAAAGACATCTTTTCCTAAACGACTAGTAACAAAATCAATCGCTAGTTCGGAGTCATCCGTTTTTGTTTTCACTTTTTTCTCTAAATCATGAAATCGGTCTTGTCTTGCATTTTGTTTCGTTGCTCGACCTTGAGGACCGCGACGCATCCAAGCAAGTTCTTTCCGATAAAGGTTTTTATTTTTCTCGGATTCGCGGACTTCGTTTTCCATTCGAACAGCTTTTGATTCCATGAATTTCTCGTAATTACCAACGTATCGATATGCAGAACCACGGTCTAGCTCAACCATATGATTTGTCACACGATCCAGGAAATACCTGTCATGGGTTACGAGCAGTACGGCACCTTTGAAACGATTCAAATACTCTTCTAACCAACGAATGGACTGAAAATCCAAGTGGTTAGTAGGTTCATCTAAAATAAGTAAATCCGGCGTTTCAATTAAAACTTGCGCCAACCCGACCCTTTTTCGTTGTCCACCAGAAAGCTCGCTAATTTTGGCTGTTAAATCGGTAATCCCAAGTCGTTCTAAAATTGTTTTTGCTTCCGTGTTCATATCCCAAGCTGCACTTGCATCCATTTCTTGACTCGCAGCTGTATAGGCATCATGAAGCTTGGTGTTTTCTGAATCAAGTGACATAGCAAGTAGTACTTCTTCATATTTACGCATTGCTCGGAGCGCCGCTGTATCCCCATCAAAAACTGCTGAAAGAACTGTATCTTCCTCATTAAAAACAGGATCTTGTGCTAAATAGCCAATCGTGTAGTCTTTCGCTTTCGTGACGGTTCCTTTGTCTCCCGATTCGCTTCCAGAGATAATTTGCAATAAGGTTGATTTTCCGGTGCCATTCACACCAATTAAACCAATTCGCTCACCTTCTGTAATGGTTAGTGAGATATTCTCAAATAGGCTTTTTTCACCATATGTTTTGGTTAAATTTTCTACTTTTAATTGTTTCATTTAGTCCCATCCATTTCCGTTCTGTCCTATCTATTCTAGCTGAAAAAGCGTCACTTAGCAATTGGTTTTGATTAGAAAAAAAGTTCCAAAAGTGTTTAACGCACTTTTGGAACTTGAATAATTAGAATAAGCCTTTCGCATTTCCATTTTCGTCAACGTCCATATTTAGCGCTGCAGGTTTTTTCGGTAAACCAGGCATCGTCATTACATCCCCGGTTAAAGCAACAACAAATCCCGCACCAAGTTTTGGAATGAATTCGCGAATATGAATGACAAAATCTGTCGGCCGACCAAGTAGTGTTGGATCATCCGATAAGGAATATTGTGTTTTTGCCATGCAAATCGGGTATCTATCCCAACCATATTTTTTGAAGTCGATAATTTGCTTTTGTGCTTTACTTGATAATTCCACACCAATTCCACCATAAACTTTCGTAACAATTGCATCTAATTTTTCTTCCATCGACCATGCATCGTCGTAAATGCGTTTGTAGTCTGCTTTTCCACTTTCTACAGCAGCGATTACTTTATCCGCTAGCTCTAATCCGCCAGCTCCACCTTTTTCCCAAACCTCTGTTAATGAAAATGGTATCCCGTTCTCCTTGCATAAAGCTTCTAGTTTCGCCACTTCTGCCTCTGAATCGGTGATAAATTTATTGATAGCGACAACATAAGGAATGCCGAATGTTTCAATCGATTCTGTATGTTTTTGTAAATTAGTAAAACCTTTCTGAAGTGCATCGACATTTTCTTCACTAAGCTCCGTTTTTAAGGCGCCACCGTGCATTTTCAGTGCGCGAATTGTCGCAACGATAACGACACAATCGGGTGCTTTTCCAAGAGCAGGAACTTTAATGTCTAAAAACTTCTCTGCACCTAAATCTGCACCAAATCCTGCTTCTGTTACTACATAATCACCTAGTTTTAACGCTGTGCTTGTCGCGGATACACTATTACAACCATGAGCAATATTGGCAAAAGGACCACCATGGACAATGGCTGGTGTATGTTCTAAAGTTTGGACTAAATTAGGTTTTAGGGCATCTTTTAAAAGTAAAGTTAATGCTCCTTCGTACCCCATTTCACCAACAGTAATCGGTTCTTTTTTATAATTATAACCAATGACAATTTCGCTAAGACGTCTTTTTAGGTCTTTTAAATCACTTGCTAAACAAATAATTGCCATGATTTCTGATGCCACCGTAATATCAAAACCGTCTTCACGTGGAACCCCTTGAATAGGACCACCTAGACCGACAACTACCTTTCTAAGTGCGCGGTCATTTAGGTCAACCACACGCTTCCAAACAATGCGTCTACCATCAATTTCGAGCTCGTTACCTTGTTGCATATGGTTATCAATAAACGCTGATAACGCATTGTTAGCAGCTGTTATTGCATGAAAGTCACCAGTAAAATGCAAGTTAATATCTTCCATTGGGATAACTTGCGCAAAGCCTCCACCTGTTGCTCCACCTTTGATTCCCATAGTAGGTCCAAGTGATGGTTCTCGAAGTGCAATGACTGTTTTTTTATCTTTTCTGGAGAGTGCATCTCCAAGTCCTACAGTTACAGTAGATTTCCCTTCACCAGCTGGTGTTGGATTTATTGCTGTCACAAGTACAAGATTTCCTGGTTGTTTGTCTGTTAAAGAGTGAATGGTATCATAGGATAATTTCGCTTTATACTTGCCGTAAAGTTCGAGTGCATCCGCATCAAGTCCTAAACGTTCTGCAATTGTTGTAATTGGTAGAATTTCAGCATTCGATGCAATTTCAATATCTGATTTCACTTTATTTGACATGTTAACCCCTCCGAATATGTATATTGTAACAAAGAATCAAAATGCTTTGGCTTTCTTTACAGCATCAAAAAAGCGCGACACCAATTGATGTAACACCATTTTTTGATTCAAAAGAAAAACCTGATTGCGCAAAAATCAGCATTTGACCCTTGGATTACCGTTATTCCTTCGTTTCCGGTCTATTCACTTCCATTGCCTTGAGTGCTTTTAGAGCATCTGGATGTTCTTCAAAAAACTTCACAACATCCCCGATTCGGTCAATAGAATTCCAGCTTAAATGGTGTTCAATTCCTTCCACATCGTGATAAATATGGGAGGATTCTACGCCAATAATACTTAAAAAGCTTTCTAGTAATGCGTGTCTTTCCAGCAATCTTTTCCCTATTTGTTTTCCTTTAGGTGTCAATATTAATCCGCGATATTTTTCATAGATTAAATACTCATCTTTATCCAATTTCTGTACCATTTTTGTTACTGAAGATGGATGGACAAATAATTCATCTGCAATATCCGAAACTCTGGCATAACCTTTCGTTTCAATTAGGGAATAGATTTTTTCGATATAATCTTCCATACTAGGTGTTGGCATAGCTATACCCTCCAACTTAATTTCTTTCACATAGCCAATTGTACTATAATATGAGGCTTTCTAAAAGCAATTACCCTTTCCAAAACAAAATTTCTTCCTAGCAAATTCACCTATATTTTGAAATAGAAAGCAGATTTAAGTAACTAAATCAGACATAAAACCAATAAGTAAGCCTTTACAAGTCCAAAAATTTAAAAAATATTGGAAATCAGCTTGACGTTTATAGGTATTTTGATTTATAGTGTTAGTATCATATGCGGTGACGCTATGAACTGAAAAGGGCGTATTTGTGAGAAAATTTTTTCATTTGAAATGTAAGCGTTTAAACGGAGCGGTTTTTAGCAATTATTAGCCATACTTAGGAGGATTTATTTCGATGCAGAATGGGAAAGTAAAATGGTTTAACAATGAAAAAGGTTACGGTTTTATCGAATCAGACGGCGGCGAAGATATTTTTGTTCACTTCACAGCAATCCAAGGTGATGGCTACAAATCTTTAGAAGAAGGCCAAGCGGTCACTTTTGAAGTGGTAGAAGGTAACCGTGGGGCTCAAGCTGCGAATGTAGAAAAAGCCTAAATCAGTTACTTAGTAGACACGGACTTAAAAACCGGTAGCTTCATTTGCCGGTTTTTTTATTGCAAAAATAACGCTTTCCTTCTATAATAAAGCCACATTACATAGTATGGAGGAAACGAAAAATGGAAGTATTCGTGGACGGAGCAAGTGCAGGAAATCCTGGTCCAAGCGGCGCAGGGATAGTTTTAAAAGCAGATGGCATATATGAACAATTGGCAATTCCCCTAGCAGTTATGACGAACCATGAAGCGGAATTTATCGCGATTAAACTAGGTCTGGAAGCAGCCCTAAAAAAGCAAGCAACTTTCATTCGTCTATATTCAGATTCTAAAGTAGCGATAGAAGCCATTCAAAAGCGACATGCTAAAAATCCTTTATTTAAACATCATCTAGATGAAATTTTACAGATGAGTGATTCTTTAACATTGTTCTTTGTCGAATGGCGCCATGTCAGTCAAAATAAACAAGCCGATCAACTGGCACGTCAAGCTATAAAAAAACAGAAGCAACCTGGGAAATAGCGACCAGATTGCTTCTGTTTTTATTCTACGTCTCGAGTAAGTGTTTTTAGACCATATTTTTCAATGACAGAAAAAGCATCTTCTCTAAAACCATGGTATTTTAAGTTATCCAAATTCATCTCAAGTGGTACGTCGGTATGAATTCTAGCTAATTTTTGACTTAGTTCTAACATCGCTAAGTCTTCTTGAATTTTCGTTTGCTGTGCTGGCTTGAGTTTATCGAGGTTGGATAAAACACCTTCAATTGATTCGTGTTCTTGAATTAATTTGATGGCTGTTTTTTCACCAATTCCACGAACACCAGGATATCCATCTGAGGTATCCCCCATCAGTGCTTTTACATCAATGAATTGGCGCGGGGTAATACCCATTTCTTCAAAAAATGTCGCTTCATTATATCGTTTATAATTGCCATACCCCTTTTGCATAATCCAGACATCATTTGTTGGTGCAATCAGTTGTAATAAATCCTTATCACCACTTAGTACTGTAGTTGAAATAGTACTTGCTGCCTGGACAGTAATCGTACCAATACAATCATCCGCTTCAAATCCTGGTACACCTAAATTCACAAAACCAAACCCAGTTGCGACTTCTTTGGCTAAATCAAACTGTGGAATCATTTCTTCTGGCGGAGCGGTTCTGCCAGCTTTATAACCATCATAAAGTTCATTACGAAATGTCTGAGAACCCATATCCCAACAAATAAGTGTATGGGTTGGATTACTTTGGCGGATTGCCGCAAACATATGACGCATAAATCCTTGAACCCCGTTAGTTGGTATTCCATCTTGATTAAACATAAACTGCTTCGAAACTGCCGTTGCATAAAAAGCCCGGAAAAGTAATGCCATTCCGTCAATAACAAGCAAATTTTCTCGATTCTCGCTCATATATAGTCCTCCAATTTCTTTCTACTGCCATCTATTGTAGCATAATTCCAACTGGCTCGCAGAAAAAAGAGGTATTTTACCAGCTCGCTTTTTTAACGCCGGGTAATTGTCCTTGATGTGCTAATTCACGAAAACGAATCCGTGACATGCCAAATTTGCGCATATAACCATGTGGACGACCTGTTAAGTCACAACGATTATGCACTCTTGTAGGGGATGAATCTCTTGGAAGCTTGCGTAACTCGTCAAAACGACCTTCTGCTTTTAGCGTCCGACGTAATTCCGCGTACTTTTCTACAAGTGCTTTTTGATGCTCATGTTTAGCTACTTTTGATTTTTTAGCCATAAAATACTCCTTCCTCAAATAATAATCATTCCGATTTACATCATACGCCTGTTTTAAAATGAATGCAAGCCTTCTGTTTTTTATGTTAATAAAACCGCCTAAAGTCCATCGTTCAAATAATAGAAATTAAGCGGTTTTTTATTTATTTAGTTCCTACAAGTGGCCCATAAGCATTTGAAAAGCCATTGTTATACGCAACGCCAGCTTTATTTTTACCAGCGTCCCAGTTAACCGACCAAGTCATAATTCCTTTTACAGGTGTCCCTTTAGCTTGTAGGCGAGTGAAGACATTTTTGACAATTTGCGGATCTGTTACATAACCAGTTGCAGCGGCATCTACATTAGCTGGTAAACCAAAGACAAATTTATTTGCAGGAATTTTTAAATAACCGCGTGTTCCATTAATAAAAGAATCTGCCATATAATATAAGAATGATTCTTTCAGTGTGTCATTGTTTTGGGCAATCCATTGGTTCGTTTCATCCACCCAAACACCATCACCACCTTGGTTATACAGTTGTGGGGCAATATAATCATAATAATTAGCAAGGGAAGTTAAATAACTTTCATAGGCACTTCCTGGCTTTAAGTAAGGGAATTCTGGTGCCATTGTGATTAAGAAGTTTTTCCCTTCTGCTTTGTAGTGGTCTTTGACGAGTTTAAGTGCATCTGGAATGACCGTTTTATTGTCACCTGCTGTAATCGCACTTTGTTCTAAATCAATATCTAAACCATCAAATCCATAGGTCTCCACTTGGCGGATAATTTCATTTGCAAAAGCCTGCTCATCCCCTGCTCTTAGCTCAACGTGTCCATCTGCACCACCAAGCGCTAGTAAGACTGCACGACCTTCTTTGTTTAAAGCGCCTACTTGTGCTCTGAAATCGCTATCACTTATTCCCACAGGTTTAAATGTTGGAATGCGATTTATACCGTCCCCTTTCATAAACGAAACATCCACTACATTATAGGCTTTCGGCGTATCTTTGAGCGCAATATCTGCAGAGCTTCCTTGTTGATAGCCATCTTTTCCAGTTGATTTCCAGCTATGCCAGTATCCAACTAGCACCTGCTTATTTGATATATCGGGCATGATAGACGCATCATCGGTTGCTGCTTGCGCCGTACTCCCAAATGCCCCTAGCCCCGTTCCAACTAAAAGTAAAGATAAACCACCAAACATTATTTGTTTCCCATTCATCCACTTTTCCCCCTTACTGTTTTATCCCAAAAAGTAATCTTGGAGCTACTAGAAAATACCCAGCCCAATGAAAACAAAACTAGAAAAACAGCAAAAAAACGAAATTGATATAGACCAATTCCGTTTTTAAATACGTACTTATTTACAAACACCTAGAAAAAAATAGCCCAATAAAAACTGTTTTATTTTTCACTCTGCATGTTGCGGTTCAGGATTTGTTGCTTCTTTCGCTTTACGATGAGGAATCATATTAAAAATAATATTAAGCGCAATTGCTGTAATGCTCCCAGCAACAATGCCATTACTAGTAAATAAACGAACAAAGGCTGGGAAAGCATTAAATAAGTTAGGGACAACGGTTACCCCTAAGCCAACTCCAACCGAACAAGCAATTATTAATAAGTTTTCTTGCGAGACAAAATTGACTTTGCCTAGCATCTTAATTCCTTGTGCTACAACCATTCCAAACATCGCAACCATGGCTCCCCCAAGAACTGGCGTTGGAATAATCGTTGTAATCGCTCCGATTTTAGGAATTAGCCCTAAGACAATTAAAAAACCAGCAGCTGCATAAATAACTTTACGCGTTTTAATTCCGGAAAGCTGAACTAAGCCAACATTTTGGGAATAAGCGGTATATGGAAAAGTATTAAAAACACCGCCAAGCATAATTGCAAGACCTTCCGCCCGGTAACCACGAGTCAAATCTTTTTTCGTCAGTTTACGCTCCGTAATATCCGATAAAGCAAAATAAACTCCGGTTGATTCTACCATACTAACAAGTGCAATTAAAATCATCGTAATAATTGCTGGCCACTCAAATGTTGGAGTTCCAAAGTAAAATGGTTTCGGCATATGAAACCAGCTAGCCTCACTTACAGGCCCAAGTGAAATACCTTTATAAAGTGCCGCAAAAATAGAACCACCAACAAGCCCAATTAGAACAGCAATTGCTTTTGAAAAGCCTTGACCAAATCGATAGACTAAAATAATTAACAATAAAGTGCCAAACCCAAGACCAAGATTATACATCGAACCAAAATCTTTCGCACCTTCTCCACCAGCTAAATTATTAATCGCTACCGGAATTAGTGTTAAGCCAATAACTGTCACAACTGATCCAGTTACAACAGGTGGAAAAAAACGTACAACTTTAGAAAAGAATGGAGCGATTAATAATACAAAAAGACCAGAAACAATAATTGAGCCATAAATCGCGCCAATTCCCATATCTTGACCAATTAAAATAATTGGTGCAATCGCTTGAACTGCACAGCCTAATACAACTGGCAAACCAATTCCAAAAAAACGATTAACCGTTAACTGTAAGAGCGTTGCAATCCCGCACATAAAAATATCAATCGAAACTAAGTATGTCATTTCTTCTCCGTTAAAACCTAGTGCTGCACCAATTAATAATGGCACAATCACTGCCCCTGCGTACATCGCAAGAACATGTTGAAATCCTAAAGCAGCAATTTTTCCTTTACCTAACATTTAGACCTATTCCTCCTCTAAAAATAAGATTTCTTCGTTTTCAAGTGAGGCAATTCTAGCTAGTGCGTTTACGGGAATCCCTGTTTGATTTAATAATGCTCGACCTTGTTGGAATGATTTCTCAATGACAATCCCAATTCCCGCTACTTTGGCTCCAGCAAGTTCAGCAATTTCAAGTATTCCAAGTACAGCCTGTCCATTAGCAAGAAAGTCATCAATAACTAAAATTGTATCTTCTTCGGTTAAAAATGATTTCGAAACAGAGATATCATTCGATTCCTTTTTGGTATAAGAATAAACCGTACTAGTATAAAGGTTATCTGTCAGTGTGACCGATTTTTTCTTCCGAGCAAAAACAACTGGAACTGAAAGCGCTAATCCTGCAAAAACTGCGGGAGCAATACCTGATGATTCAATCGTTACTATTTTGGTAATACCTAAATCTTTGAACCGCCGAGCAAATTCATTTCCGATTTCTTGCATCAAACCAGGATCAATTTGGTGATTTAAAAAAGCATCTACTTTTAAGACGTTTCCTGGCAATACGGTCCCTTTTTCTTTAATAAATTCTTCCAGTAGTTTCAAGTGATATTCTCCTTTCAAAATAAAAAAACTGCTCCTCTATTTTTAGAGAAGCAGTATAGAAGCCACCAAAAACCCTAGTGACTTCTTTATACAAACTACTCATAGTCCGGTTATTTACGGTAACCAGGTAGAAACTCGTTGCCCAATCGCAACTATTATATAAGTATTTCGATTTTAAGTTATGTTGTTTATTATAGCTTTCTAGATTAACTAGGTCAAGCTAATTTTTCACTCGTTAAATTGATAAACATAAGCATATCTTTTTTCTAGTAATTCTAATAAGTAGTTCGGATTTAAGCCCTCTCCTGTTGTATCCGTCAAAATTTCTAGTGGTTTTTTCATTTTACCAAATTGATGTACATGCTCCGTTAACCACGTTTTTAATGGCGTATAATCATCGCTTGCAATAATCGCATCCATATTGGGGATTTCTTTTTGCATTTGGTGGTAGAACTGTGCCGCATACATTAAACCAAGCGCGTAAGAAGGGAAATAACCAAAATCACCGCCAGCCCAGTGAATATCTTGCAAGACACCGTTCGTATCAGAATCTGGACGAATACCCAAATATTCTTCGTATTTATCTCCCCATGCTTTCGGTAAGTCTTTTACTTCTAAATCGCCATTAATTAAGGCTTTTTCAAGTTCATAACGAATCATAATATGAAGTGGATAAGTTAAAGTATCCGCCTCAATCCGAATCAGTGAACTTTCTGAGATATTCACAGCACGATAAAAGTCTTCTAACTTCACATCATCAAAAGCCGGTTTTGTAATTGCTTGAAAATCAGCATAATTACTTTTCCAAAAAGCCAAACTGGAACCAATGATAATTTCATAAAATAGTGACTGTGATTCATGAATCCCCATGGAAGCACCATTTGCTAGTGGCGTTCCTACAAGTGCTTCATCAAAATTTTGCTCATAAATCGCATGCCCACCTTCATGGATAGTTCCAAAAACAGCCATTTTGAAGTCATTTTTATTGTAACGTGTAGTAATTCGAACATCGCCGGTATTTAATCCCGTCGCGAATGGATGTACCGTTTCATCTAATCGACCTGCCTCAAAATCAAAGCCCATTTTGTTTAAAATTCGAATACTAAATTCTTTTTGCTTTGCTTCAGAGATCTTTGTGTTTAAAATCGTTGCGTCTGGCTTAATTCCTTCTTTAACAATTTTTTCACGAATCGCCATAATGCCATCACGAACTTTTTCAAACACAGAATCAAGCACAGCAACTGTTACACCAGGCTCATATTGGTCAAGCAACGTATCATATTTATTTTCCGTGTAACCCCAATAATCCACAAATTTGCGTTTCATTTCCAAAATCCTAGTCAAAAATGGTTCAAATGCTGCAAAATCATTTTGTTCTCTAGCCCTTGTCCAAGCGGTTTCTGCTTGAGCCACTAGTTTGGTATATTCGGCATATTCTTTACTCGGGATTTTTTTATTTAAATCATAATTTTTTTGAGACTCTTCTAAAGTTTTACGAGTAATTTCGGATAGATTTTCTTTATTTAGATTTAGTCCCGCAATAAAAGCAGCCATTTCTTCGGATGTTTGCATATGGAAGATTTCTTCGGAAAGAACACCAATGACATCTGAACGTCCTTCCATTCCTTTTGCAGGTGCCCCTGTTCGAAGGTCCCAATATACTAATGCTAAAGCTTCTTCCAGTGCTTCCATTTTTTTAATATAGTCTAAAAATTCCTGTTCTAATGTTTCTACCAAATTTAACTCCTCCATTCAGTCTTCTTTTTTCACACGTGGTTTTCTCGGACCCCAATATTGATACAAATCAGTCCGCAAATAACCATTATATAATTTCCGTTTTTTCGTTGCTTTTTTACCATAAACTTCCTCAAATAATTCATAGGAAGTTAGAACATATACGGACCAAGTAGGCATTCTTTTATATACAATGCCCATTTCGCGATAAAGTTGACGAACAGCTTCTTCATCCTCTAGTCGTTCTCCGTACGGTGGATTCGCTACAACTACCCCGTATTCATCTTCTGTTTGAAAATCCGCTACTTGAAGTTGTCTAAAAGATATCAAATCGCCAAGACCTGCTTCAACAGCATTTTGTTTTGCAATATCAATTAAACGAGCATCAATATCTCCACCAATAATATTTAGTGGTTGGTCATAGTTTGCCAAATCCTCTGCTTCTTGTCTCGCATCCGCCCAAATTTGTTTCGGCATCCAATCCCACGTTTCTGATACAAATTCACGGTTAAAACCTGGTGCAATATTTTGACCAATTAAAGCTGCTTCAATTGGAATTGTTCCAGAACCACAAACTGGATCATAAAAAGGACGGTCTGGATGCCAGCTTGTAAGTAAAACAAGTGCAGCTGCCATCGTTTCTTTAATCGGCGCGCTACCTTGCGCTAAACGATAGCCGCGTTTATGTAATCCTGGACCACTCGTATCAATCGTTAAGGTAACTTCATCCTTTAAAATCGAGACCTCTAGCTTAAAAAGTGCTCCTGTTTCCATTAAACGACCAGACCGGCGATACTTTTCACTCACACGATTAACGATTGCTTTTTTCACGATTGCTTGGCAGTCAGGAACACTATAAAGCGTTGATTTAACTGATTTTCCAGCAACAGGAAACTCCGCATCAAGTGGCAAATAATCTTCCCACGGTAATGCTTTCGTTTTTTCAAATAATTCATCAAATGTCGTCGCTTTAAAAACGCCAACAACAATCTTCACACGGTCTGCAACACGAAGCCATAAGTTAGCTCTAGCAATTGCTGCCAAATCCCCTTCAAAATAAACTTTACCGTTTTCTACTTTTGGTTCGTAACCTAAGCGTGCTACTTCTTTCCCAACAATAGCTTCTAAACCAGAGGCCGCTGTTGCCACCAACTGAAATGTTTTCATCGTGTCCCATCCTTTATATAAATTTCTAATGAAAAAAGCTGCTTTAAAAGCGGAAGTCGATTGTTTTAATAGGCATTCAACCAGGTCGAACACCACCTTAAAACTTGCGCTCCGGCCTTCTAAAACAGCCTTCAATGTTAAATTCATCCTGTAAATAACGCTCTGTAAGCCATGTTCTGTTCTTTACTATATACAGGGTAATAGTAAAGAGATAACCATCTATCTGCACGAAAATAAATTCGCGCCTCGTCCCTCGTTCTTGATTCCTCGGGAAAAGTGCCCCTACCATAAGTTTGAGTTTCTCGCTCGTGGGGTTTACCTCGTTCCACTTCCGAGCATTTCTGCCGGAACTTCGTCACTGTGGCACCTTCAAGGTTATAAGACCATATCTAGTAGACTTAGGTCATTCACCTGCCGTCAAACCGGAAATCCGGAATGCCCTGGCTTATTGTTTGACCAGGCACGATCACTACGGGCATCACAGCACCGTGCGAGCATGGACTTTCCTCTGCTTTCCTAGGAAAACAGCGATTATCCGAACGTTATTCATTTTTTCTTAACTTACTAATACTAGCACACCTATTCGTTGTCGTCCAGCTTATTTCCAAAAACATGTTTTTCTAAATTAGAAAGACGTTTTAAGATATCAAAGTTGGTCGTTCCAGCTGGCTGTGTAGTTGCTTGAAATGCTGGTGCTGTTTGTACAGCCGTTCTCAAAGGTGCATTGTCTAATTCTTGTACTAAACGAATATTTTCAGCTTGAAGCGCTTCAATTTCTTGTGTAAATGTGCTGTAATCTTTAATAACCATGTCTAAAAATTCATCGACATCTTCCGGATTGTATCCACGAAGCCCAGTTTTAAATTCTTTTTCCAAAATTTCTTTACCAGTTAAGTGATATTCGAACTGTTCCGAAGTCATGTAACTCCACCTCTATCTCTATTCCTACATATTTTTGTTCTAGTCATATACTTACCCTTATTTTTCCAAATCTCACACCATTTGTCAATCTATACGGATATTTTTTCCAAAATTACTATTTATTCCTACATTAAAAAGCTTGATTCATGTCATCCACCACATCTTGAAGGGCATAAAAATCAATGCACTCTAAATAATAATCCGACTGCTCTTTCGCTATTTTGGCGCGTTCATAGAAAAACTTTGGCGAACCTTCTTTTTCTAAATCGTATACAAGCAAAGCCCCGTCTGTATTATCAATAATAAATCCATCTTTTGCTTGAAACTGCGCTGGATTTTCATATGGTCGCTTTGTAATAAATGCGTGGTAATCTGCCACAGCAAGAATTTCATTTGCCCATAATTGATTGGCTTCATTCCAGTTAGAGCTTTGCTTTTCGAATGGTTCTAAGACAGCAAGCTTTAATGGATACTCCTCTGCTTTAAGCTCTGTAACAACTTCTCCTGCCCAAAGTTCAATTCCAAGTTGCCCAGAAATAATGACCCATTCTAAACCATTTTCCACAAGCGGGATTAAGTGGCGTTTGATAGTTTCTTTAATATAAACAGCTTCATCCGCATCCTTTTTAAAAATTCCCAGTTCAAAATTTTTATATCCCGTCACGGCGATGGATTTCACATCAATTCCTCTTTTCTTTTTAAGAAATCTCTTACTCTTGTTAGTGTATACTTAGTAGATTCATAATGATCCAAGAAGTGCTTATAAAAAGACTTTCCATTAAATGCGCTCACTGCTGTCATTTGAATATTGTCAGATGCTTGTCTAAGTTGAAGTTCCCCTAAATACGGCGGACGTTCTTTATTTACCCATGGAATAGCTAATTCTAAAAAATCATCAGCAAGCTTCTTTGCTTCGTCCACAAATGGCTTCATATCTTTATAAAAATCAAACGGCTTTGCTGCTTCGCGATTACTTAGGTACAATTCCCAATTTTTTTCGTTTTGTAGAAGCAGTTTTTCCGTACGTTCTAAAAGTTCCATACTATCACTCTTTCCTTCAAAATTCGCTTACTTCCAGAATAGCATAGGAAGGTAAATCTTGCCTAAAATTAGATTATTGACGAAATTATGGTAAAATAGACGAAGGTACGTTCTATTTATGTACAATTTTCTTACTAAAAGGAACTATTTTGCATTTATTTGACACTATCATTTTCATTTTTATTTGTTATAATAGATGTTAGTCTAAAATTCAGAATAGAAATTTTCTGATAGAGGTGAGAAAAATGGCTATTGGCTACCCTAACGGCAAGAAATATGCAGCAAGCCCTGAGCAGACAGTTCCGCAAAAAAAGCGAAAAGAAACTGTTTCTTATGGTAAACGTGGTATGTCTTTGGAAGATGACCTAAATGACACTATCGCTTATTATTTAGCGCAAGATATGGCCGTCATCCATAAAAAGCCTACCCCTGTCCAAATTGTCAGCGTGGATTACCCAAAAAGAAGTAGCGCAAAAATTAAGGAAGCCTACTTCAAAACACCCTCCACAACAGATTACAATGGTGTGTATAAAGGAAAGTATATTGATTTCGAAGCAAAAGAAACACAAAATACTACTTCCTTTCCACTAAGCAATTTCCATGATCACCAAATGACACATATGGCGAGTGTCTTAAAACAAGATGGCATTGTTTTTGTCATTATTGCCTTTCAAAAACTCGGAGAAACTCACTTCATTCCATTTGAAAAGTTTTATCCGTTTTGGCAACGAATGCAGAGTGGTGGAAGAAAATCTGTTACTTTAACAGAAATACAAGATGTATCAGACCAAATTCCTTATGGTCTAAATCCAAGGCTTGACTTTTTGAAAACGATAGACAAAATATACTTCTAGTCAACCCTTATTTAAAGGAGAGAGATTTTTAATGGCAGATAAACCGCAGACAAGATCTCAGTATCGCAACAAACAAAATGGCAGCTCGAAAAAAAATCCGTCTAAGCGAGGAAAACGTGTTACAGCTAATATTTTCAAAACAATTTTCTTTACAGGATTATTTTTAGCTTTCTTTGGTGTTGCGGCTGGTGCAACTGTCTTTTACAATTACGCAAAAGATGCACCAAAACTGACCGACTCCAAACTACGGGATCCACTTTCGTCCAAACTACTTGATAAGGATGGAAAGGTTTTCGCAGAAGTTGGAACCGAACGGCGGGAATATATTGAATACAAAGATATACCGGATACACTGAAAGATGCAATCCTAACAACGGAGGATGCTCGTTTTTATGAACATGATGGGATTGACCCAATTCGACTTGGTGGAGCTGTTATTGCCAATTTTAAAGACGGATTTGGTTCAGAAGGTGCCAGTACCCTATCTCAGCAAATCATCAAAATGTCCTATCTAGATTATACGAATAAAACATTAGCAAGAAAAGCTCAAGAAGCATGGCTTGCCCTTCAATTAGAAGAAAAATATAGCAAAGATGATATTCTAGAAATTTATGTTAATAAAGTCTATATGTCAGATCGTGTCCATGGGATGCAAACTGCTTCTGAGCATTATTTCGGCAAAAATTTAAAAGATTTAACATTGGCACAAACAGCTTTAATTGCTGGTATGCCTCAAAGCCCCAATAATTATAATCCTTACGACCACCCAGAAGCTGCTAAAAAACGTCGTGATCAAGTTTTAACCAACATGTATTCGCATGATAAAATTACGAAAGACGAAATGACAGCTGCGCAAAAAACACCTATTAACACTGGTCTTCGTTCAAAAAAAGATCGGGAAGATAAAATTTACAAATATGATTCCTATGTAACACAAGTTTTAAGTGAAATTCCAAAAGAATATGATGTTTACCGCGATGGCTTAACTATTTATACCGCACTTGATCGTGATGTACAAGAATACACGGAAAAAATGCTTAATACCAATGAAATCGTTAATTTCACAGATGATGAAATGCAAGCCGGTATTGTCTTGCAAGATACTAAAACCGGTCGAGTTCAAGCGATTGGCGGCGGGCGTAATCAAACCGTTACTCGTGGCTACAACTACGCAACGCAAGTGAAGCGTTCAGTCGGATCAACAATGAAACCAATTGCCGATTATGGACCAGCTTTTGAGTATTTAGATTGGTCAACCGCACACATTTTAGAAGATGAGCCTTATACGTATACCGGCGGAACTCCTATTAATAACTGGGATTTCGGCTATAAAGGACCTATTTCTGTTCGTCAAGCACTTTACCAATCAAGAAATATTCCAGCACTAAAAACATTACAAGCAGTCGGCTTAGATAAGTCCGAGCAATTCGTTAACAAGCTTGGTATCACTTATGATGAAGGCCAAAATGTCGAGTCTAACGCAATCGGAGCAAACAGTTCTAATCCAATGCAAATGGCTGGCGCTTATGCTGCTTTCGGAAATAAAGGAATTTACAACAAACCACATACAGTGACCAAAATTGTTCTATCTGATGGCCAAACCGAAATTGATACAGAACCAAAAAGTACAGTTGCAATGAAAGAATCTACTGCTTATATGGTCTCTGATGTTCTAAAAGATGTTCTTACAATAGGAACTGGTACATCAGCAGCTGTTCCAGGACTTCAAGCAGCTGGTAAAACAGGTACAACAAACATTCCACCTGAATTCACTTCACAGTACTACTATCCTAGTGGTGCAGCTCGTGACTCATGGTTCGCTGGTTATACTACAAATTATTCTATCGCTGTATGGACAGGTTATGATAATAAGAAAAAATATGTTTCAGCAAGTGAGCAAAAAATTGCTCAATATATGTTTAGTAAATTAATGGCGCATGCATCTGAAGGAAAAACAACCGAAGATTTCAAAATGCCAAATAATGTTGTTTCTGTCCCAATTTTAAAAGGTAGCAATCCAATCGCTCGTGCCGCATCTGGTACATCAAGCGATAAAGTAAGCTATGAACTATTCATCGCTGGCACGGCGCCAACAAAAACCGCTTCTACTCCAGAAGATGAGAAGAAGAAAAAAGAAGAAGCAGCAGCGAAGAAAAAAGCCGAAGAAGACAAGAAGAAACAAACAGAAGAAGAGAAAAAGAAAGCCGAAGAAGAGGCTAAGAAAAAAGCAGAGGAAGAAGAAAAAAATAAAGAGGTTTCTGCCCCAACCGGCTTAAAGGCAAGTTATGATGGCAATTCGAAGCAAATAAATGTTTCGTGGGCAGCAGTCGATGGTGCAACTTATGAAGTAACTGTGAATGGAACGACAACAACTGTCTCTTCCACTTCCGTTTCTGTAAGTGGTGGCAATCCGGGTGATACGATATCCATTAGTGTTATCGCCCAAAAAGATGGGAACAAGAGCCCTGCTGCATCTACCACTGTCAAAATACCTGCCGAAGAATCATCTGAATAGCACAAAAAAGTCTGAGACAAAAGGGAATTGGATAATTCCTAATTGACTCAGACTTTTTCTTTATGCGATTAAATGCTTCTTTTTCGCTATTAAATAGAATTTTACCATTGATCTTGTTTTAGTTCTTAAAAACAGGTTTACTTTTTTCAATCAACCACTTTTCTGCACTTGAAATAGTATGATCTTTATGATAAATAAACATTTGCCGGAGTTCCGAATACTTATCGGGTAGCGTTTCATAGACCTGAATATTATATTTTACTGCGATACTTTCGGGAATTATTCCAATCCCTAGTTCATTTTTGCAAATATCAAAAAGTGTCTCAACAATATTAATTTCCGAGATAGAAGTATTTTGGATATTAAAATCATTCATCAGGTTGATCAGCGCTCTATAAGAATAGCATTGCTTATTAAAAACGTATAAGCGCTCTTCCGTCAATATTTTTTGTAGTGGTATTCCTTTTGTTTTACCAATGAATACTAATTTATCACGCGACAGCATCTCAGATATGATTTGCTTGTCTTGAAACAAATTATCCTTTTCCAGTTCAGCCACATAAGCAATCGTTAGTTCTCTATTTACTATTTTATATATTAATTCATTGGTAGTTGCACTGACGATTGACAATTTTTTATTCGGAAACTGTGAATAAAAGTCTTTAATAATAGTATTAAATTGCATAGGAAAAGTGGACTGAGGAATACCAATCAAAATATTTTCTTCTTTGTTACTGATAATAGCAGTGGTTTCCTCCCAGAGCAAAATCATTTTTTTAAATTGTTGATAGAGTTTCTCCCCATTCTGAGTTAGTTCAACGCCATTAGAGTGTCGAAAGAAGAGTTGGGTATTAAACTGTTTTTCTATATTTTTTATTTTATTCGACATATTAGATTGTAAATGATGTAATTCATTTGCAGCAGCAGAAATACTTTTAAGTTCCGCAACTTTATTAAAAGCTCTCATATTCTCAATATCCATATCTTACTCCTTTTGATATCAAAATTAATGATACCTCTATATGATTTATGCATTTCAAATGATACTAAAAATAGATTATACTTTACTTACCATTTAAATTCAAGAAATCCAGTAGATGAAAAAGTCAAGGTATGCCTGAAAATCTGGAAAAACGTTTGTATATTCTAGTTTTATTAAATGGTGAGAAATTATTTGATAAACACAATTGGAGGAGAAATTATGAACACAACCACTCAACAATTATTTAAGCATGTTTCCGTTCGAGAATTTAAAAAAAAGCCCTTATCTGATGAGGTCAAACAAACTTTAGTAGCAGCGGCCAGAAGTGGTGCTACTTCCCATTTCGTTCAAGCTTTTTCTATTTTAGAAATTACGGATCCAACGTTACGGGAGAAATTAGCTGAGATTACGGATAGCGCTTCTTATGTTAAACAAACTGGAACCTTTTATGTGTTTGTTGGGGATTTATATCGCCAATCTAAACTTTTACTTGCGAACAATCAATCCTTAGAGGGCTTAAGAAATATGGAGTCTTTATTAGTGGGAGTGGTGGATGCAACGATTGCAGCTCAAAATATGGTTGTTGCAGCAGAATCATTAGAACTAGGAACCTGCTATATCGGTGGAATCCGAAATGACATCGCAAAAATTTCTGAGTTGTTAAATTTGCCTCCGTTTACAATTCCAATTTTCGGACTAACTATTGGCATTCCAGCACACAAAAATCAAGTCAAACCGCGTCTGTTATTTGAAAATCAAGTAAGCGAAAATCAATATCCCCATGAACAATTCGCAAATTTAAAAGACTATGAAGCCTTAACAAGAGAATATTATGCCTTACGTGAAAAAAATGAACAACAAACTTCTTGCTCTGATAAGAATATCGAATTTTTTAAAGAGATACGAAGACCAGAAATTGCAGCTTTTTTGAAAAAACAGGGTTTTACGTTAAATTAAAATAGATTTGCGTTTGCTTTCTAAATGGAAAAATACGTAACAGAAATCTAAAATCAGATTTTGTTACGTATTTTTCTCATTAAACAGGAAATTATTTTTTCGCAATTAATTTACGCTGCTCTAGTACTAATTCATTTAACTGCCGAAATCCTAAATAAGTATTTCCACGCTTTAATACATATTCCAACCGTTCTTCTAAGTTTAATGGCTTCATATCAAGAGTGCTAATTTGTTCCATCAAATTGTCTAGTTGAACCGGACGATGATTACTCCAAAATAAAATGGATAAAAAAATACCAAGTGCATCTCTTACCACAACTGGTGCAGGTTTTCTATGTACTTTTAACTCTTTTTCCATACTTTCTGCCAAATTCGTCATATGTTTCGCAAGTTTTCGGCAAGCTTTATCCGTTTGGTTTTTCCATGGGATAACGCCGCCACCTCTCGTATAAAATTGCTGCTCTTGCCAAAAAGGTAAGCCACTTACATAGATAGATTCAGAATCATATTCTTCTACCACAACATCTGGCGCAGGGAAATCTGGATGGGCTAACTCCACTGCATATTTAAACTCAGCCATCAAATCCCCTCACTTTCGCTTGTTTTTTCCCTTCGCGGCATAAATAAAGAAGTGGACATGTCGGACATTCTGGGTTTCGCGCTTTGCAATGATATCTACCGAAGAAAATCATATAATGGTGCGCGTCCGACCATAGTTCTTCCGGTAATTTTCGTTTTAACGTTTCTTCCACTTCTACTACCGAATCTTTCCGTCTGCAAATACCAAGTCGTTTACTAATCCGCTCCACGTGAGTATCCACAGCAATAGCAGGCACACCAAAACCAACCGAAAGTACAACATTGGCTGTTTTTCTACCAACGCCGGGTAAGCTTTCAAGTTCTGCATGAGTCTGTGGTACTTCTCCGTTAAACTCAGTTAGCAACTTTTGTGATAGTCCTTGAATATTTTTAGCTTTATTTCGATATAAACCAATGGAACGGATATCATCCATTAATTCATCAAGCGATACAGCTAAATAATCTTCAGGTTTATGATATTTTTCAAAAAGAGAAGCCGTTACTCGGTTCACTAATACATCTGTGCACTGGGCAGATAAAACCACAGCAACTAAGAGTTCAAACGTGTTTTTATGGATTAGCTCACAGTGAGCCGCAGGGAACATTTTAGCCATTTCTTCAACGCATAAGACAGTTTGTTTATTAGATAGCAATTTAGTTTCGTCACCCTTTTCTTTTTTCAAGCCAGTCATATAATGGTATAGATCCTGCGCTTTTTTTCACTTCATCTTTGTTTATCGTTTGTGTTGTTCGCCCGTTTTGATGAAACTCCTCTGCCACTCGTTTGGCATCATCGATTGTTTTTACACCTTGTTTTGACCAATTGAGCAATATTCTATCAATATAACGGAAATTTAATTTTTGTGAAATAACGGCCTCTTTTAATGCTTCTTTGATTAAATCAGGGCTAGTTTTATCTTGATCTAACCAAGCAGATAACATTTCCGCTTCCATCGGTGAAAGTGGTCTCCCAAATTCCGCTTCAAAAAGGCTGTATAAATTGGTTTGCTTTTCCATTTGTTTTTCTTGTCTGTCTTCCGCTTCGTTATTTTCATATAGAGCTACTAACTTCCCCCAAAGTGGTGCTAAACTATATCGTTCGGAAATCATTTGAGAAGCATCTTGCCCTTGTTCAATAGCAATCATGCCTTTTTTTAGAAGCGAGTCCATCGTTTTAATTGTATCTTCTAGTCGTAGTGTTGTTCGTTCTGTTAACATTTCCATAGAAGGAAAAAATTCAGCATCGACCGCAAAAGATTGAATTTGAAGCAATAGCATCATTTCCATCTCCTTTAAACCAATTGCTGTATAATTTTTTACTAGTACTTGCGGCAAAGTTACTTGCCCTTCATTCATCCAATTTTCAAGCATTTTTTGATTCATTTTAAACACCTCACTCCAAAATTATAACATGGTTTTCGAGGGAAAAATATAAAAGTAGAGATAAAATAAAGAAATCCCTTAGAAAATGCTTTTATGGCCAAGAAAAATAGTAGCTAGCAAATAACTCCTACATAAAAGCGTAGGATCATGTATTACATTCTAAGCTTTCTTTTTATATTCGATGTCTTTGCAAATAAGTTTATTTATTCTCTCGTTTATTAACTTCTATTGTAATAAATTCAGGTAAATAGTTAGGGCTACATCCCTTTGCTACTTTTTCTTCTTTATAAAGACCAGTTTTTTCACCTAGTTGCATACAACGGGCACGATACTTTTTATCATAAATACCTATCCATCCAGCAGTGAAATTCATCGCCCATTGTACTTCTGCTTCTTCCTGCCTAATATTAGCTTCTAACGCGGAAAGTAAGTATTCGGTGGTGTCTGGTGGTGTTTGTCCCGTCCATCTAAGGCGAGCTTGATAATACCAAAAAATTCGCCTTTGAAGAGCAGATGGACTATCTTCCCATGACTCCATCAATGTAATTGTCATCTTATCTTTCATAAGTTGATTAGCCATTAACCAGTCCATTAAATTATTTCGTTCGTCAAAAGAATACACTTGCATGTCTTTATCCAGTTTATTTAAAAGATCTTGTGTAAGAAGCTTTTTGTCCATAATCAAGATTGCTAGTAGACGTGGAAAGAATTCTTCGGTTCTCCAAAGTCCCAAGGCTAATTCATGATTTTTTTAATTTCTTTTGCAAGTTTTCTTAAATCACCAAGCTTTGTTTGATCATCTATCTGTACTAAAATGCTTTCTAGTTTGGAAGAATGTATCGTTTTTTTATCCATTTTTTCCTCCCCTTTATCAAAAGCTTGTGTTTAATTGATTTTCCCTAATGACTTCCGCTATATTTCTTATTGTAATTGTAGCATATTTATTTATGGCATAAAAAAATAGAGGCATATTTGAATACCTCTATCTAAATTTAAATGATTATTATGGATATAAACGATTTAACAAGCGTGGGAATGGAATTGTTTCACGCACATGTTCTGTTCCTGAAATCCAAGCAACTGTACGTTCTAAGCCAAGTCCAAAACCAGAATGTGGTACAGAGCCATAACGAGCTAAATCAATATACCAGCTATAGGCTTCTTGATCTAAGTCAAAATCTTTCATTCGTGCTTGTAATGTTTCTAAATCATGAATACGCTCAGAACCACCAATAATTTCACCGTAACCTTCTGGCGCAATCATATCTGCACATAATACTACTTGATCATTTTCCGGATCTTCTGGCATATAAAATGGTTTAATAGCTTTTGGATAATGGGTAATGAAAACAGGTTTTTCAAAGCTATCTGCAATAGCTGTTTCATGTGGTGCACCAAAGTCGTCACCCCAAACAATATCATCAAAACCTAATTTGTGTAATAAATCTATCGCTTCTGTATACGTAATGCGAGGGAACGGAGCAACCATTTTTTCTAAATGACTAACATCACGTCCAAGGCGATCTAGTTCTAAACGACAGTTATCAAGTACCGCTTTCACTAAAAATGCCACATAATTCTCTTGTACTTTCAAGCTGTCTTCTAATTTGTAAAACGCCATCTCTGGTTCAATCATCCAGAATTCGATTAAGTGACGACGTGTTTTCGATTTTTCAGCACGGAATGTTGGACCAAAGGAAAATACTTTACCAAATGCCATTGCTGCGGCTTCCATATATAATTGACCACTTTGAGAAAGAAAGGCATCTTCTTCAAAATATTTAGTATGGAAAAGTTCCGTTGTTCCTTCTGGTGCACTGCCTGTCAAGATTGGTGGATCAATTTTTAAGAAGCCTTCTTTATTGAAAAATTCGTATGTAGCACGGATAATTTCATTACGAATTTTCATAATCGCATGTTGACGATTAGAACGTAACCATAAATGACGATGGTCCATTAAAAATTCTGTTCCATGTTCTTTTGGTGTAATTGGATAATCATGCGATTCACTGATTACTTCCACACCAGACACAGCCATTTCATAGCCAAACGGAGAGCGTGTATCTTCGTTGATTGTACCAGTAACAAACAGGCTCGTCTCTTGTGTTAAAGCTTTCGCTGCTGCAAAAATTTCTTCGCCAACTTCTGCTTTTACGACAACCCCTTGCATAAAGCCAGTTCCATCGCGTAGTTGCAAAAATGCGATTTTACCACTTGAACGTTTATTCGCTAGCCATACACCAATTGTTACTTCTTTTCCGACAAAGTCGGATGCTTGATTAATTGTTATTTTCACTCGTCTACACTCCCTATTTCATAAAACTTTTTATTCGATTTATAGCTTCTTGGAATAAGTCTGGGTTTGTTGCATAAGAAAGGCGTATATAATCTGGCATTCCGAATCCTGAGCCTGGAATGACTGCGACTTTCGCTTCATCTAAAAGAGCTGCTACAAACGCATCTACATCCTGAAAACCTTTTTTATGTGCCGCTTCTTTTGCATCAATAAAGAAGTAAAAAGCGCCATCTGGTTTTTTTGGTTTAAATCCTGGAATACTTTGTAGTTCGGGATAAAAGCGTTCCATTCGTTCTTCAAAAGCTTGGTACATTTTTTCAGGTATTTCTTGGCTACCAACGTATGCTTCCAGTGCTGCATATTGCGCGTTAGCTGTTGGATTGCTCGTTAAATGATCTGCGAGTTTACTCATTCCGGCGATAATTTCTTTATTGGCAGCAGCATAGCCAATCCGCCATCCCGTCATCGAATAAGCTTTTGATACACCATTGATGAGAATCGTTAAATCATATAAACGATCACTTAAACTTGCGATGGAAACTAAGTCTTGTTTATTTCCATAGTATAATTTTTCATATATTTCATCAGATAAGATATAAATCTGATGTTTTTCTGCTATTGCTCCAATAGCCGCTAATTCTTTCTTTGTATAGCACATGCCAGATGGATTATTAGGTGAGTTCAGCACAATCGCTTTCGTTTTTTTCGTAATCGCTTTTTCAAAATCGATGGCAGAAATTTTGAAATCGGCATCAAAACCAGTTTCTACAAAAACGGGAACTCCACCAGCTAATTTGACTTGCTCTGGGTAAGTAACCCAATAAGGGACAGGAATAATAACTTCATCACCGGGATCCAAAATCGTTTGAAATGCGGAATATAAAACATGTTTTGCACCAGTTCCTACGAAAACTTGATTCGTTTCATAGTTTAATGACTGGTCTTTTGCCAGCTTGTCGACAATCGCTTGTTTTAATTCGATAATCCCGCTAGAAGGCGTGTACTTCGTAAATCCTTTATTCATAGAATCTACAGCTGCATCGATGATATTTTGCGGAGTATTGAAATCTGGCTCCCCAGCACCTAACCCGATAACATCCATTCCTTCTTGTTTCATTTGTTTCGCTTTTGCCGTAATCGCAAGTGTAGGCGATGCGGCCACTCCTTTGACACGTCTTGATAACGGTAAGTCCATTTAATTCCCTCCTCTTATTTTTACAAGTTTTCTATTTCTCGGTACCATTCACCAGTTTCAAAATCAATATCAAAGTAATTTAGGTTATCATTCTTATCTATATAAGCGACTTCCCAAATCGGCGTTCCTTTTTCCATACCTAAATTCGCATGAAGAATTTTCTTTGGGTTCTTTGCTTTCTCGACTTTATCACGTGCTTGTTGCTCTGTGATACCGTCAGAGGCGAATTTAACATATACTTTGCCGGATTTTTTCTTAGGAACCCAGACAATGATATTTTTATTCTTACTATTCTTCCCTGTTAATACGTAATACACTTCTTGCGGACCATTGTATAAATAAAATTTGTCAGTGGACTGTAAATCTACTTGCCCGCTTATTCGGTCTAAAGCTTCGGTTTCTGCTTCTGATACTGGTTTTTCCGCGTATTTAACATACAGAAAAACCGCCACAATAAGCACAATAACTATGCCGAGAATAATCGCTATCCATTTGCCAATCTTACGCTTAGGTTTTCTATTTCGCAAAATAATCTCGCTCATTTCTATTTCTAAATTACCGGAAGTCCATCCGGCGATATGCAATTTCATTTTCGCATAGATACATTATAGCAATAGCCGCCATATATTTGAAGTCATATCAAGAAAAATTTAACCTTCCTTAAAGAATTCACTAACTTCTTCTAATAAATCGGCTTGGTTTCCTTTTAAAATGGGTGCGTTAGGGATAGAATCTAAAAATGCTTTTCCAAACCTGGTTGTATCAACGCGGTTATCAAAAACAAAGACAATGCCCCGATCAGATTCTCGGCGAATTAAACGACCGAACCCTTGTTTAAAACGAAGAACAGCTTCTGGCAAGGAATAAGTTTGAAAGGCATTTTCGCCACGTTCTTTCCGCAGGGCAATTTGAGCTTTTGTATACGGATTGTCCATCGGTGCAAATGGTAACCTGACAATGACTAAACACGATAAGTCCTCACCCGGAATGTCTATCCCTTCCCAAAAACTAGTAGTCCCTAGCAAAATCGCTTTATCAAACATTTGGAATTGCTTCGTTAATCTCGCTGCACTTCCTGCCGAAACACCCTGTGCAAGTAAAACATATTCTTCTAATGACTTCTCATTTTTCATATGATAATACGTTTTCTGAAGCATTTCAGAAGCAGTAAACAGGACTAACATTCGTCCCTTTGTTTTGACTGCAATATGCCTAATGTATTTCGCCAGTTCCGTTGTATATCGTTCCATCGGTGTATCTTTAATTGGCGGCATATCATCTGGAATCATCACTCGCGCATTTTTTTGATAATCAAATGGCGAAGGAATTCTTTTTTCCACTAATTGCTCTTCTTCTAAGCCTAAACTCTTTCGTAAAAAAGCAAACTTGCCGTTCACCGTTAAGGTTGCCGAGGTCATAATGACACTTTCTTTTTTCGCGAAAAATTCTTTTCCAAGTGTCGGCTCCACTTCCATTAATACAGCTTTCAATCTAATACTTGATATAGAATGTTTTTTATCAGCTTGCAAGTATATAGTTAGGATTGGGGATTTTTTATACAGCATTTGCTCTAATTGATTTACGATATTTTTCCAATCAAGTAAAAAAGCATACATTTCTTCTAAAAAGGCACTTTCTGCTACACCTAAGTCATCTTCTTCGGCTTTTCCTTGTGCAAGTAATGTTTCCATATTTTTCTCAGATTCTTGAAGTAAAAGAAGTACTTTTTCAGCGGCATAATAAATCGCTTCATTCCATGCATCTTTCTCACTGTTTTCCACAAGCACTACTTCTTGCAGATTTTTACGAGCATAGCTTAGTTGCATTTTTAGTAAGTGGAAAAATTCTTCTACTGCTTCTCCAAGTTTCATCGCTGCTATATCTAAATCATATAAACTATCTGCATCCGGAAATGCCATCGAAAGCCGTGTTAACAAGGAATATTTTTCTAAAGAGCCTAACTGATTTAAGAAATACTTTAATTTTCGATACGACAGTACAAAACTTCCCTGTGTTCTGGCACTATCTGCAAAATGATGGGCTTCATCGATTACTGCAAAAGCATATTTTGGAAGCGTCTGTCTTCCAGAAAAATGGTCACTTAGTAACAGTGCATGATTCACAATAACTAAATCAGCATTTTTTGCTTGCTCCACATTAAATTTATAAAAATCATGCGCTAGCCACGGATCATGTTTTTCAGATAGGAACCAACCAGTGTGCTTCATCCGATTCCAAAACAATTCACCACCACTGGATAGGTTCACTTCATCAATATCCCCAGTTGTTGTTTCCGTAAGCCAAACAAGTAACTTTAATTTCGTTACAACTATATCGTACTGGGAATCCACTTCCGCAAGTAACTGCTCAAATTTAAATAAATTCAAATAATGATCACGGCCTTTAAGTAAGCTAGCTTTTACTTCGAAACCAGTCAGTTTTGTAAGTAGTGGCACATCTTTTTCAAATAATTGTGCTTGAAGCAAGTTCGTATAAGTGCTAATAACGACCGGCAATTTTGCTTGCTTTGCTTGATAAATCGCTGGCAGAAAATAACCAAGTGACTTCCCAATTCCTGTTCCTGCCTCAATTAAAGCATGCTTGCCCGATTTCATTGCTTGGAAAACGAGGTTCATCATTTCAAATTGCCCAGTTCTCGCATAAAGTGGTGCCCCTGCCTTTTTAAAAAGTGCTATTTTGGCATCATCTGTCTCTGGGAAATCAAGTAAATCTGCTCTATTGTAGGTAGGTTTTTCTACTTCTTTTTTACGAATAACTAGACCGCGGTGTTCTATAAACTTCGTATCTAAAGCCTTGTTGGCCCGTTCTTTTTTCATTTCAATATCAAATAATAGCTCTGGTAAATAACTCTTTAAACTACCAGAAATTGTTGCCATTTGGCGAATTACTGGAAGTGGCAAATCTTCTAGTTTTTCAAGAAGTAACAGTAATAAATCAGCCGTTACTTCAGCGTCACTATCTGCTCGGTGTGGTTTATCATGACCAAGTCCAAATTCATCAGACAGATCTTGTAGTTTATAACTATCAATTCCTGGATACATTATTCTTGCTAACTCGACTGTATCCAATTTTTTCATTTTTCCAAGCGAAATACCTGCACGAGTCATTTCCCTCTCCAAAAATGTCCAATCAAAAGAAACGTTATGAGCGACAAATATGGTATCTTCTAATAGATTAGCAATGATTGGTGCTACATCTTCAAATAGCGGAGCATCTCTCACATCTTTTGGTGAGATTCCTGTTAATTCTTGAATAAAAGCAGGAATTGGCTTTTCTGGATTTAAAAAAGTAGCGTAGGTTTCGAGTCGCTTTCCAGATTCTACAAAGCAAGCAGCAAATTGAATAATCCGGTCATCACGTGAAGCTTGATTTCCAGTTGTCTCTAGATCCACCACAATATAACGTTTCTGTTTCATCTGCTCCACCTCTTTCTATACTGCTTTTATTCAAAAATAACGTTGTAAACAAACGAGCAGCTTGAGCAAAAATTCGCTCAAGCTCCCCGAATTACTTATAAAGTAGTATGCGCTTTTTCTTCTGGAAGAATCATTTCGATTTGATTTTGCTCGTCTAATACGACGATTTTTGGTTCGTGTGTGCTTGCTTCCTCTTTGGTAAACATCCCATAGCTAATAATAATAACGACATCGCCAACTTGCACGTGTCTTGCAGCAGCACCGTTTAGACAAATCACGCCACTACCAGGCTCTCCAGGGATGATATAGGTTTCAATTCTTGCGCCATTGTTATTATTGACAATTTGTACTTTTTCATTAGGGAGCATGTCGACTGCTTCTAGGATAGCAGAATCAATTGTAATACTTCCTACATAATTCAGATTGGCTTCTGTTACGGTCGCTCGGTGAATTTTGCCATTCATCATTGTTCTAATCATATTTACCGCCTCTTTACATTGATTAATTCGTTATCGATTAAACGTGCTTTCGAATATTTCACAGCTGCTGCAATGATAATTCCTTTAGTCCAATCAGTCACAGGTGTGAATTCTGGGTAAGAATAGATAGACAAGTAGGCAATTTTTTCATGCGCTGTTTGCTCATTTATTTTAGCTGTCATTTGCTGGATAATATTGGCTTCACTTGTTTCACCAGCTTCAATTAAACTTCGACCTAGTGTAAGTGCTTTGTGAATAACAGACGCTTCCTTACGTTCAAGTTCCGTTAAATAAACATTTCGAGAACTTTTTGCTAAGCCGTCATCTTCCCTGACAGTAGGTATTATCCGAAGATTAACTGGGAAAAAGTAGTCTTCTACTAATCCGGATACAACGGCTACTTGCTGGGCATCCTTTTGTCCAAAGTAGGCATTATCTGGATTTACTAAGTGAAATAGTTTTGTTAAGACAGTAACGACACCGTCAAAATGGCCTTCTCGGTCTGCTCCATCAAGGACAGAAACACGTTTTTCAACATGTAACTTCGTCGCAAGTTCTGCTGGATACATTTCTTCCACGGTTGGAATAAATAAAATATCTACGCCACCTTCTTCAGCAAGTTTTACATCATGCGTTTCATCACGAGGATAAGCATCAAAGTCTTCATTTGGGCCAAACTGTGTTGGATTGACAAAGACACTCATGACAACATAATTATTTTCTTTTCTAGCATGACTGACAAGCGTCATATGCCCTTCATGTAAAAATCCCATTGTTGGAACAAAACCAATTGTTTGATTAGCACTTTTTTGTTTAGTAATTGCATGCTTTAATTCTTCTTTACTTCGAATGATTAACATGATGTTATTCCTTTCCGTATAGGCCTTTTAAATCTTCTTCGGCCATCGTAAAGCTATGTTTTATTTCAGGAAAACTAGTCTCTTTTACTTCTTTCACATAACTTGATAACGCAGGCGTAATTGTTTCATCAATATCTGCATATGCTTTAACGAATTTTGCTCGGCGACTAATTCCGTAACCAATGATATCGTGGTATACAAGTACTTGTCCATCTGTTTCAATCCCTGCTCCAATGCCAATGGTTGGGATAGAAAGAGCTTTTGTTACTTTTTCTGCGAGCTGACGAGGAATTGCTTCTAATACAATAGCAATCGCTCCTGCTGCTTCCACTGCTAACGCATTTTCAATTAATTCTTGCGCTTCCTCTGTTGATTTAGCTCGAACTTTGTAGCTACCTGTAAGTCCAACACTTTGCGGCGTTAAACCAAGGTGAGCAACTACTGGCGCCCCTGCTTCTGTTAAACGAGCAATTTTATTTACGACTTCTCCTGCACCTTCCAGCTTAACTGCATGGGCACCGCTTTCTTGTATAATCTGACGTGCATGCTTAATTGTTTCATCTATAGATCCATGATAGGTCATAAATGGCATGTCTGTCACGACAAACGTGTTTGGAGCGCCTCGCTTTACAGCTTTCGTATGGTGAATCATGTCGTCTACCGTAACTGGCACCGTGGAATCATAGCCTAAAACTACCATTCCAAGTGAATCTCCAACTAAAATCATATCTGCATCGGCTTGTTCTACGTTTTTAGCAGAAGGATAATCGTAGGCAGTGATCATTGTTATCTTTTCTCCGTTTTCTTTCATGGCAAAAAAATCTACTGGTCTTTTCATTTTCTTGGCTCCTTTTCGTCCCTGTTAAATTACTTTAATCAAGGCAAAAAACATATTTTGGGTTAGTAGCGTTCGTATGATCCGTTAGCGGTATCATCCATTCATTGCTACCATATGTATAATAACATAAATACATGCTTACTTAAAGTATGCAAATTGAAGAGAGGTCTACTCAGAGACCTCTTTACTCACTTTGTTCATCCAGTTAGTTAGTTTTTCTGGTTCATCGGTAGCTTTATAGGTTGATGCTACTTTTCCATCTTTCAAATAAACTATTGTTGGAACAGATTCAATGTTCATCTTCTTTAAAAGTGTCGTCATATCATCACGACTTTTTTTGGAGGCCTTATCGGTATTATAATAAGCTAAAGGCTCTTTTAACTCCCTCGTTTCTAATTCTTTTTTTAAGATTGGTTGAAAAGCTTGGCAATCCTCACATGTAGGGCGCCCAACGTAAACAAATCCAGTATATTTATCGGCCATCTTTTGTTTAAACTCACTCGTAGAAATTGTTTGCAAAAAAGCGGCACTTTCTTTTTCCGTTTGGTTTGCTTTATCTTCTGCTTCTTTTTTATTATCACCACAAGCGCTAAGTGTTAACAATACGGTTATAATCGCGATAAAAAACATCATTTTTTTCATAAAAACAGCTCCTTGGTATCATTGTAGTTGATTTTTTGCAAAAAAGAAAAACTCGAAAAAGTGCTTTTCACACTGTGAATTCGAGTTAAAAGATATGTTTTCAGTTATTTAAGTAGAATGAAATGGTTCTTTTTTAGGGTGTTTGATTATTTTCACTATCAAGTAAAATATCTGCGGAATAAATAGCATGCACTTCTCCTAAAACATCTTGCAATAAGAGCACACCTTCATCAGAAATTCCTTTTACTTTACCGTGAATTTTCCCTTTTGTTGTGCTTGCTGTTAATTTTTCTCCAAACGGGATCGCCTTTGTTTCCCATAATAACTTAATTGGTGCAAAACCTTTGTCTAGAAAAAGCGCATAATATTTTTCTAATGAGGTTAAAATTTCTTGCAACAATGCTTTTCTGGAAACACTTGCACCTAGTTCTAATTGCAACGAACTCGCTTTATCTTTAATTTCTTCTGGAAATTGTTGTTGATTAACATTGATTCCCATCCCAATAATAACGGCATGAATTGTTTCTGCTTCGGCTTGCATTTCAGTTAAAACACCACAAATCTTTCGCTTTCCTATGTAAATATCATTTGGCCATTTAATTTTTGGTTCTAGTTTTGTAGTGTTTTCAATCGCTTCTGTAATTGCGAGAGAAGCTATAAAAGTAAACTGTGGTACTTTTTGTATTGGAATTTGTGGCTTTAAAATAACGCTCATCCATATACCTTCTCCTTTTTTGGAGTTCCACGGTCGTAGTAAACGTCCCTTCCCAGCGGTTTGCTCATCTGCTACGATAACGGTTCCTTCTGGGCTTGATTCGATGTGCTGATGAGCGATAATTTGGGTAGAACTGACAGAATCATATATTTCTAAATGCTGACCAATAAATTTTGTTTCCAACCCAAGGAGCAGGGCATCTTTTGTATATTGCTCTGCTGTTGCGGATAATCGATAGCCTCGATTTCTTACTGCTTCAATTTCAAAACCTTCTTTTCGTAGTGACTCCATCTGCTTCCAAACAGCCGTACGTGAACAACCAAGGCTATCCGCAATCTGTTGTCCAGATAAATAAGCCCCATCACTCTCTGTAAATAAAGCAAGCAATTTTTCTCGGTTATTCTTCATGATAGCCAAGCCACCTTCTTATCGCGTTTTTTTCATTCTTCAATTCTTTCAAAATAACTGCTCGTTCGATTTTATCAAGTGTTTCCTTCATCCAAGGACCTGCCTTTTCACCTGACCATTTCAGTAAATCAGCCCCAGTGATTGCAAGATCTTTTTTGGAGTGAATCGGAAGTGCTTGATAAGCTTTTGTGAGCAGTTCCAGTTGATTTTCACCAAACCGGATGGTATTTAATTCATTTACTAAAGAAAAAGCTTCTACACCAGCATGATAAAGTTCTTCTTCAGACCAGTCTGTTTTTTTAGTTAACGCATACTGATACGTTTTATTAACTAGCTGTACAGTTTTGTTTGGCAATTTCCACGCCTTCAAAAAAGCAGTCAGATTATTCGGCTTCACAGCAACTACTAATCCAAGCCAAATAGCCATTTCCGATTCTCGCTTATCCCAGTTCCAACTAGCAAAGTCGCTAAGTGCAGCTGCTTTTCCTTTTAAGCCAGGTAAAAAGGATTCCATTTCGACTTTTAAGAGTAGTTCCATTGCCCGTTTAATAGCAGAACCTTTTACCATTTTCACCCATTCTACTGTTATTCTCTCAAAAGATGTATGCTTTAACAAACCAATTTGATTTTGTAAGGCCGCTTCTGTCTCCTTTTCTAAATGAAAGTCTAGTTGGCTAAGAAAACGTATCGCGCGCATCATTCTGAGTGCATCTTCATGAAAGCGTTCGGAGGCTTTTCCCACTGCCCGGATTTCTTTCTTTCGAATCGAATTTTGACCTAAAAAAGGATCATGCAAGTCAAAATTCTCATCCATTGCAATCGCGTTCATCGTAAAATCTCGGCGTAATAAATCTTCTTCTAGTGAACGAATGAAAGTTACTTCACTCGGGCGACGATAATCTTCATAAGCCCCTTCTGTTCGGAAAGTAGTCACTTCATAGTATTCGTTATTTTCTCTAACCGTAACTGTTCCATGGGCGATTCCCGTATCATAGGTCGAAGCGAAAATTGTCTTTACTTCTTCTGGATAGGCACTGGTTGCAATATCCACATCGGATATCGTTCTATTTAGCAAATAATCTCTGACAGACCCGCCAACAAAATACGCTTCAAAACCCTCAGTAGTTAATTTTTGCAATACCGGAAGCGCCTTTTTAAAAACGTCATTCATCTGTCAATCGCTCCTTTATTCATCGTTTCTTCGTAAATCCCGCCAATCAAGAAAACCAGCACCTAACCCACGAATTAAAATTTCTGCTGTACCAATGTTTGTCGCGAGGGGAATTTCGTATACATCACATAGTCTAATAAGTGCCGTCACATCAGGTTCATGGGGTTGTGCAGTTAAAGGATCACGTAAAAAAATAACTAAATCCATTTTATTTTCGGAAATACGGGCACCAATTTGCTGATCGCCACCAAGCGGACCAGACTTAAAACGATGTACGGTTAAACCGGTTGCTTCGATAACACGCATTCCCGTTGTACCAGTCGCATATAACTCATGCGGCTCTAGTAAATGTTTATATGCAGTCGCAAATCCTACCATCAACTCTTTCTTCTCGTCGTGCGCAATTAGTGCGATATGCATTCTATTCACCTATCCTTAGTCTAAAATATTTTCTAATCCATAAACAAGTGTTTCTAATTCTTTTGTTTTACGAACTGAAAGTGCTACGCCTGACATAAAGGAAATCCGGTCATAGGAATCATGACGTAAAGTTAGCCCTTGACCTTCTGCACCAAAAATCACTTCTTGATGAGCAACTAATCCAGGTAGACGGACACTATGAATGCGCATTCCTTCAAACTCTCCACCTCTTGCACCTTCTATCAATTCTACTTCGTCTGCTGCACCTTGTTTAACGTAATCTCGTACTTCCGCCATCATTTCTGCCGTTTTAACAGCTGTACCACTTGGCGCGTCTAATTTATTATCATGATGTAATTCGATAATTTCTACATTCGGGAAATATTTAGCTGCTTTTTGGGCGAATTGCATCATTAAAACAGCTCCGACAGCAAAGTTTGGAGCAATTAATGCGCCAATTTTTTTAGATTCAGCGATTTCTCTTAGTTCAGCAATTTGTTCTGGTTGAAATCCAGTCGTTCCCACAACTGCACGAACGCCATGTTCTAAGATTATTTTTGTGTTAGTATACCCTACTTTAGGTGTTGTAAAGTCAACTACACAATCAGGTTTTTCCTCTTCCAACATCCTAGCTAAATCAGCATAAACAGGTACATTTAAAGAGCTAAATTCGGCTATTTCATGGATGTTTTTCTCTTTTGGTTCATGATCTAATACCGCAATAAGTTCTAAATCAGCTTCTCTTAAAATGGTTTTGACAACCTCGTGTCCCATTCTTCCTTTAAATCCAGATACTGCTACTTTCATTCTGCTTGTTCCTCCTTCTTAGTCCAGCGATTTTTATCGCGTTCTTTGAATTTTGCTAACACAGTGTCGTGCGCTTCCTCCATATCAATACCAAGTGAATTAGCCATACAGGTAAGCACAAATAAGCAATCGCCAAGTTCTTCTACTACCGTTTTTTCTGATTCACTTGATTTTTTTGGCTTTTCGCCATAATAATGATTAATTTCCCGAGCTAGTTCGCCAGTTTCTTCCGTAATTCGGGCCATCATTGCTAGCGGGGAAAAATAACCTTCCTCGAATCCACCAATGAAATCGTCCACTTCTTTTTGTATTTCTGCCATTGTTTTCACCATAGGTTTTCCCCCTTTTTGTGTTAAACTAAAATAGGTTTTAAGACTCGATTGTTAACTTCATTTCATTATACCTAAACAAATACATACAAGTCCATGATTTTTCACTTACTTATTAAATAGATTGCAAGGAGGAAAAACGATGCTAAAAACACTGCGCACCAAAAACATTTGTTTTATCATGCTCGGGACAGCGATTTATGCTTTCGGACTCGTAAACTTTAATATCGCCAATAATTTAGGAGAAGGCGGCCTTGCTGGTGTAACACTTTTCTTGCTTCATTTCTTTCAAATTGATCCAGCTTACTCCAACTTAGTCCTAAATATCCCATTATTTATTTTAGGCTGGCGTGTTTTAGGCAACCGTTCGCTTATCTACACAGGGGTCGGAACAGTTAGTTTATCGCTATTTTTGTGGATTTTCCAGCGTATTCCTTATACCTTAGATTTACATAGTGACTTACTACTAGTCGCACTGTTTGCAGGTGGTTTTAGTGGCATTGGATTAGGTCTAGTATTCCGGTACGGTGGAACAACTGGTGGTAGCGATATTATTGCCAAGCTACTAAACCATACAAAAGGAATTAGCATGGGACGAACGCTTTTTGCGATTGATGCGATTGTCCTTCTTGTCTCCCTTTCATACCTAGACATTCGCCAAGTGATGTATACGCTTGTCGCAGTTTTCATCGGTTCACGTGTCATCGATTTTGTCCAAGAAGGCGCTTATGCAGCTCGTGGGGCACTTATTATCTCCAAAAATAATGACTTAATCGCCTCTCATGTAATGCTTTCGATGAACCGCGGTGTGACAGTTTTAGAAGGCCGTGGTGGTTTTTCCAAAAGCGAGCAAGACGTTCTGTATATTGTTGTCGCTAAAAATGAAATTGTTCAGTTGAAAAATATCGTCCAAGCAGTCGATCCTCATGCATTTGTATCCGTTAGTGTCGTTCATGATGTGATGGGCGAAGGATTTACATTAGACGAAAATAAAAATCCTATTTACTAATGTACTTGCTAGGTAAATAATTCGCTAGTGGTAATTCACTCTGCCAACCTAGTGCTAAATCTGCTAAAATTTTACCTACATAAGGACCTGTGGTTAATCCAGAAGCACCAAGTCCATTAGCAAGAAAGACGGATTCCAAACCCGGAAGTGCACCAATTAATGGGGCAAAATCTGGTGTATATGGCCTTGTTCCAACAGTCACATTCGCTATTTTTTCAGAAGTAGCCTGCTCCATAAAAGAGCTCACTTCATCTAAAATCTCTGCTTGACCTGCTACTGTTGGCTCGATATCGAAGCCAGCAGTTTTTTCGTGAGTTGCACCTACAATAACCCGTCCACTTTCAAAAGGGACAATCGATTTAGAGCTAGGTGGTAAAATAACTGGCCAGTCATCCGTATCCCAATCCCCAAAATCCAGTTCAAGTAATTGACCTTTTTGTCCCAAGACATCCGTTTTATATCCAGCATCAGCTAGAAACCTCGCTAACCATGCTCCTGTCGCGATGATTAATTTATCATAGTTTTCTTTTCTACCGGCAACATGTACTTCCCCCGTTGCTGAAAAAGTCGCTTTACCAGATAAATTTCTCACCCCATTTTCTTGTGCTGCCGCTAGTAAAGTCCGGCAAAAAAGGCCACCATTTACTCTAGCAGCGCCACTTACAAAGACAGAACTAAAACCAGGCTTTACTAAAGGGAATTTCTGTTTTGTTTCAGTTTCTGTTAACTTCTCAATCACTCCCATAACTGGTGCATCCTCTCGTCTTTTCTTTGCAAGATTAAAAAGCTGCTCGGTTTTTTCCGCTGTTGGCCTAAGTGCAAGAACGCCTACTTGTTTGTATCCAGTTTCTTTGCCTGTATCATCAGCGAGCATCTGTGCCATCTTTGGATAAAAGGTCGCGCTATTTTTAGCTAATTCATACCAATACTTATTTCGTCTTTTAGAAAGCCATGGACAAATGATTCCAGCAGCTGCTCGACTTGCTTGTCCCGGCTCATTCGAATCAATTAATGTAACCTCGACGTTCTCTTTAGATAATAAATATGCCGCACTCGCTCCAACGATTCCTGCACCAATAATCACGATTTTTTCCATCTTTACACCCCTCTATATCAATTGTGACACAAGTTGACTTTTTCAATACTCTTTGTAATAATATGTGAAAATAGTTAAGTTTACAAACAACTAATATCCTCGACTTCATTCTATCCATTGTACTAAAAATCCAGCTTTAATTATACAAGGCAGATTTTGGCTTATCTCGTCGTCATTACCATATATCCTCCTAGAGTGCTTTCTCCTATCACTGGTTTTTGCACTACGTCTCGGCTAAAAAATTATTTATTCTGCCTTCATTAACATTTCAGCTGTTTTAATCTGCTGAGATATGGGAGATTTTTTTATGCTAAATATTCTTGAATCCTTATGGAGTAGCATGGCGCTTTTTTTATCAGCGCTTTTTTTTCACGGAATGGCACTGCGGTCACTTCGAGATAAAAAACCTACTTGGTTCCAAAACAAATTCGCCAATGAAATTATCAATTATTCATTGGGTATTTATTATGGTTTCTTAGGGGTATACTTCATTATTCGTGGGCTTCCGGGGACGGATTCTGGAATTTATACGGATATGTTACTAAATATTTTAATCGTCTTGCACTTATTTTCATCTGCTGGTCCAGCCACCGTTGCATTACTACTTATTATTTCGGGAAAAATAATTTTGGGCGATGCATTATTTTCTAACCTTTTTTATATTTTTTTAATTATTGGTTTTCATTTTGTTTGTATGGAAGCAGCAAAACTCCGCTTAAGCACTGTACGTAAAGTCGTACTAATCAAACTTGGTGCTATTCCGCTGATGCTTCTTTACTTACATCAAAAAATCCAAATTGCTTATTCTGTGGAAAACTTACCTGATTGGGCACTCTACTTTTCCGTGTCTTTTGTCACTACCTTCATTATTGTTTCTGCAGCGTATTATATAGATACTTCCAATAAGTTGATTTATGATTTGCAGCAATCGACCATCCTTGATCCATTAACAGGTTTATCAAATTATCGTCATTTTGAAGAAATATTTACTAATTCCTTTCAACACGCTGCAATAAAAAAAGCTAATTTGAGTTTAATTATCATTGATATTGATTATTTTAAACGGGTAAATGATACATATGGACATTTAGTTGGCAATGGAGTTTTATCGACATTTAGCCAAATGCTTTTAAAAATTAGCTTCCCGCCGAACACAACTATCGCTCGAATTGGCGGAGAAGAATTTGCGATTGTTTTATCCAATATAAATGCGAGCGAGACAGAGCATCTAGCAGAAAAAATCAGAAAAAAAGTGGAAAAAATCGAGTTTCCAATCGTGGCTACTAGTTCTATCATTACGATTTCTGCAGGCATTGCTCATTTCAATGGAAATAATTACCTTACCTCTGAAGCGCTATTACAAGCTGCCGATCAAGCACTTTATAATGCGAAACGAAATGGTCGAAATCAAGTACATATTCGCGATGCAGAAACCGTTCTTTAATTTGGCAAAAGGAGATGAATCATGATGTTTGGAATAATCAATTCATACATAGATAGTTTAGCTCTCTTTCTTGCTATCCTTTTTATCCAAGGGATGTCATTTCGAAAAATCCGGCAATACCGTCCCCAGTGGTTTCATAATTCAAGTAAAAAAGCCTTTCTTTCCGTAGTACTTGGTATTTATTATGGTTTTGCAGGGGTTTATTTTATATTTGAAGGTGTCTTTGAAAATAGTCCCGTTATCTATACAAATATGCGAATTTTGATTTTAATGGTTACTAGTGTTTTTGGTGGTCGCATTCCGCTCATTTGCGCCTATATTGTGATGATGATTGGTAGGATTAGTTTGCATGCTGATGCAATTGTCACTAGCCGTTACATCATTTTAATGACGCTTATTTTTGCTGTATGTCTACTAATTACTTTTTGGAAAAAACAACGCTTTTCAAAATTTATGGCACTGATTATTTTATCCTTCCCAGCACAACTGTATTATTATATAAATAATTTTGATCAAGGGCGCGTTTTACAAGGTTTTGAAATTGTCGAGTATTTTTGCCTGTTCTTTGCTACTAGTCTTCTCGTGTTTTATGCTTGTAATTATATTGATAAAAGTAATCTTGTCATTCAAACCTTGACCGAAACCGCGATGACCGATAGTTTGACTAATCTCCCAAACATGCGTTTTTTCACCCAACAATTCACTTGGATTTTTAATAAATCACAAAAAAAGAAAATCCCTTTATCCTTGTTTATTATTGATATTGATCATTTTAAAGAAATTAACGATTTCCATGGACATCAAGCTGGAAATACCGTCCTCTCACAGTTTAGTAGTATTCTTAAAAATCGAACGTTTCCGCCGCGGACAATATTTGCCAGAATTGGCGGAGAAGAGTTCGCCGTGTTACTTCAAAATGTAGACGCTGAGCAAGCCGCATTCATTGCTGATAATATCCGTGAAGAAATGGAACGTGCTAGATTCCCATACACTCCTGCTAGCGGCACCGTAACTGTATCAATCGGTGTAGCATCTTCTAATTGTTCGTTTGCTACAACAGAATCCTTATTCGAAGCTTCCGATCAAGCACTTTATCAAGCCAAGCAAAATGGACGTAATCAAATTTATATTCACCAGGGGGATGCGCTATGAAAAGAATAATTTTCCTTATTGCGATACTTTTACTCGTTGGTATAGGATGTTATTACTTAATCCAACCAGAATCCACTTCTAAAAAAAGGATGAATAGACCAAAAGAAACAACCCCCACTTCCACATCTGTTCAAGAGTACGTCGAACAAAATTATACAACTAAGAATGGTTTAATTATTAATTATAAAAATGCCAAGGAACCGCATTATCTTGCCGAGAGCATTGGGCTTTATATGGAATATTTAGTGGAAGTAAATGATAGTGCTAAATTTCAAAACCAAGTGACTTTACTACAGAAAAACTTTATTACAGAAGATAACTTTATAAAATGGGAAGTAGCCAAGAGCACAACAACAAATGCCATTGTCGATGACTTCCGAATAACCGAAGCATTATATAGCGCGAGTAAAAAATTCAAACATCCTGCTTATAAAAAATTAGCAGACACACTTCTTAAAAATACCCAAAAGTATAGTTCCAAAGAAAATATTCCAGTTGACTTCTATGATTTTGTACAAAAAAAAGCAGCTAATACCTTGCATTTAAGTTACATGAACATTCCCGCAATGAAGCATACTAATTATCCAGCAATTGCCTATCAGCCAATCCAAACGGTTAGTGCAGAACCTTTTTTTACAGAAGTATTTCAAAACGGACAATTTCAATTTGCAGATGCAGAAGAAGTAAATATGATTGACCAGATGCTTATTGCTCTTGCTTATTACGCTGAGAACGGCTTTACAGAGCCAAATTTCAATAAATTTCTTCAAGAGGAACTTTCTTCCAAAAGCAAAATTTACGCCCGCTATAATCGAAAAACGAAAAACCCAACTTCTGAAAATGAATCCACCGCAGTTTATGCCTTTTTGACACAGTATTTTAACAAGACAAATCAACCTAAAAATGGTAAAATCACCAAAGGGTTATTGCGAAAAATGGACACGTCTAATCCTGAAACGACCCATTTTTTCGATTATATAAATAAAGAAATAACCCTTAAGAAATAACGGAAAGAAGTTGGACAAATGAAAAAGCCCTCCGTAAGTGAGATTATTGATCAAAATCTTTTTGATACAATATACGAACCGATTGTTGCGGTTGAAAATACCCAAGTTTTCGGCTATGAGTCACTCACCCGTTTACAAACGAATCACTGGAAAGCTATTAGTGATTTTATTGAAGAAGCGGAACAGGATGGTATGCAAAAAGCATTTGAGTTACTGACACTTCATAATGCAGTTAAATGCTTTCACAAAACTGGTGATACACCATTATTTGTCAATATTTCCTATGATACTTTTTTAGAAAACCAAGAAGAACTTCAGGAAATGCTTCTTGATAACGGGAAAATAGTTTTTGAATTTTTGGAAACATCCAAGCTACCACAAGAACGAATGAACGACTTAGACAATCAACTCCTCTTATTCCAGAAAAAGCATGAGACTAAATTTGCTATTGATGATTTTGGTTCTGGTTACGCCGACCTGCACCGTGTCTTTGCACACCATTCTGACTTTGTAAAAACTGATCGTTTATTACTGCGAGATTTATTTCAGAGTGATGGTAAAAAAATCTTCTTTGAGCAACTTAATAATTACGTCAAAAAGCATCACAAATCTTTAATTGTGGAAGGCGTCGAAACAAAAGAGCAGCTAACATTTTTGCAAGACATCGGCATACCTTATGCACAAGGCTATTATTTTCATTAAGTTGGTGAAAAGAAAATCTGACAAATCTCAGGTTTTCTTTTTATTTTGAATAAGTTGTTATTCTTAGTCCCCCCATGTAAAATAGAAATGAAAACTAAAGGAGTGCTGAAAAATGACTTTAAAAACTGGTTTTGATTATTTAAACAATCCCCTTTTAAATAAAGGTACCGCTTTTTCCGAAGAAGAAAGGCTTACTTATCAATTAGATGGTTTACTACCACCAATTATTGAAACAATCGAACAGCAAGCGACACGCATAGAGCACCAAATAGAAAACCTCCAAACAGCGTTACATAAGCATCAATTATTAACCAATTTGTATAATGAAAATCGGACACTTTATTATTATGTTGTGAATAAAAATGTAACAGAATATTTACCACTAATATATACGCCAACTATTGGCGACGCAGTTATGAACTACCATAAAGACTATACCGCGCCAGATGAAGCATTATTTATAGATGCTTTTGCACCCGAACGCCTAACTAGTTCTTTGCAAAATTACGCAAAAGTGAATCCAAATATTGATATGATTGTTATTACAGACGGGGAAGGCGTGCTCGGAATTGGTGATTGGGGAGTTAATGGTGTTAAAATTGCTGTTGGCAAGCTAGCTGTTTATACCGTTGCTGCTGGACTTGCCCCTGACCGGGTATTACCTGTTATCATAGATGCGGGCACTAACAATGAAACATTACTTCAAGATCCAAGATATATTGGAAACAAACGTCCACGCCTATCTGAAACAGCATATGATACATTTATTGCTCAATTTGTGGAAACAGTTAAAACTTTCTTCCCTAAAGCTATTCTCCACTGGGAAGATTTTGGTAGAGCGAATGCTAGTCGGATATTGCACCATTATCGCAATGAAATTTGTACTTTTAATGATGATATTCAAGGTACCGGAGCGATGGTTGTTGCAGCAGCACTTGCAACGATTAATGTATCTAAAATCCCACTAAGTAAACAAAAAATTATTATTTTTGGAGCTGGTACCGCTGGAGTTGGAATTGCCGACCAACTTAGCGGACAATTAATGCGTGAAACTGGTCTTCCTTTTGAACAAGCTAAAAAACATTTTTACCTTGTAGATCGACATGGTCTCGTAGTAGACAATATGACTGATTTAACAACGGGACAAACAAAATATGCGCATGCTCATTCTGACTGGGTAGGCACGCCAACAGAAACATTAGAACAACTAGTAGCAACTATTCATCCGACAATGCTTATTGGCTGTTCGGGTGTCACTGGAGCATTCAAAGAGAGCATTGTTCGGAAAATGGCAAAATATACCGAACGTCCGGCAATTTTACCACTTTCAAATCCAACCAAATTAGCTGAAGCAACAGCAAATGATTTAGTTAATTGGACAGCTGGAAACGCCCTTATCGTCACAGGAAGTCCTTCAAAACCAGTCGAATTCCAAAATACTACTTACGAAATTGGTCAAGCGAACAATGCGCTACTTTATCCCGGCCTGGGTCTCGGAGCACTTGTCACGCGGTCTAAATATATCACTGATGGAATGTTAGCTGCCGCATCAAAAGCCGTCGCTAACCAAGTTTCACCGGACAAACCTGGTGCAGCTCTTTTACCACATGTTCGCACACTTAGAGAAACCTCTCGTCAAGTAGCCATTGCGGTCGCAAATCAAGCTATTCATGAGAAAATCCATCAAGTAGAAATCGAAAATGTAAAAGCCGCTGTTGACCTGGAAATGTGGCAACCAACTTACAAAGGAGTTTAGTTATGTTCTATAAAACAAAGCAATCACTAGATCAGCTTGTCCAAAACGGCTCCACTCCTGGAATCAGCTATCAAATAAAAACAAATACGCTAGAGGAAACAAATATATTAGGTTTAAAAGCTGTTTTTCCAGAAGCTGAATTATTACCAAGAACAACAGCTAATATTTACGATATTGCTTCTTTGACAAAAGTAATCGCAACTACGACTCGTATTTTACAACTTATCGAACAAGACAAATTCCAATTAGAGGATCCCATCCAAAAATATCTACCTAATTTTCAATATCCGGATGTGACCATTTTACATTTACTAACACATAGCTCTGGATTAGCACAAAATATTCCTAATTTTGAAATGCATACAGCAAATGATGTGATGCGCTATGTTTATGCAACACCACAAGAATGCTCACCAGGTACAAATGTCACTTATGCAGATGCTAATTTTCTCTTACTTGGTTATTTAATCAAGAAGTTTGATGGTAATTATGAAGAATCCATTCAAGCCAATATTCTTCATCCACTACAAATGATCAATTCGAGTTTTCACCCAATCAATAAAAAACAAGTAATTCCAACTGAACTTGACCAAGTACGCGGTTTAATTCAAGGCGATGTTCATGATTTTAAAGCATGGACAGCAAAAACAGGAACTGGACATGCCGGGCTTTTTAGCACATTAGAAGATTTAACCAAATTCCGTGACGCTCTTATAGAAAAAAATGGCTCCCCTATCCTCTCTGAAAAGATGCTTCAGCTGATGCAAACCAACCATACTCCAGAACTTAATCGGTCACGCGGACTTGGCTTTGACCTGCTGGGAGATTCTGTTTTATATCACACCGGATTTACCGGAACTTTTATGGTATTAGATTTAAAACGGCAAGCTAGCTTAATCGTTTTATCTAATCGGGTCCACCCAAGTCGAGCCAACCCCAATTTTGTTTTAAAAAGAGACAGTATTGTCCATAATTTTTTAGAAGAAGTGGATGCAAAAAAGTAAGCCTAGCTACCAAGCCGGGCTTGCTTTTTTTGTTCAAACGAAGCAATCCGTTTACCCGCCCCATTCCCACTAAAAAAACTGTATTAACACAGCGGATGAAAGCCTTTTCTAGTTATATAAAAGAAATTTATTTTCTTTGCACTTTTATATTGTTTTCGTTTTCACAAAGGAGTATGCTTTTCAAGTAAAGAAAGATTCGCGAGATAGGAATCTGCTTTTAAGTGAAAAGAAGCACAATTAAAGGAGGAAATTATAATGACAAAAGCATGGGATGGTTTTAAAGGAACCACTTGGCAAGAAAACATCAGTGTAGGTGATTTCGTTCAAAACAACTACACTCCGTATGATGGTGATGAAAGTTTCTTAGAAAAGAGCACACCAAGAACAACAACATTAAACGAAAAAATTAACAAACTAGTAGAAGAAATGGATGCAAAAGGTGGCGTTCTTGATATGGATAATGCTACTGTATCAAACGTTGCTTCCCACAAAGCAGGTTTCGTAGACCAAGAGAATGAAGTAATTGTTGGTTTACAAACAGACAAACCTTTCAAATTAGCGTTTATGCCAAATGGTGGTCTTCGTACTGCAGAACAATGTTTAACAGACAATGGCTATACCATTGACCAAGAATTACATGATTTCTATATTAAAAATCGTTCTACTGCCAATGACGGTATTTTCAGAGCATATACAGATGATATCAAACGTGCTCGTCACTCTCATATTGTTAGTGGACTTCCTGATGCATACTCGCGCGGAAGAATTATTGGTTTATACCAAAAACCAGCGCTTTATGGTGTTGATCGCTTAATTGCTGAAAAACAAAACGATTTAAAAAAAATCGCTATTTCCTCCGATGAAAATATTCGTTTACGGGAAGAAATTTGGTTACAAATCAAAGCACTTAAAGACTTGATTGTTTTAGGTAATGAATATGGCTTAGAACTTGGACGTCCAGCAGAAAACGCAACAGAGGCTGTACAATGGACTTACATGGGTTACCTTGCTTCTATCAAACAAGCAAACGGTGCTGCAAGCTCATTTGGACGTATTCCAATTTTCCTTGATATCTACATCCAACGCGATTTAGAAAAAGGAATTATTACTGAATTCGATGCTCAAGAATTAATCGAACAATTAACTTTAAAACTAAGAATGGTACGTTTTGCAAGAACAGATGGTTACAACGAACTTTATGCATCTAACCCAACATTCGTAACTACTTCGATGGCTGGAATGGGCGCAGATGGGCGTCACCGTGTTACTAAAACAGATTACCGTTTCTTACATTGCTTAGATAATCTAGGTAATTCAGCAGAACCTAACTTAACTGTCCTTTGGGATGCTCGTCTTCCAGAAAGCTTTAAAGAATATTGTATGAAAATGAGTGTTAAACATTCCTCTATTCAATACGAAAATGATAAATTAATGCAAGAAGAAGGATATGGCGATATGCAATGTATCAGCTGTTGTGTTAGCCCACTAAACCCAGAAGCAGACAAAGACAAAGGCGAAACACACAACTTGCAATATTTTGGTGCTCGTGTAAACGTCCTTAAATGTCTTCTTGGCGCAATTAACGGTGGTAAAGATGATCTTCATAAAAATCAAGTATTCAACGTGGTAGAACCAATTACTAGCGAATACCTTGAATACGAAGAAGTTCTTGACAAATTCGATAAATCAATGGATTGGTTAACAGACACTTACGTAGATGCAATGAACATCATTCACTATATGACTGACAAATACAACTACGAAAGCATGCAAATGGCATTCTTACCTTCTAAAGTTACAGCTAACATGGGCTTTGGAATTTGTGGATTCGCGAATGTTGTTGATAGCCTAAGCGCAATTAAACACGCGAAAGTAAAAACAATCCGTGACGAAGATGGCTTTGTTTATGACTATGAAGTTGAAGGCGAATTCCCTCGTTACGGTGAAAATGATGACCGAGCTGATGATATCGCTGTGATGGTTCTAAAAATGTTCAAAGACAAATTAGATTCTCACAAACTTTACAAAGATAGTGAAGCAACTGTTTCTGTTCTAACAATCACTTCTAACGTTGCTTATTCAAAACAATGTGGTAACTCCCCAGTGCATAAAGGACCTGTGTTTGACGAAAATGGTAAAATCATTAAAGAACCAGATTTCTTCAGCCCAGGAGCAAACCCATCTAATAAAGCAAAAGGTGGTTTCTTAGATAACTTAGCTAGTCTTTCTAAATTACCATTCCACTATGCAAATGATGGAATTTCCTTAACTATCCAAGGTGCACCAAAAATGTTCGGTAAAACAACCGAAGAACAACACCATAACCTAGTTGGTATTCTAGATGGTTACTTCACAAAAGGTGGGCAACACATTAACTTAAACGTCTTAAACCACGAAGAAGTTATTGAAAAAATCAAAGCTGGTATCCCTGTTATCTTACGCATTAGTGGTTATTGCTTAAACACCAAAGATTTAAACGAAGAACAAAAAATGGAACTTTGCCAAAGAATGTTCCACGAGAAATTAATTGGTTAATAAAAATTTAGTTTTACATCTCCATAAATAGCAAAATGGATTTGGTTGTCCTCCTTAGGGGAAATGACCAAATCCATTTTTATATGTTAAAATACTCTTTTCGTTAAAACCCTTTTGCTAAGTAAAACTGCATACTAAAATGATAGGCCAAACAAGTTTATGTTGGTGTTACTTGGCTGCTTCATCAAAAACTAGATTGCTTATGCCGTCCTAACCCCAACCGATTACCAACAGCAAAAATAGCCCAAAATAAAAACCTCTTTTTAGCTCGCAAAGCTTTTTTACTAAAATCAAATATAAGACCGTCATCATCTTAAATGGCTTTATGATTATCTAAATAGAAACTTCTGCCGCATAAGCTCCTGCGGTATGCCCTGTCACCAAAGCGCAAGTAATATTATAGCCGCCAGTATAACCATTAATATCCAGTATCTCCCCGCAGAAAAATAATCCTTCCATCAACTTTGACTCCATCTCTTTTGGTTTGATTTCTTTTACAGAAACACCGCCACCAGTGACAAATGCTTTTTCAAAATCGAGAGTTCCGCTTACTTCAAAAGTAAAATCTTGGAGTAAACGAATAAACTGTTCGATTTTTTTCGGACTCACTTGTTTATACTCAGCACTTTCATCCAATTCAGCTCTTGCTAGTAGAAATAATAACATTTTTTCTTGTAAAAGAGGACTTAGAGCATTTTTAAGAGCTTTCTTCGGATTTTCTTCCAACAATTGATAGACATCTTTCGAAAGTTCATTAACCGATATATCTGGGAATAAGTTTAATCGCATCTTTACTGAATTCGCTCCAGTTTTTTTTAATTCTCGCAGAACAAACATGCTACATCTAAGTGCAGCTGGACCTGATACACCAAAATGTGTGAAAATCATGTCCATTTGATGCGTAATAATCGGTTTCCCTTTTGCATTTAATACGGCTAATTCTACATTTCTAAGGGACGTTCCCTGTAACACTTTTTGCTTAATAAATGGTTCACTCGAAGTTATCGGTACTTCCGTTGGATAAAGTTCTGTAATCGTATGGCCTGCTTTTTTTGCCCAAGCATAGCCATCTCCTGTAGAACCTGTTCGCGGTACTGACTTTCCTCCAACGGCAACAACTACGGCTTGGGTAGTTATTTCTTGCCCATCTTTTAAAGTGACACCCACTACTTTACCATCTGCATAATTAACTTGTTTCACAGCTGTTTGCATGTAAATTCTTACCCCTAGCTTTTCCATCCGCGCAATCATTGCTTCTGCGACTGAGCGTGCGCTATTAGATACAGGAAACATTCGTCCGTGATCTTCTTCTTTTAACGCAACACCAAGGTTTTCAAAAAAGCGAATGATGTCCTCATTATCAAACGCATGGAACGCACTATATAAAAACCGACCATTACCCGGAATATGTTTAATGATTTCTTCTGCTGGTCTACGGTTCGTCACATTACACCGACCACCGCCTGACATAATTAATTTACGACCTAATTTTGGTCCTTTTTCAATTAACAATACTCGCTTATTTTTTTCGGCTGCGCTAATTGCTGCCATTAAGCCAGATGGGCCACCGCCGATTACAATTACATCAAAATCCATTGTCTCGCTCCTTTATTTTCAATCCGAGTTTAAGTATAGCAAGCAATTCATTCACTGCCAAGCTTTTTTCGCCAAACAAAAACCTGAGTAAATTCTCAGGTTTGTTTAAAATATGCTAGTTTCGATTCATATTCGTAAAGATAAGCAGTAATCTTAATAATTCAAGTACAGCGACAGCCATTGCTGCAACATAGGTCATTGCAGCCGCGCTAAGCACTTTTTTCGCTTGTGGAAGTTCAGATGATGATACGAGTCCACCACTCTCTAATTGTACGAGTGCTCGCTTGCTGGCGTCAAATTCGACAGGTAGTGTAATTAATTGGAAAAGAACACCTACTGCCATCAAAATGATTCCAAGTAACATAAAGCTAGATACATTTGCAAGCATTCCGATAATCAGGAAAACCCAAGAAATGTTGGAGCTAAACATTGTTACTGGTACGAGTGCTGAACGGAAACGCATAAAGGCATAATCTTGCTGATCTTGAATCGCATGTCCAACTTCATGAGCTGCAACTGCTGCCCCAGCAATAGAACATCCACTAAAATTAGCTTCAGATAGAAACACTGCTTTCTTTCTAGGATCATAGTGATCGCTTAGCATTCCTTTTGTTTCATGAACAGGAACATTCGTTAAACCATTCGTATCCAAAATGTGTCGTGCAACCTCAGCACCTGTTAAACCATTCCCAACTGCTACTTTGGAATACTGTGCATACGTTGTTTTAACTCGAAACTGCGCCCAAAGTGGGATTGCCGCAACGATAATAAAATAAATAATATATTGACTAAACGACATCTAATCATCTTCCTCCTACTACTTTTTTCAAGTGAATACCTTAAGTATAAATTAACCAAGGCCAAGACTCAACCTCTTTCACTCATCATGAGGAAATTCTAATATTCGGTGCCCTTTTTTTATGGTTTTATCATATACAAGCCATAAAACCAAAATACTTAGCCAAAATGTTGCATAACCAATTTCTGGCAAATATCTTTCTAATCCCATATAAATTGGCATTTGACCAAATAAATAATCGATCACATCATTATGTAAAACCCAAACTGCTGCTACCATGAAATGACCAATCCGAAAGCGAAAAAACGGCGCATATAAGATACCTTCTATTGCCATAAACGCGTGTGTTGCAATCAGCATTAGGCCCGTCCAAATGATGGTTCCATGATCAATCATATAAAAAATATTCATTCCGACAGCCCATAAACCATATTTTACTAAACAAACAATCGCCAATGCTTCCATTAAAGGCCAATGTTTTTTCCCAAGAAATCCTACTAGTGCTAAAGTGAAAAACAAAATGGCGGTTGGACTATCTGGTACAAAAGCCCAAAAACGCGGTTCTGTGATTTGTAGTTGTGGCAAATACCATATGTACCCATAAATTGCTCCTAGTAAATTCCCAAAAAACAATAATCGTAAAAAAGCTCGATTTGCAAGTATACTATTTAACAATCTGTTCCTCTCCCTAAAAAAATCCTAGCAAAGTAACTAACGAAGCCCCTTACTTCATTTAGTTATTAACTAGGATTCATTACTTCTTATTTTTCGTTATCCATTTGCCGTAAAATTCGAACTAGCTTATGAAAAGTCGCTTCATCACGTTCATCAAGCGCCGAATCAATTTGCTCTAATAGTTTCTCTTTAGAAAATTGGTGGACTGACTGATAAATAAGCGCATCCGCCATTTCTTTTTCTGAATCCTCTAGTTTTAATGCTGTAAAAGGATTATCTTCACGTACAAGGGCATATTCTGGTGAAGCAATCGCATCTTCGAAATGAAGTTCAATGTATAACGCTTCATCCCAGTTTAACCGAATGTCATGAAATGCTTTTTCTGGATCGGTCGTCATGATATTTCCTTTGAAAAATAGGAACGGTTCGGATTCAACACCATGAGCACTAAGTGAAAGCCCACGTGCACACCCTTCCAAATTATCAACAAAATGAACATATTTTACAATTTGATCATGGCCAGCAATATAATTCAATACCCACATTGCTTCACGCATCTTCATTTGATGTTTATTTAAAAACCACCGAATAAAATCTTTCTTCTCGTCTATTGAAATGGATGCCTTCATCTTTCCTCAGTCCCTTCCTAGTCATTTATCTTTATTCAAATAGTGATAAAATCTCTGTGTCTTCTGGTTCCAGGTCCAAATAACTACGCAAAATTTGCTCAGATTTCACGTATTCGCCTTCTTCTCTTAAAAATAAACCATATTCCTTTAAGAAAGTTGGGTTATTGGTAAAATGAGGATAAGCGAGTTCATAATTTGCTTTTGCTTTATTATATTGTTCTGTTTCCTGATATGCAACACTTATGTCCCAGAAAATTTGTGGTTCAGAAATTACTTCTTCTCCAAGACCTTCCACTAGTTCAATAACACCTTCATAGTTTTCACGAGCAAGCAAAAGTTTATTAAGCTGCATAATCGCTTCAGAAAATTCTTCGTCAAGAACAATTGCTTGTCGATAAAATTCCTCTGCTTCTTCTGGCAAGCGGAGAGTCACAGCAAGTTTCCCTGCTTCTAAGAACATTTCCTTATTAAATTCATCTTGCGTCAATCCATCTCTTAGTACAGCAATGGCTTTTTCCGGTTCCCCATTTTCGACGTAGCTTTTTGCTAAATAAGAATAAAGCGTTGTATAGGATGGATCATGTTCCTTTAGATGTTCTAGTGCATGAATCGCTTTCGTGTAGTCCTTTGCTTGATAAGCAGTGAGTCCCATTCCAAACAAGGTGTCAACAGATTCTTTGTCTTCCAAAGCACGCTCATAATATGGTAAGGCCTCTTCAAAAGCACCACTTGCGGCAAATGCTTCAGCAATCCGCTCATATACCGATACTGCGCCATTAGCAATAATAGTTAAGCCTGCCTCTACAGCTGTTTCATAAGACTGAACTGCAGATGCAAATCTAGCTTGCGATAAATAATATTCGCCTAAAGCAAAATCGATAATTGGTTCGCTTGGTGCGATTTGTTTTGCTTCGATTAATTTTTGCTCACTAACTTCAAATAAACCTTGCATTTGATATAAGTCAGCTAGCACTAATAAACTCTCTACATATACTTCATCTTCTTTATTCACTTTTTCTAAATAATCTTGCGCAGAATCCAAATCATCTTTTTCAAGAGCCACTTCTGCAGCTCGGACAAGTAGTTCTCCTTCATCTTTGTATTTAGCTAAAAGTAATTCATATAAATCTTCTGTTTCATCTAAAAATCCTAATGCAAATAATTCTTCTGCTAAAAAAAATTGTTCTTCATCTGTTCCTGCTTGCACTACTTCATCAAAGTATTTCCTTGCAAGCGCCATATCTTCATGCTCTAACGCATGTAACATTTTATTAGCTAATTCCATTTCTGCACCTTCTTTATAATAAGTCGTTTTTCTATTATATCATTAGTTGCCCCGTAAGAAAAAATGATTGCTTCTCTAAGCTAAAATACCAGTGCGCGTATTAATCAATAGGCAACACTGGTACACTAGGTTTATTTTAAAAGCGAGCGGATATCTTCAAAGAAAGTGGGGTAGGAAACAGATACAGCCTCAGGACGATCTAACTCTACTTCTCCTTCTTTAACAAGCAAGGCAGCAATTTGGAGCATCATACCGATTCGGTGGTCTCCGTAGCTGGTTACTTTTGCAGCATGAAGCGGCGTTTTCCCGCGAATAATCAACCCATCTTCAGTTGGTGTAATATCTGCGCCCATTTTGTTTAACTCTGTAGCAACTGCATCAATTCGATTGGTTTCTTTTACTTTTAATTCTGCCGCATTTTTGATAACAGTTGTACCTTCCGCTTGAGTCGCCAAAAGTGCGATAACAGGAATTTCGTCAATTAAACGTGGAATAATATCTCCGCCAATTTCTGTTCCTCTTAAGTCACTAGTTTTAACGACCACTGTACCAGCTAGTTTCCCAGTACTTCTGCTGGAATCTTTGACAACCAAGCTACCACCCATTTGTTCGACCACATCAAAAATCCCTGTTCTAGTAGGATTTAAGCCGACGTGTGTCAATTCTATTTCACTATTCGGGATGATTAGACCCGCAACGATAAAGAACGCTGCAGAGGAAACATCCCCCGGTACCGTCATTTCTTGTCCGGTAAAAGTTTGGCCTCCTTTGACACGAATCGTTAAACCATCCATCTCGATTTCTCCACCAAATTGACGAATCATGTGTTCCGTATGATCACGTGTTTTTTCCTTCTCATGGATAATCGTTTCCCCTTCTGCTTGTAAAGCCGCAAAAATAATCGCACTTTTCACTTGTGCACTTGCTACTGGCATATGATATTCCATTCGTTTCAATGACTTATTTCCTGAAATCGTAATTGGTGCAAATTCAGAACCATCTTTACCGTGCATTTTTGCCCCCATTTCTTGAAGTGGCAACATTACCCGGTTCATTGGTCGTTTTGCAATAGATTCATCACCTAAGATGACTGTATCAAAATCTCTACCAGCTAAAATCCCCATCATCAGGCGAATGGTTGTACCCGAGTTTCCGATATCAAGTGGTCCAGCAGCAGGCTTTAAACCATCAAATCCAGTGCCGTGCACAATGATTTCTTCGTCAGTTTCTTCAATTTTCACACCAAGGGCTTTAAATGCTTGGATGGTTCCTAGACAATCATCTGCACGTAAGAAATGACGAATGACCGTTTTTCCTTCAGCGATTGCCCCAAACATAATACTACGATGGGACATAGATTTATCTCCTGGAACCGTGATTTCACCCACGAGTCCTTGTTTATTTGTAATTAATTTCATCGTCATTTCTCCCCTATTCATAGTGGCAAGTATAATTACTTCTGGCTTCTATACAACGTTTCGCTCGGTCCCTATCTTCATCCGATTGAAAAGTAATTTGTAGTACACCGAAAATATCTTCGCGCGTTTCTAAAATTTTAATATTCGTTAAACTGATTTCTTCTTCACCTAAGTATCTAGTTACTTCCGAAATAACCCCTGGATAATCTGGTACATCGACAAACAAATCATAAAAAGAAGGAATAGCCCCACCTTGATGAACAGGCAGAGAATCCCGGAATTCTTTAGCTCCGTCAAAAAAAGCATAGATAGATGCGTCATCTTCTGTCACTAACATCTCAATAGCTTGATTCATGCTATCCCGCCAAATTGTCAATTGTTTAGTTAATGTTTTTTTGTTACTAATCGAAATATCTGTCCACATTCTTGGGTCGGATGAAGCTACCCGTGTAATATCGCGAAACCCTCCCGCAGCAAGTCGAAAAGCGACCGGATGTTCTTCCGTAAAGCTTTGTGTTTGATTCACAAGAGCAGCTGCAACGATATGTGGCAAATGACTTAGCATTCCTGTAATTTCATCATGTTCTGTTGGTGATAAAACTAAGAACTTTGCATTAGTTCCAGCAAGCCAATTGCGTAGTGTTGCTACTTGACTTTCAGCTACATCTTTTGTAGGTGTTAATAAGTAATAGGCATTCTCAAACAATAGCTCTTTTGCTGCACGCACTCCACTTTTATGTGACCCCGCCATCGGATGTCCGCCGATAAAAGTAATACCACTTTCCAGGAGCGCAGTGGAAGCTTCCATAATCGTTCCTTTGGTGCTACCAGTATCGGTTACAATGACGCTTTCTTTTAAGGTAATGCCTGGTAAACGGTTAAGCAGCTGCTCGGTTTCTTTTACTGGGCAACAAAAAATGAGCAAATCCGCTTTTGGTCCATCGATTAAAATACTTTCGCCAATTTCATCAATCACTCCAAATGACTTTCCAACCTCTAATGAATGATAGGAAACATCTATTCCAATGATATGTGCTTCTGGGTGTTTGGCTTTAATTGCAAGAGCAATAGAACCACCAATTAATCCAAGCCCAACGATAACGACTGTCCCTTTCATTCAAAAACGCCTCCAAACACTTACGATAATAATTTTGCTAACAGTTTAATCACTGCTTGATTTTCTTGTTTAGTTCCAATCGTTATCCGAACTGCTTGCGGAAAACCTAAAGCCGCTCCAGAACGAGTAATAAAACCATTTTTTTCTAAATAGCGAAAGATTGTTCCTGCATCTATTCCTAAATCTATTAACACAAAGTTCCCATTTGCCGGGTATAACTTCACTTGCTCAAACTGTTTCGCAAAATCCTGATATTGTTTGATTCCGTTCGCATTAGATTCACGACATACTTCGATAAAGTGTTGATCTTTTATTGCTTCTATTGCAAGCTTTTGACCGATACTTGTTGTGTTAAATGGCGGGCGAACAATATTCAGCTGATTAATAATTTCTTTATCTGCAATTCCGTAACCAACACGCGCGCTCGCTAAACCATAGATTTTACTAAACGTACGAGTGATGATTAAATTTTTATAAGTTCGAATTAATTTTTCATGTTTTTCTGGTTGCGGGGTTACGTATTCAATATATGCCTCATCCAGTACTACTAAAACATCGCTCGGTACTTTATTTAAAAAGGCCACAATAGCATCTAATTCGAGATAATTTCCAGTTGGGTTATTCGGATTACAAATCCAGACAATCGTTGTTTTTTCATCCATGGCTTGAAGCATACCTGCTAAATCATGTTCTCCGTCCGCAAGCAGACCAATTTCTCTCACTTCCGCACCTTCAATAAGAGCATTTTGCCGATATTGTACAAAAGTTGGTGTCGCCATGACAGTGTTTGTATTTGTATCAAGTAATACACGTGTCAAAAGTTCAATCAATTCATCTACTCCAGCAGTAAAAATCAATTCTTCTTCTTCCAACTGATAGAACGCGGCTACTTCACGACGTAATTCTGAAGCCCAACCATCTGGATAAATTTCGGTTTCAAGCTGGAGGTTTTCTTGAAGCGCTTGAACTTTTGGTGATGTTCCCAGTGGGTTTTCATTAGATGATAATTTGATAATACGGGTTAATCCAAGATCCGCCATTACTTCTTCTTCGCGTTTGCCTGGTTTATAAGAAGATAAGCCGGCTAGTGATTTTTTCCATTTCATTACGCATCCTCCTCGTTCACTAAATCCGGGCGCAACACTTTTGCTCCCCGTAAATAAACATGATTAATTTCTTTTAATGGTTTATGTATCGTTGTAAAAACCATAAATCGAATACACATCTCTAGCGAACCAGGAACAGGGATTTCTTGCATGCCCATAACCGGCACATATTCAAAGCCTGGCGTTTCGCGAACTGCTTTTGCTGGAAAAGCGGCAAAGATATCTTCTGTCACCGTAATAATTACCGAAGTTAGTTGCTCGCTATCCGCTAATTTATTCTGCTGCAAGATTTCCTCGAATAATTCTTTTGTTGCTGCATAAATTTCTTCTGGCGTGTTCATTTCTATTGTTGTTGCCCCACGAATAGCTCTCAAAATATGTCCCCTCCATTTCGCATCACTTGTGTATATGTTTCTAAAATCAACTCATCCTCTGCTTTAAAAATGACTGGTTTTCCAATTTGTTCAAGTAAAACCATCGTTATTTCATTAAAGGTAGTTTTCTTATCATGACGCATATTTTCCAGTATTTTATTATAAGGTACCGTTACATCAAACGTCGTATTGTAACCTAGGCGTTTCAACCAATTTTTAAATTCCAGTAAATCAAAATCCAGTCCGTAGATCCGCTCACTCATCGTTAACGCATAAATCATTCCATACGTAATTGCCTCACCGTGAAGCCATTTGTCAAAGTTACCGTATGCTTCTAGGGCGTGACCAAATGTATGACCAAAATTCAAATAAGCCCGCACACCCTGCTCGGTTTCATCTTCCGCAACAATGCTTGCTTTAATTTCAATGCCCCGTTGCAAAAATGGCGTCAAATCTTTCGTATAAAAATCCTCAGGTTGTGTAAAAGTATCCATCAAGGCGCGTAACAATGTTTGATCGCTAATCAGTGCGTGTTTAATCATCTCCGCAAAACCAGAGCGCATTTCACGTTCAGGTAGCGTAGCAAAGAAACTCGTATCATAAATAACTGCTTCTGGTTGATAAAAATTGCCAATCATATTTTTACCAAGCGGATGGTTGATGGCGACTTTTCCTCCAACAGCACTATCATGAGCAAGCACGGTCGTTGGCACTTGGTAAAATGGAATTCCTCGCATATACGTTGCAGCGACAAAGCCACCCAAATCACCAATAACCCCACCACCAAAAGCAATCAAAACAGCTTTACGATCAAGGCCTGTTTCCATCATTTTGGTCATCACATCTTCATAGACTTGGAATGTTTTTGCTTTTTCTCCGTTTGGCGTAACATAATAAGTTACCTCGGATAAATCAACCAGAATTTGGTCTAGTTTTGCTTGATGAAGTTCTGCCACATGCTCATCAGTTAAGACAAACACATGCGAATACTTAGCTAAACTTTTCGTCCATTTTTCTGCGACATCCTCTAATGCGGATTCATTAATATAGACAGGATAGGTTTTACTCTTAGCACGGACTGTAATTTCTGGCATGTTTAAAACTCCTTCGTTAAGTTTCGGTGTTCCTCCACATGTTTTTTAAGCGTATCAAAACGATCACCATCGAATTTTTCTAAAACTGCAACAGCTACTTCCCATGCAACAACTGCTTCTGCGACGACACTTGCTGCTGGTACTGCACAGCTATCGGAACGTTCTACACTAGCATTAAACGTTTCTTTAGAATCAATATCCACACTTTGAAGTGGTTTATATAATGTTGGAATTGGTTTCATTACTCCACGAACGACAATTGGCATTCCGTTTGTCATTCCACCTTCAAAACCACCTAAATTATTTGTTCGTCTTGTGTAGCCATCTTCTTCGCTCCACAAAATTTCATCCATTACTTCACTACCAGGTTTTCTAGCAGCTTCAAAGCCTACACCAAATTCGGCACCTTTGAATGCGTTAATGCTAACAATCGCTCGAGCTATTTTGGCATCTAATTTTTTATCCCATTGAACATAACTACCAAGACCTGCTGGCACTCCGCCAACAACTACTTCGACAATACCACCGATTGTATCGCCATTTTTCTTCGCATCATCGATTTTTTGCATCATTTCTTTTGCAGCCACTTCGTCTAAACAACGAACTGGAGATGCTTCTGAAGTTTCTTGAATTTCTGAAACAGCATAATCACGAGTTAGATTAGCTCGTGTTCCACCGATTTCGAGTACATGACCTGCTACTTCAATACCAAGTTCATGTAAAAGTTGTTTAGCCACTGCTCCAGCTGCCACTCGGACAGTTGTTTCACGCGCACTAGAACGTTCTAGTACATTACGCATATCTTTATGACCATATTTCATTCCACCTACAAGATCAGCGTGTCCAGGACGAGGACGTGAAACGCGGCGTGATTTTTCATTTTTCTCTGGGACTGGTTCAATACTCATTACTGTTTCCCAGTGCTTCCAGTCTTTGTTTTCAACAAACATCGCAACCGGCGCACCAAGTGTTTTACCGTGGCGAATCCCTGCTGTAATTTGTACTTGATCTTTTTCGATTCGCATCCGTGCCCCGCGACCATGTCCACCTTGTCGTCTTTTTAGTTCTTTATTTATATCTTCTGCAAGTAGAGGCATTCCTGCTGGTAGTCCTTCAATAATTGTCGTAAGCCCCGGTCCATGTGATTCCCCTGCCGTTAAGTATCTCATTTCCACAACTCTCCTTTTTCTATTTTAGCTAGGTGATACTAGCGTTTATGTTTTAGCGCTTTAAAGTATATGTGTAATATCTTAACACAGGCTAAGCAAGAACACAATACTTTGATCTCATTCTTTCATCATATCAAAAAACCGCGTCAAATGGTAATCTAGATATAAAAAAAGAGTCCAGGTTTTCCCAGACTCCTTGCCAATTCTAAATCCATTTATCTACTGCTTTTTGATAAGTTAAGATTTCCTCTGGCTTAAAAAATAATTCAATTTCTCGTTTGGCACTTTCAGGGCTATCAGAACCATGAATGACATTTCGATTAGTATGTACTGCATAATCAGCGCGAATAGTTCCCGCGTCAGCTTCTAGTGGATTGGTTTTCCCCATCATTCGACGCGCTATTTTAATGACATCGTCGCCTTCTAAAACCATCGCAAAAACTGGACCAGAAGTGATAAATCCGATTAAATCTTCGAAAAATGACTTACCAATATGTTCGGCGTAATGTTTCTCTGCTAATTCGCGGTCGATTTGTATTAACTTCGCCGCTACTATTTTGATACCTTTTTTCTCCATTCTTGCTACAATCTCACCAATAAGTCCTCGCTCCACGCCATCCGGTTTAACCATTACATAAGTTTGTTCCATTATAGAATCCTCCCTCACGTTAATAATTTCTTTTATCTAACACACGAACGATTTGCTTCAGCGGCTTTAACTCAGGAACTTGAGGTAATGAATCTAGTGTCGCCAACGCTTTTTTTAGATAAGCGGTTGCTACATCTTCTGCTTTTTTTGCTCCCGTTTTTTTCACTTCAGCTACTAAAGCGGCAATTTCTTCTGATTCAGTTTTTTCCGTTATTTGACTAATCCGTTTTTTAAGAAATGGATCTTCCATCGCAAAAAATACTGGTAATGTCACATTTCCTTGTCTTAAATCTTCTCCGGCAGGTTTGCCAAGTTCTTTTTCGGTTCCAACAAAGTCAAGAACATCATCTGTTATTTGAAATGCCATACCAACGTAATAACCAAAGCGATATAGTTTTTGGTAATCTGCCTGTGACTGCCCAGAAACAATGCCCCCAAGTCCACAGCTAGCTGCAATAAGCAGTGCCGTCTTACGTTTAATACGACGCAAATAATTTCTTACACTTTGATCAAAATTATATTTATCTTTTAGTTGTTCAATTTCTCCAGTAGAAAGTTCCACCGTCACGCGTGATAACATTTTATGAGCTGCAACATCTTTAATTTCTGTCATATATTCTAATGATTTAGCAAAGAGAAAATCACCAGTATACATGGCGATATGATTACCCCATTTAGATTTGATTGTTTCCCGACCGCGTCTTAAGTCAGCATCATCAACAACATCATCATGAACAATCGAAGCCATATGAATAAGTTCGATTGCGACACTCGCATCTCTCACCATTTCAAAATCCGCATTTGGAGCAAGTCTCGCGGATAAACAAACGAACATCGGTCTAATTCGTTTACCGCCAGCTTCTAACAAATGAAGCGCCGCATCCGAAGTTGTTTCGGCAGCCGCTCCTGAAAGTGCTTTTTTAAGTTCTTTTTCTACTATATCAATGTCTTTTTGCATATTCGCATATAAAAAGTTAAGTTTCATGCTTGCCACCTTATTGTTCCTTCTTTTTGAATCCAAAGTGAGTTGCACTTGCCCCGCCACTATGTGAAATATATCTTACATAAGAAAATCCGGCTTCTTGAAACATTTCCGCAAGTCGTGCCATTCCAGGAAATTCTCGTGTTGACTCTTGTAACCAACTATATTCTTTATAGCTTTTCGCAAAAAATTTCCCGAAAATAGGCATTACATAGCGGAAATACGCATTAAATACTTGCTTCCAACCAGGAATATTTGGCTGTGATGTATCGATACAAGCCAGCTGTCCGCCTGGTTTTAACACGCGGTACATCTCACGGAGTACTTGCATATAATCTGGCACATTCCGTAGTCCAAAACCAATCGTCACATAATCAAAGCTATTGTCTGGAAATGGTAAACTCATGGCATTCCCATGAATAAGTTCGACATTATGCAAATCTGCTTCTTGCACTTTTTCACGACCAACAGCTAGCATATTTTCACTAAAATCAAGCCCTGTAACGTGACCTTCAGGACCGATTTCTTCTGCCATCATAATCGACCAGTCTGCTGTCCCACAACAAACATCCAAGACATTGGTCCCTTTTTGAACACGCATTAGTTTCATTGTTTCTTTGCGCCATTTCACATGAAGTTTAAAACTAATGACACTATTCATTCGGTCATAACTTGGAGAAATCTTCTCAAATACTTTATGTACTTTTTCTTCTTTCGTTTCCGTCATAGCCCGAATCTCCTTTGATTTATCAGTCGTTTAAAACCTCGACAATTCTTTTTTCTAATATATTTGAAAGTGGTTCTGCTTTTTCTTTTAAGCGTTCCACTTCTCGCTTCACATCACTAATAATTTCCATTAACCAGTTTTCAAAATTGCTGACTGCATTCTTCGCAAAATAACCGTGATCAAATGCACGCTTTAACCTAGAAGCACCAATTTCTTTATATAAATCTCGTTCCATTTGTAATCTTTTGAGTAAGAAAAACTGACAGCCTAATGAAATAAAGGTTTCATCATTCATAAAATATTTTGCGAACTTAGCAAAAATAGCTGCATTCGTCAAAGTTAGTTGGGTGAGATATTCTTCATCTGTCGCAACATGCAATTGATAAATATTCGTCTTCGCTGTATTCGTTTCCTGAACACCACTTTGTAATGCACGTAGTAACGGAATCATCTCGAGTTCAGCAAGTGTTTGATAATAGAGCGCACTATAAAAATCCCCAGCAAGAACGGTTAACTCTTGTTCTTTACGAGTCAGCTGAACAATATCGCCTGGTTCATCGATTTTTTCATGCGTATCATGTGCCAAAATCATATAAAGCGTTGCACTAACAACGCGATATGCAGCAACGTCAGTCAAATCGGAGCCAGAAATGGCTTCATGAAGAAAAAGCATTTGATCTTTATCCATTTGCCCGCCTTCATTATTCTCTTGTAAATACTGATAGACTGCTTGTTCATGCACCAATTGCTCCACTTCCTTTAGCCCAGCCTTCTTTGCCTGATAAGTCATCTAAAAATCCCCTTTAAATCTCCTTATTACGTAAAATAAATTATACCATAAAGGATGCTTAATTATGCTTGATTAAAGCCAAAACTTCACTTCTCAGTTTATCATCATTTTTAAAAGCGCCTCGTACTGCACTTGTAATTGTTTTAGTTCCTGGTTTATTTACGCCACGAATAGTCATGCACATATGTTCTGCTTCCATGATAACCATAACCCCTAATGGTTTTAATTTGTCCATCATAATTTCTGCTACGGTAGTTGTAATACGTTCTTGAAGTTGTGGGCGCTTACTTACATCATCCACTACCCTTGCAAGTTTACTAAGTCCGGCAACCCGGCCATTTTGCGGCAAATAAGCCACATGCGCTACGCCGAAGAAAGGAACAAGATGATGTTCACACATAGAGAAAAAACGAATATCTCTTACAAGCACTAATTCTTCATGTTGTTCTTCAAAAATAGTGTTGAAATGAACAGAAGGGTCTTTTTTCAATCCGGCAAAAACTTCTTCATACATCCGAGCAACTCGCATTGGAGTATCAATTAGACCTTCACGTTCTGGATTTTCCCCCACTGCTTCTAAAATGACTTTGACTGCATCCGCAATTTTTTGTTTGTCTATTTGCTCCATCCTTAATTCCCCTATCTTCTTCGCATTTATATACCTTGTATATCTTAACACAGCCAAACTTCAAGGTAAATTTAATTTGCTTGAAATTGTGATATTCTTAGGGTTTTTGTTCGCTTTGTTAACTATATTCCCTATTTTAAGCATAAAAAAACTAGCCTAGCTTAATTATAAAATTAAGACCAGACTAGAGTTATGCTTAAAAAATCTATGTAACTTATTTAACAGCTTCTTTAAGCGCTTTACCAGGTTTGAATGCTGGTACTTTACTTGCAGGGATGTCGATTTCTTCTTTAGTACGAGGGTTACGACCTTTACGGGCAGCACGTTCACGTACTTCAAAGTTACCAAATCCGATTAATTGAACTTTTTCACCTTTAGATAAAGAAGTTTGAATAGTTTCGAATACAGCTTCAACTGCTTTCGCTGCGTCTTTTTTAGAAAGATCAGCTAGTTCAGCAACACTGTTTACTAAATCAGTTTTATTTGCCATTGTGTTTTTCACCTCCTTCACAGAATACTACAAAATAAGCAGGTCCAAATGGATACCTGTATTTCTCTTTTTTTCCAAAAACAAAAAGTGATTTTGGAATTTTAAGGAGAATAATGACTGAAATGGCTTAACTACAAGCCTAAACAGTAATTCTGATAAAAGATTATCACATAATCCCAGTAACTGCAAGGGATAATGCCAAACTGACACTGTTTCTTAACATTTTCAGCTATTTTCCTTTTCTCTCATAGCTTAAAAACGTGATAGTATCAACCTGTTAACCATAATACTAACCGGGAAATCTTAGAATAGCAAGCGATACCACCATAAATTACTAAAATAGTCCTTTTTTCATAAAATTATGCGTTAATTAATTGCTATTACCTGAAAACTATAGGTTACTACGACTAATTTTCACTCTAACAATAAATTTTGAAAGGTAGCTTTTTCTTCGGCAGTAATTCCGATTCCTTGTGCTAAATAGTTATCCACGGAACCAAATTGCTTTCTCATTTCATCAAAAGCAATTTCCAAATAGGCCGGACGTGCTTCTGCCATCGGACGAAATGTTTCTAAGTCGATTTTTTCGGTAGAATTAGCAAACAAGGATACGATCCCACCCATTTCTTGCAAAATGGCATCTTGATAGCGATTAGTGATGGCGTAGTCCGCGAAAATCGTTTTTTTGGGTACATCTAGCAAAGTTAATAATAATGCTCCTAAAACGCCTGTGCGGTCCTTTCCTGCTGTGCAATGAAACACAAAAGGCACTCCCGCTTTAGCATCTTTTAAAATTTCATGAAAAATCTCTTTAAAACCATCAATTGACTGCACAAAAACACGATAGCTTTCTCCCATTAAAGGTTCATAAATCGTTTTATCGGTCATTTCTGGTATCTCAGTCTTTTCATTTTTAGCTGTACCAATCGGAATATGCTTATTTAGTACTCCGGCAATTTCTGGGGTTGGCTGTGCTTGTACTTCAGAACTACTACGTAAATCACAAATCCACTTAATATGTAGCTTTTGAATTAATTCGATATCTGTTTGATTGATGTTCACTAAATTGGAAGAACGATATAGTTGACCCCAGCGCACATGTTTTCCATTTTCCGACTCATAGCCGCCCATATCTCGAAAATTAAATATACTTTTGGTTGGCAAAACACGTTCTGATATGACGGTTCTTACACCATCTGGTTTTTGTAAAAAGAAGTAAATTGGAATACTTTCTGTTTCATAGGTAAAGTAATTTGTTTCTTCTGTCACTTTTAAAACAGGTGTTACACTACTTTCTAAGGTAGGACTATTGCTCACAAAAATCAACGTATCCTTGCTGACTTCCTCTTGATTCCATTTTAGTGTGACGGTTTTATTTGAACGAGTAATTTCCATATTTATCCACCTACTTTTTATTATTTATTCCTCTGCTTCATTTTAGCATATCCAATAAAAAAAGAGCCAAAATAAGCTGTTGCCTATCTTAACTCTCTTAATTAAAAAGATTCTTTTTCGATTTTCTTTTTGCGCCCCATCAGTAAATCTACTGCTTCACGAGCATCTTTATTTTCAAATAAAATCGCATAAATGGATTCTGTAATCGGCATATCAATCTCTAGCTTCTTAGCCCAACCATGTACTGCTTTGGCGGTTCGAACACCTTCAACGACCATACCCATTTTTTCTAACACTTCATCTAAATTCTCGCCTTTACCTAGCATATTGCCAGCACGCCAGTTACGTGAATGCACACTCGTACAAGTAACGATTAAATCACCGATACCTGTTAAGCCGTAAAAGGTTTGTGGATTAGAGCCCACAGCAACACCGAGACGAGTGATTTCTGCCATGCCTCTTGTCATTAGTGCTGCCTTTGCATTATCGCCGTAGCCGAGACCATCAGAAATTCCAGCGCCTAGTGCGATAATATTTTTAAGAGCGCCACCAATTTCTGCACCAATCACGTCATCATTTGTATAGATACGCAAATTGTTATTGATAAAACGATCTTGAACGATTTCTGCTGCTTTTAAATTTTTACAACTCGCACAAAGCGTTGTTGGATGACGTAGAGCAACTTCTTCCGCATGGCTTGGTCCTGAAAGAACAACAAGCGCTTTTCGTTTAGTCACATCCACTTCTTCTTCAATTACCTCAGACATCCGCAAGTTCGTTTCTGGCTCAATACCTTTACTTACATGAACTAAAATAGTTGGTTCTTTAAGTGCTTCATTCAGTTGCTTACAAACCACCCGCATTGCATTTGTTGGAATTGCGATAACGACCATTTCAGCACCTTCTATTGCTTCAGCTAGTGATAATGTCGCTTTTACCTCAGTTGGCAAAATAATATCAGGCAAATAGTGACTATTCGTGTGCGATTCGTTAATTTCATTCACAATTTTATCTAAGTTTCCCCAAATAACTGGTTTATGATTATTATCGGCCAGGACAAGTGCAAGACCTGTTCCCCAACTTCCAGCGCCAAGAATAGCTACTTTTTTAGGTGTCATTTATTTTTCCTCCCGAAAACTTTACTTACGCTTACGAGCAATTACTCGTATTGGCGTACCATCAAATGGAAATGCGTCTCTAATCCGGTTTTCTAAGAATCGTTCATAAGAGAAATGCATTAATTCTGGATCGTTAACAAATACAACAAAGGTTGGTGGTTTAACAGCCACTTGTGTTGTATAGAAAATTTTAAGTCGTTTTCCTTTATCCATTGGTGATGGATTCATTGCAACTGCATCACTAATAACATCATTTAGCATACTTGATTGTACACGTAATGAATGGTTATCACTCACTTGGTTGATAAGTGGGAATAAATTATTTAAGCGTTGTTTCGTTTTAGCAGAAACAAACACAATCGGCGCATAGCTTAAGAATTGGAATTGCTCCCGAATATCTTCTGTCCATACATTGATTGTTTTTTCGTCTTTGTTAATTGCGTCCCATTTGTTCACCACGATAATGATTGCCCGACCAGCGTCATGTGCATATCCGGCAATTCGCTTATCTTGTTCACGAATACCTTCCTCTGCATTGATGACTACAAGAACAACGTCAGAACGTTCAATTGCTCTCATCGCTCGAAGCACACTATATTTCTCAGTACTCTCGTAGACTTTTCCACGTTTTCTCATTCCAGCAGTATCAATCATGACATAATCTTGACCATCAAATGTGTAGGTCGTATCAATTGCATCACGAGTTGTTCCAGCAATATCAGATACAATAACACGATCTTCGCCAAGCAGTGCATTTAGAATAGATGATTTACCAACATTAGGTCGACCAATCAAACTAAATTTCACCGTGTCATCTGGATAATCTTCCTCTTCTTCTTTTGGAAAGTGAGCACGGACAGCATCTAGCATATCGCCAAGCCCAAGTCCATGAGAACCAGAAATCGGATATGGCTCCCCAAATCCAAGAGAATAGAAATCATAAATTTGGTCACGCATTTCTGGATTATCTACTTTATTAATCGCTAAAACAATTGGTTTATTAGACCGGTAAAGAATTTTTGCTACTTGTTCGTCCGCATCTGTAACCCCTTCACGACCATTAGTAATAAAAATAATTACGTCTGCTTCATCAATTGCAATTTCTGCTTGTGCGCGGATTTGTTCTAAAAATGGTTCATCGGAAAGATCAATACCACCTGTATCAATAATGTTAAAGTCTTTTCCGAGCCATTCCGCTGAGTTATAAATGCGGTCACGTGTCACACCAGGAACATCTTCCACAATGGAAACACGTTCACCAACGATTCTGTTAAAAATAGTCGATTTGCCGACATTGGGACGTCCGACAATCGCTACAACTGGTTTTGCCATTATTTCACCTTCTTTTTTCTCGAATCCTATTTATCAAACTTTCTTTAGTTTATCAGTAAAACACCATACTGGCAATGAAAAGTTAGATTTCAAAATGAAAAAGAGCCTATGGGAACATTCTCCCTAGGCTCCTTCGTGTTCCATTATTTATCGTCGTTTTTTAGTCCTTTTAATTTATCACCAATTAAATCGCTCATTTGGAATCCAGTACTTTCTTCTGGAAGTTCGTAATCAGCTTCTTCTACAGGTGCATCTTGTAAATCTTTAATGCTTAGCGATAAACGTTTGTCTGCTTCGTTTACTTCTAACACTTTTACTTCAATTGTTTCACCTTCAGAAAGCACTTCTTGTGGTGTTCCAATATGTTGGTGAGAGATTTGCGAAATATGAACTAAACCTTCTACACCAGGGAAAATTTCTACAAAAGCACCAAAAGTTACTAAACGAACTACTTTCCCTTCAAGAACAGAACCAACTGGGGCTTTTTCAGCAATACCGTCCCAAGGTCCAGGTAGGTTAGCTTTAATGGAAAGCGAGATACGTTCGTTTTCAGGATCAATGCCAATAACTTTAACAGTGACTTTTTGCCCTTCTTCTAATACTTCTTGTGGCGTTGCAATATGTTGATAAGAAATTTGTGAAATATGAACTAAACCATCCACACCACCAATGTCAACGAATGCGCCAAAGTTAGCTAATCGTTGAACAGTACCTTCGATGACGTCGCCTTCTTTGATTTCGTTTAATAAAGCATGTTTTTGGCTTGCTTTTTCATTTTCAACAACCGCACGATGGCTTAAAATCACTCGGTTATTTTCCGGTTCAAATTCCACTACTTTAAATGTTAGTGTTGTTCCTTTGTAATCTGCAAACTCTTCCACAAAATGGTCTTCTACTAAAGAAGCCGGAACAAATGCACGAACACCTAAGTCCACTACTAAGCCGCCTTTTACAACGTCACTTACGACTGCTTCGAATACTTCACCAGATTCAAATTTTGCTTTAATATCATCAGATGCTTTTTCTGCATCCACTTTTCTTTTGGATAAAACAAGTACATCGTCTTCTACTTTAGTTACGATTAGATCCAGTGTGTCGCCTACGCTCACAACGTCAGAAGCTGTCTCCACATGTATATTGGAAAGTTCACTTATTGGAACGACACCATCAAGTTTGCTATCAGGAATCCCAACATAAACTTGTTTATCCTCCACACTCGTTACTGTGCCAGTGACTTTGTCTCCTTCTTCAAAATTTCTAACTTCCACATCAAATAAATCTTCAGACATGTGTAGCCCTCCATTCGTTAGTCGAATTTTAGAACTTTCTAATTTAGAAGCAATAAAACTTGCACGCTCCATCTGCTTGACTAGTTTCCCAGATAGGTAAATTTTCCGATTGAAAAAAGAAAAATAGCAATTGCACCTTTAGTCAAACTGACTTTTTAGCTAGAAAATCCTTTCAAGATACTTTTCACAAAGTAAAAAATCTCTCTTATAACATCCTACAAATCCTAACATTTGTCAAGCTCTTTTAAAGGATGAAATACATCATTATGACGTGCAAACGCTCATTTTGTTTAGACTTTCACGGTTAAATTAAAAAACTGCTACATTTCCATTTAGTTCAGAAAATGTAGCAGTTTTTTGTTAATTATGGATTTTTTGTTCTGCTAGAAAAAGAATCTTATTAGCCACATCATCAATTGTCATCGATGTTGTATCTACTTCAATCGCATCTACTGCTTTTTTTAGCGGTGAATGTTCTCTTGTGTAATCTAGGTGGTCGCGTTCTTCAATTTCTTTTTTCAATTGGTTTAAATCTCCTGCAAAACCTTTCGCTACATTTTCTTTAAAGCGACGTTCTGCTCTTTCTTCCACACTTGCTAATAAGAAAACTTTCAATTCAGCGTTTGGTAATACAGCTGTCCCGATATCTCGACCATCCATCACAATACCACCTTCTTTAGCAAAAACTTGTTGTCGTTCTTGCAAAGCTTCTCGAATAGCAGGATGTGCAGCAACGATAGAAACGTGATTAGTGACTTCTAAAGAGCGAATAACTTCTGTTACATTTTCTTCGTTCACAAATACTTGTTGTACTTCTCCAGGTTCGAAGCGAATAACTGTTTTTGCAAGTAACTCAGCAATAGCTTTTTCATTCGTGTAATCAATCTTGTTTTTATGCGTAATATATGTAACTGCTCGGTACATCGCGCCTGTATCAATATAAACAAACTGTAATTTTTTTGCAACTATTTTTGCCACTGTGCTTTTCCCTGCTGCAGCTGGACCGTCGATTGCGATACAAATTTTCTTTGTCATAAAATAAAACTCCCTTATCTAAAATTAGTCTGATTTATCTCTTCTTGAGATGCTAAAAGTACCATTAACTTCATCCGTGCTTTTTTGCTATCATAATCTTTACCAAGAATGACACCACGATTATATAAATCAAATGTACTTCCTTCATAGTCGTATGTAGTGTATACATTTCCTTCTTCCGCACTGGTTGTAATCACAACTGGAATCCCTTTATCTAAAGCTCGAATAATGGCAGGCATCATTTTTGGCGCTACTTGCCCACGCCCAACACCTTCTAAAACTATTCCTGCCACACCACTATCAATTGCCGCATCTATAAATAATCCATCAGCTCCGATGTAACATTTAATTACAACGACTTCAGGAAGATCTAAACGAATATCAAAGCATTCATGTTCTAATGGCTTTTGGTAAAGAAAAACTTGATCGTTATCAATAATTCCTAAGTAACCGAAACCAAATGCACTAAAGCCTTGGATATTGGATGCATGTACTTTTTTTACATATCTAGCTGCAAAAATTCGTTCATTAAAAACAACGACGGTCCCAGCTTGGCGTAAATTTGTTTCGCAGGCGGTATAAATGGCATGGCGAATATTAATATAAGCATCTGTTCCTGGTTCTTCTGGCGCTCTTTGTGAACCAGTAACCACTACAGGTCTTGTATCTGTTACAGCAAGGTCAAGAAAATAAGCAGTCTCCTCTAATGAATCCGTTCCATGTGTAACAACGATGCCATCATAGGTTTCATCCATAAAAATAGACTCGATTAGCTGTTTCAAACTAATTAAATCTGGAAGTGTAATGTGCATAGACGGTAATTGAAAAGTAGAATAAATATCTATTTGAATCTCCGTTGGCAATTTACATAAAGCGGCTAACTCTTCTCCTGATAACTCTCCAGATGCAAGTTTTCCTGATTCTGTTTTCTTACTCGCGATTGTGCCACCTGTCGTAATTAATGCGACTCTTGCCATCGTCCATTCCCCCTACATTTTTCCTTTAAAACGAACAAATGAGTCTCGGAAGCGTTTCCCAGACCCATTCAGTGTTGTCTATTACTGTGGAATTGTTAGAACTGTGCCGACTGGAACATCATTACTTCCAAGTCCATTGGCTTGTTTGATTTTTTCTACGCCTGCAGCAGCTCCTGCACTACCGTAGGCTGAACGGGCAATCCCGTATAGCGTTTCTCCTGCTTGAACAGTGTGAGATCCACCAGCTGCTTTTTGTTGTGCTTCTTCATCTGCTTTTTTCTGTGCAGCCTCAGCAGCAGCTTTCTCTTCGGCAGCTTTCTCTTCGGCAGCTTTTTGATTAGCTGCTTCTTGTGCTTTTTTCGCTTCTTCCGCTTTTTTAGCAGCTTCGACATCTTGTTCTTTCTTCGCAGCAGCCGCTTTTTCTTCCGCAGCTTTCTTTTCTTCAGCCGCTTTTTCGGCTGCGGCTTTTTCTTCCGCGGCTTTTTTTGCTTTTGCTTTTTCTTCTTTTGCTTGTGTGTTGTCAGATAGACTTATGGTTGATTCTGTCTCGGTTTTGACTTCGTTAGATCCCATATTTTGAACAGTAACGAATACAATCACAATGACGATTGGTATTAACAAGAAAAATACAATTAATAAATTCAATAATGGATATCTAAAAATGGTTTTCTTTTTTCCTCGTCTGCTATCAGAACGGGATAACATTGGTGGTTCGTTATTAAATTCATCTTGCTCTTCTGAACTCATATCGTAATCAACCGGTTCTTCAAATTCCCGTTTATCTTTTCGTTTTTTTGCCACTCAAAGTTCCTCCTTTAGTGCTCTCTAAAATTATCCTATGCACTATTATTGGCACAGAGAAGTGTTACATATGATATTAAAAATGAAATGCCTTTGAAATAATTATACCCATAAATGTAACATCCAACAACACTTAAACCACTTTTTTTACTAAAAAAGCAATAATAATTTTAATTTGGTGCTTATAAGGTACAGGCGCTATCTATTTCTTACAGATTACTGAACAAAATAATAACAATTTTTTTGCTATTAAACAAGCTTTTTTAGCAAAAAAATGTGAAATTGTATTCTTTTTGTCGAATTTCGTAACTTTTAAAATCACTGCAGTAAGTAAGTTAAATAACTCTCCCAAGTAGGGACTTCTTTTCGTTGTATCGTTTCTTTTCTTTCAAAGGTAGTAATATCCGCACCGTCTATATCACAACAGTTTAGTGGCTTTTCACTACCAAGAGGTTCTTCTTCAAAATAACGCATAATATAATTTCGGCGACAATCGTCCGTATGCAGATAACCAATGAATTGCTGTAAATTGGCTCGTTTCCATTTCTTACGGTAGTCTATTTTTGTAGCTATTTCTTGGGTAGTCAATCCACTCTTTTGATAGTACTCGATAAAACGCTGCTCTGATTCGGGTAATGTTTTCAACTGTTCCTTTGTTAAATGGATTAAACTTGCATCAGGTAAATCTTGGTCTGCTAGCTGCATTTGAATAAATTCATCTCCAGTTGCATAAAGTAGAATACCGACGCTGTTTTGAGAATCTCGACCAGCTCGTCCGATTTCTTGCAAGTATGCCTCTAAATCAGCAGGCATATGATAGTGAATAACAAAGCGAATATCTGATTTGTCTATCCCCATTCCAAAAGCACTCGTCGCACAAATTAAATCTAACTGACCATAAACAAATTGCTGTTGAATCATAATCCTATCTTCCGCTTCCATATCTCCATGATAATAGGCTACTTGTAGACCAGTTAATTCGCTCAATTCACGCGCTGTACTTTCTGCTAATTTTTTACTTGAAAAGTACACAATACCCGGCGTTTGCAGTTTTAAAACTAGTTCATATAAGCGTTCTTTTTTTAATTTTTGGTTCGTGAATTTTTCTACTTGTAAAGAAATGTTTGAACGGTTCACAGAATAAATAATTTGTTTGCAGCCTTTTAATTGAAGCTGCGCCAAAATATCCGCTCTAACTTTTTTGGTGGCTGTTGCAGTAAGCACCATCGTTACTGGAAAGTTTGCCTCTTGAATAAACAGACCTAACATTAAATAATCCGGGCGGAAATCATGCCCCCACTGAGAAATACAATGTGCCTCATCAATTACAAATAAACTGATTTTTCGCTTTAAAAGAAGGCTTTTCACCATATCATTATTCAACATCTCTGGTGATAAAAATAAAAACTTATATAAATGGATGTTAGCAAGAATTTGGTTTTTCTCGTCTCGTTTTAAAAAACTATTAAGTGCAGCAACGCGTTTTTCCCCATGTGCACGCATTCGTTCCATCTGGTCTTGCATTAACGAAAGAAGCGGTGACACAATCACAACTAAGCCATCCATCAAATGTCCCGCTAATTGATAGCAAACGGTCTTTCCAGTTCCTGTTGGTAACATAGCAAAAGTGTTATTTCCAGCTAACGTAGCTTCAATTACTTCTTTTTGTCCTGGGCGAAATTCTTTAAAGCCAAGATATGATTTTAGTTCCTTTTCTAGAGTCATACTATTCCTCCTCTGCTCACCACAGCTAGCCGGATTTGATAGTAATCTAAGTCTGGAAATTCTGCTTTGATTTCGCGCAATAAATTCCATTCTTTTTGATTAATTGCTTTTATTAGCTCGTCGTCAGGCAAATAAGGTACATTCGCATCTTTTTGTGTAGCTCTTATCTCAACAAAGTGATCTTGAATGGTACTTGTTTTTAAGTTGCGAATTTGTTCAATCGTCTCTAATTCAGCACCATTTCGCCAAAGCGTAAAAGTTTGCATAGCAGAGGTGGTTAAAGCAGTTAATTCGTTTGGGATTAAACTACTTAAAATAGTCCATTTCTCGTGTGTTTGCTTGATTACAGCGAATAAATGATGGATTTCATGCAACATTTCGAAATAAACGTCCCACTTTGGCTGATTATATTTCGAAGCAATTTGTTCCGTCGTATAACCCATTAATTCGCCACCTGAAAAACGTTCTACTAAGTATTCTGGTTTTGCTACGTCAAGCTCTTTGAACCAACTAGTCAGTTCTATAAATAAGTTATCTGCTAATGTAACTTGCATTTGTTTTGCTAGCCAGTTTTTAATGAACAATTGTACCTTTTTATCACGAATGACTGGTAAATAGTAGTTTTTGTTATGGTGCTTATTACTAATTACTTGCATTCCTAATCGTAAATGCGCAAAAAAATCAAAAGCTTGTCGTTGAAAGGAAAATCCCTGAAACCACGGATAATCTATTTCAAAGTTAGGCTCGATATTTCCTTGTATAATATAGCCATTTTCGGTAGAAGAAATCATACCACTTTGGACCAAATCTGTTAGTCGAGCTTCTAAATAACTTGATTTTAAATTTGGCACCAATCCGAATAAGTGTTGCATTTGAAAAAGATGAGCGTCTTGAACAGCTTGACCAGTTCTTCGCCCAACTAAAATCGTCTGCAGAAACGGTAACTTCCTTGGTGTGACAGATTTTTTTAAAATAGTTAATATGTAATCATCAAGCTTATCCAAGACTTTCCACCACCTTTTTTTGCTCTTATTATCATACCACAGAAACACTTGTTCGGCACTGATTTTCCTTAAAAAAACTTTATCAACTTATGGTACAATAGAAAAAGAAAAAATCTAGCTTCAATGAGTCATTTTAGAAAGGAAGCGGAGTATATTGAAATATTGTCGCGTCGAAAAAGATACTTGTATTGCTTGTGGAGCTTGTTCTATTCATGCCCCTGATGTTTTTGATTATGATGCAGAAGGACTCGCATTTAATATTTTAGATAACAATACTGGCACAAACGTAATTCCAGAAGATTTAACAGAAATGGTCATTGATGCTGAATTCGCTTGCCCATCACTTTCTATCCAAGTTTCTGATAAACCATTTCGTTAAAAAATCCGCGAGCCCATTCTGGACTCACGGATTTTATTTATTTCAACGGCTAATTTCTTGTTGTCTTTTTTCGAATTTGCGCCGTTCTTTTGCAGTTTGGTTTTTAGCAATCCATTTTTTCATTCGTGAATAAAGCAGTAAGAACACTGCACTAACGATAACTCCTTTTAATAGGTTAAACGGTACAATCGCATAAGTGATTAACCACGCAACATCTGTATTCGCCGGCAGTCCACCTAGTTTAATATAAAATGGTAATAAAACAAAATAATTAAATACTGTCATTGCGAGCGTCATTAACACCGTACCAACAGCGGTTGAAAGAACCATCCCTTTTGTTGTACGAAACCAGTGAAATAAATAATAAATTGGTAGGACATAAAATATTCCCGAAATAAAGTTAGCTAGCTCTCCAACTGGAATACCAACTGGACTACCAGAAACGATGTATAATAGCACATTTTTGATTAATTCCACTAAGATCACCGCTAATGGACCGAATAGAAGTCCGCCAAGTAAAGCTGGGATGTCACTAAAATCAAGCTTTAAAAATGGTGCACTTGGTAGTAATGGAAATTGGAGCATCATTAATATGAATGCTACAGTCCCAAGAACCGCCACACTAACAAAAACCTTCATTGAATAATTCTTCATTGTCATTTCTCCCTTGATGTTCACCAAGAAGTGAGTGACGTCATTTAACGAATGCAACCCAAGCAAATAAAAAACCTCAACTAAAAAAAGTTGAGGGAGAGTTTGTGAAACAATAAACAAACATTAGATGCTCAAATAAACATCACAGCTTGCTAACACATGCTCGTGAAGACAAACGAAAAGGTCTGCCAACATCTTCTCCCATCCAGACTATACTGTCGGTCCTGGAATTACACCAGAGTCAACTGCTAAAAAAGCAGATCGTGGACTTTAACCACCGGTCGGGAATTGCACCCTGCCCCGAAGATGAACGAATATTTTCTTACAAATTTTATTTTACCATGAATAAATATTTTCGCAAGTCCTTTTGTATATTTTTTCACGTGAGCGTTTTCTTAATTATTCCAATAAAAAACCAGAAAATTATCTGGTTTTTTATTACTTACCATGGAATATCCGTTGATAATGATTCTGCTAGTGATTGATTTTCTTTCAAACGAATTTTACGTGCAATACTTCTTGCCTCTGCACCTGCGTGAATTCTTTTTTGCTCTTCGGTTTCTGGTTCAACAAGCGGAACTTCTACTGTTTTCCCATCTTTATCAAGGGCAACAAAGGTTAAAAATGAAGTTGCTGCTAAATAACGTTCACCTGTTTTTAAATTTTCCGCAATAATTTTCACAAAAATTTCCATCGAACTTCTACCAGTCGAAGCAACATAAGACTCTAAACAAACGGAATGATCATTTTTAATTGGTTTTAAGAAATCCACGGAATCTGTTGAGGCTGTTACTATTTCTGTTCGACAATGACGAGAAGCACTAATCGATGCCGTGTCATCAATGTAGGTCATTAAGCGACCTCCAAATAAGGTATTATGATTATTTGTGTCAGAAGGAAATACCCGACTTGTCTTAATTACTAAAGATTCTTTGCAAAATTTTGTTTGTCTTTTTTTCATTTTTTTCGCTCCATTCTATTTATCCGAGAGGCAAAGTAATAATAAAATCTGATCCTTTGCCAAGTTCACTTTTCACAGAAATTTTTCCATTATGTGCTTCCACAATGTTTTTAACGATAGCTAGACCAATACCAGTTCCTACAGCTTTCCCTCGTTTTCGAGCTTTGTCCGCTTTATAAAAACGTTCAAATAAATAAGGAATATCTTCTTCGGCAATTCCGCTACCATTATCAGAAACAGTAATGATAAGGTTATTTTTTGTTTCATCAATCGTTTGTTTTAGAACAACTTTACCTGCATATCCTTCTTTCCCAGTATGACGAATCGCATTCATAATTAAGTTAATTAATACTTGCTCCATTCGGTCAGGATCATAAGAATATTCTAAATCAGGCGTTTCTAATTCTAAGCCTAATTCGACAGAGTTTTCTTTTGCTAACACATCGAAGTTCGAGATTACTTTTTCAAGTAGTGGCGCCAGAGGTAATTTTTGATTGTCCATTTGGTTAAATCCGGCTTCCATCCGTGCAAGGTCTAGCATATCATTGACCAAACGGCCGATACGAAGGGATTCATCATAAATAATTTGCGCGAATTCCCGCACTTCTTCGTCAGATTGGGCAACCCCATCAATAATTGCTTCACTATAACCTTGCAACATCGAGATTGGCGTACGCAGTTCATGTGAAACATTATTCACAAAATCACTTTTCATTTTTTCAAGTTGCTTCTCTTCCGTCATATCGCGAATAACTGCTACCACACTTCGAACATGTTCCCCAGTATAAAGTAATGTCAAGATCGCCACATAGGTGCGGTCGGCGAAAGTAATTTCACCAACTTGAGATTCCTTCGCCGCTAACGTATCTTCCAACAAATTATCTAACGCAACCGGGATAAGCACTTTTTCGGTGTTTTCAGGTGAAAAGAACCAATTATGTAAAAATTCTTCTGCCGGTGGATTGCTTAAAATAATTGTTTTGTCGATGCTAAACTTAATGACACCATCAGCCATACCAACTAATATATTGGATAATTGCTCTTTTTCTTGCCGGAGTGCACTGACATTATATTTTAGCTGCTTTGCCATATCGTTAAATGCAACGCCCAGCTCGCCAATTTCATCATGGGTATAAGTTGGGACGCGATTATCAAAATTACCTTTTGAAACAGCAATTGCAATTTTTTTCATTTCTCGAAGCGGAAAAGCCATCCTTGAAGAGAAAACAAAAGATAAGATAGATGTAATAACAACTGCAATAATACCGGAAACAATTAGCGTGGTCATCGTTTTTTTATTTACTTCCAAAATAGTATTATAAGATTGATAAACATAAACCACACCCGAATCGCCATTATCTAACTTGAAATTTTGGGCAGAAACTTCCACAGGTAATGAATAATTTTCTGTTTTGAAATTGTACTTCATTGTCACAATATTTTTTGTTTCTAAAGCTTTGCTTAATGTCTTATCTGCAATTAACTTGTTTGCCGACTCCTTAGAAACATGGTCTGGTGATTGTAATTGGTAAACGTTTTTGCCGTTTTCTTCAATGATAATTCCCATCGTATTATCTAGTAAAGTAAGGGGAGAATCATTTTTATTTTCAGTCGAAATAACCGCATCGTTTTCTTTCATCACATTAATAATGCTCGTTGTAGTTTCTTCTAATTCTTTCGTGATTTTCTCAATATTATTTTTTTCATAAATCATCGCAACTAAAAATCCTGATATAACTAAAATGCCAATTAACAACAAAATAATCGTGCTCCAAATTTTGCCGACGATACTATTCCATATTTTCATCCATCTCACCTCGCCCCCATAAAAAAACAACGGAACAAAGCACGTGCGGCATAACACTTGCCGATTAAACGTCTTTGTCCGCTATCTTTGTAAGTTTATTCTTCTGGAACTTCGAATTTATACCCTAGACCCCAAACTGTTACGATCATTCTTGCGGCGTCTTCGGATACATCGTGTAATTTTTCACGAAGTCTTTTTACGTGTGTATCAATGGTACGTAAATCACCGAAGAACTCATAGCGCCACACTTCTTTTAAAAGTGACTCACGATCAAAAACTTTATCAGGTGATTTAGCTAGGTAATATAATAAATCATATTCTTTCGGCGTTAAACTAATTTCCTTTCCATCCACAATAACACGATGAGCTTCATTATCAATTTTCAAATGAGGAAAAGTAATAATATCTCCCGGTGTTCCGTTCATTCCTTCTTCAGAGTTTTGTTTTGCACGGCGAAGAACAGCCTTCACTCGGAGTACGACTTCTCTTGGACTGAATGGTTTAACAATATAATCATCTGCCCCCACTTCAAAACCTTGTACTCGGTTTGCTTCTTCTCCTTTGGCCGTCAGCATAACAACAGGGGTTGCTTTATATTCTCTTAATTCACGACATACTTCAATTCCGTCTTTACCTGGCATCATTAAATCAAGTAGGATTACTTCATAATTATTGTTCAGTGCCATGTCTAATGCCTGGTCACCATCACTAGCCTCTTCAATTCGATAGTTCTCTCTTTCAAGATACATCTTAAGAAGGCGGCGAATCCGATCCTCATCATCCACAACAAGCACTCTAACTTGTTCACTCATAAGTACTCATCCCCTAACTCTCATTTACATACAAAATTAACTACATAATTAAATGGAAATTCTCGTACCCACATACGAAAATACGCACCATTTCCTATACCAAATTTCCTACGAATTAAATTATACATGTTTTTCACAAAACACGCTATTAGAAAGTTCATTTAAAGTAGAAAATTAGTTTTCTGTCATGTCGTTATTATTACTTTTTCTTGCCAAATCGGGCTTCTGTCTTTAATTGTTTCACTTCATGATGGGATAATTCTCGACGCTCACCAGCATTTAAGCCACGTAAATTTAAGAAAGAATATTCTTCTCTTGATAACTTTTGCACTTCAAATCCAACAGCTTCAAACATTTTACGTACTTGACGATTGCGACCTTCATGAATCGTAATCTCGACAATTGCTTTATCTTTTGCCTTATCAGAGGAACGGATTTTCACTTTTGCGGGAGCTGTTTTACGACCATCAATAACAACACCACGCTCTAGTTCACGAATCACTTCTCGTTCCGGAATACCTTTAATACGAGCAATATATGTTTTTGATACTTCATTTTTAGGGTGCATCAGTAAGTTAGCAAAATCCCCATCATTTGTCATTAAAAGTAAGCCAGATGTATCATAATCAAGTCTTCCTACTGGATAAAGTCGTTCTGGAATATCGGTAAAATAATCTGCTACCGTTGTACGTCCTTTATCATCTGTCACTGCTGATACAGTTCCTCTTGGTTTATAGAATAAGAAATAGCGATGTTCTTCTTTTGTTAACTGGATTCCTTCGACTTCGATTCGTTCGGAACCGCTAACTTTCACACCTAATTCGGTTACTACTTTACCGTTCACTGTTACTTTACCCTCTTTTATAAGAGTTTCTGCTTTTCTTCTGGAAGTAATACCTGCATTTGCAATTACTTTTTGTAAACGTTCCATTCTTATTCCTCCTCCTGTTCTTTATTTTGATTAAACCGGTCAAAAAACAGGTCCATTTCGTTTTGGTCGGGTTCTTCCGCTTCTGCATCAGCGAGTTTCGGTAAATCGTCTAAAGAATTCAGTCCAAATGCATCTAGAAATTCACTCGTCGTTACATATAACTTCGCTCGTCCAGCACCGTCTACCCGGCCTTTGTCAGTTACGAGGCCTTTAGCAACTAATGTTCGAATCGGCCCATCTGTTTGGACGCCTCGAACTTCATCCACTTCCATACGAGTTACCGGTTGTCTGTAAGCAATAATCGCTAATGTTTCGAGTGATGCTTGTGATAAAACGGTGTTGCTTGGAACTTCCACTAACTTCCTTAAGTATTCCGCGTGCGCTTTTTTGGTGGCTAGCTGAAATGACCCAGCAAGTTCTAATAAAATAAGCCCACGATCAGCATTTTCATTATAGCGTTCGCTTAACAATTCTAATAAATTGAGTGCTTCAATATGCGTGATTTCCATGACTCCCGTTAATTGTTCTGTCGAAAGTCCTGCGTCACCTGCAGCAAAAAGCAAACTCTCTAAAACACCTAATTGTTCTTCTCTCGTCACAACTTTTCTTCCCCTTTACCTAACACATATAAATCGGCAAAACTTTCCACTTGTTCCACTTCCACTAATTTTCGTTTCATTAGTTCTAAGAGTGCCAAAAACGTTACCACTAGTTGCTCTTTTGTTTGCTCTTCAAATAACTCATCGAAACGTAAACGGTGATTTTGCTTTCTTTGTAATTTCTCCATGACAGAATCCATACGATCATCAATCGAAATTTCCTGTGTTGTAATTCTTGTATGCAGTGGCTTGTTTAATTTTTTACGACGAAGCATTTTGTTAAACGCACTTAACATATCATTTAATGATACATCTAATTCTGCCACGTTTGTTCCATCATCATATTCAGCAAGATCCATCGGCGGTTTACTGAAATAAAAGCTCCGTTCCGCTTCTTTTTCTTTGAGTTCTTTGGCAGCTTCTTTAAAGCGTTTATACTCCATAAGTTTTTCAACTAAAGCATCTCTCGGATCTTCTTCCTCTTCTAGTGTATCATAATCAATTTCTAATTCCTGTTTTGGAAGAAGCATTTTACTTTTTATCGCGAGTAAAGTGGCTGCCATAACCAGATATTCGCTTGCTACGTCTAGTTCCATTTCTTGCATCGTATGAACAAATTCCATATATTGGTCCGTAATCTCAGCCATTGGAATATCATAAATATCCACTTCTAGCTGTCCAATTAAGTGGAGAAGTAAATCAAGAGGTCCTTCAAACGCATCTACTTTAAAATTCATTTCTACCATGTTTGTCCCGCCCTACTATAATGGAAGATCATTTTGCACTAAATTTTCATATGTTTCCCGGGCAACTATAAGTTTATCGATGCCATTCTCTACAAAAACAACTGGCGGCCTTGGAATTCGGTTATAATTACTAGCCATTGCATAACCATAAGCACCCGTACAAAAGACTGCCAAAACTTCTCCAGCATTTGATTTTGGCAGCGGTAGATCCCAAATCAGCATATCGCCAGACTCACAACATTTCCCAGCAATCGCTACGGTTTCTTCGGGTATTTTTTCTGGGCTTGCAGCAAGGACCGCATCATAATGAGCGTCATAAAGTGCGGGACGAATATTGTCAGACATACCGCCATCCACTGCCACATAGTTTCTAATACCAGGAACTTCTTTTCTAGAGCCAACTTTATATAACGTCGTTCCTGCTTCACCCACGAGAGAGCGACCTGGTTCAATCCAAATCTCTGGAATGGCAATAGCGTTTGTACTTGCGACGTCACGCACTTCCTCGATAATTTGGCGAACATACTCGCTCGGCTCTAATGGTTCATCTTCAGCAGTATAACGTACCCCAAAGCCTCCCCCAAGATTAAGTACTTGCGAATCAAAACCTAATGTTTGATGCCATTCAACCAATTTATCCATAATGCGTCGGGCCGCTAATTTGAAACCAGTTGTTTCAAAAATTTGTGACCCAATATGACAATGTAAACCAATTAAATCAAACGACGCGCTTGCATGTAGCACTTGTTTAATCGCTGCTTCTGCTTGTCCATTCGTAAGTCCAAAACCAAATTTCGAATCATCTTGTCCGGTTAAAATGTAATCATGTGTATGTGCTTCAATCCCTGGTGTGACGCGAATTAAAACAGCTGCTTTTTCATTTCTTTCTATTAATATATCTTCTAATAAACTAATTTCATAATAATTATCCAGTACAAAACAGCCGATACCGTAATCCAGCGCCATATGTATCTCTTCTACGCTTTTGTTATTGCCATGAAAATGAACTCGTTCTGCTGGAAATCCCGCTTTAATTGCAGTATATAATTCCCCGCCAGAGACAACATCAAGCGATAAGCCTTCCTCTGCCATCAACTGATAAATCGCAACAGCTGAAAACGCTTTGCTGGCGTAAGCTACTTGTGCCTTCACACCTAGCTCTTCAAATGTTTTTTTAAATCCTCTTGCGCGGTCCCGGATTAGCGCTACATCATAAACGTACAGTGGTGTTCCATACTTCTCAGCTAGCTTTAAAGTGTCCACCCCTCCAATTTCGAGATGTCCTTCTGCATTTACATTCATTGTTCCTAGCCGTTCAAACGTCACGCCAATCCCACCTTTATATTATAAATTTTTGAAAGTTCTTTTATATAGTAGCATACTAAGAAGCCGAGCGACAATAACTATCTGAAAATAATACCAAATACATAAAAAATCCAGCCGATTTCATTATCTTCTTTCTTCAGAAAATAATGAAATCGGCTGAATTTATATAACCAATTATTTTAAGAAATTTTTGCAACAATTGCTTTTACATATTGTAAAAATGTGCTGCGAACTTGATCCGTTGTTTCAATTACTTCCGTATGCGAAAGTGGTTGATCTAAAATCCCAGCCGCCATATTCGTAATACAAGAAATACCAAGAACACGCAGTCCCGCATGATTAGCAATAATTACTTCTGGTACTGTCGACATTCCAACAGCATCTGCACCAAGCGTGCGCATCATTTGGATTTCAGCAGGTGTTTCATAAGTTGGACCACTAAATCCAGCATAAACCCCTTCACGAATAGTCAAATCAAGTTCTTGCGCAATCAATCTAGCTTCCACACGTAAAGCTAAATTATAAGCTTCAGACATATCTGGGAAACGAGGGCCAAAATGATCATCATTTGGTCCAATAAGCGGACTTGTTCCAGTGAAGTTAATATGATCCGAAATAAGCATCAAATCCCCCGCAGAAAATAGTTCATTTACGCCACCAGCTGCATTAGTTACAACTAACACTTCTACTCCTAATTCTTTCATAACACGAACTGGAAAAGTAACATCTTGCATGGAATAGCCTTCATAAAAGTGAAAACGACCTTGCATAGCCACTACTTCTTTGTTTTCTAATTCGCCAAACACAAACTGACCAGCATGCCCTTCCACTGTTGAAACTGGGAAATGAGGAATTTCACTATAAGAAAGTTTAGTTGGTTGTGTAATCTCATCTGCTAACACACCTAAACCAGATCCGAGAATCAAACCGATTTTCGGTGTTCCTGTATAGCTTTCTCTAATTTTCGTAACTGCTTCATTTACATTTTCTAAACTCATTTTTGTTCCTCCCTTTTCCTATTTCAAGTCTGCTAAGAAACTTTTTCCATATGCAGGCATTTTCACATCAAAATTATCTGCTACAGTGGCACCAAGGTCTGCAAACGTTTTGCGTAATTCCAGCTCTGAACCACCATTTTTAAAGCGCGGTGAGTAAACAAGTAGTGGAACAAATTCACGTGTATGGTCTGTCCCCGTGTATGTTGGGTCATTTCCGTGATCTGCTGTAATAATTAATAAATCATCATCGGTTAATTTTTCCATTACCTCTTCCAAACGACCATCAAAATCAACTAAAGCCTCTGCATAACCTTGAGGGTCGCGGCGATGACCAAATAGCGCATCAAAATCTACCAAATTAAGGAAACTCATTCCGTTAAAATCTTTGTCGAGTACAGCGATAAATTGATCCATTCCATCCATATTGGATTTCGTACGAATCGATTCTGTCACACCTTCTCCGTCAAAAATATCAGAAATTTTCCCAATTGCAATCACATCTTTACCACCATCTTTAAGTGCATCCATCACGGTAGGTTCAAATGGTTTGAGTGCATAATCATGACGATTTGGTGTTCTAACAAATGCTCCCGGTTCCCCAACAAATGGACGTGCAATAATCCGACCAAGCATATATGGATCGTCTAAAGTAATTTCTCGGCAAAACTCACAAATTTCATATAGCTCTTCTAAAGGCACTACATCCTCATGAGCCGCAATTTGTAGCACGGAGTCAGCAGATGTATAAACAATTAAAGCCCCTGTTTTCACATGTTCTTCGCCAAGTTCAGCCATGATTTCTGTACCACTAGCTGGTTTATTACCAATCACTTTACGACCAGTTTTCGCTTCAATTTGGTTAATTAAATCATCTGGGAAGCCATCAGGAAAAACGCGGAACGGGGTATCAATGTAAAGCCCCATGATTTCCCAGTGACCTGTCATTGTATCTTTCCCATTGGATGCTTCTTGCATTTTAGTATAGTAAGCAAGTGGTTTTTCTGCTTTTTTAATTCCATCAATTTCGCGAATATTTGATAAGCCAAGTTTGCCCATTTCTGGCATTTTTAAGCCACCAACAAATTTCGCAATATGGCCAAATGTATCTACATCAAAATCACCAAATTCAGCAGCATCTGGGGCTTCCCCGATACCAACTGAATCCATTACAACTACATGTACTCGTTTAAATTTATCTGGCATATTTATTCATCCTTTTCCATTATATTTTTTAAGCGCGCGGGTGAAATTGTTTGTATACATCTTTTAGGCGCAGCTTGGTTACATGGGTATAAATTTGCGTAGTGGAGATATCAGCATGTCCGAGAAGTTCTTGCACTGACCGGAGATCCGCCCCATTTTCAAGTAAGTGCGTGGCAAATGAATGACGCAAAGTATGCGGTGTAATTGGCTTTTCAATGCCCGATTCTTTCGCAATACCTTTTAAAATTTTCCAAAAGCCTTGTCTTGTAAGTCCTTGACCGTGATGATTTAAAAACACGAAATCATTGCGGTATTTCGGTCTTCTAAGCTTTGGTCTTGCTTCTTCCAAATAATGTTCTAAGACAGTAGTCGCCGTTTTACCAAGCGGGATGATTCTTTCTTTATCCCCTTTACCAATGGTTTGAATAAAACCCATTTGGAGATGTAAGTCATCCATTTTCAGTTGAACAAGTTCGGTTACACGAAGCCCCGTCGCGTATAAAATCTCCATCATCGCTTGATCACGAAGTCCAAGCGGTGTATTTGTATCCGAAGAGTTAAGTAGTAATTCTACATCATCTAAATTTAACACTTTCGGCAATCCTTGTGCTTGTTTTGGCGTTTCAATTTGAATCATTGGGTCATGGGACATTTTTCCATCATGCATTAAATAATGAAAAAAAGACCGTAGTGAAGCAACGTATCTCGCTACACTTCTTGCTGATTTCCCTTCTTTTCTCGCAAACGCCATGAATCCAACTATATCGCTTCGTTCCAAAGTATTTGGGTCAGTAAATGTTCCAGATGTATTCATATAAGAAACAAAATAGTGTAAATCCCGCTCGTAAGCTTTTATCGTGTTCGCGGATAAGCCTTTCTCTACAATTAAAAAATGCAAAAAATCATCTATTAAATCATTCATAAGCGTTTCCTCCACAAGTCCTATTCTATCATGTTCCGCTCTCAGTGAAAACGTTTAAGCGACGAAAAAAAACATGTAATACTTTTCGCGCAATTCCCTCATTATCGGCATAAAAAAAGTTTGAGACAAATTATCTCAAACTCCGCCATTATTTTTTTTTGATTTTTGTCTGCAATCTGCGCAAACTCCTTGGAAAGTTAGGCGATGGTCTTTTACAAGAAAATTCCATTTCGATTCAACAATTTTTTCTACATCTTCTAGTAAATCTTCTTGTATTTCCTCTACCGAACCACATTCTAAACAAACAAGGTGGTGATGGAAATGCTTTGCGCCTTCTTGTCGTAAATCATAACGAGACACGCCGTCACCAAAATTAATTTTATCTACCACGCGTAGCTCTGTTAAAAGCTCTAATGTTCGATATACTGTTGCAAGACCAGTGTCAGGAGCAATATCTTTCACACGTAAAAAAACTTCCTCTGCACTTAAATGATCTTTTTCATTTTCCAGTAAAACGCGAACAGTAGCTTCTCGCTGTGGTGTTAATTTATAGCTAGCATCATGAAGTTGTGCTTTAATACGTCCAATACGACCTTCCATTCTGGTTCCTCCCTTAGTTGCAATAACAAGTTGCCTTTCTAAATTATCATCATTATCATTTAACAATAACTACAGTTTATAATAATTATAAATAAAATGCAAGTTCAAAATTCCTTTTCCAGCCTATTAAATCACTCGTATTCAATTCCTATTGCTTATGTTTACTAAGATATCACAAAAGCAATAGGCTGTCTACAATGATTATCAATTACTAGTTAATTTCTCGTTATTAATAATAATTATTATTTAGCTTTAGCCAAAAGGAATAGAAAGTATGGAGCCCCAATAACGGCCACGACGATACCAGCAAATATTTCAGAAGGTTGAATCATTAAGCGTCCAATCGTATCTGCTAAAAGTAACAATAATCCACCAGAAAGCGCCGCCGTTACCATTACCCAACGATGTGCTGATCCGACCAGTTTTCTAGCGATATGTGGTCCAATTAGTCCAATAAAGGCAATCCCACCACTAACAGATACGCAAGCTGCTGCAAGACCAACTGCTACAATTAATAGAATGAATTTTTCTCGTTCTACTCGAACACCAAGCCCAGTCGCCACCTGATCACCAAAAGAAAGAACATCTAACGTTTTCACTTTCGTAAAAGCAACCGTACCTAAAACAACTAACCAAGGTAAAAGTGCAAATACGTATTGCCAACTGGATGCCCAAATATTTCCCGCCATCCACTCCGCATAACGTTGATAGTTTTGTGGATCAAGCCGAATACTTAAAAGCGTAATAAGAGCCGCAATCGCCGCTGCAACTGCAATCCCAGTTAAAAGCAATCGATTAGGTAGTAAACCTTCACTTCGACTATAAGAAAGACCATACACCACAAATGCCGTCAAAATCGCACCAATAAAACCGATAAATGGCATAAACAACACCGGTACTTCCATAGTAGAAGGGAAGAAAGAAATATAAAGCATAACAGCCAAACCAGCACCATTATTAATCCCTAAAATACCTGGATCAGCAAGCCCATTTCCAGAGATACCTTGCAAAATTGTTCCAGAAACAGCTAAACCCGCACCAACCAAAAGAGCAATCACTATTCTCGGCAAACGAAACTCCGTCACAATAAGTTGAGTGCCTGAGTCCGCCATTCCAAAAAACGACTTAATTACTTCTAAAAAAGGCAATTTAGAATAGCCAGCATTCACACTATATGTAAAAGTAACAAAGATTAATACGCTTAAAATAATTAACGTCCAGATGCGTCGTGATTTTTTTCGTTTCTCTGCTGCTGTCATATACATCATAAGTTCCTCCTTTCCTTACGAGTCACAAATAGAAAGAAAGGAACTCCAATTAAAGCAAAAATAACACTAATCGGTGTTTCATAAGGTGGGTTAATCGTTCTTGCCAGAATATCAGCAGCCAGTGTTAAAAATGCTCCAACAACTGCTGAACAAGGAATAATCCACCGATAATCTACCCCGACTAAAAATCGGACCAAATGAGGTACAATTAAACCGATGAATCCAACTGGACCAACAACAGAAACTGCTAATCCAGCTAAAACTAACACGACAACCATCGAAGCAATTTTGACAAAAGTAGTTTTTTCACCAAGCCCAACCGCAATGTCGTCACCTAAACTTAAAATTGTAATAGATTTACTTAACAGAAGCGCCGCAATTAACGCACCAAGTAGCCATGGCCAAATTGCTGCAAGTTGACTCCACTTTACACCAGCAACCCCACCAGCATACCAAAAAGCTAAATCCTGACTTAATTTAAAGTAAATCGCAATCCCTTCACTCAGCGCTGTCAAAAGTGAACTAACCGCAGCCCCCGCCAGTACCAATCTTGTTGGCGACATCGCGCTACCCGCAATCGAACTAACTCCAAAAACCATAAAAGCGCCAATCGCAGCTCCTACAAAAGAAAAAATGATTAGCGAATTATAGCTAAGCCCTGGCATAAAAGCAAAACATACTGCTACCATAAAAGTAGAGCCAGCATTCAGTCCTAGAAGGCCAGAATCAGCAAGTGGGTTTCTAGTAATCCCTTGCATAATCGCTCCAGCAACCGCAAATGCAGCTCCAATCGCCATATCAGCAATTACCCGTGGAACACGCAAACTCCGAATAATCTGGTGTTCTGTTTCTGAACTATTATAATGAAAGAGCGCATCCCAAACCGTGCCTAAATGAATATCCGCCGCTCCGACCGCAATTCCAAATAGTGCCATAATAAGAAGCAATAAAAGTCCCGCTGTTAATATAAAAATAGCGACTGTCGGCCTTGTATTCATTTTTATCTGTTTTGACTTATCCATCTGCACAAATTCCTTCCATCTAAATTATCCGCACGTTTCAGGTGATAATAATTATCAATCGCATAGAAAATTATATCAATATCCCTCACTAATCGCAATGTTCAGCTCTCCTCAAGTAGTTTACCTACAATAATATCCAGCTGACCTTCTACAGCTAAAGGATCATAATAAAACATCGTATCGAAATCCATTTGATAAACATTTCCTGCTTTAAAAGTTGGCAAGTTTTTCCAAATTGGTGAACTCGTTAAATCTTTTATTGTTTTTTCACCATCTTTTGCATCTCCTGAGGAAGTATTGGTAACAAACATCCGGTCAGCAGCATACTCTGGTAATACTTCTAGAGAGATTTTTTGCCAATCTTGTCCATCTAGCACATCTTTTTGGATTTTAGCAGGTGCCTTTAGTTCAAGTGCGTTATAGATAGCTTGACCACCACGTCCCATGTTTTGTCCCATTACATAAAAATCTTTGTCTTGCACTTCATATATACCAACTGTTTCCTCTTTCCCTATTTTCCCGACCAATTTCGCTCTTTCATCTTTAGCCTTTTGGTGGAAACTGTCGATCCAGGCTTCTCCGGCTTTCTTTTCACCGACTAAATCAGCAATTTGACGAACATCTTCTTCCACAGTTTTGGAAGTTGCATACGGAATCAAAACTGTTGGTGCTATTTTCGACATTTGCTCCAACTCGTCTTCATTTGACACAACAATTAAATCTGGTTTTAATTCTGCTACTTTTTCCGCAGAAACTGGGTCACCAATGTCTTCTATCCCATCAACTTTTCCTTTTAAAAATGGATTTTCCATTTGTTTTGCTCTTGCTCCAACTGGCTTCACTCCGAGTAGCACCATATTTCCTAAGTACCCAGAAGCTACTATTCGTTTTGGGTGAGCAGGTATTTCTACTTTTTTTCCATTCGACATGGTATATGTACGCATCTCGGCTTTGCTAGTTTCAGCCGAGTTATTATCTCCACAAGCACCTAAAACAAGTACAGTTAAAAGTACAGATACTACCATACTAATTCTTTTTTTCAAAATAACCCCTCCGATAATTGATAACATTTCTCAATTAGTATAGCGAATCATTTCACAAGATGCAACTCGTTTCCCAAACTAACACTTGCATCTTTCTAACAAAAACTCTATACTTAACCATTGAGAATGATTATCAACTTATTTTAAATTGGAGCGATGAAAATGAAAGACTTGCATACAGACAACTTGCAAATTTCATACGACAAACGAATCATTGTTGATGGTTTAGATATAGCCATTCCGGCGAATAAAATCACTGCCTTAGTTGGAGCCAATGGTTCTGGGAAATCAACTATTTTAAAAACGATGTCCCGGTTAATGAAACCCAGTCACGGGGCAGTTTATTTAGATGGCAAGAGCATTCATAGCCAACCTACGAAGGAAATCGCCAAACAGTTAGCAATATTACCACAAAACCCGTCTGCACCCGATGGACTAACCGTATTCGAATTAATTTCTTACGGTCGCTCCCCCCATCAAAGCAGCTTTAAATCAATCACTGCAAAAGATCGGGAAATTATTTTCTGGTCATTAAGAGTAACTAATTTAACTGAATTTGCAGATCGTCCGATTGATAGTTTATCTGGTGGACAGCGCCAACGAGCTTGGATTGCCATGGCTCTTGCGCAAGAAACAGATGTTTTATTTTTAGATGAACCAACCACATTTTTAGATATGACACACCAATTAGATGTACTTAATTTACTCAAACAACTAAACCAATCAGAAAAACGGACGATTGTTATGGTTGTTCATGATTTAAATCACGCATCTCGTTATGCACAACACATGATTGCAATCAAAGAAGGACAAGTAGTTGCAGAAGGAACACCCGTTAGCGTCATGACTGAAAAAACGTTAGAAGATGTTTTTAATATCAAAGCAGATATCTTAATCGACCCACGTAGCGGTGTGCCCCTTTGCCTTCCATATGAGACTTGTAACGGTTGTGAAATTGTAAAGGAGCTTGATTCGATTGCCAAATAATCTTTATGATGTCACCATTATTGGCGGTGGCCCTGTTGGTCTTTTCGCTGCTTTTTATAGTGGTCTTCGCTCAATGAAAACAAAAATTATCGACGCTGAACCTGCCGTTGGTGGCAAAGTTCGTTATTTTTTTCCTGAAAAAGTCATACGAGACATCGGTGGAATTCCATCTATCACTGGTGCTAACCTTATTGCTAATTTAAAAGAACAAGCCGAGACATTCCATCCAGAAATCTTCTGTAATGAACGAGTGATAGATCTCACCAAACTTTCAGATGGAACTTTTCAATTAACTACTCAAAATGGTTCAATTCATTTTTCTAAAACGATTGTTATCGCAACTGGTAGCGGTACTTTTGAAGTTAACCAATTAGAAGCCGCACATGTGGAAGACTTTTCAGATGCCATATTTTATGATGTAAAGGATATCGAACAATTCCGTGGTAAAGTGGTTGCTGTCTCTGGTGGTGGAGATTCTGCGATTGACTGGGCGCAAACATTAGAACCTATCGCAAAAGAAGTTCACTTAATTTACCGTGGTGAAGATTTTAAAGCCCATGAAGAAAGTGTCAATTCCCTAAAAAATTCCCGTGTCCAAATCCATATCCACCATGAAATAAGCGCTCTATTTGGTTTTAATGATCAATTATCTGAAACGATGCTTTACTGCAATCAAACAAAAAGAACCAAAACCATTCCAACAGATGTGCTCTTTATCAATCATGGAGTCAAAGTTGACTTAGGAACAATGGCTGAATGGGGATTTCAATTAGCTGATTTCGGGATTGTTGTAGACGAGGAAATGCACACATCTGTCCCTGGAATTTTCGCTTGCGGTGACAGCGCAGCTTATCCACGAAAAATCCGCATTATCGCAGCGGGCCTACACGAAGGTCCAATTGCCATTAATAGCGCGAAAAAATATCTAGAACCTACTGCCGCTGATGAAGCTATGATTAGCACACATCATGAAAGCTTTATTAATTAAAAAAATGATTTGGAACCCGTTTCCAAATCATTTTTTAGTATCCTGTTTATGATGTAAATAGCGCAATTGCTTTTGTCAAAATCCGCATTTCTTCTTCCAAAATGGCTTTTTGTCGCTGTAGTTCTTTCAATTGCTTGTCCTCAATGATTTTCTGAAGATCATTATCTATTTCCGAATACTGCTTTATCCATCTGTATAATGCCGTTTTAGAGACAAAATATTCTTCACATAAAGCAGCAGGTGATTTCCCATCTAGATATAAATTCACTAAATATTTTTTAAAATGGATATCATACTTTTTATAATTAGACACAGACATTTTTCCTCTCATAATCGCTTACTTGATATCTTTTATATTACATTCTTAGAGCTGCATTTGTTAAAAAGTCTTATAAATAGTACTTATTTTATTAACTTCCATGGGAAAGTTTGTGCCTTTTATTGCTTATTACTCTAAAAAATGATATATTTTCCCAATCCTAATCGAATGGAGATGTCATTAATGAATAAATATGGAAAAGTAGTTAGAGACATTCGTATTTCTAAAGGAATTAGCCAAAAGAAACTTTACGAGGGCATTATTTCCAAGTCTTATGCGATTGAGTTTGAAAAAGGCGCACATGAAATTAGTTTAAATTTATTTGAAAAAATCTTAACCCGCATTAATATGAATATGGATGAATTTTTCTTTATTTTACGTGGCTTTTCATTAAATGATGATGATGATTTTTGGTATACCCATGAACAAAAAGGAACTGCTTACGATATTAATAGTCTTTATGATTTATATGAAGAGCTATCTCAAAATGAAGGAGAAATAGCCGAAGTCAGAAAAGCTTTAGTTCATTCAAGAATGGAACTTCTCGAAAACTTACTTAAAAATCAGGAATTTAATGTGGCTGTCATATCCGAACAAGATATCGAAACAATCCAAAATTACTTGTTTTCCATTCAGTCATGGACACTCGAAGAAATTAAAATTTTTGCCAATTCGATTTATTATTTTGATGAAGAAATTCAATCTCAATTTTTACAACAAGTCTTAAAATCAGTTGACACCTATAAAAACTATGATAGAGGTCGTCGGCTACTCTGTGCATTACTCATTAATACGATTGAAGTATTTATTCAGCAAAATAAACTAAGCCAAGCAAAAAAACTATTAACAGATTTAGAAAACCTAAGTATTTTTTATGAAGGTGCTTTTTATCGAATTCTCTCTACTTTTTTACTCGGCTTAATCAATATGAAAAGTAAATTAGTAGAACTTGGCTACTACCAAGCGCAAAAAAGCATTCGAATTCTAAAAGAACTAAACTATGATGACATTGCGCTACTCTATGATATTTTGCTCACGCAGTTCTTAGAAGAAGAAAATTTAACGGAACATCCTGTATTAAAAACTGATTTATAAAAGACCAACAAAAAAAGCATTCCTTAAAATCGGAATGCTTTTTAAATCATTCTACTTCACAGATGCCAAACTCAACAATTCGCATCATTTCCGTGAAATCATTTGCAAGTGGGATAAAATCTTCCATTGTTGCGTTCGGTTTTTTTTCTAAATAATTCGTACTAATTTGGGTAATATGATTAAAAAGTGCTGCAATTACTTTACGAGCTGCATCTATATTCACCTCTTTTTTCAAGCTCATTCTGCTTAAAACTTGATTCATTTGCGCTTCTGAACGAGCGATTGCTTCATCAAAAAAACCATCTAATTTCCCTTGTAGTTCGCCAGGGGGATTTGCATAAGCTTGCATAATCAAACCGAACACGGTTGGATAGTTACGGTTAAAGTCTAATTTTTGCTTCGTTGACCAAATAGCCATCTCAACAAAATCTTTCCACTCTTCTTGTTGAGCGCTAACTTTTTGGGTTGCAAAATCAACAGCATAAGAGACAGCTGCGATATAGAGCTTTTCTTTGGAAGCGAAGTAGTGGAAAATCAAACCTTTTGAAACCCCTGCTTTTGCGCATATTTGGTTCGTGCTTGCTGCTTGATAGCCTTTTTCCGTAAATTCCTCCATCGCTGCTTCTAAAATTTGTAATCGTTTTTTATCCATTATACTTTCAAATCCTTTTTCTTATATAAGATAAATGTAGCGGCAACCATCACAACCATCACTACGAAGGAAATAATCACATTGGTTCCGGTAATTCCTTTATCCATAATTTCAGAAGGAATGGCATAATTTATTGGCGAAAAATATTGAAAGAAATCGACATTCTCATTAAGCCCTGCCATAATTCCTAAAATATAGGTTAAGAAAACAAGAGCTAGCGCGACAGGCGATGCTTGTTTAGCAGACTTGAGTATAGCTGATACCATAAAGCCCGTACTCATAAACACACAAGCAACTAGTAGTTCACTGGAGAACACACGAACTAGCTCCATTATCAATTCCCCACTATCTACTCCACTTGGTTTCAGAAATAAAACTAGTGCCACAGATGCCACAAACGTAATTGCCCAAAACACGATAAAAGATAGTAAATTCCCAATCATTTTCCACATAACTAAGCTTGAACGAGTAATTGGTTGCGCATATAAAAATTCTATCGTCCCATCTGTTTCTTCTTTAATTAAAGCCTGAGCCCCAATCAAAGCCGCATAAACACATGCCGCAATAAAAATATACTGAAATACATAAGCAAAATACGCATCGATATTGGTTAAATCAGCCATCGAATCCATATGCAATATTTTCATCATATCTTGCGGTAAAGCATTCATTTTTGTGTTCACTAAGTCTTGCATCCCACTACTTTGCATACTTGGGAAAAAAGCCATAAACACACCTAAAATAACAATAACTACCACGGCCCAAACGATTAGACTCCTAATTCTAGTTTTCCATTCAATGTGTAAGATATTCACTTGATTTCGCCTCCTTCGTACAGAGTCATGAATTTATCTTCTAATTCTTGATTAGTAATCGTTAAATCGATAATCTCTTTTTCTTGTAACAGTGGCAAAATCGTCTTAATATCATTATCAAAAATAAGTCTAGCTTTGCCACTTTCTTTTTCAATAATTCTTGCACCAGCGTTCGTTAATTTTTCTAACGGCAAACAATCTCCTTTTAATACAATCACCTTACCTGACATTTGTTGATTGGCAATATCTTCTACCGCAATGATATTTCCATTTCTTATAAAAGCTGCTCTTGTACAGTATTCTTGCACTTCCCGTAAATTATGACTAGAAAGAAAAATGGTCATTCCTTCTTTATTTCGGTCCGTCATCTCCTTGAATAAATAATGTTGCATTAGCGGATCTAAGCCATTAGTCGGTTCATCTAAAATAAGTAACTTAGGTTCGGTAATTAACCCAGCCACAATGGCTACTTTTTTCTTGTTTCCAAGTGACATTTCACCAAATCTTTTTTTCGAATCAATGGAGAACATTTCGAAATAGTTATTCATTTTTTTCGTTGCATTTTCAATATGATGGAATTTCGCTGCATAGTGGATAATATCATTCGCGGTCATTTGTGGGTAATAACGAACTTCACTCGGAACATAGCCAACCATTTTTTTGATTTCAGCCGAATTTTTGACGACATCTTTTCCAAGAATGGTTGCATTTCCGCTTGTTGCATAAATAAAATTAAGTAAAACTTTAATTGTCGTCGATTTCCCAGCACCATTTGGACCAATAAAACCATATAGTTCGCCTTCATTAACTGTTAAATTCACATTTTCAATTGCTCGCTTTTTATGATAGTTTTTTGTAAGCGACTCCACTTTAATTGCTTCCATATTCTCTCCTCCAAATTCATATTGACCAACTAGTCAAATAGAGTATAAGCACTTTTGACCAGGTAGTCAATCAAAAGCATTTCATAAAAAAAGAAAATACCATTTAGGCATTTTCTTCCATTAGCAGTAATAATTTCCAATACGCCATTGCATACATCGTTTTCGCGTCATGAATCAATTGTTGCTGTATTAATTGCTCTGCTTCAGCTGGAGTTACTTTGACAAGGTTAATAAATTCGTCCGGATCTTGCTCTAATGGTTTTTCTACTTGATGAAGGTCGCGTGCCACAAAAATATGTAGTAATTCATTCGCAAACCCAGGCGAAGTATAAAAAGAAGTTAAATACGTCAAATTGTCGGACTGAAATCCAGTTTCTTCTTCTAATTCACGTTTTGCTGTAATTATTGGCTCTTCCCCCACTTCCATTTTGCCCGCAGGAATCTCGATAATCGTTTTTTCTAAGGGTTTTCGAAATTGTTCTACTAAATACATCGCTCCATCTGCTGAAAAGGGAATAATTGCCACAGCTCCCGGATGCTTGATAATTTCTCGCTTACTATGTTCGCCGTTTGGTAATTCCACTTCATCTACTTGTAACTGAATAATATTTCCTTTAAAAAGCGTCTCTGAGTGAAGTGTTTTTTCTTCTAGTGAGTCCATCTAAGCCACCTCTTCTTGTTTTTTTCATTATAACATAATTAAGTCCGAGTTTAATTTACATCGCACGACTGATAACATCTATTTTCTAAATATGGTATGATAAGGACAAATAAAGCACACTTTCTAAAATATAAAAACCCTTCAACTTGCCTAGTTATGAGATACTAAATATACTTAACTAGTAGACAACACGTGGCACCATTTATTTTTAGAAAAATATACCTAAGAAAAGTGGACCTTTCAAACAGGTACTTAAAGGAGAAGATGTATAATGACCGTTTTTAAAAAGATATTAGCATTCACTGGTTCCATTTTACTTGTCATTATTTTGGGTGGTATCCTTACTTCCATTATCCAAAGTGGCTTGATAATTGCAGCAATCATTCTAGTCGTTGCAGCTGTCCTATTTTTCTTTTCATCTAAAGCTGGGGACCGCGCGCAAATGATCGCCACTGGATTAACTAAAAAAGAATATAAATATATTCGCACTAACCTAGAAGAAGCTCGTGTAAAGATAATCCGCCTTCAAAAAATCATGACCCAAAATAAAGCACTCTATTCTTTCCAAGAGCGCAACAAAACACTTTTACTAACAAAACGGATTTACGGTATCGTGAAAGAAGAACCAAAACGTTTTTATGAAGCAGAAGATTTCTTTTTCTCTCATCTTGATTCTTTAGTAGAGCTTACAGAAAAATATGCTTTTTTAGAAAAACAACCTGTCAAAGACAAAAAAATCTATCAAACACTTTCTGATACACGCACACTTTTAAATGATTTAAGTCGCGTTATTGAAAAGGATTTATTTACACTTTTAAATCAAGATGTAAACAATCTCGATTTTGAATTAGAAGTAGCAAAAAACTCCATTTCCAAACAGAAAAAGAAATTCGAAAGGGGTACAAAAGATGACCGAGAACAAGCCAAGTGAAGAAACAAATGAATTAAAAGATTTAGTAGTTGAAAAAGAATTTAATCAAACGTTAGATGATCTTCTTGCTAATCCTTTTGGAACAGAGGGTGAATCTGCTACTAGTATCGTTAATAGCGAAACTGACGCAGCTCCTCGCCTCGTAGACATGCTAACGGAAACAAATAAAAAACAAGCACTAGAATTATCAAAACAAATCGAACCAGGTAATCAAGCTGCTATTCTTGGTTATGGTGCACCTGCACAGGCGAAACTACATGACTTCTCTCACTCGATGCTTGCTCATGTTCAAAAACAAGATGTTGGACCGATTGGTGATATCATCAGTGATTTAATGTATCGTCTACAAGAAGCAGATCCTGACGAACTAGCCGCCCGTAACAAAAATGTCTTTACGAAAATGTTCCACCGAGTAAAACAATCCATCAATGAAATTACTTCTAAATATCAAAAAATTGGTACCCAAATTGACCGCATCGCGTTGAAACTGGAACACTCCAAAAAGCGTTTAATTGAAGATAACTCTTTCCTTGAACAGCTTTATGATAAGAATAAAGATTATTTCCAAGCGCTTAATATCTACATTGCTGCTGGAGAATTGAAATTAGAAGAAATTAATACAAAAATGCTCCCAGAACTTCGCAAAAAAGCGGAACAAACTGGTGATCAAATGGATTATCAAGAAGTAAATGACCTAACTCAATTTGCGGATCGTCTTGATAAACGCGTATATGATTTACGTTTAAGTCGTCAAATCACTATTCAACAAGCACCGCAAATCCGCTTAATTCAAAATACAAACCAAGCACTTGCAGAAAAAATTCAATCATCCATCATGACTGCTATTCCACTTTGGAAAAACCAGGTGGCTATCGCGCTTACCTTGCTTCGCCAACAACAAGCTGTCGCAGCGCAGCGTCAAGTTTCTGAAACAACCAATGAACTATTGAAACGTAACGCCGATATGCTAAAAACGAACGCTATCGAAACAGCTCGCGAAAATGAAAGGGGCATCGTTGACATCGAAACCCTAAAAGAAACACAATCAAGTTTAATCGAAACATTACAAGAAACATTAAAAATCCAACAAGAAGGCCGTGCTAAACGTGCCGTAGCCGAAAAAGAATTAGTGACTATGGAACAAGAACTAAAAGAACGTTTGCTTGAAATGAAATAACACTAAAGGCTAGCGCCAAATTGCGCTAGCCTTTTTTATAATCCTTCTAATCGCAAATTTTCAAAATGAACTGGCTTTAAGTTAGTCACAGTAAGCCCAATCAAACGAATACTTTCTTTCCCAGTATAAGTTTCTCTTAAAAGTAATGCTGCAGCTTGATAAATTTGCTTTGCATCATGGATATATTCATTTAATGTCAGCCGTTTTGTAACCGTAGTAAAATCACTATACCGTAATTTAAGCACAATTGTTTTACCGTGCTTCTGCAACTTTGTAAGCCGTTCTTCTACTTTTTTCGCAAATATCATTAGATTCTGCTCTAATATTCGTTCGTCTAATATATTGAATTCAAAAGTAGTTTCTTTTCCAACAGATTTGCGGTCACGATGTGGATTCACAACGTTATTGGATCGTCCCCTAACATGGCGGTATAGATGATAACCTTGCTTGTGTAGTTCACGAATTAAATCCCACTCACTCCACTTCTTCAAATCCGCCCCCGTTTCTATTCCTAAGCGATGAAGTTTCTCAGCAGTTACTTTCCCTACACCATAAAATTTTGTTACTGGAATTTTTTCTAAAAAAGCTTCAGCCTCGTCCGGTGATACCACAGTTATCCCCGCCGGCTTATGGAAATCCGAGGCGATTTTAGCGATAAATTTATTGAAAGAAACACCAGCAGATGCAGTTAGTCCAAGTTCACGGTAAATCGTTTGTTGGATGTCACGAGCAATAAGTGTTGCTGATTTCATTCCTTTTTTATTTTCCGTAACATCTAAATAGGCTTCATCCAAAGAAAGTGGTTCAATTATATCTGTATATCTGGAAAATATTTCGCGTATTTGTCCAGACACCTCTACATAATGAGACATATTCCCATGAATGAAAATACCATTCGGGCATAGTTTTACAGCTTGCTTAGTCGGCATTGCTGAATGTACTCCGAATTTACGCGCTTCATAAGAACAAGTAGAAACAACCCCGCGCTTATTTGGATCTCCACCAATAATTAATGGCTTCCCGCGAAACTCAGGATGGTCGCGCTGTTCTACAGATGCATAAAAAGCATCCATATCAATATGAATAATCTTCCTACTCGTATCCATAACTGCCTCCTAGTAACGAACAAATGTTCTTAATAAGAATTATAAACTTAAATCGATTCCATTTCAAGGAAATCTTACTAATCAATTGAAAAGTTATCACAACTTAAATAAGTTTTACCTTTTGTTTCCTAAAATAGCTTAAATTATTAATGCACAAAATATGCTAACAATAGTGGTTGTGATGGCTAGGACAAAAATATCTCTACAATAAAAAACAAGCAGAAATCTTGTTTATTCCATTTCAAAAATGGTTTTATACAATGATTCCTGCTTATTTAATTTCCAACTTTTAATACTCGATTTTAGCTATGTCTCATTTTCTAAACTTTAAATTATTCATCTTGTGTCATTTTAAAGCTATAACTTGCTGGGTATAAACTGAATCTTTCAGCTCGGTATGCCCAAGCAGAGTCAGGAAAATTCATCAGATGCATTTCGAAAACTATCTGACCTTCTTGATTAACTTCTAAAATACTACTTTCTTTGCCGTTTTTCCGATGTCCAAAGTTAATCAAGTAATTACCAGTATTTTCCATATACCGTGAGCCACCAACTATTTCTGTCCAGTAATCTTCCCCTAAAGCTTTACCGTATGAAAAGACTATTTCTACTTTCTTGGTTTTTTCATTAATTCGATATTGAAGTGCTTCACTATATTCACCTGATACGTCTTCATCCCCACGTGTAACAACCACATTGTTATCATAAAGCAAAATATCCACTGTATCTGGATTATCATCTTGATCTGGTAAAATTTCGACTGCATGTTGACCTGCAGGATATTTAAAATTTGTACCTGTTGAATCAAGTAAATATTTTTTATAAGAATCTGGCCAACCTTCCTTATCAGAAAGAATCCATTTGATTTTAGTTGTATCATAATCAAGTTTCATAATGGTGTCTTGGCTACGACTGGAAATAACAATACTATCATCACTTTCATCGTACCAAATGGCATTTTGATGGAACCAGTCTACTTTCCCATCTGAGCGAGCTTTATAATCTTGATAAAATTCTTCTGGTAAAATATCTTTCAAATCGATTGTTTTCACAACTTTGCCAGTTTGCCGGTCAATTTCAATCATCGTATCTTCCATATATTTTGTATCATCATTAATGGTTAAAAGTAAGTTTCCTGATGGTAGTTCGATGGCATCATGATGAATAGCTGATTTAGATGAAGAACCAGATTGTTCACTTTCAGCTTCTGTTGTCATTGAGTAGGCATGATAAATTTTGCCTAAGTAATCGGTTTCTAAAAGTAATGAGTACGTATCATCGGTATTGTCATATTTTGTTAAGTATAATAAATGCCCATTTTCTAATTCTTTAAACACGTGACTATTGTATTTTGTGGAATACCAGCGAACATCTCCGTTTGAATCTACACCATAGGCATATTTTGTGCTCGGGGTAATGAATGTTAACTGATTACCCGTTTGCTCCATTTGTGTCGTATCACTTGAAGCAACTTCGATTTCCGGCATTTCAGCTGGTAGTTTATCCGTTTGAATGGTCACTGTTTTTTCTATTTTTTTGCCATCTTGCGTTACCGCTATTATTTTGACCTTATTTGCTTTATCTGCGTAAAGACCAAGCACTGCTACTTCATGGTGTGTTGTATAGTCTGCGTTCACTTCTGACTGAATAGTTGTGTCGGTATTTTCACCTTCCACTTCTACCGTAATTTTCATTTTTTCATCTGTATCAAATAAAAGAAGTGCTGTTAGCGGACTTGTTCCGTATGGGTTTAATTTAATATTAGGATTTTCCAGCGTACTACTTGCACTACTTTCTTTTAATTGTTTTTCAATTTTGGTTTGTTCATCCACAAGATCTGTATCCATCATATAATAATCTTGCTCGGAGGCTTCCGTTTTATCTTGATAAAAATAATAGCCTATCCCGACCGCAAGTATAATAACTAAACTTGTAAGGAGGAGAAGGAACATTTTTTTGGGTTTCTGTGTTTTTTTCATAAGAAAACTCCTTTCGCATTACAACCTAGTTTAGCAAAAAAATTTGAATAAACTATGAACGGAATACGAAAAAAGTTTAACTACTAATTATTTAATTTCTATTTGTCTTTTTTTGATTGCTAGTACAATTAGCCCCGATATTAATAAAGTTAGTGCTAAGAATAGAAAAGCCGATTGGTAAGAGTTTGTCGCATCAACCAAGTCACCAATAATCATTGGTGCAAAAAAGCCGCCTAAGACACCACCTGAATTGATTGCCGCATATTTAGTTGCAATATGACTTTGTTTGAATAACTTGTGTGGTAAGCCCATTAAGGTTGTAAACGCCATAATGAGAAAGATATTACAAAGGCAGAGACAAATAATCGAAAGTGTTAGTTGCTCAAATAAATATACGCCATACACTGAAAATGCTCCTAAAAGGCAGAAAATAAAGATGACTATTTTTTCTTTGCCTTCAAAAAAGCGACTGATGAAGTAACCGCCAAGTATACCCGCAATTAAAATACAAATCCCTGCTAATGAACTGATATAACTAACTTGGCTAATTGCAAGCCCTCTTGCTTCATTCAAATAAGATGCTAACCAGCTAGTTAAACCGTAATTTGCCGCATTAATAAATAATGCAGATAGTAGCAAAATCCAAAGCTGCGAATCTTTTATTAGCTCTGAAAATGGTACTTTTATTTTCTCCTTTTGATTCTTCAATTCTGTCGTTGATGACTTAGGAACGACAGCCAAAATCAGTAAGCCAATCAATATGACGATTACACCCATGACATAATACGTATTTCTCCATCCCATCGAGAGTAAAAGAGGTGCGATTAGTAGCGGACCGATAAATGCTGCAAAACCAGATGAAGCAAGCATGGCAGATTGCGCAAAACCTCTTTTAGTTAGTGGAATGTGAAGAGAAATATAATTGCTAATCGATGGGGGATATCCGGCATGACCAAGTGCTCCTGATAAGAAACGTACTACTACTAAAAATAGTAAAGAGTAGCCAAATCCAAAGATAGCAAGAAATAACCCTACAATTATAATCGATATACCGAGTACTGGACGAGCACCAATTTTATTGTTTAAATAGCCCATCGGAATTTGGAAAATCGTGTATCCTAAAAAGAAAGCACTTAAAATTAGCCCTTTCTGACTGGGGTCAAACCCTAAATCTTGAGAGACGGACACTAAAGAAATTCCGATAGTATACTTATCCATATATACACTGGTATATCCTAAAAATAGAACAAGTAAAACCATTAGTGAATGTTTTTCTTTTACCTGATTCATTTGAGTTAACTCCTTTGTATTGGTTATGATTAATAATTGCTGGTCTTGTATATCCTATTATTATACCTAAATAAAGAACATATTTCTAAATAACTTATTTTTAATGACAAAGAGCATAACCAGATTAATTCTCTGACTATGCTCTTTTCAATACTATCGTCAGTCCAGCTTGTAGTAATCTAATACTACTTCGGCGACAGATTTCGCAGCAACTAATAGTGCGTCTTCATCAATATCAAATTTTGGATGGTGATTAAAGTAAGCTTGTTCCGTATTTTTAGGTTTCGCGCCAATATAGAAAAATACGCCAGGAATTTTTTCTAAATAGTAAGCAAAATCTTCTGACCCTGAGAGCATTTCGTACTCAGAAACAGCTGTTAAATATTCCCCTACACCTTTTTGCAAACTAGCTACTACTTGTTCGGTCACATTTGGGTCATTGTAAAGTGGCGGGTAGTCATTGGTGTATGTTAATTCAGTTGTCACGCCAAACATTGCTTCAATACCAGCAACAATTCGATGGATTTCTGCATCAATTTTATTACGATTTTCAGTATTCATATAGCGAACATCGCCTTCAAGTTCTACCGCATCTTTAATCACATTGAAACTTCCTTTTCCGTCAAAAGAACCAATAGTAACAACACCAGTATCAAACGGATTTAAACGTCGACTTATAATGGTTTGAACCGCTGTTACAAAATAAGCACTTGCTACAATCGCATCATTTGCCATATGTGGCGAGGAACCGTGTCCACCAACACCTTGAATTTTCAACTTAAAGTAGGTGCGGCCAGCCATGGAATAGCCACTATGATAATATACTTCCCCAGAATCACCAAACGGAAAGACATGAATGCCAAAAATTTGATCGACATCATTTAAAATACCAGATTCTACCACACTTTTTGCTCCACCAGGTGGCGTTTCTTCGGCATGTTGATGCACTATTTTAATGACGCCTGGAATATTTTCTTTTAGGGAAATTAAGCAGTCCGCTAATACAAGCATATATGCGGTATGCCCATCATGTCCACACGCATGCATGACCCCTTCGTTTTTGGATTTAAAAGGAAGTCCAGTTTCTTCTGTTACAGGAAGTGCGTCAAAATCAGCACGTAACGCAATTGTTTTACCACGTTTTCCACCTTTGATCGTAACAACAACCGCATGTCCATTTCCTATATCTGTTGCCACTTCGACATCTTTTCCTTTGTAAAAATCTTGAATGTATTTTGCTGTTTCTGTTTCATGAAAAGATAGTTCTGGATTCTCGTGTAAATGACGTCTAATTTGAATAATTTCAGCTTTTCTTTCATCGAGCATTTTCATTAATTGAGCGCGCATGTGATATCCTCCTTATTCTTTTGCAGCTTTAAGTGGTGCAGCTTTTTTCGCTTTTGGTGTAGTTACAACAACAGAGATAAGCGACACGACACAGAATGCTACATTTGTAAATAAGCCAATCATTGCTGCTAAATCAACATTTCCTGCCAGTGTAATGACACCGTAGATAGTAGCTGAAATCGCTACACCGAAAGAGCCACCTAAGGAACTAGCCATTTTATAAATACCAGAAGCTACCCCTACTTTATCTTCTGGTGCATTGGAAATCGCAGTATCCGTGGAAGGTGTTGCATACATACCAAGACCAACTCCAAATAAGGCAAAACCAATAAATACAAGAACGGTATAAAGTACACCTGGAATAAATGTAAGTGCCATAAGTCCGATACCAACAGCTGTAATTGCAGATCCAAGAATCATCGGTTTACGTGCACCAACTCGTTGCAGAATTTTTTCACCAATCCGAATCATTCCAAGTACACAAACTAGGTACCCGATGGATAATAAGCCAGATTGGAATGCTGTGAAACCACGTCCAACTTGTACGTATGTGTTTGCAACAACAAGTGTTCCAGCTGCTGCATTTAATAAGAAGTTGGAAAGTGTTGCACCAGTGTATGCTTTATTTTGGAATAACGAAAAATCAATAAATCCATTTGCTTGGCGAAGTTCTACGCGGAAAAATAGTCCTGCTGAAACAAGGAAAACAACAAGCATGATGATTGTCGTTGGGCTTGTCCAACCAAATGTAGAGCCACGAGTAATAATAAGATTTAAACAAACCATTGCAATAACAAAAAGAACAAGTCCAAAAGAATCAAATTTTGCTTTTGTATTTTGAACAACTTTACTTTCTGGCGTACCTTTAATTAACAACATACCTAGAAGTGCAAACGCGATAGAGAAAATGAAAATCCAGCGCCAGCCCATGTAAGTAGCAATGGCACCACCGGCGAAAGAACAAATTCCTGAACCGCCCCATGAACCAATCGACCAATAACTAAGTGCTCTTTGTCTATCTGCCCCGTCAAAATATGTTTTCATCAGCGCTAGTGTTGCAGGCATAATACAAGCAGCAGAAAGCCCTTGAATAATACGTCCAATAATTAATAATGTTGCGCCTTGTGTAATAACAAGTAGTAAAGAACCGATAATACTAAGAATAAGACCAATATACGTTAATTTCATTCGACCAAATTTATCAGCTAATCCACCAGCTACAACGATGAAGATACCTGAGAATAGAGCAGTTAAACTGATGGCGATACTTAGTAGACTTGGTGAAATCCCCAGATCAGCTTGAACATCTGGTACGATATTAACCATCGATTGAGCGAACAGCCAAAATGTAATAACACCGAATACAATCCCCACAATTAGTTTATTTGTTCCTTTATATGTTGTTGCCATTAGTTATTCTCTCCTTTTAAGTAATCTAGGACACAAGCTCCCATTGCTTTTGATGCAATTAAAAGCGCGTCTTCATTAATGTCGAATTTTGGATGATGATGCGGATAATAATGTCCATCTGCTGGCATAGCTCCAACATAGAAAAATACGCTTGGACGTTCTTTAGCATAATAAGCAAAATCTTCGGATGGCGGTTGCGGTTCACAGCGAACGATATCTGTTACTTCTGGGATAGCTGCATCTTTAAGTGATCTAACAACAAAGTCCGTTAAAGTTTCATCATTGTTTAAAACTGGGTAATCATTTTTGTAATCCAGTTCACAAGTAACACCAAACATAGCTTCTAATCCACTAGCAATACGTTTTACTTCTTTTTCGATTGTATTTCGTGTTTCTTCAGACATGGAGCGAACATCGCCTTCAAGTTCCACAGCGTCTTTAATCACATTGAAACTACCTTTACCATCAAAAGAACCAATCGTAACTGAACCAACATCAAACGGGTTTAAACGACGGCTAATAATAGTTTGAACTGCTACAACAAATTCACTTGCTGCTACAATCGCATCGTTTGCTAAATGGGGGGAAGAACCGTGTCCACCTTGACCTTGTACTTTTAATTTGAAATAAGAACGACCAGTTTGAATCGCACCTTCACGGTAGTATACTTCCCCGGTTTTCATTGTCGACATAACGTGAATTCCCAGTACATTGTCCACACCGTCCAGTGCCCCATCGCCAATCATTTGTATTGCGCCACCAGGAGGCGTTTCTTCTGCATGTTGATGTAAGATAACCATTTTCCCAGTTAACTCATCTTTCATTTCAATTAGTGTTTCTCCTAAGATCAACATGTAAGCTGTATGTCCGTCATGACCACAAGCATGCATAACTCCAGGATTTTTAGAAGCAAAAGGTAATCCAGTTTCTTCTTGAATTGGTAAGGCATCAAAGTCTGCACGAATTGCTAGTGTTTTTCCAAGTTTGCCAGTATCAATTGTTACAACAACACCATTACCTCCCACATGCGTGCGTACATCACAATCCATTTCTTTATAAAAGTCAGCAATGTATTTTGCTGTATCTTTCTCTTGAAATGAAAGTTCAGGATGCTCATGCAAATAACGACGAATTTCTATCATCCGACTTTGTTTTTCATCTAGTTTTTGGAATAACTTTTCTTTCATTGTCTAAACCTCCATTTTGTATACTTATGCTGGCCAGAACATTCGTATTTTTCATTACATCCTTATTATAAGAAAAAAAAAGCTAAAAGAAGTTTGTTTTTTTGCTTAGTTTTAGCTTGTTTATTTCTTCTTTTTGATTCTAATTGATTCAATGTCAAAAATTCGGTGCTTAGGGTATTAAAAAAGTCCAACTCAGTCGATTTAGACTTTAAATCGTATGTCTGAATTCATAAAAATGGATCGCATTAATGTCTAGATAGGCGTAAAATGACCAATCTTCCGTAATGGTTTCATCGCTTACGGTTAACGTTGGTTGAGAAGCATCGACAATATAATCTAAAATCTCTTTATCAAGACCATGTTTACTATTTAACTGCCAATACTTCGAGTAAAGAGCACCATTATCCCTATCAAATTGCCACTTACAAACTTGATATTCTCCTGCTTCAAGACCAAGCATTCTGATATGAACCTCTTTCCGCTCTTCTTTTAAAAATTTCTCCTCTACCGCATAACGTGGATTAATGGTTGCACAGTTCATCAAAACAAGTTGATATCCGTCTGTATGTTTCGTTATTATATAATCTTTTCCCTCCGCAACCACAATTCCTTTTAATCGTTCGAAAAATTTCACTGCATAAAAGGCTGGTCTTTTCCCATTGAAAAAGTGAAACATTTCTAAACCATCCAAACTGATATTTAACTGGCTTCCATCACCTTCATGTAGTTCTGTATTAATCCAAAAGCCTAGACCATTTACTTCCGGTGCAAGATCAAGCATTGTTTTTAAAACTAACGCACCACGGAAAAAGGTACCATTTGTATGTCTTGTATTCCCAGTGAGAGTGTTCCAATTAATTAACATCAACGGTTTATTAATATGGTGATGTTTCAAGAAAGCTTTTAGTTTTAATGTTTTAGCCAAACAATAATCTTCCGAAATTAAAAAAGATTTAATATCTTCATTCGAAAAATCTACTGCTTCATTTTGGTTAGCATTAAAAGAAATAAAATCAATTTTATCTGCCACATCTAAAAACCAGGTATGTTGAGTTGGTACTGCATTTTTTGATAAAGAAAAAGGAACAAAATTACCCACTTGAATGGCAGGGAAAATTGCTTTGATGGTTTTTCTTACTTTTAGATATATCCTTTCCAAATCCGCTTTGTTAACCGATGTATACTTGGGTTCGAAAAACATAAAATGCCATTTTGACACAAATTCTCTTCCAAACATTTGAATAGAATGTCTTAAAAAGTGATCTAATCGGTCAAAAATATTTTTTTCATCCCTAGAAACATCTTGATACTCTAAGCGAATAAATAATTGCAAATTTTGTTGTTTTAAAAATGTTAGTGCTAAATCCGATTTAGCATATGGGGAAGATGTCGGGACTAGTTCATCCGTTTCCGCTTCTGGTAGGAATGTCGATCCCCCAAATAAATAGCGAACGCCGATATAATTAACGCCGAGTTCATCGCGCGTTGTAATAATCTGATTCTGAACATCCTCTTTTAAAACTTCTTTTAATTTCCCTATCGTTAAAATATGCATGTTTTTTTCAAGAATACGGGATGATTTATCCGCTACTTTAATACTCTTTTTCTCAAACGGTGCTTCATTCAATTCTATTCCCGGCTCAACTTCTTGATAAAGGCTAGCCAGTTTAACAAGAATTTCTGAAGTTGGCTTGACTGATTCTATGCTGCTACTTATTATTACAGTAGTTTGCTGTTCCAATTGATTATACTCGGAGTGGTGCTGCATCCGATATTCACTAGGCGTTACATTAAAATGAAACTTAAATACTTCCGAAAAATGTTTTTGACTTGAAAAACCATTTTTAAGCGCAATTTCTGTAATATTTTCCGTTGAATGCATTAAGCTTTGAAGCGCATGTTTCAGCCTAACTTCTGTTAAATATTGCAAAAAACCGAGTCCAGTCGTCTTTTTAAAATAACGAGATAGATAGGCTTCACTTAAAAATTCTTTTTGGGCAAATTCACGAAGCGATAATGCCTCATCAAAATGTTCTTCTACTTCTCTAATTATTCGTGAAATACGTTTATCGTTCACTTCTTTTCTGGCAGAAGATGGTATTTCTTTTTTTAAGAATCGAGTCAAAAGCAACAAAATTTGAAACAAAGCAGTTTGTGCCTCTAGTTTATTGGAGTGTGTTCTAGTTGTGGAAGTAATTAGAAGCTCGCTAACTGATTTGCGAAGTGAGCCAACAATCCGCTCTCTTCCTGGATCGCTGTCTTTCGAGAAAAATTGGAATGATTGTTGAAAAAAATCTTCATAATAATGCGCAAAAAAAGTATCAGAAATGGTTAAATTGACAACTAAATTATTTGTATCTCCTTGAATTGTATAAAAGGTATTGCGATCAATAACTAAGATGTCTCCTTCTTGCAATCGATACTTTTCTTCGGCAATCTTAATCGTTAATTGGCCAGCAATCGCAAACACTACTTTTGTACCAAGCGAAATTTCCGAAGTTGGTTGTTTCACGCGTTCGATGCCTATTGTATAGTCTTGTAAGTGAGGCATTCATATCCACTCCTTTGTATAGCTTGATTGGACTGTGTTACTTACACTATTTCTTCAAAAAGGCGCCTTTTCCGAAAAACTCAATAACTTGAGGCATAATTTGATAAAGCCGTGTTGCAATGTTCATTACAAATGGCAAGTTAATTTCTCGGCGTTTAGTTCCCATAATTTGCACTGTTTTGCTTGCAACTTTTTCCGGTTTTAAGACTAATTTCCCAATAGTATCTAAATAATTGCCAGACTTATCCGCCACATCAAAAAAGTTCGTTGCAATCGGACCTGGGTTTACTGTGGTCACTTTTATTTTATCCGGAATTAATTCTAGCCTGAGGGCATTAGAAAACCCAAGAACCGCATATTTTGTAGCAGAATACACCGTTGACTTTGGTGTAGCGATTTTAGCTGCTTGAGAAGCAATATTAATGATATGACCGGACTTACGCGCTTGCATTTTTGGAAGCAGTAGTTGTGTTAACTGAATTAATCCTAAGACATTTGTATCAAACATTTTTTCAATGGTTTCAAATGGGATGTCTACCGCATTTTCGAATAAACCAAATCCAGCGCAATTTACTAGCACATCAATATCAAAAGCTTGGTTTACTTTTTCGCTTACTTGTTTCACTTGTTCGAAATCAGTCATATCTAAGGTGAAATATTCCACTTTAACTGGATAGTTTGTTGTGATTTCTTGTTGCAACGTGATAAGTTTTTCGGTCCGTCTAGCTGCTATAATGACATTTGCTCCTGAAGCCGCAACTTGTCTAGCAATTTCTGCCCCAAGTCCATTCGATGCCCCAGTAATTAGTACGGTTTTATTCTTCAAAAAAGCATTCATTTTGTCACTCTCCTATTTGGAAAACAGCTAAATCATACGCTATCTCAGTATTTTCAAAAACAGATTTTGCTTCTATTAATAAAGACTTGCTTGCTTCGCGGTCATATCGCGAACTAATATGAGTTAAAATCAATTTTTTCACACCTGCTCTTTTCGCAAGTTCGGCAGCTTGGACTGTCGTAGAATGCATATATTCTGCTGCCATTTTACCTTTATCGCCTTCAAATGTTGCTTCATGAACGAGCACATCTGCATTTTCAGCTAATCGAAACTCACTAGCAGTTGCTCGTGTGTCACCAAAAATACTAATAATTTTCCCTTTTTGCGGATTACCAATATAATTCTTCCCGTCAATTTCGCGACCATCTGGAAGCGTAACTATTTCGCCATTTTTCAGTTTTTGGAAAACAGGTCCTGGTTCCACGCCATCCGCTTTTAATTTGGCAGCATTGAGCGCGCCTTGCTTATCTTTCTCCACTATGCGATAACCAAAACTTTGCATACCATGTTCTAATTCATCCGCCGTAATAGCAAACATTTCATCTTCAAAAATGACTCCTGGCCCAATTTCCGCAAAAATAATTTTGTACGTTAGCCTTGTGCCACTTAATCTTAATGAAGTTTCGATGTACTCCCGGATTCCAGGCGGACCATAAATCGTTAAGTCTGAATCACCGCCTTGAAACGAGCGACTGCTTAATAATCCTGGCAAGCCAAAAATATGGTCACCATGCATATGGGTAATGAAGATAAATTCTAATTTACTTAATTTGATTTGGCTTCGTAAAACTTGATGTTGCGTCGCTTCCCCGCAATCAAACAGCCAAATCGTATTTCGTTCATTTAACATTGACAGTGCAATGGATGTGACGTTACGGCCTCGTGACGGTACGCCTGCTCCAGTTCCTAAAAAAACAAGTTCCATTTTTGATCCATTCCCTTCCCAGTTCGTGTCTTATTTTATCACATTCTTAATCGAACAGGAAATAAACATTTTCAAGGTAAAACCCTTATAATTCAGAAATAACTGTCAAATTAAAAAAATAATCAGTTCAAACAGTTGCACAAAAGCTTCTTTATAGATAAAATAGTATGGACTAATGAGGAAAATTAATAGCTCATTTATTAAAGGCCTTTTTTTATGGGGTCCTTTTTCGAACTAGGAAGTTTGTTTCTAGTAGCTAATTTTTGCCATTAAAGAGAACAAGAAAGAGGGTAAATGACGTATGACAGATGAGTTAGAACAAAAAGCATTGATTACTATTTTTGGCGGTACGGGAGATTTGGCAAATCGCAAACTTTACCCTTCGCTATACCATCTATTCAGTAAGGGCTCTCTTGGCGACAATTTCGCTGTCATTGGAACAGCTCGTCGTGAATGGAGTAACGATTTCTTCCGTGATAAAGTGAAAGAATCCATTAAAGACATCGATGGTTCTGAAAAAGACGCGGATGCATTTGCTTCTCATTTCTATTATCAATCTCATGATGTAACGAATAAAGAATCATATGTAAAACTCAAAGATTTGTCTGATGAATTAGATGCAAAATATGAATTAGGTGGCAATCGTTTATTCTACCTTGCCATGGCGCCCAATTTCTTCGGAACAATTGCAAGCCGCATCAAATCAGAAGGCTTTGTTGATACAAAAGGATTCCACCGGTTAATTATTGAAAAACCATTTGGTCATGATTTAGCAAGCGCCGAAGAATTAAATAATTCCCTTCGTCAAGCTTTTAATGAAGATGAAATTTATCGAATTGACCATTATTTAGGAAAAGAAATGATTCAAAATATCTCCGTGATTCGCTTTGCAAATTCTATCATTGAATCACTTTGGAATAATCGTTATATTGATAACATCCAAGTTAGTTTAACAGAAGTGCTTGGCGTAGAAGATCGTGGTCGCTACTATGATGAAAGTGGGGCACTAAGAGATATGGTTCAAAATCATATTCTCCAAATCGTTTCCTTGTTAGCAATGGAGCCGCCAATTAATTTAACTACACGTGAAATTCGCCATGAAAAAGTTCGCGCGCTTCGTTCTTTACGCGTTTTTGAAGGAAAAGAAGTGCATCAAAACTTTATCCGCGGTCAATATGGTCCCGGCGAAGTAAATGGCAAAGAACTAAAAGGCTATCGTCAAGAAGACAATGTCGATCCGCATTCGAATACCGAAACTTTTGTTGCAGCGAAGTTAGAAATTGATAACTTCCGCTGGGCTGGTGTTCCGTTTTATATTCGTACAGGTAAACGTCTAGCGAAGAAAACTACTCAAATCGCCATTCAATTCAAAGACGTACCGCTTAATTTATTTGGACAACAACAATCACTTGGTGGAAATGTGCTTGTTATCCATATTCAACCTGACGAAGGTATAACGCTTCATTTAAACGTAAAAGAACCTGGTCAAGGAATGGTTACAATGCCAGTTAACTTAAACTATATTCATTCTTCTCCTGATGGAATGAATACTCCAGAAGCATACGAAAAATTAATTTTAGATTGCCTTCGTGGTGATGCGACATACTTCTCTCATTGGGATGAGGTTTCGCTATCATGGAACTTTATCGACCACGTAGCAGATGTTTGGACAAATACAAAAGACCACTTCCCGAACTATAAATCTGGTTCATTCGGACCAAAAGAAGCAGATGACTTGATTCAACATGATGGATTCCAGTGGTTCCCAATCGATTAATAGTAAAAACCAGAACTAGGGCCAACCCTCCTACTTCTGGTTTTTTGTCTACTTGCAAAAGCCCCTTAACATGTTAGAATAGAGGTAACTAACTAGTTAAAGGAGCTCATATAATGGCTGAAAATATTGATGACTACTTAGAAAAAGGCATGTATGGAGCAAAAGAAATTAATCCTGCTGAAAAGAAAAAATATTTAGGAACTTATCGTGAACGAGTCTTAGTTGCGCTTACGAAAGAAGAAGTTTTGTCGCAACAATTTCTTCCAGAACTAGAAAAAGCGATACTAGAATCTCCTGACTCCAAACTTCTTTTGAACGGATTACTGCATTATAATTCCATGCGTCCTTATATTAAACTTGCCGAAAAATGCAAACATGAATTTTCTATCGTTAGTCGCTTAGAGGGCGAAACAGAATTTTATCTCGTGCTCACTTGTCAAAAAGCAATCAACAAAGAAGATATTCATTTATATAAAGAAGAATCCCCAGTGGAAACCAGAGAAGAACCCGTTTCGCTCCTTGAAAAAGTACGGAAGTTATTCGATTAAGTTTCTCGTTCATTTATTTAGGAGGTCGATTTATGCTACACATTATTACTTTATCGCTCGCTGTTTTAATGGCTTTACAGACAATTTATTTCTTTATTCGTAAAAATGTCAATATGGGCGTGATGTTTTTGCTTATCACCGCTGCACTTCTTTTACTTAGTACTATTTAACGGAATTCCTGTTTCAACTGCTTGTTTTAACTTTTGCTGCATGACACCAATGCCAGAGGAGCCAATAAGTGGAAATTCTAAAGCTTGTTTATTATCCGTAATCGCAATTAATAACCCTTTGAACTTTTCCCCGCCTAACATCGGGACTTGTTCAGTAGGGTTTATTTGTTGCTCTTGCCACATCTGCCTAAGAGCCTCTAATTGAATCGTATCCGGCCCCACGCCCTTCATCGTAAAACGAACATCATATGTACCTTCCACCATATCGTCTGGTCTTAGAAAACCGTACTTAGGCGATAAAATCAAATAGTTACCTGCAAATTTTTCGGCATAGGCTTTACTTAAACGATGAAATGTTCCTGTATATGCTTCGCTAGCTTTAACTGGCCCGATATTTGGAAATTTATCCCATATTTTTGGTTTGCCTGATGCAATTATGATTAGCTTTTGTTTATTGGAAACTCCCACATCATCACCCTTCCTTGTCGCTCAAAAACGTCTTTTTCTTTTATACGTACGAATTGATTATGTTTCAGTACTCGAATAGAAGCTTCATTGTTCTCATAACAGCGTGCAAAAATACGATGAATGACTGGCTGTTTTTCTAACCAAGCAATCATTCCTATTAAAGCTTCGGTCATATAACCTTTATTTTGATAATCGGGCACGATGCTATAGCCAATTTCAATTTCTCCTGTCTCATCAGGAATTCCTTGACCACCAATTTCTCCAATAATTTTATTTTCTTCTTTAAGTACAACGAGCCTCGTCCATTTAATCATTCGATCATCTTTTTTCACATTTTCCAATACATAAGGAAGATAAAAAAAGAAATCAATTCCAGGCCAATCTTTGGAAACATGGTAACCACTTGCTTTCTCTAAACTTTCCGTTCCTTTTATGGTTGCTTGAATCATCTCAAGTGTATAATTAATCAATATTAGTCGCTCTGTCTCAATAATTTCCACAAACATACCCGGCTTTCCTACTAATTTATTACTTTCAATTTAGCAGAATCAGGTATGTTTACGCAACTATTGTGTTATTTAATCATCAAATATTAAAATAAAACTATTCTGACTATATACTTGACCTTTAAATTTTGAATGCGCTTCCAACTAAGTTATACTTTAAATATAAGACCAGGTGCTAATTTTTGTTCCAGCAATAAGTTAGTTGAATTGTGCAAACTAACGGAAAACTTTCAAAATAACAATTGACAATCGCTTAGCAACCGTTTATATTAAGTAATAACATAACATTTCTTGATATTCATTGTTTTCAAAAATGTGAGACTAATCGAAAATCTAAAACCATTTGATGAAAGGGATAATGACTTATGAAAACGACTAAATCCGTCATTACAATTTTATTACTCTAGAAGGGCTTTGAACACTGTAGCAAATTACAGTAGTTTGAGTCCTGTTTACATTAAATGGGATTCTTGCAAAGCATCCCATTGTTTTCATCATTGGGGTGCTTTTTCTTTAGCTAGATTTCGAGTTTTCGAGCAAAAACGGCTATCAAGTGAGCTAATACTAACTACTATACATTAATGCCACGCTATTTTGTGAATTCTAAAAATTCAGCGTCGGCAAATAATTCTTAATTAGAAATGGGGTAAAGTCATATGCGTAGTGACAAAATTAAAAAAGGTGTCGACCAAGCGCCGGCAAGAAGTTTGCTGCATGCTACAGGTCAAATTAAAAGTCCAGGTGATATGGAAAAACCATTTATCGCAATTTGTAATTCTTACATTGATATTGTTCCTGGCCATGTTCACTTGCGAGAGCTTGCCGATGTGGCGAAAGAAGCAATTAGAGAAGCTGGCGGTATCCCATTTGAATTTAATACGATTGGTGTAGATGATGGCATCGCGATGGGACATATTGGTATGCGTTACTCCCTACCCTCTCGTGAAGTCATTGCGGATGCAGCAGAAACAGTAATTAACGCCCACTGGTTCGACGGAGTTTTTTACATTCCTAACTGTGACAAAATCACGCCAGGAATGTTACTTGCCTCAGTTCGTACTAACGTCCCTGCTATCTTTTGCTCAGGTGGTCCAATGAAAGCCGGATTATCCGCTCACGGGAAAGCATTAACACTCTCTTCTGTATTTGAAGCTGTTGGTGCATTTAAAGACGGTAGCATGTCACAAGAAGATTTCCTTGATATGGAAGCCAATGCTTGTCCGACTTGTGGTTCTTGCGCTGGAATGTTTACCGCTAACTCTATGAACTGTTTAATGGAAATTCTCGGAATGGCGGTTCCCGGAAATGGTACAACACTCGCTGTTTCTGATGCTCGTCGCGACCTTATTAGACAATCCGCGTTCCACTTAATGGATTTAGTAAAAAAAGATATTCGTCCGCGTGACATTATTACGAAAGATGCAATTGATGATGCATTTGCACTGGATATGGCAATGGGCGGCTCTACTAACACGGTTTTACATACACTTGCACTTGCGAATGAAGCTGGTATTGAAGACTACGATTTGGAGCGCATCAATGATATTGCTAAGCGTGTCCCTTATCTTTCCAAAATCGCCCCTTCTTCTTCTTACTCCATGCATGATGTTCATGAAGCAGGCGGCGTATCTGCCATCGTAAAAGAATTAGTTGATCTTGGCGGAGCAATCCATCCCGATCGCATTACTGTTACCGGAAAAACAATCCGTGAAAATGTCGCTGATGCCAAAATTAATAATACCGATGTTATTCATCCAAAAGAAAATCCTTATAGCCCGGTTGGCGGACTTTCGATGTTATTTGGAAATATTGCACCAAAAGGAGCCGCTATCAAAGTTGGTGGCGTTGATCCATCTGTCAAAGTTTTTAAAGGAGAGGCAATTTGCTTTAGCTCACATGATGAAGCAGTTGAAGCGATTGATAACCATACAGTCCGAGAAGGTCATGTTGTTGTAATTCGCTACGAAGGTCCTAAAGGCGGTCCTGGAATGCCGGAAATGCTGGCTCCAACTTCTAGTATTGTCGGTCGTGGGCTTGGAAAAGACGTTGCACTAATTACAGATGGTCGTTTTTCTGGAGCTACTCGTGGTATCGCAGTTGGTCATATTTCTCCGGAAGCCGCTGCCGGTGGTCCAATCGCACTTGTAAATGACGGCGATATGATCACTATCGACTTACCAAATCGGACATTAAATGTAGATGTCCCCGATGATGTTTTAGAAGCAAGACGAAAAGACCTACCTAAATTTAAAGCAAAAGTAAAAACTGGTTATCTTGCAAGATACACGGCCTTAGTAACAAGTGCTCACACTGGCGGTATCTTACAAATCCCAGAAGATTTAATCGACTAAAAAACGAGGTGATAAGCGTGATTGATACGACAAAGAAAAATGAAAAAGCGACAGAAAAAATTAGTAAAAGTGGAGCAGACCTATTAATTGATTCCTTAAAAAAACAACATGTCGAAATGATTTTTGGCTATCCAGGTGGCGCGGTTTTGCCACTATATGACGCTTTTTATGACTGTGATATTCCACATATCCTAACAAGACATGAGCAAGGTGCCATCCATGCGGCAGAAGGCTATGCTCGAGTAACTGGTAAACCGGGTGTAGTAGTTGTCACTAGTGGTCCGGGAGCTACTAACGTTTTGACGGGGATTGCGGATGCGATGAGTGATTCAATCCCACTTGTTATTTTTACAGGGCAAGTTCACACCCCCGGAATCGGAAAAGATGCTTTCCAAGAAGCCGATATGATTGGCTTAACCATCCCGATTACTAAGTACAATTATCAAGTACGTGATGTTCGGGACTTACCAAAAATCGTCAATGAAGCTTTTCATATCGCGAATACTGGTCGTAAGGGTCCTGTTGTCGTTGATATTCCAAAAGATATGGGGATTACTCAAACAGATGCCGTTCGCCCTGATACGATTGATTTACCAGGGTATCAACCGACTTATTCACCTAACCCACTCCAACTTGAAAAATTGATGCAAGCTTTATCAGCAGCAAGCAAACCACTGATTCTTGCAGGTGCTGGAGTAAATCACGCGCGAGCAACTGCAGAACTTTTAGAATTTGCTGAGCGCTATCAAATTCCAATTGTGAACACACTCCTTGGACTTGGAAGTTTCCCTCAAAGCCATGACTTATTTTTAGGAATGGGTGGAATGCACGGCTCCTACGCGGCTAATATGGCGCTAACTGACTGTGATTTGCTTATCAATTTCGGTTCAAGATTTGACGATCGTCTTGCAAGTGCACCGAAAGAATTCGCACCAAAAGCAACGATTGCTCATATCGACATTGATCCAGCAGAAATTGGCAAAATTATCGAGACACAAATCCCTATTGTAGCTGATATTAATGAAACACTTACGCAACTACTTCAAATGGAACTACCTGTTTACCCGGATACCTCACATTGGTATAAATTAAATATGACGCGTAAAAACCGCCATCCTTTTAATTTTGATAAAACAAAAAAAGCAGAAATTAAACCCCAGCGAGTAATTGAACTGATTGGCGAAATTACGCAAGGAGAGGCGCTTGTATCTACTGATGTTGGCCAACACCAAATGTGGACCGCGCAGTTCTATCCCTTCCAGTTCGATCATCAAATTATCACAAGTGGTGGTCTAGGAACAATGGGATTTGGTTTTCCAGCAGCAGTTGGAGCACAGCTTGCTTTCCCAGATAAAACGGTTGTAGCAATTGTTGGTGATGGCGGCTTTCAGATGACAAATCAGGAGCTCGCAATATTAAATGATTACCAAATCAACGTAAAAACAGTCATTATCAATAACGGCTCGCTTGGAATGGTTCGTCAGTGGCAAGAAAAATTCCACGGCGAGAGATATTCTCACTCCATTTTCACAAGCCAACCAGACTTTGTGAAACTTTCAGAAGCCTATGGGGTCAAAGGTGTTCGCCTTACCAACCCTGAAACACTTGAAAAAGACTTAAGAAAAGCCTTTTCTCATCCTGGACCAATTGTAATTGACGTACATGTAGCAAAAAATGAACTAGTACTTCCAATGGTTCCAAGCGGTAAACCAAATCACCAAATGGAAGGGGTGGAATAAATGCGCCGAATCATTACAGCTACCGTAAATAACTCATCTGGCGTACTAAATCGGATTACTGGGGTTATCTCCAGACGCCAATACAATATTGATAGCATTTCTGTTGGCTGGACCGAGATCCCCAATGTTTCTAGGATTACCATCGTTGTCCACGTTGATTCGCTATACGAAATTGAACAAGTCACGAAACAACTAAATAAACAAATCGATGTCCTTAAAGTTAGCGATATTACGGACGATGCGCATATCGAACGCGAACTTGCTTTAATTAAAATCAACTCCCCTGCCGCCTTACGATCAGAGCTAAACGCTGTCATCAAACCATTTAGAGCGACCGTAATTGATGTCGGCACGAAAAATGTCGTCATCCAAGTCACCGGGACAAGCGAGAAAATTGATGCCTTTGTCGATATTGTCCGCCCTTATGGAATTAAACAAATGGCACGAACTGGCGTAACCGGTTTTACAAGAAGCGCAAAAAAATGAGTTAAGTTACTACAGAGCAAGCAAGTCAGGTGTTCTGAAATATAAAAAGAAATTAGTTGGAGGTTAGGAAAAATGACAAAAGTTTATTATGAAGATGCAGTGAAAAACAACGCACTAGAAGGTAAAACAGTAGCAGTAATCGGGTACGGTTCTCAAGGGCACGCCCATTCTCAAAATTTACGCGACAATGGTAATCAAGTAATTATCGGTATTCGTGAAGGGAAATCCGCTGAAACAGCTAGAAATGATGGTTTTGATGTTTATTCTGTTAGCGACGCAGCCGAAAAAGCTGATGTTATCATGATTCTTTTACCCGATGAAACACAAGGCGATACGTATGAGAAAGAAATTAAACCTAACCTAAAATCTGGTAATTCACTTGTTTTTGCGCATGGTTTTAATATCCATTTTGACGTAATTAAGCCACCTAGTGATGTAGATGTTTTTCTAGTAGCTCCAAAAGGACCAGGACATCTCGTTCGTCGTACATTTGTTGAAGGCGGCGCTGTTCCTTCCCTATTCGCTATTTACCAAGATGCTACAGGAGATGCTCGTGACACCGCCCTTTCTTATGCAAAAGGTATTGGCGCTACTCGTGCTGGCGTTATTGAAACTACTTTCAAAGAAGAAACCGAAACGGATCTATTTGGTGAACAAGCTGTCCTTTGTGGAGGAGCGACTCACTTAATCCAAGCGGGCTTCGAAACACTTGTAGAAGCTGGCTACCAACCAGAGCTTGCTTATTTTGAAGTGCTACACGAAATGAAATTAATCGTTGACTTGATGTATGAGGGCGGCATGGAAAAAATGCGTGATTCCATCTCTAACACGGCAGAATATGGAGATTATGTATCCGGTCCGCGTGTTGTTACAGCCGATACGAAAAAAGCAATGAAAGAAGTACTTACCGACATTCAAAACGGCAACTTCGCTAAAGCCTTTATTGATGATAATAAAAATGGCTTTAAAGAGTTCCATAGAATGCGTGCAGAACAACAAGGTCATCCAATCGAAAAAGTTGGCGCTGACCTTCGCGAAATGATGCCGTTTGTGAAACCACAACATTAATACTTAAGACGATTGCTAGGTGAGAATTCTTGCCTAGCAACCGTTTACCTATTTTCAGTTTGAGTTTAAGAAAGAAATGTTTCTTTCCTAAACTGATACTGAAAGCAGGAAAAATCCAAGCTTCCCTATCTAATATAAAACAAGAGGTGAAATCGAATGAAGAAAATCCAGTTTTTTGACACAACACTACGAGACGGCGAACAAACCCCTGGAGTTAATTTTGACGTAAAGGAGAAAATCCAGATCGCCTTACAACTCGAAAAACTCGGGATTGATGTAATTGAAGCCGGCTTTCCGATTTCTTCTCCAGGAGATTTCGAATGTGTCAAGGCCATTGCAAACACGATTAAACATTGTTCTGTAACAGGGCTAGCTCGCTGTGTTGAAGAAGATATCGACCGAGCAGAGGAAGCACTTAAAAATGCTGTTTCTCCGCAAATACATATCTTCCTAGCAACAAGCGATGTACACATGGAATACAAATTAAAAATGAGCCGAGCGGAAGTACTTGCTTCCATTAAACACCATGTAAGTTATACAAGAGAAAAATTTGATGTAGTTCAATTTTCACCAGAAGATGCAACAAGAACAGAGCGAGCGTTTCTTATCGAAGCCGTCCAAACAGCAATTGATGCGGGGGCAACGGTCATTAACATTCCAGATACAGTCGGTTACACAAACCCAACTGAATTTGGTCAATTGTTCCAAGACTTGCGCCGCGAAATCAAGCAATTTGATGAGGTTACTTTTGCCTCCCACTGTCACGATGATCTCGGTATGGCGACCGCGAATGCACTTGCTGCCATCGAAAATGGTGCAACACGAGTGGAAGGAACGATTAATGGTATCGGTGAACGTGCTGGAAATACTGCACTAGAAGAAGTAGCAGTTGCACTTCATATTCGCAAAGTGTTTTATCAAGCAGAAACGAATATTGTCTTGAACCAATTTAAAAACACGAGTGATTTGATTAGCCGTTTGTCAGGTATGCCAGTGCCTCGCAATAAAGCCGTTATCGGTGGAAATGCCTATGCTCACGAATCCGGTATTCATCAGGATGGGGTACTAAAAAACCCAGATACTTACGAAATTATCACCCCTGCTCTTGTTGGTGTTGATAAAAATTCTCTTCCACTTGGAAAACTATCTGGTAAACATGCTTTTAATACTCGTATGGAAGAAATGGGCTATGCTCTAAGCGAACAAGCACAAAAAAATGCTTTCACACGATTTAAACATCTAGCTGATGCGAAAAAAGAAGTGACCGAAGAAGATCTTCATGCACTGATTCTAGGTCAATCTTCTGAGTCCGCTGATGACTTTGAACTAACACATTTACAAGTTCAATATGTTACAGGTGGTGTCCAAGGTGCCATCGTTCGAATTGAAGAAAAAAACGGCGCTAAACTAGAAGATGCGGCGACAGGTTCTGGAAGTATTGAAGCGATTTATAACACGATTAATCGTTTAATGGACCAAGATATTGAATTAACCGATTATCGTATTCAAGCAATCACAGCTGGACAAGATGCTCAAGCGGAAGTTCACGTTGTAGTCAAAAATGCTAAAGGCACTGAATTTCACGGTATCGGAATTGATTTTGACGTTTTAACCGCAAGTGCTAAAGCTTACTTACAAGCATCAGGCAAAAGCAAAACCGTTACCAACCAAGCTGATTTTGAGGAGGTAAAATAACGTGACTTACAAAATTACCTCTCTAGCTGGTGACGGAATTGGTCCAGAAATTATGACAGCTGGTACCCAGGTTCTCCAAGCCATTGCTAAGAAATATCAGCACACGTTTGAAATCGAATCTCACCCATTTGGTGGCGCAGGGATAGATACTACTGGAGATCCAATGCCTGAAACCACACTTAAAGCCTGCCAAAATGCCGATGCGATTTTACTAGGTGCAATTGGCGGTCCTAAGTGGGATAATGCGGCAAAACGACCTGAAGATGGTTTACTTGCTCTTAGAAAAGCGCTTGGTCTATTCGCTAACATCCGTCCTATCCAAGTTCCAAGTTCGATTTCACACCTCTCTCCTTTAAAAAAAGATATTGTGGAAGGCACTGATTTTATCGTTGTCCGGGAACTTACTGGCGGCTTGTACTTCGGTGAACCAAAACATTGGAATGAAGATGCAGCGGTCGATTCTTTAACTTATACTCGAGCAGAAATCGAACGAATTATCGAAAAAGCCTTCGCGATTGCTGCTACAAGAAATAAAAAAGTGACTTCGGTCGATAAAGCTAACGTACTCGCTTCTAGCAAACTATGGCGTCAAATTGCCGAAGAAGTTGCTAACAAGCATCCGGATATTACTCTAGAACATTTATACGTAGATGCTGCTGCGATGATACTTATACAACGGCCAACTACTTTTGATGTAATTGTTACGGAAAATTTATTCGGTGATATTTTAAGTGATGAAGCGTCTGTAATCACTGGCTCACTAGGTATGTTACCTTCTGCCAGTCATGCGGAAAATGGCCCTTCATTATATGAGCCTATTCATGGTTCAGCCCCCGATATCGCAGGTCAAAATATCGCTAATCCAATGTCGATGATTTCTTCCATATCTATGATGTTACGCCAATCTTTCGGACTTTTTGTGGAAGCTGATGCGATTGATAAAGCAACTGCCGCAACAATGGAAGCTGGATTTTTAACTGCTGACTTAGGTGGAACTACATCCACTACTGATTTTACCAAAGAAGTACTAAAACAAATTGAAGGAGGAGAATAAAAATGGGGAAAACACTATTTGATAAACTTTGGAATCGCCACGTCATTTATGGCAAAGAAGGTGAACCACAGTTATTATACGTTGACCTCCATTTAATTCATGAAGTAACTTCTCCTCAAGCATTTGAAGGTCTTCGAATGGAAAATAGACCACTGCGCAGACCTGATAAAACTTTTGCGACAATGGATCACAACGTTCCGACTGAAGATATTTTTAACATCCAAGACCTTGTAGCGAAAAAACAAATTGAAGCACTCCAAACGAATTGTGCTGAATTTGGTGTTACTCTAGCAGATATGGGGAGCGACCGTCAAGGGATTGTTCATATGGTCGGACCAGAAACAGGGCTCACTCAACCAGGAAAAGTCATTGTTTGTGGTGATTCTCATACTGCAACACATGGTGCTTTTGGAGCGATTGGGTTTGGAATTGGTTCAAGTGAAGTGGAACATGTTTTTGCCACCCAAACCATTTGGCAACAAAAGCCAAAATCAATGGGGATTGAAATTAATGGTAAGCTCCCAAAAGGTGTTTATGCGAAAGATATTATCTTGCATCTAATTGCCACTTATGGCGTCGCATTTGGTACTGGCTATGCAGTAGAATACTACGGTGAAACTATTCGCAATATGTCGATGGAAGAACGAATGACGATTTGTAACATGGCCATCGAAGGCGGTGCAAAAATGGGGATGATGGCGCCAGATACTACTACATTCGAATATGTTCGTGGTCGAGAATATGCTCCTACTGATATGGATGCAGCGATTCAAGACTGGGAAACACTTGCTACTGATGAAGATGCTACCTATGATCTTCATATTGAAATGGATGCTAGTATTTTGGAACCGTATGTCACATGGGGAACCAACCCAGAAATGGGCGTCCCTTTTTCTAAAGCCTTTCCGGAAATTAAAGATATGAATGACGATCGTGCTTATGAATATATGGGTCTCGCACCTGGTCAAAAAGCAGAACAAATTGAACTTGGCTATGTGTTTATTGGTTCTTGTACAAACGCTAGACTATCTGATTTGGAAGAAGCAGCACGTATCGTAAAAGGAAATAAAGTTAAAAATAATATCCGTGCGCTCGTCGTCCCGGGCTCTCGTCAAGTTCGTAATGCTGCAGAAGCAATCGGGCTTGATAAGGTATTTAAAGAAGCGGGATTTGAGTGGCGTGAACCTGGTTGTTCGATGTGCCTCGGCATGAATCCTGACCAAGTTCCAGACGGTGTTCACTGCGCCTCGACCTCAAACCGAAACTTTGAAGGTCGTCAAGGTAAAGGAGCTCGCACTCACCTAGTTTCTCCAGCTATGGCTGCAGCGGCGGCGATTAACGGACGCTTTATTGATATTCGTAAGGAGGCGGTTATAAGTGGAAGCAATTAAAGTACACATTGGTAAAACAGTAGCACTTATGAATGATAATATTGATACCGACCAAATTATTCCGAAAAGTTTCCTAAAACGAATTGAACGTACTGGTTTTGGTGAATTCCTCTTTGATAGTTGGCGCTATTTGCCAAGCCGAAAACCCAATCCAGATTTTCCGCTTAACGCACCAGATAGACAAGAAGCAACGATTTTAATCACTGGGGATAATTTTGGTTGTGGTTCTTCCCGTGAACATGCTGCTTGGGCCTTGCTTGATTATCGGTTTCGGGTAATTATTGCTGGGAGTTACAGCGATATCTTTTATATGAATTGCACAAAAAATGGTGTTCTTCCTATCGTTTTACCAAAAGAAGCGCGCGAAAAATTAGCAAAAATCGCTGCGGATGAACAAGTGACAATTGATTTACCAAACCAAGAAGTCATTAGTTCAGTTGGAATCTACCCGTTTGAAATAGATGCGACATGGAAAAATAAATTTATTAATGGATTAGATGATATTGCCATTACATTTGAACATATTGATGCAATTAAGGCATATGAACAAAAAGTCGATTCGATATAAGAAAAGGTAGTGAGGATGATGGAATTAGTTGATTTATTAGTAACTGAAAAAGACGTAGAAAAGGCCTATAACGTGCTAAAATCTATCGTCAAGCATACACCACTCGAATATGATTTTTATCTTTCAGAAAAATATCATTGTAACGTGTATTTAAAACGAGAAGATTTACAGCGCGTTCGTTCCTTCAAATTGCGAGGTGCATTTTACGCTATTTCAAGACTTTCACCGGAAAAATTGGAACGCGGTGTTGTCTGTGCCAGTGCAGGTAATCATGCGCAAGGCGTGGCATATACGTGCAAACGGATGACCGTTCCCGCAACCATTTTCATGCCAACCACCACCCCACAGCAAAAAGTATCTCAAGTGAAATTTTTCGGTGGAACAAATGTGGAAGTTGTCTTAATCGGTGATACATTCGATGCTTCCGCGGCGGCGGCCAAAGAATTTGCTGAAGAACATGGTCAAGCATTTATTCCTCCATTCGATGATCCAGATATTATTGCTGGTCAAGGCTCACTCGCGGTCGAAATGGTGGCAGATTTAAACAAAGCGCATGAACAAGCTGATTATGTATTTGCTGGAATTGGTGGAGGTGGCTTAATTAGCGGCGTAGCAACTTACTTAAAAGCGAAAAGTCCGATTACCAAAATAATCGGTGTCGAACCAGAGGGCGCTCCTTCGATGACGGAAGCACTCAAACAAAACCAAGTAGTCAAGCTAGATAAAATAGACAAATTCGTTGATGGTGCAGCGGTGAAAGAAGTTGGTAATCTAACTTTTGAACATGCGAAGGTACTAGTAGATGAAATAACGACTATTTCAGAAGGGGCTGTTTGTTCGACTATTTTAGATATGTATACAAAACAAGCTATTGTCGCCGAACCAGCTGGAGCACTTTCCGTTGCCGCACTTGAAACATATCGTGATGAAATTAAAGACAAAACGGTTGTCTGTATCATTAGCGGAGGAAATAATGATATTAATCGAATGCAAGAAATAGAAGAGCGCTCCTTGCTTCATGAAGGTTTAAAACACTATTTTATCGTTAACTTTTCGCAAAGACCAGGTGCACTGAAAGAATTCGTTAATGATGTGCTCGGTCCGCATGATGATATTACCAAGTTTGAATATACCAAAAAAGTGAATCGTGGTAATGGTCCTGTTATAATCGGCGTGCTCCTCCAAGACAAAAATGATTACGAGGGACTGCTTGAACGAGTCGCTGCATTTGATCCTAGCTACATTCCTATTAATGACAATCAAACACTCTATACGCTCCTTGTGTAAAATGGGTTCCTACTCTTTTAGTAGGGACTTTTTTATATTACAGTTTATTCGTCTGTTATAGTAACAGTTTATTATAAATTTTAGTTTAAAATCTTTTGTTTGCGGATATAAAGTAGTATAATGTAGATATTGAAACATAACTGTATTATTAAATTCAATACTTATATATATAACAATTCAAGGAGTGGCAATTATGGAAGCAGTAAGAAAAAATCGATTATTTCAGCATTCTACTATGGCAGCACTTGTTGGCGGACTTTTCAGTGGAACAACGAGCTTTAAAGAATTACTACAACATGGTGATTTAGGTATCGGAACACTGGACGAATTTGACGGCGAATTAATTATATTAGATGGAGAAGCTTTCCAAATCCGTTCGGACGGACAAGCATATAAAGTAAAACCAGAAGATACAACACCTTATGCTAGCACTACTTTTTTTGATGCTGATACTTCCTTTAAAATATCAGGACCTACTTCGAAACAGGATGTAGAAGCGCAAATTGCCGAATTAGTACAAGGACCGAATGTTTTTTATGCGGTAAAAATGACTGGGAACTTCCGGTATGTTGATACACGCGTAGTACCAAAACAACAGCGGCCTTACCCGCCATTAATTGAAGCAGTGAAAGAACAACCAACTTATCACTTTGAATACATTACCGGAACAATTGTTGGTTTTTGGACGCCTGCCTATATTAGCGGAATTGGTGTCTCTGGCTATCATGTTCATTTTATTGATGATATGCGAAAAATTGGTGGTCATGTGTTTGATTATGAAATGCTTGAGGGAACGGTAGAAGTGGCGCAACAAACAGAATTCGAACTACAATTACCACAAACGACTGAATTTCTTAGAAGTGATTTAAGTACGCCAGATATGTTGGAGCAGATTGAAGCTGCGGAGAATTGAAAAAGTGCCAAAGTTAACTTATCTAACTTTGGCGCTTTTATTTATTCTGTGATTACTTTATGAACAAGCGTTGGAGCTGTTGCGTGGTCAGCGATTTCAATATTTTCATAGATCTTCGCTTTAACGTTTTCTACATTTTCTTGGTCGGCAAAAATCGTTACGAGTGATTCGCCCGCTTTGACAGGGTCGCCTACTTTTTTACGTAACATTAAACCAACTGCCAAATTAATTTCATCTTCTTTGGTTGCACGGCCAGCTCCTAGGATCATAGCGGCAATTCCGATTTCATCTGCAACTATTTTACTTACAAAGCCAGCTGTTTTTGCTGGTACTTCGATTTGGTATTTTGCTTGCGGAAGTTTTTCTGGATGGTCAACAATGCTTGCGTCGCCACCTTGGTTCGAAAGGAAGGTTTTAAATTTCTCTAATGCTGCTCCGTTTTTGATTACTTGGATGAGCTTAGCACGAGCTTCCTCTAACGTTTCTGCTTTCTTAGCAAGCACGACCATTTGACTTCCGAGTACAAGAACTAATTCAGTTAAGTCTTCTGGACCTTGCCCTTTTAATGTGTCGATGGCTTCTTTTACCTCTAAAGCGTTTCCGATTGCTTCACCAAGTGGTTGAGACATATCAGAAATGACTGCCATTGTATTTCTGCCAACGTTATTACCGATGCGAACCATGGCATGTGCTAGCTTTTCTGCATCTTCGTCGGTTTTCATAAATGCACCTGCGCCTGTTTTGACATCAAGTACGATGGCATCTGCCCCAGCAGCAATTTTTTTACTCATAATAGAGCTTGCGATTAACGGAATCGAATTTACTGTTCCTGTTACATCACGAAGCGCGTACATTTTTTTATCTGCAGGGGTTAAATTGCCCGATTGGCCAATAACTGCTACTTTATCACGATTCACTAAATTAATGAAATCTTGTTTATCTAGTTCAATATGAAAACCTTTGATAGACTCTAACTTATCGATTGTCCCACCTGTGTGACCTAAGCCACGTCCGGACATTTTAGCAACTGGAACTCCGACTGCAGCAACAAGTGGCGCAAGAACGAGTGTTGTAGTATCGCCTACACCGCCTGTACTATGTTTATCGACTTTGATTCCTTCAATAGCCGATAAATCGATTGTGTCACCGGAACCAACCATCGCCATCGTTAAATCGGCGCGCTCCTCATCATTCATATCTTGGAAAAAGATCGCCATGGCTAGAGCACTTGCTTGATAATCTGGAATTTCCCCATTTGTATACCCATCAATGAAAAACTGAATTTCTTCGGTTGATAAAGCTTTACCGTCCCTCTTTTTGGAAATAATATCCACCATTCTCATTTCTCCGTCACCCTTTCTTTTCGTCCACTTTAGCATTCTATGTATTCCTTTTGAGAACGGTTACACTTTTCAAGTAAACCGTTTTACTAAACAGGAACATGTACTTAACATGCTCACTATATCGTACTCACTCACTGATTGTCAATACTTTTTGTGCTACTTCGATTGATTAAAGCAATATCGAGTAACCGATTCTCTAATTTCTCAGTCGGATTTTGAATATTTTTCAATAAAAGTTCTGCAGCAATCTCGCCAATACCGTAAATCGGTTGACGGATTGTCGTTAGCGGCGGTGTCATATACTCGGAAAGTTCAATATCGTCAAAACCAATCACGCTTAGGTCGTCTGGCACGTGTAAACCTTTTTCCAGAGCAGCACGGTATGTCCCCATTGCCATTAAATCATTGGTCGCAAAAATAGCAGTAATGTTTTCTTTTAATAATTTTTGCGTCGCTAAGTAACCAGCGTTCATCGTTTGGTCGCCACTAACAATCCATCCTTCTTGTACAATGAGGTTGTATTCTTTCATACATGCCAAATACCCTTCATAACGTTCATGTACATTATAAAAAGAAGTATCTGAAATAATAATACCAATTTTCGTATGACCAAGTTTTATCAAATGTTCTGTTGCCATGAAGCCCCCTTTAAAATCATCAATCGCGATATTACCTTCTTGGCGAGGATTCCGTTGCCGATCAAGTAAAATATAGGGAGCACGCTTTTCTTCCATCCGATCAATAACGCCAGAGAGCAGAATATTAGGGCTGGCGATAATTAAGCCATCGACAGCCCGGTGTAATAATTCTTCTACATATAAATCTTCGCGTGTTTTATCGTTGGAAGAGTTGCAAAGCATAATCATATAACCATTTTTATTTAAGTAGTCTTCCGCCCCTTTAACCATTTGCGAAAAAAATGGGTCGGTAACTTCTGGGACAATCATCCCGATAGTGTTTGTGTGACTAACAATCATGTTTTTAGCGAAAAAATTTGGTTTGTAGGACATTTCTTTTGCTGTTTTAAGAACTTTTTCGCGAGTTAAATCGCTAAATCGTTCTCCTTTACCATTCAAAATTTGAGAAATCGTCGTAATCGAAACGCCTGTCTTTTCTGCTATTTCGCGGATGGTTGCAGCCATTTAAACTCCCCCAGTCAGATTATCTATTCTCCTTATTTTGCCATATTTAAGAAGATTAATAAAGGGGTTTCATAGAAAATCAGTAATTATCTGGTTTAGCTGCCTTTTCGCCGGAAACAATTGCGACTCCTGCACTTGCACCAATACGAGATGCGCCAGCTTTAATCATTTTTTCTACATCTTCTTTAGTTCGAATTCCACCAGATGCCTTGACGCCAATATTCGGTCCAACTGTTTTGCGCATTAGGGCGATGTCTTCTGCAGTTGCGCCTCCTGTTGAAAATCCAGTAGAGGTTTTAACAAAGTCTGTTCCTGCTTTTACAGCGATTTCACAAGCGCGAACTTTTTCTTCATCTGTTAACAGGCATGTTTCGATTATAACTTTAACTAAGGCGTGTCCCTTGGCAGCATCGACTCCAGCACGGATATCGCGTTCTACTAATTCATCATTTTTGTCTTTTAAAGCAGCGATATTAATAACCATATCGACTTCTTTTGCGCCATTTTTGATTGCGTCATTTACTTCAAACGCTTTTACTTCTGGTGTATTTGCTCCAAGCGGGAAACCGATAACGGTACAAACAACTGATTCAGCGCCTGCCAATTGTTCTGCAGCTAATTTCACCCATGTTGGATTCACACAAACGGAAGCAAAGCCAAATTCTTTCGCTTCTTTTGTTAATGTTAAAATTTGTTCTTTTGTTGTGTCTGGTTTCAGAGCTGTATGGTCGATCATTTTAGCAATATTCATTTCAAAAAACTCCTTTATAATTGGATTTGACTTTATCATAGCGTACTATAGAACAATTGTAAACTAATACATGAAATTTTGTTCAAGTAGATTTTTGGCAGTAAATTGGTCTGTAATAAAGTGATTGGCATACCCACCACAAAGCGCTCCATGAATTGCTTTCAATTTCCGTTCGCCACCTGCTACGAGAATGGTGGTTTCTTTTTGTTTTAAGTCTTGCAGATTTATACCAATGGTTCGTTCGTCCATTTTCTGATCCGCAACTTCCCCGTTAATAGTGAAAAATCTTGAACAAATGTCGCCAACAGCTTTTTCTTTTAAACGATTTTTTTCCGCATCAGAAAAATAGCCTAACCGAAAGAGTAGAGCTTCGTCGCGCACTGTTCCGACTGTAAAAATAGCCACATTCGCTTTTTTTCCTAGGTCAATCATATTTTTAATGTGTCTATCGGCTTCAACCATTTGCTTAGCTACTGGATTGTCGAGCACAACTGGGAGTGGTAATGAAACAGGTGACGTATCAAAAGAAGTCCCAAATAGCGCTAATGTTTCCGCCGCATATGTATTAACATCTGAATGACTAACGCCACCTTTTAACTGCACTACTTTTATTTCGGTTTTTGACGGGGTTAATTTTTGGGCGATTTTATACATGGTGGTTCCCCAACTTACTCCTAGAATGTCACCGTCACGGATAATTTCTGTTAAATATTTTGCGGCACTTTGACTAATTTGTTTGGTTATTTCGGTGTAGTCACTTGTTTGACTAAAAGCAACGGAAACATTTTTTAGTTGATATTTTTCCTTTAAGGCTGTTGCTAGTTCGGTGAGATTCGCAAATGGATCTTGGACTTCGATTTTAACATAGCCTTTTGTTTTGGCATTTTGTAGTAGTCTGGAAACGGTCGGTCGTGACACACCAAGTCTAGCAGCAATTTCTTGTTGGCTAAAATCAGCTTGGTAGTATAGTCTCGCAACTTCCACACTAAGCTGTTCTTTTTGTTTGTCCATTTCATCCCTCCTGCTTTTTCTTTTTAGTATAACGCAAGAATGAGCAGAGTTCGAGGTTAAAATGGCTCGAACGCAAAAAAGCAGAAATTCCTTTAAAGAATTCCTGCTTTTTCGCTAAAAATCTTCTTCTACTTCTTCCACTGGTGTGACATATTGATAAATCCCCAATTTGCCTGTGTCAGTTGCTTGTTTTGCTAGTTCAGCTAAAGTAAATGTTGCTCTGCCTAAAAACACTTCTAGTAACAACGGGATATTGACTCCGGTGACAAGTTCTGTTTGGCGATAATTAGCTAAGAGTCCAACTAGTACATTAAACGGAGTACCACCTTTTAAATCAGTTAGAAATAAAATTCCTTCTGTTAAATCAAGTTTTCCTACTTCAGTGATTATTTTCGTCTGTAAGTTTTCAGCTGATTCACCTTCATCAAACGATACAAAACTCGTATTTTCTTGAATACCGCAAATCATTTCAGCTGAATGAATTAATTCTTTTGCGGCATTTCCGTGTGTGCAAACAAAAATTGCTTTCATTTCCCAAACCGCCTTTTTAATAGTCTAGCTGACAATAATATCTTCTAATTTCCATTGGATGGCAGTTAATTTGCTCCACATGGACATCAATTCGATTATTGACTGCATGGATAATAAATGGTGAAAGTGCCCCTCTGAATTTTGGTGAAATACCTGGTAGCTCATAATCTTTAGCGTCAATGACCGTGTAATTAGCACAAATTTGCGGAATGAATTTCACTACTCGTTCACTAAGCGAGCGCTGGCTATCTTCTGTTACATAAATAGTTACAGGTGTATCGCGTTCGACAATTTCAAACATCCCGTGGAAAAATTCATGCGCCTCAATCGATTTCGTTTTAATCCAGTGTTGTTCTTCCCAGTAACACATTGCGTATGAATAAGTTGCGCCCCACTGATTTCCCGCTCCGACAAAATAGTGAATGTCATCTTGGTGGTGTTTCTGCGCAAATGCTTTTCCGAATTCGTCCGCTGATTTCTCTACTACTACAATCCCTTTGGCAAAATGCTGATCCATTTCTTGATAAAATTCATCATACTCGTCAAATTCTCCTGCTAAGTACATGAATCGATCAGCGACCATGAAGAATTTCAACTGTTCGTTTAATGGATAAGAAATTAAGTGGTCTACCAATTTAGCAAGTTCTGCCTCACCTTTATCAATGAATCCCAATACCGTTGCACCAATTTCATTACATTTTTTCACGGCGTCTACTACTTCTTCTGTGCTACCTGTGACAGACGAAATTACAACTAAGGTATCTTTTGTCACTCGTTTATTTCCAGTTGTTAAAAACACTGCTGCATTTTCATAAAAAGTTTCGAGTGCTGTTTTTTCTTTCATATGAACAACCGCTTGCATAGCAGACGCATAAGTTCCACCAATTCCGAGCCAGCAAATATTACTGAAACCACGATTTTGAATTTCATCAACTATTTCATTAATTTGTGGCCGTAATTTTAACGCCCCTTCCATATTTTCCAATACTTTTTGTTCATCAAACTTTAACACGATTCATTCCTACTTTCTATTTTATATTTTGGATTTTGTTATTTTATCAAATTCTGGGTATGCAGATATTTCTAAGTTTACATTTTTTTCTTGAGAGATTTTAAAAGATAATAAATGGACCGGAATCGTCATAAATAGCGGAGTAAGTAGCTCATTCACTTGCAAATTAAGCGCTAAATCAGATGTTTGCTTTTTGCCTACCCCGGCATAGATTGTCCGAACTTTTTCAACATGCCCTGCTAAAAAATCTTTTAGTTTATCGGCTCTATTTTCAAGTAAGCCTTGTGGTTCGATGAAAATAATATAATCTTCTGGTGCTAAACCGATATACGGACCATGCATGTACTCTTCTAATTCCTTACCAAAAGCTGTGATACGAATGGTTTCTGTTACTTTTGTTTCTCCCTCACGAGCAACCCCATAAGCTGCACCGTATCCGATGAAAAAGATTCGTTTCGCTTCCATTAATTCCGCAGTATGTGCATCAACCCAACTTGCTGCTTTTTCAATAACTTGGGGTAACTCACGAGCAATTGTTTGCATTTCACTAAGGTCGGTTTCGTAATCAGTAGCTTGGACTTTCCCTTGTGACTGTGCCATTTCAAGCGCTAATAAGTTTAAAACAAGGATAGTGGCGCTATAGCCAAGTGTGACATAAGGCATTTCTTCCTTATCCATTCCCATACTAATTACATTAGTTGCTTTTTTAGCGATTGGACTTTCTAAATCGCTTGTGAGTGTGAAAACTGTTCCACCGCTTCGTTCAATTTCCTCCACTAAATAAATAGTTGAGTAACTATGCCCACCTTGCGAAATGGCGATGTACAATGTGTCTTTATTCAAATGCAACATATAATTTGCCGAAACTGATGGTTCTTCTACATAAACTGGAATTTGTAGTTTTGCGCTCATATAAAGCTCTGCTGCAAAGGCCGCGTTCGAACTAGACCCAGTTGCAAAAATAACGACAGCTCGATAATCTTGATGTTTCATTTCGAGTAACTCTTGTAAAAGTACTTTACGATTTTCGATAATATGCTGATAAACTGCTTGTTCAGACCTAACGTAATAATCCATATTTTTCATTACTTCACCTACTTATTTTAATAAACCGGTATAAGCACCTAAAATCCCGATTCCTGCGATTAATAACAGAATCCAATGTGCTTTCAAACCTTTTTTATCTAACCAAAAAATAAAGAATGTAAATGCTAATGCTAAAATCCCAGGGACAATACCATCGAAAATACTTTGAACGGTTACTGCTTCGTCTCCTGAACCAAATTTCATCGGCATATTGATGTTAACCATCGTGGCGACCATTGCTCCAACAACGCCTAAACCAATAATCGACGCGCCGTAAGATAATTTATCCATCAATCCAGTCTTTTGGATTTTTTCAATGAAATTTGCACCAATGTTGTAACCAATGAATAAACCATAATAACGCGTCAGAATAGCTGGAATATTGAAAATAAGAAGGAACAAAATCGGCCCTAAAATATTTCCTTGTAACGCCAACGATGTCCCAATCCCAGTTGCAATAACACGTAACGTTCCCCAGAAGAAGGAATCTCCAATACCGCTTAGAGGCCCCATTAATGCTACTTTGATATTATTGATAGAATCTGTATCAAATGTCTCGTCTTTTGCTGATTGTTCTTCCATTGCAATCGAAATCCCAAGTGGAAAAGTAGAAAGCCATGGTGTCACATTATAAAATTCTAAATGCCTTTGATAAGATGAAATTCGTTTTTCCTTATCATTTTTAAAAATTTTGTTTAGTGCTGGTAACATCGAAAAGCCATAACCCATGTTGGATTGTCGTTCATAGTTCCATGACCATTCCATCGTGAACGAGCGCCAAAAAACTTTCATTAAATCTTTTTTCGTTAGTACATCAGAACTCTTCATCTTCATAGTTTATCCCTCCATCATTAGCAAGTGCTGGTTCTCTGCTCCCTCCGCTTGGTCCGTTGTGATCATTATTTTTAAGTGTAGCGTAACCTGTCAAAATAAGTGCTAAACAAGCGCCAAAAATGGCTACTCCTGTAACTGGAACTTTTAAATAAACTGCGAGTGCAAAACCAAAAACGAAAAATACCGCATTCTTTTTGTTTACCATTAATTTAAGAAGTAAAGCAAAACCGTAAGCTGGTAATAAACCAGTTGCAATGCCTAAGCCAGCAATAACAAAAGCTGGAATTGCATCAAGGACATTTTGGATAACTGGGCTACCAACAAGATAAGATGTTGCAACAATAATCCCGATGGGTAAATTGATAGATAAGAATCCACCTAAGAGCTGCATTCGACTTATCCCTTTTGAATTACCCTCTAAAGCATACCTATCTGCCTTATGTACAAAATAAGGTAATACAAAAATGAAACATAAATTTTTAACAACTAATACTAGTGAAGCAATTGGAATACCGAGTGCAAGTGCTACGGCTGTACTTTCGCCCGTTGAAATGGCAAATGCTGTCCCTAAAATACTCCCTGAAATAATTTCTGGAGGAATGGATGCACCGATGGAAAATGAACCTACAAAAGCTAATTCTAATGTCGCTCCCATAACAATCCCCATCTGCACGTCACCCATAATTAACCCTGCAAGTGTACATGTTACAAGTGGCCGCGATAACATTGATGAACCAAACAAATACTCTCCATTTGCAAGCATGGCTGCAAGTGCGAGCAAAAGCGCTGTTCCTAACTGTTCCATAATTTATCCCTGCTTTCGTTTTTATGCTTCAAAAATCACTTTTTTCTCATTTGGTACTTGTTGCATGAAAACATCAATAGCTTCTTTTTGCAATTCTTGTAATTTTTCTACTTCTTCGGCAGTTAAATTGATTGCTTTGGAGAAATTTGTTGTTCCTTCTCTTTGTTTTGTACCGCCTAAATTCAACATTGGAATCTTACCATTTGTTCCTTTTATTAATTTGTAAGCGTCACCAACTGATTCCACCACAACTAATAAATTATATTTGTCGGTAACACCTGAGTTGATGGAAGCAATACTTTCGTCAATGCTCTTCATCACTAGTTTTGCCGCTTCGGGTTTAGCAAGACGAATGGCAGATTTACGAAAATCATCTGCAGCTACCCCGTCATTTGCCACTAAAATTGTATTAACATCTAATGCATTAAACCAGGAAACTGCTACTTGCCCATGAAGTAAACGGTGATCTACACGTAGAAATTGAATCATTTTCTTTTCCTCCTTTTTCTTAGTTAAAATCAACTACATATTTGGTCGACTCAGCATCTTCATAATGATATTGAATAGCAATCGGCAACTGATTTTCGGCATAAAAAAGACTACTTAGTTTAAAAACAGGATCATTTTCTTTTAAATGCATATATTTCATTTGCTCATTGCCAGCTAAAACAAGTTGAAGTTCCTGTTCAAGCTCAAATAATTTATATTTACCCGAATTAACAAGCTCAATAATGTTGATAATATGTAAGTCTTTTACTTGTAAATCAGGATATAAACCGAGTGGTAAAATCAAGCGATCAAGCGTAACAGTGCGTTCATTCTTTTGGATGAACTTAACAGAATAAACTAGTTCGTTTTCTTTTATGCCAAACTTTTCCGCGTAGAAGGTGCCGGCTTTACGAACATAGAAATCTTTAATATCTTTTTTGGCGTCTTCCTTGGTATCATTTTTCATAACACCTGTCATTTCTAAAATGTTTTGTGCAGTTAATTTTGGTTCGACATATAAGCCAATACCATTTTTACGTACGACTAAGCCTTCCGCGACTAATAAATCAACTGCTCGACGAATCGTAGTTCGACTACTAGAAAAAATTTCTTGCAGCTCAGATTCACTGGGCATAAGCATTCCCGCTTTATATTCATCGCGATTAATTTTCTCTCTTAACTCGTAAGCTATCACTTCGAATAGTGGCTTTTTAGCACTCATCTTCACTCATCCTCCAAGTAATCAAATATATTTTTCGCGTTGATTTTGTACTTAATTTGATCACCAATTAGATATTGTTTACTGTACTCAAACGGCTCGTCATTTTGGTCAAACGCCTTACTTACTACTTCGAAAAGTGGTGTTTGCTTTTTGACTTTTAACACATGCGCTAAATCTTCATTCGCTGAAACAAAGCGCAATTCTTCGCGTCCGTATGTAGGTTTTATCTGGAAGCGCTCTTCTAACACATGGTAAAGCGATGTGTTATTTAAATCTATTTGTTCAATTCCCGGAAAACGAGCGCTATCTAGATACGATATTTCATAAGAAAAAGGTCTCCCTTCAATACTCCGCAATCTGACCAATTTGTAGAGAGGATTTTTTATGTCTGTTGTTAAAAAATGGTTTACTTCTTTTACACCTTTTGTTATTTCACTCGAAAGTACTGTAACTGTTTGGTCAGATGGCAACTGACTACTCATTGAATTCATCTTCAAAATATTAATCGTTTGTTTTGGATTAATTTCAATTCCTTTACGACTTCTTTTTTGGATGACTGCTTCTTTTTCAAGTGTATCAAGCGACCTTCTTAATGTGGTTCTACTTACCCCTAATTCCGATTCAAGTGTTCTTTCGGACGGAAAATCTAATTCGCCCCTCGCTGTCTTTTCTTGAATGAGTTGCCTTAATTGTTCTTCACTCTGTACAGCAGGCGATAAATCTTTGTATTCCATAGCTACACCTCTTATTTATCAATATCTAACCGGCTCAGAAAAAGATACAGGTTAATCATTTTTTAATACCACTTAATTGTAAACGGTTGCATTGGAGTTGTCAATAGCATTTTAAAATAAAAAAAGATGAAGCGCACACGGCAACTTCATCTTCACTAGTTAAATTATTTTTTTATCGGCAATGCTCCGACCACTGGATGGGGAACATATAATTCTTCTAAGTAGTCTACTTCTGTTTCTGAAAGCTTAATGTCAAGTGCTGCTACTGCGCTTTCTAGATGACTTTCTTTTTGCGCTCCGATAATTGGCGAAGTAATTCCTTGTTTAGTTAACATCCAAGCTAAGGCAATTTTATCTCTTGTCACTTGATGTTTCTCCGCTAGTTCAGCCACGCGCTCGATAATTCCTTTGTCTGAATCCTGAGTACCATCATATTTAGATTTTTGAACAGCATCGGTTTCTGAACGATAAGTAGTTTCTGCAAATTCTCGAGTTAGTCTTCCTGAAGCGAGCGGGCTATATGGTGTTATCGCAATTTTTTCATCCCGGCAAAATGGAATCATTTCCCGTTCTTCTTCTCGGTAAATCAAATTATAATGATTTTGCATCGAAACAAATTTTGTCCAACCATTTTTTTCAGCAACGCGTTGTGCTTTTTGGAATTGCCAAGCAAACATTGCACTAGCTCCAATATAACGGGCTTTTCCTGACTTAACAACATCATGCATCGCTTCCATTGTTTCTTCAATTGGTGTATTTTCATCAAAACGGTGGATGATATATAAATCAACATAATCTGTTTCTAAGCGTTTCAAACTTTGATCAATTTCACTTAAAATTGCTTTTCTAGATAAACCACTGCTATTCGGACGACCTGGTCGCATTGTAGAATGTACTTTAGTGGCAAGTACAATATCATCCCTACTAGCATAATCTTTCAAGGCGCGGCCAACAATTTTTTCACTTTCCCCGTAGGAATAAATATTGGCTGTATCAAAGAAATTAATTCCTAAGTCTAGTGCTTTTTTAATAATTGGTCGACTATTCGCTTCGTCTAAAACCCATTTATGCACCCATTTATCTTTGTCACCAAATCCCATTGTTCCTAGGCAAATTTTTGAAACATCCATTCCAGTATTTCCAAATTTCACATATTCCATTTAGTATTCCTCCTTTATTAATCCTATCTACAGCATATACCTTGAAGCCCACTCCAAGTCAAATTTTATCCTAAAAAAAGAAAACCTTTATGTCAAATCAAGGTTTTCCAGCATTTTCTTAATAAAATTGATCTGGTAGTATAGTTTCTCCAAGTTTGATATTATCACGATAATCAATTGGAATATCCACGACTACCGGCCCTTCTGATTCAAGCGCTTCTTTTAAAACATCGGCTAAATCTTCTGGCTTTGTCACTCTAAGTCCTTTTGCCCCAAAGCTTTCCGCAAATTTCACAATATCTACATCGCCGAAACGAACAGCTGCTTCTTTGCCGTATTTCATTTTTTGTTGGAAGGCAACCATGTCGTAGCTACCATCATTCCAAACTAGATGAACAAGTGGTGCGCGCAATCTAACAGCCGTTTCAAGCTCCATTGCCGAAAACAGGAATCCACCATCCCCCGATATCGAAACTACTTTTTCACCGGGATGAACGAGTGTTGCCGCAATCCCCCATGGAAGTGCCACACCAAGCGTTTGCATTCCATTACTGAAAAGCAGACGGCGTGGTTCATAGGAACGGAAATGACGAGCCATCCAAATATAATGCGAACCAACATCTACAGTTACAGTAACATTATCATCAATGGCGGAACGAAGCGTTTGAATAACGGACAGCGGATGAACACGATTCGTTTCATCGCTGACAGGTGGAACATCTCTTTCTTCTAATTTATTATGAAGCTCTTTTAAAGTTTCCAATTCTTTATCCGCTAGTTCTAACCCACTAAATTTAGCATTAACACGGTCCAACGTTAGTGATATATTTCCTACTAGTTCTGTGACCGGTTGGTAATAGTGATCAATATCAGCACGAATATCATCTATGTGGACAATAGTTCGATCTCCAGATGTGTTCCAAGCTTTTGGATCGTATTCAATTGGGTCATAACCGACTGTAATGACTAAATCAGCTTTGTTAAGAAGGATATCTCCAGGTTGATTACGGAACAAACCTACACGACCAAAGAAATTATCTTCTAAGTCACGCGAGATAACTCCCGCTGCTTGGAATGTTTCAACTACGGGAATACTTGTTTTTTGAAGTAAACGACGAATCGCACCTGTTACTTCCGGACTTGAAGCGCGCATTCCTAGTAATAAAACTGGCAATTTTGCTTTTTTCAAGCGAGAAACTAATTTCGCCACTTGTTCTTTCGATGCTGGGCCATTTTCTGGTTTTGCTAGTGGACGAATTGCTTTTACAGGTACATTTGTTTCATTAACAATATCTTGTGGCAAACTGATGAAAGCTGCACCTTGGTTAGGCTCCGTTGCTGAACGAAATGCGTTAGTGATTGCTTCTGGTATACTTTCAGCGTGGACAACTTCTTCGCTATATTTAGTAATTGGACGAAAGAGAGCAGCGTTATCCATCGATTGGTGGGTTCTTTTGAGGCGATCTTGTCTAGTTACGTTTCCAGCAATTGCCACCACAGGATCCCCTTCAGCAGTTGCGGTTACAAGTCCTGTTGCAAGATTAGACGCACCTGGTCCACTTGTTACTAAAACAACTCCTGGTTTTCCAGTTAAACGACCAATTGCTGCAGCCATAAAAGCAGCATTTTGTTCATGTCGACTAACAATCAATTCTGGACCGCGGTCTTCCATGACATCGAATACTTTGTCGATTTTTGCGCCCGGGATCCCAAATACATGTGTTACACCCTGATTAATTAAGCTATCAACAACTAAATCTGCGCCAGATTTCCCTTGGTTTACTTTTTTTTCTTGTTCTTTTTCTAATTTCGCCATTTCCATCATCCTTTGTTATATAAAATAATTAAAAATTAATAGTACAGTTTATGATTCGAATTCATTCACAAGATTATTATACTACTAAAAGTAATTATTGCAATACTATCAACTCAAAAACTGTTATATAATTTTATAAAAACTGTTATATCAAAAAAGAACTTAGCCTAAACTAAGTTCTCTCCTCTTTTATTTTTTTGATGCACGGTATTCATCGTATTGTTTTTGCATTTCTTTCATTACTTTTTCCATTCCTGCATCATTTAATTTGTCTTTAAATTTCGCTGTATATTCTACTGGATCTACTGTTCCAGTAAGTAGAGCTGGAGCAAATTCGTTACAAACGTTAGTAATCGAGGCTATCTCAGTCCTTACCTTGGCGGAATCAAAGTAGAATCCTAATCCTGGAGAGGCTACTGATTTTTTGTTGAATGTTTTGAATTGGTCCCATTTGTCGACTGGTTCATCTTCGTATAGTTTCAAAATAAAGTGATTTCCAAGTGCGTAGGTAGGCATGGTATAACGTTCTACTCGAGCTGGCAAATCTTGAATTTTACCATCTTCTAGTTCTTTATAGTGCGTCCCTTCAATTCCTTTGTCAATTAGGTTACGCAGATATTCATCTGTATTAAGCAAGTTGAGGAATTTTACTGCTTCCGCTGGATGTTGACTCGTAACGGATACAGCTTGAATCGCACCGGTTACAGAATTATTTTTGATGATTGGTGTTTCAGCAATTGGTTGAGTAACTACTTTATATTTACCACCTGTGTTTTTATCCCAAATTTTTTCTGCATATGGTTGGTATTTTTCAATACGTACAAACCAGTTTTCTTTATCATAAGACAATGGATCTGTGGAAGTTGCGATATCTTTTGTTACATAACCTTTTTGATAGTAACCGTGAAGTGACTTAAGTACTTCTAAGGTATCTGGTTGATCATAAAAGTTCACAATTTTACCAGTATCTTCGTATTGATTAACAGCAAATGGAAGTGGTACGGAGTTATCAATTAGATAATCGTAGGCAAATGCAGGTTTAAAATCTTTATTCCCCCCAATTGGTGTAATGCTTGGTTCATTCTCTTTAATCGTTTTTAGCATTGGCTCTAAATCACTGAAATTTTTCACTTTTGTTACATCCATTTTGTATTTATCTACTAAGTCTTTATTAAAAACATACACTTGTTGTTCACCGATTTCTTTGTTGGAAGGTACGCCGTATATATTACCTTCAATTGTTGCACCGTTCCAAAGTACTTTATTTAACTCTTCTTTCATTTCTTTGCCTTCATTATCCAGATATTTGTTTAAAGGTAAAAATGCACCTTTTTGTGAATAAGAAACAAATTCTCCAGCAGCAGAGTATGCAATGTCAAAATTTTCACCTGAGTTAATAACGGTTTGCATTCGTTTTCCGTAGTCGCCCCAATCAATCTGAGTCATTTCTACTTTGACACCGATTTTCTTTTCGGTATATTTATTAACTTCTTTCATGACTTCTTTTGTGTCTTTTTGCGGTGTTCCTATCATGTACCATTTCAATGTTGGAACGTCATTCTTGTCTGCTTTTTCACTGCTCCCACAAGCGCTTAATCCTAGCAATAAGCAAAGTGATGCAATGATTATTCCCCATTTTTTTTTCATCTGTTTTTCCTCCATTTTTTTATTCTTTAACGCCGCCGATTGTTAGCCCACTAATAAAGTATTTTTGGAAAAACGGATAGGTGATAGCGATTGGTAAAGTCGAAATAACAACCATCGCCATTTTTGCTCCGTCTTGCGGTATGGACTGGAATGCGCCGGCAGTATAAGCAACTGCTGAGTTTTGCCGCATAAATTCTAAGTTGTTCTCAATTTTCATAAGCAACGATTGTAATGGAACTAAATTTGGATTATCAATGTAAAGGGATGCTTGGAACCAATCATTCCAGTATCCGAGAGTAGAGAAAAGGGCAATTGTCGCAAGTCCTGGTAAGGAAAGCGGGATAACCATTTGTAAAAATATCCGTAATTCTCCGGCACCTTCAATTCTTGCTGCTTCCAAAATTGGTTCTGGAATCGAGCGTAAGAAGAATGTACGCATAATCATTATATAAAAAGCATTCATCGCGAGCGGTAAAATAAGCGCCCAGATGCTGTTTCGCAAATGTAAGAACTGCGTCATAACAATATATGCCGGCACCATACCACCACTAAACAGCATTGTAAAAAAGGCGATAAAAGTAAATTGACGGCGATATTTAAATTGTGGCCTAGATATTGCGTAAGAATATAGAGCAATCATCGCAACGCTACACACAGTTCCAACTACCGTAACCAAGATAGTCACACCATATGATTGCAGTAACTGTCCTTTCATATTCCATAAATATTCATATGCTTCCGTGCTCCACTCTTTCGGTATCAGTTGAAAGCCATTTGTCGCAAGAGATGTTTCACTTGAAAACGAGATAACAATAATGTATAGGAATGGGAAGATACAGATAAGTGCAAGGAAAGCGAGCAAAATATTCATCGCTATATTCATTTTTTTATTAAAACCGATAATGTCTTTTGCAGGTTGATTTTTACTTGGTTTATTCACATCGCCTCGTACTTGTTCTATTTCGCTGATTGCTTCAAGCTCTTCTGCCAAGTAATCTCGCCTCCTTTTTTAGAATAACGCATATTCTGGGTTTATTTTTTTCACGATATAGTTGGTGAGCATCACAAGGATAAAGCCGACAATTGACTGATAAAAACCGGCTGCTGCACTCATACTCATATCCCCGAGCGAAGTTAATCCTCGGTATACATATGTATCAATAACGTCCGTCACCGGATAAAGTGGTCCTGAATTTCGCGGCAATTGATAAAATAAACCAAAGTCTGAGTTAAAAATTTTCCCGACATTCAAAATCGTTAATATTACCATTAGTGGTGTTAATGCTGGAATCGTTACATGGCGGATTTGTTGCCATTTTCCAGCTCCGTCAATCATTGCCGCTTCGTAGTAAGTACGGTCAATCCCAGCGATAGCAGCTAAATAGACAATACTTCCGTAACCAAGGCCTTTCCAGATATTCATCATAATTAGGATAAACGGCCAATATTTCGGGTCGTTATACCATGAAATCGGATCTTGTCCAAAAGCGACTAAAATATTATTCACCAAACCGCTATCTTCACTCAAAAAGCTAAATAGGAAGTAACTAACGACTACCCACGATAAGAAATGCGGAAATAGCATCCCCGTTTGATAAATTTTTGCTCCTCGTTTGTTTAGTAAACTATTAAATATAATCGCTAGCGCCACACCAAGAATTAGACCAACAATAATAAATACTAAGTTATAAAGAACCGTGTTTCGAGTAATAATAAAAGCATCGTTTGTTTGGAATAGGAATTTAAAATTTTCAAGTCCCACCCAGTCGCTACTCATAATACTGGATAAAAAGCCTTTTCCATCAATCCGGTAATCTTTGAATGCAATAACTGTACCGAACATCGGTAAGTAAGAGAAAATCAAGAACCAAATAACACCCGGAAGTACCATTAATAGCCAAATCCAATTTGCTCGAATTTGCGATAAAAATTTTCTCAATCCATCCACCCCTCTTTATTTGTAAGTGCTTTCAACATATTAAGTTTATCGTTTTTAGAGGGATTTAAACAGTTGCTGATGTTTAGATTTATAGACAAATATTAGTTTTTATTGATGGGTTTTCCGGTAGCGATTTGGTGTTTCTCCAGTATGTTTTTTAAACTGGCGATAAAAGTAAGCCATATCTGTATAGCCAGATTTTCTAGCGATTATCGTTAAGTTCGCTTGCGTCAATAGCAATTCTTCTTTCGCATAATTCACCCGGTAACGGTTCAGATAATCCGTAAAATGCTCCCCCATTTCTTTTTGAAAAAGTTGTCCTAAGTACACCGCGTTAATATGAAAGTCATTACCGAGTGTTTTCAAAGACATCCCTTCCGCAAAATGTTCCCTGACATAATTAAGGACATTTTGAATAATCGGGCTTTTGGCTTCGTCGGTTTGTTTTTTGCGATTATAATAACTTATCGCATAGGCCAAAGTTATTTCTTCTAACCCTTTAATACTTGTTTCTGCAGCGATTTTCTCCATTGATTCATTTAATTCTTTGGGATCAGATTCCGCTAGCATTACTAACAATTCATTGAGAATATGCAACATTTGGTGCGGGTCACTTTCTACTTTATGATCTATCCACTCTTGGAAAAAATTTCTAATCCAAGCTTTGATTTCTTTTTCATTATTCATCACGAATAGTTTGGCGAGCTGGTGTTGTTTTCTTTTTGGGCGCCAAGTATGTTTCGTTCGTTTTTGAAGAGCTATCAAACTCCCGCTATCTTGTACTAACCGTTCCGGAAGTAGTCTTGTTAGTTGACGGAAAGCCTGCGGATACATTATTTCACCCTGCACTTTTTCACTAACAAATAAATAAAAAGCATCATTTTCCAAATGGCTCCTTATATCACTTTGAATCGCTAAAATTTGCTCCGATAAAGACGTTATTTCTTCTAGTCCAATAATGATTTCATTTTCAAGTGTTAGTAGCATAAATGGATATTTTTCCCGGTATGCTTCTGAAAGTCGTTTCCAATTTTCTGTGTTTACTTGTTTGGTTGGTTGAATTTGAATAAGTACCGCATCTTTTGTTTGACCGAGTGTCATATCGTATAACGCTAGCCGTTCTTCCCACTCTTCTTTGTTAATTCGTAAATGTAACCAGCGCCAAATCGTATTATCCCGCAAAATGTAGTAGGCTTCTTCTCTTGGTATTACTTTGTCCGTCACTTGTTTCTTCTCTATTTGAATGAGTGTTTCTTTAAGTTCTTGTTCGTTTAAAGGTTTTAATAAATAATTTTCAATACCAGCAGAAAGTCCGCGTTTAATATAATGAAAATCTTCAAAACCAGATAAAACAATTGTTTTCGTCGTTGGTTGCCTTTTTTTCCATTCATCTATTAGTTCCAAACCATTCATTACTGGCATTTGAATATCGGTTAACAACACATCTACTTCTTGCTCGCTAAACATTTCTAAAGCAACTACACCATTTTTAGCTGTTCCAACCACTTCAATTTCTTGCTCAAACTCTGGAATAATACTTTCCAGACCTCTGACAATAAGAGGCTCATCATCTACTAGTACAATCTTCAGCATTATTTTTCTCCTCCCGTATGCGCTGGTACTTGGAATAAAATAATCGTACCTTCATTCAACTTACTCATGATGCTCAAGTGATAGGCTTCACCATAAAGCAATTGCAGCCGTTTATTTAAATTTGCCAGCCCGATATGACTTGTTTCCGCTTTGCTTTCAATTGTCATTTGTACTTCTGCTAATTTTTCAGCATCCATTCCTGAACCATTATCTATCACTTCAAAAAGCAAATTATTATTTTCTGCTGTAACTGTAATTTTCACTTTTGGCTGGCTATTTTCTTTATATGCATATTTAAAAAAGTTTTCGATCAAAGGTTGTAAGGCAAAACGTGGAATTGATGTATTATTGAAGCGTTTTTCGATATTAATTTCTAAAGTAACTGGTTGTTCGTGGCGCATTTCCATGAAGCGAACATATTGTTTGACGTAGTTGATTTCTTCTTCAAGGGTTGTAATTTCGCGATGGTTGGCTGTGTATCTTAATAATGTAGCAAGTTGGTAAATCATATCACTGGTTGCTTTAGCTCCTTCTACGCGTGCATTCATCCGGATTACTTCTAGTGAATTATAAAGGAAATGTGGTTGAACTTGACCTTGAAGCGCTTTCATTCTTGCTTTTTGTTCTTCCATTTCAAGCGTATATACCTTTTTAATGTAAGCATCTAAATTTTCAGTCATATGATTAAAACATTCGCTAATCATCGTTAATTCATCACCTTGATTGTCCACTGGTAGTTTGGCATCAAGCGTTCCCTTTTCCACCCGATTCATTCCACCGATAATCGTCAAAATTCGCTTAGAATAGCGCCTGCTAATAATAAAATTAATACTAACCGAGAAAATAACTAAAAGTAGACCTATTCCAAATAAAGCAATCTCAATAAGCGGAACATTACCATCATTTACACTATATAAATAAGTGTTGATTTTTAAACCGCTTATTTCATTTTCTATATTTTGGTAGTACATTTTTTTATTATTTATGTCAAGCCAACCTTGTTTTTTAAGAGTATTCAGATGTTCTACTGGATGGTTTGTATATAACTCTGCTCCTTTATCATTCGTTACTTGAAAGATAGAATTTTTATAGTTTTTTGTAATCGATTTATTTAAAACGGCGGAATCAATATAAAGCAACAAATAGCCCATTTGCTTTAACGTGCTTGGATCATTGATTGGCTGTTTAACGACAATTTTATTTTCAATGGTATAAAAGTTTCCTTCTTTGGATGCTTGTTTTATAATATTTTCTTCCCCGTAAGTATCAACTGTTTCTTTCCATTCACGGTAATGACTTGGAAAAGTATATGAAAAGCTACCATCGTCCGAAACTAGTTGAAGCGCAATAATATCTTCATCATACGAAAAATAAGACCGTAAATAAGTTTCCATATCTACAGAATAAAAACTTTTACTTTTGAAATAATTATCGATATTTTGCTCTGTGTAACTACTATAATCATTAGTCATGGCAATTTGGACATCTTGCATTAAATCGCTATTTCGGTAAATATCTTGCGTCAAACTGATTAATGCTTTTTGCTTATCTTGGAGTGTATCTAACTGCTTATTCGCAATCGTTTCCGTCGCTTTTAAATTCGCATCTAGTTGAATATTGGTATAGTATTTATAAATGAAAAAAAGCAATAAACTTACTGTAAAAAGGCTTGTTAGGGAAAAAATCAGTAGCATTCTTTTAAAAACTCGTTTGCGCGGTAATTCTTGCGTCATTTTGTTTACCGCCCCCTCTCCTTTTTCGATTATTACATACTATTACCAATATTGTAAGGGGTTACTTTGGCTCAATTTGCTTGAAGCGTTGCAAGTTGATTTTCATAATCCAATAACTTGGCAACACCCCAGAAATAAATAAAATAAAAGCTGGCATTTTGGAAATTAACCATGCACAAAAAACAAGGCCAACCACAATCATAAAAGTGTTTTTTAGGCTAGTGAATGCTAATAGGAACGATTGCGCGACATATGCTCGAACATTTTTCATTTTGAAGTGGACAAACACAGTAAAATATTGCAATAAAGCAATTCCAACTATAAATAATAAAAACATTAAAAAGAAATATAATATCGTTGACCAAAAACCTTGCATTAATTCAAAAACAATTCGTAAATCAACATATAGAAACAGACCAATAGTAGCAAAAATTCCTCCAGCCAAATTAGCTGGAATAAAAGCTTTTTTATACGTCGTCCATGCTAATTTCCAAACGGAAACATCTAATTCTCCTCTTGCCCATTTTCTAGTAATCGTAAAAAGTGCCACAGTCGCTGGCATAAAACCAAACACTAACCCACCTATTAACACGAGAAAAAGCCATACCAAATTAGTCCAAACAAGTCGGATAATCCAATCACTAATAACGGAAAATTTATCAATAAGTTTCATTTGTTTACTCCTTCGATAGTAAGAGAAAGCCTGAGTTTACCGCTCAGACTTGTTCTTTTTTATTTGCTTAATGGGCTTCCTTTGACATAAATATTGCACAAACTTAAGACAAATTCACTAAACATTGCGTTTGACCAGGCGAACCAATCACGAGTAAATTCAGCTGGATTCGACGCATTAACCCCTTCATGCATATAATCGGTGTCACCATCGCTTGCAATTAACATTTCCAATATTGCTAGCTTCTCATCCGCTGTTTTAGCAGTTAACCCTTGAATGTTCAGAGCAATCGGCCAAATATAATGATCGGGGGTGTGCGGACTTCCGATTCCTTTTAATACGGTTCCTTCTACATAATAAGGATTATCTCGGCTAAGAATTAAGTTTCTAGTCGCTTGGTAAATAGCATCTTCTTTAGAACAAAAACCAAGATACGGTGCGGCTAATAAACTTGGGACATTCGCATCATCTATAAAGAGCTTACGACCAGTTCCATCTACTTCATATGCGTAGACATCACCATAATAAGGATGCGATTCTTTGGCAAACTGATCGATTCCTGTAGCAACCTCCTTTTTCAGTTGTAAACTGGTTTCTAAAAGTTGGTTGTCTTCCGGATAAAACTGCGCCGCTATTTCTTGAATATAGTCCATCACTACCACTAAAAACATATTGCTTGGAACAAGGTAACCATAAAGGCAAGCATCATCACTTGGTCTAAATCCACTCCACGACATACCTGTATAGCTTACATCTGTACCTTTACCATTATTATTAAGCGTATCTGACTGCCGAACATTTTCCCGCTCAAAACGGTATCGGCTTTGTTCTGGATGATTTTGTTCTATTTTAAAGACTTGGATAATTTGGTGTAACGCTTGTCTGAATTCTTCTGTGAAATGGCCGGTATGATCCGTGCTTTTCCAAAGAAGATATGCCAACTGAACCGGGTAACAAAGTGAATCAATTTCATATTTACGTTCCCATACTAAGCTTGTCATTGCGGTTTTATCATTTTGAAAGCCCGCACCATTTGCACTTTTATTGAATGCATTGGCATACGGATCATGAAGAATACATTTCGTTTGTAATTTGACGAGATTTTCAATTAAAGTGGCCATTTCCTCATCTTCTTCCGCCACAATCAGATAAGGTCTAATCTGGCTAGTTGAATCGCGTAACCACATTGCTGGAATATCACCAGTAATGACAAAGGGGAGTCCTTCTTCTGTTTCTTGCAATGTGGTTGTATACGTGTTAGTAAAGCATTTTTCAAACATCCGGTGTAACTTTTCATTTTCTGGAAAAGTTATTTTTACTTTATCAATCCATTTGTTAAAACTCGCTGGAAATTTTTTTGTCATTCGTTACACTCCTTTTAATGTGATAATCTCATTTGGTTGGATCGTGAAAGTTGTTTCTTGTCCTTCACTAGTCTTTTCTAGAATAGTTGATTTCCCCCAAGTATGGATGGTTTGAAGAATGGTTGGTTCGTTTCTAGTTTGATAAAAACGGATGATTCGTTTATTATCTTTCGCAAGTTTGAATGTAGAGAAAATGAGTCCATCTGCTGCCTTCCATTTCGCAAAATTTTGGCTTTCTGGAAGAATTTTTTCTTTCACTGTTGGTTTATGTTGAATGGCAAAAGTGGGAGCAAGTATTCCATTCACTTGGGCAGGAATCCCACTATTTACGATGTTTGTTTCGTTTGTTAGCAACACATAAAACTCCGCGATAATTTCACGATGACATTCTGCTTCGTAAGCTGAGAAATCTCCCCAATCACCAATTTCGGAAACAGCTCGTAATAAAGTTAATTCGATTCGGTCGCCAGTTTGGCTTACTTCATACTCTGGTAAACCATGACTTGCAATTACTATATTTCCACTTGTGACAAATGCTTGACTGCGATTATCTTGTGCCGGATTTGTCCATTCTTTTACTTGTTTATTTGGGCGGGTTGTAACCTCAAAAACACTTCCTGCTTGGTGTGTTTCGCTAGTTCCGCCTGTCGGGAATAAGGCCCGGAAACGGTGATCATCCGCTTTATTATCGATTTTGACCCGAACAGCTAGTTGTTTATCCTGTTTATTTAGCGTAAGTTCGGTTATAACTTTCAATACTAGCTGGTTTTCAGAGCGTGAACTTTGCCGTTCCGGATGCCAAACTAAGCGTCTTTTTTCATCAGCAAATGCAGCACTGGCACTCTCTGGGATTTCGATTTCGTGGACAATTTCAATCGTTTTACCCAATTTATCTTCACGTAATATGCTAATTGTTGGCTTCGATTGAAGGGTGTTTATGCGTAACTTATCGCCTGCTTCTTTAAACATATATTCGTTACCAATATCGCCAACATCCTCGTATGCACCAAGCGCCAATGCCTCTACGCCACTATGTTTATCTAATAAAGAATAGGTTCCATTAGCAGCTACTTCTACTTTCAAAAAGTTATTTTCTAGTATATGCTCTGAACTCATTTCCGCTCTCGTTTCCACCTCAGTAATAGCATGCGCATAAAGTGTTTCATAACCAACTGCTGGTAAATGCCCCACCGTAAAAGTTAACTTATATCTTCTTGCAAAATAGGAATCACGGAATTTCCGTTCAGGTAAGTCATAATTAAAATGAATTCCAAGCGCCTCCACCACTACTGGAACCTCTATGCCTTCACTTGTTTCAAGCCAGAAACTTTGAGCCGGAAGTTTTGCTAATTCATCCGGTATTTGCTCAAAATGCATTTCTGAAAAATGAATTTCATCTGTTTCTAGTTCTATTTCGATAGTTTTAGTTGCTTCAACCCCGCCTGCATAAAAAATGGTTATTGGGATTCCATCTTTCGAAGTAGTTATCTGCTCCGTTAGCTTACGTGCAGCATTCGTAATGAGCGACATGATCACTTGCTCCACTTTTTCAAAACGGGTTTCCATCTCACGGTGAACCTCATCCAAACTACAAGCTGTGATGCTGTCATGGATTTGATTTTCCATTAATAATTTCCATGCAAATGCAAGATATTCATGTGGATATGTGAGACCTGCTTCACTCGCCATCACCGACATTGGTTCCGCAAGTCTTTCTAATAAACGTTCCATTTTTTCATTTGCTTGTTTTAAATAAATTCGAGAAGAAGCGGTGTTTGCAAGCGTTGACCAACCATCCGATTGTTGGCTCGTTAACTCGCCATAAACGGTTTGTAATTTTTCTGGTTCGAGATTCTTTTTTACTGCTTCTTGATAGCGCTCAAGATGACTATGGATAAAGTCGATTTCTGGATAAAGTTCTTTAGCGACCTTGATTGCTTCTGCTAAATCTGTTTGCACTGGTTGGTGGTCGCACCCATTCATAAATAACCATTCGTCCGTGGAAGCAAATCGTTCCACATCCGCTAATTTTTTGTCCCAGAAAATTTTTGCTGCTTCTTTTTCTACCGGGATTTCATTACCATTGGAATACCAATTCGCAAGTAAAATCCCTAAAACCTTGGAACCATCTGGACTTTCCCAGAACATTTCGGAATATTTAGAGGCAAATGCACTACCTAAAACTTGATTATTAAAACCAGTTGGATTAACCCCACGCCCAAAAACAACTGTATCAAATCCTGCTTGGCTCATTAATTGCGGAACTTGACCGTAAAGTCCAAAAGTATCTGGAAAATAACCAATTTTTTCAACATGACCAAATTCTTCTGCCATTTCTAAGCCATATTGCAAGTTTCGAATATTGGCTTCTCCGCTCGTTAAAAAAGCATCTTGTAACATGTACCATGGTCCAATTCTTAATTTCCCATCGGCCACAAGCTGCTTCATTTTTTCACGTTTCGCTGGCTTTACGGCTAAGTAATCCTCTAGCATAATCATTTGTCCATCCATATGAAAATGATTAAAGCCCGCTTCCATATCGAGTAACGTTTCTACCTCGTCCATCAAGGTTACGAGCTTAAATCTTAAACTTTCTAGTGGTAAAAACCATTCTCTATCCCAGTGAGAATGAGATATAATATGCGCTTTCTTTCTAGTCATTTTGCCCCTCCAAACATTCTTTTTGTATTCGCTTTCAAGCTAAGTATAGTAAGGGATAAAGCGAATTGCAATGCTCACAGAAAAACTACTATGAATAATCCATTTTCCCTTGATTTGTCCATTTCTGAAAAGCGTAATTCCCTTCGCTCTAGAGATAGGCAGAAATAAGCCGGTGCGATCCCTTCAAAAGCTAAATTGACTTCTTTTCCCGCTATGATATATTGAAACCATTCTAGAGAAATAAATCCATTTTGAAAAAGAGAGGATATGAGTAGACTGGTGTTTTTTACAAAAGAGAAATTATTGCGTAGATTGGATGAAATTGCACTCTATCGTTATGAAAAAAAATGCCCGATGACGATTTTTCAAACTGCCGAAGATATCGCCGGGGAAATTTCCGCAAGGCCAGAAAATGTGATTTATGACAGCGAGCTTGAAATAGGTGCCAAATGGACTGGGCGAGATCGTTATTTATGGTTAAAAACAGCCGTAACTTTCCCTGAAGTAAAAGAGAATACACGCTTAATCGGTTACTTTGATTTTGGGAATACAGGTGATGGTCATAATTCTGGTTTTGAATCGTTATTATTCGTGGACGGGAAGCCGTTCCAAGGTGTCGACCAAAATCACCGCGAAGTCCTTTTTCCAGATAGTTTTGCCGGAACAACGACGGAGCTTACTTTTCGTTTATGGTCTGGCCTTGAAGGAGGCGGCGCTCAAACAGTTCAAACCCACCAGTTGAAAGAAGCATTTATTGGCTATTTAAATTTAGCCATAGATGATTTATATTTCACTAGTAAAGCAGCGCTCAAAACATTGGACGAACTGGAAGAAAGAAATCCAAGTTATGCCAGTCTTCTTCAGGCTGTTAATCGTGCTTATTTAGCAATTGACTGGTCTGTATCTGGCTCAAAGAAAAATATCGCATCGATGGAAACCGCCAATCAAATCCTCCAAAGCGCAGTAACAGACCTGCCGAAAAACTTCCCTGTCAAAGTAGCTGCCATTGGACATACACATATTGATGTCGCTTGGCTTTGGCGTTTAAAACATACCCGTGAGAAAGCAGCACGTTCCTTTTCAACAGTACTTCATTTAATGGAAGACTACCCGGAATATTTATTTTTACAATCGCAACCACAACTCTATGCTTATATAAAAGAAGATTATCCAGAAATTTACGAAAAAATGAAAGCAAAAATTAAAGATGGCACTTGGGAAGCGGATGGCGGCATGTGGCTTGAAGCCGATTGTAATATTCCGAGCGGGGAATCTTTAGTACGCCAAATGCTTTACGGTCAAAAATTTTTACGAGAAGAATTTGGAAAACCGTCCAGTTTTTTATGGTTACCAGATGTATTTGGCTACAGTTGGGCTTTACCACAAATTCTTCGTAAATCTGGGATTAAAACATTTATGACAACTAAAATCAGTTGGAATCAATATAACCAGATGCCGCATGATACCTTTCAGTGGCGCGGGATTGACGGAACAGAAATATTAACTCATTTTATTACGGCACCTGAAAAAAACAGCCACATTTCCACTTATAATGGCAAAATGACTGCACGTGAGCTCGCTGGACTTTGGACAAAATATCAAGATAAAGACATCAATCAGGAACTTTTACTAGCTTATGGTTACGGAGACGGTGGAGGCGGAGTGAATCGGGAAATGCTTGAGATGCGCCGTCGCTATGATAAAATGCCGGGAATTCCAGAAGTGCAGCCAAAAAGTGCGACAGATTACTTCCATGACTTACATGAAACTATCGAAAAAACCGATCAGTACGTTCATACTTGGAACGGTGAACTTTACTTTGAATATCACCGAGGGACTTATACAAGTCAAGCTTTTACTAAAAAAATGAATCGCAAACTTGAGCTTGGTCTGAGAGATAGTGAATGGCTATCCGTGTTAGCATATTTAAAACAAGGCGCACCCTATCCAAGGGGGAAATTAGCTGGCATTTGGCAAATTTTATTACGAAATCAGTTCCATGATATTATTCCCGGCTCTTCCATCAAAGAAGTTTATGATGATGCTTTAATCGAATATACAGAAGCAATGACTGGAAATACTGCTCTTATTACCGAACAGCTAAGGAATTTAACAACTCCTGAAAGCGAAAAAATAACACTCTGGAATAGTTCTACTTGGTCGCGTCCACGTTACATCGAAGTTGCACTAGAGAACACCGAAGAATCATTCGCTTTTTATGATGAGACAAATGTACCACTCCCAACACAAAAATTAACAACCGGAAAATGGTTGATCCAACACGCTAACCTTCCAGCGCTTGGTGCAGCAAGTATTTCAACAGTGAAAACAACGACTATCTTAGAAAAGTCTTCTTTTGACTATACAGAGAAACAGTTGGAAACTCCTTTTTACCAAGTTACCTGGAATGAGCAAGGACAGTTCACATCCATTTTTGACAAAAAAAATAACCGCCAAGTATTAGCGGAAAATGCGCTTGGTAATGTTTTCCAATTATTTGAAGATAAACCAATGTGGCATGACGCTTGGGATATTGACTTGTTTTACCAAGAGAAACAAACAGAAATTACTAACTTAAGTTCTTTTGAAATAGTAGAAAACGGACTGCTTCTTCTCACAGTGAAACAAATACTTCGCTCAGAAAAATCTCAAATCACGCAGTTAATCCATTTTTATCATGATAGTCCGGAAATTCGATTTGAAACAGAAGTAGATTGGCAAGATCGAAATCAATTGTTGAAAGTTGCCTTTCCGGTTTCGGTTCATGCAAGTGAAACTAGTTATGATATTCAGTTTGGTAACGTGAAGCGACCTACTCATTGGAATACAAGCTGGGACTATGCCAGATTTGAAACAGTAGGTCATCAATGGGCTGATTTATCCGAGAAAAATTATGGCGTTAGTTTACTAAACGAATCGAAATATGGCTATGATATTAAAGATTCTACCATTCGCCTAACCTTACTTAAAGCAGCTGGATACCCAGATCCACAAGCTGATTTAGGTATCCAAAGTTTCACCTATTCGCTTTATCCACATAGCGGTGATTTCCTTGATGCGAAAACAGTACAAACAGCTTGGGAACTTAATAACCCTATTTTCACCTCCAATGGTGCAGTAGTATCATTTTCCCTTTTCCAAATTACGAACCCTTATGTGGTGATAGATAGTATCAAGCAAGCTGAAAATGGCAATGGACTGATCGTTCGTTTGCATGAATTTGCTGGCACACGTGGAGAAGTAACGCTAACAAGTGATTACACCATAACGGCGATTAGCGAATGTAATTTACTAGAGGAAGAGGAAGAAGCAGGCGTAAGTACTACTTTCCAAATTACTCCATTCGAAATTAAAACATTCCGAATTCATTTAGCATAAAAAAATACTCAGCAAAACTTCTCCCTAAGAAGTCCGCTGAGTGTTTTTATTCGTTTAACATAAGCAAATTAAAGTTTTGTAACTTTTTCTGCTTGTGGGCCACGTTGACCTTCAACGATTTCAAATTCAACGCTTTGACCTTCGTCTAAAGTTTTGAATCCATCACCTTCAATAGCGCTGAAGTGTACGAATACATCATCTCCGCCTTCTACTTCGATGAAGCCGAAGCCTTTTTCACTGTTAAACCATTTTACTGTACCTGTTTGCATATTTCACAAACCTCCAAAAATTTTCTTAATATGTTTCTTTTACTAACGAAAAACGTGTTAACAACTAGCTAACTTCTTTTTCAATTACAAAATTCACATATTATCAAAAGTACTGACACAAATCAATACTCTTGATAATACATAAACCCGCTTGCTTCAACACTTATATATTAACGCCATCCGCCAAATAAATCAAGTGAAAAAGCTGCACGGTTACAAAATAGATTATTCAGTTTACTAACTAAAAAACCCCACTACAAGTGAATTCACTCATAACAGGGTTTTCTTATTATTCGATAATACTTCTATCTTTAATGCGCCATTTTACAAGTAAGTTATGTAGTGGTTTACGGGCAATAAAGTAGACACCTAGTGAAATACAAACGGACGCTGTTCCAAGGAAGAATCCCCCAAGGACGTCGGTTGGAAAATGTACTCCAAGGTAAACACGTGTATACATCACAAACAAAATAAATCCATACGTAATAAGTCCAATGACAATCTTTTGCCAAATTTTAGGAACTGTGAGAATTAAAAACATACCAGCGAGTCCATAAAATACAGCCGTTGCTGTCGCATGTCCACTTGGGAAACTAAAACCTGATTCATTAATTAACCAATTAACGCTATCTGGGCGATTTCTACCAACCAACGTTTTTAATGCTAAGTTTAGTACCACACCACAAACAAGCATCGTTCCTCCAAACCAAAGACCAACCACAAATTTACGTAAGAAAAATAGAATCAAAACGACAACAACCGTTAAAATAATGGTTGTTTCCGCACTTCCAAGGTTTGTAACTAATTTGACGATGGATGTTTTATCTGGTTGAATCCCACCACGAATTTTTTCAATCCAGTTTAAATCAAAACGCGCTACCCAGTTACTTTCCGTAGCAATAGCTGAGGCAATAGTAATAAATAAAATAAGACAAACTCCGCCGATAACGAATAACGGTGTTGCTTTTTTTCGATTTGTGTTCATGGTTAACTCCTTTTCAATCTGTTGTTTTTAAAAACTGTTTTACTTCTTCTGCAAGTTGCACGTAGCTTGCTTGTTCGGCAGTATTTTCACTTGTTAGTGGTTCAACTACATCCCCGTTATAGCTAACTGTTCCAACACTTACAAAAGTGGCATTACCAATTAATTGTAGAGAAATCTCTCCACTTCCGTCTTCTTTCGCGGTGACTTGCACTATACCGCCATCATTATAAACATTAAGCGGCGTTTCAAGTGTATCATTATCCAGCATTTTTTTTATTAAACTACTAGCAGACATCGCTGTTCCACAAGCATTAGTAAAGCCAACACCACGTTCATAGGTGCGTACGTATATGGCATTGTCGTTTAATCGTTTTACAAAACTAACATTGACACCATCTGGAAAAAAAGGATTTTCGCCATTTAAGTAGCTAGCTAGTTTTTCTTGTTTATTGGAATCTAATACCGCTTGATTCACAAAAGAAATTAAATGTGGGTTTGGGACAGAAACAGCTGAAAAGGCCAGTTCTGCATCTAATTCTGGGACAATTTGATTAATTAATTTCTCTACTGGTAAATTCATCGGCAAGCTTTCTGGTGTAAATTTGACAGGAGAAATTTCGACTTGATAAGTTGGAATCTCAAATCCAAGCGAATCAGCTTTTTTAACATCTAAAACAGCTTTCATCGTTTCCACTTTTGCTTCGGTTAAGCGATGTTTTTCGAGTAGGTAACGAGCAACTGTTCTTAAACCATTACCACACATCGAAGCAAGTGAGCCATCTGAATTAACTACTTTCATTTGACCAATAGTTCCTGCTTTACTGCTTTTAGTAACAAACAAGATTCCATCCGCACCGCCAAGAGCATGTGCTTTATTACATAGTTTTATCGCAAAATCAGCACGATGAGCATCAGACCAGCCACTGATATTATTTTCTTCTTCATCTACTAAGAAAAAGCTATTTTGCGAACCATGTACTTTTGTATAGTGAATTGTTGCCATTCCTCCGAGCCACTCCTTTGTTTAGAATTACGTCTATAATACCACAATTTAAAATAAAAATGCTTGGGGAACCTTTTATTAGGATTTTCCCCAAGCACACGTTTTAAGCTTCGTAGTTTTTTACAACAATATCAGCACAACGTCCACATAAAGTTGGATGATTTGGATCTGCACCAACATCTTTTTTCACTACCCGACAACGTTCACAAGTTTCCCCTTCAGCAACAGTTATTTGAACTGCTACTTGATTTGCTTTCAGTGCGGATTCAGGAGCATTTTCTAATCCTTCTACTAATTCAAAATCAGACACAATAAATAGTTGTGCAAAATCGCCTTCAAGTGAATCAAATAGTGTTTTCGCTTCCCCGTCGACATATAAAGTTACTTTTGCAAGCATTGATTTACCGATTAGTTTCTCATTGCGTGCAAATTCTAATGCTTTTTGAACATGATCACGGATTTGCATAAACGCGTCCCATTTCACCGTAACTTCTTCACTACCAGCTAAAACCTTCACTTCTGGTAAATCTTGTAAATGAATACTTTCTGCACCTTCAGAATTTAAGCTATTCCATACTTCTTCTGTCGTATGCGGTAAAATTGGTGCAAGTAATTTGGTCAACGTAACAACCGATTCATAAAAGACGGTTTGCATAGCACGGCGATCAGGACTATCTGCCGCTTCAATATAAACGACATCTTTTGCAAAATCCATATAAAATTGACTTAACTCTACTGTACAGAAATTATTAATTTGATGATAAATAGTCGAAAATTCAAATGCTTCATAACTATCTTTGACATTTTTAACGAGGTCATTTAGCTTGATAAGCATGTATTTATCTACTTCACGTAAATTTTCATACGAAACACTGTTGGTCGTTGGTTCAAAATCATTAATATTTCCAAGCAAGAAACGCATTGTATTACGGATTTTACGGTATACTTCAGAAACTTGTTTTAAGATTTCATCACTGACACGAACATCGGCTTGATAATCTACAGAAGCAACCCATAGACGAACAATATCCGCACCAAGTTGTTTGATTACTTTGCCTGGAAGAATCGTATTTCCAAGTGATTTACTCATTTTGCGACCTTCTCCGTCAAGCGCGAAACCGTGGCTAAGCACATTACGGTATGGCGATTCACCAGTTACAGCAACTGCAGTAGTTAAAGATGAATTGAACCAGCCGCGATATTGGTCAGAACCTTCCATGTATAAATCGGCTGGACGACTTAATTCTGGACGAGCATTCAGAACTGCTTGATGGCTAGAACCCGAATCAAACCAAACATCCATGATATCCGTTTCTTTTGTAAATTCACCATTTGGGCTACCAGGATGAGTAAATCCAGCTGGTAACAAGTCTTTCACATCACGTTCAAACCAAACATTGGAACCATGCTCGCGGAAAAGTTCTGAAATATGGCTGATTGTTTCATCTGTGATAATTGCTTCTCCATTTTCTGCGTAGAAAATCGGAAGTGGCACACCCCATGCACGTTGGCGAGAAATTACCCAATCGCCGCGGTCACGAACCATATTGAATAAACGTGTTTCTCCCCATGCGGGTGTCCAGTTAACACTTTTCACCGCTTCTAATAAATCGTCCCGGAAAGCATCAATGGAGGCAAACCATTGTGCGGTTGCACGGAAAATCACTGGTTTTTTCGTCCGCCAATCATGTGGATAAGAGTGAGTAATGAACTCCATTTTAAGTAATGCGCCTACTTCTTCTAGTTTTTCTGTAACCATTTTATTAGCAGTATCATAAAATACCCCTTCAAACCCCGGTGCTTCGTCTGTAAATACACCGCGATCATCCAGTGGAGCTAATACTTCTAAATTATATTTTTTACCGATTAAAAAGTCATCTTCCCCGTGTCCAGGAGCTGTATGCACAGCTCCAGTTCCTGCTTCTGCTGTGGCATGTTCGCCGTTCATTACTAAGGAATCACGGTCATAAAATGGATGCTTCGTAACGACGCGGTCAAGTTCAGAACCACGAACAGTTTTAAGAACGACGGCATCTTCAAAGCCAAGTTTTTCACGCAAGCTAGGTAGAAGTGCCTCTGCTACAACATACTTTTCTCCAGCAGATTCAAGCACCACATAATCCAAATCTGGGTTAACTGTGATTCCCATATTCGCAGGAATGGTCCACGGTGTTGTAGTCCAGATAACAATGTTTGTACCTGGTTCTAATACACCTTTACCATCTGTTACTTTAAAAGCAACGAAAATCGATGCTGATTTTTTATCTTGATATTCGATTTCAGCTTCCGCAAGAGCGGACTCACTGGATGGAGACCAATAAACTGGTTTTTTCCCTTTATAAATGTAGCCTTTTTTTGCCATTTCGCCAAAAACTTTAATTTGTTCTGCTTCATATTCTGGTAACATCGTGATATATGGATTTTCCCAATCACCACTGATTCCTAGGCGTTTAAAACCAGTCCGTTGACCATCTACTTGAGTCATCGCATATTCCGCACAAAGCTTACGGAATTCAGCAACAGACATTTCTTTACGTTTCACCCCTTTTTTGGCAATGGCTGTTTCAATTGGAAGACCATGTGTATCCCAACCAGGTACATACGGTGAACGGAAGCCGGCCATCGATTTATAACGAACAATGATATCTTTAATTGTTTTATTTAATGCGTGCCCCATATGAAGCTCTCCATTAGCATATGGAGGTCCGTCATGCAAGATGTAGCTTGGACGACCTGCATTTTTTTCTTGGATTTTTTCATATAATTTTTCTTCTTCCCATTTTGCTTGCCACTCAGGCTCTTTATTTGGCAAATTGCCACGCATTGGAAAGTCTGTTTTTGGCATTAGTAAAGTATCTTTATATTCCATGTTCTCTTCTCCTTCAAATCGTTATTTTTAAACGCAAAAAAATCTCTCCCAAAAAGGGACGAGATTCGCGGTACCACCCTTGTTGACATGCATTTAGTCTGCCTGTCCACTTCATTTATGCCATAACGCTGGCTTGCGCTAACACTTACTCAAGCGATTGCTCTTTCGGGTTAGAACTAAAGAGTGATTTCTATTCTTTAGAGGATAGCTGGCCTCGCACCATTTACCAACTCGCTTCATATCCCATTATCTAAAAAATATACTTGTCTCTAATTATCGTTTTTAACGTTCTTCAGATTCAGCTTGTTCTACTTCTTTGATTGATGCAAGTTCAGTTGCATCTACATCGTAAGCCATCATTTGTTGCCAATCTTCACTTTTAATCAAGTCCATTTGTGCTTCTACTAGCATGCGCAAACGTTCGCGGAATACTTTGGATTGACGTTTTAAGTCTTCAATTTCAATCGCAATCTTTCTAGCTTTAGAAAGAGAATCACTTAAAATCCGGTCCGCATTTTTTTCAGCTTCACGAACAATTAGTTTTGCTTCTTTTTCTGCAGAAGCTTTTACTTCCTCCGCAGCTGTTTGTGCGACAATTAGTGATTTGTTTAGTGTTTCTTCAATGTTTGTAAAATGACCTAGACGTTCTTCACTATTATTTAAAGTGTCCTCAATACGCTTTTTCTCTTTAATAACTTGTTCATAATCTTTAATGATTTGATCAAGGAAGTCATTTACTTCGTCTTCGTCATAACCTCTAAAACCACGGGTAAACTCTTTGTTATGTATATCCAGCGGCGATAATGGCATATCTAGCACCTCCATACGACTTTTTGTTTATAAATACCTAACATACATTCTACCATAGATACTAGCTTTTTCCTAGAATTTATATTGAAAAAAGGCTAGATTAAAAATCCTGCTTTCTCAAGTTCTTGGATGGCTAGTTCGATTTGTTCTTTTGTCTCTGCTTCAAGGGTATGCAAATGCGTGCCATCTGTCAACCCAGATAACATTGCTGCACCTGTTGTCTGTAATTTTTTAATGAATTTTTCGACATCCAACCGATTTTTCAAATGAAGAGAAGCTGTAATCTCGCCATAAATAGGATGATCCACTATGACATCTATCACTGTGACACCATGATCTACTAAAATATTTAACTCCTCAGCCGCTTGTTCTTTTGTATGTTTCACTGCAATCACTCGTTTCTCACCAGTAAAACTTGTCTCTTCTGCGTAAATATATCCTTGTGGAGTTGCCATAATAGGTTCGTTTCCCGCTTTTAGTAATGAAATATCTTGCACAATGACTTGCCGGCTCACATTTGTCCGACTAGCGATTTGATTCCCGGATATAGGCGAATCTGCTTCTTTTAACCATTTCAAAATTAACTTTCTACGTTCATCACCAAGTATTTTTTTCATTTTATCACCTTTTTCGTAGTAGTTTTGCTAGTTCTTCATTAAAAATCAAACTATCGCTTAATTCATTTTCTTTTCCAAAAGACAAACGGATAAATCGATTTGCTTCTTCTTCTGTTTTTCCAGTAGCAAGTAACGTTCTCGAAGGTTTTGGGTCCCGCAAGCTACAGGCACTTGTTGTTGAAATCTGAATATCTGCTTCATTTAGGGCAAGTAACGCTTCTTGGCCCTGCATATTAGGCAAGGTCAATCCCAAAATAAACGGGGATGTATTCAGCCCACCTTCTACCTTGACTCGTTTAGTCAGCGCAGCACAAATAGCCCTTTTTATATTACGCATCCGTTCCGCTTCTTTTTCTCTAGTTTTCATTATATCATAAGCTGCTGTTGTAAATGCAGCAATTGCTGGAACATTAACAGTCCCTGATCGAAACCCGAATTCATGATGAACATCCGGCAGAAGTGCTTGAAGCGGGATATCTGGTTTAATAAAAAGTAAACCGACTCCTTTTGGGCCATAAATTTTATGGGAAGAAATACTAAAACTAGTTACATCCGTCAATTCCAAGGTGATTTTTCCAAAAGACTGAACAATATCAGTATGAAAGGGGACTCCTGATTTTTTTGCTATTTGTGCTAATTCTGCAACTGGCTGGATAGTTCCAATTTCCGAGTTTACATGTTGAATAATAATCAAGGCGGTATTTTCAGAAATCATTTTTGCTAAATTAGTAGGATTCACCTGACCATCCTTATCTACTGGCAACAACTTCATCTCACACTTTCCTTCCCGCTCAAGTGCTTCTAACTGCTGCCAAACCGAGGCGTGTTCGAGTGGGCTTACTAGTACTTCTTTCTTCTTTCTTGTATGTAGTACAGTTTGAATGGCGATTTGGTTACTTTCTGTTCCACCACTTGTAAATATAATACCCCTCGCTGGTACTTTCAACATTTCTGCAAAACTTTTCCGACACCTTTCTAATAGAGTCGACACCTTTGTCCCGGCATCATGCAGACTTTCTGAATTAGCGAAGAACTCCTTCGACGCATCCAAAAAAACTTTCAGAGCAGCATCATTCATCTGTGTAGTTGCAGCATGATCAAAATAAATCATCTCTTTACCTCCTAAAATTTTGTACTTGAAATTAATTCGATTTTGTGTGATTATAGATGACAAGACAACTGTATATTCATTAGACAGTATACAATTAATCTAACCTACTATGCAAGAGGTGAAAAATATGGCAAAGGAACGAATTATCATTGTCGGGAGCGGCATCGCGGGTTGTATCACGGCTCTACGATTAATGCGGGATTATGATGTGACAATAATCACAAAAGGGCAAAAAGAAGAAAGCAACTCGATGTTAGCTCAAGGTGGTGTTGCAGCAGCCGTTGACAAAAACGACTCGCCAAAAAAACACTTTAACGATACGTTCCAAGCTGGCTGCTACCACAATAGACCAGTCGCCGTCAGAGAGCTCACCACTTGCGGACCTATTATCATTCAAAAGCTCATTAAAGAAGGCATGATATTTGATAAAGAAGGGGACGAACTTGCTTTTGGGCTTGAAGGTGCCCACCAAATACCACGAATATTACATGCTGGTGGTGATCAAACTGGCAAATTTTTAACTACTTTTTTGCAAGAGCAATTAATAAATATCCACTGGCAGGAACACCAGATGGCCATTCAGATTATGAAGCATAATGAGCAAGCGGTTGGTGTTTCTTGTTTAGATTCAGACAATCAATTGCATACATATTACGGAGAACATATTATTTTAGCGACTGGTGGACTTGGACAACTTTTCCCCGTGACAACTAATGCTAGAACGATATCGGGAGATGGTTTAGCACTTGCTTTTAACGCCGGCGCAAAATTAGCTGATATGGAGTTTATTCAATTTCATCCAACATTACTTTTTGTAGATGGTCATTGTCACGGCCTTATTTCTGAAGCAGTACGAGGTGAAGGCGCAAAACTCATTCGCGATAACGGAACAGCCATTATGGCAGGGGTTCATCCATTACTTGACCTGGCTCCTCGAGATATTGTTTCTGCCACCCTTTCTGAGGAAATAGCTCAAGGTAATCTAGTTTTCCTGGAAATCTCTGATGTAAAAGACTTCGAAACGCGTTTTCCAGCTATCACAGCTAGCTTAGACAGTCACCAAGTTCCTTTTCGCGAAACAATGCGCATACCTGTTCATCCCGGCGCTCATTTTTTGATGGGTGGCGTTCGAACAGATCTTAATGGCAGAACGAGTATTCCTGACTTATACGCAGTTGGTGAAGTTGCAAATACTGGTGTCCACGGAGCCAATCGATTAGCTAGTAATTCTTTACTTGAAACACTTGTTTTTGGTGAAAAAGTAGCTGAATATATCCAATCGAACCCAGCAAAGCTATTAAGTCAAGCGGAAACTGCCCCACTTCCTAAAGCTTTTTCCACACCTCATTTACCAGATAAACAACTACTTCAAGAAAAAATTGGCGATGCACTTGGAATTACTAGAACTATGGAAAAGCTCACAGATTTTCTCAACTGGACCAATCATTTTGATCTAGCAAGTAATACCCGAGAAGAAGCTGAAATAAGCCACATGCTCATCGTCGCCAAACTCATTGCGAGCAGTGCACAAAAACGGACAGAAAGCCTTGGTGCTCATCAAATTTTAAAAGGAGTAACGAAATGAATTCCATACTTATGAAACAAGCAATTCAAACTTTTTTATTAGAAGATATCGGACAATATGACCTAACAGCAGATAGCATTTTTGGAAGTTCCGTTGTAGGGGAAGGTGTTTTTCTCGCTAAAGAGAACGGAATCCTATCAGGAATGGATATTCCCCAAGCAGCCTATTCATTTTTTGGCGAAGAAATAGATTATAAACCATACAAAAAAGATGGCGACCTTATTCAAGCTGGTGAAGTTATTGGCTTAGTAGTAGCACCAGTGAGAACTCTGCTTAGCACCGAACGTGTCATTTTAAATTTGATGCAACGAATGAGCGGTATTGCTACTCAAACTAATTTTGCTATAAAACAACTAGATGATCCGTCGATTCGAATTTGCGATACAAGAAAAACTGCTCCCGGTCTCCGGGCCTTCGATAAGCATGCTGTACAGACTGGTGGCGGGTTTAATCATCGAAATGGCCTATTCGATGGAGTTATGTTAAAAGACAACCACATCGCGTTCTCGGGCGGTATAACAAGTGCCGTAGCTACTGTGCGCGCAAAACTTGGCCACATGGTGAATATTGAAGTTGAAACAGAAACAGCTAGCCAAGTAACGGAAGCAGTCCAAGCCGGCGCAGACATTATTATGTTTGACAATCGCCCCCCAGAAGAGATTAAAGAGTTAGTAAAACTTGTTCCAGCTCATATCACCACAGAAGCTTCTGGTAACATCAGCACTGATAACATCGCTTCCTACAAAGGTTGTGGAGTGAACTATATATCACTCGGTTCTCTAACACATTCTGTACGTGCCCTCGATATTAGCTTTAATAGTAAAGGAGGAATGAAAAGTTGAATTTACTAGAAACGGTAGAAAATGATACGATGCCCGCTCGCTATAAATTAATGTCAAAAGAGATAATGACAGAACGTGTTTTTGAAATTAAACAACAGCTCGGGAAAGACCTTTTTATCCCGTGCCATCATTATCAAAAAGATGAAGTTGTACCATTTGCTGATGCAATTGGTGATTCTTTACAATTGGCGCAAATTGCTGCTAATAATAAACAAGCGAGAAATATCGTTTTCTGCGGTGTACATTTTATGGCCGAAACAGCCGATATGCTGACAACCAAAGAACAAATCGTTACCCTTCCGGATATGCGTGCCGGTTGTTCCATGGCAGACATGGCCGATATCCATCAACTAACGAATGCTTGGCCCAAATTGCAAGAACTATTTGACGATACCATCCTCCCGGTGACTTACATTAACTCTACCGCAGCTATTAAATCATTTGTTGGCGAGCATGGTGGAACCACCGTTACATCAAGCAATGCTACTAAAATTGTTGCATGGGCATTAGAGCAAAAAGAACGAGTTTTCTTTCTTCCCGATCAACACCTTGGACGCAATACAGCTTTCGAACTCGGTATTCCACTTGATGCTATGGCTATTTGGGATCCGATTAAAAACGAGCTTGAATACGAAGGACATTTAGCCAATTGCAAAGTAATTCTTTGGAAAGGTTATTGCTCAGTTCATCAACATTTCACTGTGAAGAACATCGAAAACATTCGTAAAAGCTCACCCAATATGCGAATTATCGTTCATCCAGAATGTACCCATGAAGTCGTTTCTTTAGCAGATGATTCTGGCTCTACCAAAAAAATTGTGACAGAAATAAATAACGCCGCACCTGGTACAGAATGGGCGGTTGGTACAGAAGCTAATCTTGTTGGTCGAATCATTCAAGAAAATCCAGATAAAAAAATTGTTTCCTTAAACCCATTTATGTGTCCATGTATGACCATGAACCGAATTGATTTACCTCATTTACTTTGGACACTCGAAGCAATCCAAAACGGCGAAAAGAGAAATCAAATTAAAGTAGATAAACAGACAACCAAATTCGCTTTAAAAGCTCTGGTACGAATGCTCCAACTTAGTTAAAATAAAAAACGAAAGCCGCGAATGCTTTCGTTTTTCATTTTAAGTAGCCAATTTCGACGCGAATTTTATCTTTTTTCGTCCGACCACCAATTTCTAAAATCTTCACTCGACCATACCCACGTGCCGATAATACATCTTCTTCTTCGCATTCAAAATCCGGGTTCTCGACCGTTTTCCAGTTTACTTTTACAAGCCCAGCCACAACTAATTGTTTTGCTTTTTGTCTAGAAATATGATGTGCATTGCTAATAATAACATCGAGCCGCATACTTGAAACGGTAAGTCCCATTTCTTCCCAAATAGTTGGTGTAAATACAGCTTCCGATAAATCCGTTTCTTCTAGCATCACATTTATTTTGCCAATTTTCTCTAGTTGCAGTGTCAAATAATCTTTCATCGTACTTTCTACTAGCAACTGCCACTCTGATCCATTATTTAAAATATCACCAAAAATATCCCGCTTCATTCCGAGCGACATCAGTGTCCCCAGAATTTTTTGATGCGTAAGCGTTGTAAATTTTACAGGATAACGAATATGAAATAATGCAATCTCAAAATCAGCTTCTGTTGGTGTGTAGTAATCCGGATAAATCAGCGCGCGCCTCCGTTCTGCGTGCGCTACACCACCAAAAAATTGCACTTTGATTTGATCGTATCCACCTATAATGGTTTCTGTAATGTAGCGTTGCCTAGGGTCCAAAAAATCCGTTAATTGTGGTGTGTATTCATTTTCCACTTGCATCGTAATTCCGAGTACCTTATCAATAAATGCGTATTCTTCTGCCCGAAAATGCTGATAAATTGCGTCCATAATAAATTTCTCCCTTTCAATTCATCCCAAGTATTTAGTTCTATTATACCATGGAGAAGATTGCTACTAGGCTAATCTTGCTTATTAATTCCAAAAAAAGCCACCCATTGAAAACGGGTGTACTTTTTAAAAAAACATTGGGATTACGTATACTTGAATTAAACTTGTTAACACTCTCATTGCGTATTGGAAAATGAAATAGGCAACTAAAGATGAGATATCAAACATACCAATCGGCGGAATGATTCTCCTAAATGGTTCTAAAATCGGCTCAAATATACGCGCTAAAAATTGACCGATTTTTGATTCTCTTGCCCCTGGAAACCAACTCATTAAGAAATAAATAAACATCAGTGTTGGTAACCATCTGATAATAAATAGAATAACTTCCACCACTTGATATAAAATACTTTGCAATCTAGTTTACACCTCTAATTCATCACATAAAGTTTTGTTCATCCAGCATTTCGGAAATAGAGCCATCCACTTCTACATTGTCTGGAGTACATAAGAAAATATTATTTCCCACACGTTGGATATCTCCACCTAGCGCATAGACTGTACCGCTTAAGAAATCAACAATACGTGTCGCTTGATCATGACTAATACGTTGCAAGTTTACAACTACAGTCTTATATTCTTTTAAGTAATCTGCAAGTTCTTGGGCTTCTGCATATACGCGCGGTTCTGCGAGTACCATATAACTAGAATACTGAGCTCCCTGCATACTAACCACCTTCGCATCATCTTCTTCCACAGCATAAAAACGATTTTTATTTGGTTTTTCTTTCTTCGTTTTCTTTTGCATCGGTTCTGGTTCCCTCGCTACTTCCTCTTCATAATATTCTTCCTCTTCATCTAAGAAAAAGAAAGACTTAAATTTATTCGATAGTCCCATTTATTACACCTCCATATTTTCGTCACTCACCAAAGCTCTTCCTACTCGTATAAATGTAGCACCTTCTGTAATCGCAATCCCGAAGTCGTTCGTCATCCCCATGGATAACTCAGTACAAGGAATATTTTTTAACTGAAGCGCATGAATTTCTTGCTGCAATTGCTTTAACTCATGAAATACGTGATGCAGCTCTATGTCGCTATTTGTAATAGGTGCCATTGTCATTAAGCCAACAATCTCAATGAACTGAAAACTTGCTTCTTGTAAAAACGAAAGCGCCTCTTCTCTAGAAAAACCATGTTTGCTTTCTTCACCGGAAATATTCACTTGTAAGAAACATTTCACAGGTTTTGTTGCCCGCTTTTCGATTTCTTTTGCAAGAGAAGCTCGGTCAAGCGAATGCAAATAGTCGATTTTTGGTAAGACATCTTTTACTTTACGTGTTTGCAAAGAACCGATGTAATGCCAACAAATGTCATCTTTATTTGCAAGTTGTATTGTTTTTTTAAGAAATACATCTGCTCGATTTTCACCGAAGTGACGTATTCCTAAATCATAAAGCTCAGTCATCTCGATTGCATCAATCGTTTTTGTAACGGCTACTAGTGTTATATCCGTTTTATTACGATTACTTTCTCTACAGGCGAGCTCGATTTGTTTAGTTACTTTTTCTAAATTAGCTTGTTTTGTCATTTGTTTTATCACCTTATATAATTCCCGAAGCGCTTTTATTTGAAACGCTTTTTGTTATAATCAGATACCCGGTCACTTAGAAAAAGACAAGCGGCCGGGTGAATTGTGTTATAAGAATTATCCGCGACGATTACGGTTACGGATAAATGCTGGTACATCCACATCTGAACTATTTTGTTGTGGTTCAGCTTGTTGTTCCTGAACTGGACCATTTGTTTGTTGCGGGGCAGATTGCGCATAATCATTTTGCGAATCATCTTGCACAGCATAACTTGGACGATTCACTTGGATAGATTGGTTATTTGGGCGACGATTTGCTTGCGCTTGTTGTTGCGCTTGCTTTTCTTCATCAAATCCAGTTGCAATCACAGTTACAATAAGTTCATCTTTTAATTCATCATTAATAACAGAGCCGAAAATCATATTTACATCTTCATCTGATGCACTAGATACGATTTCTGCTGCTTCTTGTACTTCATAAAGGCTAAGGTTAGATCCACCAGTAATATTCATTAGAACACCTTTAGCGCCATCAACAGAAGTTTCAAGAAGTGGTGATGAAATAGCTTTTTTCGCTGCTTCTGCGGCACGATTTTCACCAGTTGCAATACCGATACCCATTAGTGCAGAACCACGATTTGTCATAATTGTTTTCACATCGGCAAAGTCTAAGTTAATTAAACCAGGAACGGCAATTAAATCAGAAATCCCTTGCACACCTTGACGTAAAACATTATCTGCTTCACGGAAAGCTTCAAGCATTGGCGTATTTTTATCAACGATTTGAAGTAAACGGTCGTTAGGGATTACGATTAATGTGTCAACCGCTTCTTTCATTGCTTCTGTTCCAGTTACTGCTTGTTTTGTACGTTTTGGTCCTTCAAAGCCGAATGGACGAGTGACAACACCAACTGTTAATGCGCCCATTTCTTTAGCAATTTGAGCGATAACAGGAGCAGCTCCCGTTCCAGTTCCGCCACCCATTCCAGCAGTGACGAACACCATATCAGAGCCTTTTAAAGCTTCTTCAATCTGCTCGCGACTTTCTTCTGCGGCTTTTTTACCAATTTCAGGTACAGCACCCGCTCCTAAACCACGCGTTAATTTTGTACCGATTTGTAATTTTGTTTCTGCTTTTGCTAAATTAAGCGCTTGAGCATCTGTATTAACAGAAATGAATTCTACGCCTTGAACGCCATGTTCAATCATACGGTTTACAGCATTGTTTCCACCGCCGCCAACACCGATTACTTTTATTGTTGCCAAACTTTCTGAACTAGTGTCAAATTCTAACATATTATTGCCTCCTATTTGCCGATTTATGCAATACGATTTTTTCTTGCTGACTTACCAGCTATTCACGTTTATTCAAAAAATGCGCCGAAAAAATTCTTCATTTTTGTAGATACTTTTTCGTCATCTGATTTTTTTTGTTTAGGTTGCTTTTGTTTTGGAGTGTCTTCATAATGTGATTCGCTTGCTGTACTACTCACATCACGACCTTCTAATTCAGCCATTTGATAAGCATATTTAATTAAGCCTACCGCGGTTGTAAAGGACGGTTCGCGAACCCCAATGTAGTCAGGAATGGCAAGTCTCACATGTGCAGCTAAAGTTTTTCCAGCTAAATCAATTGCACCTGGAATCGCCATAGAACCACCTGTTAAAACATAGCCGCCTGGAAGATGTGTTTTACCAACTCTAGCTAGTTCTTCTAAAACTAATTGGAAAATTTCTTCCATACGCGCCTCAATAATATCAGCAACTTCTACTTGTGTGAAATGTTGTTTTTGATCGCTACCAATCACATCAATAGCAAAAACTTCATCTGGTGAAGCATCATCATAAAATGCGTAACCATGGTCAAGTTTGACACGGTCTGCATTTGCTGTAGATGTATTTAGCCCAAGTGATAAGTCTTTCGTGATATTATCTCCGCCAACTGGGATAACCCCAGTATAGGTTAATCTGCCTTGTTCGAACACGCTAACAGTAGTAGTTCCAGCACCAATATTGATGAGTGCCGTACCAAATTCTTTATCATCTTCTGACAAGGATATCGACGCTTCAGCTAGTGGTTGTAAGGCAATATCGGAAATCTCCAGCCCAGCACGTTCCACACAACGTAACGTATTATGTAAAATTGTTTTTGAACCAGTAATTAGTGTGCCTTCCATCTCTAAACGGACACCAATCATACCACGTGGATCTGTGATACCAGTTAAGCCATCCACTACAAATTGGTCTGGAATAGTATTAATAATTTCTCTTTCCGGAGATAATGGAACAACTTGAGCTGCATCCATCACGTTCCAGACATCTTCATCTGTAATTTCACGATTTTCGCTACTAACTGCCACAATACCTCGGCAAGCTTCCAAATGAACTTGACTTGATACTACCCCAACGATTACTTGAGAAATTTCAACGCCAACCATTCTTTCTGCTTGTTCAATTGCCTTTTTGATGGATTCTACAGTCTTGTCTATGTCGATAATAATCCCTTTTTTAATTCCCGAGGACTCGACATTCCCAACACCGATAATATTGAGTCGATCGTCAGCCATTTCTGCGATGATTACTTTAACAGAAGCTGTTCCAATGTCTAAACTTACATAAATTTCGCTATCACCCATTTATCGGCACCTCCTTTTATTCTAGTCATTTAATATTTTATTTCATTTTTTATACCGAGCAAAGCCGGTTTTTTAACGTACTTGGAAAAGCATTGTTACTTTTCTATTTTTATAGCGTTAGTGTAGAATGATTGCCCATTCTGGCTAACATACAAAATCACTTATTTACAGTCTACACTAAGAAAGAGGGTAATAAAAGCACAAAGAACAATTTTTGGCAAATTCTTAAGATATTTTTTTTATTTTACCCAAAAAGCGAACAAGTGTTGGCATCCAATGGTTGGCGGTTATCCTTTTGTCACATTTTTGCAACAACTGTTATTTATTAACGCTGAAAATGAACAGAGAAGAAAATGGCCTAGCTTAATTTTTCTTTTTCTTCTCTGCTGCTTTTTTCTCTGCATTTTGTTGATAATAACTTTGGAAATAAGAACCTACTTCAATATCGATAACACCTTTTTGTCCTTCTGATAATTGGGCAACAATCGATGGATAATGTTGCATTTTTTCAGCAAATGTACTAATTGTCGCTGAAACTTTATTCCCATCGTTCATATAAAGCTCGATATGATTATTGTCACTTTTGGTTGGGCTGTAAATTACTTCAGAAATCGAGCTAACGACATCCTTTGGTAGTTGATTAATCTGCGCTACCATATTTTTAAGTGTCTTCCCATTCTTAAAGTTTTGGAACAACAAATCATTCCCAATTGGAAATTGTCTCGGTTGATCTGTTAATAAAACTCCACTTTCAAGAACATCATAATATTTGCCATCATTTTGTTGATAACCAATGGTCTTAAATTCTGTAATATCAATTTGGACATTGTTCATACCTTCTTTGGAAACTGTCGCTTTTTTTATTAAAGTATTTTTTTTAAGTGTTTCTTCCGTTTTCTTGTTGCTAATTCCTAGGACAAACTCGCCAATGGTTAGTCCACTTTCTTTTCGAACTTCATTCTCAGTCAACTGTTTATTTCCGCTCACACCAATTTCATCCAGTTTACTGAGTGGAGAAAGGAAATACAATGTAATTAATATTAAAATCGCAAAAATTCCGATTAAAATGGCTAGATGTCTGATTAATTTTTTCTTCCGGTATTTTTTTAATTCGGGTATACGGTTTTCAATAGATACTACTCTTCTATTTTCAGCCATTTTATTCGCTCCTTTCTACGATTTATTTCATTATGCTTAGGGCAACTTCGACTAGCTTATTTGCCGCATCTGGACGCCCCATTTGTTTGGCACTTGCTTTCATACTATTTAATTTTTCTTCGTCGTTCAAAATGGAATCAATCGCATCCATTAAATTTGTTTCTTTTAATTCTGCTTCAGTAATCACGATTGCTGCATTATTTTTTTCAAGAGCACGAGCATTGTATTCTTGGTGATTAGCTGTCACGTAGGGGCTTGGTATTAAAATGCTCGGAACACCTAATGCTGTGAGTTCAGCCAGTGTTGTCGCACCAGCACGAGAAACAACGAGTGTTACGGCATTGAGAATTTTAGGCATATCATAAATAAACGGTTGTACGCTAATATGATTTCCAAGCTTTAATTCCGCTAGTTTGTCTTTGATTTTCTCATAGTGTACTTCTCCAGTCACATAAAGCAGTTGAAACTCCCGGTTGTTCCATTCTGGCAAAATAGCTTCAACAGCTTCGTTGACACCACGAGCTCCGCGACTACCGCCAAAAACAAGTACTGTCGGTTTACCTGAAACAAGCCCATATGCTTCTAATGCCTGATTAGAATCTACGCCAATCACTTCTGAAGCTCGAGGATTTCCAGTAAAAACAATTTTTTCTGATGCGAAAGAGTCGCTCACTTCTTCAAAACAAATCGCTACCTTGTCTGCATAACGACTTAAAAATTTATTCGTTAAACCAGCGACACTATTTTGTTCGTGAATCAAAGTGGGGATTTTTAGTTTTGCAGCAGCATACACTACTGGACCACAAACATAACCACCTGTGCCGATAACAACATCCGGTTGAAACTCACGAAGAAGCTGTTTGCTTTTTTTGGCTCCACTTAAGAAACGCATCACTGTTTTCACATTTTCGAGTGATAGGGAACGTTTAAAACCAGTTATTTCAATCGCTTCAAAAGGAATTCCTTCCCGTTTGACGATGTCCGCTTCAAGTCCTTTTTCGGTTCCAATATATAAAAACTCCGCTTCTGGATGTCGTTTCTTTAATTCTCTGATGAATGCAAGGGCTGGATAAACATGTCCACCTGTGCCCCCACCACTTATTGCTACTTTCATTTTTCCACCTCTTCTATTAGTTCGCTTATCGCTTCCATGTAGGCATTTCCGCGAACTTCAAATGTCCGGTATTGATCCCAGCTCGCACATGCAGGTGAAAGTAAGATAATATCTCCTGGGGCAGATTCCTTATAGGCAACCGGAACAGCTGCTTCCACATTATCGACATAATATACTTCAATACCTGCTATTTTCCCTACACGGCCAATTTTATCTGCGGTTTCCCCGAAGACTATTAATGCTTTTACATTTTTGAAAAATGGCAGTAATTCATCAAAGGAGTTTCCACGATCTAATCCGCCAGCTAATAAAACAACTGGATTTTTAAAACCTTTTAATGCGCTTTGCGTAGCCAAAATGTTAGTTGCTTTGGAATCGTTATAAAATTTCCGACCTTGCCATTCCACTACAAATTGCGTCCGATGTTCTACACCTTTAAATGTTTCTAGTACGTGCATAATTTCTTCGTTAGTCACTCCTAATGTCTTAGCAACAGCTACAGATGCTAGTACATTTTCCAAATTATGTTCTCCTGGAAGTAAAATACTATCCCGTGCGCCAATGACTTCATCTTCAAACATAATATTTCCATTTTGAACATAGCTTCCTTGACCAAGGCGTTGGGTTGTCGAGAATGGAATCACTTGCGCTTTCGTTTGTTTTGTTAAGTTTTTCAGTTCTTCTTGATCCCAGTTAATAACTAGGAAATCATCCTCGGTTTGGTTTTTCTGGATGTGCCATTTGGCTTGGACATATTCAGAGCGATCTGTATGGTAATCTAAATGTGCTTCATAAATATTCGTAATCACAGAAATATGGGGTCTAAATGTATTTACACCCATTAATTGGAAAGACGAAAGTTCCATGGAGATATACTGTTCACTTGTCGCATTTTCAGCTACTGCTGATGCGGGGAAACCGATATTTCCGGCAAGTAAAGAGCTATTTTCTTTATGTGCATTTAACATATGGTGAATGATTGTCGTTGTTGTTGTTTTCCCATTAGTTCCAGTAATCCCAACAATCGGTGCTTCTGAAATTTGATAAGCTAACTCTACTTCTGTGATAACTGGTATTTTTAGTTTTAGCGCTTTTTCAATCATCGGGTTGTTATACGGAATACCAGGGTTCTTTATCACTAGCTCAAACCCTTCATCTAAAAGTTCAATCGGATGAGAACCACAAATGACTTTAATTCCTTGTTCGAGAAGTCCCTGTGCTTCTGGATTCTCGCTAAAAGGTTTTTGATCATTTACTGTTACAAAGGCTCCCAGTTTATGCATAATTGTTGCCGCGCTAACACCACTTCTTGCTAATCCCAAAACAAGCACTTTTTTGTGATGGTACATTTCAATTTTTTTCATTTCCTTTGGTTCCCCCATTTATATCAAAATTGGCGGTCGGATTCATGAGATTCACAAAAACGACGGAAAGCGCCAACCAGAGTCTGTTAAAAAAACAGCTAACTAGAGACGCTTTTGCCGCAAAAAATCGCGGCGCTTTATTTAAAAGATAACTACACACACAGAGATAATCGCACCAATTAGTCCGATTCCCCAGAAAGTAAGAACAACACGCCACTCAGACCAACCACCAAGTTCAAAATGGTGATGAATTGGCGTCATTCGGAAAATCCGTTTTCCACCAGTTGCTTTAAAGTAAAATACTTGTAAAATAACCGAAGCTGTTTCGATAACGAAGATAATTCCGATTAAAAGTAATAACCATTCCTGATGTAGTAGAATCGATACGGCTGCAATACTTCCACCAAGTGCAAGCGAGCCAGTATCTCCCATGAATATTTTCGCCGGATTTTTGTTAAACAGAAGGAAACCAAGCATTCCGCCTACAATGGCGAAACAGAAAATCGCTACGTCCATTTGTTCCTGGTAAAAAGCAATCACCCCAAAAGCTGAAAAAGCAATCACTGTAAGTCCAGATACAAGTCCATCTAAACCATCTGTTAAGTTAACAGCATTGGAGAACCCAACTAACCAGAAAAGAATAAAGATCACAAAAAACCAACCAAGGTCAATCTCTGTACTTGTAAATGGAATTTTAAGCGTTTCAGCAAATCCACTGAAATGATACACTAAGTAGAATAAAATTGAAATCGCTACTTGACCTAAAAATTTCTGTTTCGAAGTAAGACCTAAGTTACGCTTTTGAACTACTTTGATGTAATCATCCAGAAAACCTAGCGCACCGAATAATGCTAGCGCAATAAAGAGTAGCCAAGTTGCGGCACTTGCTTCCCCACTGATGAAAGAAAAAATTAAAAAGCTAATGAGCATAGCTGTAATAAAAACGACTGCTCCCATAGTTGGTGTTCCTGATTTTTTTTCATGCATTTTCGGACCTTCATCCCTGATACTTTGTCCGAATTTCAATTTCACTAAAAATGGTATGAATAGTGGGATACCTATCACTGTAATGATAAAAGCCACTGCAAATGTTGATACTAACATGTATAAAGACACAATAAATTCTCCCCAATCTGTTTGTCAAAGCATTTCACTTCATATTTTATGCGAGTCCGAGTTTTTTTTCAATAGCTATTCGTGCTTCCACGCGGTCATCAAAATCGATTACTTCATCACCAATGATTTGATAATCTTCGTGGCCTTTTCCAGCAATTAGAATAACATCCCCTGTTTCTGCTTCACTGATAGCATATTGAATGGCATCACGACGATTTTCATGAACTACGTAAGAATCGCTTTCTGGAACACCATTAATCATATCTTCAATAATTTCTCGTGGATTTTCGCTACGAGGATTATCGGATGTAAATACTGGATTTGTTGCATATTTTACGGCAATTTTCGCCATTTGTGGTCGTTTTCCTTTATCTCGATCGCCGCCACAACCAACCACTACGAAAACACGTTTTTCCGCGAATTCATCGATTGTTTGCAAGACGTTAAGGAGACCATCCGGCGTATGAGAATAATCAACAATAACCGGAAAATCTTGTCCGGCATGTACAAGCTCAAACCGACCTTTCACACCAGGAATAGATTCTACTGTTGAAATAGCATTTTCTAAAGGAATATGTAACGCATAGCTTGTTGCGATAGCTGCAAGCACATTGTATACACTAAAATTACCAATCATTTTTATCTTAAGTTTAAAACGACCCTCCGGTGTATCCAAATCAAACGTCGAACCATGACTAGTAATTTGAATGTTCGAAGCCCTAAAATCGGCTGCTGCTTTTATTCCAAATGTGATAACATGTGCAGCTGTTGCGGTTTGCATCCGCACACTCTCTTCATCATCAGCATTTAAAACGGCAATTTTTGGGTTACTTGTATGGTAACTATTGCCTAATTGCGCAAACAATAAACTTTTCGCGTAAGCGTATTCTTCCATTGTATGGTGATAATCTAAGTGGTCTTGCGATAGATTCATAAATACCGCCACATCGTAATCGGAACCGTAAACCCGCCCTTGCACTAACGCGTGAGAAGAAACTTCCATCACCGCTGTACTTACGCCCCGAAGAAGCATTTCACGGAAGGTTTCTTGCAAAGTTAGACTATCAGGAGTCGTATTTTTTGTTTCCAAAATTTCATCGCCAATTTTGCGATACATCGTTCCAATAAGACCTGTCTGTTCTCCACTTTCACGGACGATTTGTTCTACTAAATGGCTGACGGTTGTTTTCCCATTTGTTCCAGTAATTCCTACTAGTTTTAACGCTTGGGTAGGTGAACCATAAAAATAATTAGCGAGCATGGCCATCGCGCGTTTGGAATCTCTCACATAAATAACAGGAACAGCTACATCTACTGGTTTTTCAGCAATAATTGCCACCGCACCAAGCGCTTCTGCTTTCCTCGCAAATTGATGTCCGTCTACTAATTCCCCGTCGATGCATATAAATAATGTTCCTGGTTTCACTTTCCTACTGTCTTGGGCAATTTGGCTAACTTCTATTGAAGCACTTGCCTCTCCAGTGAACACCGGGATAGCTTGCATTAGTTCGTTTAACTTCATTCTTGCCATCTCCTCAAACTTATTCTTTCTGTTATTTTTGCTAAAACCAAAAAGAATCCTTTTCTATCTTAGCAAAAACAACAAACTATATCTACCACGACTAAAGACACATATCGGAGTTAAAGCTAGAAGTATGCCAGTTTCTTGAGCCGACATACTTCTATCTTCCTACTATTGATTAAGCAAATCTCCAATGCCGGCGTTTTCTTGGATGTCTGTTGCTTTCTTATTTTTTTCAGCTTGATCTTGATCGTGATTTTGGTTAAACTGACTGATTTGTTCAGGAGGAGCGAGCGTGATTTTCATTTTTGTATCACTATTAATGACACTTCCTGCTGATACGCTCTGGCTCTTCACATAACCCGAACCACTGAATTCAAAAGGAATACCTGTGATTTCGGATACTTTTAAAGCATCATCTTTGGACCATGTTACCATGTCCGGAGCTGTCATATCGCCATCTGTCATCAAGATTACTTTTTGGCCTTGCATTAAATCACTGTTCGCTTGTGGCAGTTGCTGGACAATTTTTTTACCATTACCAACGACAACTGCTTCTAGCCCTTTAGCTGTCACTGTTTTTTTAGCATCAGTTACTGTTTTTTCTGTTACAACTGGTACTTTTTCAGATGCTAATTTTTCGACATCACCTGGTTTAATATTCATATATTGTAAACTGTTTTTCATAACTGGATTAAATACTTCTGATACTGCTTCTCCGCCAGTTTCGCTTCCAGATAATTGTGGTTGTTGCATCGTCACATAAATAACTAATTCTGGATCATCAGCTGGTGCCATTCCAAGGAAAGAGAAAATATAATTATTTGCCCCTGTCATATATTTACCAGTTTTTGGATTTGGAATTTGCGATGTCCCTGTTTTACCAGCTACATCATAACCTGGAATTGCATATAGTTTACCTGTACCGTGCTCTCCGCTAATAACATTTTTTAGTTCATCACGAGTTTTTTTAGCTGTTGCTGCACTTATAGGTTTTCCAGCAGTGGTTGTTTTTGTTTCCGTTTCTTTTCCCGTATTAGGATCGGTTACTTTGGAAACAACATATGGCTGTTTCATCGTACCATCACTAGCAATGGCCGATGCAGCTTGAATCATTTGCATCATCGAAACAGTTGTCCCTTGTCCAAAGACAGTGGTTACTTTTTCGATTGGATAGTTATAAAGGATTTTCCCACTTGTTTCGTTTGGCAAATCAATGCCCGTTTTCTTACCAAAACCAAATTTATCTAAATAGGTATGGAATGTATCTGTACCCATTTTGTTTAAAAGTTTAGCGAATGCGACATTACTAGAGCGTTCCACACCTTCACGATACGGAATCGATCCCCAACCAACCCCATTATTATGGTCATGAATGGCAATATCTCCTACTTTATATGACCCTGATTGGTAATATTCATTTGGATTGTACACATTGGTATCAATCGCTGAAGCAAGGGAGATAATTTTCATGACTGAACCCGGCTCATAAGCGTATTCAACTGGTAAATCTTGCCAGATGCTTGAACTGTTTCCTGTAATAGTAGAGCGATCAGCAGGATTAAAGGATGGACGTTGGCTAATTGCAAGAATTTCTCCTGTTTTTGGATCTGCAACAACCGCCATCATATTTTTCGGATTGTATTTTGCATCAACAGTCGTCATGGTATCTTCTAAAAAGGTTTGAATTTTTTTATCCAATGTTAATGTAATATCTTTGCCGTCTTTGGCTTTTGTCACTTTATTTTTAGAATTAGGTAAAATATAACCCATTCGATCGGTACTATAGTCAATTTTTCCGTTAGTTCCAGTTAAGGCTTCATTAAAACGAGATTCAATTCCCATTTTACCTTCTAGAACAGACTTGTTTTTTTCTTCTTCTTGTTGGGCGAAACCAATTAATTGCGTTGCAAAGGTTCCATTAGGATAAAAGCGTTCGGACTGACGAGTAAATTCAATTCCTGGCAAATTTTCTTTTTCAATTTTTGCTTTTGTTTCTGTAGAAATATTTTTCCCGGCAGCGCCAAATTCGACTTGATACTTTCCTTTTTCATTGAGCTTATCTAAAATATCAGATTCGTCCATCGGAATATATTTAGCTAGAACTTGTGCTGTTTTTTCTTCATCCACAACACGCATTGGATTTTTAGTAGTCTTTGGAAGCTTATCACTAACAACTGCAGCAACTGTGTAAGAAGCCGTATCCTCTGCTAGCACTTCTCCTTTTCGATCTAAAATGGAGCCGCGCTTTGCTTCGAGAACACTGCTTTTCAAATGCTGTTTAGATGCTTTTGCTGCGAGTGGCACCCCGTTCGCTTCACCGACAATTTGCAAATAAAGAAAACGACCAGAAACTAAGAGAAAGAGAATAGTGAAAAAGATAAAAAGCACTAGCGCTCCCCTTCTCATGTTACCTATACGCCGTTTCATTGTCCATCTACCACTTTCACATTATCACCATCAAGTTTTAACCCTTTTTCTTTAGCGATTTTTAAAATACGTTCATATCTCCCTAAATCTTTTACTTCTACTTTTAAGTCTTCATTAGATTTTTGTTGCTCAACAATTTTCTTTTCTTTTGTTTGAATTTCTTGGTTTACTGTGTAAATTTGTGCTTGTACACTAATGATTCGGAAAGCAACAACTAAAACAATCGCAAGCGCTATCGTGATGATTACTTTTTCGCCAAGAGTCATTTGACCTCGTCTTAAGATTTGTTTTTTATGTTGTTCCGCTTCTCTATGTACCTTATTTGGTTCAAGATTAGATTTATAGGCGACATTGCTCACATTTTTTCAACTCCTGCTATTTAATAATTTTTTCGATGACACGTAATTTTGCTGAACGTGCTCGGTTGTTTTGTTCCAGCTCTTCTTCACTTGGTACAATTGGTTTTCTAGTAGCTAGTTTAAAGTCTGGTTTATATTCATCTGGAATGACAGGAAGACCGGGTGGTAAATCAGGCCCTTTTGTCGCTTCTTGGAATAAATGCTTCGTTATGCGGTCTTCTAAAGAATGAAATGTAATGACACTTATTCTGCCGCCTGGTTTAATTAAAGTTAAGGCTTCTGCAAGTGAATCTTCAACTGCGCCAAGTTCATCATTAACCGCGATTCGAATCGCTTGAAAAGTTCGTTTCCCTGGATGCCCACCTTTTCGTCTTGCAGGTGCAGGGATAGCTGTTTTAATGATATCTACGAGTTCGCCAGTTGTTTCAATTGGTTTTACTTCGCGGCGGCGTTCGATTTCACGAGCAATTTGTTTGGAAAATTTTTCTTCTCCATATTGAAAAAAAATTCGAATTAAATCTTGGTAGGACCATTCATTTACAACTATTTTTGCTGTAAGTTCTTGCTCCCTATCCATACGCATATCAAGCGCTGCATCTTGGTGATAACTAAAACCACGTTCTCTTTCGTCAAGTTGCGGGGAAGAAACACCTAAATCATATAAAATTCCATCCACTTCACTAATTCCACGGTCGTTTAATGTTTCTTTCATATAACGAAAATTCGCTTTAACAAAAGTAACTTTATCGCTATATGCTGCCAATTTTATTTTTGCATTATCAATTGCTGTTTGATCTTGGTCAAACGCAAATAAGTGCCCTTTTTCATTAAGCTTATTTAGTAAATACTCTGAGTGACCTGCGCCGCCAAGTGTTGCATCGACATAGATTCCGTCTGGTTTTACTTCAAGCATATCTACAGTTTCATGTAGTAACACCGTCTCGTGTTTAAACATATGATTTTCCTCCTTAAATATCAAAGCCAATCATATTTTCGGCTAAATCAGCGAATGATTCTTCTGCCTCGTTAAAGACATCTTCCCACTCTGATTTACTCCAAATTTCAATACGACTAGAAACCCCAATAATAACCGTTTCTTTTTCCAAATCCGCATACTGTAGTAAGTTGGAGGGAATATTAATCCGCCCTTGTTTGTCTAGTTCACATTCAGACGCGCCAGAAAAGAAGAAACGTGTAAAGGAACGAGCATCTTTTTTCGTTAAAGGTAAGGTTTGGAGTTTTTCTTCTAGCTTTTTCCATTCCTCTTGTGGGTAAGCAAATAAACACTTGTCAAGTCCTCGGGTTATAACAAAATTATCCCCCAAAAGCTCACGGAACTTAGCTGGCACAATTAATCTGCCCTTTATATCGATGTTATGTTGATATTCTCCCATGAACATTAGACTTCACCCACTTTCCTCCATACCACTTTACCACATCTCCCCACTTCGCACCACTCAAAACCTAAAAAAATGCAAAAAAAAATCATTCTATCCAATCATTAGAATGATTAATTCCCTATTTAAAGCCATTTCCAACCATTTTAATCTACAAAAGATTTGTGGGGCTCGGTGGAGGGGGTCCCCACTTTTTCAGAAAAATTATTTTGCTAGCACTTTTTCAAACCCAGCTTTTAAAGCTGCTACTGAAAAAGCAATTGCCAAAATACCAAGCAAAATCGTAAAGACTGCCATACCATATTTACCAATAAACGGTGCAAAAACTAAGCTTACTGATCCAACCATTTTTCCCATTTGAAAAATGACTCCATTAAAAGCCATGTATGCACCACGTTTATTGTCATCTACAATTGCCGCCAGAATTGTTTGCCTCGTTGGAACATAAAGTAGTTCTCCTATGGAAAGTACAGCTGTGGCTAGTAATAAGACGAGAAGACTATTCGCAAAAGCACAAACCGCAAACCCAATCGCAAACAATGAGAAACCTGCGTACATAATCGGTTGTTGCGCTCGGCTTGTCACCCACTTTGCAATCGGTACTGTAAAGAGAACGATAAACAGTGTATTCACAGCTGTTAAAACACTAACAATTTGGACACCATTGAGGTGAATCATCCCGAGTGGTCCCAGGTTAACAAGCAAATTATGGAAGTCTTCTGCTAAACGAACAGAAATATAGTTGCTACGTTGAAACTCGATGGACATAATCGCAATCCCGCCAACTGTATATAAAAGAAAACGATAATCATGTAAGACTTGTCCATAGCTTTTGAACATTTTGAGTAAACCGTAAGAACCTTTTTCCAGAACTTTCTTTTGTTCTAACGTCTCTGAAATCAAGCTAAACGTCAACCAAGCTGTCACAAACGACATAATGAATAATCCCATAAGAAGCGGAAAAAGATGTCCCACAAAAAACCATCCACCAACGATTATCCCTATCATCATCGATAAATTGTTAGCCCAATAACTAATCGAATACATAAACGCACGATTTTCCGGCGTACTTACATCAATCAACATCGCTTCTCCGGCCGGATTAATCAATCCCTGCGCTACACCAATAATAAGCAACATAACAAACGTTAGCCAAGGCGAATGAAACAGCGAAGAATTACAAAGAACCATACCAAGAAAAGCAAAAACCTTCAGCACTTCTCCTGAAACCATTAACTTCCGGCGTCCAATAATATCCGCTAAATGTCCACCATATATCCCCGCCACAAACTGAACAAACACATTTATCATTAGGAGAATCCCGGCAACACCGCTATTAATCTCCATCGAAAAATAAATCGCCATAAAAGGGAAAATCATCGAACCAATTACTTTACTCAAAAATTGAATCAATATCCGCGCACGAATATTTGGGTGCAATTCCTTAAACATGTAATCCCCTCCGTTTGCTTTTTTTCTGACTACTCTGTTAGTATAAAAGGGATCATTGAATATAAAAAGGGTATTTAAATTAGCATTATGTCCCCTTTTAGGCAGGAGTGATATTGTGGATAAAGATTATTTCATTATGCGTGCTTACCTTTATAGCTTAACGCCTGAATTAGAGGCTCGCTTTAAATTAAATGATTTGGCCGATATTTGGTTTTGTACACCCAAAAACGCCAAAAGAAAATTGCATCAATATCAAAAAACAAATCAACTTATTTATTCTCCTGGACTTGGTCGCGGTAATTTTTCCACGATTACATTTACAAAAAGGTTAGAAGAAGAAGTGTTAGCTGCACTAAAAGAGAGTCTTGCCGAGGAACTATTCGGCGATATTTTATTTTTATCTAGTCTCACTATTCCTAAAAGTTGGTTTGCAAGCACCTCTAATGAAATCCAGCAATTATTCGGTTTGCAAGTAACTGAAAACCAGCAAGAAGTATTACGCTCCATTATGCGCCGCAAGCTAACTACCCTTGATCCACTTCACACATCTGTCTCGCTTGAAGCTTTTTTACTAACCCAGATAGGTGACCCACTTGTTAAATATGATAAAGCGGAAGAAAAAGTAATCCCTCATATCGCGCATCACTGGAAAGCTTCTGCTAATTACCAGGAATGGACATTTTATCTCCGCAAAAGCGTTCTTTTTCACCATGGGCGAATGCTTGATAGTGAAGACATCAAATTCACCTTACTTCGCGCCAAACATCCAAAAACTGTTTCTTTTTGGCAAATGGAAGATATTCAAGCGGTTGATTGTATCAATAAGTTCACCATCACCATTTATCTGAAAAAGCCGAATCCATTCTTCATTCGCTATTTATGCACACCCAATATGACAATTTTGCCACGTGATGTATCCTTTGATGAATACAAATGGATTTCCACTGGCGCCTTTCGAATGCTACAAAGAAGCGATGAGCATCTTATATTAGAAGCTTTTGATAGTTATTTTTTGGAGCGACCGATTCTGGACCGCGTCGAGTTTTGGACGGCCGAAAATAATCAAGCGATTCAAACTATTCCGATTCAATTCACTTCTGTAGATTATGAAGAAAACCCAGCTTATGTAGAACACCGTAAGATTGGGGTGGGAGTTAACTTCATCTGCTTTAATGGTCACAGAACAGGAGTCGCTCAGCATAGTGCATTTCGTGAAGCAATCTATCATATACTCGACTGTCAAAAGGCAAGCAAAGAATTGTTCGAAAACTATGGCACTGTTGCTTCTAATTACTACCCAGAAAAGTCGATTACCCCTGAAAAGCATCCCGAAAAAGTTGCTACTTTATTAAAGCATGCAAACTATCAAGGCGAAAAAGTGATTTTAGGAACGACACAACATCCATCCGCGCTTCAAGAAACAAAATGGATTTGTAAAGCGGCAGCGGTCTTCGGTATTCAGTTAGTACCAAAAATTATAAATCATGAAGAAGCTTCTTATTCAAGTACGCCAGAAGACGAAACGGATATGATGATGATGGGTGAAATCCCCTCATCTGATGGTGAATTAGCCTATTTAGATTTCTTAAATAACCCTTACCTGCTACCGCAACACCTTTTTAGCCAGGAAACTTTGACAGAAATGGCGATTCGTTTAGAAAAAATGAAATCAGAAAAAGACGCCTCTAAAAGAGACGCCTTACGCACAGAAATCGATCGCTGGTTGATAGGTAATCACTATTTAATTTATTTACACCATCCGGAAAGAAGCCAATCGCTCCACTCGATGATAAAAGGCGTTTCCGAAAATCCCTATGGCTATTTTGATTTGAGTAAAGTTTGGATGGAAACTAAACCACTTAAAATATCAAAATCAAACTATAAATAATACCATAAAGATAGAGTCCCACATACAGTAAGGCGAAGATGAAAAAGCAAAGTCTCCAATAACCACGGAGGATTTTGCTAAAGTGAATCTCGCCTTCTTTTTTTGCGGCAATAAGAACAATAACAATCCCGAGTATAAATAAAAATAGTAATATATAAAGTAAGAAAGAGTGATTAAATAATACAATCATAAAGAAATGAACTGCAATAATCAGAAAAAGCGTAGATACATCTGCTGCTAACATTATTCTACGCTGACTTTTCCGAATCCAAAGACCAGAAATAAACATCGTTAAAATAAAAATCAATACTGGTAAAATAATAATAATTGCCACTGAATTAGTTAACCATTCAAACATTTCTATCTCCTTCCGAGCCTTTAATAATATGATAGAACGTGCGGAGGGTAGGAAGTAATTCCCCTTCGCTCTCCCCTTTTTCTAAAATTGGTCGTACAATCCCATCGATTTCCGTCTTACGATGATGTTTTTGGTCAAGCGCCATAGAAGAATAATTATTCGCCGTTACTCGACATATCGCCTTCACTTTTTCTACACCATTTTCGACAGGAAGTACTTTTTCTATTTCTTCTACTAACGAATAAAGTAATTGAAGCCACTCTGGATTTTCTAAAAGCTCGCCATTTCGCACGCCTAGTACTGCTGTTAATGGATTGATAACAGCATTAATAAACAGTTTTTCTTGAATAATCTCCAAATAGCTCAGATGTTTCTCTACTGGAAATTCAGGGAGTGATGTTAACCAATTTTCTATAGAAGGATTTAGTGTGCCTTGATAAAGGCTATATTTCGTCCTTCCGTGTCCGCGCCAAATAACTGTCGTATCATTTTCACGACCTGCTCCGTGTTCACTAACACCTAGCAAAATAGTTCGCTTATCTCCAAGTAATGGTAAAGCATCTAAATGTGCCGCGCCGTTTTGGATGAATAGTATCGGGATTTCAACAGGCACCTTTTGTAATAATGGAACGATTTCCTGCAAAGAGTATTGTTTTACAGCGACAATTAAGAACTGTTGTTTAGTTAGTTCTGCTATATCCGTAACTTCTGCCGCGTTAATATGTATTGTTTCCGTTGATTCGTTATCTATTAATAAAATTCCTTTTTGTTCTAAGGCATTTTTTTGTCCTGCTCTTCGTGTAAAAAGGGTGATTTTCGACCTTTTAGCAAAGTTTGCTGCATAAAGAAGTCCCATTGCCCCTGCACCAATAATACCAATATTTAGTTGGTTTCCCATTTCGTTCAGCTCCATATAGGTTAATGCTTTTATTTTAGCAGAATTGACGATTGTTTGCACTTTTAGACAAACAAAAACCTCGAAAGACCCATGGCGTCTTTCGAGGTTCGTCTTCAACAAGTGAAACGTCACCTGTTTTTAACAATATTAGCTGTTTGCTACATCTTTACCATCATATTGTCCACATTCAGGACATACGTGGTGGGAAAGTCTGTATTCGCCGCAATTCGAGCATTCGTTCATGCCCGGAAGTTGAAGTTTAACGTGTGTACGACGCTTGCGCTTTTTGGCTTTTGAAGTTCTTCTAAAAGGTACTGCCATTTCCTTACACCTCCTTGACGATAACTAATCGTTAATCTAAGAAAAATGAATTTCTTAATATATTCCAGCTTCACGGGGAAATTAGTCCTCTTTTTTCTCACCGAAAAAATCAGCTAATCCCGCAAGACGAGGATCCACTTTTGGTTCATTTGCAATTTTTTCTAGCAGATCGGCGTCTTCTGTTTTCATTTCCCATTCGGTTCCACGTGGAAGCTTGTCCATAACGAGTGCTTCTTCACTGAAAACTTGCATCGGAATTTCTACTAGTAAAAGCTCTTCTACTACAGGGGTTAAATCGACCATATCTTGTTCCATCACATGCCAAGATTCATCCAAAACTTGTTCTTTGGATTTCACAAAAGTTTCTGACGCATGCACTTCATAAGGATAAACAACATCCTCCAGTGTACGGGCACATGGAAGCGTCCACTCACCTTTCATAGTAAGGTTAGCAACAACTTCTTCTGGGTGTACAATTAATTCCCCAGTTACTTCTACGGGGCTTGCATCACGAACGTCTATATTGTTCTCTTGAAAGAACTTTTTTAGGTCAGCTTTTTCATTAATCGTGAAGTTGCTGTCACGATATTTTTTCAATTGACTGATAGACCATTTCATCCTACATCACTCCAAGCGCAACACAAAATATTATAGCTTTTTTAAAGGCTTTTGTCAATGGTTTTTGAAGTAGTAGCAACACCGGCTGTAATTTATGCTAAAATAGGAATATCTAAGGGAGGGAATAGAGATGAAAGCAACCGGTATTGTGGTAGAATATAATCCATTTCATAATGGTCATAAACTTCATTTAAATAAGGCGCGCGAGTGGACAAAGCCAGATGTAGTTATCGCTGTTATGAGTGGCTCTTTTGTTCAGCGCGGTGAGCCTGCTATCCTTCCAAAATGGGAACGAACTCAAATGGCTCTTGCAGCTGGCGTTGATATGGTTGTTGAGCTCCCAGTTTCTGCCGCGACCCAACATGCAACAATTTTTGCAGAAGAATCTGTCCGTATTTTAAATGCTCTTCATATCGATACTTTATTTTTCGGCAGCGAACATGGGAAAGTGAATGATTTTGCAGAAGCTGCTGAGATTGTAGTCAATCAGGAAGCTACTCTCAACCAAATGATCAAGCAAGTCCTACAAAATAAACAAACTTCTTATGCCCAAGCTTATACGCTCGCACTTCAAATGTTACTTGGCGAAAAGACACTAGATGTGACACAACCAAATAACATTCTCGGCTTTCATTATGCGCTTGGTGTAGCTAAACAAAATCCTGCAATTAAGCTTGAGTCCATTCCGAGAGCGCATGCAAATTATCACGATGAGCAAGCTGTCCATGCTCAAATTGCCAGCGCCACTGCCATTCGAAAACTATTGCTAGCTGGCAAACTTGAACAAGCAGCTAATTATTTACCAGAAAGTTCCTTACAAATTTTACATGCTTACCACGGCCCCTTTTTATCGTGGGATAACTACTGGCCGTTCCTGAAATTCCGGCTTCTGCAAGCCACTTCAGAAGAACTTAGCTATATTCGTGGAGTTAGTGAAGGAATTCAAAATCGAATGCAGGAAGCTGCCACCACTGCTGAAACTTTTAGTGACTTTATCGAACGAACAAAAACAAAGCGTTATAGCAATGCAAGAATCCAGCGAACTGCTTTGCAAATTTTATTAAATGCAACTACTACTGAATCCAAACCATATATCCGGATTCTCGGCATGAATAAAATCGGACAAAAATACTTAGCACTTCACAAAAAAAATATTTCTCTTCCTATTGTTACTACCGCTTCTAAAGCAGCACCAGGATTATTAACAGAAGATTTAAAAGCGACAACTATTTATTCGCTTGCAAAAGGCGTAGAATTCTATCAAAAAGGAGATTTTCAAATTCCACCAATTATAACCTTATAAATTTTTTACAAGGTTTTTAGTTGACTTCGATGTTCGAACTTTGCTATGATACCTGTTCGACTCAAAAAACAGGAGGTATGTGTATGGTACAAGAATATATTCGATTAAGAGGAGCACGTGAAAATAATCTCCAAAATATTTCCCTTGATATCCCTAAACGAAAAATCACCATCTTTACTGGTGTATCAGGATCCGGAAAATCTTCTATTGTATTTGAAACTATTGCCACTGAATCGCAACGCCAGCTCAATGAAACTTACAGCGCTTATCTGCGTAATTTTCTTCCAAAGTATAAGCAGCCAGACGCCGATTCCATTGAAAACCTCTCGACCTCTGTTATCATTAACCAAAAACGACTTGGCGGTAATTCTCGCTCAACACTTGGAACTATCACTGATATTAACTCTATTTTACGATTACTTTTTTCCCGAGTTGGTAAACCGAGCATTGGGACAGCAAATCTATTTTCATTTAATGATCCTGCTGGTATGTGCCCTGATTGTCACGGCGTAGGTCAAAAAGTCACGGTTGATTTAGTCAAATTACTCGACCCAAATAAATCACTAAAAGAAGGCGCCATCCTTTTCCCAACTTTTTCAGTGGACTCATGGTACTGGAATTCCTATGCTTATTCCGGCTTTTTTGATGTGGATAAAAAAATAAAAGATTATACCGAAGAAGAGTATGAGTTACTTTTAAATGGTAAAGATATTAAGGTATTTCTAGAGACACCAATGGGTAGCTTGAACGCAAGCTATGAAGGATTAATTCCAAAGTTCAATCGGCTTTACATCCAAAAAGAAGGCGATATGTCTGCTTCTACCAAAAAACGCGTTGATAAGTTTACACATATTGCGCATTGTGATACGTGTTCTGGAACAAGACTCTCCAAACAAGCTCTTTCTTGTAAAATAAATGAAGCTAATATTGCTGACTATACCGCGATGCAATTAGATGAATTAAAACAAACCATTGCTGCAATTAAAGATCCGATTGCCGTTCCGATGATTAAAAGTGTCACAGAGCGATTGCAACATTTAATTGATATCGGTTTAGGCTATATGACTCTCGACCGCCAAACCGCGTCTCTTTCTGGCGGTGAATCACAGCGCGTCAAAATGATTCGTCACTTAAATAGTAGCTTAACGGACTTACTTTACATTTTTGATGAGCCAAGCATTGGACTCCATCCGCGTGACGTCCACCGATTAAATGAACTACTAGTGAAATTGCGCGATAAAGGAAATACAATTCTAGTTGTTGAACATGATCCAGATGTTATCAAAATTGCTGATCATATTGTTGATGTTGGCCCACACGCTGGGAAACATGGCGGAGAAATCCAGTTTGTTGGCAGTTATGACGATTTACTTAAAGCAGATACGTTGACTGGAAGATTTTTGAACCGTCACCTACCCATTAATGACAAACCTCGCTCACCAAATGGTTTCTTAACTACCGATAAAAGCAGCCAGTTTAACTTAAAAAATATCCAAGCAAACATTCCGAAAGAAGTACTTACTGTGATAACGGGTGTTGCCGGTTCTGGGAAAAGCACACTGATTAATTCAGTGTTTCTCAAAGAATATCCTGATGCGATTATGATTGATCAATCGGCGGCTCATGCGAATATCCGCTCCAATCCAGCAACCTATACTGGAATCATGGACCCAATCAGAAAAGCATTTGGGAAAGAAAACGATGTCAGCCCTTCTTTATTCAGTTATAATTCCAAAGGCGCTTGCGAAAACTGCAAAGGACTAGGCTTCACTACCATGGATTTAGCTTTCATGGATTCGATTCGCACCTCTTGCGAAGTCTGTCATGGTAAGCGTTTCCAAGAGTCCGTCCTAGCTTATAAACTAGATGGTAAGTCTATCAGTGATGTTTTAGAGTTAACTGTTTCCGAAGCGCTTGATTTCTTTACGGATAAAAAAATCTTGAAGAAAATTAGCGCGATGGAAGAAGTTGGAATTGGCTATGTGACACTTGGTCAGGCACTTAGCACACTTTCTGGCGGAGAGTGTCAACGTCTCAAACTTGCGAATGAACTTCATAAAAAAGGTTCGATTTACATTATGGATGAGCCAACTACTGGGCTGCATATGTCTGATATCGAACATATTTTAAAAATCATTAATTCCCTTGTAAGTAAAGGAAATACTGTCATTGTGATTGAGCATAACATTGATATCATTCGAAATGCTGACTGGATTATTGACCTTGGACCAGAAGGCGGAAGTGCTGGTGGGCAAATTATTTTTGAAGGAGCACCAATGGATTTACTGCAAAATAAACAATCTTTAACTGCACAATATTTATAAGTTCTATACAAAAGCAACCGCTGCAAACAATTGATTTGCAGCGGTTACTTTATTTATTGTAATTTTTCTAAATAATCGACAGCATCTTGGAACGTTTTCACTGGTACAATTTTCATTTTTGAGTCGATATCTTTGGCTGTTTTTACTGCTGTGTCATAATTGCTTTCGATGGATGGATCGCTTTTTTTCATTTCTGCGGTAATTGGATCATTTGGAGCAAAGAAGATTTTCGCGCCACTCTTATCGGCTGCCACTACTTTTTGATCAATTCCACCGATTCTTCCAACGGTTCCATCAGGATCAATTGTCCCAGTTCCAGCAATTTTCTTTCCGTCTGTTAAATCATCTTTTTGGAAACGGCTATAAATTTCTAGGCTAAACATTAAGCCAGCTGATGGCCCGCCAATTTTTTCAGAATCAATTTCCACTTCAGGGACAGCGGTGATTTTTTCGTCATCTACAAGCGTAATCCCAATTCCAGGTGTACCTTTTTTATCAATTGCTGTAAGTTCGATAGTCGCTTCTTCATTTTTATCGTCGTGTTTGTATTTTATTTTAACAGTGTCACCTACTTTTTTGTCATGAATGTAATCAATGAACTCTTGGCTTGACTTAAAAGCATGACCATCTATTTCAGTAATTAAATCCCCAGCATGTAACACTTTTGCTGCTGGAACATCTTTCATGACGCTTAACACATAGACACCATCATAGGTTACTTTCACTTCTTGACCAGCAGCTTTGTAGGCAACTTGGATTGCATTGTTTTTTGATTCGTTCATCATTTGCATTTGACGAACATTGTATTCTTCGTCGGTTTCATTATCATATTTTATCTCGCTATCTTTTTCGAGTTCATGATATGGGAGAAACTTTGCCGTCATATATGTATAAATATTGGCTTTTCCCATTGCAATGGTAACTAGACTTAGCGAGCCATCTTTCTTATTAGGATGATTCTCAACCGTAACGAGTGGCGCAAGTTCCTCGGTTCCACCAGGCTTTGAAATATAGTACGGAACTGGAATAAAAAAGCCAGCTATAATAATTAGCAACAGCACAATGGCCGTTATTTTTTTCCACTCTTTACGCATTTTTTGTCCATCTCCTACTTATTAAATTTTGCTTGGATCGCTTGATTTACAACTTCTGGAACAAGTTCGCTAATATCGCCTTGATACTGCGCCACTTCCTTTACCATACTAGAACTTAAAAAAGAATATTTCGTATTGGTCATTACAAAGAAAGTTTCGATAGTCGCATTGAGCGTTCTATTCATCGAAGCAATTTGCATCTCATATTCGAAATCACTAACAGCTCTAAGTCCTCTAACAATCGCAGTTGCTCCGCGCTTAGCAGCATAATCAACCGTTAATCCACTCGCACTTTCTACTTGAATGTTTGGCAAATGAGCAGTCACTTGTTTAATCATTTCCATTCGCTCTTCTACATTAAAAAGCGGTTTTTTAGATGAATTATTTAAAACAGCTACATACAGTACGTCAAAAATTTTCGCTGCACGTTCAATGATGTCCAAGTGTCCGTTTGTAATTGGATCAAACGTTCCTGGAATGACTGCAATTTTTTTTTCCATCTCTACGCCTCCTGAAATTCAAATATGGATAAAACGGTTATCCCATATGAAACGGCTTTAATTTTAACGAAACTTCCTACTGTATCAGGCATAACCGCTTCTTTGTCGTGTTCACAAATGATTCTACTGTTTTCACTCACTAAAGCTAATTTTTCCAGCTGTAAGAGCAACTTTTCTAATTGTTGTTTTTTATATGGTGGATCTAAAAAAACTAAATCAAATTTCCATTCGTTTTTGTGGAGCAGTTTGAGTGCTCGTTCGGCTTCATTCCGATAAACTTCTGCTCGGTCAGCAAAATGGCAACTTTCTAAATTTAAGCGAATCGTCTTAATTGCCGCTTGAGCTTGGTCAATAAAAACAGCTCGCTCGGCACCTCTACTTAATGCTTCAATCCCAAGGCCGCCACTGCCAGCAAATAAATCAAGAACGACATCCCCATCAAAAAATGGTCCAATAATGGAAAATAACGATTCTTTTACTTTATCTGTGGTTGGTCTAGTATTATTCCCTGGAACAGCTTTCAATGCATGTCCTTTACGTTCTCCTGCAATGACTCTCATCTTTTTCGCACAACCTTTACTTCAATGTCTTTTTTACTTTATCATAAATAGGTACAAAAAAACAGCAAGACTAGTTAAATTAGTCTCGCTGCAATAATTAAATACTGATTTGTACGTCTTCATTTTTATGTTCATACATTAGTTCTTTTTTGGATTCGTATTCTGTTTTTAAAAATGGACGGAAAGACATTTCCACGCGTTTCACATAATGAAACCTGGAAACTTTGTTGGAGATATCTTCTACTTCCGCCATATCACAATATAAAACTGCATATTTTAGTTTGCGAGATACATAATGAACATTCCCGAATCGTTTCAAAGATCTAACTTGCTTTAAATGATTCATCCAAACGACGATTGCTTGTCTGTCATTTTCCATTGTTTAAGCCCCTTCTTTTTAGAATAACCATTACGCAGAACAACCGCAGCCTCCCCCGCTGCCACAACTCCCTGTAGAACAAGCTGATTTTGTTTCAAAAAATGGATTACCGGTTGGTACTTTGATATTATCTGAAACAGCACTTGCGAGAAGCAAACTGATTTCGTCTAAAAGAGACTGCAAATCCATCTCTGCTCGGCGAAAAGCTGCCACGTTTTGGTCCATGTCGACTTCGCGTTTGTAAGCACGAGTCTTTCTTGTTACTTCTTTATAGTCAGGATGGTACCGGCCGAACCGCTGTACTTCCTCATATTGTTCTTTTATTCGTATAAATTGACGAATATTTTTTTGACTTGTTGGGTCATCTAGTAATGTCTGCTTACATTTTTTGTAGTTTTGCGCTTCTTCGGAGTCTATAATCATGCCAGCAAGCTCATCTGATAAGTCGAGTAGCGCCATATTTTCCATTGTAGCGAGCATCTAGCCACCTCCATATCACTTACTTATTTTATTATACCATAGAACCATTATTTAATAATAAAATTTTGCGTATAGTATTTCTGATACGTACCTGCTCCCATATAGGTATAAGAACCATCCAATAAATTATCGCGATGACCTTTGGAATTAAGCCATCCTTCCACCGCAGCCGCACTATCAACGTAATTAAACGCAATATTTTCTCCAGCTTTCGTATATTTTACATTTCCGGCACTTAATCGATTGCTTAAATCACCTTGTGTCGGCGAATTATGGTCAAAATAATCGTTTTTTTTCATATCTACACTATGTCCATATGCTACTTTTGCAACGGCTTCGTCCCAAGCTAATTCTTCGACACCATAGCGATCACGAATAACATTGGTAATTTCTAGCACTTGTTTACTTGAAGCAGTGTCAATTGCATTCCAATCAGCAGGTGTCCGTTTTTCTTCATAAATTTCACCTTGGTAAGATAATTCGTATGGTCGCATTTTAATGAAGGATAATTTATTCAAATAACGTACACTTACTAATTTTGCTTTAAATTTATCAAAATTCAGTTGTGCATATACGCCGCTACCAATGTTAACGATTGGTCTAGCATTTAAGTCTTCTTCTGAAAGTTCAAATTTATAATAGCTGTCTTTATAATTAAAGGATATTTCCGACTGCAAATTAGCATCAGTGAATACTTTTTCTGCAGACATTCCAATCGTATATGGCATAACGTTTAAATCTTGCCCTAATGCATAAATAGTTTGCACCGTATTATTTGCCACGCCGACTTGCATATAACTAGTCCCAGGTTGACTATAAATATAACTATCATAACCATACGCTGATTTATCCACGCGTACAGGATCGCCAAATTCTTTTGTTACATCATTGACACTTTTGTTAATAAATCTTGCCAAGCTCGAACTATCTTCCACTTGTTCAGGATTTTCATTCGTTGTTTTTTTATCGTCAGGAAAATTTGATTTGGTGGCAGTATCTTCTGCGGTGTTTTTTTCCACTGATTTACTAAAAAATAGATCTGTGTTATATCCAATGAATAGGAAAATGATTAATAGCACAGCTACTCTCATAATAAACTTCACACTTTGCCCTCCTCGGCATTATTTTGTCTTCACTTGATGTAACTTCCATTTTACCAATTCTCTTATCATTTGAAAAGTTTTAAAACCACAAAAAAACAATTACGAATCAGCGCTACAAAAATCGCACTTCTTCGTAATTGTTCTAACTTTATAGGAAAATCGAAATGACTACCATCGCGACGAACAAAATCGTCATATAGTTTAATGAGTAAACGAACATCCATCTAGCCCATTTGATACTATCTTCCATTTTAAAACCATATATGCTAAGTGCGAGCCAACCGATATTTAGCAAGGTGGCTAAAATAACATAAACGATACCTAAATCAAACATGAAAAACGGTAGGATGGTTAATAAGACAACCCAGAAAAACATGCTTTTTTTCGTTCTTTCAATGCCTTTTACTACTGGTAACATTGGAATCCCAGCAGCGGCATATTCTTCTTTCCGTTTAATAGCAATTGCATAAAAATGCGGTGGTTGCCAACAAAACATCACAAGGAATAACATTATTGGTACAATACTAAAACTTGGTTCGACAGCAAACCACCCAATAAGCGGCGGTACAGCTCCTGAAAAACTACCAATAATTGTATTACTAACTAATTTTCTTTTTGCATAAAGTGAATAAACGACGACATACAAAAAGACACCAATAACGCCTAGCAGACCTGCTTGCCAAGTTGTCATAAAGAGCATAATCGTTCCGACAAGACCTAAAGCAATAGCGACCATTAAGGCACGTTTCCCGGATATTTTCCCAGTCATTGTTGGCCTGTTTTTAGTTCGTTCCATAATTCCATCAATATCCCGGTCGATGACATTATTAAAAGCGCCCGAAGCAGCTACAATAAGTGCTGAACCGACGATAGTAAAGAATATCACATCTACATTTTGGATAAAAGAAATACCATTTAACTGAAAGGCTAACCACATTCCTGTAAAAGCAGTAATCGTATTGGAATTTACGATACCAATTTTCACAAGCTCGGTAAAATCACGGACAGTAAATCTACTCGCCGAGAACTCCCCAGTTTTTTCTATCTGATTCACATTTTCTCCCCCTTACACTTGCTGATATAAACCAGTGATTGCGAACTGATAGATATCTTATACCCTTATTATGTGAAAAATACGCACCTTTTGTCAATAAATCGGCTTTAGACTTGTAAACTTTACATCTTTAAATAAACACGCTACAATAAGTTTGATGTGTACTCATGAACTTATACATATAAACATAAATTAGAAAAATCTCACACGCATCTAAAGGAGAGATTGGTAGATAATGAAAAAATTCTTGAAAATTTGGTCTGTCTTAACTATTATTTGTATGACTGTCGTCGTATTTGGCGGCGCGCTAGTAACAAAAACTGGTTCCGCAGATGGTTGCGGTAATAGTTGGCCTTTATGTAATGGGCAATTAGTTCATTTAACAGATGTAACACCTGAAAAATTAATTGAATTCATGCATCGAATGACAACTGGTATTAGTTCTATTTTTGTAATTGTTCTAGCCATTTGTGCTTGGATTTATATGAAAGATCGGCGGGAAACAAAACCGCTAGCGATTGTTGCGGTGTTGTTTCTAATTATCCAAGCGCTTATGGGGATGGCTGCTGTTGTTTGGGGACAAAATCCATATATCATGGCATTGCACTTTGGAATTTCGATTATTTGTTACGCATCGATTGTATTACTCGCGTTAATGATTTTTGAAGTAGATCGAAAATTTGATGCTAGAAATTTAGTAATGGGTACAAAACTCCGGATAAACATTTATGCATTAACAATTTATACGTATTTAGCTGTTTATACAGGAGCGCTTGTCCGTCATGAGAAAGCAAGTATGGCCGTTCCAGTTTGGCCATTTGAAAACGGAAAATTTATTATGCCAGATTCCGTGCAAGATTATGTGCAATATTTTCACCGACTAGCCGCATTCATCTTAATTGTTTGGCTACTCTATGTCACTTGGTTAGTTTTCCGCGACTACAGAAGATATCGTGTGCTCACTTTTAGTATGATTTTGTCACTTGTGTTTATTGCCCTTCAAGCAGTTACTGGTGCATTATCAGTATATACAGGGGTAAACTTATATATCGCACTGGCACATAGCTTAATTATTACGATGCTTTTTGCCTTGTTATGTTACTTATGTTTACTCGCATCCAGAAGCAAAAGCAATCGCTTGCGAATAAAATAACGGAAAAGCTAGTGACTTTGGTTGCTAGCTTTTTTTGAGATAACATGCAGGTTTTCGGTTGTTTTATGCTAAAATGAAGAAGAGTATAAGTTAACGAGGTGAAGAACTTGGACAAAACAAAGAGAAGAATGATTTATGAGTCATTTATGCTTGTTCTCATAATTTTATCGCTTGCCCTTTTACCCTATCACAATTCTTTTACGTTTATTCTGAATTGGATTATTTGGGTGATTTTTACGCTGGATTATGTGGTCAGGTTTTATCGGGCTGATAACAAATGGCATTACGTCAAGACACATCCATTCCAGTTAATTGCCATTATCCCGTTTTATGGTGGGTTTAGGGCGGCGCGGATTGCTAGCTTTGTCCATCTCTTAAGTATTACCGCAATGGGAAAACGTTATATAGTTCCAATTTATAACTTTTTCCGCTCTAATGGGTTAAATCGCTTCTTAATGATTTTTATTTTACTCGTGATTATTATTCCGGTTCCCATGGTATTTATCGAACCAGAGATAAATAATTACCCAGATGCACTTTGGTGGGCAATTGTTACGGCTACAACTGTTGGTTACGGGGATATTGTTCCTGTTACTCCGATTGGTCGAATCCTAGCGGCCATTATGATGTTATTTGGAATTGCTTTTATCGGGATGATTACTAGTACAATCACTAATTTCTTTCGTGCCAAGAAAACTGTTTCTACTAGCACACAAAGAACGAGTAAAATCACACAGCTAATTGCCGAAACTCCTGACCTTACAAAAGAAGAAATAGCAGTTGTCGAACAGTTTTTGAATTTAAGAAAAAACGAACTGACGGATAGTAAACAAAAAAGTGATGCCCACTGAGGTTATTACTTTTTTGGCTAGGTCATGAGTTGGAAATAAATATGAAATTTTTTTCAGTCTTGAAATAAGACTGAAAATCCTTTTTTATAAAATCCATTTCTTCCGAATACAACAAGAAATGCTTCTAGATTATTCCTTACTTTTCTTTAAATAGAGGGCACCATTTCTTTCTTCTAACTTATTCTTTTTAATCAATAACGGTAATTTTTCATATAATACCGTGCAAAATACACCAGCGTATTTTGCTAGTTTCATTTTATGCATGTAACTGGGAATCTTTTGTTGTTCGCCATTTATGTTTGAATTATCACAAATATGTTGTAAAGAATATATAATTCGTTCCTCTGCTGATAATTCATATTTGATTAGTTCACTATACAAGTTTTTGTTATTATTTAAAGTTGCTTCGATAAGCCAATGGAGATAATCTGTTTTGTTTGTCGCAAAATTCAAAAAATACTCCCTGTCAATGTGCACTAGTAGTACTTCTGTATCACAAATTAAATTCAGCTCATTATCTGCATTAATTTTTGCAAGTTGTTGATTTACTACATCTCCATTGAAAAAAAGTGAAGAATATGAAAATTTTTATTTTCGATATGAAGCACTCCTTCTAAAACGATAATAAACTCATTGATACATTGCTCCTTTTTAACAACCTCATTTCGGTGGAAATTTTCTTTTCGTATCCAACTATCTTCTAATTTGCCTCGATCCAGTTCAGCAATCATTTCCTTTATTATTTCTTCCTGCAATAGTACCATCCCCTTATACAACCTATTTGTGTTACACATCGTTTAATCATTATAAATTTCCTTACGAATACGAGTGGTAAGAATCGAATTTAAAGTATAGACAGTTAAATCCCTATTCACAATTAGCTTATCTTATGTTCCCCATTCAATCGGATAGGCTACATTTCCCCTCATAGAAAAACACCTCCAGTCAAATTAATTTTACTTAATTTTGATTGGAAGTGCTTATTATTTCCTCTTTTATTCAGAAACATAGCTATTTTTAAGGTGTAACAATATTGAATACGGGGTTAAACTCATCTAGCAAGGAAGCAAATTCATCAAATTTCTCAGCATTCCCTTCTAGTTTAATGCTTTGATCAGCAAATGCCTCTTTAAATGTTTTCACACCACCAAAAATATGATTAAAAGTATCTCTAGTTGTAGTTAAAACTACGTCGGCATTAGCATCTTCTTCTGCATCTCGATATGTTAGCACAGAATTATTTAGTAATACATTATATTTTTCTTCTGTGTCAGTCAATTTCCAGTTCATAGAAACTCGTTTATCGATAGCTTTTTCACCATTTAAGCGAATGCCCATATAGTCTAGAACCAAGTCAAACGGCATACCTTCTACCACATCCAGTGTTACCGTATTAAGAACCTCTGTTGGAAGAGAATTACGGAGTTCATATGCTGAAGCTAAATACACATTCCGCCATGAAGCAGACTCAGATTGATAGCCTAATTGTTCCAAAGCATCTGCCAATAACCCTCTTGCTTCTTCACTTTTATCGTCCGCGAATACCGCATGTTTTACCACTTCAGCAACCCAGCGGTACTCTCCTGCTTCATAGGATACACGAGCCTTTTTCAAGACCTCATCCACGCCGCCCATAAATTCAACATACTTTTTAGCAACTTCTTCTGGGGGTAGTGGATAAAGATTTGCTGGATTTCCGTCGTACCAACCAAGATAGAATTGATAGATAGCTTTTACGTCATGATTTAATGTTCCATAATAGCCTCTTACATACCATTTTTCTTCTAAAGATGGTGGAAATTTGACTGCTTCAGCTACTTCAGTCGCAGTTAAACCTTTATTGATAAAATGCAACGTTTGGTCATGCATATATTTATAGGCATCACGTTGATGAATTAGCATATCATTGATTTCTTCGTTGCCCCAAGTTGGCCAGTGATGCTGACCGATACATATCGCATATTTATCCCCGAATGCGCGAATCGCTTTATCAATATCTTTCCACCACGCATAGGCATCACGGATTTGTGCGCCACGAAGCGTTAAGATATTATGCAGATTATGTACTGCATCTTCAGCGATATTGATTAATTTAAATTGCGGAAAGTACATTAAATGTTCTGATGGTGCTTCTGTATTTGGTGCCATTAGGAACTCTATTTCAATACCATCTACTGTACGTTTTTCATGATCAAAAGTAATGGTATCATTTGGTGCAATGAGTGACATATGACCTGTAGAAAGTGTTTTCCCTAATCCAGCATCTACTTGACCTAGTTCACTACGAGATAAGCGGCTTCCATACATATATTCTGCACGACGAACCATTGCATTTCCTGCAAAAACATTTTCACTTACGGCATGTTCCATGAATCCTTCTGGTCCAATTAAGGCAACTTTTCCAGAAGCCACATCTTCTTTACTAACAAGTCCAGCTACACCACCATAGTGATCACCGTGCGAGTGCGTATAGATAATTGCTTTAATTGGTTTTTTGGGACGATGCTCATAATAAAGTTCTAATGCTGCACGAGCAGTTTCAACAGAAGTTAACGTATCAGTAATAATAAGCCCCGTATCCCCTTCCATGATAGTTGTATTAGCCATGTCGTAACCACGAACTTGATAGACACGTTCCGTTACTTTAAATAAACCATTCGTCATATTAAGTTGCGAAATACGCCACAAACTTGGGTTAACAGAATCTGGTGCATCCCCGTCTCCGATAAATTGATAATCATCTAGACTCCAAATTCGTTTTCCATTTTCATCTGTTACTTCCACTTTATCCCACGTTCCGATAAAGCCTTTTTTTGCATCTTCAAAATCTTTCGTATTTTCAAAGGGTAGAGCATCTTTCACAGCATTATTAACCTCTTTAGTAAAGCTTGTTGCCTCTTTCGGTAATATCTCTTTGGACATGTCTGTTTCCCCTCTCGAAATAATTTTTGTATCTTTAAGTGTATACCTCACTCTTTTTATTTGAAACGTCTTTCATTTATTCGTGTTCAAAAAAAGAAGTAGTAGTTAGACTACTGTATTAATTTGTCAAAACGCACTGCTCTCCGTCTCAGAAACGAGTCAGCTTTAATTTTATTTAAACATCTAAAACGAAAAACGTGTAATTTAAACATATTTCAAGCTCTTTTTCAGTAAAATTCATTAGATTGTCACTTGATGAAAGCGTTATTTTGGTATAATTAATATTGGCATTACCATCTATACAAAGAAGGAAGAGGTGGTTAAGTTGACTAATAAAGGGGTAGAAAAAGCTACTTTTCTCTTCCAAAGATCAATATGATTCCAACTGTGGTTGGCCAAGTTTTACTAAATCAAATGATGAAGAAGAAATCCATAAAGCATTTGATTCTAGTCATGGCATGAGACGAACAGAAGTCCGCTCTATGGAAGCTGATTCCCATTTAGGGCATTGTATTTTCGCGGTCACCCAAAAGAAAGCGGTGGTATGCGTTATTGCATCAATTCTGCTGCCTTAGGTTTTGTCCCAGTAGAGGATTTAGAAAAAGAAGGCTATGCTGAGTACCGACATTTATTTGCGTAACAAAGATATGTTAATGTTTGAGAGAAGCGATTAAGATGAAAAATTTATCAATAGAAGAAAAAAAGAGCCATACCGCACCTTTTTCATACCCAATTTAAACAAATGAGCCAAGTCTCTCTTTTGAAAGACTTAGCTCATTTTATTTTTTAAGTAATTTATCTACTTGCTCGCGGTAACGATCAGATAAGGATTCTACTGAGAGAATTTGTAATAAATCCTTTTTTGTACCGTGTTTATGCAACACTTTATCATGGCAAATTGCTACTGTAACCCCGTGGCTTTCTTGGTGAATTTGTTTTATTTTATCCTGTTGTTTTATTTCTCCTGGTGTAATCGTTCGACACAAGTAGCCAGTAAATCCAGTTTCTCGAATTGCTTTATAAAGGTTAGGGATGGCATTGAATTTTTCAATTGTACTACATGGATTTCTTGCTTCTGTAACTTGAATAACTACTTCACCAATTTGGAACTTATCGCCAATTTGGACCTCTTCTTCCAACATATTGGTCACAATCAAGTTTTCACCAAAAGCACTCATTTGCAACTTCTCACCAAACATTTTTTCCCATTTTTGATAATGCTCCACTGGATAAATACATACAGTCCTGTCTAATCCTCCGTGATATTTTAAATTATGTGGGGCATCATTTTCAAAACCAGTCATTGTTAAATAGGCCACATCAACAGATTTTTTTTCAATTCCTGTCACCATTTGCTTGTTATTTCCCAAAGTTAATTCTTTTGGCTTTCCAACTGCTAAATGTACTATTTTTCGTTCCATGTGTTAAACTCCTTTGATGCTATTTTTTTCGATTTAAAATAGCGAGAATACCGGTGATTAATGCAAGAACACTAATTGCAAGTGCTGTCCATAATAGAATTTTATCATCATTTGTTGCACTACTATCACTAGATGTATTTTCAGCGCCAGCGATTACTTCTCCGTGAGATCCAGCAGAAGTTTTCGTGGATTCTTTAATTATTTTCGTTGTTGCATGAGGGGTTTCAGAATCTTCTGCGCCAACCCATTCGACAATCGAACCATCTTCATAGTATTGATAGGCGTTCCATGCGATGTCTCCTGTTTCACTTGGATTTTTAGCAATAAAACTGAAGCGTTGGAATTGTCCTTGTTCGATCCCATTCCCTTCTGTTTGCCACGTAACTGTATTATTTTTCTTATCAATCGTTGTTTTCCATCCTTGAACAGGTTCATATGATTCAAAAGAAGTATCTTTCGGTATTTTTAGAACGATTTTTTTAGAAGCAACAGCTTTTTCAGAAGGGACTTTCATCGTATAGGTTTCCCATGCTGCTACAGTGGATTCGCTTGGAAATACAGAGACATGTGCACTTGCTTGAAATGGTACGAATAAAACAGCTAACAAAATAATAAATGAACTGATGATTTTTTTCATTGCTTTTCCCCTTTACTGTTTAATATTAATATTGAATGTTTGGTCGATATCGGCGAAATCTTTCGTTAAGCCGTGGACTTCCACTTCCCAATTTCCAGTTTGATTAATATAGAGACCTTCTGCAAAATATTGGTTCTCATTGACAAGTTTTGCTTGAAACGTAGCTTTTTCATCTGTTTTTACTGATTTAGTAGTTATTGTCACTTGTTGTAAGTCTGTTTTTACTGCGCCGCTCTCTGTAAGGAAAGTAACAATGAATTGGTTTTGTCCTACAGTAGCTGGTGCAATTTTCAAATTAATTTTTGCTTTTTCCCCTTGTGCGATTATCGTCTCATCATAGGTTTTCGGAGCAGCTGGAGGTGGCGTTTGCACATTTGTTAAAGCACTTGCCACAATCAGAATGACCGTTCCAATCACAAGTTCTAGCATAATGGTTTTAAAAGGAAGTTTTTCTTTTTTGAGTTTTAAATAAATATAATGCGCCAAACCGAGTAAGGCCATCAATAAAAACAAAGCAATTTTGAAAAGAAGTAATTTACCATAGTTAGTTGTAAATAAACTTTTCATTTGTCCGATATTCATGACAGCCATCAGCAAGCCACTTGCCAAAATGGAGGCGACTGCGATGGTTGCAATTACTGCGAACCTGCTCCAAACTTGCTTGGCTTTATTTGAGCGTGGGAGTACGAATAAAAGAACGATGATACCTCCAACCCAAACACTCGCGGCAACCATATGCAAAATATCCGCTGTAATGCTTATTACTTTATCGGCACTAGCAGCTGCGTGTCCATTTTGTGCTTTTGTGAAGATAAGATACGCTACCAAAACACTCTCGGTCAGAAGAGCCAACCAGCTCCACTGTTTTTCTTTGGCAAACATTATTATCGTAAATAGGAAGAGAATAGCCCAAACGATAAATTCGCTAATCCAAAGATAACCCGTTTTTGTTTCTGTTAAAAAAGCGAATAGATTCACGGGCTGAAGACTGGCTGTAATTGATACGCCTGTTGTAATGCTTGTTTGGACAAAAACTTGCAGGATAATTGCTAATCCAAGTAGAATAAGCGCTACTATTGTTAGTTTTTTTAGGCGCTGAACTATTTTCTTAGTCATTGGTTCATTTCTCGGGTATAAGCCGAAACCCAAAACAAGCAACCCAATAAACAAAGAAAATCCTATGTATAGCAGTGCTTTTTGAATGGAACTAATTGGCAAGTCTGCACCGCTAACAGGAGCTGCCGTTTCCTGAAAACTAGCTTTTGTATCTCCTAATTTAAAGGAAATTACGCCTGATACTGCATGTCCATCTGCTGAAACAACCCGCCAAGAAACAGCGTATACATCTGGTTTTAAGTCCTTTGGCAAAGCACTTTCAACGATATGATTATTCTGTTTGGACACGGTAGTCTTACCAGTTTCCACCTGCTCCCCCTTAGAATTTTTTACTTCTATTAAGGGAAAGTCCGCTTCAATTTCTTCATTAAAAACAAGCGTTACTTTTTCCGGTGCCGTTTGGATATGGGATTGATCAGCTGGGTTCGCGTTTTCCAAATAAGCATGTGCCGATACAAGCTCTATTGGTACAATCAGTAGGTATATAAGAATGAAAAGAAAAATACCCTTTTTTAAAAATTTCATTTGCGACTCCTTTGTGATAACATGCGCTTTTACTCTTTTTAACTTATCACGTGCGCGAATTGAATGGAAATAATCGGCTCATTTTTAATTGCAAATGAAACCCTATTTGTGTCATAGTAAAGGAAAAGGAGGTTTTTAACTTGCTACGTTATGTGGAATTATTTTTTATGTTCGCTTTTGTTACAATTATCACGATGGCACTACAAGCCTTATTAGCTAAATGGAAACCAACTATTCTCGATTCTTTTTGGTTTCGAGTAGTGACCTTTATTTTGATTGGCTATGCACTAATGGCTCCAACCCTTTACATAGGAAGTTTAATTTTGAAATAAGTTCACTTACTTTCACATCAACCTTAGATGTTTTATACTAAGTAGATGGGAGGTGAATTTTATGAAAAAAATGTTAATAGAATTTAGAGATTTCGCTTTAAAAGGGAACGTGCTTGACTTGGCTGTAGCTGTCGTTATTGGGGCTGCATTTGGAAAAATCGTAACATCATTAGTAGACAATATTATCATGCCGTTTGTCGGTGTTTTACTCGGAGGACTTGATTTCAGTGACTTAAGTATTAAAGTTGGTAAATCAGTCATCCAGTATGGTGCTTTCATTCAATCCATTGTTGACTTTATCATCATCGCTTTTGCTATTTTCCTTTTCGTCAAAATACTTACTAGTTTTATTAAGAAAAAAGAGCAACCTATGGAAGAAACGCCTGTCCCTCCAACTGAGGAATACTTAAAAGAAATTCGCGACTTATTAAAAGAACAACAGAAATAATCAAAAAGGAATCAACATCTAATTTTCAGACGTTGATTCCTTTTTTCTGTTGTTTTTTTATTTGCACGGCCAAAATCATCTCTACTATTGCGATAGCTAAAAAGATTGGTTGTAAAATAAATACATAGCCGATAATAAATAATTGCACAATCATCCAAACAGCAAGCACTAGCGCTGCTGCAAACATGACTTCTTTCGTTCGTGGTAATTTTTTTAGTAAATAAATGAGTGCTGCTAAATGGAATAAACCTACAAAGACAAATAAAAATATTCCTGGTATTAAATAATCTACAAATGGGGAACCTTCGAGTAATCCTGTCGAAAGGGATAATAAATCTCCACTTGGTGTAAAAATAAATGATAACCCACCATAAATTGCTCCAATTGCTGTAAAACCAACGATTATTATACTACTTATGCGTGTCCAGTTCATGGTTTGCTCCTAGTCGTTTTTTAGTAGTATACCATGAAATAGATTATTTTGCTGTTTTTCTTTGTTTTATTTTTTTCACTAAATCGATGAGTACATACACCGCAATACCGCATGCAACAACTGTTGTAAGATACCAAGCTGGCCCTGAATCCACGCGTACTCCCAGCCAATAAGTCACTGTTTTCGGATTAAAAAAAGCAAAACAAATTGCTAAAAATGCAATAATTCGACCGATAATGGAATTTTCTCTCATAACAAGCGCATCTCCTTTTCTTTTATTATAACAAGGAGACAGGAGTTACTTACACGTTTTTTGGTCCCAAAGTTGTTGGGGGTGTGACAAGAATTGGTTTTTGTTACAGGAAAACCTATAACAAGCAATGCTCCATTATTACAGATTATCAATTCACTTAAAACCGTTACTTTCTTTTCATTGTTTTCCATTGAGATTTCATTTTTTGGAGCTAATGGAAACAACTCCCCTGGATTTCACTCATTTACGAACAAATGCAACATCATCTTTGGCTATAAATGCACATTTGTTTCTTTTTTAATCATCTAATAAATAAAGCGATGGTTATTTAATTAATTCGCATTTTCTCTATAGAAATAACAAAATGCCAATAACTTTGACAGTCATTGGCATTTCTGATAGCTTTTTTTATCCACAAATAATCAGTAATTTAGCTCTTCTTTTCCTTTACAACCATACCAGTTTTTCCATACAATGAAAGCATACATTTATTTTCGCTTGTAGTAAATCTGCTAACAAACCGTTATTTATTGACCCAATTCACTTGCTGGCTATTAATGAGCGGATAAATAACTAGTTCTTCGCTTTCCAAATTTTCTCGGTGCATATCTATGCCAGTAATTTGGCTATTATCATACGTTTTGTAATAATAAATGCCTTTATCCATGTTACAACAAGATGAATAAATCGTATGTTCATATTTTTCTCCGCCAACGTCACAAAGACCTTTTTGTTGTTCAACAGATCCTAAAATATGGAAAAATTGGCTAATACTTTCGGATTCGGAATTTCCAGAAATGGAATTTAATTTTGTGAAAGCAACTTTAACAAAACGAGACATTGATGATAAATCACCTGGGAGTCCCATCCCCCCCATTCCTCGACTATAAGGATCTAACTCAAGCTTTTTTGAAAAATGGTTTTCTGGTGTTTTACTTGAAAGCACTCGGTAATTATTTAAATTAAATAGTTGATAATTAAATGGTGGGTTATTCGTTAAAACACCTACCGGATTATCATATATGTGTAGACCATCTTTCACAGATTCAATCACGATAGATTCTGTTTGATCTGCCATCAACCAATGTAAAGACGCAAGCGGTAAATTATCACTAAAACTAATATTGACTAGATTAATTTTCTCAAGTAATACCCTTGCTTCTTTAACAGTGGCACATTGCCCTAAAATCCACGGGATAAATTCAAACGGCGTCACATTATCTTTTCCTTCCACCATCTCCTTATAGTCGGCATTTCCAGAAAAGTTTAAACCTGCCATACTAAGGCCTTTTTCATTTGTAGCATCGTAATATAAAGGATAGTTCTCCATCACAGAAGCAATACCAATTAATGCATAGTGTTGTTTCATATTCTCTACCTTACGAAAATGGAACGGGAAATTTTTCGGCGTGACTACTAGAACCTCATTATACGAAAGTTCATAATCAAAATTCCTTCCAAAATAATGATCTCTAGTTGTATAAGTTATTGACGTACACATAAAAATTCCTCCTCTAATTTTTTCATGAAACTTTGACAAATTATGCTGGAATTTCAAATAAATTCTTAGAGTATGACTTTGCTTTTATCCACGAAACTATTTTCGATTACTTTTTCGTTCCAAAATCCATATTTGTTTTGTGCCTTTTAATAACTATAAGCGTTATCGCTACTAGTAACAAAGCTCCCAATACATACCAAGTGTTACCTTTATCTCCCGCTCTCGGGAGTGTATCTTTGGAAGAATTCTCATAAAGCTTATAACCACCATTAGTATTTATGGTAGTGATGTTTTGTGATTCTCTTGTTAGCGATGTCACTCCTACCTGTATTTATAGATTGCTAAGCTGATGTTACATGATTTTCAGCGAACTATGCGTGCAAAACAATATTTTTTGATGGCATTTTATCTTTCGTGAAATCCCATTTATTCCCTTGCTGACATTGTATCTACGCTAAAGTTTCATTCTTTTCCACCCGTTTTTGCATCATACCATCTTTTTTCATTACTTCTGCTAAAGTTGTATCTGGAAGTATTTGATTAATTGGCATAGGCTGGGTAATATGGGCAGCTTCTACTTTAGTTCCATGAATTGCATTAATCTAAGCAGTATTACCTATTACTAGTAATACTACGATGATACTCTTTAACTAGAAAATCTTATTCATTTCTCCTCCCTGCTCTCGGCACGATTCCTTTTAAAGAACATAAATCCAGTTCCTACTAAGAATAGTCCTAACAAAGTATATATGGTATTGTCGCTATCTCCCGTTGTTGGAAGCATACTATTAGAAGTGCTCGTATTGGTTGCAGCAAACGTTACTTTTTCACCCGTAGCTTGGTTATTGGATACACCATTATTTCCATTGTTGCCACTATTCCCGTCCGTTCCCTCGCTCCCAGCGCTACTAGCTTTTTTACTGAATTGTGCATATAAGTTTAAATCATTTGCGGGCATTACATCTTTTTTAAAGTTCCATTTCTTCCCGCCTGTTTTTTCATCATACCAGCCTTTAAAAATATAACCTTCTTTTGTTGGTGTTTTTGGCTCTTTTAGTAAGGAATCAATTTGTACTTTTTCTGTCGTTTCTTTCCCATCTACAAAGTAATGAACCGTATAATATACTGGAGCTATTGGCTGTTTGATAGTTCCGCTATATTCGATATTTGTATTTCCAACTGTTTCAACCTTATTAAATGTGTAATGAACTTCTTTGACGAATTTGCTTAAGTTCCAAAATATATCAGGACTACTATATTTACCGTTATTACTAATTGTCGTTGGTTCGATTAAGTCTCCTGTGATATCTTTTACTATATTTGGAATCGCTATATCTGTTTGATAATCTATTGGTTTATTAGTATACATCTGATTCGATGCTTCTAAATTAATTAATTGATTTTTTCCACCAAATGCGCTTATATCTGTTATTTGATTATTAGACATAACTAACGAAGTAAGTTGTGGTAAACTTGCAAGCGGACTGGCATCGGTTATTTGGTTGTCAGATATGACGAGATTGCGAAGTTTATCCATCGAGGCTATTGGACTTACATCACTTATCTGATTATGATCTATATCTAAAATAGTTATTTCCTTCAAATTAGATAATGCACTTACTTCACTTATCTGGTTTTTAGATACATTTAAAAGGCCTAAGTTAGTTAAATTGGCCAGTGCACTAATATCTTTTATCTTATTTTTTCGCGCAGTTAAGTATGTTAGCTTCGTTAAATTACCTACTGCACTTATATCGCTAATCTGATTGGTAGCCAATGTGAGATAGTCTATATCTGTTAAATTAGCTAATACACTTATGTCACTTATTTGGTTATTCTCAAGTTCTACATGATTTAGCTTAGTCAAGTTCAAGAGTGAGCTTATATCACTAATCTGATTCCCTGGTATACTCAAATATTCTAAATCCGTCATATTCGCCAATGGACTAATATCTTTTATCTTATTGTATGCTAACATTATGTGTTTCATTTTAGTCAATCCAGCTAAAGGGCTAAGATCACTTATATTATCCTTATTAAAAACTATAAATGTAAGATTGTTTAAATATTGCATTCCTTCAATAGTGTCTACCCCTGAGCCACTTATTGAAGTAATCGTGTCCAGTTCGTTTTGTGTCACTACATCTGTTACACTTGTTTTCCCAAGTTCCTTTTTTATCTCTTCTGCTAAATTAGCATTTGGAAAAATTTTATTGATAGCTTCATCTTTCGAAATATTTGCAGCTTCTACCTTCATCCCTTGGCTTGAACCAATCCATATTCCACCGATAACGATTAGTGCAACTACCAAACTTTTTAACCAAAAATCTTTTTTCACCATCCACACTCCTCTTTATAATAATTTTAAGTAATGAAAGGGTAGTTTTAAGCATTATCTCTATACTTACCCTTGTGACCATTTATTACCCCTCTTATTTTTTTCAAAACCTTTATCTCAAAATTCAATTTACTTCAAGCAATAGAAGGACATATCAAAATAAGTTAAAAATAATTGTACGCGAATAACAAAAGAAAAGAAAATCCATCTTCCCAATAGTATAAAAAGAGAGCTCTGAAAAGATACTAGAAATTTCCAAAGCCCTCTTATTTGAATACAAACTTTACAAAAGTGGGGCAAGAGTGGGACAGAACTTAAATTTGTCTCTCAAAAACCTCATCAATTGGTTATTTATAGTCATTTATATAACGATATTACATCATACCGCCCATGCCGCCCATTCCCATGTCAGGAACAGCTGCTGGACCATTTTCGTCTGGTTTATCTGCTACAACTGCTTCGGTAGTTAATAGAAGGGCCGCAACAGATGAAGCATTTTGTAATGCGGAACGAGTTACTTTTGTTGGATCCACAATACCAGCGTCAATCATGTTTACCCATTCGCCGTTTGCTGCGTTGAAACCAATGCCAACTGCTTCGTGTTTCAAGCGTTCCACGATAACGGAACCTTCAAGTCCAGCGTTATGTGCGATTTGACGAACTGGTTCTTCTAGGGAACGAAGAACAATGTTAATACCTGTTTCTACGTCTCCTTCCGCTTCTAGTTCAGCTACTTTATTGTAAATATTTACAAGTGCTGTACCACCACCAGCTACAATACCTTCTTCTACAGCTGCACGAGTCGAGTTAAGCGCATCTTCAATACGTAATTTACGTTCTTTAAGTTCTGTTTCAGTTGCAGCACCTACTTTAACAACTGCTACTCCACCTGCAAGTTTTGCTAAACGTTCTTGTAATTTTTCTTTATCGAATTCAGAAGTAGTTTCTTCCATTTGCGCGCGGATTTGGTTCACGCGAGCGCTAATTTGTGTGGAATCGCCTGCTCCTTCTACAATAGTAGTATCATCTTTTGTTACAACTACTTTGTTAGCAGTTCCAAGTTGTTCAATGGAAGCTGTTTTAAGTTCTAGACCTAAATCTTCCGTGATTACTTGTCCACCAGTTAAAATAGCTACATCTTCTAGCATTGCTTTACGACGATCGCCGAAACCAGGTGCTTTTACTGCTACCACGTTAAATGTGCCACGAAGTTTGTTTAATAAAAGAGTTGCTTGTGCTTCGCCTTCAACATCTTCAGCAATAATTAACATTGGGCGACCTTGTTGTACTACTTGTTCTAAAACTGGTAAGATTTCTTGGATGTTGTTGATTTTTTTATCAGTAATTAAAATATATGGTTTTTCAAGAACTGCTTCCATTTTGTCAGAATCAGTTACCATGTAAGGGCTAGTGTAGCCGCGGTCAAATTGCATACCTTCTACTACATCTAATTCCGTTGCAAAACCTTTGGATTCTTCAATAGTGATAACACCGTCGTTACCAACACGTTCCATTGCTTCAGCGATTAATTTACCCACTTCTTCATCACCAGAAGAGATGGCTGCAACTTGTGCAATCGATTCTTTGCCTTTGATTGGTTTAGAGATTGTTTTTAGTTCTTCAATAGCAGTTGCTACGGCTTTTTCGATACCGCGGCGAATGCCTACTGGGTTTGCTCCTGCAGTGACGTTTTTCAAGCCTTCTTGAATCATTGCTTGTGCTAAAACGGTAGCTGTTGTAGTTCCGTCTCCGGCAACATCATTGGTTTTAGAAGCAACTTCTGATACAAGTTTTGCTCCCATGTTTTCAAATGGGTCTTCTAATTCAATTTCTTTTGCAATAGTTACACCGTCATTAGTAATTAACGGAGAACCAAATTTCTTCTCTAAAACAACATTACGACCTTTTGGGCCAAGCGTTACTTTTACTGCGTTTGCTAATTGGTCCACACCACGTAACATGGCGCGACGAGCATCTTCACTAAATTTAATATCTTTTGCCATTTTATATTTCCCTCCGATTATTTAAGTTTCATTATTTGGTAATTGCTAAAATGTCACTTTCACGTAAAATCAAGTAGTCCGTGCCTTCATATGTCACTTCAGTTCCAGAGTATTTTGCAAAAATAACTGTGTCACCTTCGACTACTTCAAGTGGTTCTTTTGTTCCGTTTTCAAGAATACGACCTGAACCAACTGCAATAATTTTACCTGATTGTGGCTTTTCTTTGGCAGAGTCTGGTAATACAATACCACTTGCTGTTTTTTCCTCTGCTTCCAGTACCTCAATTACAACACGATCTCCTAATGGTTTTAACAATGTAAATGACCTCCTCTGATATAGTTGAAATTTCATTTTAGCACTCGACATGTTAGAGTGCTAATACAGTTATTATGATACCAAACCTGACAAAAAATGCAAGTATAAACGTTCAAAAATGAGAGAATTCTTATTTGCGCTAGGGTTAGATAACTTGTACAATAAGGAGAGTTATTTCTGTTTATTTTAAGCACTTTTAGCTGAATTTGATTTATGTAGAGGAGATGCGTTTTTTGGCTAAACGTTATATGACGATTGTTCTTGTTTATTTATTATTACTTTTTTCTGCATCAGTTGGAATTCCGATTGTTTATCATATTTTTGTGAGCACCACTTCCATTTCTTCTGCGGATGCAAATGCCTATAGTATGATTATTTGGTCGATTTTTTCCAATATCCTTTCACTTATCATTATTTTTGCTCTCCTTTATAAAAAGCCAGAGGGAAATAAAATCATTCTTGGAGAAAAAGTTTCTCCATTTCATAGCTTTATTTGGGTTATTGGCGGTGTAATTGGCTTATACACTGCGCAAATCATTTGTAGTATTATTATTTCACTAATTTCCGGAAATATCGATGACTCCGGAAATACGGAACTTCTTGTTAAATTAACAAAGGCAGCACCGGTTTTCTTACTATTTATTTCTATTCTTGGACCCATTTTAGAAGAACTTGTTTTTAGGAAAGTAATTTTTGGTGGTTTAAGTAATGTGATGAATATTCATGTCGCTGCGGTTATTAGTTCGCTATTTTTTGGCTTACTTCATGGGGATATTTCCTTTTTACTGACTTATTTTGTTATTGGGCTGATACTTTGTTTCCTTTATACTAAAACCAAACGAATTTCGGTTTCGATGGGAGCACATATTTTAATGAACACGATTGTTTTGTTAGTAAGTTTAGGTTTTATTGGAGGATGATATGAAAAATTCATTAATTAAGCAAAGTTTCCTTTATCTTGCACTTGGTTTAGTATTTTGCTTTTTTACTATCGATCGTGTGATAGCAAATGGCTATGATATTATGGCTTATATATTAATTGTTGTAACTATAATTGATTTTGGTATCGGGATCGGAATGATTATTGTTGGACTTAAAAGACGGCACAAAAAAAATCTGTAGAAAGCAAGTTTTTACTTACCTTCTACAGATTTTTTTATTCGGTTTTCGCCGGATAGTTTTCTAGGAAATAAATTAATGTTTGTAATTCTGTTGTAAGATCAATATGATGTACACGAACTTGTTTTGGAACGCTGATACGAGCTGGTGTAAAGTTTAAAATACCTTTTACATCTGCTTCGATTAAACGGTCTACAGTCACTTGTGCCTCGTCAGCTGGAACGGTCAAAATGACTACTTCGACACCATTTTCACGAACAATTTCTTCCATATCATTTAAGTGATAAATCGGAATATCTTGTTGAACACTACCTACTTTCGCTGGATCCACATCAAATGCGGCAACGATTTTGATATTATTGTTTTTCATGAAGTTGTAATGTAATAATGCTGTACCAAGGTTACCAACACCAATTAATGCAACATTTGTCTGTTTGTCTTGACTAAGTGTTTTGCTAAAAAAGTCGAGAATGTATGAAACGTTATATCCGTATCCTTTTTTACCTAATGCGCCAAAATATGAAAAATCACGTCGAATCGTCGCTGAATCAACTTTCACAGCTTCACTCAGTTCTGCTGATGATACTCGTTCCTTACCTGACTCATCTAGGTATTTCAAGTAACGATGATATAATGGTAAGCGTTTTGCTGTCGCTTGTGGAATTTTTGTTGTTTCCTCCATCATGCCTTCTGTCCCTTCTTCTTAAATTTTTTCTGAAGTTGAAGCTTTTGTGAACTGTACTTCCTTTCACATGCTTGCTTATATACTATAAACATTTCACAAGGATTGCACAAACTTTTTGCTCATGATTTTAGAGCAAAGTTTTGTCCTGCAAAATATCTAGTCTTTTCCTTCTTTTCTATTCTACGCTAAAATCACAAATAATGCGAGTCTTTTCACAAAGTAATGAATAAGAGAATAACCGTCTGTTCCATTGCGATTACTTAACTTTTAAGATAAACTAGTAAGGAGAACATTCGAGGAGAGAGAATATGATTTTATTACAAGTTCAGCAAATTTCTAAATTCTTCGGTGCAGAAGTTATTTTAGATAATATTAAATTAGAAGTAAAAACGGGTGACCGTATAGCTTTAGTAGGTCGAAACGGTGCTGGAAAATCAACATTACTCAAAATTATTGCCGGAAAAATGAGCTATGATGGTGGAATGATTTCCAAACCCAAAAGTGTCGAAATTGGCTACTTAGCTCAAAATACCGGATTAGAATCTACCAAAACCATTTGGGATGAAATGTTAGGTGTCTTTACTGCCCTTAGAAAAATGGAACAAGATTTGCGTGATATGGAAATACGTCTCGGTGAACCAGAACTTTATAATCATCCTGAAAATTATCAAGCTCTTATGAAAGATTATGACACGCTGCAACATACGTTTAAAGAAAGTGGCGGGTATACGTATGAAGCAGAAATTCGTTCCGTTTTAAATGGCCTACGCTTTTACCCTGCCGATTATGAAGTAGCAATTGCTTCTTTAAGTGGTGGGCAAAAAACTCGGCTTGCACTGGCTAAATTACTGCTCGCAAAACAAGATATTCTCGTGCTGGATGAACCTACCAACCACTTAGATATCGAAACATTATCATGGCTAGAAACTTATTTGCAAAATTACCATGGTTCACTTTTAATTGTATCTCATGACCGTTATTTCCTTGATAAAATAGTTAATCAAGTTTATGAAATCAGTCGTACGAAAATAGATCATTATAAAGGCAATTACAGTTCTTTTGTCAGCCAAAAGCAAGCAAAATTAGAACAAATGTGGAAAGAGTTTGATAAGCAGCAAAAGCAAATTGCTAAATTAGAAGATTTTGTTGCAAGGAATTTAGTCCGTGCCTCCACAACGAAACGAGCACAAAGCAGACGAAAACAATTAGAAAAAATGGATGTTCTAGGCCGCCCACAAGGCGATGAAAAGTCTGCTCATTTTGGTTTTCATTTCGAAAAACAAACAGGTAAAGATGTTCTCATGGTAGATAAGCTTAGTATTGGTTACGCCAAAGATAAGCGAATCGCCTCTAACCTTACCTTTGAAATGAAACGCCAAGATAGCCTTGCGCTCGTTGGTCCAAATGGGATTGGTAAATCAACACTCCTAAAAACACTTATTCGTGATATTCCGCCGCTTAGTGGAGAATTCCACTTTGGTGCTGGTGTGAAAATTGGTTACTACGACCAAGAACAAGCGAAACTCACATCTAACAAAACCGTTTTAATGGAACTTTGGGATGATTATCCTGAATTAAATGAAGTAAATATCCGTACAACACTAGGTAATTTTTTATTTTCCGATGATGATGTCTTAAAAAACGTCCAATCGCTTAGTGGGGGAGAAAAAGCTAGGCTCGCGCTCGCAAAGCTCACTTTACTTCAAGCAAATGTACTTATTCTTGATGAACCTACCAACCATTTAGACATTGAAAGTAAAGAAGTTTTGGAAGCTGCTTTAATTGATTTTGAAGGAACAATTTTATTTGTTTCGCATGATCGTTATTTCATTAACCGCATCGCTTCCAAAGTAGTCGAACTTGCTCCAGAAAATGCAACTGTTTTCCTTGGTGATTATGACTATTATCAAGAAAAATTAGCTGAAATCAAAGAACTCGCGCGCCTTGATGCCGAAGACCGAAGAAGAAATGGCGAAGAAGTAGTTGCCACTGCTTCGGCGAGAAAACAAAACTATCAAGAAGAAAAAGAACAACAAAAATTACTCCGTCAAAGAAAACGCAAACTGGAAGAAATCGAGCAACTTATGGAAGAAACAGATGCAACCATCGCCTCACTTGAACTTGAGTTAACCAAACCGGAAATCTTTCAAGATCATGAGAAAACACTTGAAATCACTGGGAAATTAGATTCTGCAAAAGAACTAGTAGAAAAACTAATGGAAGAGTGGGAAAAAATAAGCGAAGAATTAGAATCAATCTAATCTGCATAAAAAAGGAGCAAACAATGAAAAAGATTTTAATTATTTCTGGTTCTATTTTAGTAGGATTACTTTTAATTATCACCATTTGCGCAAGTTTTTATTTATATAGCTACGCACTAGCTCGTGATAATACAAGTATGAATGACACACCAACAACCGACCAAACAACCGATACCGCTAAACTCGCAAAGAAAAATCGCGAAGAAAATCAAGCTTGGATGCAAAAACAAAAGCTCGTTCGCTGGACAGAAGAATCCAGTGATAATTTGAAATTAGTTGCTAATTACTTAGAAGCCGATAAACCTTCAAATACAACCATTATTCTTGCTCACGGCTATCGTGGGAAAAGTGGTAAGATCGAAATGGCTGGTCTTGCAAAAATGTATCATGAAAAGTTTGGCTATAATGTTTTAATGCCTGATGCAAGAGCACACGGGGAAAGTGAAGGCAAAAATATTGGCTTTGGCTGGCCGGAACGAAAAGATTATGTCCAGTGGATTAATCAAGTCATTGATAAAAATGGGAAAGACGAAAAAATCGCACTTCATGGCGTATCGATGGGCAGCTCTACTGTTTTAATGACCAGTGGCGAAGATCTACCGAAACAAGTCAAAAGCGTCATCGCGGATTGCGGTTATACATCCATGGACGCGGAACTTACTTACCAACTGAAAGCCATGTTCCATTTACCAAAGTTTCCAATTATCCAAACAGCTAGCTTAATTAACAAGGTTAAGGAAGGTTTTTACTTTGGTGAAGCTAGTGCCATCAAAGCTGTCGCAAAAACCGATTTACCGATTTTTTATATTCACGGAAACAAAGATGCGTTTGTTCCAACTTATATGGTAGACGAGCTTTATGATGCAACAAATAGCTATAAAGAAAAGTGGATTGTCAGAGGTGCGGAACATGGTCAAGCTTACACTGTGGCCCCAGAAACTTATGAAGAAAAAGTACGCCAGTTTATCAATAAAACAATGTAAAACGAGTGCGGGATAATATTGCCCGCACTCGTTTCTATATATCTTCTAATAATAGTCCTGGATTTGCATTCATTTCCAAATGACTACGTTTTCCTTGTAAAAAGCTTACTGTTCCCGCGGCTGCAATCATCGCAGCATTGTCCCCACATAATGAAAGAGGTGGAATGATTAATTCTGTGTCTGGAAGTTCTATTTCGACTTCTTGAATAAGCCGTGCGCGTAAACCTTGATTGGCTGCTACACCACCAGCAAGCAGTAGTTGGTTTACTTCATATTTTTTAGCAGCTAGAATCGTTTTCGTCACTAACACATCAATCACACTCGCTTGAAAACTTGCTGCCATATCATTCGGGTTTGGCTCGTCCCCGCGTTGTCTTAAATTATGCAAGGTATTTATAAAAGAAGATTTCAAACCACTGAAACTAAAATCAAACGAACCATCATCCATCATCGCTCTAGGAAAATGGAATGTATCTTCGCCGTCTTTTGCAAGTTTATCAATTTGTACACCACCTGGATAAGCTAAACCAAGTGTCCGTGCTACTTTGTCATATGCTTCACCAGCCGCATCGTCTCTTGTTTCGCCAATAATCTCAAATTTATTTTCATCACGCATTAAAACAAGCTCCGTATGGCCTCCACTAACAACTAAAGCTAACAGTGGAAACTTCATTTCCGTTTCAAACCGATTAGCATAAATATGACCCGCAATATGGTGCACCCCAATTAACGGTAAGTTGTGCATAAAAGCAAGTGTCTTAGCTGCATTCACACCAATTAAAAGCGCGCCAACGAGTCCTGGGCCCTCTGTGACAGCAACCGCATTTAGATCATCCATCGTTACATTCGCTTTTTCCAGTGCTTCTTCAATCACAAGCGTAATTTGTTCCACATGGTGTCTCGACGCAATTTCAGGGACTACCCCGCCAAAACGTTTATGGCTTTCTATTTGTGAAGCCACCACACTTGAAATGATTTCATTCCCATTTTTCACGACAGAAGCAGCCGTTTCATCACAGCTTGATTCTATCCCAAGAATTAATGTATTTTTTTTCATAAGTCCACCCACATCACTAGCGCATCTTCTTTCGTATCCGGATAATAGTTTTTCCGAATGGCGCCATCTTGAAATCCTAATTTTTTGTAAAGACTTTGTGCTACATTGTTTGACACACGAACTTCTAGTGTTATCCGAATGATACCGCGCTCTTTCGCTATTCGGATTATTTCACGAAGAAGCGCCTCACCATAATGGTTTCCTTGAAATTCCGGATGAATCGCAATATTCGTTACATGTCCCTCATCAAGCACTAGCCAAATCCCTGCGTAACCAACTACTTTCTCTTTATAGCTTGCAAGAATATAATACGCATATTGATTAATAATAAACTCGTTTCGAAAAGCAGCTTCCGTCCATGGTACTGTAAATGCAGCATTTTCAACATTCATAATACTTTTCAAGTCTGCAACTGTCGCTTCTTTAAACAACAAAGCTTCTTCCAAACTCACTCAGAACGCCTCGATTCTAGCCACTTACTCTCTGCTTCTGCAAGTTTCAGATAATCAGGAATAAAATTATCTGCTGGCTCTCCGACTAATTTATCCGCTAACTTCACGAGAGCACTCGCACGTGAATACGTATAATCTGCACTCGCAAAAATAGCCCGTTCTCCAAGAATATCTGTAATGGTTAGGCAAATTTGTTCATTCAGCGTTCCAGTAAATAATATTACTTCTGTTTCTCCGTCTTGTTTTAATTTTTCAAGTAAATCTGTCAACGCAATATGGCTATCGGCTATGACATGGTTCATTTCACCTTGACTTGCTTGATAAACCCCTGCATAAACATTGCCCCGGCGCGCATCCATCAAAGCAACTACTTTCCCAGGAAAATACACCCCATTTTCAGCTAAAAGTCTCAAAGAAGAAATCCCTACAATTGGAATTCCCGCATCCCATGCCATTGTTTTTGCTACTGTCACACCAATTCTTAAGCCAGTATAAGAACCAGGTCCTTTGGCAACAGCAATTTTCTCTAGATCAGCTGGTTTTACCCCACATTCATTCATTAAATCCGCAATTGCAGGTAACAAACGAACACTATGATTTTTCTTCAAATTTGTTGTATATTCCCCAATGACAGCCCCCTCAGCAAAAAGTGCTATTGTCATCGTATCAGAAGATGTATCCATTCCCAGTATCATTTCTCAAAAAACCTCCATCGCAAGTTGTTCATATCTTTTACCAACAGGTTTAGCCACAATTTTACGTGTATTCTCATCTATATGGAAAAGCCGAATTTCCAAGTACTCACTCGGTAAATCTTCACGCACAAAATGGGCCCACTCAACTACACTTACCCCCAAGCCATAAAAATATTCCTCCAGACCAAGTTCATCAGGAGAAGCATCTTCCAGTCGGTACACATCCATATGGTAAAGTGGTAAGCGCCCTTTTTTATATTCGCGGATAATCGTAAAGGTAGGACTTTTAATCATTTGCGGAATTAAAAGGCCTTCGCCGATTCCTTTTGTAAAAGTAGTTTTCCCAGCACCCAGATCACCTTCAAGTAAAATCACATCTCCTGCTTGAAGTTTCTCTCCAAGTTGCTTTGCGAGTAGTTTTGTATCTTCTTCCCTTGTCATCACTCGTTCGAATTCCATTACCTCACCCGTCCATTATTTTCTCTACATATCATACCACAAAGCCCACTTAAAATAAAAAACAAAAGACGCAACGATTTGAGTCGCTGCGCCTTTTCCAGGAAAATTATATGTCTGAATCATCTAAGTCAAGTTCACTATACATTTGTGTGTAAAACTCTGCCACAATTTTAGTTAGTTCGTCACTAGAAATAAGCTGTTCTTTTGTCGGGAAGTCCGCAATCGGTATGAATTTTTCTGCTGACATCTTGACTTGGAAAGCAATCGATTCTAGTCCATCTGAATTTGTTTTATCTCCTACTTCTACATCGAGTGTTAATGTATCAAGTGCTTTATTTTTGTCTGGTTTAACAGAAATTTTGAAGTTAATAGTTGTATCTTTATTTTCTTTTAACTCTTTTGCAGTTTTTTCTATACTTGATTTCGTTTCAGCATATTCAGTATCGAAATCAGTTAGACTTTCTGCACCTTGACTATCTAAGATTACTTTAAAGTCAGCTTTTACTTTTTCATCGTCCATAAGTTTAGCTACTTCGGCCATCAGATTAGAAAAATCAGAATTTTTCAGTGTAACCGCAATGGTCCCATCTTTTGCTTCTTTAAAACGATCTTTATCCATACTAGTCAAATAGTTATTTAAAAGTTTCGAGCTTTTTTCGTTTAAATCTTCTGTTGCAGCTTCTATTTTTTTAGTAGCTTCAGCAGTTTCAGGGGGTGTTTCTTCCATTAAAGTACTAGTTAATTCCCCGATACTTAAGTATTTATTTTTTAGGTCAGGAAATTCTGTGTTAAGTTTCGACCACACGCCATTCGTTACTTGATCTAAGTAGCTAAGTAATGATTCATCTGGCTCTACAATAGATTTAAGTGGAATGAAAATGTCACCTGTTTTTGTATTTGCTAAGAAATCTAAATCAAGTGAAATTGGTAGCATATTATTGCTAGAAGAGATATTTAATTTAGTTTCTGATTTATCGGCTTTTTTATCTGTTGAAGTAGTCATCGAAAGTTTGATATCTTTCAAAATACCGATAGTCGCAGCACTTGGATTCGTACTTGCAAGGTTTATATCTGTTACACCGAATGTTGTTTTATAAGTCGATTGATTTGGTACGTCATTACTATTTTCGATTGTTTGAATAAATTTTCCTTTTGGTGTTTTTGCAGCTTTTTCTTCAGCACTTTCTCCACAAGCACTAAAAATTAGTGATAATGCTAATAATAACGAAAATAAAATCCCTTTTTTCATGTTAATCCTCCAATTTCTATGTAGTATGTTAAAGCTAACACATACTCCCACAATAAAACAAGCACTTCCTAAAAAATTCACTAAATTGACACACTTCTAAATAAAAAGCATTTCCTACAGACAGGCAATGCTTTTTATTTTGGATTCACTTTTATCGAAGTAGCACTTTCAGAAATTTTCCCTGGGGCTGGTGAAGTCACCTTGGAGCCTGCTGGAAAAACTGCCTTAACACTATCTCCATCTTTAATATCAGAAAGTTTCATTGCTTTACCTGTTGATTCATTCGTCACGGAAGTATTACCTGTCACCGAGATAATTACTTCACTGGAATAGTCATTTTTTTCTCCACTCCATGTTAACACGCCATTCACCGTTAGTTCACTATTATTTTCTAATAAACTAGCATCTGTCACGGTTCCGTCAAGCACTAATGTAGGAACTTCTTCTTGATTACAGCCTGCCAAAAATAAAACGATTAATAACATCGGTACAATTACTTTTTTAAAACTTGTCATCTCTCTTTCTCGTCCTCTCTGAAGCTTATCGTTCTTCCTAGCATAGCATTTTGAAGAAACACGGGCAATTGTTTTCTCGTTTTCTTAAAGAATTCTTATAAACCAACCATTATTCCAATAAAAGCTGCTACTAAGCCAAAAACATAGCTGAGTCCCAAATAAGAAAAAAGTACTCGGTAACTCGCTTTCCATTTTAATTCCATACTCTCTACTTTAAAAGTGGAAAAAGTGGTATATCCGCCCATAAAACCAGTACCAAGTAGCAGTTGCCATACCGGGTCTAACGCTGAAGAAATAAGAAATCCAAGTAAAAATGAACCAGTTATATTGATAAAAAAAGTCGCATAGGGAAAGTTAGTCTTCCATTTACTTTTCACAAATACAGAAATCCCGTAACGTAATATCGCGCCAAGCCCAGCACCAAAACCAACCAGTAAAAAATTAACTAACATCGTGAGTCCCCCTTTTTAACAGGCGAGCGCTAAGCATAGACCCCATCTTCACCATGAAAAGTCCCCCCATTAAACTAACTGCAATATAAGTAATCGCCCATACGATTTCCCCGTTTTGGAGTAGTTGAATAGAGTCCACACTAAATGCCGAAAATGTCGTAAATGCTCCGATAAAACCTGTCCCAATGCCGTTCAAAACCACTAACGAAAGACGCGATTTTTCTGCTAAAAACGTCATCACAAATGCTAGTAAGAAACAGCCTATCAAATTAACCGCTAATGTCGCATACGGAAAACTGCCGCCACCAAGCCACAAGGTAAATGCATAACGACACATCCCACCTAATGCACCAAACATCCCAACATAAAAAAAATACATTTGCTAAGCCCCACTTCATTAAAAACTGCCCGGTAATAAATTATCTCAGGCAGTTACCGTCATTCTATTTCTTCTATACTATAACGCAAAACATTCCTGTTATTCAACTTACTGGAAGTCGCGCATTCCTTCTCGAAAAATCGTTCTAATTTCACATGACTTATATCGATTTTTCTGTCTATCAGTTGAAAACCTCTAGTAAGTCATCCATTTTGGCATTAACTTCCGGAAATTATCGTGACTGTCCACGGCCTTTTTTGCATAATCTATTAATTTCCCTAAATTACGATAATCCTTCTCACTTGCCCAACTAAGAGCAAACACAAGGTGCATCGCTGTATAAAGGGCAAACAGTTTCCAAAAACCAGCTGGCTCTTCTTCATTAAGATAACCTAAAATATTTCCCTTCGCAAAAGTAATACTACTGTTTGTTGTGAAAAAACCGATTTTTGCTAAATCAAATAAGGGGTCCCCAAATTCCAAACGATTAAAATCAATAATCCCTGCAAATTGATGCTGATTTAAAATGATATTCGCCGGATGAAAATCCCCGTGCTGCAGCCGACTCTCTCTTCCTCTCATTAGAAATAAATTCGCTTCAATAAAATCTTCTGTTTCTTGTAAAAAGGATATCTCCATCATCGAATTCTTCAATATTTTTAATTTACGAAAATATTTCTCTTGTTGAAAATCAAACCAATTTATTTTTGGTCCTTCTATATCTGCTTTATGTATTTTTTGCAAAACCTCTCCTGCTGAAAAGCCTGCCTGAAACTGTTCAAAATTAGATAATTCATCCATTCCACTTTCTGCATCTTTTCCTTGCAAATAATCTATCACCATATAACCTTCCCCTTGAAGGGTACCAAAATCAAGTGCTCGTGGAATATTTTGTGTTACTGAATTTAACTTTTGAATTGTTTCAAATTCTATTTTTCGCTCTTTCAGTGTAGCCTTATGGAAAATACGAACTAAATAATTATCATCCACTTGATATTTCTGGTCTAGTGAAAAACCTTTATTTATTTCTTTAATAACACTTGCATTCTTTAACATCTCAATAGATTGTATCTCCAAATGCTCACCTTCTTACAAATTATTTAGCTTATTTCTAGTATACACGGAAAAGCTCCCTATCCGCTAGATTTATCCATATAAGTTATTGACAAAAGAAAGCCTTCGATATTATAATTAAATTTGCTACATACATGCGGTCGTGGCGGAATCGGCAGACGCGCTAGGTTGAGGGCCTAGTGGGGTAAAACCCGTGGAGGTTCAAGTCCTCTCGGCCGCATTTAGATTTTATTATCCATGATAAAAAATGCTTTTACGATTCGATACTAGAAGCACTTGTGTCAAGGTTAATAAGGCTTTGTAATTATCTGTATTATCTGACATGAAAAAGTAAAAGGTAAGGTACATTTAACAAAGCTTCTGCATTGCTTTTAATCATTTTTTTAAACAAAAATGTGATTAAAGTAACATAAATAATGTAGCAATAGTACTAAAATCATTAGAGATAGATTCAGCTGTAAAAGAAGTAAGCATTAACGCATTAGAAGCTGCTAAGTCCGAAGATAAAAAGCAATTTGAAACCATTGTAAAAAATAATAAAGCTGTATTTTTATCCGGCTTATTCCAAAATACAGCTAGCCAAATATTAGCAAACTGCATCACTAATATATTAGGAATATAGTTTTTCAAAAAAAGGAATCCCCATGTAGGTAGACCTAAAGTTAGATTTTTCCGACCTAACCTGAAGGGCTCGCTACATTGGATTCCTTTTTTTAATTTCTTAAGTATTTCGTCTACATATTAACGAAATACTTAATGATACTAACACTATTCCAGTAAATAAGACATTCCTCTCCGCGCTATCTCCAGTCTGTGGTAAGGATTCTTTACTATTTGCTTCTTGAATAACTGTATCATCATCTTGCTTCTCTGCCCTGTCCGTATTATTCGGTGCTGGTATCATATTTATTTTTGTATTGCTAAAGGTAATGTTAATTGATGCTTGTGGATTAAAAGGTATTGTTACGTGCATTTCTTTGTTTGATTTTTCATAGCCTTCTGGTGCGATGTCTTCTTTCACAATATAGTTTCCTGGTGGTAGATTATTTGCGAGTGCATAGCCTTTTGCATTTGTAGCTACTTTTTTTATTACTTTTTCAGTTTCCGTTTCAACAGTAAAAACCGCGTTCTCAAGCCCTTGTTGGGTTGCTTCATCTTTTTTAAATATACTGATAGCACCCGTTTTTGCTACGTTTTGAAATGTTAATTTTACTGGATCCGTATTACCATAAACAATGGAGAAACTCTCTGGTGTGATTTTTTTCTGGTAACCTATCGGAGCAGTTACTTCTGTCGCTGTATATGTCCCTGGTGGTAAACCTACTGCGCTTCCCGTCCCATTTTCACCTGTAGTGATTGTTGCAACCTCTATACCTGTAGTATCTTTAATAGAGTATACCGCACCGCTTAACGCTTTTTCACCAGAAAGTTTTTGAATCTCTACTTTTCCATTGGTAGTAATTCCTGCATCTACATCAAAGTTCTCGGTTCGCAAAGTAGGAATATGTACACTTGCTAGTCCTGTTGGGTCTGCTTTCGAGTTAATTTCTGGGTTATTTCCTTGGTTTGCTTTGGAAAAAATATAAGTATCATTTGGTAAGCTAAATTTCACTTGATAATCTCCTGGCAAAACATCCGTAAATAAATAGGAACCGATATTATTTGTCATCGTGGTTTGTTTTACTGCACCGCTATCATCTAGTAGTTCTACTTTTATATTTGGGGCTGGTTCTTCATTATTTTGTTGAATTCCATCCCCATTAAAGTCGTACCATACTATATCGCCAATCTTTGCCCCTTCAATATTAATGTACAATTCCACATCATCTAAAAAGTTTCCAATTGATAGTGAACCTGTTGCTGTTGAAATTGGATTAAAGGTCAGACGGGTGATTGTTTGGCCAGCTGGAACCAACATAATTACCTTGATAATTTCCCCAATCGGTATTATCATCAGATACTCGAACTACTTCATCTTGGTTTTCTGGAGTACCTATAACTAAGTCTGCTGTGTCTACACCATCTCGACCACGGTGAGCAAATTTCCAAGTAAGTACACTTCCAGGGATAGTACGAATGTCTTGATATACTGGACCGATACCATCTGAATTCAGTTCAATAAAATTAATACCCGAGAAAGGTGGTATGTTTTGCGAATTACCAGCCTGCCAAACTTCTATTTTCCCAGTTGGATTAGTCGTCCCCCACGCTGCTACACCTTCCTGATCGACCATCCAAACATTCTTTTCTCCCGCATTTTGCCCATAAGTAGCAATGTCCACGTCTTCAAAATCACTATTCTTTATAGCCCATTTAAGTTGCCAGCTATTTGTAGAAACTGGAGAAGCTTGTGCATGTTCTGGCATTTTCGCAAAAATAAATAAAATTAAGATAAATAAAAAGCTAACAACGACTTTTTTCCGCATTCCTTTCCCTCCCTCTTTTAAAACATAGTATCCTTTAATACCCAAGAAAAAGAAGAAGCAAACACCCTATGGTTAAGGCGTTTGCTTCTTATGACAAAATAGCATATGCTAATTTATATTTCGTTTCATTTGCGAAATGTTTACTAGCATGTTTTTTGACGCGTTCAATTAACATCGGATCATTGGAAACATTAATTTTTTTGAGTAATTTCATCATGTTTTGCTCATAACTAGTTTGTTCTTTTTGGTGGAAATAAATCAAGGTTTTAGTATACTCCATAAAAAAATCAAGTTCCATTACTCGCTCATCCACATCATTCATTATTTCAAGTAATTCTTTCGCTTCTTGCAAAGAACCTATTTCAGCAAAAATAACCATTAATTCTGTTATAACAAGAAAATCATTATTAACAAAACCACTAGACTTATGTGCCACTATTTCCTGGTATAAAGCTAACATTAGCTGATTAAATTTTGCCTCGTTCCCTTCCAATCTCTCCACTTCCGCCAGTTTAAAACAAAGAAGAAAATAGAACGTTTTTTTGACCTCTGGAAACATAGGAAAATAAGTCATTGCTTGTTCAAAATAGTTTTTTGCTTTGCCCATAAAGCCAATTTGATAATAAATATAACCATAGAAATATAATGTAGAGATGATTCGCTCTTGTTTTTCACATGGAAAACTCTGAACCAAGTCTAGTGCTTGTGCAACATGTTCCAGCGCAGGTTCATACTCACTATCACAAATATAAAAAGTACAGATATTCAAATGAAAAATAACATCAAACTCAGGATTATTTGATAATTTTATACACTTTTCCCAGTAATCTCTGGCAAGTTTGTAATCACAAGTAGCATTCGCATTTTTAATTGCATGACAATAATAATAATATATTTGTAAATACTCCGGAAACTTATCTATTGAGCGCTTTGCATTATTTTCCAGATATGCTCTTTTTATTTGCTCTGCTTTGGAGAACTTCCATGTTTTATAATATAGTCCTGCTTGCAAACTATAAAAACCTAGCTCTATCGCTACTGACTCATAACGCAAATCAATATTTTCTGCTATATTACTTAATTTTGCTTGCGCTTCTGGCACATTAGACTGGACAATTAATTCAAAAATAGTCTGAATTTCCCACAAAAGTTCTTTATTTACTTCTTCTTCATTCACTAATAAAATCTCTTCAGGCACTTCTAATCTTACTGCAATATGCATTAGTGTTTCTATGGAAGGCGTTTTAACCCCATTTTCGATATTAGCTAAATAGGGAACAGAAATAATCCCCTGTGCTACGTCTTTTAAAGTTAGTTTTTTTGCTTTACGAATATTTCTAATTCGTAGACCGATTAAACTCATGTCGCCACCGCCGCTTTATTAAATATTTTCCTATTTAATTATAGGCTTTTGCTTAAACTTGGCAAGGTGAAAAACACTAAATTCTTCTATTTATTTTAAGGCAATGAAGTTTGTATATTCAGAATCCAGCTCTTTAAAACTTTTTGCGAGCTTCTCTGGTGTTCCGATTATTTTTTCTAAAACTGCCACATTTCCAAGCGCATACTCTTCGACGTCATCCTTACTCTGGACACGATCTAGGATGGATTCTGCATCTCCCTCCACTTTGGTTGCTTTGGCTTTAATGGCAGTAATATCAGCGGCGGTTATACCGGAATTATCGAGCTGTTCTTCATCCTTAGTAACCCTTTCTAACTCGTTATAAGAATTCACTAATTCGTCATATTTAAGACAATAAGCACAAGTATCTAACTTTAAAATGTTCGCAGCATTCATATTTTGCTTTTCCAACTCTAAATTTACTGCTTCTGCTTTCAAAATAAAATCCGCAAACACATAAGAAACCATATCACCATTTTTCTTTAACTCTTCCATTTCGGCTAAATCTTGCTCTTTCGCTACTTTATCAAATTCTGTATTGAACTTCGAAATGTGATTGTTTGTCGTTTGGTTCGTTTTTAGTAATTCCGCGTGCAACTTCTTCCCTTTTTCGAAATGATCTTTCGTATATTCCTTAGCTCCATAATAATCGGCCATCTCATCTAAAATTTCGATCTCTGCTTTCACTTCTGGCAGCAAATTTTGGGTAGTTTTTTCAAGTGATAAACTAGGTGTGTTTCCCAAAATTTCATTCAAGTCATTAATGCACTGATGCGTTTGTTCAGACCGCGAGATAACTATTTCTTTTGTTCCATTTTGTTTGATATAGTTAAGATTGTCATCAGCAAAATAAGCGAAATAGTTTGCTTTCGCCTCGAGAAATTCACTATTTACATGGTTGCTAAAATTTATATACATATTGTATTCTGCCAGTTCTTGTCCTTTGTATGCACCTTGAACTTTATCTACATGGTTACTACTTTTCAAACTACTCCCACAAGCAGTTAGACTCATCAGTAACAATAATAAAACAAGCAGCCCAAATATTCTACTCCCCAGGTATTTCATAACGTCCCTCTTCCTGATTATGCAAATTATTGAAATATGGAAAACTATTCATTCCACCTAAAAAAGCGATATAGCTTCTTTGTAAAGTTATATTTTAACACTTGGATGGAATAATCATGAAAAAAGGATACTTAACCAAAACTTCCCCTTTTTGACTCTTTTTTAGTAGCTATTTATCCAAAAAAAGCGAAGACCTCGTCTTCGCTTTTTCATCTATTTAAATAAAATCTGTTTTTTCTTCATATAAATGACAATTGATATCGCAACAATCATTTCTGAAATTGGGATTGCTAACCAAACACCTGTGATACCAATAATAGAAGGTAAAATCAGTAGGAAGATAACCATGAAAATAATCTCCCGCGATATCGTAATCCAAGTTGCCATTTTTACTTTGTCCGATGTTTGGAAGTACGTCATCATCACAAAGTTAAAGCCCATAAATAAGTATGCAGTATAGAACAGTTTTATTCCTGAACTTGCTAGCTCTTTAATTTCTGGACTAAAGTTACCAAACATCGAAACGAGTAAGTTAGAGGCAAATAAACCAATTATCAGGAATCCAACTCCGGTACAGAAAGCAACAAGAATCGCTATTTTTAATGTCTCTAGTTCCTTCTCCCTTTCCCTTGCTCCGCGGTAATAACTAATAAGCGGTTGAATTGCCGAACCCATTCCGAGAAAAAGCATCAAAATCACACTGTGTGTATAGTTTAATACAGAGAACGCGGCTACTCCGGCCGTACCAGCAATTGCCGCAAGGGAGATATTATATCCAAATGTAAATACGGACACCCCCACTTCGGCAAGGAAACTCGGTAAACCAATGGAAAAGGTCTTTTTGAAAAAAGCTTTATTCCAGTCTACTTTCACAAATTTTAATCGGCTTGTTTTTTTAAAGAAATGGGTTATCAGAATAAGTACACCAATAATAATCGCAATCATTGTTGCAAGAGCAGATCCTGTTACTCCCCATTCAAAAATAAATAAGAAGGTATAATTTAAAATCACATTAGAAATTGCCGTTACAATTAGTGCAATCATCGATAAATTCGGATCGCCATCATTTCGCACAAATATACTTAAAATGTTTTCTAGTGTAAGCGCAAATCCAAATACAAGCAAAATATTCATATATTCGAGCACATAACCAATGGTATCTTCATTCGCACCTAAGAAATAAGCAAGTGGTACTTTAAAAATAAAAGCGATAATTCCGATTAAAATAGTAATGGAAACCACTGCAATAATAGCATTTGTAAAAATAGTCTGCGCTCTAGCAACGTTCTTTTCACCAATTGCAAAAGAAAACTGTGTAGCTGCTCCAATTCCAATCCAAATCGAAATAGCCGTAAAAATGGTAAAGACTGGAACTGCTATATTTATCCCAGCAAGCGCAGTGCCTCCGAGTTTATGTCCAACGAAAATTCCATCGATAACGATATTTAATGACATTAATAACATCCCAACTAAGGAAGGTATTAAATATCTAAAATAAATCTTTTTTACTGAATCTGATTCTAAAATCTCTATATTTTTTGCCATGCTGCACCTCTAACTTAAGCTTTTAGCGTAATTCCTCTCCAGAAAATTTGCCATAAAGCCGTTATTTTCCTTTCTGATCTTTGTGGTTCATTTACATAAACAATCTCAACGATAACTGCATCAAGAATGCCCATATATGCTTCTTTCATTGTTTCTACATCTTGTTCTGGAATTAGTTTTTGCGCTATCCAGTTACTAAATAATACCGTAAAGTCTTGCTCCATTTGACTCACATTATCGCTAATTTCCGCTTGGACAATATCGTACAAATGTTTAGGCGGATAAAAACCATATCGTAACCAAAACTGAAATCCAGCATCAGTATCATATAAATTTTTCACCCCAAAAAGCAAACTAGCTAGCACTAAATCTGGTCTAGATAAGTCACTATCCTGAAGATGCGCCCGGTAGTAGTCGATTTCTGTTGACTTTGCATCCTTCATAATCGATAAAAATAAATCATCTTTATCTTTAAAATGAGAATAGATGGATTGCTTTTTTAAACCTACAACTCCCGCAATATCTGCGAGCGATGTCCCTTCAAATCCATTGCTTGCGAAAAGCTTCAAAGCGGCTTGCTTGATTTCTTTTTTCCTCATTTACAACACTCCTTTCGCATAAAACTGACGACCGTTCGTAAGTGATCTTCTCACGAGAGATATTGTTTGTCAACAAAATTTGTTTATTTCAATCAAAAGATTCCTTCTTATTTATGATATTATATGCTTAAAGTTAAGTTGGAGGTGCTTTTATGTCAGAAAAATACTATCCTTTAAAAACTATATTTCATCAAAATGAAGATGATTACAAACAAGAATTAGACTTGCGTAAAAATAGCTATGGTACGTATCTAACTAATCTTGAAATAACACCTATCGTTAATGGAACTTTTAACAGTCCAAAATTAAATTTATTTTTAGTGAATACTAAAAAGTTACAAAGTCTTTTGCAAGAAGCTCTAGCAAATAGCAAAGAGATTGAATTAAACAGCAGAAAATTACCTACACATGCATTACAACAATATTTCGATTCTTTACTTATCAATGAATTGCAAAGTACAAACGAAATCGAAGGCGTTCGTAGTACAAAAAAGAAATTTCTGAGGCGATTGATGAACTTGGAGAAAATGGTAAGGGAATTAAAAATGCGAAAAGATTTATCGGTCTTGTAAAGCTTTATCAGTATGTAGATGATTATAGAGAAATCACGTCTGTCCAACAGTTTAGAAAAATTTATGATGAGTTAGTTGCTGATGAAGTTGAAGATGATTGTAAACTTGATGGCGATATCTTTAGGAAAAATTTTGCAGGTGTTCAAAAAAATGGTGAGTTTACACATAAAGGGGTAGAACCAGAGACTAGAATAATCGACTATTTAAATAGACTAATCAATTTTTTGCAAAATGATCAAATGTCCGATTTATACAAATATATGGTAGCCCATTATTATTTTGAATATATTCATCCTTTTTATGATGGTAATGGTAGAACTGGCAGATATCTTATTTGTTCTTTAGTTAGAAAAAACTTAGATAGATTTTCTTCCATTACATTTTCATATATCATTAATCGACATAAAAACGAATACTATAAAGCCTTTGAGCAAGTATCTCACCCTTTTAATGCTGGAGAAATGACATTTTTTTGTGAACAGATGATTAAATTTTTAATAGAAGGCCAAAAAAGAATTTTAAAAGATATGAACGAAAAGGAAACTAAGCTGAACATCATGTTAACTAACATTAAAAAAATGGAGCTTGAGCATACAGATTTAACTGAAACAGACTCCCACATCCTATTTATAATTACTCAGAGTTGGTTATTTAGCAGAAAATATAACAGAATAACCAATAATGATTTAATTAATATGGAAAGTTTTGGAAAAAGAAGAAGAGTAATGAACGCAACAAAAAAATGGAAGAAAAAGGTTTCTTAGTTAAGATAAGTAGTCGTCCAATAAGATATACATTAAATAAACGTTTTGTATCAGAATTGTTAAATGAAATCTAATAAATTCACTATACATTTGCAGAATCATTCAAAAAATCCACTCCGGATGAAAGAGTGGATTTTTCTATTTATTTTTCTTCTAAAAACTCGCTGATTAATTCGTATGTTTCGTCTGTTGCTTCGGAGTTTGTTGTCATATAACCATGTGGTACTTTTTCAAAACGTTTTATGAATACTTCTACGCCAGCATTTTTTAATTTTTCAGCGTATGCTTCCCCTTGATCTCTTAGTGGATCAAATTCTGCTGTTGCTAAGAATGTTTTTGGAAGGCCAGCTAAATCTTTGCTACGAATCGGTGCAACAAGTGGATCATATTTACGATCAGTGGCATTTGCCATATATAGTTTAAAGAACTTATCTAAGGACTCTTTTGTTAGTACATAGCCTTCTGCAAATTCATCCATTGACGGATAAAGTACAGATGCGTCACGACTGAAAATATCTGTTGATGGATATAGTAGGATCTGTGCAGTGATACTTGGTGTACCTTTTGCTTTAGCGATTTGTGTAACTACAGCCGCTAAGTTTCCGCCTACGCTATCTCCTGCGACAATAATGTCTGAAGATTTAGCTCTTAAGCTGGTGCGATGACTTTGAACCCACAGTAGTGCAGCATATGCATCTTCCACTGCTGCTGGGAATGGATTTTCTGGAGCAAGGCGATAATCCACCGTTACTACACGAGCGCCTGTTGTTTGTACTAATTTCCGAGCAACCGCATCATGCGTTTGCAGTCCGCCTAATACAAATCCACCGCCGTGATAATAAACGATGATTTCGAATGGGCCATCTTCTTTTGGTGTGTATATCCGAATCGGGATTTTTCCACCAGGACCATCAATTTTTTTATTTTCCACATCGCCAATTTCGATATCTTTAGCAGATGGTAAGGCTTTTGTTGCAAGTCTCATATATTTATATCGCGAATCTACGTCAGATAATGGGGAAGTGTTTTTCACAAATTCTTGTGATGCTTCATCTAAATTTTCAAGTACTTCTGGATTATACTCTTTTCTTCCAACCGCTTTTTTATAAATAAAGAAAACGACTAACAATGGAAGTAGAATAATCCCAGCAAAACCAATAGCAATCCATTTTATTGTATTTTTCACACTTGCTCAACTCCTTCAATATAACTTCATTAACAAGTATAGCAGTTTTAGTAGCAGGAACCAATTTATTGCTATTTTAATCAAAAATTTTTTACTCCCAATGTATTTTTAATCATTTTTATGAATAACATAAAATAAAAAGGTTGATATACAAGAACATCAGTGTTAATATAAATACAAATGTTTGTATATTTATAAACGGAGGGTGTTTACAATGACAAAAGAAAAGATTGTATTAGCTTACTCAGGTGGATTAGATACTTCTGTTGCCATTCAATGGTTAGTAGAAGCTGGATATGAGGTAATCGCATGCTGTTTAGATGTTGGCGAAGGGAAAAATTTAGACTTTATTAAAGAAAAAGCCATTACCGTTGGAGCGAGCCAGTCTTATACGATTGATGCAAAGGAAGAGTTTGCGGAAGATTTCGCTTTAATTGCCCTTCAAGCTCATGCCTACTATGAAGGAAAATACCCGTTGATTTCCGCACTAAGCCGTCCTCTTATTGCTAAGAAACTAGTAGAAGTAGCTCGGAAAGAAGGCGCGTCTGCCATCGCTCACGGTTGTACTGGTAAAGGAAATGACCAAGTTCGGTTTGAAGTAGCGATTCATGCCCTTGCGCCGGATTTAAAAGTTGTTTCTCCTGTTCGCGATTGGAAATGGTCGAGAGAAGAAGAAATCAATTATGCACAGGAACACAATATTCCCGTTCCAATTGATTTAGATAATCCTTTTTCCATTGACCAAAATCTTTGGGGTAGAAGTAATGAATGTGGCGTCCTAGAAAATCCGTGGACAACACCGCCGGAAGCTGCTTACGACTTAACTGTTAGTTTAGAAGACGCGCCAGATACAGCAGATATTATCGAAATCACTTTTGATGCTGGTATTCCAATTTCTTTAAATGGAGAAAACATGAGTTTAGCTAACCTTATTTTGAAATTAAATGAAATCGCTGGTAAACATGGCGTTGGTAGAATTGACCATATTGAAAACCGTCTAGTAGGTATTAAATCACGTGAAGTATATGAATGTCCCGCTGCAGTGACTTTAATCGCGGCACATAAAGAATTAGAAGACTTAACTTTTGTTCGTGAAATCGCCCACTTTAAGCCAATCATTGAACAAAAAATTAGCGAAACTATTTACAATGGCCTATGGTTCTCTCCTTTAACAGAAGCGCTAGTGGCATTCTTGAAATCTACCCAAAAATTTGTGAACGGCACCATTCGTATCAAACTATTTAAAGGACACGCTATTGTTGAAGGCAGAAAATCACCAAACTCCCTTTATGATGAAAACTTAGCTACGTATACCTCATCCGATACCTTTGACCAAGATGCAGCAGTTGGCTTCATTAAACTATGGGGGCTACCAACAAAAGTGAGCGCAGAAGTAAATTCTAAAACAACTATCACAACTGAGGTGTAAAAAATGGAAAAATTATGGGGCGGACGTTTTCAAGGGAAAAGCGAGACTTGGATAGATGAGTTCGGTGCATCCATTTCTTTTGATCAAAAAATGGCGCAGGAAGATTTAATCGGTAGTTTGGCACATGTCGCAATGCTTTCAAAATGCGAAATTATTTCCAGTACAGAAGCAGATGAAATTACAGCTGGTTTAAAAAATCTTCAAGTGAAGTTGTCACAAGGAGAACTTGAATTCAGTACGACAAATGAAGATATTCATCTAAATATCGAAAAACTGTTGCACGATGAAATTGGTCCTGTTGCTGGAAAACTTCATACTGCTCGTAGCCGTAATGATCAAGTAGCGACTGATATGCATTTATATTTAAAGCAAGGAGTGACAGAAATAATTACTTCTTTAAAACATTTGCGCATTGTTCTTATCGAAAAAGCGGAACGACATGTTGAAACGATTATGCCCGGTTATACTCACTTGCAGCATGCCCAGCCGATTTCATTTGCGCATCACCTACTTGCTTACTTCGGCATGTTCACGAGAGATTTAGAGCGACTAGAAGAAAGTGTCAAACGGATTGATGTCTCACCACTTGGTTCTGCAGCACTTGCAGGAACAACTTTTCCGATTGACCGGATGTATAGTGCCGAATTACTAGGATTCTCCAAAGTATATGAAAATAGTTTAGACGGCGTCAGTGACCGTGATTTTATTATTGAGTTTCTTAGTAATAGTTCCCTTTTAATGATGCATTTATCGCGTTTTTGCGAAGAGTTAATACTTTGGACGAGTCACGAATTTCAGTTTGTTGAGTTGACAGATGCTTTTTCGACCGGTAGCTCGATTATGCCTCAAAAGAAAAACCCTGATATGGCAGAGTTGATTCGCGGAAAAACAGGGCGAGTTTATGGTAATCTTTTCGGTATGCTGACGGTTCTCAAAGGACTTCCGCTTGCTTATAATAAAGACTTACAAGAAGATAAAGAAGGCATGTTTGATACACTGGAAACCGTAAAAATAAGTCTAGAGATTTTTGCAGGAATGATTGAAACAATGAAAATTAATACAGTCGTTATGGAAGAATCCACCCAAAAAGATTTTTCTAATGCAACAGAATTAGCTGATTACTTGGCGAAAAAAGGGGTTCCTTTTAGAGAAGCTCATGAAATCGTTGGGAAATTAGTTCTCGAATGTACACAAAATGGCATTTATTTGCAAGATGTGCCACTTTCATATTATCAAGAAATTAATCCGCTAATTAAAGACGACATCTATCATGTGCTTGCCTCCAAAACTGCCGTTCAAAAAAGAAATTCTTATGGTGGGACTGGATTTGATCAGGTTCATATCGCACTAGCCAATGCGCGAAAAATTTTGTAAAAACTGGAATGCATCTCCTTATATGCGTTCCAGTTTTTTATAACTTTACCTATTGTATGCACCAAGCTCCAACTGTTGAAATCCATTTGTCAAAGTAGCTATTTATTTGGTACTATAATAGAATGTTACCTTTTAGCTAACATGGGGAAATACATACAGAGAAATAAAAAGGAGTGATGCAATGAAAAAATTAACAACGGTATTTTGGGGAGCTAGTTTGTTAGTTTTATTAGCTGTTTTATTTGGAGCTTTTTTACCGGATAAATTTGAAACGCTAACAACTAACGTTCAACAATTTTTAACAAGTAATTTTGGTTGGTATTATTTAATCGTTGTGGCGGTTATTATTATTTTCTGCTTATTTTTAGTTTTAAGCCCGATTGGTTCCATTCGGCTTGGAAAACCTGGTGAAAAACCAGAATATAGTAATCTTTCTTGGTTTGCGATGTTATTTAGCGCTGGTATGGGAATTGGATTAGTCTTTTGGGGTGCTGCAGAGCCATTATCTCATTATGCAGTTCAAGCGCCTGGTGGTGAAGTCGGTACACAAGCTGCGATGAAAGATGCTTTGCGCTATTCATTCTTTCACTGGGGTATTTCGGCGTGGGCAATTTATGCCATTGTTGCACTTGCACTAGCTTACTTTAAATTCAGAAAAAATGCCCCTGGTCTGATAAGTGCTACACTATATCCAATTTTAGGAAAACATGCCAAAGGTCCAATCGGTCAAATCATTGATATAGTTGCTGTTTTTGCAACGGTTATTGGAGTCGCAACAACACTTGGACTAGGAGCTCAACAAATTAATGGTGGACTAACGTATTTGTTCGGCGTACCTAATAATTTTAGTGTCCAGCTTACGATTATCGTGGTTGTCACTATTTTATTCTTACTTTCTGCAATGTCTGGATTGGATAAAGGAATTCAACTCTTAAGTAATGTAAATGTTTATGTTGCTGGTGTCTTACTTATCTTAACGCTTATTCTTGGACCAACACTTTTCATTATGAATAACTTTACCAATTCATTTGGTGATTACTTACAAAATATTATTCAAATGAGTTTCCAAACTGCTCCTGATGCTCCAAACGCTCGAGCTTGGATTGACTCTTGGACGATTTTCTACTGGGCTTGGTGGCTATCTTGGTCTCCGTTTGTTGGTATTTTTATCGCCAGAATTTCTCGTGGTCGGAGCATCCGCCAATTTTTACTTGGTGTAATTGTACTCCCTTCCCTAGTCAGTATATTCTGGTTTGCTGTTTTTGGAGGTTCTGCTATTTTTGTTGAGCAACATGCAAACAGTGGTCTTTCCAAACTCGCAACGGAGCAAGTACTGTTTGGCGTCTTTAACGAACTTCCAGGCGGGATGATTCTATCAATTGTCGCGATGATTTTGATTGCGGTATTCTTTATTACTTCTGCGGATTCTGCCACGTTTGTGCTCGGTATGCAAACAACTGGCGGTTCACTGAATCCACCCAACTCGGTTAAAGTAACATGGGGACTCTTACAAGCGGGAATTGCCAGTGTTTTACTTTATGCTGGTGGTTTAACTGCCTTGCAAAATGCCTCGATTATTGCTGCATTTCCGTTTTCAATTGTTATTATCTTAATGATTGTTTCGCTTTTTGTATCACTTACTAGAGAGCGAGAAAAATTAGGACTTTATGTAAGACCGAAGAAATCACAACGGTCACAATTGTAAACTAAAAAAGGGATGTAACGCTATTATTCAGTGTTACGTCCCTTTTTTATTATCCTTATTTCTGCTTATTGGCAATTATTTCTCGGTAACTCCTTGTTTTTCTAGGGTGCTTTTTACGAAAGAAATGTTGCGAGACAACCGCTAACACAAGGGCTATTGCGGTAATAGCGATAGAACTTCGAAATATACCCGTGATTAATAATAAAGCACTTATAAATAAGGTTGCATTAAAAAGGAATTTTTCCATTTGTTACTCCTCCAAATTATAATTTAATTCTCCGTCATGTACTAATTTTTTTATATTTAATGCATCAAACACCATCGCTTTTTCAGCAATATACGCATTATATTCAATCCGTTCTAACATATCGTAGGCTTTATGCAATGTGGACTCTAATACAACAATACCGTGTTTATTAAGTAAGCTCGCACTTGGCACTGCCTTATCTGCTAATTCAATGACATGTTTTCGAACGATTTCTGCCAATTCTGGGCTAGTTGCAGGGGCAAAAGTAAGTGTTGGAATCCGTCCTATTTTTTGAGTTGCTTCTGTTAAATTCGGGAGTTCCATACCTAGTGTTGCAAATAACATGGACTCTTTGGGATGCGCATGAAGAACACAACCAATATCGGGATTTTCTACATAACAAGCACGATGTAAATTAATTTCCCGCGTAATTTTCCCGTCGCCCTCTACTACTTCATTATTATTGTCTACAACAAGAATTTCGTAGGGAGAAAGGTCACACAATTTTGCTTGGCTCATTAGTGTTGGCGTCATTATAATGTGCTCTCGGTTCATTCTAACACTAACATTTCCACCCGCTGCATTCGTTTCAAAGCGGTCAAACATGGTCTTCACTATTTTCGCTAAATCTTCACGTTCTTTTTGGTATAACATATTATCTCTCCTCTAATTGTATAATACTTACTTGATTTTTTAATTGTCCAGCTACTTCTAAATCAAAACTCGAACTGTCATGTTGCATTACTTTACTAGCTGAACAACCAGTCGCTACTTTTAACGTTTCCATAATAGGCATATTCATCGCAAGCCCGGCAATAAATGCACCTACAAAAACATCCCCTGCTCCAGTATCGTTTCGTTCTTTCACAATTGGTGCGATAACTTGATAAAGTTTGCCATTATAAGCGCATATCGAGCCTTTTCCACCAAGTGAAACGACTAAATACGGAATTTTTTCTGCGAGTTGGCGAATATTTTCTTCAAGTGAATTCATCTTTTCATCTAAAATAGCGACAACTTCATCTTCATTTGGTTTAATAAAGTCAACGCCCATTTCGACTGCTAATTTTAAATAATCTCCAGAGTTATCACATGCTAAAAAGGCGCCAGTAGCTTTGACGGTTCTGAGTAGTTCTTTAAAATCAGATAATGTATAATGAGGAGGCGGAGATCCAGCAATCACCACCATATCCTCTTTTTTAACTTTTTTAGCGATTTGTTTTAAAAGCTCGGTTTTATTTTTCTGACTTACAGAAAAGCCTGCTTCCGGTATCATGGTACTGCCGTTTGTGTCATTACTTAGGACGACGAAGCATTCCCTTGTTGAAGTTCCAGCTTCTACAAGAAAATCATGGGTAATATGCTTTTCTTTAAGAATTGCATATAGTTGGTCAAGATTGTCTGATCCCGCAATTCCTAGTGCTTCATTTTTAATGCCGAATTTTGCTAACACTCCTGAAACATGTAGCCCCTTTCCCCCACAATCAAAAGCGGTTTTTATAACCCGATTCGTCTTCCTTTTTTCTAACTCACCATGAATGAAAAGTAATCGATCTATCGCTGGATTTAATGTTATTGTGTAAATCATCTCATCACTCCTACTTTTTAAGAGCTCGCTTTTTCTAGTTCAATTGTTCGTTTTTTCATCATTTTCACATAAAATACTAGTAATAGTACCCAAATTGCGGCAAAAATAAAACCGAGAATCGTAAACTGACTTGCTTCTGCAAAAATATAACGGAAGATTGGATACTCAAGAGTGCTCCAAGTAATTTCTTGCCCTGCTTTCAGTGAAATCGCTCCAGTTGAATGCGCCAAATCGGTAATTGTTCCAGCAAAGAAAGTCGATACATATAAGAAAATTGGTGTAGTAACGACACCTAGAATAATCATCCGCATTAAATTCCCACCTGTCACAATTAAAGCTGGTGCACATAAGAAAATATTCAGGATTCCGGCGAATGGAAGTACCCCATTTCCTGGCAAGATAAGTGCAAAGATAAGTGTTACTGGAACCATCACGACAACGGCAACCCAAACCTCACTACATCCTGCTAAAATCGGCCAATCTAAACCGATAAAAAGCTCACGGTTTTTAAATTTACGTTTCATAAATTCGGAAATACCATCTGAAAGGGGGGACAAAGCTTGCATAAATAATTTCGCTACCATTGGGAAAAGTGTAAGTGCCGCAGCTGCCTGCATTGCTAGCATCAGCGTTTTAGCCACATCATAACCAGCAGCAATACCTAGAAGTCCACCGATAATAAAGCCCATCACGTGGTTTTCTGCAAAAATCCCAATTTTATCTTTTAACGCATTCGCATCCATGTCTTTGCGAAGTGCTGGAATTTTCTTAAGTAGCCAATCAATCGGCATTAAGAAAATACAGAAAATCATCATTCCGTGTGAAACAGTAACACCTGGAATCCCGTTCAACACTTGAATTTGACGTTGATTCGCATCGCAAAGGATTAATTCTGTCACAATTTGAATTCCTGCAACAATAAAGGCTAGGTAAACGTTATGTGTGACACCAATAATTAATACAGCTGTCAAAATTTTTCCCCAAACATTCCATAAATCGACATTCAAGGTTTTCGTCTTATTAATAATGAGCATGATAGCATTAATCCCCAGCTGCAACGGGAACATTAAGAATGCGAATGGCCATGCCCAAGCAAGTGTCGCCATTGACGTCCAACCACCATCTAAAATACTTAAATTAATTCCGGTTCTTTCCGCAAGACCTTGTGCTGCAGGAGTTAAAGCTTCAATCATAAAGCCGATAACAATGTTCATTCCAAGGAAAGCAACCCCCAGAATAATCCCTGCACTTACCGCATCTTTCACCTTCATCCGTACAATGAGTCCAATAATAATCATTAATGCTGGAACAAAAACAGCCGCTCCAAGATTCAAAATAAATTGTATGACTGATTGTAATGACTCCATTTTTCCACGCTCCCTTTTCTAGCTTGTTTATTTTAAGGCGTTTATTAGTTTTTCTGTTTCTTCTTCCATTCCCATACCTGTTAAAAAGGCGATACCATTCAGTGTTGGAATATCATATTCTTTATTGGCTTTAGTAATTGCGACATAGACATCACTTGTTCGAACGTGCTGATCGAGTGACTTAATATCAACAGCTTCCACAGTTGCACGAACTCCTTTTTCTTTTAGAATCCGTTCTACTTTTGATGCGACGGTTTGACTTGTTGCTACTCCGGAACCACATGCTACGATAACTTTTTTCACTCTAATCACTCTCCAAATTGTTTTTTTAGAAACGCACATAATGAGGCGCTCTCATTGATTTCTTTCAGTTGTTCCACAAACGCGGCTTCCATAAATTTCTCCATGATACTTGAAAGCAGTGGAACTTGGTCTTTCGGTTGTTTGATTCCAAGCATGAAAATGATTTCCACATTAATCCACTTCTCACTTGATCCCATTTGGATAAATGGAATTGGCGTAGAAAGCTTATTTACCAGTACAAAAGGACGTTTGACATAAATCGTATCTGTATGAGGAATAGCCATTTTAATTCCATTCATCTCTAGCCCAGTAGGAAAAACAATTTCTCGACTTGTTACGGCTTCTTTAAAAGTTGCTTCTACATACTGTTCTTTTTCTAAAATCTTGCTAGTGCATTCAAAAAGTTCTGCCTGATTTTGGTAAGTAGAATTTATCAGGGTTAATTCTTTTTGAAACAAATCATGGTAATCCACGTACCGCTCACCCCCTTTCAAGGATTTCAACAATTTTATTTTTGTTAGTAGAAGCTAAAATTTCTGCTAATTTAGCTGGTTGTAAAAAAACTTCATTTAATTTTAGTAATAATGGAATATGTTTGTTTTGTTCGGATGGCGCAAGTGCAATCACCATTTTGACAATCTGATTATTAGGGGTTTTTGTAGCTGTTTTAAGTATCATTAGTTGAATATCTTGTTTTTTTGCACCATTGATAGGTTTAGCATGTGGCAAATAAATATTCGGACCAATCATCATTTGCTCATAATTTTGATAGAATATTTCTTCACATGTGTTGATGTAACAGGAATCCACCGTTTCTCTTTCTAGCATTGGTGCGAATGCAGCTTGAACTAAATTCTCCCACTTAGAATTGCTCTCTAAAAAGTGAATTTGTTCTGCACCCATTTGCAGTTTTTCTGGTTCTTCTTTCTCGGTTGGTAATTCCTTTTTACTGAAAAATGATTCTACTTTAGCTTGAACTAAGCGAATATTTTCTTCGGGAATTTCGTCTTTTAGCATCGCAAGAAGTTCTTTTGTTTTTTTATGGCTGTCCATTTCAATCGCTTTATCGACTTGTTCTCTTAAGATTTGGCGGCTGTCTTTACTTAGGATGGATGGAATCACAAAAATCGTTGCGTTACTTTGAACAGGAACGGTAGTAAAAATAAAATCGATATCTCTAGCAACTGTATTTAACTGCCTGACCGCATAAGCTCCTTGAAAATCGATATTTGGAAACATCATTTTTAAGTTTTCAAGTAATAATTTGGAAATCGAAGTGCCGCTTTTACAAAGTACTACTGCCCGGAAAATGGGTTGCTTAGTTTCTTCAATTTGATACATCCAGCCAAGCACAATCATCGATAGGTAGACAATTTCTTCCTCTGACCAAATATGTCCGACCAGCTTTTCGAACGGTTTCGATGCCTTTGCTACAATATTAAATGTTGGGGTGTATTCTTTAATAAATTGCTTTTTTAGTGGATTGTTAATTTGGAAACCTAGGATTGTTCGATAAATTGCTGGCCGGACATGTAAAATCACTTTTTCTTTAAACTCATTTTTTTTAACAATTTCAATAGCAAAGTACATTTCAAGCAAGCGAATAAATTCGTCTACCGCATAGGCAATTTCTTCACTGTCTGAGAAATGAAGCGCCGACTCGACTAGATTAGATGCAAGTACTTGCAAAGATAAGTAAAGCAAATCATTTTCGCTTAAGAAGTCATAACCCCAGAACATTTCTTTCATAATCGGGAATTCACGGGTATTTTTAATGTCATACATCTCAATTTTAAAAGTCCATTTCTTTATCGTAACTTTGGAGCGTTTGATGATTCCGTGGAGAATGTAAGGTAGTTCTTCCATTTGCTCATCTGTAAAAGTAATTTGAAGCTTGCTTTCTACTTTTTCCAATCGTTTTCTCAGTAAAAATACTTCATTTACAGTAATTAGCTTTTTTTCATCCAGTACAAACTTTCCGTATGGTGTCTGGATGACTTCGCGAATTAGTTCCGCAAGTAAATTACGAATCAAAAATTCTGAACCGGTAACCGCATAACCATCTTTTCGCGAATAATCTAATTGGATTTCAAACTCATGTAAATTTTCTTTGATACTCCTTACATCAGTTAACATCGTATTTTTACTTACATAAACATACTCTGCCAGTGCTCCTAGAGACATATAATGATTATGAAGCAATAATTTAATCATAATAAGTTTGCGGCGGATATTAACTTCATAAAAAGAAAATAACTGTTGTTCTTCAGCAGTTAACAACCGGTAGCAAGCTTCCCTACAGGCGTCGGTAACAAAAATCATGTCATGGTCAATCAAAATTGGTTCTGACTTTAGTAGATGGTTTATTTGTGTAATCTGTGTGCTAATTGCTTCTTTTGATACTTTGAAATTTTGGGACACATTTTTTAGATTCACTTGTCGATTCAAGAGCAGATAAGTAATTAATTCCTTACAATTCTGTTCCATCTACTTTCCCCTCCCTTAACTTAATAGTAAATGATAACCCTTACATAAAAATGCTTATTCATCACAACTTATCTTTTAGCGGAAAGATTTATTGTGATGAAGATTTTTTAAGCGTTACTTTTCATTATAAAGTAGAAGAGGTTTCGTGGAATAGATAAAAAAGTGTGATAAAGCATCTGCAAATGCCTTACCACACTTTTTCTACTCTTTATTTTGTTTTTTGGTCTTCGTTTGTCGTCCTAATAAAAATACGAAAACTAATAAAGTGACTAAAACAATGGAACCTATTAACACATATATCCAAGTAGAATCTTTTTCAAGATTTACTGCTTGTTCATTCAATTTAGCCGCTGTTTCTCCTGTAATAACAAATTCTTTTTTCCATTCCCAGTGGTTTTCCCCAGAATCTGCTGTCATTTCTAAACGATAAGTTCCTGGCTTAAGTTCTTTATTTCCCCAATTAATCGCGTAATCAAAATTAGAATTAGGTGCCATTGCCATATTTTTTTTTTTAGTTTCGTGCAATACTTTATCACTATTCTTTTTGTACACTTTTCCATCTACTTTTAAATCGCGAATAATAATCGCTGTTTTATTTTGTAGTTTACTGTATACCACATTTCGATAATTGGATTGACCGGGAAATACATCTAATAATTCCATCTCTGGTTTAATTACTTTCTCTGTTTCTGAAAGTTGTAACCCAATGACATAAGAATATTTATTTTCAATCTGTGTATCTTTTTTTTCTTTTAATTCCGATTCTTTTTGTTTCATATAAATGCCACCAAGAAGAATTCCATCCCATGATTCTTCTGGCATTGTCACTTCAAACGGGACGGTCATTGTTTCTTTAGCTTTAAGTTTAACTTCTGGTGCTAGCTTGGTTAACCTTTGAATATTATATGTAAGTGTTTTATCCAATTTTGGTGAGTTTTCACTATATTCTACTACACCATTAACATTGGTTATCGCAGGATTGATAGTTGTTTCTACTGTCACATCCTTATCCGACAAATTAGAAAATTTCAAGTGCAATGTTTGTTTTTGTTTAGGTTTCATTCGTAAATCAAAATAACTTTTTTCTTTGTTGATTTGATTATCAGGAATCACAGCGTCTACCGAAAAATTCATTTCAGAAGCAAATACATTGCCTGGAAATAGAAAAATGAATAACACACAGCTAAGCAGTACTCTAGTTATGATAGTTCGCATTATATTCTCCTTTTAAAAATATAACTGAGTCAACTGCAAATAGAGCAGTCTGACTCAGTTAGCTTTATCTTATTATGCTGGTACTTCAGCTAACTCCCATGTAAGGGTAGTTTTATAGGCTTTTTCTAACTTTTTAGTTGAAGATGGTACTGCAAGTTGGATGCTATCGTATGTGCCTGTTCCGTCACCATATGATAAGCTCCATGTACCCATACCTTTATCTTTAGCTGCAGTCGCAACAACCGAAACGCCACCATTAGGATTTAATACCGTATTAGCCACTAGCGTTGGAGCTTGATTTCCAGATAGAGAAGTAGCTTGAAGTTCTTTTAATGACAACTCTGCTCCAGTTAATTCTGTTTTCTCTACATTATCTGCTTTAAATTGACCATTTTGTTTAACTGTTAATCTCCAGCCTTCGTTTGAACCACGGTTATCACTTACTTGTACAAAGTTTGGTACATCTTTTTTTGTACCACTAAAGTTTACATTATCCATTTTCGCATTATAAACTGCTGCAGAACCACTAATTTTCGCATCACCAAAGTGAATATTCGAAACATAATCAATGCTTAAAGGTCCAGTTACTGGAAAACCATCTTCATCATCTGGATCTGGTGTAATTGGCTCATCTGGATCTGGATTGATTGGATCTAGTGGATCTATCGGATCATTCTGGCCTAATTTAAAAGTTATATCCGCTTTTGAATCTCCTGTCACACTTGCTGCTTTCACCTCTAAATCTGTTGCCAGCATAATTGTCGCAATACTTACAAATGCAAAACCTGTCATTCCAATTTTTTTAATATTCATATTACCATTCTCCTTTTTTCAGTTAAATTAAAACCACTTAATACGATTAAAAATATTCCCAAAAATATGTAACAACTGTTGCTATCACCTGTTTTTGGTAAAACTGCAATTCGTTCTGGAGCATTTTCCGCTTTTACACCAGAAGGAATTATTGTATCTTTTGGTACCAAATTCTGCTTGTCATCATCCCCAAAAAAGACGATTCTAGCATCGCTTTTCACTGATGCTGCTTGAACAGTTGAAGAAAAGCATACTGTGAAAAATACTCCTACTACGCATAAAAACATTATTTTATTCATAGTTTTTTCTCCTTATCTATACAAACTTGTATTTTCTCACCTCCTTAAAATATTATAGATTTGTTGGTGTATCTGCTAATATCCACTCGATAGAAGCTTGATATTCTCCTTTTACTTTTCTAGAAGATCCTGGCACGTTTAAAGCTACTTCATCAAATGTAATATCCCATGTCCCATCTTTTAATGTTCGGGAAGATTGCGCGACAATTATCTCAGAATCAATCGGCATCTCCATACTCCCAACAAGATTGATTCCCGTAGAACTACTTCCTTGTTTTGTTATTGCTTCTGGATTTTTAAAGGTTAGTGTTTCCCCTTTAAGTGAGTTTTCTTGATTACTAAAAGAACTTCTTTTTGCGGTTAAGGTCCATCCTTTCGTATTTCCAGCAGTGTATGTACCTCTTTGATCGGCAATGCGAATAAAATTTTTCACTTCTTTTTTTGTACCGGATTCATTAATTTGATCGTATGAGGCAATGGATTCTTTTGTGTTGCCACTTATACCAATTTCCTCAAAATCTAAATTTGAAATATACTCCATCCGTAGTGGACCATAGCTAATTTTCTCTTCATCATCTGGATCAAGAATTCCATTGTTATTATCATCTGGATCTTCATCATCAATTAGCTTATCATCATCATAATCAGCTGGTAGCCAGGTAATATCTACTGTAATCCCTCCAGAGTATTCACTACTTTGTTCAGCAAAGGAGTAAGAATATGTTGGTTTTTTGTTAGTTAGATTCCATTGGTACCAGGTAATTTCATTTGTTTCCGCATTATAGACGCCTTTGTCAGAAATTTTCGTTGGAATGATAGGCTTACCAGTCTCATCAACCCATAAGTTTTTCACAGTAATAGTTTTATCTTTTTTCGCAGTAACAGATTGTTTCAACTTTTGCGTTGTTACTGAAATCTTATTACCATTAACACCAAAAACTGACTTTAAAGGGCTTACATCCATAATATTATTACTAGTCATAGAAAGAAAAGTTAAATTCGTTAAATTCTTCAGTGGACTAATATCTACAATTGGATTCACAGACAATTCTAGGGTCGTTAGCTTTGTAAAATCTGCAAGAACATCAATATTTGAAATTTTACATTGTGATGCTTGGAACTTAGTTAATTTATTCTTTAAGCCAGCGATGGAAGAAATATCTGTTAGGTTAGCGTTTTTGGATAATGATAATGATTTTAGATTAGGCAATGCTGCTAACGAAGAAAAATTAGTAATCTGTTTATTATTTAATAAATATAAATTCTCAAGACTTGATAGGCCAGCCAGTGGTTGAATACTAGTAATATTTGGAGCATCACCTATTATTAAGGACTTTAATTTTGTCAGATTGGCAATTGGCGTAAGATCATTTAATTTATTATTTCGTAATGTTCCGCCTCCTTCACAAGATAAAAACAAATTTGTTAAATTTACTAAATTGGACAGAGGACTAATATCCTCCAACTCGGTACTTCCTAGTCGGAGATATTTAAGGTTTACTAGATTCTTCAATGATTCTAAATTTGAAATTTTACTATTTGCCATTTTAAAAAAAGTTAGGCTTTTTAAATTACTTATAGGTGAGAGATCTGTAATTGTATCTGTCCCACCTATATCAAGTGTTTGGAGATTGATAGCATACTCTAGTCCCTTTAAAGAATCCATATCACTAGAAATGATTGTTAAATAAATTAAGTCTGCCATTTTTTCTTGCGTGATAGGATCGTCAGTCTTTAGTTTCAAAGTTCTTCTCACTCTTTGCTCCAACTCTGAGCTCTCAAAAACAACAACATTCCTCTCAGCTTTCACTTGATGTGGTTCTACTATTGACTTTGATTCTGGCTCTATTTCAGCTTCCACATTAGTTTGACTATTTGAAGTTTTTCTCTCCGTAGTCGGGCGCTCTGTAGTTGGACTTTCCTTAGTTACAATTTCTGCCGATTGGCTCTCTGGCACGCTCACTTCTTCACTGACCGAAAATGCTTGATCACCCTCGCCTTCACTCTCATCAGCGACTGGTGGTAAATTGGTATTTTCTATTTCTTTTGAAACTTCATTATTGTTATCCGCAAAAACGACAAATGGAGATACCAATAAAAAAGTGACTAACATCAATAAGACTATTTGTTTTTTTCTAGTTTTAATCATTCTCACCTCCTTGTTATTCAATTGAAATAATATCATGCTATCCTATAACTACTTTTCCTTTATTAGTATCTTTTAAATTGCACTTGTGTCAAAATAATGAATTTTTATTTTCTTTAAAGCTATCTATTTAATGATACAAAAAACTCCAAATCACTTTGGAGTTAGGTTAACTTTTCTTTAATATTTGTTGTATAATTTGGGCAACTTTTATGGCATCATTTTTTTCTAATCGGGCGTAAGTCACTCGTATAACAGCTTCTTTTACACCGAATACGAACCCAGGCATGACAAGTAACTGTTTATCTGTAAATACATCAAAATCACGAACAGATCGAAACGACATCGGTAACTTTATCCACAAATGAAACCCACCCTTTGGCTTAATATAGACTAATTTTTTCGGCATTACTTCCTCTATCGCTCCAATCAAATAGTCTCTTCGTTCCATCAAAATGTGCTGTAACTCGTTTAAATGAGTCTCATATCCAGCCGTATTTAATACGACATTGGCAAGCACCTGTGGAAAAATACTTAAACCAAAATCCATTTCATTTCTAGCCAGCGCAAGACGTTCAATTACAGCTCCCGGTCCAATCAGCCAGCCAATCCGCGCAGTTGCCCCCATTATCTTAGAAAGTGAGCCAATATATAAAACGTTATCTTTATCTAATTGTTTTAAAGGAACAGGGATTTGTTTATCTAAGGCAGCAAGCTCTGAAAATGGATCATCTTCTACTATTGGTATTTGTAAATAGGAGCAAGTTTCCACTAACTCCTTTCTTCGTGATAGACTCATTACTAACCCTGTTGGATTTTGAAAAGTAGGATTAACAAAAACCATTTTCACTCGATGTTTGTGATATAAATTTTTCAGCTCTGAAATAATCACACCTTCTGAATCCATTGGTAACGCAAAAATCCGCAATCCCGCTGATTGAAATAATGATAAAGAATAAAAATAGGAAGGAGACTCTATTGCTACGGCATCACCAGGTTTTAATAGGCATTGGGTAATTAGGAATAAGGCTTGTTGAGCTCCTGAAGTAATAAGAATTTGTTCAGGCTGTGTTTTTAAACTATATGCTGTCTCCATTTGTTTTTGAATCGTTACTCGGAGCGGATAATAACCTGCCTCATCTTCTAGTCGTTCTTCCGCAATAAAGGATTGCCATGAAAGACTCGGTGTTTCAAGCTTTGGTGTCATTTCAAGAGAGAGCTCACCTGATGCTACATCAATAACTTCATCAGAATGCATTTTTTCTATTATGCTATTTTGACGAATGTAAGGGGCTGCTGGCGTAAAACCACCTTGCGTTAAATAATGGCGCCAATTGGTAGACTGCCCCGCAAAAAGCCCCCATTTTTCAGCATTTACGATTGTACCGCTTCCTTGTTTTCTAACGATGACAGCTCGTGCGGTTAATTCATCCAACGCACGCACAACCGTAGATCGATTCACACCAAGCATAGCAGCAAGTTTTCTTTCCGGTGGTAATTTTTCTTCTGGTAAAAGCTCCCCGTTCATAATTTTTGTTTCAATTAAATCAACAATTTGTAAATAAATCGGTAATTTTGAATCAGAAGTTAGTTGCCACATTCGTTTTATTCCTCCTATTAAAATTGGATGGAGAAAATAACATCCAATTGGCCGTTTGTAAGAAATGGCTTTTAGCTTATCATAATAATCAGGTAATTTCAATTAAGTTAATGGAGGTTGTTAATATGGAGAAAAAAGTTGGTACTGACCGAGTAAAACGTGGCATGGCACAAATGCAAAAAGGCGGCGTCATTATGGATGTTGTTAATGCAGAACAAGCAAAAATTGCCGAAGCTGCTGGTGCAGTTGCAGTTATGGCACTTGAACGTGTTCCGTCCGATATCCGTGCGGCGGGTGGAGTAGCTCGTATGGCAGATCCTCGTATTGTGGAAGATGTCATGAATGCAGTTTCCATTCCAGTTATGGCAAAAGCGCGAATTGGCCATATTACGGAAGCTCGTGTTTTAGAAGCAATGGGCGTGGATTACATCGATGAAAGTGAAGTATTAACCCCTGCTGATGATGAATTCCATTTATTAAAATCTGATTTCACTGTTCCGTTCGTGTGCGGCTGTCGTGACATCGGTGAAGCATTGCGCCGAATTGGTGAAGGAGCGGCTATGCTTCGTACCAAAGGAGAACCTGGAACTGGCAATATTGTGGAAGCAGTCCGCCACATGCGTCAAGTAAACGGCCAAATCCGTCAAATTGCTGGTATGACCGATGATGAATTAATGGTTGCCGCGAAGAATTTTGGCGCTCCTTATGAATTAATCAAAGAAATTAAAACACTTGGCAAACTTCCGGTCGTTAATTTTGCTGCTGGCGGAATTGCTACTCCGGCTGATGCCGCTTTAATGATGGAACTCGGAGCAGATGGAGTCTTCGTTGGCTCAGGAATTTTCAAATCAGATAATCCAGCTAAATTTGCCAATGCGATTGTTCAAGCAACAACTTATTATACAGACTATGAATTAATCGGAAAACTTTCGAAAGAGTTAGGCGCTCCGATGAAAGGAATCGAAATGTCCCGCTTAAATCCAGAAGATCGAATGCAAGATCGGAGTTTTTAAGATGAAAACAATTGGTGTTCTTGCAATTCAAGGAGCTGTCGATGAGCATGTTCGGATGGTTGAATCCGCCGGTGCGCTTGCAAAAAAAGTAAAGCGCGCAACTGATTTAACTGAGCTTGATGGGCTTATTTTACCAGGTGGAGAAAGTACCACCATGCGTAAAATAATGAAGCATTATGATTTAATGGATCCTGTCCGTTCATTTGCTAAAGAAGGTAAAGCCATTTTTGGAACTTGTGCCGGACTCGTCCTTTTATCAAAAGAAATTGAGAGTGGCGAAGAAAGTTTAGGGCTAATTGATGCAACTTCTGTTCGAAATGGTTTTGGACGTCAGAAAGAAAGCTTTGAAGCCGAATTGCTTGTAGAAGCATTTGGACCAGATCCATTTGAAGCAGTATTCATTCGTGCTCCTTATTTAACAGATCCAAGTAATAATGTCACGGTGCTAGCAATGATTGATGATAGAATTGTAGCAGCAAGACAAGATAAAATATTAGTAACAGCTTTCCATCCTGAATTAACAGACGATAATCGCTGGATGCATTACTTTTTAGAAAAAATCGTATAAAAAAGCAGTAGACTCGCGCGAGTCTACTGCTTTTTGCTAATTATTTATTTACTGCTTGAGCGGCAGTAATTAGTGTTAAATTATAAACATCATCTGTATTACAGCCACGAGACAAGTCATTTACTGGTGCATTTAAGCCTTGTAAAATCGGGCCAACTGCTTCAAAGTTACCTAAACGTTGCGCAATTTTGTAACCAATATTTCCTGCTTCTAAACTTGGGAAGATGAATACATTCGCGTCTCCTTTAATAACAGAACCAGGAGCTTTTTTCTCAGCAACGGTAGGAACAAATGCAGCATCAAACTGGAATTCGCCATCAAGTGTAAGTTCTGGCGCTTTTTCTTTTGCAAGAGCAGTTGCTTCTACTACTTTTTCTGTTTCATCGGATTTAGCAGAACCTTTTGTCGAGAAGCTTAGCATGGCAACACGTGGATCAATGCCGAAAATTTCAGCAGTTTCCGCACTAACAATGGCGTTCTCAGCTAAGTCTGCTGCAACTGGCGCGATATTGATTGCTACATCACTGAATAAATAGCGTTCTTCCCCGCGAACCATAATCATTGCCCCAGCCACTTTACTTACGCCTGGTTTTGTTTTAATAATTTGTAGTGCTGGACGAACTGTATCGCCTGTAGAATGAGCTGCACCACTTACTAATCCTTCAGCTTTACCTGTGTATACAAGCATAGTTCCAAAATAATTTGGATCTGCAAGCATTTTACGAGCAGCTTCTTCGGTTGCTTTACCTTTACGACGCTCCACAAATGCAGCCACTAATTCATCAAAAAGTGGATCTGTTGCAGGTTCATGAATGGCGATTCCTTCCACAGAAACACCAATTTGTTTTGCAACTGCTTCTACTTCGCTTTTATTTCCAAGTAAAATCGGTGTAACAATGTTTTCTTTTTTTAGACGTGCAGCTGCTCCGATGATACGTTCATCCGTACCTTCTGGAAGTACAATGCGCACATTTTTCCCAGTAACTTGTCCTTTAATCGTAGTAAATAAATCACTCATGGGTTATTTTCCTCCATTAATATAAAATGTTATAGATACTATTTTACTATAAAAACAAGCAACTTGATAGGCAAAAACCGATTAAAAACAGCTCTGGCACTTATTTCCGTGTATCAATACAGACGTAAAAAGGCATGACAATAAGACGAAAGAGCTATCTGAAGTTCAGAAATTTTTTTGCTGTTATACCATACTTTTTTGTCGTTTAACTAATTAAATCCAAAAAAAGCTTCATATTAAATTCCATTCGTGATAAAATGAACATAGTTGATAATGATTATCATATTCATTACATAATTTAAAAAGGAGGCCTGTTTGCTTATGCAATTAAATGAAACTGCCATTGGTGATAAAGTTCGTATTTCAGAATTAAAACTAGAAAATGCGATGCTTAAACGTCGCCTACTCGCGCTCGGTTGCGATGAGGGTTGTGAAATTTGTGTCAAACAAAAAGGATTATTTGGCGGACCATGTACGTTTGAGACGAAGGGACAATATATTAGTATTCGGCAATGCGATGCTTGTGCCATTATGGTGGAACGCAGATGAGTCAAAATACCTTTTGTTTACTAGGAAATCCAAATACAGGGAAAACATCTCTATTTAATGCACTGACTGGCTCTTATGAATATGTTGGAAATTGGAGCGGAGTAACGGTTGAAAAGAAAGTCGGAACCTTGCGTTCAAAAACGGGTAAATTAATTGATTTGCCAGGGATTTATGATTTAAATCCGATTTCCCGAGACGAGACAGTTGTTACACGTTTTTTATTAGAAGAAAAATTTGATTGTATGTTAAATATTGTCGATTCTTCGCAAATTGAGCGAAACTTAAATTTAACGATTCAACTACTTGAGTTCGGTGCCCCTGTTGTTATGGGACTAAATATGATTGATGTTGCAGCAGGACGAGGAATTCATCTAAATATCCAAAACCTCGCTAAAAAACTCCGAATTCCGATTTTGCCAGTCGTTGCTAGATCTGGTAAAGGCACCGATGATATTTTAACCACTTTATCTGAAAAACATGTCGCACCGGCAATTCCACTTGTTTTACCATATGGCGAGCCGACAGAAAAAGCGATTAACGCCATTGAAGACTTGACGAAAGATGTTGTCGCAAGCAAACAAGCACGCTGGCTAGCTGTACAATTTCTTTCTAAAAATGAAGTGATAGAAGAATTTTTAACAACACAACCTAACTTCGAACAACTCATTCTAATTCGAAGTGAACTTGAAGAAGCACTTGATGGTAAGCTAGAAAAACATTTTCACCAAATTCGTGTCGATTATATTCATGATATTTGTTTGACTTCGGTTGAATACACGCGTAATTCTGATATTCCTCTATCTGACAAATTAGATAAAATTTTTACGCATAAATTATTAGGGATTCCCATTTTCTTAGGAATTATGTGGCTGATTTTCCAAATAACCTTTACTTGGGTTGGTGCTCCATTGTCTGACTTACTCGACAGCTTTATCGGAGGTACATTCACAGATTGGGCAACCTCCTTTTTAACAACTATTGGCGCATCTGGCTTTATTATTGACCTAATTGCTGATGGAATTATCGCTGGTGTTGGGGGCGTTCTCGTCTTTGTCCCACAAATTCTAGTTATTTTCTTCTTCATTTCCATCCTAGAAGATTCCGGTTATATGGCGCGAATTGCTGTTGTGATGGACCGAGTAATGGAAATGTTTGGCTTAAATGGAAAAGCATTCATCCCGATGATTATTGGTTTTGGTTGTAATGTTCCAGGGATTATGGCGGCAAGATCCATTGAAGAATCTAAAGAACGCACGCTAACCATTTTAGTTTCTCCCTTTATGTCTTGTTCAGCACGCCTTCCGGTTTATGCCCTTTTTGTTGGTGTGTTTTTCGAAAAGTATCAAGCGCTGGTCGTTCTTTCACTTTATGTTATCGGAATTTTAATGGCTTTAATTATCACTAAAATCCTTTCAAAAACACTTCTAAAAAAAGATAATTCGGTATTTGTCGTAGAACTCCCGCCTTATCGCTTGCCCTCCCTTAGAACTTTATGGCGTAGCACTTGGGAAAAAGGAAAAGGATTTTTACGAAAAGCAGGGACATTTATCTTTGCTGGTTCCGTGATTATCTGGTTGCTTAATTATGCCGGTCCATCTGGCTTTGATGTGCCAATGGGCGAAAGCTTTTTAGCAATTATCGGTGGCATACTCGCACCATTGCTTGTTCCACTTGGTTTTGGAACTTGGCAAGCTGGGGCAACACTTATTCCCGGATTTTTAGCAAAAGAAGTAGTTGTTTCCACGATGGCGATTATTTATGCAGTTGGGGAAAGTTCAATGGGAAGTGTGGTTAGTACGTTCTATACCCCGCTATTGGCTTACTGCTTTATGTTGTTTATTCTGCTGTATATTCCCTGTTTAGCAACAGTTGCTGCGATTCGAAAAGAAACGAGTTCATGGAAATGGACTGCCTTCTCTGTCGCTTATCCACTTGTAACTGCTTATGTACTCGTTTTTCTTGTATATCAGATTGGTAGTCTATTCGTTTAAGGAGGGTGTTTTAGATGAGTATTATCGTTAACTTACTACTCGGTGGCGCCATTTTTGGTTATACTGTTTATGCGATTATAAAATTTGTCAAACGTAGCAAAGAAGGCAAATGCGGCGGCTGCGAGCTAGAAAAAGCTTGTAACTGCGAATCAGAGGAGCATACAAATTTGGACCATATATTTAAATGAAAAAACAAGAGAGTTAAATGGAATTCATTTGACTCTCTTGTTTTTTCATTGTAATCTATTATCCATTTTGCCTTTTTTATAGCCTATCCATCTTATTCTCTTATGATTTTTTAGATAATAAAATTTTATTAGTGAGTAGATTTAACAGAAAATAAATTGCTATAAAAGTACCCCAATAAAACAATAAATTCTCATAACCAAAGTGTAATACTCTAAATAAAACCTTATGAATTAGTATTACAAATAAGATTAATATACTATTTACAAATGAAATCCCTATTATTCTCATCTAATTGCTCCTTCCTCAATTCGAATGACCCTATCTGCTTTTTCAGCTATTTCTTGATCATGGGTTACGCAAACAATCGTTTTTCCTTGTCTTTTTAATTCAAAAAAAAGATCCATAATTTTTTGTTTGTTTTTCTCATCCAAGTTACCTGTGGGTTCATCTGCAAGTAATAACCGAAACGACTTCAATAGAACTCTCGTAATAGCTATTCTTTGTTTTTCACCACCACTTAATTGGTATACTTTTTGTGACAAATAGCTTTCACCTAATCCAACATATTGAAGCTGTTGGATTATTAATTCTCGCTTTACACCTTTCGAAATAGATAAGTTTTCTAATACTGTTTCATTTTCCATTAATAAATAATTTTGAAATATAAATCCTAGTGTCTCTCTTCTTAATAGCATAATTTCTTTTTTTGTTTGATGGTTCTTATGGTCAATTTGTATTTCGCCACTATCTTTTGATTCCAGATGCCCTATTATGTTCAGTAATGTTGTCTTTCCACTTCCACTTTCGCCAACAATTGCAACAAATTCACCATCTTCAACAGTAAGCGAAATGTTTTTCAATATGGATTTATCCTGAATTTTTTACTAATATTCTTTAATTTAATCATACTTTTCACCTTTTATTATAGATTTAATATCTTTATTTATCATATTCTGTCTTATATAATATAGTATCATCAACTCAATGCATATAATAAATAAAATAAAACTCCACACAATCATCTCTTTACTTACCAAAAATATTATTACACCCGAAAGAAAGCTGATAGAAAGGTTATAAATAATAAAAGCTTTACTACTTTCCCAAAATGAAAATCCAAACACATAATAAATTAGTTGCTTATAAAGGTTTTCTCGGTAATAAGCTAATATAAGTAATGCCATAAAAGCTAAAACGGATAATCCTAAAATAAGTGTTCCTATTAATTGTTGATAAATAGACCATTTTAGTGTTGTTATTTCATTTGACAGTTCTTCATAAACACTATCTACATGAGTTATTTCCTTTGCACCTGATTTTTTTATAAAAGGTTGAATTCTATTGAATGCGTCTCCTTTGGTTTTATCATTAAAAAATACAGAAGAAGTTAATCGTGCTCCAATATAAGAAGTATCAACATTACCTGTATATATTATTGCTATTGGATCAGTAATCATACTACTTTTGACCTCTCCAGCATTACTATCAAAAGTAAAATATTGTTGCTGATTTTTAGCGTATATGATATTGATATGTAAATCTTTCTTCCTTATATTTGATTTTGGTTGATTCAAAGCTTCATTATACATATTTGCTACTTCCACTTTTTGAAAATGAAAAAAGTCTAGATACATACTTTTTATTTCATCCGCAAAGCTCTTTTTACTTTCAGGGACAATAATATTTAACACCTTATCCTGGCTTATAACTTCTTTTTCTACCCGTTGCCCTTGAACCGTTTCAATCGGATTAAGTTTTAAATAGTTTAAATCAATTTCAACACTATTTCCTTCAGGTGAATTTATCTGACTATCATTTTTTAAATATGTTTTATAAAAAAATGTCTCATCATCAATTCTTTGAAAGTTTCCTGAGAACATCATAAACATTTCTTTATTTATTTTTCCTTGTTCATAAAAAGCACTAAATTTATTATTTAATAATCTGTCCATTTTCAAATCATCTCGAAGTTCTTCTGATACCAAGCCTACACGAACTTTATAAATATCTTTTGTTTTCCCCCACTCCTCAAAGCTGTCTAACTTATTATTTAATGTTTGAAATGATTGGTAACTGGAAACAAAAATACTACCACAAAGCATAAGGAGTACTAATTTAATCCCTAAATTGACGATTAAATGTTGTTTTTGTGACTGTACTTGATTCTTTGCTAATGGTTTATCTATTCGTTTGATTCTGAGATAACCAAAAAGATACATTAGAAGAACAATAGCACCTACCAACATAATATTAATAATAGTAAATTGCATTAGAAATTTTGCTAAGTAAATACTCTGCACACTAATTAAATAAACTATCAAAATCAAAAGAATAATGAATACAATATATATAGCAAATTTTATGAAACTAAAAAACAAAGAATTCAGAGTAGATAGTTTTGAATTCCCCCAAATCAGATTGACTATTAATTTATGTTTAGAATACATTAGGTAATAATATGTAATGATACATAAAATTATGATGCATAACAATAATGTCAGCAATAGAGGTAAGTTGATATAATTCCACCAACCAATATTAACTGAATTAACGGATATTTCGCCATATTGCTCAAATTCGTTTAAAAAAGCTTGATATGTATCTTTATTATCCAATCCTTCTATATAAAAAGTATCCCCCATACCAACATTGTTAACTTGTTCAAAATTATAAACCTTGATTGACCAATATTCTGATGGATGATATATTTCTCCAGATTGATTTTTAGAGTTAATCTTATCATTTGACAAGAACCCATTGCCATTAGGATTATTTCCATTTTTAAGTACTATATTTGAAGCAGAAAGAATATTGGAGGAATAAATATTTATAGCTCTTTCATCTAAAAACGTATATTGAGATATATTGATATTTTCTGATTCTGAGATTTTTAGAATAGATAAAATAAAGCGGGTGGCATCTTCCCCATTTTTATATTTAAAATGAACTTCTGTTTGATTTTTGAAAAGAAAGTCCCTTGATAAGGTATTTTTAATAAGATTAAAATACGTAAAATTCCCTATGATGAGTGTTATTAATATAACAATTGAAAGGAACTTTTTCACAACATCACCCTTTCTTATTATTGAAAAATTGGGAAATAACAAAAATGCTATTTCCCAGCTTTATATGTAACTATTTTGTATCCCAGTTAGCTTTATTTCCTGTTAATGAAGACTTTATCCATGCACTCGCTAACTTCCCTTTAGTCATCCAACCGCTACGCACTGTTGCTCTCCTATTTGAGGCGCTTGATCTGTGTGTTTTTGTAGGATGATTATAATTTGACCAATGCCTGTCTCCGCCCCATTTAACTGTAAAAGTTCCTCCTCTTGCTGATGCTTTTAACAGCGGTCGCGAATTAGTTGAAGCTTCTTTTGACTCGGAGAAAATCACTTTTTCACCTTCAGTATTTTTACTGATTAAGTTATCTAAGTTTGTCTCACCTTGCATTTCTTTTGTTGTACTGTCTGCAGCAAGAGCTCCGACTGGTGCTAATACAGTAAACAATGTAATTCCTAAAACCCAAACTTTCTTCTTCATTCTTTTCCTACTCTTTTCACTTCTAATTAAGTTTAAAATTGCATAGACATTTTTATCTCATTACCCTGCAAAATCATTTAAATTTTCAGATGGGATAAATTTATAAACATATGATTTTTCCATTAAGCAACATGATAAAAACGTTTAATTAAACTATATCATAAAATAATAATGTATAACCAAAAATGCATTAAAATGCCCATTTCTTGTCATCAGCAACTTAAAACTGCATTTATATTAGAAGAAATATTACGTATTTCGAGTAAAAAAACAATTTTTTTAAACAAAAAAATGCTGTCCTTAGATTTTATTCAATAATTATTCATACACCACATTAAAACGTCACAAAAAATTCACATTCAAGTATTTTATTAGTGTTTTTTATTGATATTTTTCACATAATACCTAACATTAATTGAAATAAAATTGAATATTTATTCATCAGTTCTAACACTTATAAACACATGCAATATGATTTTTACATTAAAATTAATTTCCTAAAGTATTCAATGACGATAGATGATGCATCTCAAAAGTGATATCCTTTTCATCAAATTTCATTTCTAAATCTAGAGGTAAATCCTGGAGTTTTATATTATAATTTTCATACAAAAAATCACCTTGTTAGTTTGGTCACTCCTACTCTAACAAAGGTGGTTTTTTTGTGTATTAAAACATGGATTTGAATACTCCTCTCAAAAGGAATCCCCAAATCCATTTTCCTACTTACTGAGATTTATTCCCTAATTCATTTATCTCTTCTCTGGCTTAATCATCACTTCCACAATCTCATACGGATTTCCCAACCTCGGGAAGGCCTTTTGGTGGAGGCTTCCTGCACCAAGTCCCGCGGATATAATCATTGTTTTGCCATCTTTTGTATGTTTGCCGTAAACATATTCAGGTAGAATTAATCGCTGTGGTCCTGGCGCAATAGCACCTATATTTGTAAACGGGATTCGGACAATTCCACCATGCGTATGCCCACTTAATGTTAAATCGAAATCATTATCTACATATAGCTCAAAATAATCCGGCATATGCGAGAGTAATACTTGATAATAAGCTGGATTCTGCTGCTTTTTAATTTCTGCTAACCCTTCCTCATAATAAGGATAATCGTAAGCTAAGTTCGCACTACTGCGCAATCCCGACATTTGAAATTTTTGCCCATTAACATCAATTGTCGCTGTTTCATCCTCTAAAATAACTACGCCTGCTTCTTCTAAAAAAGGCTTATAGTCCGTTTCGTACGCATTTTCAACATCATACTCATGATTGCCAGGTGAAAAATAAACTGGTGCAATTTTTGTTAATTGCTTAATAAAAGACTTTGGTACGCTATCACCTTGTTTATCAAACAAATCCCCTGTAATCGCGATAACATCCGGCTTTAATTCCGAAACTTTTGAAATCAGCTTACTATTGTTATCACCAAATTCACTAAAATGTAAATCAGATAACTGCACAAGTTTTATTTCTTTTGTAATTTTAGTAGAACTCACTTCATATTGTTTTACAGTTAACCTCGTTCCAGCGAACCAGCCCACGATAAGCAAGATAATAATAACGCCAATTGCAACAATCCACTTCTTTTTCCTAGTCATTTTTTCACCTCTATGTTGTCTTTTCATTTTATAAAAAAGCTCTACTGCAGAACAGCAAAGCCTTCTTTTCCTTATTTTACAGGAGGATTAGAAACAATCGCTGTGATTTTGCCAGTTATTTCCCAAGATTTTACATCATTTGGTAAAACAAAATGGTCGCCTTTTTTAATAGCTTGCTCTGTTTCTCCAATTTTAAGTACTGCTTCTCCGTCCAAAATACTTACTAATGTGTATGGCGCTTTAGCTGTGAATTCAGCCTTGCCATCCACTTCCCATTTGTAAACACTAAAGAAATCATTAGAAACAAAAGTAGTTTCCGTTAAGCCCTCTCGTGTTTCTGTTTGGATATCTAGTTTTGCATCAACATGAGGAGCTATTGTTACATCAATTGCTTTATCTAAGTGTAGTTCGCGTAAGTTTCCTTCTGCATCTTTGCGGTCATAATCATAAACTCGGTAAGTTGTATCGGAGCTTTGTTGGGTTTCAAGAACTAATGTCCCGGTTCCAAGCGCATGAATCGTACCACTAGGAACATAATAAAATTCACCTGGTTGGATCGCTACTTTTCGAAGCAGTTTGTCCCACTCACCATTTTTGGCCCAACTTGCGAATTCTTCTTTGCTCGCTGCTTTATGTCCGTAAATCAACTCTGCACCAGGCGCACAGTCAATAATATACCAGCATTCCGTTTTGCCAAGCTCGCCATTTTCGTTCGTCTTAGCATATTCATCATTTGGATGCACTTGAACTGAAAGATCCGTATTCGCATCTAAAATCTTCGTTAATAGCGGAAAAACTGCTTCTTTTGGATTTCCAAAAAGAGCTGGATTTTCTTGCCATAAGTCTGCTAATGTTTTTCCTTTAAATTCGCCGTTTTTAACTACGGAAGGACCATTTGGATGCGCGGAAATAGCCCAGTCTTCACCAGTAGTGTCAGACGGGATATCGTAACCAAAATAATCATGTAATTTCGTTCCACCCCAAATTCGGTCTTGAAAAACAGGATTTAAAAATAGTGCTTCTGTCATTATCAACTTACCTCCATTCCAGCTTTTCCGCTGGGTTTTGTCAATTAAAAGTATATACCAATACTGTAGAAGATGCTAGTTATTTTCCGCCTAAAAAGCCTCTTTCTTTTATTTGCTCTGTTAAATTTGGATAGTATGGCTTATCATAAAATTTCGCTAACCGTTCCGTGTAAGAAACAAACCCTTCTCGTTCTGAAAATGGAATAATTTCTTCATCATAAGCTTCCAGTAAAGGCATGACATCTGTTTGATATGTTTCCTCAAAATATACAGCTTCTTTTGGTAATCTTGGTTTAAGTGGTACTTCAACATCTGGTACTCCAATACAAAGACCAACTACAGGCATGACAAACTCCGGTAAACCTAGAAATTCAGAGGTAGCAGTAATGTTTCTCCTTAAACCGCCAATGCAAATCGTACCATAGTCTAATGATTCTGCTGCTGTTAACGCATTTTGCATGCTAAGACCAATATCTGTCGCAGCAACCATAAGCAAATCTTCTTCGCCTGAAATAGCAAAACTTTTCTCATGCATCTCACTAGCCAATTTCACTCGGTAGAAGTCTGCCACAAAACAAAGAAATACAGAACATTCAGCTATGTACGGTTGGTTACCACAAAGTTCCGCGATTTTATTTTTGCGAGCTTGATCTTTAATCGCAATAATCGAATAATGTTGGCCATTAATCCACGACGGCGCACTTTGAGCAGCACGAATAATTGCATCCAATTTTTTCTCAGGTATAGTTACCCCTTGTTTGTACTTGCGAAAAGAGCGGTGATTTCTAAGCAAAGTTAAAACATCATTCATATTTATGCCTCCCATTTTTTATTTCATTAGTTAAAGTATAGCTTGTTTTTAAGCAATTGTTAATGTTTTCTCTTGTATTTCGTGGAGATATTTTCTACACTTAAGTAGAAAGAGGTGAAAAGGCATGCGCCAACAACAAATTGACTTTAAATGGTTAGAAGAAAACTTTCTGACAGCAAATGAAGCAGCAGAGTTTTTAGGTATATCGAAGCAAGCGCTCCTTTCCCTAGCAAAACGGAATGTGCTTCCCTTTACAAAGAAAGGTAATATGATTCTCTTTCACCGGATTGATATTGAACTACGCCTAGAGAAACAACAAAGTCTACGCAAAAAATATCGTCCATTTGAAATCTAGATTCACAAACAGCGAAGCAGACGAACAAAGTCCGATATGGTACACTTTAGTTAGTGATATTCTAAACAAGGAGTGATGCATAGTGAATGAAGCAGTAAAAACATTAGATGGTTGGTTTTGTCTCCATGATTTCCGTTCGATTGATTGGGCAGCTTGGCGTGAGTTAAATCCAACTAATCAAGAATTGATGTTGAATGAGTTAAGTCATTTTTTAAGTGATATGGAAATTACAAAAAACATCGGTGAAGGGGAACACACAATTTATAGTATTCTTGGTCAAAAAGCAGACCTTGTATTTTTCACTTTACGCGATTCGCTTGAAACCTTAAATGAAGTCGAAAATCAGTTTAATAAATTAGCCATTGCCGATTACTTATTACCAACTTATTCCTACATATCTGTTGTCGAATTAAGTAATTATCTGGCTTCCCATATGGCTGGAGGCGAAGACCCTTATCAAAACAAAGGTGTGCGTGCTAGGCTTTATCCAGCTCTTCCACCTAAAAAGCACATCTGTTTTTACCCAATGAGCAAAAAACGCGATAGCACTGATAATTGGTATATGCTTCCAATGGAAGAACGCCAAAAATTGATTCGTGATCACGGTATGATTGGTCGCACCTACGCTGGTAAAGTACAACAAATTATCGGTGGTTCGATTGGCTTTGACGACTACGAATGGGGTGTCACTTTATTTTCTGACGACGCACTTGAGTTTAAACGCATTGTAACAGAAATGCGGTTTGACGAAGCAAGCGCGAGGTATGCCGAATTCGGTTCTTTCTTTATTGGAAACCTATTACCTTCTGAAGATCTATCCAAACTATTTACTATTTAATAAGCGAAAACTGGAATTTCTTGAAATAAATCTTTTTTATGAGGATTTGCTTTCGAGATTTCCAGTTTTTTATTTCATTAAACTAACATTTTTGTAAGGATACTATCTAAAATTGTCATGTGAGTCAATGGAACTAACTTCTTTTAAACGTTAGAATGTACACATACCTAATCAAATCTACTTTTAGAAGGAGTTAAAAACAATGGAAACTGTTTTACAAGCAAAAAATGTTAGAAAAATTTATGGTAGTAAAAAAACTGTTTATACTGCACTTGAAAATATTAGTATTGATATTAAAGAAGGAGAATTTACTGGAATTATGGGGCCTTCTGGTGCAGGTAAGTCTACTTTACTCAACGTACTTTCAACCATCGACACTCCTACTTCAGGAGATATTATGATAGCGGGCCAATCACTTGCAACTATGGACGAACAACAAATGTCAAGGTTTCGCCGTGACAAACTAGGATTTATCTTTCAAGATTATAATTTATTAGATACGCTAACTGTTCGTGAAAATATTATTTTGCCACTTGCGCTTGCTAAACGTCCTGTCAAAGAAATGGAAGAGAAATTGACGATCATTAGTCAAAAATTTGGGATTACGGATATTCTTGATAAATATCCTAATGAAATTTCTGGTGGACAAAAACAGCGTACAGCTGCCTCTCGAGCAATTATTACAACACCAAGTTTGATTTTTGCTGATGAACCAACCGGAGCACTTGATTCTAAATCTGCCACAAATCTATTGGAAAGCTTAAAAGACTTAAACGAGCAAGATAAGGCAACTATCATGGTCGTTACTCATGACGCCTTTGCTGCAAGCTTTTGCAAACGAATCCTATTTATTAAAGATGGAGAGCTATATACAGAAATCTATCGTGGAAGCAAATCACGTAAGGAGTTCTTCCAAAAAATTCTAGATGTCCTTGCTAAATTAGGAGGCGACACAGATGACCTTATTTGACCTAGCTAAAAAGAATATTCGACATAATTTTGTCCATTATTTTTTATATTTTGCTTCTATGACTTTTAGTATTATGATTTATTATACTTTCCTAGTTCTTTCTAAAGATCCCTCTGTTATGGAACAAATTAATAAATCCGCCAAATTATCAACCGCTTTCTCCGCATCTTCCGTAATTTTACTAATATTTGTAGCAATCTTCATTCTCTACTCCAATAGTTTTTTTACACGTAAACGAAAAAAAGAAATCGGTCTATACTCCTTACTCGGGCTTCGAAAAAAAGAAATTGGACGTATCTTATTTTATGAAAATTTCTTAATGGGTATTGGTGCACTTGTAATTGGAATTTTAGCTGGTACAGTTCTTTCTAAAATATTTGTAACGATACTTTTGAAATTAATCAATATTGGTAGCATTGGTGGTTTTGCCTTTTCATGGGGAGCCGTTACACAAACAAGTTTTGTTTTTATTATTATTACCTTGTTTACTTCTGTTTCTGGCTATCGAATTATTTTCCGAACTACTTTACTTGATTTATTTCATTCAGAAGCAAAACGGGAAAAAAGTCCCAAACCATCGCTTATCTTAGCCTTACTCTCACTTATCTTTATTGCAATAGGCTACACGATTGCAGGACAGCCACTTGATTCCAAAGACTCTCTGTGGAGAACACTTGGCTTAGGCCTTGGTGCTATTATCATTTTAACAACCGTAATCTTGGGAACGATTTTGTTTGTTACTTTCTTCTTACCTTATTTACTGGCAAAATTAAGAAACAACAAACGCTTCTTTTATAAAGGAAGTAATATCGTCTCTACTTCTCAGTTAACATTCCGAATTGCATCCAATGCAAAAACATTAATTATTATTTCTATCTTAAGTGCAACTACACTTTCAGCAATTGGTACGATTAGTAGTATTTATTATCAATCAAATAAAGAAGCTGCTAATAGCGCGCCGTCTACTTTCGAATATGAAATTCCATCCGATGCCGCACTAAATAAAAAAATCATTACAACCGCAGAAAGCGACTCAGATCATCCTGTAGAATATACTCAAAAAAGTACGACTTATATAGTTAAAATAGAAGGTACCGTTCCGAATTTATTTGAATATCAAGTAAATGATGGTATGCCTGTCATTTCTGAATCCAACTATAATTCACTCTTGAAAAAACAAGGAAATACAAACAATATAACTAATTTAAAAGAAAATCAAGCACAAATGGTTATTTCTAGTGCTTATGATGATAGTATGGAAAAGAGCTTATTAGGTAAAAAGTACACACTCGCTTCATCTGGAAAACCAACTGTAGAAATTAAGTCCGTTGTGCAAAACTCACCACTTGCACTTGCAGAAATGTTACTTGTACTTCCGGATAGCCAAGTAGAAACAATTGCTTCCACTAAGGGTATTCCTGTTAAAAACATTGAATCAATTGGTGTAGAGAATGATAAAAAAGCAACCGACTTAGATAAGAAAGTGCAATCTGTACTTCCAGAAAACACCATTTTCATTTCGCATCCCGCAACTTATCAAGAAATAATCACTATAAGTGGTGTACTTCTTTTCATCGGTATGTTCATTGGTTTTGTTTTCTTAGCAGCGACAGGTAGTATTATCTACTTTAAACAGCTAACAGAAGCTTATAATGATGTTGGAACTTTTGATATCTTGAAAAAAATCGGGTTAAATCGAAAAGAAATAAGAAAGGTTTTAGCTAAACAACTTTTATTAGTATTCTTAATCCCGCTAGTTATCGGTATTGCTCATAGCAGCTTTGCGTTGCTTGGTCTATCGCACTTACTAGCAATGGATATAACATTACCAGTACTCGTCTCAACAGGACTTTACACCTTAATGTATGTGTTCTATTACTTCCTTACATTAAATAGTTATACAAATATTGTATTCGGTAAAAAATAAAATTCCCCCCTTCCAGTTCAAAGCTAGTTAACTGGAAGGGAGGGATTATTTTTTTGCAATAAAAGCAAATACACTTGCAATCAGTGCGGAAGATCCCATTAATAGTTGCATGCCAAATACTTGATGTTCATTTTTCCCAAAGGTAATTCCGAGTGTCGTTTTAGCAAAACCAATCCATTCCGTTACCCATAGATAATTCGTCAGTAAAATGATAGCCGCGCCAAAAAGCACTCCGATTAATAGATAGGATACTCTCCACCAAGCAAGAATGGCCATAAGCAGAAATACTAATCCTAAAAAACAAGCAAAATAAGCATCAAAGGCTGTGGTAAAAAGATAACCTTGCTCACTACTAGTAGAATATAACTGTTTGAAAATCGTGATTGCTGTATAAACAGAAACCCCCATACCAAAAAGCGAGAACAATCCAGATGCATATCGCCATTTGTTTTTCCAATTTTGGTTCAAATCTAAATCCGTTTTTGCGCTTATAAACTTAGGTCCAATGAGCAGTAGTAGAAAAATTACTAATCCAATTAAAGATAACAATGTTCCAGACCACTCAAATGGTTGATTCTTTTCAAAATCTCGCAACACTCTAATTTGGTAATAATATACAGAAAACCCTTGAAATATTGTAAAACAAAGAACAAAAATAGCACTTCCAAAATAAAAATTTCGTCCTCTTATTAAACAAACTCCTAATATAAAAAGACCCAATCCAAATATCAACAGCATCCAGTAATTCCACACAAAAGTAAAGTCTTCCTGGGCATTCACATATCCTACAATTGCGCTCAGAAAGCTATAAATTTGCGTAAATCCGAGTGCAATTAATAAACTGCCACTTATTCCTATCAATTTATTAGACAAATCCTTCTCATTCCTTTCTATTTTTTTCTTATCATGTTACCCTAAAATCGAGGTGATAAAAATGAACTTAATAGTTTGGGACAAAAGCCAACCAATTCCTATCGAACTATTATTAGAAGCCGATCCTAGTGAAAAACAAATTGCCAAATATTTTAATAAATCCTCTGTTTTTCAACTAGTTGATGTAAAAAAAACACTTGGAATCATTTGCCTACTTCCCCTATCTACCGGCCAGCTTGAAATTATGAACATCGCTGTCTTACAAGAAGCTAGAAACCAAGGCATTGGTAAAAAACTCCTAAATCAAGCATTTGAGTTTGCAAGAATGAATTACATCTCTGAAATTATAATTAAAACTGGAAATTCAAGCATTAATCAACTTGCCCTTTATCAGAAAAGCGGATTTCGTATCCAAAAAGTTATCCCAAATTATTTTATTGAAAATTATCCCAAACAAATTATCTATGAAAATGGGATCCCCTGTTTGGATCAGATTATTCTCTCAAAAAACATAAAATCCTGATGAAAAATTCCATCAGGATTTTATGTTTTTTGTTTAATCGTTAAGAGCCATTTCGGAACGAACAACCGCTGAAATACGTTCACAATATTCATCTGTTTCTTCTTTTGATGCCGCTTCTACCATGACTCTAACAAGTGGTTCTGTTCCAGATGGGCGAACAAGTACACGACCGTTTCCAGCCATTTCCGCTTCCACTTCGCTAATCACTTTGCTTACTTTCGGATTATCCGTCACGTGGTTTTTATCACTAACGCGAATATTTTCAAGTTTTTGTGGGAATGTTTTCATTTCAGAAGCAAGTTCCGACAATTTTTTCCCTGTTGCTTTCATAACATTAATTAGTTGAATTCCGGATAGAAGACCATCACCAGTTGTATTATGATCTAAGAAAATAATATGACCAGATTGTTCCCCGCCAAGGTTATAGTTACCTTCACGCATTGCTTCCACTACGTAGCGATCTCCAACAGCTGTTTGTACATCCTCAATATTAAGTTCTTTTAAGCCTTTGTAAAAGCCAAGATTACTCATGACAGTGGAAACGATGGTGTTACTATTTAAAAGACCTTGTTCGCGTAGATATTTCGCACAAATGAACATAATTTTGTCTCCATCGACAATTTGGCCGATTTCATCAATCGCAATCACTCGATCTCCGTCACCATCAAAAGCTAAACCAACATCCGCTTTTTTTTCTAAAACAAAAGCAGCCAATGCTTCTGGATGTGTTGAACCAACGCCATCATTGATATTCAGCCCATTTGGAGATGCTCCCATCGAACTAATATCTGCATCTAAGTCTGCAAATAAATGTGTTGCAAGTCCAGAAGTCGCTCCATTGGCACAATCTAATGCGATATGATAACCATTAAAGTCATTTTCAATTGTTTGTTTTAAGTATTGAATATATTTTTGTTTACCTTCAAAATAATCGCTAACTGTTCCTAAACCTTCGCCACTAGGACGAGGTAGTGTATCTTCTGCAGTATCTAAAAGCTGTTCAATTTCTTCTTCTTGGTCATCAGAAAGTTTAAAGCCATCTGAACCGAAGAATTTAATCCCGTTGTCATCTACCGGATTGTGGCTAGCCGAAATCATCACGCTTGCGGATGCTCCTTGGGCTTTTGTTAAATAAGCTACTCCTGGAGTTGAAATGACTCCTAAACGCATTACTTCTATCCCAACAGACACAAGCCCAGCGATTAAAGCGGATTCAAGCATTTCTCCGGAGATTCGTGTATCACGAGCAACAAGTACACGCGGATGTTCACCTACATGACGAGTTAAAACATAACCGCCCATTCGACCTAATCGGAATGCAAGTTCTGGTGTTAATTCTGAGTTTGCTACCCCTCTAACTCCATCCGTACCAAAATATTTACCCATTTTATTACTCTCCTTCTAAGTCATTCAGTATCTAAATGATTTTTGTTTGTCGTTTTAGATTTTACTTTTTCCAAATTCCGGTTTTATCTACTAACTTTCAACCATATACCTGTTATTATACCTTTTTTAAGAAAAAATTTCATCCTTCTGCAGTAAAGTGTTGCTAATTCTCATCCTCTTCTATGTAAAAGCATAAAAGGAGGAGTATGAGACTCTATATCTCATACTCCATATTCTTATGTGTTTTTCGATGGAACCGTATTTTGTGCTTCTTTTTCTGTAATAATAAAGTCTGCTGAGGTTGGATTAATAACATAAGCGACATTATCAGGTAAACCATTTAGTTCTAGGGGAACCCGGAGCTCACCTGCTTTGCCTTTACTTAAGTTAGCAATAACGCTCAAATCTTTTACAGCAATCCTATCTACTGTTTTTTTCTCACCAGTAATAGTTACCGAGACTTTACCGTTTGCTGGTGTAATCATTTGTGCGTCTAAGGTATTTTTTAAACCACTCATATACACTTGCATATTGGAGAAGGACTTAGATACTTTAGAGTCGGTGTCGCTATCTCCTGAATCATCTGTGGCTGTCTTGTTTGAGTCCGTATCTTTTTTATCTTCTGAGGTGTTTGATTCACTATTTGCTTCAGACTTTTTTATGGTTTTTATTTTAACCTCTATTGTCGTTGGTTGAACTGATTTTGCTCCATTTGGAACAGGAACAGTCACTTCCTTAACGGTATCTGCTTTTATTTTAGTTACATCGATTGGGATTTCAATTTCTTTAATTTTATCAAGGACCGCATCATCGCCAACCACGACAACTTCTGACTTATCAGGCGTCATGCTAGAGATTTCAATATCGCTCTCTGGTGTTCCTTCTTGTTTAATTTTAACTGGAACCGATTTCCCTACTTTCTCAACAGGAACCGTGACTTCAATTTCTTGTGGGCTAACCTCTACGTCTAATTTATTTAAATTACTATCAAACACAGAAACGGTTGCTTTATCGGTGAATTCCGATTTATGCTTTCCATCATCTTCCAAAGTGGCTTTCACATAGGCGATTTGCTTAATGGTATCTTTTGCCCCTGTGATAGATACTTTTTTAGGATCAATGACTGGTGTTCCTGCTTGATATCCATCTGCAATGACTGATTTACTTAATTCTACATCTACAGAGAATTTTTTCGTCACTTTTTCTTGCACATTGACGTTTACTGAAGCTGGATCTACTTTTACTTTGAGTCTATCAGAAATGTCTTTTACTTGTAGTTTCACTTCTTGTGTTCCAATCGAGGCATTTTTCAAATCAGCGTAAACAGTAAAATCTTGCTGCGCTTTAGCCGATTGGACAATACTTCTTGGTCCAGAAATGGTCACAGTAACTGTCTCTGGAACACCAGAAATGTATAAATTCGTTTTATCATAATAAACTTTTACAGGTACGTTTTCGATTACTTCTGTATCACTCGAGGCAGTAGTTGAAAAGCTAGTTGTATCTTTATTGCTTGCGTTAACCGATGTGAAAAGGATGGCTGCAAGTAATAAAGCTATAATCCGAATCGACCACTTATTATTTAAAATTCGATCCATCATTCGCTTTTGCCTCCTTTCCATTTAGAAAGGATAGAAGGTTTTTTAACGGTAACTGTGACTAGTTCTTTTAGAAGAATTTTATGTAATTCTTCTTCGGAAACATCACGGAAAAGTTCTCCGCCTTTCGTTAATGAAATCCCACCTGTTTCTTCGGAGACAACAATCGTGATACTATCTGTCACTTCACTAATTCCAAGTGCAGCCCGGTGACGTGTCCCAAGTTCTTTGGATAAGAATGGGCTATCAGAAAGCGGCAAATAGCTTGCTGCCGATGCGATTTCATTTCCTTTAATAATTACTGCGCCATCATGAAGCGGTGTATTTGGAATAAAAATATTAATTAATAACTGGGAGGAAATTTTTGCATTGAGTGGAATCCCTGTTTCGATGTAGTCATCCATCCCTGTGTCACGCGCAACAGAGATTAATGCTCCGATACGACGTTTTGCCATATATTGGGTAGACTTCTCGATAGATTCAATTAAATGGTGCTGTTCACGCTCAATTCTTGAACCATAGCGGGTAAAAATATTCCCTCGACCAAGCGTCTCTAAAGCACGGCGCAATTCTGGTTGGAAGATAATTATTATTGCTAGGAATCCCCAAGTAAGCATCTGATCCGTAATCCATTCAACTGTTTGGAGTGCAAAAAATCCGCTTAATAGTTTTACTGCAATGATAATAAAAATACCTTTTAATAATTGAACTGCTTTTGTCCCTCGGATTAGCATGATCACTTTATAAATTACAAACCATACGACAAGAATATCTACAATATTTGCTAGATAATGCATTATCGACATATTGGAAAAATCCATCACTTCACCTCCGCGCCTTTTGTTAACTATTTATGCTAATTTACTAGTCATTTAATTGTTCACTTTCTTTATTATAGCATAAGAGCCCGGGCGGAAAAAGGAATCATCTCGCCAAAAATTGGAAAGATTTGTTAAAGAAAAAAACTTTTAGTAATATACTTGTTTAGTTACAAAACAATGCCGTATATTTTTTTAATACCCATATTAGTAATATTACTACGCGTAGTACCGTTGTTCGATACTTCCATTTTCACTGCTCGATCATTTTTGAATGTTGTCAAATCATCATTAAAATTGGCTGCATATTCATACATGTCTACATTAGTACCACTTGTATCACCAATATTGCTCGAAGCAAAAATAAATGATTTGGAAGACTCAAACAAACTTGGAGATACTAGTTTAGAAGCAGTTGTATAGCCCCCACCAGACTCAAGAACTACTTGAATAATATCAAAATTCTTGAGTGTTTCACGTAATTTAAATGTCGTTGTTAAATCTCCTTTAGTGCTCTGATCAAAAATTAACTCTGTACGTTTTCGATTCAAAATGAGATTTCGCAAACTTTCAATTTCTGTTTCTATATCCTCACTATTCATTTCTACAAGATCAAATGCTCTATTCATACGGTTTCCTGCTCCTCCTAAAGCATATCCTACTACAATATGCTTTTTATTATTTTTGTAATACACATAAACGTTTTCTGGTTCTACGTAATTGGTTTCTGTTGGTTGCATTGCTTTAGTATTAAATTTAAAAGTAGTTTGATATACACGTCTTCCTGTCACTACATCCACGCAAGTTACCTGTTTTAGTTCCTCACTTCCACCAGAGGAAGTATATAAATAAGGGAAATCAAGTGCGCAACCTTGGTAAGTATTTGTGTCATTAGCTTCGGAGGCCATTACTTTATAAAGTACTTCTAATTTCCCTTCTTTTATAGCAGATGCTCGAACAATTCTGATATTAAATGTTTTTGGATCTCCTCCAGAATGAAAAACTAACATGTCATTTTTCAAATCTCCTGAAATGCGATTATAACTACCACTTTCCACTTTAGAAATGAATATACTCGCTTCAATTCCTTTTAAAATTTTGTTACTTTCATATGGATATCGTACAACTTCCCATTTATTATTCACTTTGTATGCTGACCAAATATACATTTTCTTAGTTTCACTATCATAATCAAGTGCAATATTGGTGCCATGTCCACCATTTAAACACCACATTTGATCAATATATTTGCCTTTTAAATCTGTTCTAGTGATATTATATGATTCTCCTGCATTTGCATCTGTCATTTTCTTTCCACTATATTGTTGCGTCCAATAAATCATATTTCGCTCATAATCTACAGAAACAGATTGCATTACCCTAGCGTTATAGTCAACATTGTTTTTAGGTATAGAGGCTAAAATAGTTGCCTCATTTTCTACTAGTTTTAAATTTGCCATTTTTACACTCCTTTTCAATATATTATCAGCTGATGAAATAAGTATATGTTAGTTTTTCCTTCTAAAAGTATCATCTACAAAAAAACTTGCATCACTTAAATTGATGCAAGTTTTAAACAATTATTTAGTTATTTTTATCTCCTTTTTAATTTTGTGGAGTTGCTCATATAATTGAATTTCTATCGGCTCCCCGTGACATAATTTAATGGTCACATCGCCTTCAGCGACATTCACTTCTAGCAAACGATCACGGAAGTTAATTTTAAAACGGTAATTGCTCCAACCAATTGGTAAAAACGGTGCAAATCGAAGTTTCCCATCAGAAATTCGCATGCCGGCAAACCCTTGAACAATCGAGAGCCAGCTTCCTGCCATTGATGTAATGTGGAGTCCATCTTCGGTATCGTTATTAATATTGTCTAAATCAAGTCGAGCGGTTCGTTTATAAAGTTCCACCGCTTTATCATGCTTCCCAATTTCCGCAGCTAACACGGAATGGACTGCTGGCGATAAACTGGATTCATGGACTGTCAGCGGTTCATAAAATTCAAAATTACGTTGTTTCGTATCAAAGTCGAAGTCATCATGGAATAAATATAACCCTTGCAGAACATCTGCCTGTTTAATGAAGCAAGAACGTAAAATCTTATCCCAAGACCAGTTTTGATTAATAGGTCTGTCTTCTGCTTTCAGTGTATCTGTTGAACGTAATTCTTTATCTAAGAATGTATCGTGCTGAACGAAAATTTGCCACTTCTCATCAAAAGGATAATACATTCTATGCACAATGTCTTCCCATTTAGCAATTTCAAATTCTGTAATATCAAAATGTTTTTTCGATTCAGTGTCTAGGTTTTGAAGCGTGTAGCGAATTGTCCACGCGGCAATATAGTTGGTATACCAGTTATTGCTGACGTTATTATCATATTCATTCGGCCCTGTAACACCGTGAATCATGTATTTATCTAACCGATCAGATAAATGCACTCGGTCAGCCCAGAAACGGGTAATTTCAGTTAGAACTTCGATACCATCTGTTTTCAAATAGCTGTCGTCGCCCGTATAATTTGTATAGTTATAAATCGCATAAGCAATCGCACCATTTCTGTGGATTTCTTCAAAAGTGATTTCCCATTCGTTGTGGCATTCTACACCTGTAAAAGTTACCATTGGATAAAGCGCGCCGTCTAAACCGACTTTCTTAGCATTGATTTTGGCTCCCGCTAATTGGTCGTGACGATATTTCAATAAATTGTGACTAACAGATTTATCGGTTAATGATAAGTACATTGGTAATGCAAATGCTTCCGTGTCCCAATAAGTTGCACCGCCATATTTTTCACCTGTAAAGCCTTTAGGGCCAATGTTTAACCGTGCATCTTCACCGTAATAAGTTGCAAATAATTGAAAAATATTAAAGCGGATTCCTTGTTGCGCGGAATCATCTCCAGCAATTTCCACATCAGCTTTATCCCAGCGTTCGCGCCAACCGGCAACGTGAGCTGCGAGAAGTTCTTCGTAAGAGCTTGAGGCAAGTTTATTCAAGATAGCCTCACCAGCACCTAGAACCTCTATCTCAGAAAAGTCACGAGAAGTCGTAATTACCACTCGTTTTTCAATTTGCGCCACTTCATTTGCTTTTAAATCAAAGTGATACTTATTTTCTGCGTAAAGTGATTTCGTTTGATTTGTTTCGTTGGTCGCATTGGTACGATTTTCTACCACAGCAGAAACAGTAAAACGTGGCGTATCAAAGTTATTCGGAATCGTTTTTGTAATTAGTGAACCTTTATTCGTATCGGAAAATTGTTCGACTTCTTGCCAAAACATTTCTTCATAGTTAGCATCTTCATTTTGAACATTACCATCTAAATAAGAAGTTAATTCGACTGTCGCATCGCTTAACGCTTCCACTTGGTAACGAATAACTGCCAACTCTTTTGTTTCAACACTTAAAAACCGCTCTGCCGAAACTCGGAAAGATTTGTTATTTTTAACTACTGTGAAATGACGACTGAGTGTACCTTTTTTCATATCTAAAATAAGCTCGAAATCGCTCACTTCATCTGTGAATAAATCTAGTTTTTCACCATCAAGTCGAACGTCGATCCCAATAAAATTTAGTCCGTTAATGACTTTGCCAAAATAATCTGGGTAGCCATTTTTCCACCAACCAACGCGTGTTTTATCAGGAAACCAAACACCTGCATAATATGTTCCAATATGGCTATCGCCGGAGTATCCTTCTTCAAAATTCCCGCGCATCCCCATGTAACCATTACCAAGCGAAGTTAAACTTTCTTGAAGTCGCTTGTTTTCTTTATCTAATTTGGTTGTTCGTAATGTCCATGGACTAATTTCAAATAATTGATTCTGTGCCATACTAAATCCTCCTAATTAGCGACTAGCAGCCATATTTTTCTCACTAGTCTTATAAAATCTTGTCTTCAAAAATGTCCAAGCTATCATTAGCACCATTCCAAGCGACTGAACAGCCATAATGATTGTAATATCAAAATAGATAAAACCAATCAGACATGCGGCAATCACTGGAATTCCTAGTGCGTTTAATGTTAAATTTAATGATTCTTTAAAAGAAGCAATCTTTGAAAAGCTACTCCGTTTTGTCATCCAAATGAAAAGTGTTGTAAAGATAGCTAGCATGAGCGAACTCACGAAAACGATTGAACCAATCATCATCACCATGGATAGGAAAACAAATGCTTGGTTTTCTAAATACCACTGCGCCGAAATCCAATTAACCAGTGATTCTCCGGAAGTAATTTCCGCTAATGTGGCATCTTTTGGATAAGTTACTTCAAATGTATAACCACTCGCATCTTTAAGTTGCATTTCGTTTGCTTTGAGGTTAATCACATTCTCCGCACCTCTAAGTTCAGCATCGGTTAAGTTAACACCAGCAACTCCAGCATTCGATTTTTCTACCAAATGGGCATTTTTATCGGTTAATTCTCCGTTTTCCAGTGATAAACTTTGGATGTCATTCGCGAATTGATCCGTTCCGAGTGTAGCCATTCCCGGCATTATTTCTGGCAAATCAAAACTTGTTTGGTTAGCAAAATGAGCCGAAACTGGTAGTAATAGTAAAGCATTTAAGAAAATAAATACAATTACCATTTGCCAAAATCCAAGTGCTTTCCGCCCATCAAAAATGGCATTTGGACCTAATGTGCTTTTTACATATTGAATGATAAATGGAATTTTTTTCATTGATATCACAGCCTTTTTAAAAATCGATTAGCCTTTTGTTCCACCAGCAGTTAAACCAGAAACAAAATTCTTTTGTAAGAAGAAGAACAGTAAACAAATCGGTAATGCTGCAAGAATAGCTCCTGCTGCGAATAACGCGACTTTTTGTTGTTGTGGGTTAGCGATAAACGTTTGAAGACCAACCGCAATCGTTAAGTTTTCTGGTGTTCTGAGTAAGAATTTGGCAAGTAGGAAATCGCCGAACGGCCCCATGAATGCCCATAATGCTTGAACTGCAATCATCGGTCTTACAAGCGGTAAAATGATTTGCGCGAAAATCCGGAAATGCCCTGCTCCATCGAGTTTTGCAGATTCATCCAGATCCCGTGGAACCGTATCAAAGTACCCTTTCATCAACCAAGTATTCATTGGAATTCCGCCACCGATATAAATCAATGTTAGGAACCAGTACTGGTCTAGTGCGCCTAAAAGCATTGCTAAAACGTAAAATGCTGTAAGAGCTGCCATTGTTGGTACCATTTGGATGATTAAGAAGAAAATCAAGCTATTTTTCCGACCTTTGAAACGGTAACGGCTGTATGTATAACCAGCAAGCGTTACAATCGTTACTTGCATAATCATCGTTACAACAGCAATAATTAGCGTATTTTTGTACCAATCAAGATAAAGTGTTTCGTTAAATAGTCTCGTAAAGTTATTAAGTGTCCAACTGTCCGACCACTCTAGCGTAAATGCTGCGATATTCCCTGGTTTAAAGGCAGAGGAGGCAGTAATTAGAATCGGATACAAAATAATAATCGTCAACACGGTTAAAAACAAATATGTGAAAAACTGTGTTAAAAACTTCGTCGTCCGCTGATCTTTCATAAAGTCTCTCATTTACATCATCTCCTCGTTTCCAAAGGCATTCGTTTTCTTAAAGGCAATCATCGAAACCGTAATGACGATAATTGAAATAAGTAGCGTCACAGCAGCTGCTACAGCATATTGTGGCGAAGTACCTGTTGTTAATTTGTAAATCCATGAAATCAGGATATCGGTTGATCCTGCGCCTGCTCCGACACTCCCGGGACCACCTTCATTAAATAAGTATATAATCGAGAAGTTATTAAAGTTAAATGTATATTGTGTAATAAAAACTGGCGCTGTTACGAATAAAATCATTGGTAAAGTGATTTTACGGAAACGTTGAATCGCACTCGCTCCGTCAATTCTCGCAGCTTCATAAAGTTCACCAGGAATTGCTTGTAAGACTCCTGTAACCATGACATAAATATACGGGAATCCAAGCCACCCTTGAATACTAATTAATGCTACTTTTGTCCAGAACGGATCTGTCTTCCAAGCAATTGCATTCATATCCACAAATGGCAAGTGATTCAGTAATGGAATGACTTGTGTATTAATCGCTCCGATACTGTCATTAAACATATTCGAGAAACTCATAATCGTGATAAACGCTGGAACCGCCCAAGGAAGCAAGAAAACAACTCCGAATAAGCGTTTTCCCTTAATAAAGCTCTGGTTGGCAACAATTGCCGTGAATACTCCAACAACAATTTGTAAAGAAGTCGCACAAATTGTCCAAACAAGCGTCCACGAAAATACGCTTAAGAAAGTATCACGATACGAACTCAAGAAGAAAATATTGAAAAAGTTCTTAAAACCGACCCAGTCAATCAAATTAGCTGGTGGAATATGATAAAAGTCGTAGTTAGTAAACGCCATGAAAAGTGTTACTAATACTGGGAAAATAATTACAAAAGTCATAACTAAGTATGCTGGTAAGGTTAGTAAGTACGGAAAACCTTTATCGAACATATTTTTTATAATAGCAAGTGCGGATCTATTAACAGTTTCTCCCAAGTTCCACTCTTTAGCCACACGTCTTGCATCAAAAATATTTATAAACCAAAAGCCTATAAATAGTAATGTCACAATTAATTGTAAAGTACCTTCAATCATTAAGAATAAGGAATGGTCAACACCTGGAACTGATCCAAGTGTGATCAGGCCAATAAGTGCATTTAGGCCGATTGTAAAGAATTCTATGATAAACAAAGCAAATAATGCGAAAAAGACAATCCCTTTAAAATTTTGCTTATTATAAAATTGACCAAGCCCAGGAATGATTGATAACAAAGTCGCTTTACGAACACTTTTTATCTGTTTTTGTTCTAGTTTCATTTTGTTACCCTCAATTCTAGATATAGATTCACTGACTAAGTTTAAAAAAATCCGGCGGGCGCGCTACCTATGCCCCGCCGAATCTTTATTATTTCGTGTATTTTTGTGTTACATTATCTTCTATTACTTTCACCGCATCGTCTGCTGATTGTTGCGGTGTTTTAGAACCAGACGCTGCATCAAACATTAGATTTTCTGCGCCAGTCCATACTTCCGACATTTCTGGAATATTTGGCATTGGTTGTGCATTTTTATATTGTTCGATAACGGCATTAGTCAATTCATCATTTTTAGATTGTGCTGTGTCGCGTGCTTTTAAGTTTGCTGGTACTTCATTTGTCATATCATAAAGTGTTTCTTGATTTTCTTGGTTTGTTACATAATCTAACCATTTTTGAGCTACGTCTTTATTTTTAGAATAGTTACTTACAACCCAGCCTTTACCACCTGCAAACGGAGAATATTCTTTACCATTATCAAGTGTTGGGATTTTTGCTACACCATAATTAATTTTTGCTTCTTTATAGTTAGCCGCTGACCATGGTCCACCTAAGATTGCTGCTGTTTTTCCTTTGACAAATTGGTCTTGGATGAAGTCATCTGCACTCTTATTATCTTGCATTCCTTTTGGCCATACATCTTGGAACCATTTAGTTGCATAAGTAATTCCTTCAACAGAACCTTTATTGTTTAAGCCAATATCTTTTGGATTAGTACCTTCATCGCCGAAAACATAACCACCATATCCTGCAAGAAGACCGTAAGAGAAGTAGAAGTCAGTCCATTTAGCTAAGAAACCAGTGTTTTTACCTTTTTCAGAAGTGAAAGCAAAGCGAGGATCTTTAGCTAATGTTTCTAAGTCGTTAAAAGTTTCAGGAGCTTTATCAAGCAAGTCTTTATTATAGTAAAGAACTAATGTTTCAATAATTGCTGGAGCACCGTAAATTTTATCATCAATGGTTACTTGTTTTTGATCTTTTTTATCATAATCAGCTTTATTATCAAGCTTCACTTCTGCCAAGTGCCCTTGTTGTCCAAGACTGCCGATTCTATCAAAAGCAGACATCATAACGTCTGGTGCAGTACCAGCAGGACCATCAAGTGGAAGTGCTTCAAGTGTTTCAAACATATCTTTTTCCACTACTTTTACTTTTACATTGTTATCACTTTCAAAGTCACCTTTTATCTTGTTCACGTAGTCTTTGTAACCTGCGTCAACAGAAACAGTCAGTGTTTTTTCACCGTCAGACGAGCCCGATTTACTAGTATCTTTTCCACCACCACATGCTGCTAAGCTTAAAGCCATTACTAAAACCGCTGAAACTATTCCCACTTTTTTAAAACGCTTCATCTACTTTTCCTCCTTTTTATGAAAAAAGTCGCTCTATCTGCCTGATCTATTGGTCCCTTCTTTTTTCAATTCTTTTTCCAAGTTTGTGAATTAGGTTAACCTATGCATTTATTATATGCTGATACCGAAAGCGTTTTCAAGAAGATTTCACATGTTACCGATAACAACATTTTTCTAAACAATATGTGAAAAATTCCTATACTATGCGGATTTAGCTGTTTTCTTTGATAACAAGAAATCCTTTACCTGGTACGATGAGGTTTTCAGATACAACTTGATTATTCCAAATATCCGTCGCTTGCTTCTCCAATGATATTGTGAAATCTTGATTTTCTACTGCTTGATTGAAAAGGAAATAAAGTTTTTCACCATTTAGTTCTCGTGTAAACGCCGTGATTCCAGTTTCGCTACTTGCCATAAGCCATGTTAATTCCCCGGATGTGATAATTTCCTGATTTTCTTTTCTTAGTGCAATGAGTTTTTTGGTGAAAGTAAGCATATCTTGATTTTGTTTCGTTTCGTCCCATTCCATACATTTACGACAACCTGGATCATTCCCACCATCCATACCAATCTCTGTCCCGTAATAAATGCACGGCGAACCAGTATGCGCGAACATAAATGCTAAAGCTTGTTTTACTTTATCACTATCGTTATTTGCTCTAGTAAGTATCCTAGCTGTATCATGACTGTCTAACATATTGAACATGACTTCATTTACTTGGTTTGGATAGCGCATATATTGCTCATTAATTCCTGAAAGCATTTGTTCAGGCGTGATTTTCTCCTCAATAAAGTTTTCGATAATAGTTTGTGTAAATGGATAGTTCATCACTGCATGGAATTCATCTCCAAGCAACCAAATCCATGAATCATGCCAAATTTCACCTAAAATATAAATATCTTCTTTTTCCGCTTGAACTGCCTTTTTGAATTCTTTCCAAAATGCATGATCCACCTCATTAGCTACGTCTAAACGCCAACCGTCAATATCAAATTCGCGAATCCAATAAGTCGCAATATCAAGCAAATACGCTTGTACTTCTGAATTAGCCGTATTTAATTTTGGCATATGCGTTGTAAAAGCAAACGTATCATAAGAAAGTGTTGGTTCTCCCTCGATATTACCATTTTCATTTTGGCGAACAGGGAAACTGTGAATATGGAACCAATCGCGGTAACGAGATTTCTCTTCTTTTTCCACAACATCTTGCCATTCAGCAGACGTATCTCCAATATGATTAAATACAGCGTCTAGCATAATTCGAATACCACGTTTATGCGCTTCCTGTACTAATTTTCTAAATGCCTCTTTATCGCCAAAATGTGGATCAATTTTTTTATAATCAATCGTGTCGTATTTATGGTTCGTTGGTGCTTCAAAAACCGGTGTCAAATACACACCATTAATTCCTAATTCTACTAAGTAATCTAAATGCTGGATAATTCCTTCAATGTCTCCACCAAAAAAGTCTGTCGTGCTTGGCTCCTTACTTCCCCATGGCAGAGCATTTTCTGGTGAGATACTTGGATTCCCATTTGTAAAACGTTCTGGGAAAATTTGATACCAAATCGTATTACCAACCCATTCAGGCGCGGTAAAAGTATCTACTGCATGGATAAACGGAAATTTGAAGTAATAATCCATCGTACCTAAGTTTGCTTCCGTTGCTTCAAAAAAGCCACGACCGCCGTAAAAGATAGTTTCTCCTTCTTTATCAGTAAGCAAAAAGCCATACTGCAAACGTCTATGTTCTGGTGTTACTGGAATAAACCAATAATCATGCTCTTCTGTTTCTGCAATTTTTCGCATTGCATAAGACTTGCTCTGCCACTTTTCGTCTTTCCATAAATAAGGGTCGGCAGCAATTAAAGTAACTTCGCTAATATCCAATCGTTTCGTCCTAATCCGAATATGTAGTGTTTTAGCATCATAACTATAAGCATAGCTACTAGCCGGTTGATGATAAATTCCTGCTTTTTCCATTTCTTCTCCTCCTATTTCCCCTGTTCGTTCTATTTCAAATTAGCATTTTCAGTAAAGCGTTTGCAACCTTTTCTCGCTCGTTAACGGTAACAAAATTTCTGCACATAAAAAAACATATTTATAGAAGCTATCCATCCTTACGTGACAATTTAGTAACTTTACTGTTTCAAAAGAACAAGCTATAATATTCTAGCTAAGCAAATGCTTGAAAAAACAGTTTTTAAAAGGAGGATATAATGGAAAATCCATTAAATGTTAAAAAACAAGGTTATTGGTTATTCTCCAGCGCATTACTAATTGGGATACTTTATCAGCTTTTGCCATATATCATTTCCAACATCGCTACCCTAGAATTCATTGGCGCTTATTTTAACGCATTTTTTATGGGAATTATTGCTTATATTATTTTAAAAGCAGAGTTCTTGAATTGGTTTAAACATTTCAGCTTTAAATGGCTTCTAATTGGAGCACCATCATTAATTATTATCAGCACTGTTTTCAGCTTTATTTGGGCCTTTATCTCTGGCGGGGGCATAGCAGAAAACAGCATCAATAGTGTGCTTAGTTGGTCTTATTTACTACAATATATTCCATTTATGCTACTCGGTGAGGAATTACTATCCATCAGCTTATTATATGCCGCTTGGAAAAAGTGGAACTGGAAATTTTGGCAAGCTTCCTTGTTATGTTCCTTACTTTTCGCAGCATGGCATTTATCTGCATATGATTATAACTTATTGCAATGTATCATTACCCTCGCACCTGCTCGATTAGTTCTAAATTACTTGTTTAAAAAAAGCAACTCCATTTGGGTTACTTTCCTTGTTCATTTAATATTCGATACATTTGCTTTCTTACCAATACTACTAAAATAAATAAAGCGCTTGGACTAAGGGTCCTAGCGCTTTTTACTACTCTTCTTTTCCAGTTGTCGATGCCCGTATCAGTAATTCAGGAGTAAATAATAAGTTTCCTTGAGGTTTCCCGTGATCATTAATTTTTGCAAGTAACATTTTCGCAAGTTCTTCTCCCATTTCTACTACAGGTGAACGAACAGTAGTAATTTTTGGTGAAGAAATTCTGTCTAAAAATACACCATCAAATCCTGTTACAGCAATATTTTCACCAAAACGCCGACCAAATGCAGCAGCTGCACGCACCACACCAATGGCAATCCGATCTGATGCGCAAACAATAGCAATTTTTTCTGAGTTATATCGTAATAATTCAAATGCTTTTTCTTCTGCCACACTAGAACTATTTGCAATAAAATAACTTTCTGGCTGTAAATAATGATCTTTCACAACCTCTTCATAACCCTCTAAACGTGACTTCATAAACTGTTCATCTAATAAATCAATTCCTAAAAATACCACACGCGAAAACCCAATTTCGATCATATGCGCTGTCGCAAGCGCTGTTCCTTTTTTATTATCCACATCAATCGAATCATAACCTCGCTTGTTTTCGCCATAAAAAATAACAGGCTTATCAATATCTAAAAGGCCCATGTCATAATCTTTATCACGTATTCCAGTAACAATTAGTCCATCATAGGCGCCAATATTTCTAGAACGTTGAGTAACCAGTTGGAGTGAATAGTAATATTTATCAAGTTCTCTACTAATTCCGGTTAATAAATTCATATAATAAGGTTCTACTGTATCAATTTCTTCTAAAATTAAAAATTTAATTACTTGTGTCCTATTTTGAACAAGCGCCCGAGCAGCATAATTTGGCACATACTCTAACGCTTCCATTGCACTATAAACAAGCATTTTCAGTTCATCTGAAACTTGGTCTGGATGATTAATAACCCGTGAAACTGTCATTTTGGAGACATTTGCCCGTTTCGCAACATCTGCTAAAGTTGCCATCTCCAACCTCCTCCATTCATAATCTTTCTTATTGTACCATCTTTTCCACAAAAAAAAATATGTATTAACCAACAAAAAAAGCATTCCTACAAAAAATGCAAAAATGCTTGGTTCATTTTAATTATGTAATGACTCACTTTATAGTGTTTGCCACTTTTTTTGAGAAACTCTTCTCGCTTTTGCCTGTTGATAAGTTTTTAAAAGCATTCTAAGTAATTGATGTGCACCACCAATGATAATTCCAATCACTGTAGCCACGAGCGTAGTTGTCAGAAAACTAACAAATGGAAAAGTAGTTGCATTCATTGCAGCAATTCCCAATATGAAAACGATAATAGTAGGTAGTACATAATACCTAACATCCTGTTCCTGCATACAAAGCGCTCCTTTACTAACATAATTACTCCATCAACTAAAGAAATTATAACGCGAAAACTGGCTTTTTTCAAGGCTTCGATTGATTATCAGTTGTCTCAAAAAAATATGCAAATTGCTGTATATAGCGCTTTCTTAACACCCTTCAAACCCACTCAGCCTGAATTCATCAAAAAGAAAAATTTGTTACCACTTTGTAACATTACTTATGACCTTTTTCTCATTTTTAATCTTATTAATATTTATTCACATTTTTATATAAGTATTACAAACACGCTCCCATTTAAGCGCAAATTAGTTTTATTTTGCTAATATCATATACAAATCTTACTAACCTTTTTCAAAAAATAAAAAAGAGCTCCGCTCCCATTGTATAAAAAAAGTCATCCCCGTTAAAATTTTGATTTTCATTTCAATGATTACTTTCCTTTTCTCTTTTTCTTTAAGCAAAAAAGAGATTTTCTTTGTCGTTTTACTTTTAAAATGGATTTTTACCATTTTTACAAATTCACTAATTATCGCTATGCTTAGATTGTTCCATTATAAAAAACGAAAGAGCGTCCCTCTTCCCCCGAAGCGCTCTTCCGTTTTTCTCTCGCTATTCTTTTAAATGATAAGGGTATGTGGAAACGACCACATCTCTTTTCATTAGAAGTCTTGTGCGAATCAATAGACTTGTTTGGTTATGAAGGAGATTTTGCCATCCTTTTCTAGGGATAAATTGCGGTATCAACACCGTTAGTGAGTAATTGTCTTGATCTGCTTTTTGCTTTGCCGTGTCAATAAATTTCATTAATGGATCTGAAATCGAGCGATACGGCGAAAACAGATTAGCAATGCGCACTTCAGGATGAACCCGATTCCATCTCTCAACAAATTCCTTTTCCTGTTTTTTATCAATAGAAATGTGGACAGCTATGACTGTATCACCAATAGATTTAGCATATTGCAGTGCACCTTCAACAACCTTGGTGGTATCAGATACACAAATAATGACGGCATTTCCTTTGAAATCAGGCAAGTCCATTGTTTCGTCAATCCTAAGTTGTGGTCCTACTTTCCGGTAATGATGTCTTGTACGATGGAAGACATAAATCATAATTGGCATAAAGATAAACACTGGCCAAACTGACTCAATCCGAGTTAAGAATAATACAATTAATACTGTAAATGAAATAGATGCTCCGAGTAAGTTAGCTGACAACGACTTCTTCCAGCCTTTAGGTCGCTGTTTCCACCATTTCACAATCATCCCAGTTTGCGAAAGTGTGAATGGAATAAATACCCCGACTGAATAAAGCGGAATGAGCAACTCTGTTTTCCCTTTGAATAAGATAATCAGTAGTATCGAACCCACTGCAAGCGTTATAATCCCGTTGGAGTAGCCTAACCGGTCTCCCCTTGCTAAATACATTCTCGGCATAAATTTATCTTTTGCCAAATTAAATGCTAAGAGTGGAAATGCAGAAAAACCTGTATTAGCTGCTAAAACCAAGATAAGCGCTGTTGTCGCTTGAATAAAATAAAACATGAAGTTTCTGCCAAAAACATTTTCAGCTATTTGGGATAACACAGTTACTTTTAGCTCTGGAACAGTTCCATACACAAATGCAAGAACGGTTATACCTACAAAGAAAAAACCAAGTAGGCCAGCCATTAAGGTCAAGGTTTTAGCTGCATTTTTCGGACGTGGTTCTTTAAATAACGGTACTGCATTTGAAATGGCTTCGATCCCAGTTAAAGATGCCGATCCGGAAGCAAACGCTCTAAGTAATAGGAAGATGGTTACTCCTTGTACATGAGTTCCTACTGCGGCCGTTTCATGACTTGCATCCATTCCAGTTAGTATTTTAAATAAACCAGTAAATATAAGAGCAATAATAGAAAAAACGAATAAATACACTGGAATGGCAAGTAAGCTAGCTGATTCGGTAATACCTCGTAAATTAATAATCGTTACCCCAACTACTAATACGACAGCAATGGGTACTGCAAAAGGATATAACGAAGGTACTGCTGATACAATTGCGTCTGTTCCTGATGAAACACTTACTGCGACGGTAAGCATATAGTCAACGAGTAAGGAACCACCCGCGATTAATCCTGCATTGTTTCCTAAATTTTCCCTTGAAACAATATAAGCTCCCCCACCATGCGGATAAGAGTAAATAATTTGCTTATACGACAAATTAAGTGCGAACAAAAGAATAAGCACACAAAGTGCTATGGGTAATGAATACCACATAGCCGCAGCACTAACAGTTACGAGCACCAATAAAATCTGTTCTGTACCATATGCAATAGAAGAAAGTGCATCGGATGATAGGACTGCTAAAGCTTTTAATTTCCCCAATTTTTGGTCTCCAGCTTCTGATGTTTTCAGAGGGCGGCCGATTAATAATCTTTTTAGCGGCGAAGCCATTGTATTCCCTACCTTTTTTATTTGATTTTTAAACTGATTTCCAATTAACCAGACACATTATAGCACAGCTAATTTTAGATTGTAATACTAATTTAGATTATTTTATTACTACGATTTCATTTTCAGTTTAAACCTGTTCCTAGACCTTATTTTTCTGCTATCATGTTTTAAATATTTATATGGAAACATCTCTAAGTACACATACCCATTAAACTTATAATTAACTCATTTTCCTAGCAATTATTTTCAGAAAAAAAAGAAATTAATTTAGGTGTTTACAAATGACACCCTTTTTTTATATAATAGTTTCTAGCGGTAAAAAACTTTTATGATACATGGCCCGTTGGTCAAGCGGTTAAGACACCGCCCTTTCACGGCGGTAACACGGGTTCGATTCCCGTACGGGTCACTTTTATCTTTAATTCATCAGTTTTCAAAAAAAATTTTTTTTTGAAAAAAAAGCTGGTAAAAATAGTAAAAATGTTATATCATATATTAGTATCTGTTTCGAAGAATTAATTTGCAAGAGATTTCGATTTGCCAGCAGTGAGAGCGATTCTTCGCCGACTTAGCTCAATCTGGTAGAGCAACTGAATCGTAATCAGTAGGTTGCGGGTTCAATTCCTGCAGTCGGCATTTTTATAGCGGAGGGGTAGCGAAGTGGCTAAACGCGGCGGACTGTAAATCCGCTCCTTCGGGTTCGGTGGTTCGAATCCACTCCCCTCCACCATTTATTTCTATTATTGGGCTATAGCCAAGCGGTAAGGCAACGGATTTTGATTCCGTCATGCGCTGGTTCGAATCCAGCTAGCCCAGTCATATTTAGAGCCGTTAGCTCAGTTGGTAGAGCATCTGACTTTTAATCAGAGGGTCGCTGGTTCGAACCCAGCACGGCTCATACTTAACGGAAGTGAGAAAAGATATCTTATCTCACTTTTTCTTTTCAAAAAAAAATAAGACAAAAGTTGATGAAAACTTCAACTTATGACTTATTTTTATAATGGAGATACTGTTTCAGAGTTTAAATCCTCCCAGGATTCCTCTGATTTTTTTAATAAAACAAAAGACTTGGAATTTTCTACTAAAAAACCAGACTCTATTAACTTGCCGCACAGATGTGTGACTGATCTTACGGAAAGATTCGAATAGTTGGCAATAATCTTCCTTGTAAAGCATTTGGGGATTCGTAATACCCCTTCGTTTTCACTGCCAAAGAATTTCCCCAACTGTTCCAATGATTCTTTTAATCTGCTTTCACCATTTCCTCGCATTATATTACACTTTTCAATGAGCACATTTTCATGATTTCGATTATTAAGGTATAAATAGAGCCACCTTCTTGCATCCCAATAATCGAACAAATAACATCTTCTTTAGTAAATTCATATGCTGTCACAGTTTCTATGACTCTTGTTGTATACACATTCGCTTCAGCCATAAAATAATCATTCAAACCAGCAATTTGATTTGCTCCTAAAAAACTCACTACATTTTTTCCTTTTTCTAATGATACAATCCCTTTTTCAATAAAATAAACAGTGGAATTGATTGTGTCTTCTGATAGCAACACAGTATTATTTGATATCTTTGTTTTCTTATAGGGGATTTTATTATTGATTAAGGTTTGTAAAAAACGTTTGTAACCAAATTCCTCTTCTAAAACTTTTTTACTATATAAATCTTCAAATAACGATTGCATATTTTCCATCTCATTTCTACTTTTGATCATTAAAAATATTGCGTATTACTGCAATGAGTTAGTTCTTACAAGTGATGATACTACCAAACACTTTTAAAAGGAACCCAGTAATAAACACAAACTTCCTGCTTTCAAGATATATTTTTGACTTTTTCGTCACATTTATTTTCATGGTTTACCTCCAAAAGCGCTATTGCTTTATTTAATCTATTTATATTATAAGGCAGAGCGCGGATTTTCATATTTTCTTCACATTTTATTTATGTATATTCTCACTAAAAAAAACGATTATTTTACTGCTTAAATTCCTCTTCAGCTCAAATCCCTTACTTCCCAGACATGATTATGAAGTATTTGTGACATTTTTGAGTTATTCAAGTTTATTCTTTCAAGCTTATATATGTTTCAAAAATATTCATCCAGAAGAATAAACTCGCAGCAAATGGTTTATTTTCAATGTTTTTGGGAATCTTTAAACTACAGGGGGGAATTACTATGTATTTAAAAGAAACATTGGATCAATTTGCATCACCAGCAAATATTCTTAAATTACTAAAAAAAGATCTTGCTTTTAATAAACACTGTATTCAAGAACGCATTGAAAAAAGTGATTTTGTTATCCAGGATAAAAAAAGAAAATATGTTTATATAATAGTAGAAGGGTTTATGAAACTAGTTTTCGAAGGCATACATAAACAGAACTTTATATTTTTTATGAAACCCGGTTCACTTCCTTTTCTTCCTGTTTATTCCGAAGATGTTCCCGGAAATACTAGGGTAGTTGCGTTAACAGAAGTGGTGTGGTGGCGTGTTGATTTTCATTTTTTCAAGCAAATGATGGAACTCGAAGATCCGAGAAATTATGTAATGCTTCATCAACTTGCTGAAACACGTCGGAAATTATATTTTATTGCAATTCAAGAAAGACTAAGTGCTCGAGATAGTATTTATCTTTCTTTGAATACAATGCTAGATTTTGGAATCCGACTTTCTACGAATACGATGGAATTACCTAGGTTCTTAACTTACCAAGAACTTGCAAACCATGCAAACACCTCTAAAAGCTATGCATCTAAGGTACTTATAGAATTACGAGAAGCAGGCATTTTGGACTCAAAAAAAAAGCCCTGGAGAATTAATGATCTCCAGCGACTAAAAAAACTAATTGATCTTGAAAGTTTACAACCTTATCTATAAAAAAACAAAGAGCCTAAAAAAGCACTCTTTATTTTTTATGACTAAATTAAATTACTACGCCACGCATGTGTGTTACTTTGTTGATATTTCTGAACTTGATTAGTTGATTGAAAAAGCTCCATCTTATACTTCACGACTGCTTTGGCAGCATCTATACAATCTGGATAAATAGCATTTGCATCCCAAAGTTCCGTTGTACTTAAAATTTCTCGGCATTTCTTGTAGAAAGCATACTTATAATCACTTGAAATATTCACTTTTTGGATGCCAATTTCAACAGCAGCTGCAATTTCCGCATCAGGGTTTGCAGAGCCACCATGAAGGACGAGAGGAATCGTTACTACGTTTTTAATTTCTTGTAGTATATCTAGGCGTAGTTTCGGTTCTTTGTCTTTCGGATAAATGCCATGTGCTGTTCCAATCGCTACTGCTAACGTATCGACACCAGTTCTACTAATATATTCTTCCGCTTCTTCTGGCTTAGTATAAATAATCTCGCTTACGCCACCTTCAATACTATTCCCTGTTTTTCCAATAGTTCCTAGCTCTCCTTCTACTGACACGCCTAATTTATGGCAAACATCTACTACTTCTTTTGTCACCCGAATATTTTCTTCAAAAGGTAATAGTGAACCGTCAATCATCACTGAACTGAATCCACAACGAACTGCTCGCATTACGTCCGCCATGTTATCACCATGATCTAAGTGAAGCACAAAAGGTACTGGACTATTTTTAATTCGTGCAAGTACATATTCAAAAAAATCATCTTTCGTGAAATCAAGCTCTGTTGGGTGGACAGCGATAATTGCTGGTGCATTATTTTTCTCTGCTTCTTCAACTACTACGCGTAAAAAGTTACTATCAGCTACATTAAATGCCCCCACCGCAAACTTATTTTCTTTTGCTACCTCTAATAATTGCTTCATATTAACTAACATCTTTTCATTCTCCTTTTAAAGTGATTTTCCGTTAGAACCGGATAATAGAATATAATATTGAACAGCTTCTTTGCCGGCTTGAATGGTTGCATGAATTAAGTCAACAAAACTAATAGCTGGAGCTTCTTCTTGCATTTCTTTGATTTTGGTTGATTGAGCTTTCATAAAATCGGAACCTACATTAATTTTGTTAATTCCCAGTTGAACTGATTTTTGAATATTTTCTGCACCGCACCCTGAACCACCATGTAATACTAACGGCATTTTTGTCGCTGCTTTAATTTCTCGAACAATGTCAAACTGAAATGCTGGAGTAAATCCATCTGGATAGTCTCCGTGAGAAGAACCATAAGAGATTGCAAGTGCATCAATCCCAGTCCGTTTTGCAAAATCAATAGCTACTTTTGGTTCAGTATACATTGCTTGATTTGTATAATTATCTCCAGTTACCGCGCCAATGTTTCCTACTTCGGCTTCTACGCTCGCACCATAAGTTTCAGCAAATTGGACCATTTCTTTCGTAATAGCAACATTTTCTTCGTAAGGACGGCTGGATGCATCCATCATTACACTTGAGAAACCATCTGCTAAGCAACGTTTCACAACCGGAACATCTTGTCCGTGATCTAAATTAATCGCTACTTCTACACTTGCTTCTTTTGCCATTTTTATAATCGGTGTTGTTAAAAAACGGCTTCCTAAATGAGTATCTAAATGCTCTTGCAATAAATCAATAATAATCGGCGCCCGAAGTTCTTGAGCTGCATCAATAACTGCTCTTGCGGTTTCTAAATTAAAACAGTTAATTGCCATGACTGCATACTTTCCTTCATTGGCACGTTGTAACATTCCTTTCATTGAAACATACATCGCTCGTGTCTCCTCCCTTACTTTATGAGATTTTAATTCCAGACAAATCGACTTCTTCTTCCTCTTCTAAACCTTGATCAGCAATTAATTCTTCTTCTTTGGTAGGCTCTCGTTTCAATATAAGCAGAAGTGCCGCCGTAACACAGGTTCCTATCAATAAAGCTACACAGAAAAGTATTGGTTCATTCATCGCTGGCACGATGAACATCCCGCCTGACGGAACCGGTGAACCAATTCCCCACGTCATACTGAGTCCACCACCAACTGCAGCGCCTAGTGTACAAGAGATAATCACACGAATCGGGTCGACCGCGGCAATTGGAATAACCCCTTCTGTTATCATACAAATCCCCATTGGGAAGGCGATTTTAATATTATCTTCCTCTGATTTAGTGTATTTTTTCTTTTTGATTATTTTAGAAACAACCCACGAAAGCGTGACCCCAAAAGGAGGTACCATTGAGGCAAGAATTTTAACTGCTTCCGGCTCTTTGACACCTTCAAGTAGCAACCCATCGGCAAATAACGAAGCAACTTTATTCACTGGACCGCCAAAGTCAAAAGCAGCCATTCCACCGAGCACTGCTCCAAATACAAATCGCATACTTCCCTGCATTCCTTGCAAGAAATTAGTCATCGCATCTGTTGCCCATACAATCGGAACACCAATGACAAAGTACATTAACAGTCCCATAACTAAACTGCTAATAAGTGGAATAATCATCATCGGCATTAAACCTTGCGCCCATTTTGGTACTTTTAAATATTTCACGAGAATAAGAACAAAATAACCAACTAAGTAACCACCAAGCATCCCACCTAAGAACCCTGCTCCAATGGAATTCGCGATTACCCCCATAAGGAGACCTGGAGCAATCCCTGGCCTGTCAGCTATCGAATAAGCAATTGCAGCGGCAATGACCGGCGCGAGTAGACCCATACCGAGCACACCAAGCGAGACAAGGGCATCAGGAATAGAATATGGTGCTTTGTAATCTAAAATCACTTGCCCACTTGTTAAATTTCCAATGGCAATAAGTAACCCCGAGGCAACAACTAACGGCAACATATACGAAATCGCTGTAAGAGCATGTTTTTTGATTTGCAGTTTTTTCATCATACCGGTTCACTCCCTAGTTATTTATTTCGTTATCTATTTTGGTAATAATTTGTTTTGGTGCTTTAATAGCTAAGTCTGTTGGAATTTCGACAATCTTTTTACCTTTAAAGCGGTCCTTTCCACTAATTTTAATATCGGCTGCAATAATGACGACATCCGCATTTTTTAATTGTTCAGCTGAGAGTTCATCTTCAATTCCAATGGTTCCTTGTGTTTCAATATGAATGTTATGGCCGAGAGCAATTCCTGCTTTTGTCAGTTTTTCTTTGGCAATATACGTGTGAGCAATTCCTGATGTACAGGCTGCTATTCCGATAATGTTCATTCTAAACTCCTCCTATACCTGATTTTTAGCTAGTAATTTGATCAATTCTTCTTTTGTTTTAACTGTCTGAAATTGTCCTATCACCTCATCATCTGCAAGTAAAATTGCTACTTTTTGGAGTAATTTTATATGGGTGGTCGTTGCATCTGAATTTTTGACTGCGAACAGAATAATAATATTTACTGGTTTATCATCTAAAGACTCCCATTCGATTGGCTCTTTGGTTCGTCCCACCGCAATCGATGTGTTTGTTACACTCGCCGATTTCCCGTGCGGAATTGCTACCCCTTCACCTAACCCGGTTTTGCCTTCTTCCTCACGATACAAGACGTCTGCGATAAATGCGTCCTTATCAGCAACCGCTTCCATTTGAACAAGTAAATCAGTTAGTTCTTCAATTACTTCTAACTTGGTTGTGGCTTTTAAATCTAAATTAACAAGCGCTGGATTAATTACTTTACTAATATCTAATTCTTGAATATCCATGGATTTGCCTCCTATAAACTTTCCATTAATTTTTCCACCATCATTTTATCTTTCTCTGTAAACATGGCACTCACTAGTAGTGATGGAATAGATTCATTACTATCTGTTTTAATTGTTGTTAGAATAAAGTCAATATTCCGATAGTCTTGTAAATTATTTTTGAATCTTGTAGATGATAAAACGTCTACTATTTCAACATCTGGAAATGCTTTTTGAACTTTTACTTTTAATAATTCCGATGTTCCAATTCCGCTAGAACACATAATAATAATTCGTTTTATTAATGGTGATTGCTCGATGTGTTTGGCAAAGTAGATCGTAATATAGCCAATTTCATCCTCTGATATCGTGTGGATTTTAAATGTTGTAGCCACATCTCTAGCAGTTTCTTTCATAATTTCAAAAAGGCTGCCGTATTCTAATTTAATATCACTTAATAAATTGTTTTTTATATTTATTTGGTGGTTCATTCGATTCACCATTGGCTTCATATGACTTAAAAGCTCGATTTTTAGTTGCTTTTTATTAAAAGGGATGTTCATTTTAGCGGCCACTTGGTTGATATAAAAATCCGTCATTTCCTCTACTATTGGTAACATGTTGTTAGGAACTAATTCAATTTCATGATTAAAGCGTGAAGAAATTAAATACTGGAGAAAATGAAACGTTTCGCAATTAGGCAGCTTCATATCCAAATATTGTTCAATAGCTTCGATTGCTTCCACAGCGATTAAATGAAGTGTTTCATTAGTAATGGTGTATTTTTCGTTTGTCTCAGCAAATTCTTTCACCTCTCCTTGCCTGAAGCGATTGATTAAAATATACAAATGAGAAAAAATATTAATATCATATGGATAAGGGATACTAATTTCCAGTTTGTTTTCGATAATTTCCATTTGTTGTACGATAAACTGTACGTCTTCTTTATTTAAATCACTATATTCTGTTTTCAAGTCATCATAACTGGATAAATCTAGGTTGTTAATGACTTCATTAATTGCTGTTCGAATATTTTCTTCGGTTCCAACCACACGGATTTCTTTTTGCCGCTTTTGAATAGTTAAATGGTACTTATCAATCGATTGGTTTAACAGTGTAAAATCATTTTTTATTGAGTTATAACCAACATAGTATCCTTCATATAAACGGTGGATATTTAAATATTTTGGAGATTTAAATAGGATTTGAAGCAGGATTTTTTCTCTTCGTTCAGTAGGTGTATAGCCAAAAATATCTTCTGTCGTTTCTAGTTTCGCTTGAATATAGGCTTTATAATCAAGCTTGAAACCACGCCCCTTTTCTGAAATCAAGATGTCTTTTTTTCCTGTTGTACTATTAATATTTTTGATTTTCCGGTAAATCGTCTTAGAAGAAACATCAAGAATTTCCGCTAATTGATTGGCTGTTAGAAAATCATTTTTCGTTAGGAACAAGTTAATTAATGTACGCTCCGTTTTTGTTAGAAGCATTTCATCACCTCCTCTACGGTCTATTATACACAAATAAAAGAAAACGGTTACAATAAGTTATGTCCACTACACTAGACATTCTTTTGACAAAGTTTGTGAAATCTCATTCGCTCACTTCAACAAAACTCAAGCTACTTTTAGCAAGACAATAGCTCTTTAAAAACGTATAATGATGATGGAAAGAAATTAGAAAGGGGTGTTCGTGTGACGCTTGAACTACATAATGTTACAAAAAAATTTGCTGATAAAACAGCTGTGAATGACTTGTCTTTTCGAGTAGAAGAAGGGAAAATACTTGGACTCATTGGACAAAATGGTGCTGGAAAAACGACTACTTTTCGCCTGATTTTGCATTTTTTAGAGGCCACTTCTGGAAAAATCACATGGAATGGCAAAGAAGTAAGTAAAATCGACCCGAATATCGTCGGCTATTTGCCAGAGGAACGTGGTTTGTATCCAAATGTCACCATCGAAGAGCAACTGATATTTTTTGCAGAACTAAAAGGGTATCCTAAGCAAAAAATAAAAAATGAGATAGATGATTGGTTAGAACGTGCCGAGGTTGTTGGTAAAAAGACAGATTTAATTAAGACGTTATCCAAAGGAAACCAACAAAAAATCCAGCTTTTAAGTACGATTATTCATCAACCAAAACTAGTTATTTTAGATGAACCTTTTAGTGGTCTTGATCCTGTGAATGCTGAAATTTTGAAAAAGTTTGTTTTTGATTTACGTGCTTCTGGAGCTGCTATTATTTTCTCCAGCCACCGTATGGAAAATGTCGAGGAACTATGTGATTCGCTTCTAATGTTAAAAAAAGGCAGTACGGTGCTTCAAGGAACAACTGAATCCGTTAAATCTGTCTTTGGTCGTAAACGAATTTTCATTGAATCAGGTCATACAAAAGAACAACTAGCTGCATTGCCTGGAGTACTTCATATCAAAACTCAACGCAATGGTGTTTTCCAGCTGAAAATAGCCAATGAATCTGATGCCGAGAAAATTTTCGATTATGTCACAAAAGATGGATTCATCCAAACATTCAGCCTCCAAGCTCCAACACTCGAAGAAATCTTTAAATGGAAAGCTGGTGAATTCTAATGAGTAAATTTTGGGTTATTACGAAACAAGTTTATAAAAGGCGTGTAAAAACAAAATCATTTCTTATTTCCCTTTTATTTCCCGTCTTCATTGCGGCACTCATTGCTGGAATTCCCAAAATGGTTGAGTACTTTGATTCTAGCAGCGATATTACAACCATTGCGGTTTTAACAGACAATCCCATTTATCAAAAAGCATTAGCAAAAGATAAAGATAACTTCAAAGTAATGCCGAAAATCACTGATAAAACAGCCGCTCAGTCAGCTCTTAAAGATGGTGAGATTGATGGTTTTGTGACGATTACAGAAAAAAATGATACGGTAAGCGCAGTTTATACAACGGAGGAAACAGCTGGACAAGATATCCTTACTAGATTAACGGAAGACCTTACCGCAACCAAAGTAGCCGAAAAAGCAGCTATTTATAAAATCACAAGTGATCAATTAAACGAAATTACCTCACCAGTTTCGGTAACCAATGATTTAGAGGCCAGTAACCAACTAACGAATCATGAAAAAGATGTAATGAGTGCTGCTGTCCTGATTTTAACGCTCGTTATCTTTATTTTCGTGATGAGCTATGCAAATATTGTCGCTTCTGAAATCGCTACGGAAAAAGGTACGAGGATTATGGAAGTTATCTTGTCAAGTGTTTCTGCCACGACACATTTGTTTGCTAAATTAACAGCCATCATCTTAATGCTCCTAACACAAATTGGCTTTTATGTCGTTTGTGGAGCGATTGTCCTAATTGCAGGCAGAAATACAACTATGGTCCAAAACGTACTTGATCAAGTAGCTGTGTTCCCTGCTTATTACCTTGTGCTGAATCTATTATTTGTGATTTTGGGATTACTTTTATATATCTTAATCGCGGCAATGATTGGCTCGATGGTTCCGAATGTAGAAACAGTGGCACAGTTTATTTATCCGATGACTATCCTAGCTATTATCGGTTACTGGGGCTCTATCGCAGCAGCGAACGCACCAGACAATTTACTGGTTATTATTGGCTCCTATATCCCAACATTTTCGCCAATGATGATGTTAGCTAGAATGGACCTATTATCTGTCTCCACACTAGGTATATTTAGTTCGCTAGCTATTCTTGCACTAAGCGTAGTCGGCGCTTTTTTCCTAACCGTGCGTCTTTATCAAGGAAATGTCTTACTTTACTCCAATGATGGTTTGTGGAAAACATGGAAAACCTCCTTATCCTATGCAAAAAGAAAATAAAGAAAGTTGGTAAATTATGCAAATTAGATTATCCGTTCGTGAAGATGCCTCATCCATGGTGGAACTTGAACATTTGGTTTGGACACCTGGCACAACTCCTGGAAATATTCATTTTGATAGCGAGGCAGAATTCTTACTCAAAAACCCCCCCGGCTCCAAAGTAGTCGTCGTTAAAGAGGATAAAGTAATTGGGATCCTTGGTTATAAATCGCCTATCCCTCTTCCGTCCAATAAACACGTAGTAGAACTTGATATTGCCGTACATCCTGACTACCAGCGCGAAGGTATTGGTCAACTACTAATGGATAAAATGAAAGAAATAGCCCGTGAAAAAGGCTACCTCAAAATCTCTTTGCGCGTTCTATCTATCAATCAAAGAGCCATTCGTTTTTATGAAAAGAACGGTTTTAAACAAGAGGGATTACTTGAAAAAGAATTTATTATTGATGGAAAATTTGTAGATGATATTTTAATGGCTTATTTCCTCTAACTAAAGACCCTATTTCATTCATTAAGCTATGACTTTATAATCATTTTTCGTATAAAGCGTTTACATTTTTTGGTAGCGGTTATATATAGAATACAACGAACAAAAAAGGTGATGCGAATGACAAAAACTTGGTGTACAAGCTGATTTTTTCTCAGCTTTGTCATATGCCGGCAAAACGTCTGGTGAAGGATTTTAGTGTCAAGCAGCTAAAGTTAGCTTACAGGAGGAAGGCGAGGAGTATACGCCGCGTCAAGGACTTAACTAACTTAGTTGTAGGAAGACGGACTTTCGTTACGTCGCCCATTTATCAATATTTTTTAAGCCTCACTAAATTGGTAAATAAGCGAATAAAGTATCGTATCATTAATGGCCACTATTGGAACAAGTTACGGGCGCTCATTTATTCGTAAGTGGAATATCTTGAGGAATAAAGGTTAGATAAAATTGGCCTACTTGTTCGAAAATGCCTCACCGTTTTCCGAATGTTGTATGTTTATTCAGAAGCATCCAGACATGGTCCGGCCATCAGATGAGTGGCAAGACAAGCTCATCCGAAAAGAAAAACCCCGTGTGATGAAAGTTACCACGCGGGGTTTTTTGATTAAGAAAATAAAATGGAAATATTTTTATCATAAAATTTTTGAATCACGAGATGACATTCCTCAAACTCTCTTGCCTCTAAATGATTAACTAATTCTTCTAGTGACTCTGTAATATCCATGATAAAGGCATCAAAAAACAATTTCTCATTCTTTATTTTCATCTTCTGTAAAAGCATCGTAAATGTATCAATATTTTTCTCCATAGCTGGCATTTCTGTATAGTGAATCATACAAGCGTAAAAGTTTTTAACATGATCAATGAACACATCTGTATTTTGATCAGCAACGGCCAGTTTTATATAGACTAATTCTTTACGAAGACAAGTCGCACATATTTCCGCATCTTGATCTTGTAACTTTTGAACCGCATAGTTAAGATGAAAAAAAGCTAACTTTAAACGTGATTTTTCACGATGTTCAGCTTCGTTTTTTGTCGTTACTGAAAAGCTTTGTCCGCCATTGTCCTCACATAACATACCACTTTTATGTAGGCAGTGGAGTGCGCCAAAAGCCACTTGTTTGCTGACTTGAAATCGTTTCATAATGTCGTCTATACCCACTTTTTCGCCATTTCCCAAAGTGTTAGTCATTATTTCATTCTTGATTTCTCCGTATATCGGATCTGCAACATATCCACTTTTTTCCATAATTTAACCTCTTTGTTTTTTATTGCTTACAATGTTATATTTTACACGAAAAGAATACTTTTTGATACGCTATTTCAGAAAAAAATTATGTACATTCTGTTACAATGAAACTTTTATAGCTAACTGGTTTGGTCTCTGATTATAACAAAAAAGCAGGACCAAGCAGCCCTACTTTTCCGTGTTGTTATTGTAGTTCAACGGTTAAATCCCCAGTTTTCAGGTGTTCTTTTTTGATTAATATCGGTCTGACAATAAGTGAAATAACACCTGGCAAGACAACTGCAACCAAAATAAAAGCAGCAAGTGTGCTGAATCCGTAATTAGCTATTAAATAAAGTGGTGCAACAAACGCACATAACCCAAGCCCTGCCACCTCACTAGATGCTTGAATATGGAAAACCATCACACCAAGAGGTCCTGCAATTAAAGTCGTCAGTAATGGAACTAACATGACGCTAGGTTTTTTTATAATGTTTGGTGTTTGTAACTTTGGCGTACAAATAAGTTGTGCAAAAAACGCACCCCAGTTGTTATCTCGGTAGCTTAACACTGCAAATGATACAAATTGAACCGAACAACCAATTAACGCTGCTGCACTAGCAGTTGGATCTAATTGAAGCGCAATTGCAAGAGCGGCTGACGAAGCTGGACTAAGAATTAATACTCCAAAAACAAACGCGATAACCATAGATGAAATCAGCGGTGAACCTCCAATTAATGAACTAATTCCTAAACTAACAGAGTCTAAAATTGGCGCCATAATCTTAGCAAATAAAATACCACTAAGCCCGCCTGCCAGAAGCGATACCCCTGGAATTAAAATCATATCAAACTTAGTCTTTCCTGTTACACGCTTTCCAGTCCAAACTGCCACAATGACGGCTAAAATAGCTCCGACCGGTTCGCCACTAGTTATTCCAACACCCCCACCAGCAAGCGTCACCACTGCTCCACCACCAATAATAGCAGATGCCGCTGCACTTATCGTCACAAGTGTGTTTGCATGCAAGCACATCGCAATCCCAACGCCTATTGCCGGTATTAACATTGTCTTCCCAATTGCACCAATTGTCACAAGAACCGAAACTCCTGTCATTTGCCCGATGGTTTGTAAAAGAAGTCCGATTCCAAGTGTTACAAGAACCGCATTTGCTATTCCCATCGAGGCTTTATAGGAACGATCTATAAAATAATCCTTCATTTCTTCTCCCTTTCTAAAATGTATTCTTTCTCATTGTAATCACAACGAGGTAAAAAAGCTAGCTATAATGACTGATTATCATGCAAAAATGCTAAAAATGTTTCCGCGATTCGATTTTCTAGCATTTGTTTATTTTTTAGAACAGAAAATTTACGCATCAATATCTTATCTGTATGAAAGGTAAGCAAATCACCTTTTTTTATTTCTTCTTCTACGACGCATCTTGAAATAACGGTATAGCCAACCTCTTTAAGAACCATTTGTTTGACTGCCATATTACTCCAAGCTACGATCCGCTCTGTCACATTCCAACCATTTGTACTAATGACATGATCTAGATATTCACGCGTGCCTGAGCCTTCTTCCCGAGCAACCCAGGTCGTACCTTTTTGAATCTCCTCTACCGATCCACTTGCTGGACCAACAATACACATTTCATCATCTAAAAATGCACTTATTTCAAGATCTTTTTTATTTATTTGACCTTCAATTAATCCTATGTCGACTTGTAGCAATTCTACTTTATCGGCAATTTTTGCAGTATTCTCTATAATTAACTCTAGGGTAATTTCCGGATACTGGGCATGAAACTTAGCAATCATCGCAGGCAAATAGTACTCTCCTACTGTAAAACTAGCTCCAACTCGTAACCTTCCTTTTAAATGATGATGGTACAGGCTAATTTCTTCCTCGACTTGTTTGTACAGTCCTTCTAATTGTTTCGCCCGGTGATAAAGTATTTCTCCTGTCGCTGTTAAAACGAACTTTTTCGCTTGTCTGTATATTAATTCTGTATCATAATGCTGTTCTAACTTTTTTAGTTGCAAAGAAACAGCTGGTTGCGATATGTGTAATTCTTCCGAAGCTTTTGTAAAACTCTTCAACTCCACTACTCGAATATAGGTCCTAAGCGCTTCATCCATTTTATCCCCTCCATAAATAAATATTATCAATAATATAATTAATATAAATTTTACTAATAAAACTGGAAATGGTAAAGTAAAAACATAAAGAAAGGAGGGGTTATATGAGTCAATCTTTATTTCGACTTAAAACATTTTGGTATGGCATTGCACTTACTTTTTGTATCGCTGGATTATCTTATTTTCTAGCTAAACTACCATTTTTAATGATTCTTGGGCAACTTGTTACAGCTATTTTAATTGGTATTATTATTCGTGCTCTTGTGCCAATTCCTGACAAATGGTTTACAGGAATTCAGTTCTCTAATAAAGTCATTCTTCGGGCCGGAATTATCTTACTAGGTTTCCGACTAAATTTAGTGGATATTTACAATGCCGGATGGCGTGTTTTCCTCATTGCAGCTCTATGTCTTAGTTTTGGCATTACTGTCGTTTACTTTTTAGCCAAATTATTTGGGGTAGATAAAAAACTAGCGATTTTAGTTGCCTGTGGAACTGGGATTTGTGGGGCTGCGGCGGTTGTAGCCATTTCTCCTCAAGTAAAGGCAGACAACAACCAAACGGCGGTAGCTGCTACGATTATTGCTTTACTTGGAACTATTTTTACTGTTGTTTATACACTCATCTATCCTATTTTACCGCTTGGACCTGATGGCTATGGTATTTTCTCAGGTGCGACACTTCATGAAATCGCACATGTAATTGCTGCTGCTGATCCTGGTGGTACTTCCGCAGTTGATATGGCCGTTATCGTCAAATTAACTCGCGTAGCCTTGCTTGTACCAGTTTGTTTCGTCGTTGCAAAAATGGTGAATGTCGGAACAAAAAACCGCTTTTCTTGGGCTGAGCTTCCTGTTCCATGGTTTATTTTTGGATTTTTAGCAACCAGTGCCATTAATAGTTTTGATATCATTCCGTCATCTATAACAGATTTCCTTGTCGTTTGCGCTTATTTCCTAATTGCCATGTCAATGGGTGCCCTTGGATTGAATGTCCATTTACCTTCTTTTGGAAAAATGGGAGGGAAACCATTTGCCGCTGCATTTATTGGTTCTATTTTACTTTCTGCTTTCGGCTTAGGTTTGGTACTTTTGTTTCATTTAGCAGGTTAAGTTTCGCTCGTCACCTCAATTTATGATACAATAACTAGCACGAGGTGACTATTTCATGAAGAAAGCAATTTGGACTTGCCGAGCTTTTTTAGTCGGTTATTTTCTTATTCTGTATTTTACAGCAGATACTTATACCTTTTTGATTTTAAACGTCGGGCTTGCTTACATCCCTTTCGAAATAGCTGTGTTTCTTACTAAAAAACCTCGCGTTTGGTGGATTTTCTGGCCACTAGCTCTCGTTTGGTTAGTATTTTTCCCAAATTCTCCATATCTGTTAACTGATTTACTTCATTTACAGCGTTTAGAAATTTATGGTGCGGAAGGAATTTTATCCACTGCTCCGTGGCTATGGCGACATTTCACTTATATTATCGTTGGGGTCTTCTTTGGATTATTTATTGGATTTTGGTCTTTTGCCAAAATGCTTGCAGAAATCAGAAAACGATTCAACTGGACTAGCAAACTTAGCTATCAACTGCTTTTAACAGGGTTAATTCTATTATCTAGTTATGCTATTTACATCGGTCGGTTTTCACGCTTACATTCTATCCACTTACTGACACAGCCAATTGAATCGCTACAAGTTATGTTTGGCGTTTTCCACTGGCCATTCTGGAACTTTGTATTCTATTTCTCGATTATCCAATATGTTATTTACACGCTATTTAGTAAGTTTTCTAGCTCACTAAAAAATTAAAAACGTTTGTATTGTAGGAAAATTTCTTTTCTTAAATACAAACGTTTTTTAATCGATTTGAAGTTTACTACGCTCAGCTGAAAAGCCTTGTGGGTAGCGTCGTTTCAGTTTTTCAATATTTAGTTCTGCGACTGTTTCCATACTAATATCTGCCCATTTAGCAATTTGTGATACATACCAAAGTACATCGCCGAGCTCTTTGGTTAAGGCTTCTTTGTTTAAATCATGTCCGTGAAAAGCATATTTTTTAATCAAATCGGCAACTTCACCGGCCTCACCTGTAATTCCAAGTCCGTAGTTTGTCAGTGCCTGTTCGTGTGTTGCTGCAGTCCTGTTTGCTAAAATTTGATACTCTTTAAAATCCATATGTTTTCCTCCTTGCATTTCTTCCTTTCTTACTATAACAGATAAATTTTTTCGTTTGCAGTCTTGACTATTTCCTATTTATGCGAACCTATGCTCTATCAGTAGCTTTCATCTTTAAAATTTTTTTATCTTTTAAGCCTTATTTTTTTGAGTTAATTCCTTTATAATAGAAATAAGATTTCTGAAAGGAGTTTATATATGAAAATAGCTGGCTTAGTAATACTTCTTGTTGGTTTAATTGGCTTTGGTTTTTCTTTTAGCATCACTGGACTTATCGGTTTTGGTATTTGTATTATTTCCCTTATTTTAGTAATTGCAGGGATTTTTACCATGATTCGCTCAAAAAAACGCCGGAAACGTTCTTATTCTTATTAAATAAACAAGCTGCTTTATCTATTTGGTAAAGTAGCTTTATTTTGTTACTTCGACCAAGTTCGCGTCCGATTTTCTGCTAATTTCAATCGGATAACTTCTTCGGCATCCTCACCTAAACTCTCGACAATTTGCAAAGCATAAATCATCACATCTGCTACTTCTTTTAGCATTTCTTCTCGATTTTCTTTCACAGCTTCTTCATCAGTTTTCCATTGAAAGCATTCTAGTAATTCCGCTGCCTCTAATGATAATGATAGCGCCAGGTCCTTTGGATGGTTGTATTGATCTAACCAGTCACGTTCTTTTAGGAAAGTAGTAATTTCATTTTGTAATTCCTTCAAAATTCCAGCTCCTTTTGTAAAACGGCATTGTGAACAATTGCGCAAAAAAGCATAAAAATAAGCAAAAAGCCCCTTTAGAAGGAACCTGTCACTTATTCGATTATGCGTTTAAAGAAATAGCTTCTTCAATTTTATTAGGAGGAATAAAGCCATTTAAACGGTGGATTTCTTCGCCGCCTTTGTATAATACAAGCGTAGGTGTTTGTTGTACATCTCGATCAAAAAAGAAGTTTTCACCCATTTCTTCCAATTTTACTTTTAATACTTTCACTTTCTTTGCGATTTCTGAGTTTTTGAATTCAGCAAATGAAAGATCAAGCATTTTACAGTTAGGACAGTTGTCTTTCCAGTAGTCCACATATACTAATTCATCCCCACTAATATGAGCTGCAAACTCTTCTGGTGATTTGATTTCAATACTTGTCATTTCATTCCACTCCTTAGTGTTAAAATTTCTTTGACCCAATGATTGATAGCCACTCTGTCTTGTTCTGTATGTGGCATCTGTTCTACTTTTAAAGTTGGGTAGCTTGTTCCAAAATAAGTTGCCATTCGGTCGACAGCACCACAATAAAATTCCATACCCCATTGTGTTTCCCCAGTACCAAAAATGGCTATATTCTTGGGTTTAACGGCAAGTTCCGCGATAAAATCTTTCATATCTGGCGGTGTTCTTCCGTAATCGACTGTCCATGCCCCTAACATGTACAAATCAAAATCCTCATCAAGTGGATACTCAGCCATCGGGGATACGCGGAAAGACACAACATCATGCCCCTCACTCACTAAAATCCCTTCAATTTCATCGGCTACCATTTTCGTATTACCACTTAGAGAATCATAGGCTAACAAAATTCTCATAAATCGTCGAATCCGTTATCCATATTCGTTTTTTTATAACTTGAATTGCGCATTTCGAAAAAGTCGGTTTTTGTTTCTGTAAAATTATCTGCATAAGCTTTAATCCATGTCATTGTATTTTCGCTATGTCCTGGATAAAGTTCTGGAATACCAAGCATACCTAGCATTTTATTGGCACGATATTTGACGTAATCTACCATTTCCTCCACATCGATACCTTCAATACCTTGCATGACTTCTTCTGACCATTCTGTTTCAAGTTCTACTGCATGGCGGAAAGCTTCGTGTGTATATTCCACTAGTTCATCTGTTTGTAATTCTGGGTTTTCACCAAGGATCGCCCGAATAACTTCGGAGATAAACTTAGAATGTGCTAATTCATCACGATTAATAAAGCTAATAATTTTTCCTGTTCCAGTCATTTTATTTTGACGAACAAGATTGTAGAAGTAAGCAAAACCACTATAGAAATTAATTCCTTCTAAAATAGATGATTGAATTAAAGCTTTTACTAACGTTTCTCCTGTTTTATTATTCATGAAATCATCGTACGCTTCCATGATTGGCTCGTTACGTTTAATGATTGTTGGATGCGTTCTAGCTAGTTCAAACACACGATTTTGCTCTTGCAGATTAGTGATAGAAGCAAGTACATAAGAATAACTTTCATTATGAATGACTTCTTGTTGTGCAATAATCGCTGCATTCGCATGGACAGCTGGATCTGTAATGTACTCCGCAATATTATAAATAAAACGAGTTTGCGGAGAATCAAGTGTCGCTAGTAAGCCAATAATCGCATCGAAGGCATATTTTTCTTGTTCTGAAAGTGCAGGATATTGTTTCGCATCACTTTTCATATCTACTTCATCTGGAATCCAGTAATTAGTAGAAAGTTCTTTATAAGCTCGGTAGAAAGATGGATACGGTATATCATTCCAATTAAGAATGCCGCTAGTTTCTCCGTTTATGATTGAAGTAGAACGGTTTGGAAATAACGGTTCTAATATTTTAATACGTGTTAGTTGTTCTTTTTGGTCAGCCATCTAGGCAAGCCCTCCCTTTTGTTTAGTTTCAATTGATAGTTTTTAGAGATTTATCAGCTTGAGCACCATTCGCACTCTTCCACATCAATATCATTAGAACGAACATAGTACGTAGTTTTTAAGCCTTCGTTCCATGCAGTCATGTGAAGTTCAAGTAATTTACTTGCTTTGATACCACTTGGCACATAGAAGTTAAAACTAAGTGATTGATCGACGTGACGTTGACGACGCCCATTTTGACGAACACTTGCGAATTGGTCCACTTTGTATGCACCTTTTTCATAGTATGGGTAAGTGCTTAGATTCAAGTCTGGTGCAATAACTGGACGACGATAATCTTTTTTCTCTTCATAATAAAATGCACTGTAAATTGGGTCAATCGATGCAGTAGAACCAGCGATTTGCGCAGTACTCATATTCGGCGCTACAGCAACAAGGTACGCATTACGTAATCCTTTTTCCGCTACTTCTTTTGCAAGCTCTTGCCATTCAGGTGAATTGTAGTTGCGACGAGCAAAGTATTCTCCTGTATTCCAGTCACTTCCTTTGAATACTTTATAAGCACCTTTTTCTTGTGCTAATTTTGTACTAGCGCGAATAGCTAGGTAGTTGATTTGTTCATATAATTCATCGGCATATTTTTCTGCTTCTTCTGAGTCCCAAGCGATGTTTTTAAGTGCTAACAGATGATGCCATCCAAAAGTCCCAAGTCCAATGGAGCGGTATTTTTGGTTGGTAATGGTTGCTTGTGGTACTGGTAATTCATTTAAGTCAATCACATTATCTAACATTCGAACTTCTACTTCGATTAAACGTTCTAGCGTTCCTTCTTCCGCAACAACGGCACGACCTAAGTTAACAGAAGATAAATTACATACAACGAAATCTCCAGCTTGTTTCGTAATAACGATTTGATCTCCAGAAATAATTTCTTGGATCATTTTTGTTGGACTCATATTTTGCATGATTTCCGTACATAAGTTACTAGAATATACCATTCCTTCGTGTTTGTTTGGATTCATCCTGTTGACTTCATCACGATAGAACATGAATGGGTTTCCTGTTTCTAGTTGGCTCATCATCACACGTTTCATGATATCAATTGCTTTGACAATTTTTTTGCTGATTGTTTCGTCAGCTACTAGTTCGTCATATTTTTCGCGGAAAGTACCTTCTCCTTTTGATTCATCGTAGAAGTCTTGCAAGTACCAGCCTTTTTTCGCTTTTACTTCATGTGGATCGAATAAATACCATTCACCACGACGTTCTACTGCCTCCATGAAAATATCTGGAATACAAACGGCAGTAAATACATCATGTGCGCGTAAACGTTGATCTCCATTATTCAAACGTAAATCTAAAAACGACTCGATATCTTTATGGAATACGTCTAGATATACAGCAATCGCACCTTTACGTTGACCTAATTGATCGACACTAACCGCAGTATTATTTAATTGCTTAATCCAAGGAATAACACCACCACTTGCACCTTTTACCCCGCGGATAGCAGCGCCGGTTGAACGAACATAACCAAGATATGCGCCAACCCCACCGCCATGCTTAGACACTCTAGCAACGTCTGTATTGCTATCATAAATACCTTGTAAGCTATCATCTACTGTATCAATGAAGCAACTAGATAATTGTCCACCAACTTTTCCTGCATTTGCAAGTGTTGGAGTAGCCACTGTCATATAAAGATTGCTTAAAGCCCAGTATGCTTCTCCAACTAAGTTCATCCGTTTTTCTTTTGGTTCGTTTTGCATTAAGTAAAGTGCAATAGTTAGCCAACGTTCTTGTGGCAATTCATAGACATTACGTTCAGAATCAGTTGCTAAATAACGAGTAGCTAACAAATATAAACCATTGTAAGTAAATAATTTATCTTTTTCAGGATCAATTAATTTTCCTGCGTCAATTAGTTCTTCTTTAGAATAATTTTTTAAGATGTTTCCGGAATAAATGCCACGTTCGCCTAGGCTTTCTTGAAGTCCCACATAAGAACCATACTTGTCATCATCATTGTAAAAGCGGTTTTTACTTGCTTTTTTATATAATTTATTTAAATAAAGGCGTGCTGCAAAATGTTCCCATTCAGGGATATGAATGTCCGTACGTGCTTCGGCTTCCCGAATCAAGTAATCTACTAATTCATCTGCTGGATAATCTTCCTTTTTCTCTACAAAATTAAAAACCTTACGTTTGTAGTCTTCTAAGTCGAGTTTTGGAAATTCTTCATGGATTTTCTCTAAATATCCGTCCAATCGACTCTTATCAAAAGGTAGCTTTCTGTTTCCCCCGTCTTTTACTATGTAAGTTGTCATTTGCAATCCCCATTTCATCCTTTTTTCCTCGTTGTAAAAATATCTGATTCATTTGTGCGCTTTTACTCGTCAAGTGAATAATTATGTCCATCCATGGAGCAAAAAAATTAACTTTTAAAGGAGCAAATTCCCCTCAATAAAAGTTAAAAGGCGATGAAGCAATATTTCGCTTTCGATACTATATATAGTATAACTTTTTCATTGTGAATGCAAGATATAGTGCTTTTTCTTTTTAATAGAAATCTTCAAAACTACGATAAAGACAGGGTTTTTAGCTTAAAAAAATTTTTTCTAGGTTATTATATGTGCTTTACCACACAAATCATTCTGGCTAATACCACTACTTATTGTGTCTGTTTTTTCTCTTGTCATCTACATTTAGTAACCCGAAAATCTAATTTTCCGTCTTCACAAACTCCTTTCATTCATTCTGACAAAATTGTAAGGTTCCAAGGTGATTTTGTTAGTTAACGAATAGGATAAATTGGTCTTTTCATTGTAAACTTAATGTAATAAATCAAAACTGTTTAGGAAGGATGAAGAAGAATGTTTACAAAAAAGAGAGTATTAATAATGTTAGCCACAGTTCTTCTCGCTGTCTGTGCTATTTGGGAGTACGCGATACCAACTGATGCAGCTGTTAAGTCCTATTACCTTAAAGTTGAAGAAGCCGGAAAACCTGTACAAAAAAATCAATTTAAAGGTTATGAGTACGTATCGAAAGTATATGATGATAAAGGGAAACAAAAAACGCTTACTTTCTATTCCGAAAAACAATTAACAAAAGATAATCAATTCAAAATATTAATTGGCGAAAATAAAATGGTTGTTAATTATAAAAAAATTAAAAAGGTTCCTAACAGAATTAAATATTTAGCTGGACAATAAAAACGCCTTGCATGCACCTTTTAAAAAGGTTTTGCAAAGCGTTTTCAATTTTATAAGGCGATTCCATTACCTATTTATTTCATTCAGATAATTTCTTTTTCGCGTCGCCAGTTTTATCTTCTACTTCACCTTTAGCTTTTTGAGCTTTACCTTCGACTTGTTTTCCTTTGTCGTCAGTTGCTTTTCCAAACTTATCCTTAGCGTCACCTACTACTTTGTCTTTCAATCCTTTTGCCTTATCTTTCATGCCCTTATCTTCACTCATTAATATGACCTCCTAGATTAGAATTAGTTTCTAATGAAGAATGAATGTCTTCATACTAATGTGTTCCACTTTGACATAAAATTAAACATCTTTTTTAAATAGAGTGGATAGTTTGGTTCGTTTTGGCTGCTTGGAAGATTGCTTCAATCAGTTTTAAAACTTGATATACTTCTTCGTTTGAAACGATTGGTTCACTATCATTATTTAGCACATCTACAAAATTGTTATAAAAACTAGTGGCTAATTTGCTTGGTGATACAAGTGGTAGAGTCTCCGTTGCTTTTTCGCTTGGTGGTGCCATGGTTTTCGTTAACCCTTGACCAGCTTGAATTGGCGTTGGTTCCGATAACTTAGCGAGAGCAGTTGGTTTAACAATTTCTCCACTCAAATCCCAATCTTGAATGATTCCTGTTCCTTCCGTACCTTTAACATACCAGCGAGGTAATTTGATGAAGTTGGTTGTCCCTACTTCCACTTGCGCAGTTATCCCATTTTCAAAAGTGATAAAAGAAACAAATCCATCATCTACTTCATCCCCGAGCGCAAAACTTAAATTAGCTGAAACAGATTTCACATTGCTATCAATTAAGAATAGCAGTTGATCCAATAAGTGAACGCCCCAATCAAGTACCATTCCACCACCATGCGCTTTTAGATGGCGCCAATCGCCTGGAATACCATTTGCTCCGTGTACACGTGATTCAAGATGAAAAATATCCCCAATTGTTTTTTGCTCCATCATTTCTTTGATAATCAGGAAATCCTCGTCCCAACGTCTATTTTGATGCACCATAAAATGTTTATTTTCTTTTTTAGCAGTATCCATAATAACGAGTAAATCTTCACTTGTCATCGTAACTGGTTTCTCACAAACGACGTGTTTTCCAGCTTCTAATGCACGAATCGCCAATTCTTTATGACTATCATTGGGCGTTGCAATCAGTACTGCATCTACCTCGTCATCTGTTAAAACAGACTCAAAACTCGGGTAAATTTTCAAGCCTTTACCTGATGCTGCAACTCGTTTTTCTTCTAAAATATCAAATACACCGCGAACTTCTAAATTATCAGCAGCAGAAGCAAGTGTTACGTGATAACTCCCCATCCCGCCGTACCCAATAATCACGATTTGGTATTTTTTCATTTCAAGACATCCTTCCTAAATTAAGCCCACCACATATCCAGTGGCTTATCTTTTATCAAAATGGATTGTAAATTCGTCACAGCTCGGTCAAAACCTTCATCAATCGACATTAATGGATCTTCATGTTCAATACTAACTACATAATCATAACCATAAGTTCTAAGTGCACTCATAATGTCAGACCATTCTGTTAAACTATGCCCACATCCAACCGAACGAAAAGTCCAAGCACGTGTTTGCACATCTCCATATGGTTGCATATCTGTAAGTCCATACATATTAATGTTGTCTTGATCCAAATAAGTATCCTTCGCATGGAAATGGTGAATTGCACCTGCTTTTCCAAGAATTTTAATCGCACCAACTGGATCAATACCTTGCCACCATAAATGACTAGGATCAAGGTTTACACCAATGGCATCATTTGTTTCTTCACGCAATTTTAAAATGGTGTATGGCGTGTGGCAGAGGAAACCACCATGTAATTCAATACCAATTTTCACATCTGCTGCCGCTGCAAGTTCACCAATTTCTTTCCAATAAGGAATTAGTTTCGTTTCCCATTGCCAAGCTTTAATGTCGCTATATACGGTTGGCCATGGTATCACTGGCCAGTTCGGTGCTTTGGCATCATCGCTATCTCCTGCTGTTCCTGAAAATGTATTAACAACTGGCACATTCATTAAAGAAGCTAACTTAATCGATTTACGTAAAATTTCATCTGCCGCAGCCGCCTCTGCTTTATTTGGTGAAATCGGATTGTCGTGGCAACTAAAAGCACTAATTGTTAAACCACGGCTAGTAAACTTTTCTAAATACGCAATACGAGCTGACTCGCTTTCTAGTAGTTCATCTGTTGGACAATGATGGTTCCCAGGGTTTCCGCCTGTTCCAATTTCTACTGCATCTAGTCCAGCTGCTTTTACTTTGTCTAACATATCTTCTAGTGATAAATTTGCAAATAATGGTGTAAATACGCCTAATTTCATTTTATTTCCTCCCCATTTTTTCTAGTGGTTGATGATTCCCATATGCTGGATAGGTATCTCTTCCATTTGCGCACCAATGAACCCCGTTGATAATCACTTGCTGAATGTCTGGGTGATGGTATGTTGGGTAAGATTCATGACCTGGTTGGAAATAGAAAATCCGCCCATTTCCTCGTTTATACGTAATGCCACTTCGGAATACTTCTCCACCTTCAAACCAACCTAAGAAAATTAATTCATCTGGCGCTGGAATATCAAAGTGCTCACCGTACATCTCTTCTTCGTCAAGCTCAATAAATTCACCAATTCCTTTAGCGATTGGGTGAGATGGATCTACTACCCAAAGTCGCTCTCTTTCATTTGCTTCACGCCACTTTAAATCACAACTTGTTCCCATTAAGCGCATGAAAATTTTCGACATATGACCGGAATGAAGAACAATCAGCCCCATACCTTCTAATACACGTTTTTGAACTCGGTCGACAATGTTATCTTCTACACGATCATGGCCCATGTGTCCCCACCAAATAAGGACATCTGTGCTTGCAAGAACTTCTTCAGTAAGCCCGTGTTCTGACTCTTCTAGTGTAGCTGTTCCCGCATCGAAACCAGCTTTTTCTAGAAAATGAGCAATTTGTCCATGGATGCCATCTGGATAAATCGCAAGTACTGCATCATCTTCTTTTTCATGCAAAAATTCATTCCAAACTGTAACTCGTGTCATATTACTTCTCCTCCAATAAACTTGCTAAATAGTCGCGTCCTCTACTTACACTGATTAACGGATCTTCTTCAAATGCTTCTTGTTCAATAATCAGCCACTCGGAGCCACTGTTTAAAGCTGCGGTGATATATCCTTGAATATCTAATACCCCTTCTCCGATAATCGTGCTTTCTTTTTGCTTGGCAGACCTGTCTTTAATATGCACTAAAGGAAGTCGTTGCTGGTATTTTTCAATAAAGGGAATGACACCCACACCCGCGTACTCTAGCCAATAAGTATCTAATTCCACATTCATTCCTGGTACGTTTTCTAACAACATTTCGAGACTTGTTTGATTAGAAAGCCTCTCCAACTCGTGAGCATGATTGTGGTAGCTCAACGCAAGACCTGCTTCATTGATTGTTTGCGTAATTACTTGAAGTTGTTTGCTAAATTCAAACCATTCTTCTTCCGTTTCAAAATCTGCATAAGGACATACAATATGCCTGTTTCCTAGTTCTTTTTCAAACAAAATCACATTGTCTAGATCCGCTTCTAATTGTTCTTTACTAATATGTGAACCTGCAACTTCTAGTCCAAGCTCAGCTAGTTTTGCTTTTATTTCATGAGCTGATTTCCCGTAATATCCAGCGAACTCCACACCGTCGTAACCCATTTCAGCCACTTTTTCTAGTGTTCCAAAGAAATCGAGTTCACAGGCTTCTTTGACACTCCACAATTGCAAAGCTATTTTTGCTTGCATAAAGATTCAGCCTCCTTAATTAAAATAAACTGGTTGTCCGGTTTTAGATGATTCATAAATGGCTTCTAAAATTTGTGTCACGACAAGTGCTTGTTCTGGTTTTACAACTGGCTCTGTATTGTTTAAAATTGCATCCAACCACTGTTCTGCTTCGATTAACGCAGGATCATCTCCTTCACCGTCATAAAAATCTACGCCATCTGCATCCAATTGGATTTTCTTTTCGTACATTTGACTATATGCTTCTCCGTTAATTCGTAAACCGTCTTCCATATCTGCGCCGCCTTCTGTTCCACTAAGAGAAGTTCTTGCTTCACCAACATCTAGCGTATTAAGTGCCCAGCTTGCTTCTAAAACAATCGTTGCACCATTTTCCATTGTAATGAAACCAAATGCGGAATCTTCTACCGTAAATTTCTTTGGATCCCATGAACCCCAAGCATTTGCTGCATTTTCTTTTTTGGCTAATTTATGATAACTATTTCCGACAACATATTTTGGTTTATAATTGTCCATCATCCAAAGCGTTAAATCAAGTGCGTGGGTACCAATATCAATTAGTGGTCCACCGCCTTGTGCTTCTTCATCTAGGAATACGCCCCATGTTGGTACTGCACGACGACGAATTGCTTTTGCTTTTGCATAGTAAATATCACCTAGCTCGTTATTTTCACAAATTTGGTGTAAATAATCGGAGTCTTTACGGAATCTATTTTGATAGCCAATTGTTAGTTTCTTTCCAGTACGTTCTGCCGCTGCAATCATACTTTTAGCTTCTTCCGCTGTTTTTGCCATTGGTTTTTCGCACATAACATGTTTACCGGCTTCCATTGCTGCAATCGAAATTTCAGCATGCGAAATATTTGGTGTACATACGTGAATAACGTCGATTGATTTATCTTGGAGTAAGTCTTGATAATTCGTGTATACGCTTGCATTTTCTGCACCAAATTCTTTTGCTGCTGCCTCTGCTTTTTCTCGTACAATATCGCAAAAAGCAACCATTTCTGCTTTCTCAGCTTTTAATAAGCTTGGCATATGTTTCCCGTTTGCAATGCCTCCACAACCAATAATTCCAACTTTCAATGACATATAAAAAACCTCCAATAGTTTTGATAGTTACATCATACAAAACTACTAGAGGTATTTCTTCCTGTTTTATTGCTTAATTATTCCCGTATATTGCCTTCCTGTATTTAAGTGGTGCTACTCCCATCGCTCGTTTGAATGCATGATGGAACGTTTTAACACTACTAAAGCCCGCAAGTTCTGCCACTTCAGTTACTGGAAATGCTTCATTTAATAGCATCCACTTCGCTTTATTGAGACGATAATCATTTAAAAATGTCACAAAAGTCATTCCGGTGTTTCGCTTAAAAAACTTTGTAAAATAATAAGTACTAAATCCGGTATAGTCTGCTACTTCTTGCAAGCTAACAGGTTCCTGATAATGTTTTTCTACATAGGAAAAAATTTGATCTAATTTATGTAAAGTTTCTTGTGATTTAAGTACAGCTTGTTCAGAAATCACACTGTCAGGCTGGGTTTTTATTTGTGGGATTGCACGGTAAATAAGTACAATAATCGATAGTAAATCCGCTTTTAAAATGTAGTGTTTCCCAGGTTTATCCTCGTTTGCCTCTGCGTGTATTTCCATAATCAGTGACTGCATGTTTGCAACAACTGCTTCTGGCCATTCTCTACTCAAATGAGCCATTTCTGTAAGCATTTCCCGAAGTGGTTTTCCCATGTCGTCCATCTGCATCTCTTCTTGAAATAAGCTTAAATCAAACTGAATAACAATCCGCTCACTATTTGGAGAAGCTAAAAAATAATGGACATTCCCGCCGTTAATAACTTGAATTTCGCCTTCATTTAATTGAATCGGCATATCGTTTATCCCTAAATTCAAGCTACCTTTTAATGCGTAAATTATTTCGATTTCTTTGTGCCAGTGAGGATACACAAGTACCTCACCCTCATTGATGAATGACCGAAAAGGAAAAGCTTTATTTAATTCCGGAATTTCCAAGTAATCACTCATAGTATAACTCCTCTTTTTTTCTTCATTTTATCATAAAAAAGAAGACAGCCGTTAGACTATCATCTTAAAGTTTATAAAATTAATGATTCATATGGAATTTCGTTAAACAATTTTTCAGCATTGACAACGATTGGAATTTTCGTATAGAGTAAATAACCTTCTTTTTTTAGTTCGCTCAGTGTAAGACTAAGGTATTCCCGCGTTATCCCCATAAACTTAGATAAAAATGTAGTCGATAACTCTGGAGGAATTTGGATATTACTACCATTAGAAATTCCATATTCATATCCAAGCGCTGCAATAACATGCTTGACGCGATCTTTTACTTTAAGAGTATTCAGTAAACAGCGACGTTGCAGTATCATAATTTCTTTTTTGGATTGATAAAGCATAAATTCTTCCATGCTAACGTGTTTTTCAACCATAAAAATAAAGAAGTCTCTATCCACAGCTGTAATAACACTGGCTCTTGGCGATAATAGTTTAGCTCCCATATTTCGCTTTAATTCTAGGGACATAAAGGAAGCAAAATTACAAATATCACCTTGTTTTAATAATTGATTATACCCTATGTAATCATCAATTTGTGTTCCTTTCATAACGATCCCTGTTTCAACAAAATAAATACCGGTTACAAAATCAACATCAAATAGTTCATTTTTTGAAAGCTTAATACTCATACTATGTTTTGCAAAATCACCAGACTTCTTACAAAAGTGGAGTGGATTGACTAAAATTTCATGCTGCCTTTTTTCTAATGTATTCATTATGAATTCCTCCTCTAAAGTATAATATCATACATCGAAATTACGTTAGAGATAGGATAAAACGAATTAACTATCATTCCAGCTTAAAAAGAAGATATTTTTTACTTTTTAAGTACCAAAATCAAATTTTTTGTAGTTCAAAATGAATAAATAAGGATTTTTTGTGACATTTTTGTTTCGGGTTTTTTCGATGATTTTCAAACTTTTTCACCTTTTACACTTTAAAACCAATACTTATTAAGTTTATTTTTACAAGACATCCATATTTCTTATCACCCATGGTTTATGACTATCATCTAAAATTTCTTCTTTGCGTAATTTTAAGACAATAATGTTGGTATACTCTCGTGTCGTGTTAGCATATTGAGCCAAAATAGAGTTATTAATCTCTTCTGGTAAAATATATTCTTTTTCTTTCGTTACTCGTCCCATATATAAACCGATATCTTTTAGACAAGCTCGAATACGTGCTTCTTTCTTCATAAAAGTACGCTTACTTGCTTTAAAATAAACTTTTCTTGTATAAAGCAAATTAGACAATAAATAGAGTGCTTTTTGGTTCGACTCATCTAAAGCCTTTTCCACAAAACCAGGATCTAACACCCAACATTTTACTTCGGTCAAAGTACGTAAACTGGAGTCTTCAGGTTCTTCTTTAATGATTGGCACTAAATTAACAGCTACTTCATCTCCAACAAAACAAATAATCCCAGAATCACCTTGGTCATTTTGAAGACAATAGGCAAAATAACCACTTTCTACTAGATAAATTTTGAAATCATTGGAATCATTTAATATTATTTCTTGGCCTTTTGCTAGTGTTTCTTGATAACAATATGTATGAAAATCTTCCTTTTTCTTGAGTAGTTGTAGCAATGATTTTGTTGTTGCTTCTTTGAAAATCTCTTCATCTGAATACATTTTCTAACATCCTCTCATTTGTTTACAAAAAAATGCAGAAATCAATATTTCTGCATTTTAATTAAAATAGGGGTTCGTTGCTTTTTCATGACCAATTGTTGTCATCTCTCCGTGACCAGAATAAGCTCTCAAGTCATCTGGAAGGACAAATAATTCTGTTGTAATACTATTAATCAATGTATCAAAATCACCAGTATATAGGTCTGTACGACCAATACTGCCTTTAAATAGTGCATCGCCAACAATTACAAAGTCATCAAAAATAAAACTTAAACTCCCAACAGAATGTCCGGGTGTCGGTACAACTTTAAAATGAAAACCTTCGATATTATATTCTCCAAGCTTAAATTCATGTTCTGCAGGATTAGCAACGATTGGTGTTCCTGCAATACGCGCAGATAGATTTAGTTCTGGGTTTGAAAGCCATTCTTGTTCTTTCGGGCTAACATAAACCGGAATCGAATAAGCTTTCCGAATTTTTTCCAAAGCTCCAATATGATCATAGTGACAATGCGTCAGTAAAACTGCTATCGGCGTCACTTGAAGTTCCGCAATTACCGCTTCGATTTTACTTGCTTCTGCTCCTGGATCAACAATGAGCGCTAAGCTATCTTGATAAATAATATAGCAATTTTCTTGAATTATTCCAGTCATGATTCGTTTAATTTTTGTCATTATACTTCCACCTTCCTGCACATTTCTCATTATACCGAAATTCCCGCTCTACTTCAATATTCCTTGTTTGTAATCACTTATGAGATATACTACAATGGATACAGAAGTTTAAAAGGAGGAATAAACAATGACTGCAAAAATGTTACATACATGTATTCGAGTGAAAGATTTGGCTGAATCGATTAATTTTTATGAGAATGCTTTGGGTTTAAAAGAAGTTCGGCGTAAAGATTTTCCGGATTTTGAATTCACACTAGTATATATGGCTTTTGAAGAGGGCGGATTTGAACTAGAACTAACATACAATTATGACCAAAAAAAGGCTTACGATTTAGGTAATGGTTATGGACATTTAGCTGTTGGTGTTCCTGATGTCCATGCCTTACTAAAAGAACATCAAGTTGCTGGCTATACAGTGACCGACTTAAAAGGACTTCCAGGTGAAGATCCGTTTTATTACTTCCTAACTGACCCAGATGGTTATAAAACAGAGATTATTCAAGATGGCGCATTATAGAACTGGAGACTTTCCATGGTAAAATATTTGATGATTATTTTGATTGCACTTGCAATTAATGGTATTAGCTTTCTTTTTGATAATGATATTGCTAATCTCATTGCTGTCATTATCACCGCATTATTACTTGTATACTTAATGCTCGATTTAACCAAAATGTATCGACGTAAATAGTAAAAGCCAGAAAATCAGTTTCTCTGATTTTCTGGCTTTTATTTTATTGAATAACTAAATTACTTGCAACTTGCTCGGATTCTTTCATCAAGCTTTCGATAATATTTTTTGTGGAGCGAATCTCTGTTAACATCCCGCAAATTTGACCTGCCATGACAGAGCCATTTTCGACATCCCCTTCATGAACAGCTTTTCTAAGAGAGCCTAGTGTTAATTCTTCTAGTTGATCTCGAGAAGCATTTTCATTTTCTAACTTGACATATTTTTTAATCATCGGGTTTTTTATACTTCTAACTGGTGCGCCATTTCGTCGTCCTGTTACAGTTGTATCTGTATCACTTGCATCAAGAACGGCTTGTTTAAAGCTAGCTGGCACAGGACATTCCTCTGCCACAAGGAAAAGCGTACCAATTTGCACGCCACTAGCTCCAAGCGCATAAGCGGCTGCCATTCCGTGACCATCAGCTATTCCACCTGCTGCAATTACAGGGATATTTACTGCAGCAACAACTTGACGAACCAATGCCATCGTAGTTGTTTCACCAACATGCCCACCAGCTTCTGTCCCCTCTGCAACAACGGCATCAACGCCAATTTCTTCCATTTTTTTCGCGATTTTCACGGATGGAATTACAGCAATCACTTTGATTCCTGCTGCTTTTAGTTTCGCCATAAATGGTTTCGGTGTTCCGGCGCCAGTTGTAACAACACGAACTTCTTCCTCAATAATTACATCGACAAGTTCAGGGCAATTAGGCATCATTAGCATAATATTTACTGCAAATGGATTCGTTGTTTTTTCTTTGCAAAGTTGAATTTGTTCGCGTAAAGCATCTGCTGTCATACCGCCTGATGCAATAATTCCTAGACCGCCTGCATTTGATACCGCGGAAGCTAACTCATAGGTTGCTATTTGAGCCATTGCCCCTTGTAAAATTGGATACTTGATTTCTAACATTTTTGTTAAACTCATTTTATCTTTCCCCTCTCTGATTTTATGCTAATTCCTTCACAGGTTGTTTTTTCTCACGTAACTTATAAACAATATTAATACATAGCCCTACTGCGGCCAGTGCAATCGCAATATAGAAAGCTTGTGTAAAATCGCCTCCATTTTGGCCAGCAATTTGTGCTGCCATTTTCGGTGCAAAGAATGCTGCTGTGGAATAACCAATGAATACTATTCCATAATTGACACCTTGATTTTTCGGACCATAGTTTTCCATAACAATGGACGGGAAGACACCCATCGTTCCGCCAAAGCATAAACCTAGACCGATAATACCGATAACAAACCCTGCTACTGATTGAAGCGTAGCAAGTGATAGTAAAGATAACGCGATGACTGTATAAATAATCATTAACGTATTAGATCTTCCTAGACGGTCTGATACAGCGCCCCAAACAACTCGTCCCAAACAGTTGCTTAGTGAATAAATACTTACGTAAGCTGCAGCCGATGCCGCTGTTAAACCAAACATATTTTGACCTATTAAAGAAGCATTAGAAGCAATCATCAGTCCTGAAAATGCGCCAATACCGAGCATTAAAAGAATTAAATAGAAAGTCATGGTTCGAATCATTCCAGTCCAAGGTACATTGATCATTCCAGCATTGTTTCCTGCTGGAGGAGTCCAATCTTTTGGAGCATAGCCAGCTGGAGCAACTCGGATAAGGAAACTACAAACTATTACAACCGCGATATAAACCGCACCCATAATTTTAAAAGCGGTCATGACACTATATGTTTCAATTAAATGATTCGCAATAGGGGCGGCAATAATCGTTGCACCACCCATGCCTGCTGTGATAAGCCCAGATGCAAGACCACGTTTATCTGGGAAAAGACGAATCGTATTGCTAAGACATCCAGAGTAAGCAAAGCCTTGCCCAAGTCCAGCTAAAACGCCGTAAGATAAATACAGCATTGTGGTGGATGTCGCGAATCCAGTTAGAGAAAATCCAATGCCAAATAATATTCCACCTATCAAAATAGCCCATTTTGCCTTCCCTTTGTCGGTTAAAATCCCACCCAAAATAGTTGGAATCGGGCCAATCGCCGCATTAATTGTAAATGCCATCATTACTTGTGGAATTGTCCAACCATGAGCGGCACTGAGCGGTCCAGCAAAAACACTAAATGCATAAACCGCGCCTGTACAAAGAAGCACCCCTACAGAACCAATTAAAACTCCCCAACGATTTATTTCCTTAGTCATAGTTTTACTTCCTCTCTTGTTTGTTTTTCGATAATAGTTTTTAAACCGCCCCATTTTCCGCTAAAAATGCCACTATCCATTATTTTCAAGTCACTCGCAATAGTTGGTTCAAAATCCATTTGTCCCAGCACATCTTTTTCTAAATCAATACCAGGTGCAATTTCAGTGAGAATCATTTTGCCATTTTCTAAACGGAACACGGCTCTTTCGGTGACATACAGTATTGTTTGATCGGTTGTAGATGCATATTCGCCACTAAATGTGATTTGTTGAACTTTTTTGATAAACTTTTTAGCTTTTCCTTCTTGTAAAATCTCAAGTTTTCCATCACTCACACGTGTCTTTAGCCCCCCAGCCGTAAATGTTCCAGCAAAAATCAGTTTCTTCGCTGATTGAGATATATTAATGAAACCACCACATCCAGCTACCCTTGTGCCAAATTTACTTACATTAACATTTCCAGCTTCATCTGTTTGCGCTAAACCAAGGACGGATAAATCAAGCCCTCCACCATCATAAAAATCAAATTGGGAGTGATGATCAACAATTGCCTCACTATTATAGGCATGTCCAAAATCTGCTAAACCGGCTGGGACACCACCAACTGAACCAGCTTCTGTTGTTAGAATTAATTGGTCACTAACGCCTTCTTCTGCTGCTACAGTGGATACATTAACTGGAATTCCAACACCTAAATTAAGAATGGTTTGAGGTTCAAGTTCTGCAGCTGAACGTCTAGCAATGACTTTACGATCGTCTAATTCAAGTGGTTCGATATCTCCAAGCGGAACTTGAATATGTCCTGAAAACGCCGGATTATATTGTGTGTTTTCTGTTTGGAAATGATTTTCCGGCTCTGAAATGATGATATGATCGATTAAAATCCCTGGAACTCGAACATCTTTTGGATTTAATGAACCTTTTTTAGCCACAGATTCTACCTGAGCAATAACAATTCCACCAGAATTACGAACTGCTTGGGCAATAGGTAACACTTCCATATGTAGTCCTTCTTTTTCTAATGTTAAATTTCCAAATTCATCCGCAACCGTTCCACGAATAAGTGCGACTTGAATAGGAAAACTTGGGTAAAATAACCATTCTTCTCCGTGAATAGTAAGTAACTCAACTAAATCATCTGTAGAACTTGCTGACATCTTTGCGCCTTCAATTCGAGGATCAACAAATGTTCCCATTCCGATTTTTGTAATAACCCCTGGTCGTTTTGCTGCAATTTCGCGGTAAAGTTGGGTGATAACACCTTGAGGTAAATTGTAAGCCTCACATTTATCTTCCTCAATTAATTTCGCCATTTTGGGAGAAGCAATAGCAATGCCACCAATCCAGCGTTTGATTAAACCAGCATGCCCCCAATGACTCATTCCTTTTTCCCGGCGATCTCCTAAGGCACTGGCATGCATTACGGTTAAATTACGTGGTTCCCCACTCTCTAAAAAACGCTTTTCTACTGCAATAGCCATTTCTTCATTGACACAAGATAAGCCAAAACCGCTGAGTGCGACTGTATCTCCATCTTTAATCATTTTTGCAGCTTCACTTGCTTTGATAACTTTTGACAAATTCTCCACTCCTTTTTGTTCAACAATTCACATAAATTTGTAATGATACGCATTTTCTTATAAAGCAATTTCCATGCCAAAATGAAAAATGGGCATTTAGCAGCATTTCGATTCATTAACCTTTTTTCATTGTCGCAAAAAAGAGACGTTTTTTCATCCTCCAGTTAAATAGACTGTCGTGAAAACGCAACAAAAAACCTAATCTTTATTGCAGATTAGGCTTTCTTCTTAATTAATGACTTTAAGTTTCCGGTATAAGACAGAACGGTGAATTCCGAGCGTATGAGCCGCTTTTGTTACATTTCCATCACTTTCTTCCAACACTCGCATAATAAAATGTTTTTCTACATCTTGCAAATAATCTTTTAAATAGATCGACTCTTTCTTCGTTTGCTCTTTAAAATGTAAATCAAGTGCAAAGTCATCTGTCACCTGTATTTCTGCTTCTTTTGCCCCTGACATAACCACTAGTCGTTCTATTTGATTTCTAAGCTCACGAACATTTCCAGGCCATCCATAAGAAAGTAACTCTTTTGTTTTATCGCCGCTAAGTTGAAAATCTTTTTGATATTTTTGATTAAATTTTTGGATAAACTGGCGTGCAAGTCCGATAATGTCTTGCGGTCTTTCTCTGAGCGCCGGGATATGAACGGGAACAACATTAATCCGGTAATATAAATCTCGCCTGAAAGTTCCCTTCTCCACCATCTCACCAAGATTGCGATTTGTTGCTGAAATAAGCCGAAAATGACGCTTTGTTTCTGTTGTTGAACCGAGTCTTCTTACTTCGCCTGTTTCAAGCACTCGAAGCATCTTAGCTTGAAGTTCTAAAGGCATTTCAGAAATTTCATCTAAAAATAACGTACCTCCATCAGCAAGTTCAAGCATTCCTGGCTTTTCAATATCTGCCCCCGTAAATGATCCTTTTTCGTGTCCAAATAATTCCGACTCAAATAGTGCCTTTGGAATAGCTGCACAGTTAATCGAGATAAAAGGTCCAGTCGCTTGCTCGCTTTTCTCGTGAATATAGCGCGATAAGACTTCCTTACCAGTACCTGATTCTCCGTATAATAAAACCTTACTATCAAACGGGGCGATTTGGTTGCAGACACGAACGATTTGCTTCATTACTACACTTTCTGCCACCACCACGGTTCCTTCTTGCTCTTTATAATCCTCTAAAAGAAGCAATTCTTGATTACCCAAAATCGTCTCACCACGCCAAGTCTTAAAACTATCTGGTTGTGTTTCATCTGACATCGTGACTACTAAATGAACGGTGCCATCTGGATAAAGAATCGGTGTTGAGGTAGAACGGATACTAAAACCTTTCTTTGTGTTTATTACTTTTGTTTTCTTTTCCTTCGTTCGGATTGCGTCTAATGTGACGGAATCATTATAAACTCCATCTTCTACTAAATCTCTCACATTACAACGAAGTAATTCTTCCAAAGACATTCCAACAGTGAGTGCAGTAAACTTATTAGAAATTAAAATATTACCACCTGCATCGGTCACAAAAAGTGTTGTTGGCATGTCTTTATTTAATTCACCAAATGACTGTACTCCCAGCAAGTTATCCATTAAGTCAAACATTAATAGCTCATCCTTTTGGACTAGTTCCCTAGTTATTTGCTCATCATTACACAATCTATTATAGCATAACTAGCTTGTTAGCAGTACTCGTTTTTTTGCGACAACTTAGTTCTTGTCCGCAATGTAAACTCGTTTTCATTCAGTAAATTTGGCTTGGCTTTTTAAATAAGTGTTCACTTATTGTGGCATCAAGATATTGCTGTTTTCATCTTTTATCTTGTTGAAATCACAAAATCTTCTTCCGTTTCTGGCCGGATATGCTCGAGCTTACTCTGCTTTTATATTTTTAATACATATTCATCCAATGCTTATATTGCAAGCTATCCAGATTCAACCTATTTATAACACTTTGTTATATTTCACTATAAAAATGACCTCCTAAAAATTAGACTAATTTTTAGGAGGTCTGTTGTTTATTTCGCTAAATTATTGATTTCTTTTTCTTAGTAAGAACAAACTAACCATGCTGAAAAACAATCCAAAGAATATCTCCTCATTTGTGGACCCATCTCCTGTTTTAGGAAGAACTAATGCACTTTCTTTTGTTGAAGTGGGATTATTTATAGATTTAGTTTTTGTTATATCTATTGGGTTGCTTGGCTCTACAACAATACTAGTATTCTTATTATAAATAAATGTTACTTTTTGGCGTTGCTCTTTATAAGTGCCGTGTTTGTTTGCAGGATCTTTTACTAATTTATATCCAGCTATTTGTTTTGCTGTCATTTTATATTTTGCTCCAACTATGCCAGTACTTATTTCTTCTATGGCTAGCTTCTTACCATTTGAATCTACAAACTCCGCTGTCACAACTCCACTTATAGCTTTTTTCGTATTTGTTTTTGTGACTTGAAGTGGCAATGTTTGTTGAAAAGCAATTTTCACATTTACAGGTACAGTATCTAATACATAACCTGCTGGTGCTTTTGTTTCGATTAGTTGATAATTTCCAGGTACTAGATTAGTAATTTTAAATTGTCCTGCTGCATTTGTTGTTAGTGTTTTAATAACATGATTAGTATTATCTACCAAGTTAAAAGTCGCATTTTTTAGAGGTTTTTTAGTTTGACTATCTATTTTTGTTAGTATAATAGAGCCAGTTGTCATTGTATTCATTTTGTTCACTTTTACTGTTTCTTGTTGATTAAATTCAATAGTAAATGTTACTGGCTCCTTATTTAAATCATAACCTTTTGGTGCTTTTGTTTCAACAAACTGGTAATCTCCTGGTGCTAGATCTGACACCGTAATGTTTCCATTTTCATTTGTAACTAAAGCATTCTTCACGTTTGCTCCAGCCTTCGTTTGCAACTCAAATTCTGCTCCTTTGAGTTCCGCCTCTGTCATACTATCTTTTTTGGTTAAAATAACACTACCTGTTTTTGCAGTATTTTCCTTGGTAATATTTAGAGAAGTTGCTTGGTTAAAGGCAATTGTGAAGTTGACAGGGCTAGCATCTAACTCGTAACCTATCGGCGCTTTTGTTTCGACGAACTGATATTCACCTGGCGCTAAGTCTGCTACGGTAATTTTGCCATCTTCACCTGTTACTAGATTACTTTTTACTTTTGTACCAGAATTCGTTTGTAACTCAAATTCTGCTTTGGCTAATGCCATTTTTGATACGCTATCTTTTTTCGTTAACACAACACTACCTGTTTTTGCGGTATTTTCTTTCGTAACATTCACTACGCCTGTTTGGTTAAAGATAATTGTAAAAGTTACTGGGGTCGCATCTAACTCATAACCAGTTGCTGCTTTTGTCTCAACAAATTGATACTCACCTGGTGATAAGTCAGAAACAGTAATTTTACCATCTGTATCTGTCACTAAATCAACTTTTACTTTTGTACCTGTTTTCGTTTGTAGTTCAAATCCGGCGTCCGCAATTACTGCTTTTGTTTTACTATCTTCTTTTGTTAATACAACACTTCCAGCTTTAGCTGTATTTTCTTTTATAACATTGATTGCAGCTATTTGATTAAAGATAACTTGAAAAGGTACTGGGTTTATATCTAGGTTATAACCTGCCGGCGCTTTTGTTTCGACGAACTGGTACTCGCCTGGTGCTAGATCGGACACGATAATTTCACCGTTTGTATCGGCCACTAGGTTGTCTTTTACTTTTGTACCGGCTTTCGTTTGTAGTTCAAATTCTGCTTCGGCTAGGACTGCTTTTGATACGCTATCTTTTTTTGTTAACACAACGCTGCCCGTTTTTGCGGTATTTTCTTTGGTAACATTAACTGTTTCTATTTGATTAATGGCAATTGTAAAACTGACAGGGCTTGCCTCTAACTCATAACCTGGTGCTGCTTTTGTTTCAACGAACTGATACTCGCCTGGCTCTAAATCAGCTATCATAATCTTACCATTTTCATCCGTCACTAAATTATCTTTTACTTTTGTCCCTGTTTTTGTTTGTAATTCAAATTCAGCTTCAGCTAAAACGGCTTTAGTTTTATTATCTTTTTTGGTCAACACAACGTTACCATTTATTGCGGTATTTTCGATTGTATAGTTAACAACTGAACCTTCTGCTCCAATTGTTATTTCTTTCCCAGTTTTATATTCATCATTAATTGTATATCCTACTGGTGCCTCAGTTTCAACCAAGTTATATTTACCCGATTGAATTCCATCAAATATCACTTCGCCATCTGCATTAGTTGTTCCTTCTACTCCTGTTTCCTCGCCTTCAAGTGTGTAAAGTTTGAATTCAGCGCCTGCTAATTTTTTTGTGTTATCTACTTTATCTACTTTAGTAACTTTGAGTGAACCAACTGTTGCTATTCCATCGCCACTACCAATAGTAAATGCAGGTGCTACATTGGCAGTTATTTCTCTTAAATTATATGGAAGAACCCCATAATCAGTAGAACTTACAGAAGCTGAGTTTTTGATTGTTCCTGACATCAGACTAATCGTACTATAATCCACTTCAATCGGCGCTGTTGCTATATAATTTTTAAATTCGATTCTGAAAGTATTTTCTTCAAAAATAATATCATAATAATTTGAATTAATAACTTCTCCAGTCGTCTGATTGATTACTCTAAAACTATTTTTTACTAGTTGTGCTCCTGTTATTCCAATATCTAGAACATCTATTATAGCTGGATTGGTGATTGGTCGCTCAGGTGAGATATTGCTAAGCTCGATTTTCCAATTGACTTTATTGCCATAGGTTGCATCTATATCACCTGTTTTTTTTATTGCATTAAATTGATAAGATGAATATACTTCTTTAGAATAAGATTTTTCATTCTTACCGTTATCTGAAACTTTTGCGATATTATTTACATATCTAGCAGAATACCATTTTTCGGTAGGTTTTGTACTATATTTAATAAATACACGAGAATTATCAAAATCCTCAAATTCTAAATTAATTACTATATCTGATATATCTATTTTGGTAGGATAATTTTTCTCGCCTGGTTTAGCAAGTGTTCCTTTGGAGAACAGTGGGATGGACAAACCTAACATTTCATCTGTTGAATTAACTTTCCTAAATTGTAAAGATCCTTCCACATAAGCCGTTCCCATTGGCATATCATCATTAAAAATTAAATTATCATAGTGTTCTCCCATAGTATTTACGGATACTATCCAGTCAATATTACCAGTAGTTTTATTATAGTAACCATATTTATCACCATTCAACATAATAGTAGCTTCTGGTGTAACGGAAGAAACGATTTCACCTATTGTTTGAAGCTGATCAATTTCATCACGGTAATGAAGGGTTGCTTTGTTACTAACCTTGTTTGTTACATCCGTTAAGTCGACACTAGTAACCATATCGACTACAATTTTTTTAGTAGTTATTTTGTAGTCACCGATGAGTGTAATTTTAAATCCTGCTGGTACAACATCTTTATTAATTGTATAATCCTTACCTTCTTCTAGCAAAACAAAGTTATTATCATCTGTATATGCCTTAACAGTATGACTAAGCAAGCTCTTTACACCGGTTGAAAATTCATCGATAATTGTAAGATCTTTCATTTTTATTTTGTCGGAGTTAGCGACAATTTGCCATGTCATCTTATTATTGAAGTAGTCAATACCTCCACCACTTTTTTGTAATAAGTCTGGTTTAAGAAGCAAAGTAGATTCTGCTGCTACACCATTTTGGTCTGTCACTTTATTCGTTATTTCTCGTTCGTTTACTTTCGTTAATTTAGTTGAATATTTTATTTGATACGCTTTTTTTGTTGTGCTATTATACGTAAGATTAAAGCTCCCATTTTGTGAAATTGTTGAAATATCCCAGTCGTTTGATGCATCACTTTCAATGATTGGAGTACCCGTTCCTTCATCGAAAGTCACTCCATTTATTCGTAGTGAATTATCCACGTAAAGCACATCCGTATCATCTAGCACATCCGTTAACACAGTTGCAGGTGTTAGATTTGCTTCATCATAGTTAACTTCAATTGTCCAATCTATCGTTTTTGTAGCACTATTATAAGATGCAGATTTTTTTAAATGCTTATAACTAGTCATAAGCACATTAACATATCCAGATTTACCAGATAATAAGCCAGTATCTCCTTTTGTTAATGCTTGTGTTGAAACTCTCGTCAAAGTACTAGGTTTATTAATAATACGGTCATATAACACTTGATACCCTTTGCCAGCAAGCCCACCAACTAGTGTCAGTTTTAGAGAAGTTGCATCATAAGTAAATGTGTAGTCTGTACCTTCTACTAGTGCCTTTTTCGTCCCCATAAAAGTTCCCCCAGCACTTACATCACTTGAGTAAACTTTTATACTAGAACGGTCAATTACTGTATCCCCACCGAATGAAAAATCATTTAATTCTAGTAAGCCAATTGCATCTGCTTCTTTTGTTAAGTTGAATTTTGCATCCACACTTATTTTTTCTGGATTAAGTCTGCTAGGATATGGGGGCACGTTTACTGTCGTTGGGTAGTCACTGGTTGGAATTATTTCCACTTGATAGACAGTATCATTTCCAGCTGTCTCAAAAACAACTTTCTGTCCAGTTTCATCTGTTTCATCAAAACGTTTGAAAGCAGTACTAAGCGCAATGTTATAATCGCCTTCTTGTACGCCATCTTTTAAAAATTTAATAGTGAGCTGGCGCGTATTTACATCTAGAAGCCATTCAGCCTCTGTTGAAGGCAAGAAGTTTCCACTTAAATTTTTAGTACCGAAATTAAATCTATCTGAAAGAGTAGTAAAAGTGTCGCCTTTTTTATAGTTCTTCCCTACAAATGAGAAGTTCATATTTAAAATTACACCACTTCCATTAACAATTCGATCAGAAGTATTAAATTCATTGCCATTTCCGTCTTTAAGAATAACTTCCTTAAAAATATTTTCTGTAATCGTAGCCTCCAAATTGCGGCTTTTCAATGTTTGTGCATTTGGAGCTTTTTCTTCCGTTCTTTGCGTTTCTTTCTTTGTGGAGAAGGAAGTTATTATTTTTTCTTTTTCTGTTAAAGTCACATTATACTCTTTTTCATCCAAAGAATAACCTTCCGCTGCTGTTTTTTCTTTAACAAGATAATCTCCATAAGAAAGAGAATTTGCTGTTCCAGTTCCATCTTCTTCTATTTGTAGTTCCATTATTTCATCGGTCTTGTTATTTTTTATTTCAAAAACAGAGCCATCTATCTTCTCTTGCGTTTCTTTATCTTCTTTTAAAATTTTTAGTGTTGCTGTTTTTTCCCCTGTAACATCTGTCATTGTTGCAAAAACTGGTGAAATATTTTGACAAACCAATAATATAATTATCGTTGCAATGGCTAGTTTTTTCACCTTTGTAAAAATTTTCATTGTTTACCCCTTCCACAAATACATAGTTCTTCTTGATTAATCTTTTAAAGTGTATCAAAAAACATAGGACAAAAATGTACTTAAAAAATGAAAAAAACTCGAAAAAGAAAAGGAGTATGTCGTTTTTGTGAACATATTAATCGAGCCAATATAAACATTATATATAGAAGGATTTTCAAATTAAATCATCTGAGAAAGCTGTTTGATAGCTAGAGATTTATTTCTCTATATTATCTATGCCAAATAGTATCCAGCTAATCCTTACATATTTGTTGTATTACTTTTTAGCTTTGTCACTTGAATCGAGGGTTATACTTCAACACACTTGCTATAATAAGGCCATCAAAGAAAGGTGTGTTGATTATGAACGATCATCGAATTTTAAACGCGTTAAGTTATTTCAGTATCTTTTTCGCACCCATCATTATTCCAACGCTAGTTTGGATTTTTGCTAAAACAGATGAAGTTACTCACCACGCAAAAGTTGCTTTACTAACACATGTTATCCCAACTATTACAGGTTTTATTTGTTTCTCTACTATTTTTTTCACCTCCTTGACTAGTATTTCAACAAATCTCACTTTAATCGTCACGATTTGCTTATTCTTTTTCATGGTAATCACGATGGTTGGTTTCTTTATTTTTAATATTGTTCGCGGTATTCAAATGTTACTTACAAAACCAGAAGAAGATGTTTGGATTTAACACAAAAAGCTATCCTGAAAATTTCAGGATAGCTTTTTGGTTTATTCGTGTTTCTTCCTTGTTTTTCTTAGTAAGAACAGGGCAAGTGCACTAACGATAAATCCAGTAAAAATAACTTCATCTGGTAGCTTATCTCCTGTAGAAGGTAGCTTCGCAGATTTTTCAACTTTTATAGTCATTTTGTTGTTTTTGGCTGGGGTTACTGGATCTCTCGGTTTCGTTGATTTGTTTGGATTAACCACAATTGGTCCTTTGTTTTTTGCATACACAAAAGTAACTTTCTGTGGTGTTTCTTTAAATACACCAGCTTTGTTAGTAGGATCTTTCACTAGTTGGTAATTTTTAATTTCTTTAGCATCTATTTTGTATGGCTTACCAACTACATCCGTGTGAATTTCTTCTGCAGCTAGTTCATTTCCTGCTATATCAACAAACACTACAGTTACAGTTCCACTTACCATTTTTTTCGTGTTTTCTTTTGTTACTTGAAGTGACTGTTGTTGATTAAAAGCAATATTCACATTTACTGGAGTCGTATCTAATTCATAGTCATTTGGCGCTTTAGTTTCTATTAATTGATAGCCTCCAGGTGCTAAATCCGTTAATTCGATTACTCCGTTCTTATCTGTTGTTAAGTTTTCTAGAACAGTTTTATTTGCAGCAACTAATTTAAATATTGCTCCAGTAAGTGGGGCTTTTGTCTCGCTGTCTATTTTTGTTAAAGTAACAGACCCTGTAGACATTATATTTGTTTTAGTTAGCTGTATCGGTTCTTGTTGGTTAAATTCAATCGTAAATTCAATCGGCGTCTTGTCCAACTGATAGCCATTTGGTGCTTTTACTTCTACAAATTGGTATTTCCCTGGCGCTAAATCTGCTACGCTTAATTTACCATCTGCGTCTGTTACTAAGTCCGTTTTCACTTGCGTTCCGTCTGCTGTTTGCAAATCGAATTCTGCTCCGGACAACTTCATTTTAGATTTAGCATCTTCTTTTGTTAAAATTGCACTACCTGTTCTCGCTGTATTTTCTTTGGTTACTTGGATAGGTGTCGTTTGATCAACTACAATCATAAACGGCACTGGAGTTGCATCTAGCTTATAACCAGTTGGCGCTTGTGTTTCTATAAATTGATAGTCACCTGGCGCTAAATCTGTCAACTCGATTTTACCATCCGCGTCAGATACTAAATCCGCTTTCACTTGCGTTCCGTCTGCTGTTTGTAACTCAAATTCTGCTCCGGATAACTTCGCTTTCGTTTTGTCATCTTCTTTTGTTAAAATTGCACTACCTGTTCTCGCTGTATTTTCTTTGGTTACTTGGATAGGTGTCGTTTGATCAACTACAATCGTAAACGGCACTGGAGTTGCATCTAGCTTATAACCAGTTGGCGCTTGTGTTTCTATAAATTGATAGTCACCTGGCGCTAAATCTGTCAACTCGATTTTACCATCCGCGTCAGATACTAAATCCGCTTTCACTTGCGCTCCATCTGCTGTTTGTAGTTCGAATTCTGCTCCTGATAACACCATCTTTGTTTCGCTATCTTCTTTTGTTAAAACAACACTTCCAGGTACTTGCGCATTTTCAACCGTATAGACAGTCATTTGACCATCAGCTCTAACAGTCACTTCTTTTCCTTCTTTATATTCATCACTAATAGTATAGCCAACTGGCGCCTCAGTCTCTACTAATTTATATTTCCCAGATTGAATTCCATCGAATTGAATTTTACCTTCTGCATTAGTGGTACCAACTTGCCCTGCTTCATCACCATCCAGTGTATAAAGTTGGAATTTAGCACCAGCTAATTTTTTCGTATTATCCGCTTGGTCCACTTTTGTAATTTCTAATGAGCCAATCGTGGCAATTCCACTTCCGCTTCCCATCGTAAATGTAGGAGCGATAGAAGCGATGGATTTTTTATAAGCTCCTGGCAACACGCCATAATCAGTAGAATCAACCTTCGCTTCATTCATAACAATTCCCGACATCAAACTAATTGTACTGTATGTCACTTTAATAGGTGCTGTTGCTGTATAGTCTTTAAATTGAATCGTAAAATTATTATCTTCAAAAGTAATATCGTAATACTTTGAATCAATTGTACCTCCAGTAGTACTATTAACTACTTTGAAACTACTCTTCACTACTTGCGCTCCAGTAGCTCCTGTAGTTAGCGTATCCGTTATAATTGGATTAGTTACAGGACGATTTGGAGCAATATTTGTTAATTCCATAGTCCATAGTACTTGATTATTAAAGGCGGGAGCAATAGCAGCAGTTTTTGAAATTGCATAATATCTAAGATTGGCAAAAGTTTTGTAAGAGTATAATTTTTGCCCAGCTCCATTATCTGAAACTTTAGCTACATTGTTTACAGATTGAAAAAAATACCAATTTTCATCTGGTTTGGTACTATATTTAATAAAGACGCGTGAAGTCTCCATATTAGCAAATTCTAAATGTATTTTCTTGCTTGTCGTATCAATCGTTGTTGGATAATTATTATCTCCAGGTACGGCAAGTGTACCAACTGTTTTTAAAGGGACATATAAGCTCAACATTTCAGTCGTCGAATCGATATTACGGTATTGCAATGAGTCTTCTACAAGCGACAATCCTGCCGGCATCTCATCATCAAACACTAAATTATCATAATCTTTTCCCATCAAGTTCACTGAAACAATCCAATCGATATTCCCTGTTGCATCATTATAAGAACCATATTTCCCACCGTTATTCATGACACTTGTATCTGGAGTTGCTGAAGAATTTATTTCATCTATATGCCTTGAAGTCCCAGTCTCATCATCGTAAGAAGCAAATGCCTTATTATCAATATTATTTGTAACATCAGACAAATCAATTTTTGTATTTATCTCTACTACGATTTTTTTGTTTGTTGCACTATAATCACCGATAAGTTGAATCAAAAAACCTTTTGGCGTGATATCTTTATCAATAGTATAGTCCCTGCCTTCATTTAACAAGGTACGGCTAGTATTATCCGTATACGCATATACATCATAGCTTTCTAAACTTTTTACACCAGAAGAGAACGAATCAGTAATACTAAGATGATTCATTTTAATCTTATCTGAGTTAGCAGTTATCGTCCATTTCATTGTATTATTAAAATAGTCAATCAATCCCGCCTTTTTCTTCAGTAAGTCAGGTTGAAAGCTAATCGACGCCTCCGAAGAAACATCCTTTTCGTCCGTAATTTTATTTTTAATTTCTCGGCTACTAAAGTCTGTTACTTTGGTTGAATAGGTGATTTGGTAAGGATTCTTGCTCGTATTTTTATATGTTAAATCAAAATTCCCATTAGCTGAAATAGCAGAAGTCGTCCAGTCACTGGATGCATCAGATCCAATGATTGGTGCGCCTGTCCTCGAATTAAAAATTATGTGATTTATTTTAAATGAGTTCGCCACATATTCGACGCCATTATCCTCTAAAACGTCTTTCAAAACAGTAGTAGGCGATATTTCTTTTTTGTCAAAATTGAAACCAATTGCCCAGTCAATGCATTGTGTGGAAGCATTGTAAACGGCTCTCTTCTCGAGATGTTTATAGTTAATCATCTTCAAGTAAACAACTGCTGAGGAACTAGATAGCATTCCGTCTTCTCCAATTGTTTGTGCTTCTGTTGTAGCATGAGTTATATTACTACTCGGTTTATTAATGGTCCGATCATAAGTCACTTGGTATCCATTTGCAGCAAGTCCGCCATCAAGCAAAACGCTTAATCCGTTATTCTCATAAGTTAGTGTATAGTCTGTTCCTTCTATTAATTCCTTTTTCGTTCCGGTAAGTGTCCCACCTATACTAACGTCGCAAGAATAAACCTTGATAGTTGCTCTATCTATTGTCGTTGTCCCACCATCAGTGGAATCAATTAATTTTAATTCTCCTTTTGCATCCGTTTCTTTCGTTAAATTGAATTTTGCATTGACAGTTATTTTCTCTGGATTAACTACTTCAGGTATTCCTGATATAGATACGGTAGTTGGATCACTAATATCAGGAATTATTTCAATTTGGTAAACAGTATCTTCTCCTGCTGTTTTAAAAACAACATTTTTTCCGGTTTTATCTGTTGTTGTAAACCTTTTAAAAGCTGTACTAATATTAACATCGTAATCACCTTCTTGAACGCCATCTGTTAAGAAGGTAATAGTCAAAGCATTGGTCTTCACGTTTAAGGACCATTCTGCTTCAGTGGATGGTAAAAAGTTACCACTTAAGTTATTTGTACCAAAATTAAAGACATCTGGCAAAACGGTTGTAAAAGTATCTCCAGCTTTATAGTTTTTTCCTGAAAAGCCAAAGTTCATATCTAAAACAACACCACTACCATTCTTAATTCGTTCTGTGTTGTTAAGTTCTTTTCCATCTTTAAGCGTTACTTTTCTAAAGATATTTTCCGATATAGCTGCTTTTAAATTCTTTCTTGCAACCGATTTTTTTCCAGATACAATTGTTTCTTCTGCTTTATTCGTAATTTTCTCTTCTTTTGCAGAAATAGACGTAACTTCTTCTTCTTTATCGTTTAATGTTACATTATACTCATTTTCATCTAGCATATAGCCCGGTGCAGCTGTTTTTTCTCTTACAACGTACTCCCCAGCTGGAAGTGATTCATCTGTAACCACCCCGTTTTCTTGTATAGGAAGCTCTTTAATTTCTCCTGTCTCTTTATCTTTCAGTTCGAAAATAGAACCATTCACTTTTTCTTTTGTATCTTTATCTTCTTTTATAATTTTAAGTGTTGTTAGTTCTGAAGCTTCTTCTGTTATCGTTGCCGAAACTGGTGAAATATTTTGGAGTGCAAGTAGCCCAATAACGGTAACAATTAATATTTTTTTCCATTGCAAAATGTTTTTCATGATGTTTCTCCTCCTAATTACCGGCATATAGCTAGTAACTTTATAAATTATAACAGAGAATAAATATCACTTTAGTACTGAAAAGGGAAAGAAATAATGGTTTATTTGACATTTTTGCAAATTAATAAAAGGGCCTGGTTTTTTAGGTTTAGATCTATCCAAAATAGCTACAATTCTTTTCATAACAACGAATTTCTGGCACTTCAAAAATCATGCACTTCAATAATATTCCTTATTTTCGGGCTAAAATTTTAAGAGTATGGACTATTTTTACTATTCTATAGAGACAAATATTACTTTTTAGCTAAAAAATACCGACCATCAGCAGTTAGATTTTTGATCTAAGTGCTGGTGATCGGCTCATTTTAACCTAGCCTTTTATATTTTATTTGTGTGCTTTCTCGTTTTTCTTAGTAGGAAGAGAGCGAATGCACTGACAAGGAATCCCGTAAAAATAACTTCATACGGGAATTCATCTCCAGTAGAAGGAAGATTTACCGATGTTTCCACTTTTGCAGCAGGTTTGTCTGAGGTTGTTGGATTGCTTGGTTTTGTTGGGTCTACTGGATCGACCTTGATTGGTTGTTTTGTTTTGTCATAAACAAATGTAATATTTTGCGGTGTTTCTTTATATGCGCCAATCTTGTTGCTAGCATCTTTTACAAGTTCGTAGTTTTTAATTTCTTTTGCATCAATTTTATAGTTCTCGCCAACTACGCCTGTATGAATTTCTTGTTCTGCTAGTTTGTTTCCTTTTGTATCAATAAATTCCACTGTGATAGAACCACTAACCACTTTTTTCGTATTGGTTTTAGTTACTTGGGCTTTCGTTTGCTGATCAAAAATGATTTTGACGTCTACAGGAACGGTGTCTAGTTCATAACCAACTGGTGCTTTCGTTTCGATTAATTGGTAATCTCCTGGTGCCAAATCCGTCAATTCAAGTTTCCCGTCCTTATCTGTTATTAGGTTTTCAGTAACGTTATTATCTTCATCAACTAATTTAAACGTCGCATCAGCAAGAGGCGCCTTGGTTTGACCATCTATTTTAGTTAAAATAACAGAACCTTTATTCATTGTATTTACTTTCGTTACTTGAATTGGTTCTTGTTGGTTAAATTCAATCGTGAATTCGACTGGGGTTGCATCTAATTTGTACCCTGTTGGTGCTTTTACTTCCACTAATTGATAATCTCCTGGTGCTAAATCATCTATTCTTAATTGACCGTTTACTCCAGTGACACCATTTGTTTTTAAGCTTGCACCTTGTTTTGTTTGTAATTCAAACTCTGCACCTTCTAAGTTACTTCTTGATTTGCTATCTAATTTTGTTAAAACAACACTGCCATTTGCTTGAGCATTTTCGACAGTGTAGCTTGCAACTGTACCGTCTGCTCCAACGGTTACTTCTTTTCCATTTTTGTATTCATCACTAATTGCGTAACCAACTGGTGCCTCGGTTTCCACTAATTTATATTTTCCAGATTGAAGTCCATCAAAGAGAACTTTCCCTTCTGAATTGGTTATGCCTTCCTGCCCAGCCGTTTCGCCATCAAGCGTATAGAGTTGAAATTTAGCACCATCTAATTTTTTCGTATTATCCGCTTGGTCTACTTTGGTAACTTCGAGTGAGCCGACTGTTGCCATTCCACTGCCACTCCCAATGGTAAATGCTGGTGCAACAGATCTGCTAGCTGATTTATAGGTTGCTGGTAAAGCGCCATAATCATTGGATGCAGCAGTCGCTTTATTGGTAATAATTCCTGACATCAAACTAACAGTGCTATAAGTTACTTTGATTGGAGCTGTCGCTGTATAGTCCTTAAATTGAATCGTAAAATTGTTATCTGTATACGTAATATCGTAATATTTAGAATCAATTGTCTCGCCAGTCGAACTATTAACTACTTTAAAACTACTTTTTACAACTTGGGCGCCTGTAGCTCCAGTTGTTAGCGTATCTAAAATAGTCGGATTTTCTACAGGACGATTTGGAGCAATATTTGCTAGCTCTACTGTCCAGTTAACTTTATTATCATAAGCTGGGTCAATACTACCTGTTTTTGTAATTGCGCTATAAACATGACTTGCATATGCTTGATAAGTGTAGCTTTTTTCACCTACACCATTATCAGAAACCTTGGCCGTATTCGTTACATATTTGTAAAAATACCAATTATCATCCGGTTTTGTACTATATTTAATAAAGACACGTGATGTCCCCATATTAGCAAATTCTAAATGTAGTTTTTGACTAGTTGTCTCCACTTTTGTTGGATAATTGTCGTCACCAGAAGCAGCTAATGTCCCAGTGGAATTTAAAGGAACATATAAATTTAATAGTTCAGTTGACGAAGCAACATTTCGGTACTTTAACGAACCTTCGACATAAGATAATCCAGTTGGAATATCATCATCAAAAATTAAATTCTCATAGTCTTTAGACATCGCATTGACAGAAACAATCCAATCAATATTTCCTGTTGTTGAATTATAAGAACCATATTTGCCACCATTTGTCATAATACTTGAATTTGGTGTCATCGAAGCACTTACTTCGTCGACATATTTGATTACGCCACCATCATAGTACGAAATTGATGCTTTGTTATCAATTGTTTTCGTTACATCATTTAAATCGATATTGGTTACCATATCTACTACAATTCTTTTATTGGTTACTTTATAATCTCCAATAAGCTGAATGTAGAAGCCTTTTGGCGTTATATCTTTATTAATTGTATAATCTACACCTTCCGTTAGTAAAACGCGATTTGTATTGTCTGTATAGGCATAAACATCATAACTAGCTAAACTTTTTACCCCAGTAGAAAATTCATCTGTAATATTAAGATTAGTCATAGTGATTCTATCTGCATTCGCTGTAATCTTCCATGTCATCGTGTTATTAAAGTAATCGATACTCCCTGCTTCTTTTTTCAGTAAATCAGGTTGAATCGCAATGGTTGCATCAGCAGACACACCATTTTCATCTGTAATTTCATTTTTAATTTTACGATCACTAAAGTCTGTTATTTTAGTAGAATAGGTAATTTGATAAGCATTGGTATTAGTATCTTTATACGTTAAATCAAAGTTCCCATTGGCTGATATGGCGGATGTCTCCCAGTCACCTGACGCATCTGTTGTTCCAATAATCGGTGCTCCTGTGGTTGCATTAAATGTTACGGGGGTTATTTTAAGAGAGTCACCCACATATTCCACATCATTATCTGCTAAAACATCTGTAAGAACAGTAGATGGAGATAATTCATCTTGGTCATAGTTGAAATTAATGGTCCAGTCAATACTTTGGGTAGAGCCATTATAAGTCGCTTTTTTCTCTATATGCTTGTAGTTGGTCATCGTCAAGTAAACATAGGCGGAATTGCTAGATAGAATACCTGAATCTCCTGTCGTTTGTGCTTGTGTGGAAACATAGGATAAGGAAGTACTTGGTTGGTTAATTGTTCGGTCATAGGTTACTTGATAACCTTTTCCTGCTAGGCCACCATTCAGTGTGACGGTTAAACCTGTCGTCGTATAAGTTAACGTATAATCTGTTCCTTCTGTTAGTTCTTTTTTCGTTCCGATAAATGTTCCACCAGCACTGACACTACTAGAATAAACTTTTATACTGGATCGATCAATTGTTGTTGTACCACCAGATGAGTAATCAGATAATTTCAATTCACCCTTTGCGTCTGTTTCTTTCGTTAAGTTGAATTTCGCATCAACACTAACTTTATTAGGATTAACTACTCCTGGGGTTGCTTTCACACTAACTGTTGTCGGATAAGTAACTACAGGTACTACCTCAATTTGGTAAACGGTATCTTTTCCTGCCGTTTTAAAGACAACATCTTGCACAGTTTCCTCGGATGCAGTAAATACTTTAAAAGCAGTACTAATGCTAATATCATAATCGCCTTCTTGAACACCATCTTTTAAGAAAGTAATGGTTAATTCACGCGTAGTTACATTTAAACTCCATTCTGCTTCTGTGGAAGGTAAGAAATTTCCACTTAGGTTTTTATTCCCAAAGTTAAAAGCATCTGGTAAAACAGTAGTATATGTATCCCCTGCTTTATAATTTTTTCCAGTAAATCCAAAATTCATATCTAAAACAACACCACTACCATTTTGGATTCGATTAGAAGTTTTAATTTCCATTCCAGTTCCATCTTTTAGAACTACTTCTTTAAAAATATTATCTGTAATCGCTGCTTTTAAATTATTGCTAGCAACTGATTTTTTCTCAGGTGCTGTTGTTTGTTCTTCTTTTGTTGTCTGCCCTTCATTCGCTGTAGTGGCTTCTTTAGCGGAAACGGATGTCACCACTTCTTCTTTGTTAGTCAGAATTACATTATACTCTTCTTTATCTAAAGTATAACCTGGTGCTGCAGTTTTTTCCTTCACAACATAATCCCCAGCTGAAAGTGAATCTTCTGTACCGACCCCGTCCGCCTGTATAGAAAGTGCTTTGGTTTCTCCCGTTGCTTTATTTTTAATTTCGAAAGTAGAACCATTCACTTTTTCATTCGTCTCTTTATCTTCTTTAGTTATTTTCAAGCTTGCTTGTGCTGGCTCATCTTCCGTTATCGTTGCTAGGACTGGCGAAACATTTTGGAACACCAGTAGCCCGATAACTGCTGCAATAAGTATTTTTTTCCATTGAGTAAATTTTCTCACTTTGCTTTTCCCTCCTTAAATACGAGTTTTTTCGCATATAACACACTGAATTATATCAAGCTACAAATAACTAAAACGTTCTCAAAGAACCAAAAAAACACCAATTGTGACATTTTGGTGAACAAAATAATTATCATATCACAAAAAATATTTTATCAGGAAGAAAAATCAACTTTTTAATGATTTGAAAACTTACGCATAATCCCTTATACACCAGCACTTTAATCCATTATATTTTTTATCAACCTGTGAATATCGCCATAGATTGATTAGTTACTATTTACTCATGCAGGATAAAAATTTTGTTCAGTTTAGAAAAAAATGCTAAAAAAACCGGTTTTATTGACTTTTTAGTGAACAAAACTAACCATATAAGGACATTATCCTTAATTTTTTATGCGTTTTTAACTTCTGTTAATAAAAAAACAACCAAAGATGCTGATTATCTTTGGTCGGTCCATTTATCGTATCCGAAGTGATTCACTTTCTACCAATATTGCCCCCTCAACTTCATTTCCTGACTTGAGTAATTCAGCAATCCGCTTTTTATCGATTTTGGGTTCTTGTAATAAAAAGAACGGCTTAAGCAAAGTTTCATCCGTGACTTCTACGCTAGCTGGATTTTTCTGAATTTGAATAGTAAAGAGAGTACTATTAATTTTCTTAATTTCTAGTCTTTCCATCTCCAATTGCAAATATGCTTTTAGCTTCCAAGCATTATTCTCTAAAGTTTGTTTACGCTTTAGTAATCGTTTGCTCTCCATTCCAGCCATTTCAGCGTCCGCCATTAACGACTTAACTATTTTAGCAACATTCTCCGCTTTATCATGAAAACCATCTGTAATCGCATCTAGTGTATCTTCTAGTGCCTCAGTTCTATTTTCTTCTAAAAGTTCTTGCACACGTAAATAATTATCAGTTAGCTCATATAATTTCATCCAACTCATCCTTTCCAAAAAGAAAAAAAGCCCAAAAGAAGCTGCCCTTCCTTTGGTGCTTTCTCAGTTTGCTACTAACTTCCCTTGAATAACCATGCGTCCTTTTTCATAATCTTTCTCTGTATCACAAGTAGAAAGTGTAATAATTCGATCAGCTTCAGTTACTTCGACGTTGGATTGATAGATTGATTGTTGTTTCACTTTTTGTAAATATTTTTCAAAATCTAGTTTATCTGGAAATTCTGTTTCTATATAATAGAAGTCTGTTGTCGTTTCATAGATAGCAAAAATTTCTACCTGATAATTTTGGAGTGCCGATTCATAAGTAAAAGTTGGATGTTCTGCTAAAAAATCTTTATCTAAATACTTCCTCAAATCAGCAAACATGGAACCGTCTTTCATATTATGCCCGTATATTATGGTATTTTTATCTAAGAATTCATTTGTATTGCGATAATCCTTAAAAATACTACCTGCCCTCGCTTGCTCATTCTTATAATTATGGTGTAAATAATAGTCATTATCTGTACTTTGTAAAATAGGGTAATCTATTTCTGTATCATCCAAAGTTAACCAACCAGCCATATCTTTATTAAGCTGCTGCAAGGACTTAAGTTCATCTCTCACTTCCCCAGTTACATTAGTAGTAGTTACTTGTTCTGTATAAACAGCTTTTGCATCATCTAAAATGGAACGATTATGCTTGTTTTCATATAGTTCAGATCCAATTTTCCAACCCGAAAAAAGAAAAACAGCTAATACAATCAACGTAACACTTTTCCCTAAAAACGATTTTGATTTCATATTATCAAAACTCCTTTCGCCTTTTTGGAACAATGTACGTACCTTGATTCCCATCTTCTACAATATTGGCATAAACTCCGTATGTTTCAGCAATTAGCTCTGTTGTTAAAAGTTCTTTAGATTCTCCTTTTGCAACTACCGCACCGTCTTTCATCACAATCAATTGGTCGCTATACGCTAGCGCTTGGTTTAAATCATGTAAAATCATCACAATCGTTAAATTCTCGTCCTTGTTTAACCTTTTTATCAACTCTAAGATTTCAAGTTGGTAGTACATATCAAGAAATGTGGTAGGTTCATCTAACAGCAAAATGGGTGTTTCCTGAACTAAGGCAGTAGCAACAAAAACCCGTTGTCGCTCCCCACCTGAAAGACTTTCCACCAGTTTATCTGCTTTTTCAACTAGCTCTGTTTGAATTAATGCTGATTCGACTGCCAAATCGTCTTCTTTAGTTCTAGTGATTCGCCAGTTTTTATAAGGAAGCCTCCCAAAATAAAGCAATTTCTTTACTGTCAACTCACTTGGCAAAATATTATTTTGATGTACAATCGCCACATTTTGAGCAAATTTTTTGGCTTTCCACTCAAAAATTGATTTTCCTTCTAATAAAACTTCTCCCGTATCAGGTTCAAGTAGTCGAGCAAGTATTTCTAACAAGGTTGACTTCCCACTACCATTTGGCCCAACAATGGTAGTGATTTTATTTTTTTGGATCGTAAATGAGACATTTTTTAGAGTAGGTTCTGCAGAATTATAGCTAAAACTAACGTCCTTTACTTCCATAAAAATCACCCTTTCGCATTAAAAAGATTAAGAATGGTCCACCGATAATAAGCATAATCACGGAAGCCGGAATTTCCATTTGCTCGAATAATGTTCTGCCAATCGTATCTGCTACTAAGAGTAAAAGTGCCCCAAATAAAATCGAAAATGGAACCAATATTTGATAATTCCCACCAACCAGTTTTCTAGCAATATGCGGCACGAGTAAACCAACAAAAGCAATAACACCTACGATAGCCGTTGTAATAGAAGCAAGTAGCACAGCAATTAGAGCTAACCAGATTCTCGTCCGGTTTACTGGGACTCCAAAACCACGAGCCATTTTATTTTCAAGCCCTAATACATTACACCATTTAGCAAGCACCCATGCACAAATCAGACCAAGGGCAACATAGATAAATAATGTTTCTACATCCGACCACTTTTTCATCGCCAAACTCGCTGCATTACTTGCTGTTTGACTAGAAATAAGCGCCACCTGGGAAGAAAGTGCATCACTCAGGCCTGTAAATACTGCATTAATTGCAATACCAATAATAATAAAACGAAGCGGATTAAAGTCAGAACGATAACTAAAGAAAAACACTAAAAAACAAGCAAGTGCTCCGCCAATAAAGGAAAAAAGTGGTAACCAAAAATATAATTCCGGTAAAAATAAAAGAATCACAAAGCTAAAAAACTTTGCCCCAGCGGAAATACCAATTACTCCTGCATCAGCAAGCGGATTGCGCATCACAGCCTGAAGTAATAACCCAGAAACGGATAAAGCAGCACCCGCCAGTAAAGCAAGTATAATTCGAGGAAATCGCAAATCAATAATGACTTCCACCGTCTCATTTCCACCAGTAAAAAGCCCTTTGATGAATTCTGGAATAGATACTGATAAACTCCCTGCTTGTATCGCCCATAGAAATGTCCCGATTAATAATACTGCAACTATCCCAAAATAACTTTTTTGCTTAATTGTCATAAAGCATCTTTTCCATTTCTTGAAGTGCAGCTGGCGCATTCAAACTAGCTGTCATTCCAAATAAATTTTCATCCAAGTCATAGACACGATTATTTTTCACCGCATCGAAATGTTTCCAAATATCATTAGTTTTAAACTCTTCATTAAACATGTTTACGACCTCAGCTGGCATTCCATGAGCTGCACGCAAAATAATATCTGGATTAGCATTCTGTAAATATTCCGTGTTAGAAGCCAAATATTCTACTTTTTGATTTGTTATAATATTTTTTCCTCCAGCAATTTTCACTAAATCACCTATGTAAGCATGTTCCGTCACAACTAAGTAACTACCAGGTACTCCCATTAATATTAAGACAGAGGGTTGTTCTTTTTTAGAAACACTTTTTTTCACTTGATTTACTTTGGTTGATAAATCTTCATTTAATTTTGTTGCTTCTTTGTCTCGGTCGAATTCTTTTCCAAGTTTACTAATCTCCTTTTGCATCGAGTCTAAACTAGTAAAATCTAAAAACTCTGTTTGCAAATTAGCTCCTGCGAATCCTGATTTTAAATCAGCCTCGAGTGTTTTCGTGGAAAGAACAACATCTGGCTTCAACATCCGAATAATTTCTAAATCCGGCCCCATTGGCGACCCAGTTTCCTCCACTTTTGCATAACGCTCTGGCATTTTTTTGGAACTTGTAGGAATACCAACAAGCGGTAAATCAAGTTTATCCATAATTTCCGTGATTACGACCGTAGTAGTGACAATTTTGGGTGTTTGCTCTATTGTTTCCGTTTGTTTTTCAGCAGCCTCTTCCTTGCCACAACCTACTAACAAAAGCAGTAACGCCATACATAAAAGCATTATTTTTTTCATAAATTATTTCCCCCAGTTATTAAATAAAATCGGTAAAGCGAGCCAAGTAAAGGAAAAACCTCCACCTAACTCGCTCTTACCAGTTTTATTAACTTATTCTTTTACGTTTCAAACGATAAGCTAAATAAAGGAAGGAAGCTACAAATAATGTAATATACCATGCCATACTAGAAGTATCACTTGTTTTTGCATTCTTCTCTGCTTTGTTTTCTGTTGTCGCTTTCTGAACAGTTTTTGTGTCGTCAAAATCCGGTTTCGGTAATTTAGGTCCAGCATTATTAGACATATTATTTGTATTTAAAAGATCGTTTTTCGCCGGTTCTTTTAAAGTGACATCTGTTCCTGTAATGTCTTTAATAGTTGCTGCATTCAGTTTTACTTGAACAATATATTCATGATCATAAGAAAAGCCAGGCATATCTTCAATTAAAACATGCGTTCTTACATCTGTATTAGCTGTTCCGTCTTTTACAGGATATTTTACGCTTCTAGTATTTTTATTTAAATCACCAGAAACTACTTCCATATCTTTCCAAACACCATTTTGTTTATATTGAAATGTTTTGATCCAACTACTATTTGTTAAAGTTAAATATACATAAGGCTGGTTATTTTCCACTTTAATCATGGCTGGTTTCATCACGTAACTTTCCATCATGGAAGTTTCTGCGGTCCCATCTTTAAACACATCAAAATCAATCGAATACGTATGTTTATTTAATAGATTTTTAGGATCCACTACAACTGGTTTAGTTGGCGTGGTTGTAACTGGCGGATTCGTTATCCCTGGATCAGGATTAGGTTTCGTTACTGGCGGAGTTGGTTTTTCTGGGTCAATTACAGGTGGAGTCACATCCGTTCCAGGATATGAACTAGCTGTAACCGCCTTTGCTGTATCAAAAACATAACGAAAATCTGCTTTTCCTTTATAAACTCCACCATTAAATGGCGCTTCATAATTAACATGTGCAGCAAGTGGTTGGTTTAAATCTTCCACTTCAATTTCCACTATTCTTGTATTTGCATCCTTATCTTCTGAAATAACTTTTACATCTTGTAATGCTCCTGCTAATTGTGTTTTCAGAGCTGTCACAGTCTTGTTATCATTGACTGTCATTGCAATTGTTTTCTTACCATTTTTAACTTTCAACCATGCTGGATTGTCAAAATAATTTTGCATGCTTGAATTAGTGTCATCATTCGCTTTTTTAGCTACGAAAGGAATGGTATAAATACCGTCTGAAAGTGTCACAGGCGTGGTAACAGCAGGTTCAGAAATCACTTTCAAGCTACTTGGATCAATGGTTAAATCCACTTGATACCAGTGATCATAGCTAATTGCATCTACTTTAATATGCATATACGAGTATATAATATCATCAAGCGAACTTAGCTTGAACTTCTCTACACGTGTGTTATTTGTTGCATCTATGCTAACTGTTTGTACATCTTGATAGCTACCTTGATATACTTCTGCTTGTGCAGGTTTCGCTGGACGAGTTCCATCTTTTGAAACAGCCATTGTTTGCCAGAAATTGCTATTTGTAATGGTTAAGTACATATACGGTTGACCATTTTCCACTTTGATTGTAGCGGTATGATCAATATATTTATCTGCCTCGGATGATTCTTTCGTTGTTTTCCCGGTGTTATCTTTATAAAAATTTACTTGAACCTGATATTCTCCGCCATCTTTTAGCCTTGAATCAGCTGCACTAGCTGAAAATCCAGGTATCATTTGAAAAATAAGTGTCAATGCGAGTAGCGGTACTAAGCCTTTTTTCCATAGTTTCTTCATAATAATCCTCCTTTATTTAAAACTTGCTCGTCTTTTTAGTAAAACTAAACCTATTCCCGCTGCAACAAAAACAATGCCATATAAGAACATTTGACTAGAGTCACTTGATTTCGGGTTTGCTACTTCTGTTTTTGATTCATTAGTAGTAACTTCTTTTGTTGCACCATCATCAGATGATTTTATCGCTGCAGCAAGTGATTTTGCTGAACTCTCGTCAAACTTTAATTGAATTTGATACTCATGGTGATAATTCAGTCCATCATCATCAATATCTACCTTAATTTTTGCTTTAACTGGACTACTTAAAGTGGATACTGGAAATTGTACTTTTCTAGTATCATTTGCAGTACTACTAGAAGTTACACTAACCGCACTACCTTCGACCCACAAGCCTGTAATCCACTTACTATGGTTCACTTGTAAGCTAACAGTAAATTTCCCTCCATTTATCGTTACGGTTGCTGGTTTATCAAAATAATCGTTCGCCATTGACGCAGAACCACTGTCACCTTGAAGCACCGTGTAATTAATCGAATAAGTCCCATCATTAATTGCTGCTTGTGCCGTCAAACCACTAGAAAGAAAAGAAAAACTAAACAAAACTATAAAAGCAACGAATACTGCAATCTTCTTCATACATCTATCTCCCCTCTTTAATAAAAAATGTTAGTTATAAAAACCTCCACAAAATATTGTGAAGTAAAAGTTATGTAACTTCATCCGTTAATCACTATTTTAATTGATAATGATTATCATTGTCAACTGTATTTTAATTTTTCTTGTGAAAGCTACAAAAAACCACGGATTTACGATGCTTATCCGTGGTTCTATCATTCTTCTTTCATTTCCATATTATTAGAAAACTGTTCAAACAACAAATCCCCTTTTAAGGTTAACGAATAGCGTTTCTCCGTTAGCTTATTATTTCGAGATAAATAACCATTCTCCTCTAGGCAATAAAGTGTAAGTAACACCTCATTTTTCGTGTATTTTCTCAATTCTCCAAAATCAATAACCTCTAGTGACATGTCATTAATTTTTGTATCTTCATTTTTCGCAAAAAGAAGCACTTCTTTCAACAACTTTTTATCTTCAAATATCATTTTAACCACCTTTTTTTGTCATTTCAAGCTGATAACGTAAAAAGCCGTAGCACAAGGCCACGGCTTCTTACAGCGCAATCAAAAGGAGAAATTCACACAATCAAATAAAGGGGGTATTTGTTTGTGATTTATTTCACGGTTATAATATACCATATAAATCACTTTAATTCAATAGTTCACATATCTATTTTTATATTTCATTTTGAGAACCTTCACTCACATTAGGCAAATCAAAAAGACACGAAATTTCCGCGCCTTCTTGACAGTCTAGTTTATTTTACCAATTTTTCTAATTCATCTAGTCTTTGCTCAAATACTTTTAACGCATCATCTACTGGGCCTGGAGTAGCCATATCCACACCCGCTTTTTTAAGCACATCGATAGGATAATCCGAACTCCCAGCCTTCAAAAAGTCAATGTATGCCGTTACAGCGGATTGCCCTTCTGTCAAAATTTTTGCACTAAGCGCTGAAGCAGCCGAAAAGCCGGTAGCATATTGGAAAACATAATAGTTCATATAGAAATGTGGAATGCGAGACCATTCATAACCGATTTCCTCATCATAAACCATTGCCTCACCATAATACTTTTTATTAATATCAAAGTAAGTTTCAGTTAGGTAATCTGCAGTTAACGCAATACCATTTTGATCTGCTTGATGGATAGTATGCTCAAACTCAGCAAACTGCGTCTGACGGAAAACAGTCCCTTTAAATCCATCTAAATAATGATTCAGTAGATAAGCACGCACTTTCGGATCTTTATATTTTTTAAGCAAGTAATCAGTCAAAAGATTTTCATTGGTAGTGGAAGCTACTTCTGCTAAGAAAATTGAGTAATCACCATATACAAATGGCTGGTTTTTTCTAGTATAGTAACTATGCACACTGTGACCAAGTTCATGCGCAAGTGTGTATACATTATTAATATTATCCTGCCAATTCAACAAAATATAAGGATTCGTACTATAAGAGCCGGAAGAATAGGCACCACTTCGTTTTCCTTTATTTTCCATGACATCAATCCAACGACTGTCAAAAGCTTCTTTTAAGATTTCCTGATACTCTTCTCCAAGTGGCTTTAATGCTTCAAGTACAAGTTCTTTTGCCTCATCATAAGTGAATTCTAAATTAACATCATCCGAAAGCGGTGTATAAAGATCATACATATGCAATTCTTCTAACCCTAATAGCTCCTTACGTAACTTCACATAACGATGAAGTAAAGTTGCATTCGCATTTACAGACGTAAGCAACGAATCATATACTGTTTCAGGGATATGATTGCCAGAAAGGGCTGCTTCACGTGCTGATTGATAACCTCGAGTAGTCGCATAAAAATTAGATTTTTTCACTTGACCGTTTAATGTTGAAGCTAGTGTGTTTTTTAGCCCTTCATAAACAGAATAAACACCTAGAAAAGCATCTCTACGCACACGCGGGTCATTACTTTCTAATAATTTCCCAAAACGGCCATGTGTGATTTCTATCTCTTCACCATCTTCGTCTTTAATGGTTGGGAACTTCATGTCCGCATTATTTAGCGTATTAAATGTATTAGATGAACTTCCAAGAACTTCTCCTGCATTTGCAAGTAAAGCTTCTTCCTTCTCACTTAAAATATATGGGCGACTAAGATTTAGTTCTTCCAAAAGGTGCGCATATAATTGTAAGTCTGGATTCTCTTCTACAAACTGTTTTAAAACCGTTTCATCCATTGCTAAGATTTCTGGATCATAGTAAGATAATGCTGACATCAACTTAGTCACTAAACTACCTGCCCGACTATGTAGCCCTTGATATTTTGCATTAGCTGTATCTTGATCCATTTTTAAATGAGCATAGACATACAAGTTACTAATTAAATCATATGCTTTATCACGAAATTGCAGCGCTTCATATAGTGTTTGACTACTATCTGCTAGACGCCCTTTAAATTTAGTACTTTCTTCTGCAATTTTTTGTAATTCTACAAACGCTTCTTCCCATGCTTCATCACTTGGATAAATCGTCGTTAAATCCCACGTTAACTCTTTTGGTACTTCTTCTCTTAAAGGTAATGCATTTGTTTTACTCATTATTTAAAAACCCCTAACCATAGTCATTTTGATTTTATTATGAGCCAAAATAACTAAAAAAGCAAAACAGATGATTATATTTCTGATACAGTTTCATGAATACATGTCATCGCACGTTTCACTCGATAACGATTTCCCGGTATCGCTGCTATTACTCCCAGCCCAACCAAATAAGCAATGTAAGCTTTTCCTAGTTTCAAGTGCTCATTAGTTGGTAACCAAATTGTTCTCACTTGCTTTACTACTAATTGAAATTTCTCTAAAAAATAAGCTTCACTAAATGTATCGCCTTGTTCAAGTCGATTAAAGAAAATATCCCATAAATCAAATTGCCATTCAATAGCTGGCGTAATAACTAAGAATTGTGCATCTAAATCCACACCAATCTCTTTCGGTAAATAATGTAAATAATAACCAGCATTATATAAGCGGCGCATAAATTGCCCATGCTTTTTAAATTGGGCATAATAAAAACAAATCTTTTGCCGTTCTAATAATCTGTCTCTTTTCACATAAGCATTCCTCGAAATAATTCGAGTTATTTTTTGTTTCCATTCATTCATGTTTTCTTTTGATGAAAAATGCATTTCGCTAGCAAAAAAAGTATTCCCTCTCTCAAACGTTAAGTGATAAAACAATGTGAAAATTTCTTGCTCTGGAGAATAATGCCAAAAATGATAACCTAGCTTTGGATCAGATTGTAAAAATGCCAGCTGAAATGCGGTTAAATGAATGCGACCCTTTACCTTCCTAATTGTTTGCCCAAGTATCCAGTACACCTCTAAATCAAGTGATAAATAGTCCATTGTCCTTCTAATCATCTCGCTAATTGGCACGGAGGAGCACTGGAATTCAATCACTGATTTATCGCTTACAAACAAATCAGCTTGTCTTGCAATCTTAGGAAAATAATGTTCTAACGTAGCAGCAATACCTTGATAACAGAACCATGACATAATTTGGCTTTTAGCGAGTAAATGTCGCTCACTTTCTCCTTCAGAAGCAAATGCGCACTGGCTTGATTTTTCATGGGCAAAGTGGGGTATTTTAATTTCACCTGCTTTAATCATTACCGGGCTTGAGCAAGCTTTACAAAATAATTTGCCTTCTTGACGAATACGCTGCACATTTGTTTTAGTAATAGTAAATGTTTCTCCTCGGTCGTTTCTCGCTGTAAAAATGATTATCACTCTCCAATTACCTCTTTACTAATATTATTCGACAACAACTGACTGTTTTCCTGCTTCATTATTAAAATCAAAAAAAAGACCCGTCTAGCTGGTTTTCCAGCCAAAACGGGTCTTAAAATATTGATTTAAAAGTATTGTCTTACTTGCTGTAATGCAGGAACGTCAAAGATGATTTTTCCGTACTCTGCTAGCATATAACTAGTTAAATTCGACTCTAAACCGTACTCAAGTAAAATACTAACGGCATTGTCAATGTTAGATTCATCATACTTATTTTCAGGAAACTCTACATTCAAATAATACTTCTCTTGATACGAGTATAATTTTGTTACTAGATTTTCTAGTCCGGTTGCACGTGATAACGAAATAACATCTTCAAAATCACGGAACTCTAAAATAAACTCTAGCGTATCATCTTCTCCAAGTGCTTCTTTCTTCACTGGGTTGAAGTTTTCTTCGAGTAGTTTTTCGATTTTTTCTTCTGCAAGCTCGTCTGGGGAGTTTAGCGTGACATCAAAGCCACCCTCTCCTTTTCCACCAATTGTAGCTTTTGTTACAAATACTTCTAAGCCATGTTTTAAAGCTTGGACTTGTATCCAGAGCGGACCTTCTGGAGAGAACTCTTCTTCATATTTCAGCTCATCCATCATATCCCAGAAAAGCTCTTCGCTTTTCTCGCGATCATACCAAACGTCTTCTTGGTTAAAACCGCGCTCTTCTAAATCCAGATAAGAGATATAAAACTTAATTGTATCTTCATTAATTCGTTCAATTTCCATCGTCACACTCTCCCTTCCTACTTAGTCATTGACAATGAAGGGTGAAACTTAATTGGTTAAATTCATTGTAGCTCATAATAGAAAATAGTACCACCATTTTTCCTCAGATTGTCATGGTGGATTATTATATTAGCTGAAAAACTAAAAAAATTCAAGAACAATTACTCAAATTACAAAAAAAGTGCCAAGAATCCAATTGAATGGAATCCTTGGCAACCACTTTTATCAATCTTAGTTAACCATTTTTTGCGCTTCACGTAATTGATACGTGCGTACTCGGCGCGGTAAGAAACGGCGAATTTCATCTTCATTGTACCCAACTTGTAAACGTTTCTCATCAATAATGATAGGTCGTCTTAATAAGCCAGGATTTTTCTGGATTAATTCAAATAGTTGTTGCAAAGGAAGACTATCTAAATCCACATTCAACTTTTGGAAAGTTTTTGAACGAGTGGAGATAATTTCATCAGTTCCGTCCTCAGTCATACGAAGAATTTCTTTAATCTCATCCAAACTAAGTGGCTCGGAAAAAATGTTTCTTTCCTTATAAGGGATATCATGTTCTTCCAACCATGCACGAGCTTTTCGGCAAGATGTGCAACTAGGTGAAGTGTATAACGTTACCATTAGACATTCACACTCCTTATCGGGTATTGTTTCATTCATATAACGAAATTCTAGCAATATCTCTATTTGGAAAATTCATTAAAGAACTTACACTTCATTATACACTAATTTTGTGAAATTCCATATACTATTTTTAAAATTTTTCTTCCCAAATATGTAAAACCATTGTTAGCATGCCGTTATGTATATGATACCCCTACTATAACTTGTTTAAACTAAAATCACATGAAAAAATTAGCTTTTTTATGAGAATTTCATGAGAATTTTCATTTTGAACAAAAACACTCGCCGAAATTGATTCGACGAGTGACATTATTAATTATTTAGCAGCAGCAGATAATTTAGCATGCTTCTCTTTATACATTACTTCTTCTTCTTCTGAACAATAAACAAAATGTCCAGGAGCGATTTCACGCATTTTAATTTCATCGCCATCTTTATAGTTATGAGACGTTGGATCATACGCTTTACGCACACGAGTCCGCTCATAATTCGGGTCTGGCAAAGGAATTGCGGATAAAAGTGATTCCGTATAAGGATGTAATGGCGCATGATATAAATCATTGGCCGGTGCTAACTCTACTAATTTACCAAAATACATTACACCGATGCGGTCACTAATGTATTTAACCATCGATAAATCATGGGCGATAAAAAGGTAAGTTAGATTTTTTTCTTTTTGTAATTGACGTAATAAGTTAACTACTTGTGCTTGAATAGATACATCAAGGGCAGAAATAGGTTCATCAGCAATGATAAATTCTGGTTGAACAGCAAGCGCACGGGCAATACCAATACGTTGACGTTGACCACCAGAGAATTCATGTGGATAACGACCAGCATGTTCTTTACTTAAACCAACTGTTTCCAACAAATCATATACTTGTTGATTTGTTTCTTCAGGCGTTTTAGCAAGTCCATGGATACGGATACCTTCTGCAATGATATCTTTTACTTTCATACGCGGATTTAAAGACGCGTATGGATCTTGGAAAATCATTTGCATTTTACGACGGAACTCAAGCATTTCTTTACGGCTTTTACGTGCATGCACATCTTTACCATTGTAAATGACTTCTCCACCAGTCGCATCGTACAAACGAATAATAGTACGTCCAGTTGTTGATTTACCACAACCAGATTCCCCAACTAATCCAAGTGTCTCACCTTTATAAATATCAAAAGAAATATCATCAACAGCACGTACTTCACTTGCAGTACCTTTGTTAAAGTATTGCTTTAGATTATGAATTTCTAATAATTTTTCTTTTTGCTCCGTCATTCTACTTCTACCCCCTTCGCATGGACAGCTTGCATGCCAGGATGAAGTTCCGCAAACTGTTCTTGGCGACGTAATACAGCATCAGGAGGCGTTACTTCTGGTGCATCTGGGTGAAGTAACCATGTAGCCGCATAATGTGTATCAGACACCTTAAATAGTGGTGGCTCTTCTTCAAGGTCAATTTGCATTGCATATTTATTACGAGCGGCAAATGCGTCTCCTTTTGGAGGATGAAGCAAGTCTGGAGGCGTACCAGGAATAACAAATAATTCTTCATCATCTGTATCCAAGGTAGGCATAGAACTAATTAATCCCCAAGTGTAAGGATGTTGCGGATTATAGAAAATTTCATCAACCGTGCCAATTTCCACAATTTTACCACCGTACATAACAGCAACTCGGTCTGCAACATTTGCTACAACGCCAAGATCATGGGTAATAAAGATAATGGATGTATCAATTTTTTTCTGTAAATCTTTCATTAAGTCTAAAATTTGTGCTTGAATAGTTACATCAAGTGCAGTAGTTGGTTCGTCAGCAATCAGGATTTGCGGATTACAAGCAAGGGAAATCGCAATAACAACCCGTTGACGCATCCCACCAGAAAATTGGTGAGGATATTGTTTAATCCGTTCTTCTGCATTCGGAATCCCAACTAATTGAAGTAAACGTAACGCTGTTTTGTGAGCTTCTGATTTGCTAATTTTTTGGTGCTTAATAAGTGGTTCAGAAATTTGCTTACCAATTGTCATCGTAGGATTTAGTGATGTCATTGGATCTTGGAAAATCATTGCTATATCTTTTCCACGAATTTTTTGCATTTCTTTTTCATGAGCTTTAGCGATATCCATTCCGTTAAATAAAATTTGACCACTTTTAATTTCTGAGTTACCTTCAGGAAGCAGACGCATAATCGATTTGGTCGTTACTGATTTTCCAGAACCAGATTCGCCAACAATCGCTAACGTTTCACCTTTATACAAATCAAAATTAACTCCACGAATCGCCTTTACTTCTCCGGCATATGTGTGGAATGAAATATTTAAATCTTTCACTTCTAATAGCTTTTCCATTTTTCCTCACCTCTCTTTTAATCGCGCATTTTAGGATCAAAGGCATCGCGTAAGCCGTCTGCAATCAGATTAAATGCAATCATGATAATACATAATACGATACATGGATAAAGTATCATATACGGCAATACTTGTAACGTTTTATATCCATCATTGACCAAGACCCCTAGAGATGCGGCTGGAGCTGGAAGACCTAATCCAATAAAGCTTAAAAAGGCTTCAAAGAAAATCGCGCTAGGAATACTAAACATAATGTTAATAATAATAATCCCAGAAATATTCGGTATTAAATGTTTTATAAGAATTTTTGGTGTAGATTCACCAAGGGTCATGGAAGCCATAACAAATTCTTGGTTTTTGAGCTTTAAGACTTGTCCCCTGACGACCCTAGCCATTGTTATCCAACTAGTCATCGCAATTGCAATGATTATTGATGCAATCCCTGGTTCAAGAACTAACATCATTAAAATAACTACTACTAAGTTTGGAATAGCGCCAATAACTTCTAATATACGTTGCATGAAGTTATCTACTCGTCCCCCAACATAACCAGAAATCAAACCATAAGCAACCCCGATTATAAGGTCACATAGTGCTGCAACAACAGCAATAATAAGAGATACACGAGTACCTGCCCAAATACGAGCAAATTGATCACGTCCAAGCGTGTCACTACCTAACCAGTAGTAAGTACCTTCTTTAATATTATTTTGTTTATAAATATCTACATCTTCCCCACCAATAGACTGATGGCCATTCCAAAACGGCATATTTTCAAAGCCTTGTACTTTTGGTGGCAAACTAGCATTTTCAGTGATTTGTCTATTAATATCATGATCTGGGCCAAGATTTTGTGACATATAAGGTCCAACAATTGCCATGATTATAACAAGTGCCAAAACAATAAGAGATACTAATGCTGCTCTATTTTTACGAATTCGAAGCCAAGAATCTTGCATAAAAGTTAAACTTGGGCGATTAATTTTCTCTGCTTCAGCATCCAGAATGTGTGCTGGTTGGAATCTTTCTTTTGCAATTTTATGTTCTGCCATTATTTTCTACCTCCAGACACACGGATTCGAGGATCAATCAATCCGTAAAGAATATCCACTACTAAGATAATAAATACTAACATAACAGCAAATAAAAGCGTAGTGCCCATGATTACTGGATAATCATTCATTTGAATAGAAGAAACAAATTGACTACCAATACCTGGAATACTGTAAATATTCTCAATAACAAGGGAACCAGTCATTAGTGCTACAGACAATGGCCCTAAAACGGTAATTAAAGGAATAAGTGCATTACGAATCGCATGCTTTACTGCTACTTCAGTTCTGCTATTTCCTTTTGCTTTCGCTAGTAAAACATAATCAGATGCAAAGACATCAATTAGTTCTGTTCTCATAAAACGAGCAGCTGTGGCAAGTGGGAACATGGCAAGTGCAAATGCCGGTAGAATAGTGTCAGCAAACGTCCCCCACCCTGCTACTGGAAACCATTGCAGTTTTGCAGCAAAAACATATTGTAAAACTGTTGCGAAAACAAAGGAAGGAACAGACTTCCCTAATATCGCTATAAACGTACTCGTATAATCCGGCCACCTATTCTGATACATGGCCGCTACTACCCCTAATAGGATACCAAATATAACACCAAAAACCATTGCCTCTAGTGCTAATTGGACAGATGGGCCAATCAGTGCACCTAAAATTTCAGACACTGGTCTATTATCAAGTTGGAAGGAAACGCCTAAATCTCCTTTTACCAAACCTGTCATATAATTAAAGTATTGGACTGGAATGGAATCATTTAGTCCATATTTTTCATTCATCATATGAATTTGTTCATCAGATAGTTTCTCCTGATTACGGTAAGGCGTACCAGGTAAGAATTTCATTAGAACAAATGTAACTGAAGCAATGATGAATAACGTTATAAGCATGTATAATACCCTTTTTAACGTATATTTAACCATCTATCTCTACACCTCCCAGTATTAATTAATATATAAAAAAGTTATTCCTAACCAAATTCGCAAGTTTAGTGAGCCTTTTTCTTCATTTCTAAACTTTTATTGCAACATCGCAAAGCAGTTAGGAAAAAAACTTCATTTTTCGAATGTAAGGTTCTAGATAATCTAGAAAAGGATACTTTAATTTTTTATTATAACACATGAAAATCATCAGCAAAAGGAGAGAGCATATCGAAATATACTCTCTCTTTCCGCTAAGCATTTTCTTAAAGACTAATATTTTATTTAGTCAAGTATGTTTCTTTATAAGTGTAATCAGGACCAAATGGATTTTTTTGCAAGTTTTTAATGTAGTCTTTTTGTAGGTATGCAGTAGAACGTTGATAAAGTGGTTGAATTGCTACATCATCCGTAAGTAGGATTTGTTCTGCTTTAACCATTTCATCCCAACGTTTTTGATCGTCTGCTGCATAAGTTACAGAAGCATCATTTAAAATCTTGTCGTAGTCTTTGTTAGAATAACTCATTCTATTTTGTGCACCACCAGTTACGAATAGATCAAGGAAAGTGGATGGATCTTGATAGTCAGGACCCCAGCCGCTCATTGAGAAGTCGTAATCTTGGTTTTGGTCATTTTGTAAACGAACTTTAAATGGTACGTTTTTCAGTTTAACTGTAAGACCATCTAAATTCTTTTGTAGTTGATCTTGAATGAATTCAGAAGATTTTCTCGCATTTTCAGTATCATCACTAGTGAATTCAACTGTAATTTCGGAAACTCCAAGTTCTTTCAAGCCAGCTTTCCATGCTTTTTGTGCTTCTTTTACATCATATTCCAAATGTGGGCCGGATTCTTTTGTATAATCTTCTTTGTTACCTGGGTCAAAAGTAAATCCTTCTGGTACAAGGTTATTTGCAGGTTTTGATCCGTTTTTAAGAACTGTATCAGTGTATGATTGTTTGTCAATCGCAAGTGCTAATGCTTTACGGATGTTTTTGTTAGCAAATACTGTATCTTTACCAGCACGTTTTTGGTTAAATTTAATGTAGAAAGTAGAAGAATCATTTACTGTTACATAATCTTTATTGTTTTTATTTTGAGCCGCATAATCAGCACTTAATACTGTACGGTCAACTTTGTCAGTGTTGTATAGGTTAAGTCCAGTACCGGAATCTTGAACAACTTGTACGTTGATTTGTTTCAACTTCACTTTGTCTTTATCCCAGTAGCTATCATTTTTTACATAAGTCCATTTTTTGTTTGTTCCAGTCCAGTCTTTCAACTCGAAAGGTCCATTGAATAACATGTTATCACTATTTTGTGCATATTTTTCGCCTTTTTCCGTAACGAATTTTTCGTTAAGTGGGAAGAAAGTTGGGAATGCAAATAATGAATTAATGTAAGCAGTTGGTTTTGCTAGAGTAACTTCTAGAGTATAGTCATCTACTGCTTTAATTCCTAATTCTTCAGGTTTTTTCTTACCAGCTACAATGTCTTCACCATTTTTGATTGCAGCAAATAGGTAAGAATATGTTGCAGCGGTATTAGGGTCAACCGCACGACGCCATGAGTAAACATAGTCATTTGCAGTTACAGGATCTCCGTTTGACCATTTTGCATCTTCACGAAGTTTAATAGTATAAACTGTTTTATCGTCACTTACTTTTGGCTCTTCAGCAGCACCTGCAATGGCAGGAATACCGTCTTTGTCAAGCGCATAAAGACCTTCGTTTGTTTGGTTAACTACGTTTAAACCAACTTGGTCATCCGCTTTTGTGCTGTCTGCAGAAGGAATTAATGCACTTTCTGTTAAGTTAAGTACTTGTTCTCCTGAAGCTTTACCTGAGTCTGAGCCTTTTTTGTCGTTAGATTTGGAATCAGATCCGCCTCCGCATGCTACCAAGACTAAGCTTAGTAATAGTGTTAATCCAAGTGTAAGAAATAATTTAGATTTTTTCACTAAGTAGACCTCCCTTTTTTATTTTTCTGAAAAATTGTTTCGATACCTATTATACTCTAAGAATTCTGGCTTTGTAAATTATTTTTACAAGATAAATGAAAACAAGGATGAAAGATACAAGTTATTAAAATATTATGGCAAAATTGAAATTGCGTGAAAAATCTGAACAGAGATTGTTACGCTATCCTTCATTTTGCAATAACTTGATTTAATTATGTATACTTTGCTAAACCTTTTTATTAAGTTTTCAGAAAAATATCCATTTAGGTGGATAAATTCATGAATAACTTAGCCAATTATGTCTGAACTGAAGAAGTTATCTTTTTTGTATAAGAAAAAATATCGAACCCCTTTAAAATTTAAAGGATTATTATATTTATATACTTTTTTGGAGCTGTTGTCTAGATAAAAATATCAAAAATTTAATTAAATTTTGTAATAAATTCCAAAAACGTTGATATAATGGGATTCTTCTGTTAATAATATGTAAAGACAGTTGAAAGCCTATTTTCCATATAACGATTAAATTTCTCACATTGCGTGATAGCTTTCTTCTATCGTGTAGTCTTTCTCGACAAATTGTGATAGAGTGAATTATGAATTTTAATTAGAGGTGAGAAAATGTTTTTACGAATTATGATTTACACACTTATTCAAGAAGTAATTATATTTGGAATCCTGCTTTTTGGTAAAAATGGAGTTAGTTTAACCAATTATATAGATATTTCTTTCCTTGTATCACTAATTACATTGCTCATTGGATTATTTGTTTATATAATGAGAAGTGGTTTTCTGGACCGGGTTCATAATGGATTTAGGAATATATCTCGGAAAATCAAACGCGAAGAAGAAAGTGAGTTTTCTGATATGATGCTGTCAGAACTGGTCGGGCTTCAATATGCTGGTATTTTAATCAGCGCGCTTCTAGTAATGCTTTCCAGTATTTTATCTTTATTTTTATGATTGACAAGCCGTTTTATAAACTGATAAAATGTATAGTAATATAACTGATGCGTTAATAGGAAGAGTAGTACATTTTGTAGCTTTTAAATAGAGAGTCTGTGGTTGGTGAAAACAGATAAAGCGCAAAATCGAATGGACTTCTGAGGACTGTTTGCGAAATGAAGTAGCAGGCAGCGGCTAAAGACCGTTATCTTCTTTAATAGAGATTTTCTATTACTAAGAGCCTTTTTGGTACTTAGGGTGGCACCGCGGATAACCGTTCGTCCCTAACATTCATTTGTTGGGATGGACGGTTTTTTATTTTCGCAATCAGTAAATAAATTGGAGGAACACACATGAAAAAAGTAATATTTTCCGGAATTCAACCTAGTGGACAATTAACTTTAGGAAATTACATTGGAGCATTAAAACAGTTTGGACAATTTCAAGATGAGTATGATTGTTTTTATTGTATCGTGGATGAACACGCAATTACGGTTCCTCAAGACAGACTAAAATTGCGACAACAGACTAGAAATCTTGCAGCACTTTATTTAGCTGTTGGACTTGACCCTGAGAAAGCAACCTTATTTATTCAATCTGAAGTTGCTGCACATGCACAGGCTGCTTGGATTTTACAATGTAATGTTTATATTGGTGAATTAGAACGAATGACACAATTCAAAGATAAGTCTGATGGCAAAGCTGGTGTTAGTGCAGGACTTCTGACTTATCCACCGTTAATGGCGGCCGATATTTTGCTTTATCAAACTAATTTAGTTCCTGTTGGTGAAGATCAAAAACAACATATCGAATTAACACGAGATTTAGCAGATCGATTTAACAAAAAACACGCAGATATTTTTACGATGCCAGAAGTATTTATCCCGAAACAAGGCGCACGAGTAATGTCCCTTCAAGATCCAACAAAGAAAATGAGTAAATCCGATGCTAATTTGAAAAATGCTATCTTTTTACTTGATCCACCAGCAACAATTACAAAAAAAATCAAGAGTGCTGTTACTGACTCTAGCGGAATTATTGAGTATAACAAAGAAGAAAAACCTGGTATTTCGAATCTACTAACCATTTATTCCGTTATTACTGGCGAAACGATAGCTAATATAGAAGAGAAATATACAGGTAAGGGTTATGGCGACTTTAAAACTGACTTGGCAGAAATTGTCGTTGCTGAACTTAGCCCAATTCAAGAAAGATACCATGCTTACTTAGAATCAGATGAATTAGATGACATTTTAGATGCAGGTGCAGAAAAAGCAGCACGCGTAGCTAATAAAACATTGAAAAAAATGGAAAATGGAGTTGGACTTGGTCGGAAACGCAGAAAATAAATAATTGCGAAAAACCCGTTTGAATTGTATTATTCAGACGGTTTTTTCTATAACTATATCAGTAAATTAACCAACTTTAATTTCCACATCAATGTTACCACGTGTTGCTTTCGAATATGGACAAACTTCATGTGCTTTTTTCAGTAATGCTTCTGTTTTTTCTTCGTCTAAGCCTTCAATTGTTCCTTCTAATAAGACACCAATTTTAAAACCATTATCTTCTGGGTCACTGTATAAGCTTACAGTCGCTGTTACTGTGCTTTTTGCGTCAATCCCGGCTTTTCCAAGTACTAATTCTAGGGCACTATTGAAACAAGCACCATATCCAGCCGCAAATAATTGTTCTGGATTGGTTCCACCTCCGCCGTCTCCACCTAGTTCTTTGGGTGCTGCAATGTCAAAATAAAATACGTTGTCAGGTGAATGTACTTCTCCGCTTCTTCCACCAGTATTAATAACTGTTGTTTCATACAGTTTTTTCATTTTCTATTCCTCCTAATTGATTAGTTAGTGCTTGAATTTTTGTAAGTAATTGTGTGTATTCCTTTTCGTCGGTACCTAGTAGTTGAAGGCATCTGTCCACGCTTTCTAGCACAGCAGGTTGGATTTTTAATGCTTTTTCTGTTGGTTTGATATACACGCGGCGTTCGTCTTCCGGATGACGGGTCCGTGTGACATATCCTAAATGCTCCATCCGCTTTAACATTGGCGTAAGGGTGCCACTGTCCAAAGCCAATCTATTCCCAAGTTCAGATACCATTAGTTCTTTCCCTTCCCATAAAACTAGTAAACTAATATACTGTGGGTAGGTCAGTTGAAAAGGTTCCAATGCTTCACGATATAGCCTTGTAAATTGTTTGGATGCATTGTAAACAGAAAAACAAAGCTGTTCTTCTAATATGCGCTTGTTCGTGTCCACTATGTTTTCCTCCTTTTAAGTTGTGTGCAATTTAATATTACACCACTTTTTAACGGATAGCTATTTTTTTGCTCAAAAAAAGCCCTACCTCCAATATGGAAGTAAGGCTTAAACTTTTTTATTCTTTTACTCTTTTAAATACCAATGTCGCATTATGACCGCCAAAGCCAAAAGAATTGGATATTGCTACATCCACTTCTTTTTCACGTGCTTCGTTTGGAACATAATCCAAGTCACAAACTTCATCTTGGTTTTTTAAGTGAATTGTTGGCACAATAATATTATCACGAATACTCAACACTGTAAAAATAGCTTCAATACCACCAGACGCACCTAAAGTATGACCAGTCATTGATTTAGTAGAACTAATAGCTAATTTTTTAGCAGACTCACCAAATACGGTTTTAATTGCTTGTGTTTCATATTCATCATTATATGGAGTACTAGTTCCGTGAGCATTGATGTAATCCACTTTATCGGGTGTAAGACCTGCATCATCAATAGCCATTTTCATAGCACGAGCCGCTCCTTCACCACCTGGAGCTGGAGCTGTAATGTGATATGCATCTCCTGTTGCACCGTAGCCAACAACTTCTGCATAAATTTTAGCGCCACGAGCTTTTGCATGTTCGTATTCTTCTAAAATGACAATCCCAGCACCTTCGCCAATAATAAAACCATCACGGTCTTTATCAAATGGACGACAAGCAGTTTCTGGATCTGGATTTAAAGATAAAGCCTTGTTAGCAGTAAATCCTGCTAAAGACATTTTTGTGATTGGCGCTTCTGCTCCGCCAGTAATCATTGCATCAGCATCGCCACGTTCGATTACTTTGAAAGCATCACCGATAGAGTTTGTAGCTGTAGCACATGCAGTAACTGTAGTTGAGTTAATTCCTTTTGCACCAAAACGGATGGAAACTTGGCCCGAAGCCATGTCTGGAATCATCATTGGCACGAAAAACGGGCTAACACGACGATGTCCACGATTTAAAAACACTTCATATTGTGTTTCGAATGTTTCCATACCGCCGATTCCTGAACCAATCCAAACACCAACACGTGTAGCATTAGAATCATCGATAATTAGTCCAGAATCTTGTACAGCCATTTCAGCACTCGCAATTGCGTAATGGGTAAAACGGTCCATTTTACGAGCTTCTTTTTTCTCTAAATATTTTTCAACATCAAAATCTTTCAATTCTGCTGCAATTTTAACCGGAAAGTCATCCGGATTAAGTCTTGTCATTTCTGAAACACCATTAACACCTTTTTTTGCGTTTTCCCAAGAAGTTTCCGCATCATTCCCAATTGGTGTAACAGCTCCAATACCAGTAACAACCACTCTTCTTCTATCCATTTACTCATCTCCTCATTTTTGCGATTCATAAAAAACAACTTCTGTCTAATCGACAGCAGCTAGTATAAAATTAAGGCTTTACTTAAAATAAAAATAGTGCACAAACAAATAAACCAAAAGCCTGCTCCATTATAACATAAATAAAGTAAAGTTGCCCTAACTAAAAGAATCGCTAGGGCAACTTTACTTTTTTAATTGGCGACTTATTTACCCCAACGAATAATTAAAGCACCCCACGTTAAACCGCCGCCAAAACCAACAAGCAACACATTATCATCATCTTTAATACGTCCCTCTTCTACGGCATCTACTAGCGCAAGTGCAATAGAGGATGAAGAGGTATTGCCGTATTTATGAACTGTCTTCATTAGTTTTTCTTCTGGTAAATTTAAACGTTCACGAGAAGCTTCCATAATGCGAATGTTAGCTTGATGTGGAATTAACAAATCTAAATCTTCTTTTTCAAGTCCAGCACTCTCAAGAACGCGTAAAGATGCTTCACCCATTTGACGAACAGCAAAGCGGAATACTTCGCGTCCATTCATGTAAATTTTTTTATTTTCGTCTAGATTTAAGTATTTACCACCTGAACCATCAGAACCTAAGTCAAAAGATAGTAAACCACGATTATCAGATACCGGCCCCATAACTATTGCGCCAGCTCCATCACCAAACAGAACAGCAGTTGCACGATCATCCCAGTTAGTGATTTTAGATAATTTATCTGCACCAACTACAACGATATTTTTGTATGCCCCTGTCTTAATAAATTGTGCTGCTGTCACAACACCAAAAGTAAATCCAGCACAAGCTGCTTCCACATCCATACCAGCTGCGTTTTTTGCACCTAAACGGTCTTGAATAATATTAGCGACTGACGGGAAAGTTGCTTCTTGAGTTACTGTTGCTACGATAAATAAATCAATATCATCTGGTGTTAATCCAGCATTCTTGATTGCTACTTTTGCAGCTTCATATGCTAAATCATGTGTATATTCATCATCACGAGCAATTCTTCTTTCTTCAATTCCAGTACGAGTACGTATCCACTCATCAGAAGTTTCCATCATTTTTTCTAAATCAAAGTTTGTTAATATTCGTTCAGGTACGTATTTACCTACTCCTAAAATTCCTGCGTTCATGTGTTCTCCTCCATATCAAACTACATCAGGATAAACGTTAATCTCTCCTGGATATTTTTATGACCTGGTCCTAATTTTAACAGAGAACTCTTCATTACGCAATTGGATTGCTACTTTTATTTTGTTTCCATTAATTTTTCTGGGTTGTTTTCTGCAAATCCGCTTGCTTTTGACCAACCAATAATCTTTCCGTCATTAGTCTTTACACGATACCAGTATTCATTTTTCACATCTGCACGTCGGTCAATATCTAATTCTTTTCCTTTATAATCGTTTAATGCAGAAACTACTTTAGAATTATCTTCTACTGGATACGCATAAATTTTTTGTTCCGAATCTGTGATATATTTATCTAGTTTCACATTAGTTTCATTATTGGGTGTATAAAAAACTTTTACCGCTTTACTATTTATCCAACCAATTTGTTTACCTTGATCTTGTAAATTATACCAAGTTCCTTGTTTAGTTGTAGCTTTGTCTGTAATTCTTAGTGATTTATTTTGATAATTTTTGGCATCAGAAGCTTTTTTAGCGCCTTCCGTATTGTATGGTTTTGTCCAAATGATTTCGCCTGGATTCGTTATTTCAGCATAAGCTAATTGTTTCTCGGTGGATGTTACTGTGTCGTAAATATGATCATAGTTATCTAAATGATATTTTTCAATCGTCGAGATAAGCTTTTCTGCATATGCTGGATCTGTTGCATAACCAGCATCTTGAATCGCATTTGCTGCTTTTTTGTAGTCTGTTTCTCCAATGACCGCTGAGTATAACCCAGAGTTTCCAGACACTCCATTAACAAATAGTTGTGCGTGATCTATTAAAGATGCTTTTTTATCCGGATATTTTCTAAAATTTGCTTGTGTCCGGTAAGCTTCACCATTGCTAAATTCCTTTGTTCCCATTGAAACGGATTGCCCTTCGTAACTTCCTTTAATTCCAAACAAGTTGTTACCTGATGTAGATAGTCCGCTTTTGCCCCAATTAGATTCTAAGATGGCTTGCGCTAATGTAACACTTGTTAATATTTTTTCTTCTTTTTGTAAACCTTGTGCATCGCTTGCTATGGCTTGAATAAATTGTTGTTGTGATAATGTCATTCCTGCTTGGCTCGCTGTAGTTTGGCTTGCTTCGGCTGCCTCTGCATGAGCAAAAGGTAATAACGTTGAACTTACGATCGTACTTGCTAGTAAAATCTGCGTGAGTTTCTTTTTCATTATCAGTTGGCACTTCCTATCCAAATTAGTTCCCCCAATTTAAATGGCTCTGTCTCTGTTAACCTTCTACATTCTAGCATTTTCATTCTGAGAGCTTACTAACTTTTTGATGAAAGTTTTATCATAAAATGCGATAAATGGCTGTATGAAAAGATTCATGGACAGCTATTTACATTTGACAATATTATGACGTTGTTCATTTAAGCTCTTAATACTTATATTCCACACTTTCCAGCTTAATCCTTCCTAAAAGTTGATAATCCTATTTTAAAAAGATATTTGATTGGATAATCAAGTTTTATGTGCTAAAATGTATTATGAAATAGATGAAATGGGGTGTAAGGATGCGTTACGTGGTGACTGTATTTTGGATATTCGTCCTTTCTTTAATGGCAGAATTTGTTCTTTCTTCCATGTTATATGTACCTTTTGATATGACACGAGCTCTTGTTTTAGGGGTAGGCCTATCCTTCTTCATTATTTTAATCACTTTCTTAATGCCTAAAGATAGCGAAGTTTACGACTTTAAGTAAACATCCAACTTTCTGATAGCTAGAGCTCACTTTTATGTGCGTTCAAAAAAAGAACCCCTTTCTAAGTTATTGAGCTTAGAAAGGGGTTCTTTTCTTATTTATCCAAGTAATATTTATTTACTGGTTTTAAATCATCATTCAACTCATATACAAGCGGCACACCGGTCGGGATTTCCAGCTCCATTATTTCATCGTCGCTGATTCCTTCCAAAAATTTCACTAAGGCGCGCAAGCTATTCCCATGAGCGGCAATGACAACTCGCTTACCTTCTTTAATTTCTGGTGCAATTGTATCCATCCAATAAGGAATCACTCGCTCTAAAGTTACTTTCAAGTTTTCACCTGAGGGGATCGCATGAGTATCAAGTAATTGATAACGGCGATCATTTTTTGCTTGTCTTTCGTCGTTTTCTTCAAGTAATGGCGGAAGGGTATCATAGCTTCTACGCCATTTTTGTACTTGGTCAGCACCATATTTTTCTGCTGTTTCTTGTTTATTAAGCCCTTGAAGTGCTCCGTAATGACGTTCGTTCAAACGCCAAAATTTATTTACCGGAAGCCACATTTGGTCAGATTCTTCTAAAACAAAATTCAAGGTTTTAATAGCCCTTGTTAAAACGGAAGTGAAAGCCACATCAAATTCTAAGCCAGCTTCTTTAATCCTTTTTCCAGCTGTTTTTGCTTCAATTACGCCTTCTTCTGACAAGTCAACATCGTGCCAACCAGTAAATAAATTCAATTTGTTCCATTCACTTTGACCATGACGTATTAATACTAATTTCATCATCCTCATCCTTCCATTTTCATCTATTATAAAACGACTAATCCAACCAAAGTTTTCCCTTTCAAACCCTGCGTTAAACCTTTTCTTTTGTTACTCATTCACTTTAAAAGTAAATTCCTTCTCGGAAAGATCTATTTCTACAGATGAATGCGGGAGAACATTTCCAGAAACAATTTCTCTAGCAAGTGGTGTTTCCACGTGACGTACGATATAACGTTTCAACGGTCTAGCACCATAGACTGGATCATATGCTTCCTCGGCAATAAACGCTTTTGCCGCTTCCGAAATACTTATACTAATTTCTTGGTCTGCTAAACGAATTTGAAGTTCTTCCACTAGTTTTTCTACAATACCTTTAATATCAGCAAGTGTCAGTGGTTTAAACAAAATAATATCATCGACACGATTTAAAAATTCTGGCTTAAATTCACTTTGTAAAATTTGCATCACATCTTCTTCTAACTCTGGAGAAATTTCGCCATCTTCCGTTCTTTCTAGCAATAAGTTAGAACCAATATTGGATGTCATAATAATAACCGTATTTTTAAAATCAATTAAACGTCCTTGCGAATCTGTAATCCGACCATCATCTAATACTTGAAGTAAAATATTGAAAACATCTGGGTGTGCTTTTTCAATTTCATCTAAGAGTACAATCGAATATGGGCTGCGTCTTACTGCTTCTGTTAATTGGCCGCCTTCCTCGTAGCCAATATAGCCAGGAGGTGCTCCGACAAGTCTAGATACAGAATGTTTCTCCATGTATTCAGACATATCAATTCGAATCATATGATCTTCTGAATCAAACATATTAAAAGCTAGTGCTTTAGCAAGTTCTGTTTTCCCTACCCCAGTTGGTCCTAAGAAAATAAAGGAGCCAATTGGACGTTTCGGGTCTTTTATTCCAGCACGTGCACGTAGAACTGCATCGCTAACAAGTCTCACTGCATCATCTTGGCCAATCACTTTTTGGTGAAGGACATCTGCAAGTTTTAGTAGTTTTTCTCGTTCTCCTTCTACTAGCTTGGTTACAGGAATTCCAGTCCAGCGACCGACAATTTCAGCAATTTCATTTTCGGTTACTTCTTCTTGTAAAATTCGGTCCTCTTGCGCTGTTTTTTCTCGATTTTCTGCTTCCAGTGCTAACAGCTCTTTTTCTACTGCTGGAATTTTTCCATGGCGTAATTCAGCGGCTTTAGTTAAATCGTAGTTATTTTCCGCCTCTTCCAATTCATGACGCAAATGATCAATTTGCTCGCGAACTTCACGAATTTTACTGATTTCGCCTTTTTCCGCTTCCCATTTTGATTTCATTTTGTTGGCTTCTTCTTTATAATCAGCTAGTTCCCGTTGCAAGATTTCTAGACGTCGCTCACTTGCTGGGTCTTTTTCTTCTTTTAGAGCGGCTTCCTCGATTTCTAGTTGCATTACCTTTCTTGTTACTTCATCCAGCTCACTCGGCATCGAGTCAATTTCGACACGAATAGTTGCGCATGCTTCGTCTACTAAATCGATTGCTTTATCTGGTAAAAAACGATCCGCGATATAACGATTAGATAAACTTGCTGCTGCCACTAAAGCATTGTCATGGATATTAACCCCATGATGAATTTCAAAGCGTTCTTTCAACCCGCGCAAAATAGAAACAGTATCTTCTACGGTTGGTTCTGGAACAAGCACTTTCTGGAAACGTCTTTCTAGTGCGGCATCTTTTTCAATGTACTCGCGGTATTCATCTAAAGTTGTTGCTCCGATACAATGGAGTTCACCTCTTGCTAACATTGGTTTCAACATGTTTCCAGCGTCCATTGCGCCATCTGTTTTCCCAGCACCTACAATCGTATGAATTTCATCGATGAATAATAAAATTTGCCCATCACTTTGTTTCACTTCTTGTAAGACCGCTTTTAAACGTTCTTCAAATTCGCCGCGGTATTTAGCTCCAGCAATAAGCGAACCGATATCAAGCGAAATAATCGTTTTATCTTTAAGTCCTTCTGGTACATCTTTTCTAACAATTCGTTGGGCTAATCCCTCAACAATTGCGGTTTTACCAACACCGGGTTCCCCAATGAGCACGGGATTATTTTTTGTTTTTCGAGATAAAATTCGAATGACGTTGCGAATTTCTGTGTCACGACCAATAACAGGATCAAGCTTTCCACTTCGAACTTCTGCTACTAAATCACGACCATATTTGAGTAAAGCTTCATAGTTTTCTTCTGCATTTTGAGAAGTCACTTTTTTCCCTCCTCTAATTTGTAAAATTGCTTCTTTTATTTGTTTTTTTGCTTTATTTTGTTTTTTTAGTTCTATTGTAATTGGATTTGTTTTTTGATCCATCACTGCTAAAATAAGATGTTCCGTTGATACAAAATCATCTTCTAGTTGTTTCTGCTCTTTTTCAGCATCTCGCATCAATTGGAATAGTGACTGACTCATAGCTTGACCATAGTTCACACCACTACCCGAAACAACCGGGATCTTTTTTAAGGCTGCTTCTACTGAATGGTGAAGCTCATCAATATTTACTTCTGCTACATCATACACCCGCTTCGTAAAGTCACTTTCTGTTAAAAGCACTTGGAAAATATGAGCTACATCAATTTCTTGGTTTTCTGATGCAATAGCTAAATTTTGTGCATCCGCAATGGTTTGCTGGACTTGTTGCGTAAATTTTTTTAAATCCATTAGTTTGTCCTCCTTATAAAAGATAAGTCTGACCTTTTTTGACCTTAAGCTTATTATAGAATTTTAACTTCCTTTTGTCTAACAAAAACCATTCTTTTATAGAAAAAGATCTCCCAATTTTTAGGCTGGCAGATCTTTCGTTTTCCGGTTAATCACGACCTGTAAAAAGGCGTAGTAAAAACGTGAATAAGTTAAGAAAATCGAGGTAAAGCGTTAGTGCAAGCATTGGTACATCATCTAGCTGAGTATCCCGCTTCATTATTTGGTTAAAATCATACAAAATATATAAAGAAAAAATTAATGTCCCAGCAGCTGAAATAATCGTTGAAAGCATTGATCCTATTGGTAAGAAGACACCTAAAAAGCTAAATAATACTAAGATGATTAACGCGGCAAATAGTGCACTACTTAAAAAGGATAAATCTTTTTTGGTTTTGGCACCAATTAATGCAAGTGCAGTGAAAGTAACGGATGCTGTAACAAATGCCATCAGTACCGCAGCACCTTGTCCAGCGCCAAAATAATATGTCAAAGTGGGTCCGAGTGTTAAACCTGTGACAAAGGCAAAAGCTAGCAAAACTGGATAGCCAACCACTTTATTAATCGTTTTACTCCGACGTACGACAATAGCTGTTATTAAAAGAGCTATTTCTATTACAACGAGAGGTAAATAAAGTTCTGGACTTAACTTGCTCCCAATTGCTGCACCAATCGATGCAAGTAATAGTGAGAATACAAACCAGTTGAGAATTTTTTGCATAATAATTTGTTTATTTGTTCTTTTATCTGTCTTTACGCGCTCGGATGTTTGACCTATTTCATTCATGAACATTTCTCCTTTTTTCAATTAATCTATATCAAGTATAACAGACAAATAATCCTTTTTATATCGGTCTTACGTTTGAAATTTTAAAAAAAGAAGCGCACAAGGCACTTCTTTAAATTAAGTCAAATTCTTCTAGTCCGAGTTTAATTCCATCATTATTATTGTCTTTTGTAATAAAAGTTGCTCGTTCTTTTAATAATGGTACTGCATTTTCCATTGCTACAGAATAATTTACTGCTCCAAACATTTCTAAATCATTCATTCCATCACCAAAAGCATAGGTTGGAACGTCTTGATATCCCATGACTTCAAGCAATTTTGCAATACCAACTGCTTTCGATCCACCTTTTCGGAGTACATCATTGCTATATGGCGTATTGCGAACAAATTGTAATTCTTTAAAGCGTTCTGGAAAATACTCATCTCCAGACTCTAACAATAGAAGAGCCATATTGATTGTTTCTTCTTTATACATATTTTCTCGTATCATTGGCGCTGGCTCCCCAAGGAAATCATAATGCGCTTTGACTACTGGAGTAATAGCTGATGCGCCAATTCGTTTATCGTTATAATAACAAACTTCTACATTTTGCGATTTCGCCTCTTCTGTTAAACGTTCTAATAACGCTTCCTCTAACACATCTTCATAGACTTTTTCCCCTTCAAAAATAACCATTTGTCCGTTCATCATCACTGCTGATTCGATACCAGTAATCTCCATTTGACGACTTATTTCTGTCAGTGTTCGTCCAGTGGCAATAACAGGAACAATATTGTTTTCTCGCAATTTATCAAGCGCATGAAGCGAGCTATCCAGTACTTTTGATTCACTATTTAAAAGTGTTCCATCCATATCAAAAAAACAAATCCCACATGGTTTCAAATTATTCATCCTCTACTAACATAATATACCCATCTTACCAATGTTACGCATAGAAAGTAAAGGCTATTTGTACATGACAAAGTCACCAGTATGTTCAAAACCAAGACGATGATAGATTTCACCCGCTACTGGATTATCATAAAATAAACAAGGTTTCTTTCCTTCTGCGAGAACATCACAACATAATTTTTTTAGAAGCGTACTTGCAAAACCATTTTGTCTGTGACCCGTGCTAGTTGCAACACCTGTAATCATTGCAGAAAAAGAATTTTCCGCAGAGGTTTCTGCCACAGCGACAATTTCTTGATTTTGTTCAATATAATAAATCCGTTTTACACCTTGTTCAATTTGACGGATAATAAGTTCTTCATTTTCTTCTCGATTACCGAATTCATCAATATTTTTCCGCATTTCTATAATAGCCGCAACATCTTCTGCGACAGCGGTTCGCACAATAACATCTTGGTTAACAGAAATACGATTAACATGCTCACATTCACAAAAATAAGTATCTTGTCTTTTCTTGACAATTTCTGGTAAAAAAGGTTCTAGCTCTTGTGTGACACGTGAAATACCACTGATTTCGTATTTTTTATCATTGGCAATAATTTCTGAAAAAGCTTTTGCATCAAAACTAGCATCTTTTGAATAAGGTAAGTAAAATTTATCGAATCTAAGTAACACTGCATGTAATTCACCAGTTGCATCAAATTCACCCCAAAGATCTTGAACATCACTATCATAACCAAAGTTTTCAATATCCCCAATAATAAACAAATTAAGGGTTGCTTCTGATTTCAAAAGTGCCATTACTTTTTCATTATCCGATACTGTCAGTTTTCTAATCATGTGTCACACTCCTATTTTGAAAATTGTCTTCATTTTACGTGAGTTAGTTAGGTTCGTCAAGCCCTAAACTTCCGCATCTTGCTGCATATAAAAAAGTTTGGGAACAAGTCCCAAACTTTTTTATGATTCGTAATGAATTTCGCCAATTTTCAACATCAGACTAATTGCATTAAATTTTTCATCTCCAAGATGCATTTTATTTGTGTCTTGAAAAGTAATCGGTGCAGTCGTGATAGCTTCTTTGGGTTGCTCAAAAAAGTTTTCCTCTAATGCTAAACTTTCTGTAATTTGCATTATGTATTTTTGAAATTTACTTTCATTTCTCATTTTTCCAATCATCAACGCTTTTAACGTATTCTGGGAGATTCCAACCGCAAGTGCAAATGTTCTATTGGTATATCCGTTTATTTTCATATAAAGTGACAAATTAGTGGCAATTCTTTGTTTTTCTGCCTTGTTTTTCATCTAGGTTAACCTCCTAACCTTCTATAAATATCATTATGCCCGTAAAAGATGAGAAACAGATTAAAACTTCATAGTATTTGGGTAATAAAATTGAAAGCGTTTTCTTTTATTGCGTAAAAAATACCGAAATAGTATCTATTCCGGCAATTATCTTCTTAATTTGTGTATTTATTCCAAACAACTGTCCTTAAAACTTCCAAAAATTCCGGATCCGCATTTGGCATTGGTGGGCGATGATAGGTGGCTCCAATTTCGTCTGTTACCACTTTACATTCATAATCATTATCATAAAGCACTTCTAAATGTTCCGCGACAAAACCAACTGGTGTATAGATAAAGTGTTTATATTTTTCTTTCCCATAAAGCTCTCTTGTTAAGTCCTGTACATCCGGTCCAAGCCAAGGTTCACCTGTTTTCCCTTCGCTTTGCCACCCTAATGCGTAATGAGGTACAGCGACTTTTTCAAAAATTAAATCGGCTGTTTCTTGTAGTTGATCTGGGTATGGATCTTGATGCTGTTTAATTTTTTCGGGTAAGCTATGAGCGGACACAATTAAAATAGTATCGATTAATTCACTCGCAGGAATTTGTTGAGCAGTTTCATTAATTCTATCTGCCCACATTTGGATGAATTTCGGTTCTTGATACCAATCATTAATTGATTTGATTTCCATTCCACCTAGTTTACTTGCGGCATCTTTTGCTCGTTTGTTGTATGCTTCTACACTAAAGCTAGAATAATGTGGCGCTAGAACGATGGAGATTACTTCTTCTATTCCATCTTGGTGCATCGCTTCTACTGCATCTTCTATAAATGGTTCAATATGTTTCAGACCAATGTAGGCTTTAAATTCCACTTCTGATTGTGCGTCATTTAGTGCTTTTTCTAATCCGTAGCTTTGTGCTTCTGTAATTTTTGCGAGTGGGGATAGTCCACCAATTGCATGGTACCTCCCGCGTAAATCAGCAATCATTTCTTCGCTTGGTTTATGGCCATGACGGATATCCGTATAATAACGTTCAATGTCTTCATCTTTGTATGGTGTCCCGTATGCCATAACAAGTAAACCAACTTTTTTAGTCATTTCTCATCATCCTTTGTTTAATAATACTTCGCTTCTCTCATGGATGTAGGTTGTTAATTTTTTCAGCATTTCTGGTGACACCTCAGGAAAAACCCCATGTCCTAAATTGAAAATATATCCTGGTTTTAAGACCCCTTCTTGTAAAATTCGCTCGGTTTCTTCTATGCACTTTTCTGGCGCAAGAAGAGTGGACGGATCTAGATTCCCCTGGATAGCTTTGCTTGGTACTTTTTTTCTCGCATCAGTAAGCGTTTCGCGCCAGTCAACTCCAACCACATCGAGTGGCATATTTTCCCATTCCGTTAGAAGATGACTTGCACCAACTGCTTGCATAATAATTGGTGTTGTAGGATGAACAGCTTTAATTTCCACAATTATTTTTTCGATAGTTGGTCGGATATAGGTTACGTAATCTGCGCGGCTAAGTGCTCCCACCCAAGAATCGAATAATTGAACAGCGGAGGCTCCTGCATTAATTTGCGCAATTAAATAATCTGCTGTCATTCGTCCAAGCTTTCCCATTAACACCTTCCAAACTTCGGGCTCCTGGTACATAAAGCTTTTCGTTTGATGATAGTTTTTCGAAGGACCTCCTTCAATCATATAACTTGCTAAAGTGAACGGGGCTCCCGCAAAGCCAATTAAAGGTACTTCTAACATGTCATCCGCGAGTAATTTAATTGTATCAAGCACATAAGGGACTTCTATTTCAGGTTTAAAAATAGTAAGTCGCTCCACATCTTGGTAAGTTTTAATTGGGTTATGTATGACTGGACCTATACCAGATTTAATTTCGACATCGACTCCCATTCCCGGAAGTGGCGTCATGATATCTTTATACAAGATTGCTGCATCTACACCGTACTGTTCTACTGGTAATTTTGTTATATAAGCACATAATTCAGGCTGATGCGTAATTTCAAATAAAGAGTATTTTTCTTTTAATTTACGATATTCAGGTTGTGATCTGCCCGCCTGTCTCATGTACCAAACCGGAATTCGGTTCACATTCTCTTTTCGAGCTGCTTTTAAAAATAAGTCGTTTGTTATTTTTGTCATCAAGTCGCTTCCCTTCTTTGTTCATTTACACACAATAGGTAACAGAACAAGAAATAACTTCTCCAGATAAAAGGATACTAGAAATCTTGTATAAAACCAAACAAATTGCCTATTTTCTGTTTCAATTATCAAAAACGTGGAAAATTAAGGTGTAATCATTTATCGTATTCGATTAAAATGGAAAGAAGGACTTACTATGAAAAAAATATTTATTACAACTGGTACCGAGCACTACCTTCGCCAATTAATGGCTAATTACACTGGCGAAAATGTAACACTACTCCAAAATTTCTCTCAATCACTTTTATATCAAGAGTCTTCTGGTGAGAAACTTTTTCAAGAAGGCGCAGAATATCGGGTACTTCAAAGCAGTGGATCTTTAAAAGGCTTTGGAATCGTTGTTTTTGAATACATCCAACTTCGCGATGAAGAAATCCCTATCTTCTTACAAATGTATCAACGCGCGAGTCTTCATTTTGCAGAAACTCCTGGACTACAAAGTACAAAGCTTACAAAATCTATTAGTGCAAATAAATTTTTAATAATCTCTTTTTGGGATTCGGAAGTTTTCTTTCATGATTGGAAGAAAACACCATTACACAAAGAAATTATGAATATCATGAAGAAAAACAATACCCAAGTTGGATTTTCGCATGAAGATATTTATCATTATCCTGAATTTTCCCATGATGCAAAATAGGAAAAAGCGATTTGGACTTGAACCGACCTCCAAAAGTTAGATTTTTGGTCTAACTTTTTGGGATCACTACAACTTTCTCATCCAAATCGCTTTTTTTATTCGTACATTTTTCGCATTCGAACTGGAGCGTAAACAAAGGTAAAGATAACCACAAATACTAAATTTATTCCTAAAATAATCATCCCGTTAATCGTTCCATTTTGTGCAATCCCGATAATACTAAATAATAACGCCTGAGCAAGTAGTAAAATTCGTAAAAAGTGAATAAAACTACGGTGACGATACCGGTCATCAATTGGGTAAAGTCGAAGCATAATTTGCGAATCATAATGTTTTAGCATTGGGATAAATTGGAAACCAGTTAAATAGAGAAATAGTAAAGAAAAAACAATATTTAAGTAAAAACCTTGCACAAATACAAGTAGAATCACTGCGATAACGGTTAGTCTAACATATAAACCACTATATTCATTTGTCCTTACAAAAGTCCGACTAAATAAATACGCAAACGTTTTTCTTTTTGCATAAGGAATTGGTTGGTAAAGGAAGTCTAAATAACTTCGTCTGCGTACAGTCCCTCGTAAATGGGGAACATCGGTAAAAAGATTCACTAAACGGTAAAAGCGATTCATCCTAGCTTCTTCTTTATCTACTAAGTATTCCCATCTAAGCGTAACTTTTGCAACTTTCTTCGTCATCCAGTAATAACTAGCAAGTAGCACAATAATAGTTACCGGGATAGAAATGTATAGTGCGGCAATCAAAGAAATATAAATTAAAATAGCATTTAATATAACCCGAACGAACATCCAAGTCGTATCAGCATCTTCGAGTTTCATGCTTTCCCACCCAAAGTAAATGTTCCAAGCTTTTAGCAAAGCAAGTACAATAAACAATGTAAAAAAGCGGCTATAAGGCATACCGGTTACTTCAACATACATCGGCATACAAACTCCTAGAACAATCACAAAAACATAAAGTTGCATAAAGAAACTGGCTATTTTTGCTTGGGAGAAATAGCTATCCATCGCTTTTTCTTGCACGATTAAATAAACAATATCTGGCTTTTGGAGAAGCGTGGCTACTGGGCTTATCGCAATCGAAGCTGTAAGTAGAATAACCATTAGTGGAATAACTGGAAAAGTTGGCTCTAGCGTTTTAACCCAACCAGCATAATAGAAAATACCAGCTCCAAGTCCAATCACCAGCACGAAAAGCAAATGATCATTAAACATATAACGAAGATAGCGCATTACTTCTGTTGTGTAAGCACTAAATCGTTCCTTCCAAAGCGCTTTGCTGTCAAATATCATCTTCATCAGCTTCCTCTTCCTTTGTCAACTGAATGTATATTTCGTCAAGGGAAGCTCCTGGCATTTGGAAGTTAGTCTGTAAATCTTTCAGTGTTCCTTCCGCGCGAATTTCACCTTGATGAATGATAATGAATGTATCACAATATTTCTCAGCTGTAGCTAGAATATGCGTCGACATTAAAATACTCGCACCTTCCGCACGCATTTCATCCATCCAATTTAGTAATGACTGGATTCCAAGTGGGTCAAGACCAACAAAAGGTTCATCAATAATATATAGTTTAGGCTCAATTAAAAAAGCGGACATGATCATGACTTTTTGCTTCATACCTTTAGAAAAATGTGCTGGAAACCAATTAAGCTTTTTTTCTAATCGGAATTCTTTTAAGAGTGGTGTCATTCTTTCATGCAATTCTTCTTCTGACAAACCGTATGCCATACCTGTCAATTCTAGATGCTCTTTCAATGTTAACTCTTCATATAGTACAGGTGTTTCTGGAATATACGAAAATTGTTTTCGATATATTTCTGTATCTTCCACTAGCTGGTGCCCATTGATTTTAATCGTTCCTTTTTTAGGATGCATTAAACCAGTTATATGTTTAATAGTTGTGCTCTTACCTGCCCCGTTTAAACCTATTAATCCCACAATTTGTTTTTCTTCAATAGCAAATGAAATATCTTTTAAAACTGGGCGCTTTGTATATCCACCTGTTAAGTTTTCTACTTCTAATAAAGCCATTAAGCATGCCTCCTTGCGTACTGTTTAGTTAATAATATCATATTCATCCCTCTACCTGTCAAAATAATCTATTATTCACTATCTTACGCATGCTTTTAACTCCCTTTTATGTTAAATTTATAATAGTACATATTTTATAAATCGCGAAAGGTGGTCACACTTAATGGACGATTGCATTTTTTGTAAGATAATCCGCGGAGAAATTCCTTCTGCCAAAGTGTATGAAGATGATGAAGTATATGCTTTCCTTGATTTAGGACAAGTCACAGAGGGTCATACACTGGTAATCCCTAAGAAACATGCTAGTAACACATTCGATTTACCTGATGATACGGCCGCTGAATTATTCCGTCGGGTTCCCAAAATCGCTCGAGCATTAAAAGAAGCTTTACCTATACAAGGATTAAATATTTTAAACAATAATGGAGAACTAGCTTCTCAATCTGTTTTCCATTGCCATATCCATTTAATTCCAAGGTATAGCAAATCTGATGACTTTGGGTTAAAATGGAAGGACAACGCAGAGTGGTATACAAAAGATCGTTATCAAGAAATCGCTGAACTGATTGCAGCAAAAGTAAACTAAACTGACTTTATGGATGGAGTGAAGTATAAATGAATAAAAAATCACTTATTTTTGGTATTCTAGCTGGTGGGGCAATTGGAGCCGCAGCCTCGGTATTATTTGCTCCAAAATCCGGCAACGAACTTAGAAAAGATATTGTAGCTAAGTCTGGTGAAGCAAGTGTCATTTTAAAAGAATTGGCATATAATGCAAATGAACTAATCCAATCTGTTCAAGTTCTTGGCACGGAAGGCTCTACTTTACTAAAAGATGTATCTTCTGACATTATGGAATCTGTTTCTAAATGGAATGAAGAAATGGAACCTGAGAAAAAACGTTTAAAAGATGAAATTAAAGATATGCAAAAAACCATTTCCGACTTAGAAAAAACATTAAAAAAAGACAATAAATAATCAAAAAACTGGGCCGTTGCTCAGTTTTTTCTTTAGTTAAAAAAGACATTTCTAAAACAGCAAAAATTACATAAAAAAAAGGGTTGAATTTTAGCGCATTAGAGCATACAATACTATGGTGCCTTATGACAACAGACACTATTTTGGTTATTATTGGAGGAAAGCTTTCAATGCGCTGCTTAAAATCAATCAACACAGAGCGACGAGATGAATTCAATCGATTGTTTTTGAAAGGAATTCTTGTCTGGTTAGCTGCCGTATGTGTATGTTTTTTGACACAACATTTAATCTATCCAGGGCAACTTACAAACAATTATCAACTGATTAGTTTAATTGGTATAATTTTAATTTACCCTGTTCATAAATTACTTCATGTTATCGGCTGTTTTAAATATCGTGAAGGCACTGTTATTCAGTGGCGGATTCACTTCTTTTTCCTCCCGTGCATGAAACTTAAAATTAAACGAATCATTCCTAAATGGAGTTACATCTTTTCACTTGTACTTCCATTTGTAGTAATCACAACTATATTAATAACTTTAATGCTTTTGACACCAATTGGACACTCGGGGATGTTCTTAATTCTTTTATCTGTCCACTTTGGAATGAGTTTTTCTGACTTTGCTCATATTAGAAAACTATGGAAAATGCCAAAAAACTGCTTTGTAGAAAGTGCTGAGCGAGGTTTTTCCATTTTAATTTCTGACTAAATCATAAGAATATCATTAAATTTCTTTCATCTTTTCATTTTAGCTTTAATTTATGGTATGATAGTTATTGTGTTAAGCGGGAATTATTCCAACAACTAAGGAGTGTGTTTTATTTAATGAAGAAGAAAATGATACTTGGACTTGTTATGTTAATGGCGATGTTCAGTCTAGCAGCATGTGGTGGTGGTAGCAATGTCGTTAAGACAGATGCTGGCAACGTAACACAAGATGAGCTTTATGAGGCTATGAAAGACAAATATGGCAATGAGTTCGTGCAACAACTTACTTTCGAAAAAATCCTTGGTGACAAGTACAAGGTTACAGATGAGCAAGTAGATTCTGAACTTAAAAAGTATAAATCTCAATACGGCGATCAATTTGATGCTGTTTTAGCTCAAAGTGGCTTAACTGAAGAAACCTTCAAAAGCCAACTTAAGTACAACTTATTAGTTCAAAAAGCAACTGAAGCAAACACAGACACTAGCGACAAAGCACTTAAAGAGTACTACAAAACTTGGCAACCAGATATTACTGTTAGCCACATTCTTGTAGCTGATGAAGCAAAGGCTAAAGAAGTTGAGAAAAAACTGAAAGACGGCGCAAAATTTGCTGACTTAGCAAAAGAATACTCTACAGATACTGCTACTAAAGAAAACGGTGGCCAATTAGCTCCATTCGGACCAGGTAAAATGGATCCAGCATTTGAAAAAGCTGCTTATGCCCTTAAAAACAAAGGTGATATCAGCGCACCAGTTAAAACGCAATACGGATACCACATTATCCAAATGGACAAACCGGCTACAAAAACAACTTATGACAAAGATAAAAAAGCTGTCAAAGAATCTTATCTACAGTCTCAACTAACTACTGAAAACATGCAAAAAACACTGAAAAAAGAATACAAAGATGCTGATGTAAAAGTAGAAGATAAAGACTTGAAAGATGCTTTCAAAGATTATGATGGTTCAGCTAAAAAAGAAGAGTCCACTGATTCAAGTAAATAATTAATCAAAAACACGTTTGGAATGATTTCCAAACGTGTTTTTTTATTATTCAAAAGTAGGATTATAAAACGAACGATTATCTAAGCCAAATACTCGTTCACTAAATTCACCTGGTTTTGTATGTTTTAATACTTTATCCATCATATTTAGAGAAGCATCCATTAAGTCAATTTGATGTAAGATTTCTGCTTCACGAACTAGTGGCGGTTTTGGACTTCCCCATTCACCTTTTCCGTGATGCGAAAGTAAAACATGTTTTAAAACAACAACTTCTTCACCATCAATCGAAAGTTCCTCAGCAATTTTGCTTACTTCTTCCACGACAATTGAAATATGACCTATCAAGTTCCCTTCAAGTGTATAGGTTGTTGAAACTGGTCCTGAAAGCTCAATCACTTTACCTAAATCGTGTAAAATAACCCCTGCATAAAGTAAGTCTCTATTAACAGATGGATACAAATCAGCAACGGATTTTGCTAATCGTAACATCGAAACTACATGGAAACTAAGGCCAGAAACAAACTCATGATGATGACGCATCGCAGCAGGATAGTCATAAAAGTCATCCTGATATTTCTTAAGAAGTGCTCTTGTAATTCTTTGTAAGTTGGCATTCTTCATTTCAAAAATATATTGCGTAATTTCATCCGCTATATCTTCTTTATTTATTGGGGCTGTTTCCATAAACTCGCTTGCACTGACACCATCTAGCGCAGTAGCTTGTCTTATTTGACGGATTTTCAGTTGTTTTCTACCACGATAATTTTGAATATCGCCTGTAAGCTGAACGATTTGTTGTACTCCGTAACTTACTTCATCGCTCTCTTTGACATCCCATAATTTCGCCTCTAACTCACCTGATTTATCTTGTAAAACGAGGCTCAAAAATGGCTTCCCATTACTTGCAGTTCCTTTGACACTTGATTTTATTAACAAAAATAAATCAACTGTTTCTCCAACTTCATAGTCTAATAATCTTTTTTCCATGATATCGCCTTCTTTCTTTCTGTAGTAAGAAGTTTCTCACCCCATTATAGCATGCGTATGTCCTCACTGGAAAAATATTTGCGTGTTTCTTGATGGCATGTGAAGAAAATAACTTGATTTTGGCTCTTTCTTTTTTTTAGTAGTTGCATCATTTGACTCATTCTAGTCGCATCAAAATGGACAAACCCATCATCAATAATAATTGGTAGCGGAAAATCTTTATGGATTACATCAATTAATGCAAATCGAATCGCTAAATATAATTGTTCTTTCGTCGCTTGGCTTAATTCTTCTGGGAAAAACAACACAACTTGATTACTTTTCACTTGTAGCCGGTTTTCATGTAAATAGACTTTCGTATAATTTCCGCCTGTTAGATCATGGAAATAATCACTTGCAAGCTCCAGTGTTTTTGGCAACTTCCCTTCTTGCAATCGCCGCATGGCTTCTTGCAGTACTTCAAAAGCAAGTTTTGTTTCTGTCCATTTCTCTACTAATTGTTGTAGTTTACTTTTTTCTGAATAGTAGCTTTGCATTAATACGGAGAAAGTACCACCTTCTTCTAAAGCAGCAATCTCATGGTTCTTTGCTGCTAAACTTGCATGAATACGTTCTTGCTCTAGCTCTATTTTGTGTAGTGTTTCTTCTAATTGGATTTCTTTTTCTTTAATAGTTGTTTGACTTTCAAATTTACTTAGCTCTGTTCTTTTTTCTGGTTCTAATTGGGCCTCTAGTAAAACTAATCGTTCACGCCATTTCTGTTCATCTTTTGCTTGCATTGCTTTTATCCGAAATGATTCTTCCGTGTTTGCGCCAGCTTGCAATAATAAATCTCGCTTTTCTTTTTCTACGAGTAATAAGTCTTGTTTCAATAAATCGAGCTGCATAGCTACTTGTTCCATTTTTTCTGATAGTTTAGCGTTTTCGGCCAAATGATTTCGATACTGTAATAAGCCATGTCTTAGAAAAGTGATTTTTTCTTCTATTTGAGAATATTCAGCCGGGATAGTTAATTTCTCTAACCTAATTTGATAAGCTGCCTGTTTTTCTTCTAATGGGTGTAATTTTTGTTTCAGTTCGGCAATCAATTGATTTTTCTCGGCATTTTCTTTGTATGCAAGAATAGTGAATTCCCAATTTTCTCGCGGCTCATCTTTCATACCTAAATCTTGATACAACTGGCGAAGTTCCATATCATGTTGGTAAATGGCCTCATTTAATTTTTGCTTGTTTTCTTCTAACTCAGCGATTTCTGCAGCAATAACATCCATTTCACTCAATAGTTGTTGCCATTCTTGCCTTATTTTTTTCTGTTCTAGAAACGCTAATAAAGCTTCATTATTAGGACGTTCATTTTTTTGAGTAAGGACAAGAAAATATCCTGAGATAATAGCAGTAACAATAACGAAAGAAACACTCCAAATCGACAATGAAAATAACATAATCAGTAAAGCCACGATGAACATTCCAAGAGAAACAAATAAACCAGTTGTCGGCGGGTTTTGTTTTTTCTCAATTTGATCTTTTTCCTGTTGGAAAGTTTTATTATCCCACATAGTTGCTTCTATATGATCAATTTTCGTTTGCAGTTTTTGTTCGGATTCGGAAGTTAATGATAGTTTTAAATCAATATCATGCTGCATTTGTTTATTTGTTTTTTCTTGTTCCTTTAGTTTATGAGTTCTTTCATCTAGAGCACTTGTCCATTTTGTTTCAGTTGGTCTACTATTGGTTTGATGATAATCAATTTCTTGCTTTAAGCTATTTTGTTGCAATTCTCTTTCACTATAAGCCCCGAATGATTCAATTAAATAAGCTACTTCTGCTTCATTGGATGAAAAAAAAGCTTGTTGATCAAAATTATTTTGATGAATTAAGTTTTTTTGACGTTCTTCTAATTGGATTAATTGGTTTTGCCATTCTTTTTCTCGAAGTTGCAAATGCTCTAATCGGATAATACCATCTGCTGGAAAATTCACTTTCATCGAACCAGATGCTTTATCTTCAAGCATCTTCCATTCTTTGTACAAAGGCCATAAATCCAGCAAAATTTTAAGCGTGTCTAACTCCACTCGAATCTTTGTTTTTTCTTTTTGTAGTTCTGTTTGACGTTCTAGTTCTTGTTCTTTTTCAGCAAGAAGTAATTCATATCGAGAATTTTGCTTTTTTGCTTCTTGGAAAGCTTGCTGACTTTCTTTTACCTTTTTGAGTTGTTGATTAATTGCCGGATTTCTACCACTTGGTTTAAATAAGGTATCAAGCTTCTTTTGTAAAACTTCTGCTGTTTTTAAAAGTGCGTCAGAGCCAGTTGTTCCTGTTGCTAAAAGATAGCGTTCAAATTCTTTCTTCTTCCATTGGTGAATGTTTTGTAAGCCATGAATATCAAAAGAAAATATTGCTTCAAAAGTTGTTCGATCGATTTCTCCGATAATATCTACTAACTTATCTTCTCCTACTATTTGTCCATCTTCCAAATGAACTCGGACATCTCCCGTTGCTTTGCCTTTTAAGCGCTCAATAATAACTTTTCCACATTTTGTATTTTCTAGTGTCAGTCTCCCACCATAAGGACCACCGTTTTTGGGTTCCATTCGTGGAATTGATTGCTGCTTGGTCGGAAATCCAAATAAAATGCTATGTATAAATGCCATAATAGTCGATTTCCCTGCTTCATTCTCACCAAAGAAAACTTGAAAATCTGCAATCTGATCAAAATGCGCATCAGACCATTTTCCATAACCAATGATATCAATAGATGTTATTTTCATTTTTCATCACCTTCTACTTCTGCAAGAGTTGTTCCTAATTCTGCTAATGCCTTTTCTAGAAGGTTAAGGCGATCCTGTTCTGATAAATCTTCCAAATATCGACTCACACCACTTTCAAAATGAAGTGCTTCTATAGCTTGATAGAATGCTGATTCATCTTGTAAATGTTGGTAGGCACTTACTATTTCTTTTTCTGCTAAGCAAGACTCTGGCCAATGGTTTATGCTGTTTTGTTTCGCTTGTTGTAATGATATTTTATGAACCCATACAAACGTAGAACCATCCATCGTTGTTTCTTCTTGAAGCATTTGTAGCCAATCATCCGTTTTTAATTTTTGTTTATTTGTTACCTCTACTATTAAATGTAAAAAATAGGAAGTGTTTTTGCCTCGATATGTTTCTAATAGTTTTGTAAGTTCGCGAAAAATAGTGTTTATTTCTGCATTTTCTGGCAAAGCTATTATTACTTCTTCCCAAATAATCGGACTAGTTTCCACAAAGTTGATGGTTGTTTTTATTTCTGACAAAGTTACGATACTTGCGCCTTTTTTTCCAGATTCTTTGCGATTTCTACCTTGGATATTTCCTGGGTAATAAATGCTTGGATTCTCTGAAAGTAATTGTCTTTTATGGATATGCCCAAGTGCCCAATAATCAAAACCCTTTTTGCTAATGTCTTGTACACGGAACGGGGCATAAACGTCATGTTCTTCACTACTTGTTAATTCTGAACCGTGCAAGAGCGCAATATGGAAGTCCGCAGTCTTTTGTATCATATATTCCTCTACGCGGCTAGTACGAATATGCCGTTCATCATAGCTAAACCCGTAAAGATTAACCTCTACACCGCGATTAGTCTTGATTGTTACCATTTCTACTTTTTCTGGAAAAACGTGCACATTTTTTGGTAGCGTGAGTTTTTCCTTATGTTTCTCTATAAAATCATGATTCCCATGAATAATAAAAACTTTGATTTCAGCCGCTTCTAGACGTTTCATTTCTTTTAAAAAGCGAGCCTGTGCACGAACACTTTGGTCTTCGCTATCATAAATATCACCCGCAATTAATACAAAATCGACTGCTTCTTTAATTGCAAGAGATACTATTCTCTCCAAAGATTGAAAGGTGCTTTCTTGAATTGCAGAAAAGAGTGGCTGCGGCAGCACTGAAAGTCCAATGAAAGGACTATCCAAATGCAAATCCGCAATATGTAAAAATTTGATTTCTTTCATGACTTTCGCCTCCTATCCAAAAACCGAATATACGTTCTTATTATATCCTATTATTCCAGTGGGTACAAGCATTTCAACAAAAAAAAGAGTTCCGATATTTGTTAAGCTAATAACAAATATCGGAACCACTTTTTGTGAAAAATTAATCGTTTGTTACGTTATATAAATCTTGTAACGGCGTCATAATAATGCGGTTTAAGTCATTAATAATTGTGCTCATTGCTTGTTCTTTTTCCATTAATTTAACGATTGTAGCATTTTCTTGAACTTCTTGCGCTACTTCTTGTGCTACTTGAACAGTTTCGTCATCAATTTCTTGACCTGTCATTTGTTTTTCTTGGATAGTTACTTGTACATCACGGAAACGCTCGAATTTTGCTTTTGCTTCTGCATCTTCGTTTACTTCACGGTATGCTTCTTGTAAGCTTAAGAATTCAGGTGTTTCACGAATTCCTTTGTCTAAGTCATGCGCTAAATCATAAATATTAACTGCCATTGCTAAATCCTCCAAATATCTGTATTTGTCACTTCTGTTTCACTATAACAAAAAGTCACCAGTTATTCCAGTATAAAAGAACTAAATCCAGATTGCGAGAATACCTTGAACAATCCCAATAAATCCACCAAGTACGCCGCCTAAATAGGTAATCATTTTTAATTCTCTTCCAGAAATTTCGATAACTAATTTTTCGATTTCAGGTAAGGAAAAAGTGGCTATTTGTGTCTCGACAAGATTTGCTAAATTCAATCGTTCCACCATTTCTGAGCTATGTTTGGCAACAAAATCAAGTAGGCGTTCCACTGTATAAGGAATGATTTTTTCTATAATAATCGCTTCATAATTCCGTAGCATTAATTGAACTGGTTGATTGAATAATTTTTCATATGGAATTGCTTGGAGAATTTCTGCTGTCAGTTGTTTCGTAAGCTGTGGTTGACTTTCTCCTGGGAGTAGCTCTTGCAATTCTTTCGCTTCAAAGTTTTGCCATTCCGTTGTTAGTAATCCATTTAGCAAGTTTTTCGTATCATCTTGACTGAGCAATTTTAGTCCTTCTTGTTGGATTTTTTCTGAGAATGTGTCGGTGTTAATGAACATTCTAGCCATACTTCCCATTTTTCCATGCTCTGCAAAAAAATTCTGAAGCATTTGTTTAATTTGGGTTTTACCGTCTTCACTTGCAATAAAGTCTGCCATTTTATTCGTTATTCTTTCAGTCACATGGGGGAGCTTTGCCTGAAGTTCCGCTTCAAGCGTTGGTGGAATTAGGTCACTAACCCGTTTAGATTGATTTTTATCCAAAAAATGATTAAGTTCTTTTTCTAGTTTATTTTTCAACCAATCAACTGAGCGAACTTCTGCATTTTTGTAGCCAAATATTTCTAGTAATTCATTTGGCGTTGTTTCAAGCATCATTTTTTCATGAAACATATGGTTGATGGTTTCTGTCACTTCTTTTTGCAAAGTAGAATCAAGCAATCGGGCACGAATCGCATCTTCTGTCAGCAAATGACTGACGACTACTTTGCCGATATGTTCTGCAAGTTCATCACGACGCTTAGGAATTAGCCCTGGTGTAAAGGGTAATCGTTTTTTAAAGAGATAAATGGCGTTATACGGGCGGAAAAGCATTCGAATAGCGATATAATTTGTCATTGCTCCAATAAATCCACCTATAACGGCCATTAAAATGATTGTAAATAGCACAGACATGGTTTGCATCTCCTAATATTTGTCTAGTAAAAGTGTTTTCATTATACGTGAAAAATCCCTAGACAACAATTGTTTCTAGGGAAGTTCATTCTAAAGTATGAGATTACAAATTAGTCATTTTAATTGGGTCTACCCATAAATCAAATTCTTCCTCTGTTACAAAACCAGTTTTTATGGCTGCAGCTTTTAATGTGGAATTCTCGGTAAATGCTAGCTTGGCAATTTGCGCGGCTTTTTCATAGCCAATATGTGGATTTAGCGCTGTCACGAGCATAAGCGAATCATTTACTTTAGCTTCAATCACTGCTTCATTTGCTTCGAGACCTTCTAAGCAGTGGATTCTGAATGAACGTATACTGTCAGAAAGCAGCCGAACAGATTCTAAAAAATTAAAAATAATGACTGGTTTATACACATTTAGTTCGAAGTTCCCTTGACTCGCAGCAACGTTAATAGTCGTATCATTTCCCATAACTTGTGCCGCGACCATTGTAATGGCTTCACATTGTGTTGGGTTTACTTTTCCAGGCATGATCGAGCTTCCTGGTTCGTTAGCTGGGATTACGAGTTCACCGATGCCACTTCGAGGGCCACTCGCTAAAAAGCGTATATCATTAGCAATCTTCATTAAATCAGATGCCAGACTACGAATTGCCCCGTGAACAAAATTAATTGGACTATGGCTAGTTAAAGCAAAGTACTTATTTTCATCCGAAGTAAATGTATAACCTGTTTGTTTCATTAATTCTCGTGCCACTTTATCACCAAAATCTCGTGATGCATTTAAGCCTGTCCCAACTGCTGTTCCACCAATTGCAAGTGGTAAAATTGCTTCCATACTTGTTTCTATATATTTTTTATTATTCGTGATACTAGCTTCCCAACCACTAATTTCTTGACCCAGTGTAAGTGGTGTTGCATCTTGTAAATGTGTTCGTCCAATTTTAACAAGCTTCATATATTTCTCTTTTTTAGCAGTTAATACTTCGCACATTTCATTTAGCTCTGGTAAAAGTTTTGTCACTAACGCTTGATAAGCTGCAATATGCATCGCTGTTGGAAAAGTATCGTTGGAGCTTTGCGACATATTAACGTCATCATTGGGATGGATTACTGATTCACCTAGGTTACGGTTCGCTACATGTGCAATCACTTCATTCACATTCATATTACTTTGTGTCCCGCTTCCTGTTTGCCATACGACTAGAGGAAAATGCTCGTCCAATTCGCCTTGAATTATTTGATCGCACACGTTAGTAATAACGACTGCTTTCTCTTGTGATAATTTCCCTTCTGATGCGTTTACCTTTGCTGCGGCTTTCTTTAATTCTGCAAAAGCACGGATAATTTCTTGGGGCATTTTATTTTCACCAATAGCAAAATTCCTTCTGCTACGTTCTGTCTGTGCTCCCCAGTATTTAGACGCATCTACTGAAATTTCACCTAATGTATCTCGTTCCATCCGTTCCATTTCGTCACCCCTTTTTTATCTATTTTATTATATTACGGATATTTTCGCAAAATACTTAAGAATAGTTCGTTATTCTGTTTTTTGTAGTGGTTTTATTTTGACCATGAAGATAGTGAGTATGAAGAACATGATAATCCATGCAATAGTAATAAAAATGGTTGCCAAATAATGGTCCATTGATTGACCAGACATAATGAGCATTGTTGCATTCTTGCTTAAATATGCGGGATTAAACATTTGTACCCAACCGCCAAAACCACTAATAATTCCCAGCAAGATTGTTATAAATACACTTATTATTGCCACAATCGCATTACTATCAAATGCAGCGCTAGCAAAGACAACTAAGCTGATAACAAAGATAAACCATAAGCTGTATACAAAAAAGCTTTGAATTAGAGTATTTATAGCTATTTCACCAAAAAGAAAATAAATATAATACGCCGCTAATACATAGCCAATGATAAGTGAACCTAGACCAACGAGGCATTGCATCACCCATTTTGATAAAACATATTCTAGGGTAGTCACTGGTCTCGTCATAATAAAAGCAAGCATCCCTTTCGTTCTGTCACTTTGAATACAAGTCATTGCAACAACAACGATAATAATAATTCCAATCTGATCAAATTGAGAACCTAGCGTTTGCGCCATGACTTCTTGAGCCGATTGATTTCCCATTAGTGCAATGACTTGTTCAGTCTCACTCCCAGTACCAAAAACTTTTAGGATATCTGGAAGAAAATACATCATCATCGGTTGCGTCAGACCTAGAAGTGCGAAAACAATTGGTAGCCAAATGATTTTTAAACTACGACGTTGCTCTAGCCATTCTTTTCCCATTAATGCACTAAAATGCGTCATTTCTCCACCTTCTCCATAAAAATTTCTTCTAAGTTTTGATGTCTATTTTCAACACGAATAAGTTCACCATTTACTTCTAACAATGCTTTTAAAATAGCTTCTGCTCCTGCTTTCCTATCTGTGGTATGCACTTGATATACTGTACCAATTTTCTCCATTTTTTCAATGTAATCATTTTGCTTAAGTATTTGTTGCCATGCATCTGTGTCTCCAATGAATTCCACGTCAAAAATAGAAGAACTTTCCTCTTGCATTAGCTGTTCTACTGTTTTATCAGTAACAAGCTCCCCTTTTTTAATTATGGCAATACGATCACATATTTCTTCGGCTTCTTTCAATATATGCGTGGAAAATAAAATCGTGATTTCTTTTTTTAATTTCTCTAACAGTAAAATGATTTCTCTACGTCCAATTGGATCCAGAGCAGAAACTGGCTCATCTAATATCAGTAACTCTGGTCGGTGCAAGATTGCTTGTGCGATTCCTAAGCGTTGGCGCATCCCTCCAGAATAAGTACTAATTTTCTTTTTAGAACTATCCGCTAAACCAACTAAGAGCAAAACTTCTTGAATCCGACTCTCTAAATCATTTTTCTCCATATTGGATAATTTTCCCATAAAACGAAGACACTCTATCGCAGTCATCCAACCATAAAATTTTGGATATTGTGGTAGAAAACCAATCTTTTCCCTAACAAACTTTGCTTTTTGACCATCAAGGGTAATATGTCCATCATCCGAAGTCAAAATTTGTACAATCATATTGATAATAGTTGATTTCCCAGCGCCATTAGGTCCGATCAGTGCGACACATTCTTTATTGTAAATGGTTAGATTAATGCCTTTAACAACTAGCTTTCCATTGTATTTCTTTTTTAATCCGCTAATTTCTAATTTTTCCATTAGTTTACATCTTCTTTTCGCCCAAAGATGAAATACATCACTGGTCCGAAAATATTAATAAAAATAACAACAAATAGCCAAATAACTGGGTTTTTTCGTATTTGCCAGTTTCTCGCTAAATCAATAACAGCTGTTAATAATAAGGCTAGATATAAAATAATGATTGGAATAATTAATGCTATTTGTGTTTTATCCATTGTTTTCACCTCGTTTTATTGTTATATATATTGTATAACAGTTATAATGATAAAGCAATACGAAAAAGCACACTTCACTCAATTTATTTATAGTGAAGTGTGCTTTTATTAATTTCCGATAGAGTCTAGTAAGTTGCCTATCCCTTCTGAAACTTTACCACCAAATTCTTTTACTTTATCTGCACCTTTTTTGATGGTTTTTCCAGCTTCATCAGCTTTTTCTTTAACGCTACCCCAGAAGTCGCCTTCGTCTGCTTTTGTTTCTTCTTCTTTTTTCGCTGCGGTTTCTTGGGCCGCACTCTTCGTACTGAAATCCGTTGCTTTTTGATATTTAAGCCCACTATTCATCACATAATGCGCCAGGCTAGATACACCCGATGAGCTTGTGGTTGTGAGGTAGTGGTCTTTATCAGTCTTATCAAAGCCCATCCAAACAGCTCCAACTAAGTTAGGTGTATAGCCGACAAACCATTGATCTTTTGTACCACTTGTATCATCAAATGGAACTTGTGTCGAACCCGTTTTCCCTGCCATCTCGTGACCAGAAACGGCTGCACTTTTACCTGTTCCTGTATTGATTACATCTAAAAGCATGGAAGTCATTTCATTCGAAACAGTCTTTGAAATAATTTGTTTTGTTTTAGGAACATTTTCATAAACTGTGTTACCAGAAGGATCGACGATTTTGGTAATAATATGTGATTCTGGTTTTGCCCCATTGTTAGCAAATGTAGAATAAGCGGTTGCCATTTGGACTGGTGAAGCACCTTTACTCATTCCGCCTAGTGCAAGTCCAAGCGTACGATCTTGTTCTGGAACTTCTATTCCAAATTTTTCTACTGATTTAACGCCTTTATCAATACCAATCTGATCAAGCAACCAAACAGCCGGTGCATTAATGGAGTTTGCCACTGCGGTATACATTGGAACTTCTCCGCTATATACACCACCCACATTTGTAGGTGTGTAGTTGCCTTTATAAGTTATTTTTTCATCTTTTAGCATGGAGTCCACATCATAACCAGATTGAAGTGCTGGTGTATAAACAGCTAGCGGCTTCATCGTTGAGCCTGGTTGAGCTTTCATCTGTGTCGCTCGGTTAAAGCCACGGAAAACATGCTCACCTCGCCCACCAACCAGCGCTCGAATTCCTCCTGTTGCTGGATCCATTAATACTGCGCCTGATTGAACTAATGTTCCATCACTCGCGTTCGATGGGAACAAGTAGTCATTTTCATAGACATTTTCTAAAGAAGTTTGGTAATTTTGGTCTAGTTCTGTATAAATTTTGTAACCTTTTTGCATGATTTCATCTTGTGTTATGTCCGCTTCATTGACAGCTTCATTAATAACTGCATCCACATACCAAGGATATTTATTCGCTAGTGGGTCTTTTGATTGATCATTTAATACAATTTTGGTTGCTTTGTATTTATCGCCTTCCGCTTTCGTGATGTCTCCAGTTTCTACCATGGCATTTAGCACCATATTTCGACGATTAGTTGCTTTATCGATATGCTCATATGGATCATAGGCGCTAGGGGCTTGTAGTAACCCTGCAATCGTCGCAGCTTCTGGTACGTTCAAGTCTGCTGCTGATTTACCAAAGTATTTTAGGGAGGCATTCTCGACACCCCACTCACCATTCCCAAAATAAGAACGATTTAAGTACATTTCCATAATTTCATCTTTGGAATATGTTTTTTCGATTTCCCGAGCCATAAAAATTTCTTTTGCTTTTCGGGTAAAGGTTTGCTCTTGGGTTAATAAGGCATTTTTGGCGAGCTGTTGGGTGATAGTACTACCCCCACCAGATATTCCACCATTTGTAATCAAATTAACACCTGCTCGAGCAATCCCTTTTAGGTCGAAGCCTTTATGTTCATAAAAGCGTCTATCTTCAATTGAAACTACTGCATTTTGAAGATTTTTAGAAATTTTGTTGATTGATACAAAAGTGGCATCTGTGGAAGATAGTTCTCCTGCTTTGTCTCCGTCTTTGTCGTAAATAATTGTCGCGGATTCTAAGCCTTTCTTTAAGGCATCAATATCTGCGGACTTCGCTACAACTACGAGATAAATAATAAAACTTAATAAAAATACCAGTCCTGCAAGTAAAAATATCTTTCCAATATGTTTATTTTTACAAAAGCGTCTAAATTTCCGCCACCCTATACCAATCCATTTGCCAATAAATCCAAAGAATAATTGAAGGTATTTAATGAGTTGTTGTTTAAATTTATCCATGTAACTCTCCTATCTTTCTACACGGTAATCAAAAACTGCAAGTACAGTTATACACGTATTTTACGTTAAAACATAACTTTACGCCACCAACTTTAGACCGATTTTTGTAATAAAATTGTAATAATCCATATTTCCTACATATTTGTTAACCTCTTTTTTACAATTTCTTTATTTTCATGTTTCCAGTGTTCTAAAAAGGGTACATAATACTGTTACCATCACTTGTGTTTTGGTAATAAGAATCACCTATATGCTGTGTACAACAAGTGAAGGCATCGTGTTTTACATGGGTATCATTAATAAGCCGGAAAGGATTTGGAATATGACGCAAAAGCTGATTTACTTTTTATCACAAACGCATATTCGAAGTGCCATTGCAGAAGCATGGGCCAAACGACTTTCACTTAGCAATGTTAAATTTATTAGCGGTTCTTGGCATAAATCAAAAGCAACACCTTTTATTGCCGAAGCGCTTAATGAGTTTGCCATTGATCCACCTGAAAGCTTATCGTATTCCCCTAGCTCAAAATTACTGGCAGATGCTGATCTCATTGTAACAATTTATGATTCTGCACATGAAACTGCACCAAATTTCCCATCGGACATCCAAGAAAAAATTATTTATTGGGACATTGATGATCCAGAACTGGAATTAGCGTTACCCCAAAAATGGGCGAGTTATCAAGAAGTTTGTGATAACATTGCCTTATCGGTTAAAAATTTAGAGCACGTATTGATAGAGGCTTAGATTTCGTTGTCCCGCCATTCATAGGCGGGACTTTTATATTAAAAGAGAGGTGTTTACATAGTGGACAGCTATAATGATTTAAAAAAAGCAGAACGCGCCGCATTTTTGAGTATATTTGCTTATATATTTCTTTCCCTTTTAAAAATAGTAGCGGGACAATTAGGAAATTCAGATGCTCTACTTGCAGATGGTTTAAACAATACAACCGATATTGTTGCTTCGGTTGCGTTATTAATTGGTCTTAAAATTTCCCGTAAACCGCCTGATGCCGATCATTCTTATGGACATCGTCGAACAGAAACAATCAGTTCTTTGATTGCATCTATAATTATGTTTTTAGTTGGAGTACAAGTAATCTGGAGTTCGATTGTTCATATTATCGAAAAAGACTTTACCTCCCCCTCTATGTTGACTGCAGTTGTAGCACTTTTTTCTGGTATTTTTATGTATGGTATTTATTTATATAATCATCGGTTGGCAAAAAAACTTGATAGTCAGGCAGTTCGTGCAGCAGCTTACGATAATCGTTCAGATGCATTTGTTAGTTTCGGAGCGTTTATTGGGATTGTTGGCGCCGTTCTTGGTGTTCCTTGGCTTGATCTCGTTACAGCATTTTTAGTAGGAGTGTTAATTATTTATACAGCGGTTAAAATTTTCTACGATGCCGCTCATACGCTTACAGATGGCTTTGATGTTTCCAAACTAGAGACGATTCACGATTTAATTGCTTCTGTTCCTGAGGTCAAAAAAGTGATTGATATTAAAGCGCGAATGAACGGAAACCGCATTTGGATTGATGCAACGATTGCTGTTGATCCAGAATTAAATGTAGTAAAAAGTCATGAAATCACAGAAATTGTCGAGCAAAAAATTCGAAGTGAGTATGATGGCGCATTTACTTTAGTCCATATAGAACCTTTTTTTGAATAATATTCATTGTCAATCTTCAGAAAGTCCACTATAATTTAGATTAAGTATCATTTGTTGGGAGGGAATATTCGATGGGGCAGAGAAACTAATTCATTTAAATTATCTAGCTAGAATAAATAACAGCATCACAACCTTGGAGGAGTTCTCTTCCAAAACGTTTTTTCTTCTATATAGATAGTTTTATCTATAAGCTTATTTATATTAAATTAGGAGGTGTTTGCCTTAGCAGAATAATTTCTGTCAAGGCGATTTATTGATATTAACCATTAAATTTTTAATTATAGCTTTACTTATTGCTATATCAGCTTTTTTCGTAGCAACGGAATTTGCGATAGTTAAAATGCGACCGAGCCGACTCGACCAGCTAATTGCTGAGAAAGATAAACGCGCGGTTCTTGCAAGATATATTTATAACCACTTGAACGCTTATTTATCCGCCTGTCAGTTAGGGATTACGATTAGTTCTCTTGGGCTTGGTTGGTTAGGGGAATCTACTGTAGAAGCTGCTTTACACCCATTATTTAGTATGATGGAACTGCCACAGTCTGCTATTACGATTCTTTCTTTCACTATTGCTTTCCTATTTATCACATTTTTGCATGTTGTGGTCGGCGAACTTGTACCGAAAACACTTGCCATTGATAAAACAGAAACAGTGGCGCTTGCCGTAGCACGTCCATTGCATATTTTTTACAAAGTTATGTTCCCATTTATTTGGATTTTGAATGGTTCTGCGGTATTTATCGCACGTCTTTTTGGTTTAGAACCAGCTTCTGAACATGAAATTGCGCACACAGAGGATGAATTAAAAATTATCGTTGGTGAAAGTTATAAGAGTGGTGAAATTAACCAATCAGAATTTCGCTATGTGAATAAAATTTTTGACTTTGATGAGCGAATGGCAAAAGAAGTGATGATTCCGCGTACAGAAATAGTGACAGTTGATACCGGATCCACAATCGGTGAACTATCTGACATTATGCGAAATGAGCGATATACTCGTTATCCTGTAATTGACGGGGATAAAGACCACGTTATCGGCGTACTTAATTTAAAAGAAATTTTGTCAGCTTATGTAGAACACGGATCGAATCCAAGTTTTAGTATTGATCCTTACGTAAAGCCAATTATTCGAGTTATTGAAACGATTCCGATTAAAGAACTTCTTTTCCGAATGCAGCGTGAACGTTCCCATATTGCGATTTTACTTGATGAATATGGTGGTACTTCTGGACTTGTAACTGTAGAGGATATTGTAGAAGAAATTGTTGGAGACATTCGCGATGAATTTGATGCGGACGAAATCCCAGAAATCCGCAAAATCAAGGACGGACACTATATTGTTGATGCTAAATTATTAATTGATGAAGTAAACAATATTTTAGGTACAGAAATTGAAGAAGAAGAAGTAGATACGATTGGTGGATGGTTCCTGACTCAAAATTATGAAGTAGAAGTTGGGGACGAGATTGATTATGATGGATTTATTTTCCGCGTCAAACAAGGAGAACCACATCATATTGAATACATTGAAATTACGAAGAAAAATAACTAATAAAAAGCAGCTACCCACTTTGGATAGCTGCTTTTTTGATTAAATGCGATGATTAATCATAAATTGTTTGAATTTTTCAGCAGCGGGTGTTAACGTTTGATTTCTTTGTACAGCTAAATAAAAAATTCGCTCCCAGTTTGGACTTCTGATAGGTAGCACTTTTACATCTACGTAATTTAAAATTGGCATATTAGGAACTACTGCGATGCCAAAGTCTTGCGCGACCATCCCAGCAATAACTTGATCTACTTCGATTTCATAAGCAATTTTGTAATCTGCCCCGATTTTTCTAAATAGATCATCAATTATTGGGCGTAAACCACTTTTCTTTGAGAAAGCAATGTGAGGATATGGGACAGTTTCTGTTAAGTCAATCCATTCTTTCTCTGCTAGCGGATGCGTTTTTGGAACAATAAGTACTAATTCTTGTTTAGCAATTGGCGTAAAATGAATATTTCGCTCATTTTCGAGTTTCGAGCAGATTCCAATATCATATTTCTTTTCTTTTAAGCCTTGAATAATATCAATCGAAACGCCTGTATGGAACACAAAATCGATTTGTTTATCTGGCTCCGTCTGCAAAAATTCTTGTACAAGCTTTGGCACAAGTGAAGTTCCAAGCGTTTGTAAAAAAGCTAGATCAATCTGTCCTTCTCCGTTCGCAGCTTTTTCAACAGTAGCAACTCCCGTGTCTATCATGTCTAAAGATTCTTCCACATAATCCAAAAAAACCTTCCCTGCTTTGCTTAAGCCAATGTTACGTCCCTCTTTTTCAAACAACGGAATTCCAAGTTCTTGTTCTAATGAGGAAATTGCGTGACTTAAACTCGGCTGGGTTATAAGCAATTTTTCAGCTGCTTTTGTGTAATGTTCCATGTGAGCCAGTGTGACGAAATAGCGTAAATGATGTAAATTCATGGGTTCTCTCCTTGTTAAAAATAATCTATGCAATTTATCTATCGATTAATAGAATAATACCAATTTGTTTTTATGGAATAGTCATACTACAATTAAACAGTAGTTATGCCAGTGAAATAAACTAACCTTTAAAAACCAATATACGGTAGAATGTGAAAACTGTCCAGTCAATTTTCTAACTATTGAATGCGTTCTCACATTAGAAAGTTTTCTAAGTGAATGGATTTTATTTTTTTGCTGGTGATTGTGAAAACATTATCAAAGTTTCTTGTGTTTTAATCTAGAGAGGAGATAATTTTTATGACAAATGCAAATGGCAACCTAAAAAAATGCCCCATCACGATTAGCTCTTATACCTTAGGAACGGAGGTTTCTTTTCCTGAACGAGTACGAATTGCAGCAGAAAATGGTTTTGACGGAATTGGTTTACGCGCCGAAAATTATGTCGATGCACTGGCAGCTGGCTTGACTGATGAAGATATGTTAAGGATTTTAGATGAGCATCACATCAAAGTTACTGAAGTAGAATACATAACGCAGTGGGGAACCGCTTCTGACCGCACTTTCGAGCAACAAAAGAAAGAACAAACTACCTTCCACATGGCTCGCTTATTCGGTGTAAAACATATTAATTGTGGTTTATTGGAAAAAATCCCCGAAGACCAAATCATTACTGCTCTTGGTGAACTTTGCGACCGTGCAGAAGAATTGATTATTGGTTTAGAATTCATGCCTTACAGCGGAGTAGCAGATTTGGCAGCAGCATGGCGTGTGGCAGAGGCTTGCGGCAGAGATAACGCCCAACTAATTTGTGACACATGGCACTGGGCAAGAGCAAACCAAACAGCAGAATCTATCAAAAATGTACCTGCTGATCGGATTGTTTCAATTCAACTCTGTGACGTCCATGAAACGCCCTATAAAGAGCTTCGCGAAGAGTCACTGCATGATAGACTAGCTCCTGGTGAAGGATACGGGGACACGATTGGTTTTGCTCGTATTTTAAAAGAGCATGGTGTAAGTCCACGTGTCATGGGAGTAGAAGTAATATCTGATTCCATGGTAGAAACTGGCTTAGAATATACCGCAATTAAAGTATACAATGCCACAAAAAAAGTATTAGACGAAGCATGGCCCGAAGTGTCACCAAAATAATCTGATACAATACTATGTGAAATTAATAACGAAAGAAAAAATTCTATCTTGAAAGGGAAGTGTTTTTTTGAAATTTAATTCGATGTTTTCTCCAATAGATATCGGACCAATGAAAGTACCTAACCGTTTTGTTGTTTCGCCAATGTGCAATAACTATGCCAATACAGACGGAACACTAACTGATACTTCACTTGCTTATTATAAAGAGCGCGCACTCGGCGGATTTGGATTAATTACTTTTGAAGCGACTGTCGTAGATGTTCGTGCAAAAGGTGGAGCTAATAAAGCATGTCTATATAGCGACCACCAAATTGCCAGTTTTAAGCGAGTAATTGATGCTTGTCATGAAGCTGGGGCAAAAATTTCGGTTCAATTACAACATGCTGGACCAGAAGGCAATTCCAAAGTTTCTGGGTATCCTTTAAAAGCTGCTTCTGCCATAGCTTCTGCGCAAGGACGCAATACACCAGAAGCTATTTCTAGAGAAGAAATTTATGAATTAATTGAGCTTTACGGTGAAGCTGCTTTACGCGCAAAAAAAGCTGGGGCTGATGCAGTTGAAGTCCACTGCGCCCATGGTTATTTAGTGAGTAGCTTCTTATCCGGACGAACAAATAAACGCGTCGATGAATTTGGCGGTTGTTTTGAAAATAGAATGCGACTTCCAAGACTTATTATTGAAAGTATTCGTAAACGTGTCGGTCATTCCATCGCAATTCTTTGTCGGATTAACAGCACTGATGGCGTGGACGGTGGGCTTAGCGTACAAGATAGTGCAACAGTCGCCGCATACTTGGAAGACTGTGGATTAGATGGTTTACATGTTTCTCGTAGTGTTCATATTCGCGATGAGTACATGTGGGCACCAACTGTATTACATGCTGGCTTTAGTTCCGACCTTGTTACACAAATCAAACAAGCTGTTTCAATTCCAGTTATTACAGTGGGACGTTTCACAGAGCCTCATTATGCAGAGTTAATGGTACGCGAAGGCCGAGCTGATTTGGTCGCTTTTGGGCGTCAATCTTTAGCAGATCCACAAACGCCAAACAAAGCTGCAGCTGATAAACTAGATGAGCTACTTCCTTGTATCGCGTGTCTCCAAGGATGCGTCGCTAATATGTATGCCGGTAAACCAATTACCTGTCTGGTTAATCCACTACTAGGTCGCGAATCTGAAGCTTACCTACCAAAAACACCAAGTAAAAAAGTCGTAGTTATCGGTGGCGGTGTTGGCGGACTTTACACGGGTTGGATGGCTGGTTCAAGAGGTCATGATGTGACTGTTTATGAGGCATCTGACATTATTGGCGGTCAAATGAGACTTGCTGCTTACCCTCCCGGAAAAGGTGATTTAACCAATATGGTTCGTAGCTATATTAAAAAATGCGAGCAATTCGATGTTGAAATTAAAACAAATGCACCTGTAACGCCAGAATTAATTCAAGAAATTTCACCAGATGCGGTTATCATCGCAACTGGAGCAACCCCACTTGTTTTACCAATTCCCGGCATTGAGGATTCTGGTTTAATTCACGCAGTTGATTTACTTGATGGAAAAGAAGCTTGTGGCAAGAAAGTACTTGTTGTTGGCGGCGGAATGGTTGGTAGTGAAACAGCGGCCTTCTTAGGGGAAGCTGGCCATGATGTAACAGTTGTCGAACTTCGCGATGAGGTTGGTGCAGATGTTATTTCTGAACACCGCAAGTTCCTTATGCGAGACTTTGCTGAATACAAGATTGACAGTATTACCAATGCGAAAGTCACTAGTTTCTTTAAAGATGGCGTGACTTACTCGCTAGCCGATGAAACAGAATATCGAATAGGTGGATTCGACTCCGTTGTACTTGCAATGGGATCAAGAGCACACAATCCGCTAGAAGAAGCTATCAAAAAAATCGTACCCGAAACTTATGTTATCGGCGATGCAGTTCGCGCACGCCGAGCATTAGATGCAACAAAAGAAGCACTCGACGCTGTATTGCAATTATAATTCATGGTTATACTCGTTGTTTTAACAGCGAGTATAAACCACTTGGAGGTATCGGAAACGTGGAAAATAGAATTTCAGGCTCCACCCGACTACTTAGTTTAATCGGGACACCCGTAGACCATTCAAAATCTCCTATTATGTATAATTACAGTTTCCAAAAAGCTGGTTTGGATTATGCCTATTTAGCATTTGATATTCCTGTCACTAAAGTAGCAGATGCGATTACTGCGATGAAAACTTTTAATCTTCGCGGCTCTAATGTCACGATGCCTTGCAAAAGTGAAGTTTTAAAATACATGGATGACCTTTCCCCTGCCGCTCGGATGATTGGCGCAGTTAACACCATTATCAATGAAGATGGGAAACTAACTGGGCACATCACTGATGGACTTGGTTTTGCTAGTAATCTACGTGATTCAGGTGTGGATATTGCTGGTAAAAAGATGACTATTATTGGAGCTGGGGGAGCGGCTACCGCTATCCAAGTTCAATCGGCACTTGACGGAGCAAAAGAAATCGCCATTTTTAATATTAAAGATAATTTTTATCAAAAAGCAAAACAAACTGTTACTTCTATCAAAAAAGAAGTTCCCGACTGCATCGTTCATATTTATGACTTAAACGATACAGAAAAATTATATGCAGAAATTGCCACAAGCGACATCTTAGTAAATGCAACACTTGTCGGCATGCATCCATATGAAAATGAAACACCTGTCAAAGATGCCACTATTTTCAGTAAAGATTTAATTGTTGCCGATGTCGTTTATAACCCTAAAAAAACAAAGTTAATGCTAGACGCAGAAGCTGCTGGTTGTAAAACAGTTGGTGGGCTTGGAATGCTTCTATGGCAAGGTGCCGAGGCTTACAAATTGTTCACGGGGGAAGACATGCCGGTTTCAGAAGTAAAAGAATTATATTTTAGTTAAACAAATTCAGCAGGATTTCGAGAGGAGAAAAAAATGAACGCAAAAAGATTTTATCCAACAGCTATTGCACTTTATTTTACTTATTTTATTCATGGTATTGGGGTATCCATTATTGGCCAATACAAACAAGATTTTGCTGGAATGTGGGGAGCTGACAAACTTTCTGACGGTACATTTGATGTTAGTATGGTCATTGCCGTTATCGCCGCACTTGGGCTAGGTCGCTTACTTACATTACCGATATCTGGGCCTTTCTCAGATAAATTTGGTCGTAAACCTTCAGCCCTGATTGGTGTCGCTTTATACGCGGTTTACTTTATAGGTCTTGCCTTTTCACCAAATATGTATATCGCTTATGCCTTTGCTTTTGTCGGAGGAGCTGCAAACTCATTCTTAGATACTGCTGTAACACCTTCTGTTCTAGAAATTTTCACTAAAAATGGTGCTATTGCCAACATGTTTACGAAATTCTCTATCTCTATCGGGCAATTCGTTTTACCTTTTGCGATTGGGATGGTTGCAGCAGCTAACATGTCTTTCCGTACACTATTCATTATCTCCATGGCGTTAATCGTGATTGATGGTTTAATTATTGCATTTATGCCATTCCCTCCAATGAATAACAATGTTGGTGGCGAAAAAACAAAACCAGAAAAAATGAAATTCAATGCAACTAGTTGGGCCATTATTGGTATCGGATTTACTTGTACCGCCACTTTCCAACTTTGGCTAAACTGTAACCAGGAACTTGGGAAACTATATGGTATGACCGATCCAAGTCAAATTCAATCATTCTATTCACTTGGTACAATGTGTGCTATTTTAATTACCGCAGTTCTCGTGAAGAAATTTATTTTACCAGTGCGTATTCTCATTATTTATCCAGCAATTGCTACTTTAATGTTGCTTATTATCTATATTGTTCAAACACCCACTATTTGCTTAATTGGTGGATTCGTCATTGGTTATGCTGCCGCTGGTGGTGTCTTGCAACTAGCTGTATCTACTGCCAACGAGTTCTTCCCAACTAACAAAGGGAAAATCACTTCCATCGTTATGATTTCATCCAGCCTTGCAAACTATATTGTTTTAAACATCGCAAGTTATATTACTAAAGCTGGTGGTATCGAAGGACCAAAATATGTGTTATTATTCAATGTAGTAATAACAATCATTGGTATTTTACTAGCAATCTTTGTCAATATGCGTTATAAAAATGAATCTAAAATAGCAACTAAATAAGTTATTCATTCAACTGAGTAGTCATCTGCTCAGTTGAACTTGTATATCATTTGTGAAATTAAGCACAAACTGATGCAATTTATCTATATGTATGTGTTTAAAATAAGAGTCATATTTATAATCCCCAAAGTAACTACATAAAGGAGCGCAAAACTATGAAAAATAAATATTTATCTACATCACTCGGACTTTATATGAATTATTTCGTTCATGGGATGGCATTAATCATCATTGCCCAAAATATTGATTTTTTATCTCAGAAATGGAATACTGATTTAGCTGGAGCGGCTGGTGTTGTATCCTCGTTTGGGATTGGTAAGTTATTAGCCGTTTTTGTTTCTGGTAAACTTTCAGATAAGTTTGGTCGTAAACTATCTGTTATTCTTGGTGTATTCTTCTATATTGTCTTTTTGGGCGGGATTTTGCTAAGCCCTAATACGATTGTTGCCTATGCTTTTGGGATTTCAGCTGGGATTGCCAACTCGTTTTTAGATACTGGTACTTATCCAGCGCTTATGGAAGCTTACCCGAAAAAAGCAGCATCTGCAAATATCGTGGTGAAAGCTTTCGTTCAAGCGGGTCAATTTCTGTTACCATTTATGATTGCCTTTATTCTGGCAAATAACTTGTGGTATGGCTGGAGTTTTATCGCTTTAATTGTTATTTTACTAATTAATTTACTGTATACCTTGACGCGTACTTTTCCACCAATGACCGTTGGGAAGCCACTTGATTTTGAAAAAGAAGTAGCTATCGAAAAAAAGCAGAGATTTCATTTTAGCATTGACGAAATTTGCTTGATTTTATTCGGATTTGTCGCCCAAACGTTGCTTTACATCATGAGTCAATGGATTGCGAAATACGGCTCTGAAGTGATTCATATGACAGATAACGCTTCTAGGCTACTAGTAAGTTACGCAAGTGTTGGAGCGATTGTTTGTGTATGTATTACCTTTGTTTTAGGAAATCGTGGCGTGAAGACGTTATACATATTGATAACGTATGTAACGATGACCATGCTGATTTCATTCGTGCTCTTTGCTTTCCCGAATGAGATTGTCTGTCTAGTTGGCGCTTTCTTGTTAGGGTACTTCTCTGCTGGTGGAATTATTCAATTAGGTTTAACTTTACTTGCAGAAGTTTCTGCGCGAGGAAAAGGCTTTGTTACAAGTCTCTATACGATTGCTGAAGGAATAGCCGTATTTAGTATTCCGTTGATTGCAGCAGCCATTTCACGTATCGACATTGCTGCAATATTTTTATTAAATTCAGGAATTGCTTTGTTTGGTTTGATACTGTTAATGATTGTTTTTGTTCGGAAAAGAAAGTTTGGACGGAGTAGCATATAATAAAAAGCCGAGAATTGCCACTCAATTCTCGGCTTTTTCATTGTTTTCTAAAGCTAATAATGATTTTTTCATTGCTAATCCACCACTAAAACCTGTTAATTTCCCATTCTTACCAATGACGCGATGGCATGGAATTATGAGTAATAATGGGTTTTTGCCAATTGCAGCACCAACTGCTCGGACTGCTCGCGGACGATTAATTTGTTCAGCAATTTCGGTATAGGTTCTTATTTCTCCATATGGTATGGTTTTTAGTGCTTCCAAAACTTCTATTTGTAATTTACTACCTGATAGCTCGATTGGAACGTCGAAGGCTTTTAATTCTTTATTTTTATAAGCAAGAATCGTGTTTTTATAGTTGGTTAATTTATTGCTATCCAATATAGCTTTATTAATTCGTTTTTCATCAGTACCAACATACACAAGTGCATTTTCATTTGCCATAAGATACAGTTTCATATCAAAAAAACGAATCGAATCATAGAAAAATTTTTCCATTATCATCACCTCTTCCTTAAGTTAATTATACGCTAAAGGATATTAATTTCCTACTCACTACTATAAAAAAAGCAAGATTAGAAAAGTTTCTCTCGCAATTTATGCTAAGAACGTTTATGATTAGTAAGAAGTTGAGGTGATAAAAATGTCGGCTTATTACTTAACCAAAAAACGTTGGCTTGCGATTGCTAATAATGATAATGCGGCAGATGGCATTTTTTTTTATGGCGTAACTTCCACCAAAATATTCTGCTATCCATCTTGTAAATCACGTTTGCCAAAAAAAGAAAATATCGTTATTTTTAAAAATGCTGAGGAAGCTATTTCACATGGGTACCGAGCTTGCAAAAGGTGTAAATCAGGCGGTACAACTCTTCCAGATACAGAATGGATCGAAAATATCCAAGCTTATATTCAAGATAATTTCGCCAATCCTTTAACTTTACAGACAATTGCCGAGAATTGCCATGGTAGCCCCTATCACTTACACCGAACGTTCAAGCGAATCACACAAATTACGCCAATTACTTATTTAGAAAATATTCGGATTGCTTATGCAAAAAAACAATTGTCTAATTCCACTCGATCCATTGAAGAAATTGGAAAACTATCCGGCTACCCAAACCCCTCTCATTTTTCAACGACATTTAAAAGACATACTGGTTTATCACCGAATCATTTCCGAAAAGCTTATCAATAAAAATATAGAATGGATGATACTAATATGACTCATATTACATTACCAATTATCGAAGACTGGGAAGGCTTAACGCTTAGCTCCATCTTGCAAGAAAAGTTCCACTTAGGAAAAAAAGCACGCCATGAAATAAGAATGTCTCATGATGTTCTGCTTAATAATAAGCCTTTGGACGACTGGAATACACCACTTTTTGTTGGCGCGAGTCTGTCATTGCCAATTATTTTGCATGAAAAAATCCCTGTTTATGACTATGATTTAGAGATTATTTATGAAGATGATTTTTTGCTAGTTGTGAATAAACCTGTTGGCATGAAGACACATCCGAATGATTCCTATGAAACGGATACTTGTGCAAATGCGGTACAATATTATTTAGAAAAAACTAATCAAGAGGCAAACGCGCTTGCTGTTCACCGCTTAGACCAAACCACTTCTGGATTAGTGCTCTTCGCTAAAAACAAACTAGCCATTGCTGGTCTTTCTTGGCAAATGGAAAACCGAGCAATTCACCGTACCTATCTTGCAGCAGTGGATGGTACTTGGGGGCTTGTAATGCAAACGATTAATAAACCTATTGGTGAGGATAGACATCATGGATCAAGACGTCAAATCAGTCCATATGGCCAACCTGCTGTTACACATGTTACTGTTTTAGAGAACGATACAGAAAAAAATACATCTCTCGTTGAATGCCAAATCGAAACTGGACGGACACATCAAATCCGTGTTCATTTAAGCGGCATCGGTCATCCAATTATTGGTGACACACTTTATGGCGGTTCTCCGCGTGCTAATCGTATTATGCTGCACGCTGAAAAATTACATTTAAATCATCCTTTTAAAGGCAAAGAAATGAATTTTTCTGCACCAGCCGGTAATGATTGGGTATTTTAAAAAGTCACAACATTACGTCGTGACTTCTGTACAAATTTCTACTTTTATTTTGTCGGGGTCCTCAAAAAAGACAGCATAATGATTTTCACCGCCAGCAAATGGATATCGATCTTCATAAAGAAGCTTTACTCCTTCTGCTTTTAACTTGTCTCGAAAGAAATCAATCCGTTCTTTTGAGCCACCATGAAAAGCTAGATGATTGAGTCCAGTTCGCTTGCGGTGATAACCTTCTGCCAAAAAACTTTCCTCCGTTTGCACAAATACTAAATAAGTATCCTCATATTTATAGCTAAAGCCAGCATTCCAAGTCTGATATAATTCATAAGAAAGTAATTCTAGTAGTTCTGACCAAAACAAGCGACTCTTTTCTAAGTCTGCTACATAGATTTCTAAATGGTGTAACATTTTACATATCCTCAATATGTTTTAGTGCTTCCCTGTGACTAATCGGAGCAAGTTCATGGCTATTTATAAAATGCCGAACTTCCTCTGGATTTACCTTAGCGTATTGACGAAGCGCCCATCCGATTGCCTTTTGAATAAAGAATTCTTTAGACTCTAGCCATTTTTCACAGTTAGCGAATAATAACTTTGCATCCGTTTTTTCCTTGTATTTAAGCTGAAACAATATGGCAGTTCTCGCTAGCCATATATTATCACCATTGATCCATTTCGAATTATAGTTCGGAATGAGGTCAGGGTATAGTTTAAAATGGTTACTTATTATAGTTCCTGCTAAACCGTCTACTGTATCCCACCATGATTTTGTTGCAACTAATTCCTCGTATACTTGGATAGCCTCACTCGATTGTTTTTTCCCGTAACGACTTAATAAATCAATCGCGACATATTGTAATTCGCGCTCTTCTTCTTGGAATAATTCTCGCGCAAGCCCTAGCAAATCATCGGGCTCTCCTTCTTCTTTTAAAAATGTCGCTAGCAGGTTTTTACGTTCCCCTGCTCGAATGCCTAAAAAAGAAAATTGGTTTTTCATATAAGCTTCCATTGGGACCGCATCCGTAGCAGAACGATTTGCGCGAAAAACTGTTTGAATAGCTGTCAATCCGTTTTTCCACCTGTTAAATACGCTCGTTCTCGTTCGATACTACTTAAAAAATATTCTAGGTCATCTGGGTCCGGTCCAACCCGTTTGCCAGTTTCTAAGCGATCGATTTTTTCCATATCACTGGCATCCAAGTGAAAATAGGATAAACGCGAATTTTCTTTAATCCGGCCAGAAGTAATGGATTTAGGAAAAATGATTGTGTTTCGATTCAAGTGCCATTGTAGAATCACTTGGTCCACAAATGCGCCATGCTTTTTCGCGATTGCGTTAATAACTGGATTTTGCATTAAAGTTCCTTTCGCAAGTGGAGACCATGCAGCATGCGCAATATTTTGTTCTGCTAAATATTTCCTTAAGTCATTTTGCGGCAAAAGTGGATGTGTCTCAACCTGATTTAATACTGGTTTTTGATTTGCTGCAACTAATAAGTCACTTAAATGATGTTGTTTAAAGTTTGCAACACCAATAGATTTAATCAGTTTTTCATCATGTAACCGTTCCATCGCTCGCCAAGAATCTCGATACTTTCCAGCCACTGGCCAATGAATTAAATATAAATCCAAATAGTCCAACTTCAAATTTTTCAAAGTTCGTTCAAATGCAAATAGAGTTTCATCATAACCAAGATCACCGTTCCAAACTTTCGAACTAATAAATAGCTCTTCGCGTGAAATAGCACTATCGACAATGGCTTGCCCTACGATTGCCTCATTATTATAAACTGCCGCTGTATCAAATAACCGGTAACCAACTTCAATTGCCTTTTCCACAGCCCCAGCGATAAATTCTTGCTCTGTCACTTGAAACACACCAAGCCCAATATAAGGAATTGATACATTTCCAGGTAAAACCATTCTGTCTTGTAATGTTTTTGTCAATCCAAAAACCTCCTCACGAAAATCGTTTGTGAACTTTTTCTCTTAAATGAATTATACACTATTTTCGCAAATTTATATTTTAAAACCAGTATACCGAAATGAGCCTTACTCTCCTAATAAAAAGTCATAAAAAAACAACTTTTTTTATTCATTTTCTTAAATACCTAAAAATAGCCATTGGAAACGCTATCAGAGTGATTATTTAGCTAACTGTCGAAAAAAAGTTTCCTATTTATTCCCATCCTATGTTAGTATTAATTTGTGGTAAAAATCTATCATATTTTTTATTTCTTTTTGTTAACTTATCGTTAAGAAAAAAGCTCCCTTTTCAATCGAAAGTGAGCATTTATTAATGACCAAAAATGATCGGGGGAATTAAGGAAATGGCTTTTAAAAATAAAAAAGACCGTTTTGCTTCGTTGTTACATGACATTGCAGTAAATTTACATGAAGGTGCGAATTTCTTTGCAACGTATAACATCAATTCGGTGGAGGACTTACATACTTTCTCGAATAAAATCAAAGAATATGAAACAGCTGGGGACTCCATGGTTCACAAAATGATTATGGAATTGAACGATGCTTTTATTACACCAATCGAACGTGAGGATATGTTAGAACTTACCAATCGCCTAGACGATGTAATGGATGCACTTGATGAAACGGCTTTCTCACTAGAAATCTGCCAAATCACTCATTATGATGAATACATGACTAAATTTATCCAAGCAATTCAAGCAAGTACTGTTGAAATTGAAAAAGCAGTTGACCTTGTTTTTGATAAAAAATTAAAAGATGTTCGTAAACTTGCAATTCAAATTAAAGATTACGAATCCCAATGTGATGATGTTTACCGCGAATCACTTATCCAACTTTTCCAAAATGAAAAAGATCCAATCAAACTTATTCGTCTAAGAGAAGTTTATGAAAAATTAGAAGACATTGCTGATAGTTGTCAAAGTGTTGCTAATACGCTTGAGTCAATTGTCATGAAAAATGCGTAAGGGGCCTAGATAAATGGAAGGAATGTTTCTTATCACCCTCGTCATCGTTCTTGCCGCGCTAGCATTTGACCTAATTAATGGGTTTCATGACACAGCAAACGCAATCGCGACTAGTGTCTCTACAAAAGCCTTAAAACCTAGACATGCAATTATCCTTGCCGCTGTCATGAACTTTGTCGGAGCAGTTTCTTTTACAGGGGTTGCTAAAACGATTACGAAAGATATCGTGGATCCATTTAGTTTGAATCATGGTGAACTTGTTATTTTAGCAGCGTTATTATCAGCCATTGCTTGGAACTTAATTACATGGTACTTCGGAATTCCTAGTAGTTCCTCCCATGCATTAATTGGTTCTATCGCGGGTGCAGCTATTGCATCAGCTGGTTTTTCCGCGCTCGAATACGGCGGATTCACTAAAATTATCATCGGACTACTTGTTTCTCCTGTTCTTGCTTTTGTCGTTGGTTACACCATTTATTCGCTCTTTAAGATTTTCTTGAAGAACTTGAATTTAGCAACGACGAATAGAAGATTTAGGATGCTTCAAATCGGTACCGCTGCTTTACAATCTTATACACACGGAACAAATGATGCGCAAAAATCAATGGGGATTATCACTATGGCTTTAATTGCTGGTGGTTTCCAAACAACTGATGATGTGCAATTATGGGTTCAAGTATCTTGTGCGATTGCCATGGCAGTTGGTACAAGCATTGGTGGTTGGAAAATCATCAAAACAGTTGGTGGCAAGATTATGAAAATCAAACCTGTTAATGGTGTAGCGGCTGACTTAAGTTCTGTTATTATCATTTTCGGTGCTACATTTATCCATTTACCAGTTAGTACAACACACGTAATCAGCTCTTCTATCCTTGGTGTTGGAACAGCTCACCGTGTTAAAGGAGTAAAATGGGATACAGCACAGCGGATGATTATTACATGGGTGATTACACTCCCAATCTCCGCAACAATTGCAGCAATCCTGTTCTACGTACTAAATTTCTTCTTATAAAAAATAAGACCGAGGCAAAACTGACTCTGAATAGAAAAATCCGTATCGAAAATCTGTTATTAGATTTCCGATACGGATTTTTGCTACTAAGCCACTGAGATGCGCCATTTCCCGTATATTATTAGACATGACATAGAGGTTTTGGTTGATAATTTATTTTTAACAAAGTGGGCTATTTTTGTCTGCTTATTTCTAAATTCTCAGCTTTATTTTGTAATTTGCTACTCTTTACAAGAAGATAGCAACATGCTGTCATAGATTTACTCTAATTATACATTATATAATTAGCAGATTTCGTTGAACCAATATCTCAGAAATAATTACTAAATATTTTATTATTGTTCATAAGATAAATAATTCTTCGGTATTGTGTAAGCAAATTTCTCTTCTGCTTCATCAGACTTCACCGAATTACCACTAACTACATAATCACCGTACACCTTGTTAGGATTCTTATGAAACATAAAACTGTACGTGAACTCGCAATTAACTTTTGAATCTAATTTACTCCTATTTTTACTCGTCAATTTTTCTCCATTGAAAAAATGTTGTTGTTCTTTCACTGTCTTTTTCCAATTTTCATAGTCTTTTTTGGTTGTTATTTCTTTTGGATACCACGGTTCTGCACCAAAGAATTTTTGATTATATTCTGTCGCATCAACAACGATTACTTCATTTTTAGGGATACCTGCTTTTTCAATAACTTGGTTTATTTCAGCGTCTGCTTGTTTTGTTTTAATATAAATATTCAGCATATAACCACCAACAATCAAAATAACTACAAGCAACATGCTTCCTAAAATAACTTGCCATTTTTTCATAAGTCTCACTCCTCTATATTTAGAAAGTCCCTACTTTGTAAGGCATGTATTTACCCGTAAATAAATTTGGTAAAGCAGCAGAGCTTACAAATGATAATCCCGCCATCGAAGGTTGAATTACAGTAGCATTACCACTACCGTAATAAAATGATTGAAATACTAGTTTCGAGCAATAATTTGGATTACGGGTTGTTGTTGCGTCAGTAAGACGATAAGTAATGTGTCGGTTCTTTTTATAACCATGTCCACTGTTCCAAAAAGTTGCATCTGCATAATTCGCACACTTATTTGCCGTACTCTTGTCAGGGATACGCCATAGTTGAATCCAATTTTCTATATGCTTAGAAGGTCTAACACCTTGTTCTGCTTTACCAAATATCCAGTTATCTTTACTAAACTGATGGTTATTATCGCTTATTCCAGTAGCAAGCCATTTTGCTATATTTCCTCCACCACTCATTTCAAGTATATACGTATCGCTTGTCGCAATTGCTGCATGCCCAAAACCACCATTTGAAATGATTAGGATGTCTCCTTTTTTTATGGCATTTTTCAACTTATTTCCATTAGTGGTTTGGCTTCCTTGTGCTAAATTATATTCATTCTTTTCAAATCCAGAATGCTCGTCTAAATTATTTGTTTTCTTTTCGGATGCAGAATGCCCTTCTCCGTCTGGGAATGCACCATAATTAGCAATATCACTAAACCACTGTTCAAATGTCAACCCTTTTCCATATTTTATACTCTTCTTCAGCAAAAATATAATTCTCTTTAAATGCATTAAAAGTGTATTTTTCAGAATTCACTTTACCTTTTTTTATAGCTTCTTGATATAGTGCATTTATAGACTCATTACTACTAACTTCCGCATTTACAACTCTATTATGTGTTCCAAAGGACAACAATAGAATAACTACTACACTTAAAATAACACAATACCCTTTTCTCATTTTCTCTCTCCTTTTATTTTTTTATGTCCCAAAAGTATATTGCCTATCTCCCATCTAAATATTACTATTTTATTACAGTAGAGTAAAGTTGTTCGTGAATAATAACACATTAAAGAAATATAGACCTCACATAATCACTAAAAAAAGCACCTACCTGTAAAGTCAATATTTTCACCCGAGTTTACAATTAGTATCTATACTATTATTTTATATTAGGTCTATTGACTCAGAATCCCCACCACGGACAGTAAGCAAAAAAGATAGCACATCCGTTAGTATTATGTTAAATTCTACCGTCCTTTTTATACATAGATGTGAATAAAGTGAATGTTTTTCAGCATAAAAACGGATTTATTTGAAAAAAGATTGCATAATTAATCATTTTCATGTATTATAATAATCATCGATAATAACCGTTTACTTATCATAGACAAAAGGGAGTTGTATCCATGCAGAAGAACTTTTTACAAAAGCTCGCAGCAATTGCACTTATTTTTATATTTGTATTTTCTGGCTTCACTACAGTATTTGCTGCTGATAAACAAGATGAAACTTTAACTAAAATCCAGGAAAAAGGCGTTTTAACAGTTGGACTTTCCGCTGACTATCCCCCATATGAATTTCATCAAACCATTGATGGAAAGGATGAGATTGTTGGTTTTGATGTAAGTATAGCTAAAAAGATTGCCAAAGATTTAGATGTTAAATTAGATATTAAGGAAATGAACTTCGATAGCTTGCTAGGTTCACTAAAAACTGGCAAAATCGACATGATTATTTCCGGAATGTCCCCAACACCAGAACGTCAAAAAGAGGTAGATTTTTCTGACCCTTATATGTTTGTTCAACAGCGTGTTGTTGTACGAAAAGCAGATAAAGAAAAATTTACAAGTGTCAATGATTTTAATGGTGTTAAAGTAGGCGCTCAAAAGCAAACGACTCAAGAAGAATTAGCACAAAATGAACTCATTGGCTCTGATGTTGTTTCTCTACAAAAAGTTCCAGACTTAATTCTTAACTTAAAAAGTAATAAAGTCGATGCCGTTGTTTTAGAAGGTCCTGTTGCAGAAGCTTACTTAAGCCAAGACAAAACGCTTGCGATGGCAGACATCAAATTTGTCAATGGGAGTAAAGAAACTGCTATTGCTATGCCAAAAGGCTCCACTGCCCTTCAAGATAAAGTCAATGCTTCTATTAAAAAAATTCAAAATACTGGTTTACTAAAAGATTATCAAAAAGAAGCAAACAAACTAATGTTCCAAGATGGTAGTTTCTATGAAAAATATGGTAACTACTTCGTTAAAGGTACATTAATCACGATTGCTCTTGCTGCTATTGGCGTTTTATGCGGGGCAGTTTTAGGCTCCTTGCTTGCACTAATGAAATTAGCGAAAACAAGATGGTTACGCTGGCCAGCTGCTTGCTATATTGAATTTGTTCGTGGGACACCACTTCTTATTCAAATTTTCATCGTCTTTTTCGGAACACAAATTATCGGAATGGATGTATCAGCCTTCGTATCTGGTTGTATCGCCCTATCCTTAAACAGCGCTGCCTATGTGGCTGAAATCATTCGTGCAGGTATTTCTGCTGTAAACAAAGGTCAAATGGAAGCAGCCCGTTCCCTTGGTATGACACAGTCAGCTAGTATGCGTTACATTATTTTACCGCAAGCTGTCAAAAACATTCTTCCTGCACTTGGGAATGAATTCGTTACTGTTATCAAAGAATCATCCATCGTTTCGGTAATCGGTGTAACTGAATTAATGTTCATGACTGGTGTGGTCCAAGGCGCAAGCTTCAAACCATTTATCCCACTAATCATTACTTCATTAATTTACTTTGTACTAACATTCAGCTTGTCAAGACTACTAGGTGTTGCTGAAAGGAGAATGAGAACAAGTGATTAATATTAAAAATTTACACAAACATTTCGGCAAATTGGAAGTCTTAAAAGGCATTGATCTGGAAATCGCAGCCGGTGAAGTGGTCGTAGTTATCGGCCCTTCCGGAAGCGGAAAAAGCACTTTTTTACGGTGTCTAAATTTATTGGAACAACCAACAGCTGGTCATATTTTATTTGAGAATAAAGATTTAATGGCGAAACAAACTAACGTCAATGAGCTTCGTCAAAAAATGGGAATGGTTTTCCAAAATTTCAACCTTTTCCCACATAAAAACGTCCTAGAAAACCTAATGCTCGCCCCAATGAAAGTGAAAAATGAAGCTAACTCTACTGCTAAAAAGCATGCGCTAGCACTTCTTGATAAAGTCGGTCTTGCCGATAAAGCGACAAGTTATCCTTCGCAATTATCAGGTGGACAACAACAACGGGTTGCCATCGCACGTGCACTAGCAATGAATCCTGATGTAATGCTTTTTGATGAGCCAACTTCAGCACTCGATCCGGAAATGGTTGGCGAAGTTTTAAGTGTTATGAAGGCACTGGCTAAAGAAGGCATGACAATGGTTGTTGTAACGCACGAAATGGGCTTTGCAAGAGAAGTTGCTGACCGTGTTGTCTTTATGGATGCTGGCGTGATTCAAGAACAAGGCACGCCAGAAGAAATTTTTGGCAATCCACAAAATGACCGTACGAAAGACTTTTTAGGAAAAGTTTTAGCATAAAAGCATGATCACGTCTTACCAACTACTGGTGAGGCGTTTATCTGCACCTATAAAAAAAGGAGCTTACTTAAACATGATGAATAATTCAAAAATCGCTAAAAAACATCAACAAATGCCTGTTAACATTCTTGCTGATATCGGGACCCTCGCAAAAACAATGCCAGATATTCTTGACTTATCGATTGGTGATCCTGATTTAATTACAGATGCATCCATTATTAATGCTGCTTTCGATGACGTTCGTGCCGGACATACTAAATATACCGAATCTGGCGGCGACGTAGAACTTATCGATGCCATTCGCGGTTATTTCAGTCGCAATTACGATATGTCTTTTGAACGCTCTCAAATCCGTGCAACAGTTGGCGCACTCCATGGTATGTTCTTGACACTTCAAACAATCCTTGATCCTGGTGATGAAGTCATTATTCATGAACCATACTTCTCCCCTTACAAAGACCAAGTTTTAAATTCAGGCGGAACTCCCATCATCATTCCAACCTATGAAAAAGATGGTTTTGCCATTAATGTAGATATTTTAGAAGCAGCAATTACTGATAAAACCAAAGCTTTAATTCTCAATTCCCCAAACAACCCAACTGGTGCTGTTTTTTCACCTGAAACATTTGAAAAAATAGCCAATTTAGCCAAAAAATATGATTTCTTTATTTTATCAGATGAGGTATATGATGGTTTTAGTTTCTATGAAGACTTTGTTCCAATGGCTAAATTCGCCCCAGAACATACTATTACATTCGGAAGTATGTCCAAAAATTTTGCAATGACAGGCTGGCGCTTAGGTTATATGATTGCTCCAACTTATTTAAATGAAGCAGCAAAAATAATCAATGAAGGGATTACTTATTCAGCTCCTACACCGTCTCAAAGAGCAGCTATTTACGCTTTGAATCATTCTGAAACACTAATTCCTTTAGTTACTGAAACCTTCCAAAAACGTCTAGAATACATCTCAAAACGTGTAGAAGAGATCTCGTACCTTTCACTTCATCCATTAAAAGGTTCCATTTACGCTTTTATTAATATTACGAAATCTGGAATGGACTCCGTTTCCTTTACAGAATATGTTTTAAAAGAAACACAAGTACTTGTTATTCCAGGCCTTGCATTTGGTGAGTCTGGTGATAATTATGTTCGACTAGCAGCCACTCAAGATATCAGCATATTAGAAGAAGCTTTCAATCGCTTAGCTAAATTAACATTCTAAAAAAAGAGTAAACTTGGAGGCAAATGGCGCTCTCTAAGTTTACTCTTTTTCTAATTTAAATTAATTTCCGCAAAAGATGAAACTACCGTAGCTTCTTTAGGAAATGAAATAGTTTTAGTTGCTTCATTAGGTACAATGTATACTTTTAAACCTGCTTCCATTGCTGATAATGCACCATTTTTCGAGTCTTCTATCGCAATTGCTTCTTCCGGTTTCACTCCTAAAGCTTCCACCGCTTGCGCATACAGTGCTGGATGTGGCTTAATTTCCTCCACATGATCCGCCGTTTGTATTGTTTCAAAGTCTTCTAAAATCCCCAATCGTTCGAGCGTCGATGCAATCCATCCGTAACCAGAACTCGTTGCAAGACCAATCTTATAGCCTCTTGATTTTACTTCTTGGAAAAACGCTTCAAAGCCATCTCGGAATCCAAGCGACTGTTGACCCGTGTGGCAAGCTTCTGCAACTGTAGTCAAAAATGCTTCTTTATCAAATTTTCCATTTGTTGCTTCCATCATATACGTAATTATAGGCTCTTCACTTGTCCCAATAATCTGCTGATAAATTTCATCTGGTAAATCAATATTATAAGTTTCTTTTAAATAGTTCATTGTTTCGCTATACCATAAATTCTCTGTATCAAGCATGGTACCATCAAAATCAAAAATTACTGCCTTCACATGCATCCTCCTAGTATAAATGATAGTTTTATTGTAACATAGATAAACTATTTAATAAATCTTCCAAAAAGGGTTGCTTTTTTACTAAAAAACGAATAATATTGAAGTTGTGGTTTTTAATGTTCGTTATTTACCATTTAGTAAGATTTAAAAAAAGGAGTGAAACACACGTATGTTTCAATTAAAAGCAAACGGTACAGATGTTAAAACAGAAGTTATCTCTGGTTTTACTACATTCTTAACGATGGTATATATCGTTGTAGTTAACCCGGCAATCCTTTCTGCAGCTGGGGTTCCATTCAATACCGTCTTCATGGCAACTATTATTTCCGCAGTTATTGGTACATTATGGATGGCGATTTTCGCTAATTATCCAATTGCGATTGCACCAGGACTTGGAATGAACGCCTACTTTGTCACAGTAGTTACAACACAAAAATTAGATTATTCGGTCGCATTCGCTGCGGTCTTTGTAGCAGGTATTATTTTCTTATTACTTTCCTTAACACCGCTTCGGGAAAAAATCATCGAAGCTATTCCGCACAATCTAAAAGCCGGAATCACAGCTGGTATTGGTCTGTTTATCGCTTTCTTAGGATTCCGAATGACTGGAATTATCGTTTCTAATGATTCTAACTTAGTAGGACTAGGGGATTTACACTCTCAAGAAGCCATTTTAGCTATCGTTGGTCTTCTGATTACTTTAATACTTCTAGCGTTAAACGTAAAAGGTGCTTTATTTATCGGAATGATTGCAACTGGAGTTATTGCTTTCTTTACTGGCGAACTGAAATTTACAGATGGAATTGTTAAGATGCCACCAATGCCAGAATTCGTTTTCACAAATCCACTCCACGCTTTTGGTGATGTGATGAGTTACGGATTATATGCGGTTGTCTTATCATTCTTACTTATCACGATTTTCGATACAACAGGTACCATGATTGGCGTTGCAAAAAAAGCTGGTCTGATGAAAGGCGAATCTTTACCAAATGCAAAACAGGCTTTAATGGCTGATGCTGTTGCAACAAGCGTTGGTTCAATGTTCGGGACAACACCAACAAGTGCTTACATTGAATCATCTGCTGGTGTTGCAACTGGTGGTCGTACTGGGTTAACCACTTTAACCGTAGCCATTTTATTTATGGTTTCCGCATTCTTTGCTCCACTAGTTGGCGCTGTATCAGGTATTTCTGCCATTACTGCTCCTGCGCTAATTGTTGTCGGGAGTATGATGATTGGTGCTGTAAAAGAAATTGATTGGGACACATTGGATGAAGCATTCCCAGCTTTCTTAGTAATCCTTGCTATGCCACTTACTTCAAGTATTGCTATCGGTCTTGCTTTCGGATTTATTTCCTACCCAATCTTAAAAGTCTTCACAGGTAAATGGCGTGAGCTTAACTGGTTCCTAATTGTCATTGCCGTCTTATTCTTCATCCTTGTCGCTTTCTTACCACATTAATAAATCAAGCGTCTACTAAAATATAAGTAGGCGCTTTTAATTGGACAAAAAACAACTCTTTTGCTATAAAGAAGAGAGAAACTAATTAGAAATGAGTTGAAATTGTCGTGTTTTTAAAATCATTCCTCGCTGGTATTGGACTTGCTATCGTAATTTTTTTAGCAAGCTTTTTAACATCAAGCTATACCTTATCCAGCTTATTTTCCATTGTGACAACTATCCTTGTGTTTGCATCGATTATTTTATCGGCTTTCGTTTCCTTTGGTGGCCGCAGTGGAAATCCTAGTCGAAAAAGCCAATTACGTTGGAGTATCCTGCTTTTAGTAGCCGCCATTCCTAGTTTCATCGGCTTTATCGTTACTTTTTACTTTTAAACAAAAAGAAGCATTCTCTTTTTAACCTGAGAATGCTTCTTTTTTTATTTTTCGAAAGCAGAAATAAAAGCAGGTAAATACTCTGGTAAATCTGGTGGGCGGCGACTTGAAATAATGTGGCCATCTGTTACGACCGGCTCATCATGCCAAATCGCTCCTGCGTTTGTCATATCATCTTTAATTCCTGGTGTACTAGTAACATTAACGCCTTCCAGAACTCCCGCAGAAACTAATACCCAACCAGCGTGACAAATTTGACCAATTGTTTTTTTCTCCTTATCAAAAGAACGAACCAAATTCAAAACACTATCAAATCGGCGCAACTTATCTGGGGACCAGCCACCCGGAACCAAAATCCCATCGTAGTCTTCTGCACGAACAGAATCAAAGTCATAATCAGAAGTAACTGGAACGCCATATTTCCCGTGGTATACCTTCTTTGCTTCTTCTGCTACCAAATGTACGGAGGCACCTTCCTCACGCAATCTAAGTACAGGATACCAAAGTTCTAAATCTTCAAAGTCTTCGCTAACTAGCGCAATTATTTTTTTACCTTTCAAGCTCATCTGAATCTCCTCCTATCCTCTACTACAGTATAACAACAACTGGACTGTTATTAAATTATTCCGCCTATAAGAAGACAAAAAAAGACGCTGAAAATAAACATTTCCAGCGTTGCCATCATGTTCGGTCGTCTGTGCATAACGGGATGAGGCACAAACATGAACTACATGGCCAATGAGATGAATGAAAACAAATAATGATTTTGGTGTCTAAACAGATGTCTGACTAGTTGCCATTCTATTGGAAGATGGATACACCAAAAGTCATTATAACCATGATAGGGTCTTATCCCCATGAAAATCACATTCGCAAATGAAACTTTCATCGGGATAAAACTCTTTCCTATAACTTATTTTACTATTGTTCTTGAAAAATGCAAGTAAATAAATGTAGATTTTTTGTGACGGACTTCCAAATCGGTCTAAATATCTTTGTTTTATCAGGTGTTTCCGTAAAAAAATAACAAAAAGAAACCAGTAGAGGTTCCTTTTAATCCATAACTTCTACAATCATCCAAGAAATAATTGCGACTAACGGAATTAATACCCATACATTATACCCAAGTAAACTAGGGCGAGCATTTGGCTTATCTTCTAATAGTTGAATTCTTTCACGCAAATCATGTACTTCTAGCTCTAAGTCTTGTACTTTATCTTCTAGCTCATACAAACGTTCTTCCATTTAAATCCCCTCCATAGTTTTTCTACCTTTTATTATACGTGAGGCAACATCAAAAACATCCTTCCATAGTCTGATTTATTGCTAATTTATTGTCATACTGTTCCCACCTTTGCTACAATAAAAGAAAACTATCAACTGTTGGGGTGGGAAAATGGAAATGCAAGTTGAAGAAGCTGTTGTAAAACTGATTTTGCATGGCGGAAACACACGAAAAGAAGCATACAAAGCAATTGATTTTGCTGAAAAATACCAGTTTGAGGATGCAGATAAACATTTACAATTGGCAGAAGAACAATTTCAAGAAGGCCATGTTTGGCAAACAAAGTTAGTATCGATTCGTGATGCAGAGTCCGTATCACATCCATCATTTTTACTAATTCACGGACAAGATCACCTAATGACCGCCCAAGCAGAGTTACAATTAGCTAAAAGAATTATTAAGCAATACAAGCATCAACAACGCTTAGAAGAACGTTTAACGAAACTAGAACAAGGAGCCCCTCAAGCATGAGAAGTAGCAGGGAATTGAAAATAACGCTCTTCTGTAAATACATTCGGACGCATAAATAATATATCTTCTGTTTCGATAATGTAAGCTGCATCAATATGTTTATCTTTTTCTGGTGTAAAAGAAAGATGAATAGTATCGATTTCCTTCGTTACTAAACGCTGCAAAACTTCTACTACATTTACTTTTTTAGTACTAATAATATCCAGTACGTATAAATCCGTCTCCTCTTGCTCGAAAAGAACAATTGTATCTAATTCTTCTAGATAATAAACGGCACTTTTTAAAGCAATTAATACGTAGAACATAAGCAAATCTTCACTATTTCTCACATCTAAAACTGTGGAAAGGCTTGCCCTGTTTGAAACAATTCGACTTATTAGCTGAAAATCCGATTTACTCGCTGGATTCAGCTTTTTTATTTGAGATGGTTGCTTTTTCAAACTAGTGGCATCTACAGTGAAACTACTTTCTTCTACTCGTTCAAAACCAAATTTAGGATAAAACTCAACTACTGAGTCATTCGCAAAAAGATAGAAAAAATCATACTCCGCTTCATATTTACTGATTACATGATTGATTAACTTTTGCGCTAAACCTTGATTTCTATAGTCAGGATGCGTCATGACAGTCCCAATTTGTAAAGCACGATAATTTTCCCCTTGGTAAGTCAGATCCATTTTGTTAATTGAAACATTCGCGATAACCTTCCCTTTATCTACGTAAGAATAACAAATATATTTATCATTCCAAAAACCTTGTTGATACCACTCTTCCAAATTGATTTCAAAAGTGCTTTCAGCCAGGCTATTAAAGCTTTCTCGGTATATGGAATTATCTTTGTAATCACTTATTAATTGATAACTCATTCATTCTATCCTCTATTCTTTCCTATAAAAATAACAGGCATGACATGAAAAAATGTCCTACCTGTTTATTTCTATTTAAGATTAACGTATCCCTAGTGCTATTTTTGCATAGCGTGACATACGATCTTTCGTCCAAGGTGGATTCCAAACAAGGTTAACATTTGTATCTTTTACTTCTGGGATATCACTTAATGCCATTTGCACTTGCTCCGTCAAAATCCCAGCAAGTGGACAACCCATCGTTGTAAGCGTCATTGAAACTGTGCAAAGTCCATCATCATCTAATTCAACATCGTATACAAGTCCAATATTCACAATATCAATACCTAGCTCCGGATCAATAACTTGCTCCAGTGCTCCCATTAAATTTTCTTTCAGTTGCTCATCCATGAAGTATATGCCTCCTTTTTGCCATTTTGTACATTTATTGTATCATATATGAGAATGATTTTCATTATAAGAATTTCTCGAAAAATCCTACCCCTTCAAGCATTCCTTCAACCGATACTTTATGTTTTGCATTATCATCTATTACAAACCGGACATTATCCGCCAAGCTTTCTTCTACAAGCGTTTGGTATAACTTTTCACTATAAGCAAAGGGAACAACATCATCCTTTTTACCGTGCCAAAGCAGTAGCGGACGTTCTTTTATTTTAGTGATATTTTGTGTTAAATCATATTTTTGCAGCGCAAGTATTCGTGCATCTACATCATATGGGAAACTCATCCCTTGTGAAGCTGCGTATTCCGATAATTCTTTTGCGAAATCAACGTAGTAGGCACTTCCCATCAAGCTAACTGCTACTTTGATTTCATCATACTGACCAAGGAGCCCCAGCGATGTAATTGCTCCCATTGAAACCCCGCCCACACCAATTCGACTAGCATCCGTTTTACCAGCTTTTATTAATTCATTTATAATTAAGGGGAATTCTTTAATATTCTCCTCAATAACATCCCAAAAGTAGATTGCTTGATCTTCTGGATTCGCATCCAAAAGTCGTTCTCCATGTAACTTAGCATCTGGTAATATTACGCGAAAACCTCGTTGGGCAAGTAAATACCCATAATGCAAATACAGTTCTTTCTGAGAGGTAAAACCATGATAAAAGATAATAGTTGGCATCATTTTATCCGCATTTTCACTATTGCTAATATGTAATACTGGAATATTTGCAATTTGTTCATTTTCAACTTGAATCATTGTTACGCCTCGTTTCTATAGGAATTATTAAGTGCTTGTAAAGGACTGAATCATTTACAAAACAGTAGCAAACGTCTATCATTAACTTGTGCCCTTATTTTAGCATGAAGGGGCAGTTTTGAACTAACCATATGAATTAAAGGAGCAAATTATGTCTAAAAAATTAATCGTACTTGATCTCGACGGCACCACACTTAGAGATGACTTAACCATCTCTTCTCATACGAAAAAAACATTAGAAAAAGCGCGTATGGCAGGCCATGAAGTAATGATAGCTACAGGACGTCCATACCGGATTAGCGGCTTATACTACGAGGAGCTTGAGTTAACTACACCTATCGTTAACTTTAACGGCGCTGTTTACCATCACCCAAGACTTACGACATTTTCAGAAGGTTATCACCACGCTATCGATTTACAAGTTGTTCGTGAACTACTTGATTTCACCAATGACTTTTCACTAGATAATATCGCTGCAGAAGTACAAGATAGCGTATTTTTGAAAGAAAGAAACAACAGTGTACCAGATACATTTCATTTAGGAACAGAAAATGTTGTTTTCGGGAATATTCGTGACACCATTCAATCAGACGCTACGTCTTTATTATTTTTTGGTAAACTAGATCAGCTTGATTTAATTAGCAAGCATCTAGATGAATCTCTTGCTGATGTTATTTCCCATCACACTTGGGGAGCCTCTGCTTGGCCAGCTGTCGAAATAATTAAATTCGGCATCCATAAAGCAATCGGTGTCCAAGCTGCCGCAAAAACACTCGGCTTCAACCGAAAAGATATTATTGCATTTGGTGATGAAAATAACGATTTACAAATGCTCGACTATGCTGGCGTTGGTGTCGCAATGGGAAACGCTACGGATTCTGTTAAAAACGTTGCCAATGCTGTTACAGCATCCAACCAAGATGATGGAATAGCTGTCTATTTAGAAGAAAATTTAAACTTATAATAAAAGCTGCAAAAAATGGCTTTACAAAAATTAAAATCTCTCATTTTTTGTGCCGCCATTTTTTGCAGCTTTTTTACATCATTTTATTTTTATACATTGCCATCGCTAATTTCTGATCTGCTTCTGAACGAAAATCACCAAATACGCTAGAAGTTTCCATTACATTAATAAATGCCTTCGAATCAAACTCCCCAACAATATGTGTAATATCGTATAACTCATATCGCGTGATGACCATTATCAACATTGCAACATCTTCTTTAGAGTAGCCACCCATTGCATCCACTACTGTTATTCCGCGAACCATATTGTCATGAATTGCTTGAATAACCGTGTCTGCATGCTGCGTCATAATCATTACGGTTAACTTTTGATGTCTTGTATGAATGATATCAATCACTCTACTTTGTACATACAAAGAAATAAGCGTATAAAGCGCGAATGTCCAGTCATAAGCAAAACCTGCAACAATAATGATGACACCATTTAGTAACAAGAAGTACTTTCCAAAAGAACGCCCAGTCTTAATCGTGATATACATCGCAATTATATCAAGCCCACCAGTAGAAATACCAAACTTTAAAGCTAAACCAATACCCACGGAAGCAATTAATGCTCCAAAAATGGCATTAAGCAATATATCATTTGACACATGCACTTCTGGAATAACAATCAAGAAAAAAGACATAAACGCAACTGTTAAAAAACTAAAAACCGTAAATGATTTCCCTACTTTTAGCCAGCCTAAAATTGCAACCGGAATATTTAACAATAGGACAAGTAGCCCCGTTGAAATAGAAATATTCATTGAATCTCGTAGCATGTCTGAACCCAATTGTGCAACCCCATTTAATCCAGCTGCATATACTTGTGCTGGTATTAAAAAGAAGTTCATACCAATTGCATTTAAAAGTGCTGCTATAATTGCTATGGCGGTTTTTTTAGCATACTCTTTATATACTATATTTGAACTCATTTTCTTCTCTCCTTTTTTGGCCCTAACATAACATACCAACTTTCTGGAGAAAAGAGAAGCCTTTTTGTTTAATTTTTTTATTTTTAGTCAAATAATGGATATCCGCCCGATAAATAGAACCCTAATGATACTGTCAGAACAACTACAATAACAAAAATCATTAAAAACATTCCTGTTGGTTTTTGCTGTTTTCGGTAGCTAAGTAACATTTCGACAACTCCGATAACAATAATTCCCATCAAAATTTTAAATATTGCTAAAATCCAACTTTGCTCGACACTATACTGAACCATCATAATTCCACTTAAAATAACTAAAATATAAAAAACACGATTAATCATTTGGAGCATTGTAAAACCCTTAGTTGATTTCGGATAGATAACCAAAGCTCCAATTGTTAGTACCACGATTGCCACCCAAGAAATCAAATGAATATATCCCCACATTTTCTTCTTCCTTCTTTCTCCATTAAGACTTCCTTACTTTATTTCGCAATGTACCAATGCGATCAATGGTAATTTCAACCAGATCTCCTTCTTGTAAAAAAGTTGGAGGATTCATTCCACTACCAACACCACTTGGCGTTCCAGTTGCAATTATATCACCTGGAACCAGCGTATGCCCTTTTGATAAACTAGAAATAATTTCCGTTAAATTAAAAATAAATTTTTCTGTGGAATCTGATTGTCTTAATTCACCATTTACTTTTGTTTCAATATGAAAAGTTGTCTCTTCTTTGCTATCATATGTTAATACACAAGGACCTATAGGACAACTCGCGTCTAAGCTTTTTCCAAGATAAAACTGCTTATGCTTTTTCTGAATATCCCTAGCAGTAATGTCATTAATAATTGTAAAACCAAAGATAGCAGATAAAGCTTCATCTTCTGGTATATCTCTAATTTCTTTGCCAATAATTACTGCTAGTTCTCCTTCATAATCAAGTTGGTGTGTTATATTTTGATGCAATTCAATCTCTCCATTATGAGGCAACAAACTATTAGCACTTTTTGTAAAAACTAATATGTCAGCAGGAACATCCTCTTTTGTTCCCATTTCTAGTACATGCTTATAATAATTTTTACCAATTGCCATAATGTTATTTGGTGGTAATAAAGGAATTTGAACTTCTACTTCTTCTATCGCAATCCTTTCTTTAACAGCATTCATATCCCGAATAATTGGTCTTTCTTTTATATAATCAAGTAATGTTTTGGGTGGATTCATCCAAAAAGATTGCGCTGGAATGATTTCATTTTCATCTGTTAAAACGCCATAATTTGATTGCCCTTTATAAAGATAGCTTATCCATTTCATTTAAAAACCTTCCTCTGTGTTTATTCGGCACATATGCTGTCCATCAAAAAAGTATAAGTATGCTTCGGATACTCGTTTTCCACTTATTGCCTGAATTGCTTCCGCGTAAAGCTTGATTTGTATTTGATAGCGATCTTTCATTACTTTTTCTGCTGCGTCCCAGTCAGCATACCTTCCAGTTATTTTATCCGTTTTATAATCGATTAAAATGATGGAATCTTCTTGATCAATCATACTATCGACAACCCCTTGAATGAGTACATGTTCATCTATATTCGCCTGTTTGTAAAGTTTAGCTACAGGAAGCAAATAACTAAATGGTACTTCACGCTTCACATGATCTTTTTCCAGAAGTACTTTTTCGCCTAGTTCTGATTCAAAGAAACCAAGAATTTGCTCTATATTAATAGCCTTGACTTGCGCTTCTGTCAAAATGTCTTTTTCTCTCATCTTTTGTAAAAGTTGCCTCACTTCGTTTATACTAGGTTTATTTTCCAGAGAAACCGCCTGCATTAGTGTATGCATGGCTGTACCTATTTCTGTTGCAGATAATTTGTTTTGTTGCAAGAATTTGGGTCTATCCAGTGATACTTTTTGAAATTCTTTTAATAGCGTCGTGTCACTCCAACTATCCTGCAAGGTAAATTGTCGTTTTAATTCCGTTACAGACTGTTTAGCGCGAATTTCAGTTGCTGCTTCATCTTTATACTGGTAGTTCATAAATCGCTCAATTTCATCCTTATATGCGCTTTGAACAGGCACTGGTTGATGAGCTCTTACCTTTGCCAACAAATTGTCTTGTTTACTTTCTGTTACTTCACTTGACCAAAACATTTCTTTTGTTTTAATTTCTATTTGGAGCAACATATCAGTTGGAAGTGGTTGAATGACCTCTTCACAAAGTAATTCTTTAAAACTAATATGACGAATTAGCGCATGTCCAATCCAATCCAAATAACACTTTGCCTTCGCTCTTATTGCTGCCGGTAAAATGGTTTCTTTTTCTTTTGCAACTTGTAGCCATTGTTTACTTGTCTTTTCAAAATCAGGAACAGTAGCAGTTAAAATTAATTTTTCTTCTGCCCGAGTGAGCGCTACATAGAGGACACGCATTTCTTCAGCTATCATTTCGCGCATTTTCTTTTGCTTCATTGCCTGTTGCATAATAGTTGGGTATACAATCATTTTTTCTATATCTCTGTAAGCAGATGCAAAACCATAGTCTTTGTCTAATAATGTTTTACTATAAATATCACGCATATTAAATTTTTTACTTAGCCCGGATACTATTACCACCGGAAATTCTAGTCCTTTACTCGCGTGGATAGTCATCATACGAACAACATCTTCTTTTTCACCTAGCGTTTTAGCTGTTCCAAGATCATCCCCACGAACTTCTAAACGCTCAACGAATCGGACAAATCGAAATAGTCCCCTGAAAGAAGTTTTTTCATACTGATTAGCTCTGTCGTATAAGGCTCTCAAGTTTGCTTGACGCTGTTTCCCACCTGGCAAACCACCGATAAATTCATAAAAGTTGGTTTCTTGATAGATTTGCCAAATTAATGAAGTTAAGTTCTCCCGAATGGACAGCTCACGCCAATTGTTTAATTGTTTTATAAACTCACTAATTTTATCTGCTGCTTCCGAAATAACACTGTCTTTAAAGGTTAGCAACGCATCAAAGAAATAGCCTTTTTTCTTCGCCATACGAATTTCTCCTAATTCTTCTTCTGTTAAGCCAATAATTGGAGACCTTAAAACAGCAGCTAATGGAATATCTTGATATGGATTATCAATTACTTTCAAAAGAGCAATCATTGTAGCCACTTCAGTTGTTTCAAAATAACCAGAATTATTATTGGCATAAAACGGGATATCTTGAAGCTTCATTGCCTCTTCAATATCAGGTGCGCTAGTCATTGCCCGTGCTAAAATGACAATATCTCGGTACTCTATTGGTCTATTCTGTTGCATTTTTTTATCATAGATTGGAAACTTATTATCAATCATTTCCCTAACTTTCAACGCAATAGCTCTGGCTTCTACTTGATTTTTTTGAAGTTCTTGTGGAGATAAATCATCATCTTCTGTTTCCTTTTCTTCTGTTTTCATGTCAATTAATAAAAGTTCTGTTGCCATATTTTTTGACTCAGGAAAATGAGAACCTAATGTTAATTCAGCCGCATTATCATAGTCGATTTCTGCCACTTTGTTGTCCATTAATTGATGAAAAATAAAATTTGTAACATCTAGGACTTCTTTTCTACTTCTGAAATTACGTGACAAGTCTATCCGTATGCCGCCACCTGTTCCGTCTTGTTGATATGCTTGATATTTCGTCATAAATAAAGTGGGTTCAGCTAAACGGAAACGATAAATAGACTGCTTTACATCACCAACCATAAATAAGTTTCCTTTTGTTTCATTCACTGTAGTTACTAGCATTAAGATTGTCTCTTGTACCATGTTTGTATCTTGATATTCATCAATTAACACTTCTTTAAATTGCTTCTGATAACTCTTTGCAACTTCAGACGGGGTGCCATCTTTTAGTAATATTTTTAACGCTAAGTGTTCTAAATCATTAAAATCTAAGACTCCTCGTTTCTGTTTTTCCTTAAAAAAGTTTTGTGCAAATTTTTTCACCAATTCACTTAAAGCTTTAATATCTGGTTTCATTTTTTCTAAATCTGCTAAATAATTAACTTCATTTCTGGAAAACCAGTCTATTAAAATATTTTTGATTTCTTTTTTTGCTGCGTCTCGAAACTTTTTCGTCTGTTCGACATACTCCTCATCATAATCACTTTTATTTTTGAGCGTGGGTATCCGCTTAAAATCAACACTTTTGATACTTATTTTCACATCTTCCCAACTATCCCAGTTCACTTGGGATAGCATATTGATTTGAGCCAAATCTCCTTCTAATGTACCAAGGTATGGTTCCGGTCCACCTGTGTCACTTGCATATTCTATAGCAGTCAACAAATCATTTTTAGCTTGGTTAATTCGAAGCTCAATATCTTCTTTAATAATCGGAAAATAAGGTAATTCGGTGATAGATGTAATATTATTTGTTTCATATAAATCCACTATTTTTTCTAACCAAATGTCTGGCTCAGGATTAGCTCTTGAAAAATCATATAGCTTTGATATGAGCAAGTGTAGTTCAGTATCTGTTCTATCCCCTGTAAATGAATCTACTAAATGAAAGAACGGATCATTATCTTTAATACCATATGCTTCTTCTAACAAGTCTTCTAGTACTTCATCTCTAATCATACTACTTTCAATTGGCTCAATTAAACGGAAGTTAGGATCAATGTCTGCTTCAAAATAATGTTTCCGAATAATTTCTAAACAAAATGAATGCAGTGTTGAAATAGAAGCATAATTTAGTAATGCCACTTGTTTTTTCAAATGCGCAGAATCCGGATTTTGCGCAAGAGCCTCCTCTAAAGCTTTGCCGATTCTAAATTTCATCTCTGCTGCTGATGCATTTGTAAATGTAACTATTAGTAATTCATCTACATTCCATTTAGCTGTTTCATCAATCAATTTTTCAATAATCCTAGTAACAAGAACGGCTGTTTTCCCAGAACCCGCAGCAGCAGCTACTAGAATGTTTTTTCCATCTGCTTGAATGGCTTTCCACTGGTCATCAGTCCATGTTGAGCTACTGGGTTTATCAGGTATATTTAGACTCATGCTACTGCGTTCCTCCTTCTATATCCATTTTTGTTAATATCGTTTCTGTTTTTTCATTTGTTAAATGTCTATATTGATTACTCGTCAATGATGGATCAAAACTACAAAATGAACGAAATCCACAAAATTGACATGGAGTTCTTTCTTTTAATTTGTACGGATTTATCGAAACTGCACCATCGAGAATTTTATTTCCAGCTTCTTGATATTTATTACGTACAAATTGACGCATTTTGTCAAACTCGTTTCTTGTCGCCGTTCTTGATCTAGCACTGAGTTCTCCATTTTGCTTGATTTCAGCTGGGATGATAGTCGATGATTTTCCTTTTTCAAGTGTTGTATCCATTAAGGAAACAGCAACTGGGTCAGAAAGAATCAATCCTTTCATTTTAGAACTTTTCTGTACTTCTTTAGCAAGCTGATCCTCCGTTAATTCTTTATCAGATTGAACAAACTGGTTATGCATATGGAAATAAAGTACTCCTGCTGGTTCCGCGTCTTTCCCAAGCATTTTCTGCGCGTTCATTACAACAATATCTAAATATGTTAACATCTGAAGCGCTAGTCCATAATAAACCTCTGTAAGCGCCAAATCATGTGAGCTAGATTTGTAATCAATAATACGTAGGAAAGTGCGATTATCCTGCTCTGCAACATCAATTCTATCAATTCTTCCTTGTAAAAGTAACTCACTATTTGATTGTAATGGTATTTTCAATGGTGGAATATCACCTTTTAACCCAAAATCCACTTCTAATCCTACTGGTCTAAAGGCACTACTTTTTGCTTGTTCATTTAAAACCGTTGTCGCTCTTGTAATTATTTGGAGTAATTTATATTGAATATATTCCATTCGCTTAGAGCTTAGTAAAATTTCATGTTGGATTTTAGGTGCTAGAAATGTCATTGCAATCTTTGCTAAGTGCTTACATTCTTCTACATTTAAGCTTCCCCAGTCCATATTATTGCGTTTCAACTCTGCTGAAATCCATTCCATCGCCGCATGAAAGATTTCTCCCATATCTACTGCTTGGAGTTGGAAATGTGCTCTTTCTTCTAATTTCAAACCATATTGAGCAAAGTGCTGGAATTCACAACTGAAAAACTTCTCCATTCTAGAAACACTTGCATGGATATTTTCACCAAATAAGCCTTTCGCTGTTGCTTCTTGTAAAGGCGCTGTTTTATTTTCATAATATAGGCTAGATAATACTTGTTTCGCCGTTTTAGATTCTTTCTTATCATCAAAGTAACTATTATATGCATCCCACCACACATTTGATACAGGATAACCACGTTTATACATCTGTAATTGGCTCGTGAGTAACCCTAATACAGCCTGTTTCGAGCGAATATAGCTACTTTGTTCTTCATCATTTAATAAACTTGGGTCTGTTAAATAAACTGCTTCACTCAAGTTTTTAAATTGTCCTTTTATTTTGCGAAGGTAGTTTGATTCGGTTAATACTTTTCCTTCCTCATCTGCAGCTGGATAGCTAAGAAACAGCTTATCACTTGGCAAACTAACTATTTTATAAGCTAATAGATCTTCTTCCCCAATATTATTTTTAGCGGATGCTTTTAAATTACTATTTTGTTCCCGTAAAAAGTCCCGGTCTTGATCTGATAAGATTCCTTTGTCTTTTTGACGCAGTGGCATCACGCCATCATTCATTCCAATCGCAAAAATAACTTTCATATTTAATAACTTGGCATTTTCCATATCGGATAAAACGACTTGATCTAATGCTGGTGGTAATAGAGAAAACTCTAGTGCATCCAGGCCAGTCATAACTATTTCTATAAAGCTAGTTAAGTCTAGCGATTCTTCTCCCAAAACTTCAACAAATTCATCCAAAAGTGCTGAAATAGAATTCCAAGCTTGCTCATGTTCACGTGCTAGTTCCAGATAGCCATTGTCTTCCGCTACCCTTCTCCAAGATTCTAAATGCTCCACTGCTTGGACTTGCTCAATATAATGGTATAAGGCTAGCGCAAATTCTTGTCCTGTACTTGCTCTAGTTAAATTCATTTCTAATGTTGAAAGTGGTATTACAATACGATTCCGCATTTCATTAATAATGTTTTGTGTACTTAACTCTTCATCTGTTTGAGGTAAAACATTGGTAGAGAGGCCTCGGATTTTCCGATAAATCCAGTCACCTTCTTTCTCCCACTTCCATTTATTTTGAATTCCATTTTCAAGTACATAGTTTTCCAGAATATCTGATTTACGGCGCATATCTGCTGCCTCTTCCGTAATATCAAAAAAGAACTCTGTTTTAACAGCTTGAAAAATTGGTTCATATTTCCAATTAAATTGAATTGCATCTAAGCTTGAGCGGATAAACTCAATAAATGGATGTTTAGCCATCGCTCGCTTCTTATCTATAAATATAGGAATATCATAGGCTTCCATTACTGTTTCAACTAAGACATCATAGTCCCCTAGATTTCTTGTTAAAATAGCAATATCTTTATAGCTATAACCATTTAAAGTAAGCTTTCGAATTTCGCGGGCAATCCCTTCTATTTCAGCACGTCTATTATTAGCTTGATGAATGCTTAAATTCGTTGCTTCCCCTTCAAAAGCTGCGAATTTATTTTGTCCCCAAGTATTAGTTAAAAACTCTAACGATACTGTTTTCGCTCGTTTATTTTCAGTTAGTAACTTATCTTCTCCTACATCAATATTATTTAATTTAGCTATTTCTAATAAAGCAAGATATGTTTCTGTGCTCGCTTTAAACATGCTATATTCTTCTAATCCTTCTCGAATGTTAGGGACATTCAATGTAAGTGAAACAGTCACTTTATCGCATTTTTGCATTAATCTTTCTATCACAGTTAATTCTTGCTTAGAAAAAGAATTAAATCCATCAATAATTATTTCTGTGTCATTTAGATAATCACTCTCAGTAATTTTTTCAGCTAAAAGCCTTAAATAATCCTCATTTTCAAGAAATTTACCCGTCAACAACTCTTCATATTTTTGATAAATCAATGAAATATCATGCACTTTATTAGTTACGCTTGTCGGTAACGTTCTGGCGCTTTCCTCTAAATCATTAATTGAAATCTCTTCTTGTTTCATTTCTTTAAATAAATTGGCAAGCTCTGTATAAAAGCCTTTTCTAGAAGTAGCTCTGGAAAAAACTTTCAATTCTTCTTTTTTGTCTAAAGCTGCCTTTCGGATAACCATTTCAATGCCTGTTTTACTTAGGAATGTTTTAGATAATCCGCCCGTTTCCTGAAGTATCTTCCAGGCAAGCCTACTAAAACTAAAAATTTGTGTTCCCATCATCCCTGCAAGTTTTCCCTTTTTCAAAAAATGAGTTTCCATTTGAAAAGTCATTTGATCTGGAACAATAAAGATATACGTTTTTGAATTTTGTTTAATTTTTGCCCCTACTTCATTCATTAGATGTGTTGTTTTGCCTGTTCCTGACCTTCCAGCAATTATTTGAAGTGTCATATCCTCACCACCGAACGTATGTTTTTATTTAGTTTACCATATTTATGCTATCTGTCCAGAACTTTTTTCGAAGGATTTTTCCCTTTAAAATTTATAAAACAGCCCAAAAAAACTAAGATAGCTCTTACTATCTTAGTTTTTCATATATTCTACTCAAAAGCCAGCATTTCCTGTTGGATTTTATTCATTTTTTCTGTTAGTTGGATGAATTTCGCTTTGTCCCTATTATCGAGAGCCTCATCAATTTCAGCTCTAAGTTGTTCTAATTTTCTCTCTTCTAGGAGCATCGTCAGGAAGTATTCGATAAAAACATTTGTTAATTCTTTTTCTCCTTTAAGGACGCCCACCTGATTCATCAATGAATTAGAAAAATCACGCATTTCCACGACTACCACTCCTTCACTCGTATTTATTACAATTAAAAACTGTAATATCCTAAGAAAAAACAGAAAACAGTTAGAAAATACAACTTTACGAAAATCTAATGACTTGTAAATTCCCATGTGCTATAATGACAAAAAATAGACTCGTAACTTACTTTGGTGCTTAGTTGTCACTTGAAATTATTGATTTGGGCGATGATTTTAGGTCACTTCTTAGACATAAATACAAACATAGGAGAGTTGAATGAAATGAAAAAAGAACCAATTAGTACTCAGTTTTATGAAGTAAACCCGCACACGATGATTATTTTCCCGAAAAAGTCAGGAAGTATAGTCTATTCAGAAATTTATGAAGTTGATTCTCAGTATACTTCTAAATTTACCCCTTTTGAGTTAATTAAAACCAGCTGTAATTTTTTCGGTTCGAGCTATGATGGACGTAAGGAGGGCACTAAGCATCTGATTGGCGTTACCCATAAGCCACCTATCATTATCGATCCAGTCACGTCCACTTATGCATTTCCAACTGCAGCACCTAGTACATCAGAGTGCATTTGGATTTTCCCGCAGCACATTAAAGAATACCAAACAGTGGGATATAATCACACTTTAATCAGATTTTCTAATCAACAAACTTTTGAAATTGATATGTCTTTAGCCTCTTTTAATAATCAAATTGCTAGAACTTCCATGCTACATATGAAATTTTCTCAAAAAATGCGTATGATGGAGAGTAATTTCCCTTCAATGAATATGTTTTTCCCACCAGCCACACTTGCGGCTGAAACAAGACGTTATTATAATACAATGATTTTGGAAAATGATGATCCAACTAATTCAGACAAGTCCAAAAGTTAAAGAAAGACCAGCTATACAAGTTGATTTGTATAGCTGGTTTCCTCAATTATTTTTTATTCTCAATCGCGTCTGCAATTCGTTTTAACATTAATAATTCTTCTTCTGAATATGTATATGGTAATTCTAAATACCATTTCTCTAGTTCTGGATTACCAATTAAAGGAAAGGCATTTACTGAATTTTTTTCTCGTAACCCTGCTACATCATCTAATAGGAAATCTGTTGTTGTTCCAAGAATTTCTGCTAGTTTAGCCAAAATAAAGATTGGCGGCCGGTGGTTATCGTTTTCATATTTACTAATGGTTGATGCAGTTGTACCAATTTTTGCTGCCAATTGCTTTTGGGTTAATCTATTTTTCTTTCGTAAATGAATTAACTTTTCTCCAAATTCCAATATGCCCACCTCACTTCTTTTCTATTATAGCAATTTTTCAGTAAGAATTCGAGAAATCAAAAAAGAAATCGCCTTTTTTGTTTCAAAAGACGATTTCCGAATTTTATACAGTTGGGTTCTTGCGCAAAAAGCCAATTAATGCTGCACTGATTAATGTTCCGATAACAATAGCAATAATATAGAACCATGGTTGAGATACTAAGAAGATAACGAATACCCCCCCATGAGGTGCTAATACTTTAATATTCAGGAACATAACGATTGCACCTGTGATTGCACTGCCGGCGATAAAACTTGGAATCATCCGGAGTGGATCTGCTGCCGCAAAAGGAATTGCGCCTTCTGTGATAAATGACGCTCCTAGAATAGAATTTGTCAATCCTGCATCACGTTCTTGTGCTGTAAATTTATTTTTAAAAACAAGTGTTGCGACAAATGTTGCAAGTGGCGGAACCATTCCTGCTGCCATTGTAGCTGCCATAATAGCACTCCCACCTGTTGCCACACTTGCTGCTAAGGTTCCTGTGGCAAAGATATAAGCTGCCTTATTAATCGGGCCACCTAAATCTGCCGCCATCATTGCACCTAGTAACAATCCAAGAATAACTGCATTTGTACCACTTAAACTATTTAAGAAATCATTTAACCAAGTATTTAGGGCACTCATTGGTACATTCAATAGCAACATTAACAGCCCGACTATTAGTACGGATAAAACCGGATAAAATAGTACTACTTTGATTCCATCTAACGTTTTCGGTAATTTTTTCAGTGCTAACTTTACTAATTCAACGGCATAACCTGCTAAGAAACCTCCTACTAATGCGCCAAGAAATCCTGCTCCACCAACAGAAGCAACCCCACCAGCTACAAACCCAGCTACAAGTCCTGGTCTATCCGATATACTATAGGCAATATAACCTGCAAACACTGGAAGCATAAATCCGAATGCCACATCACCAATTTGTTTTAACAATGCTGGGATTTCATTATACGAGCCTAATTTAGCAAGCTGATCTTGTGGTACTCCGATTAATTGGTCTAACATGAAAGCAATCGCAATGGCAATACCGCCTCCAATAACAAACGGAAGCATATGCGAAACACCGCTCATTAAATGTTTATAAATTTGTTGTCCAGCTGAAAGACCATCTGAACTACTAGTTGCTTCACTACCTTCTTCTGCTTTATAAACAGGTGCTTTTCCTGAAATCGCCTCGTTTATTAGCTCTTCTGGTTTGTGGATTCCTGCAGCGACTGGTTTAGCAATAAGATGTTTTCCATCAAAGCGAGGCATATCAACTTGTACATCTGCCGCGATAATAACACCATCTGCTTCAGCGATTTCTTTATCAGTCAATCGGTTCTCTACACCTCTTGAACCATTTGTTTCTACCTTGATTTTCACGCCTAACTGGTTAGCTGTTTCTTGTAATTTCTCTGCCGCCATATACGTATGTGCAATCCCAGTCGGACAAGCAGTAACAGCCACAACTGATTTACCAGTATCTACACTTGAAGTTGGAGTAACAATCGTTTCTTCTGTGTCTTCTTGTTCTTTATTGAAAAGATTAATTACTTCTTCAGGTGTTTTAGCATCTTTTAAGCTTTGAACAAAAGCTGGGTGAACTAGCAATCTAGAAAGTGCCGCTAATGTTTCTAAGTGGGTTGCATTTGCACCATCTGTTGCTGCAATCATGAAGAAAAGGTGTGCTGGTTGACCGTCTAAAGAATTGTAATCTAATCCATTTTCACTTTTCGCAAAAACCACGGTAGGTTCATTAACTGCTTTTGTTTTTGCGTGAGGCATTGCAATTCCTTCACCAACACCGGTAGAACTTTGAGCTTCACGTTTCATGATTTCTTCTTTAAAGAGGTCCGCATCATTAATTTTCCCTTTGGTTTTTAAGGAAGCAATCATTTCATCAATTGCCGCTTCTTTTGTCGTTGCTTTTAAAGACATAATCATAACATCTTTATTAAGTAAATCCGTAATTCTCATTTTAGTTCCTCCCTGTTATTTTAGTTATATTTACTTGCGGTAATAATTTATTGATTAATTCAGCTTGGGCTAAATCTGTTGAGAATGCTGTAGCTCCACCAGTTGCAACGCCTGCCTCAAATGCTTTCAATGGATCTCTTGTTTTATCAAAAGCCCCAATAAATCCAGCAATCATCGAGTCACCTGCTCCAACTGAGTTTTTGAGTTCTCCTTTTAAAGCTTCTGCGAAATAGACATCTTCGCCAGTAAAGAAAAGTGCTCCGTCACCAGCCATAGATACAATGACATGTTGTGCGCCTAACTCCAAGCATTTTTTTCCGTATGGGATAAGTTCCTCTACACTATTCAACTGAACATCAAATAATTCGGCTAATTCATGATGGTTAGGTTTAATTAAGATAGGCATGTTTGGGAGTGCATTTAGTAATTCTTGTCCTGTTGTATCAATCATAAATTCAGCTTGTTTTTTTTTACAAATTCGGATTATTTTATTATAGAAATTATTTCCTAGTGAAGGTGGAACGCTACCTGATAAGATAACAACATCGTTTGCAGTTACTTTATCCATTACAGCAAAAAATTCATTAATTTCTTTTTCTGAAATTGTTGGACCCAAGCCATTGATTTCCGTTTCTTCACCATGCTTTAACTTAATATTTATGCGAGTATCATCTTGCACTGTAACAAAACCAGTTTTCACGCCTTCATTTTTAAGCCAATCTTTAATAAATCCACCAGTAAATCCACCTAAAAACCCTGTAGCAAGATTTGGCACATTTAATTGATTTAGAACACGACTTACATTGATGCCTTTGCCACCAGGTAATTTATAATCTTGTTTCATGCGATTTAATTCACCAAGATTTAGCTGGTCGATTTGTACAATATAATCAATAGATGGGTTTAAAGTAATTGTATAAATCATTTTTCTACCTCGATTATTTTAGTTTTTTGGATAAAGGATTCTTTTACTTCTGAAGGAATATAGTCTGTCACAATTGTTGCTTCTTCTAAAGAGAACATTTTAGAAAATTTAACTTCTGCAAACTTAGTATGATCTGCTACAACAAACACTCGATTAGCTCGTTCTTTTGCAGCACGTTTTACAAAGGCTTCTTCCATATCAGGTGTAGTATAGCCATGTTCCGGATGCATGGCATTAGTACCAATAAATGCTTTATCAAAATGATAGTTTTGAATGTTATCTAAGGCAACTGCACCAATAATTGCTTTTGTATGCACTTTCATTTTGCCCCCTAAAAGATAAGCATCAATATTTTGATGAACTAATTCTTCAATATGTGTTAAACCATTGGTGACTACAGTAATTTTTCGATTTGCTAAATGTTTAATTAACTCTAATGTAGTTGATCCTGCATCTAAATAAATGCAATCATTTTCTTCTACTAGACTAGCACAATATGCAGCAATTTCTTTCTTACTTTGAATGTTTTTGAATGATTTTTCATTCATACTTGGTTCTTGGTTATGTGAGGTAATAAGCTTGGCCCCACCGTGTACACGTTCGATTAGTCCTTGCTCTTCTAATTCGATTAAATCACGACGAATAGTTGATTCAGATGTATTTAATTCTTCTACTAGCTCTTGTAATTTAATGACACCAAATTGCTCAATTCGTTCCATAATAAGTTGTTTTCGCTCTGCATTTAACATACTAGTTCCTCCATCCAAAGTTAGTGTATCATTTTTTTCTTTCAAAATCAACCATTTACATTCAAAATCATTCACACATTTCCAAATCCATTCATATTATAGCATAAATACGTTTATAAACAGTCATAAAAGTGCAACCATTTGTTTTCTTATACAGTTATTACTTTTAGGAGTATACTTATTTGGAAGATATATTTGTATATAGGAGGAAAGAATATGAGTACAGAATTAACATTCGATCAATTAAATAGTTTTTCCAAAAAATGGCGTGAAAATCCGGATAATATGGTAATTCAAGCTAGTATTATGAAAAATGGGATTAAAGCAGCCACAGAAAACCCTGTAGCTAAAGTGAAAGTTCAACCTATTTTTTCTCATGAAGTGACAACAGATAAGGTTTCTAACCAACAGCAAAGTGGACGGTGTTGGATGTTTGCAGCACTAAATACATTCCGTCATAAATTGAACGGAACACTTGGTTTGAAGGATTTTGAGTTATCTCAGAATTATACTAATTTTTGGGATAAGTTGGAGAAGGCAAATTATTTTTTAGAGAATATCATTGAAACCGCACAGGAGGATGAAGATAGTCGTCTCGTTTCATGGTTGCTTGATACTCCACAACAAGATGGTGGTCAGTGGGATATGTTAGTTTCGATTATTGAAAAATACGGGATTGTTCCAAAATCAGCTATGCCAGAAACTTTTCAAAGTAGTAAGTCCGCTGATTTAAATCATTTATTAAACGAACGTCTTCGTACAGATGCAGTTATTCTAAGAAAAGCTGTTAAGAATAAAGTTTCTGTCACACAATTAAAAGAGGAAATGCTTGCAGAAATTTATCAACTTTTAGTGATGTCGCTTGGTGAACCGCCAAAAACGTTTGATTTTGAATACCGTAATAAAGATAATGAGTTTAAACAAGCGTTACAAATTTCACCGACAGATTTTTTCAAACGGTATATTGATATCGACTTGAGAGATTATGTTCCACTTATTAATGCTCCAACAAAAGACAAACCGTTTAATCAAGTTTTCACGGTGGATTATCTAGGCAACATTGTTGGTGGTGCCCCGATTAGATACTTAAATGTTGAAATGGATGTTTTGAAAAAAGCTGCTGCAAAACAAATACAGAATGGCGAAACTGTTTGGTTTGGTTGTGATGTCGGTCAACTTTCAGAACGCACTAGTGGCATTATGGATACAAACATTTTCTTGTTGAATCAAGCTTTTGGCTTTAAAACTACCATGACTAAAGCGGAACGGCTAGACTACAAACATAGTATGTTAACACATGCGATGGTACTAACAGGAGTAAATGTTGTGGACGGAGAAGTAAACCGTTGGAAAGTAGAAAACAGTTGGGGAGAAGCTATTGGCAATAAAGGTTATTTTGTTGCCAGTGACGCGTGGATGGATGAATTTACGTTCCAGGTTGTTGTGCGGAAAAAATATCTATCTGATGAGTTACTAAATGCATTTAAACAAGAACCTATTACCTTGAAACCTTGGGATCCAATGGGCTCGCTTGCTTTTAAATAGTAAATTCTGAAATAACTTCGATTCCATTGGCTATAAAAAGAGCTGCTGCTACGCCGGTACCATCTTTTGTTTTTCCGGAGAAGGTGCCGTCGTAAATAGTACAGCTACCACAAGATGGGCTGTTTTCTTTCATGATTATTTTGGTAATTTTAAGTTCTTTCATTTTAGTTAAGGTGAGTGTAGCACCTCGCTTGTATTCTTCAGTAACATTATTCCCCTCGCTATCAATCACTTTTGCACGACCGCACCAGACATCTCTACCATCTCCACCCACTATTTCAGCAGGATTTCTTGGAGTTGAAAGTCCTCCAATAACCTCTGGACAAAAAGGAATTCCTTCTCCACTTTCAACCAACTGCTTTATTTCTTTATCTTGTCCATCGTATCTGCATGCAATTCCGGCAAGACATGCGCTTACTGCAATCATTCCAATTCCTCCTCTATTATATTTATTCATTTTAACATAAAAAAGCCGCCACCATTTTGTGGTGACAGCCTTCGAATAATTAACTGTTTTGATAAGCTACGGCAATTTGAGCCCCAATTAAAGCATTGTGTTTTACTAATTCGATATTAGCTTCTAGGCTTTTTCCGTCTGTTAATTCTTTTACTTTCCCAAGTAAGAATGGTGTTACGTCTTTCCCGTGGATGTGATTTTCTTCCGCTTCTTTTAAAGCCGTTTGAATCACATCATTGATTACTTTTTCGTCCATAGCAAATTCTTCTGGAATTGGATTCGTGATCACCGCTCCACCTTCAATTTGAAGATCCCATTTCGCTTTAAGTGAAGCTGCGATAATTTCTGGTGAATCTGCGCGTAAAGTTAATTCCACATCGCTTGAACGTGTGTAAAATGCAGGCAATACGTCTGTTCGATAACCGATTACTGGAACGCCTTTCGTTTCTAAGTATTCCATTGTTAAGCTTAAATCAAGAATAGATTTAGCGCCGGCACAAATAACTGCTACATTTGTTTTTGCTAGTTCTTCTAAGTCAGCGGAAATATCCATTGTCGTTTCAGCGCCACGGTGTACTCCGCCAATTCCGCCAGTTACGAAAATACCAATTTCTGCTAATTCTGCACAAATCATTGTTGCTGCTACTGTTGTTGCTCCTAGTTGTTTTGTTGCAACAAGGTAACCAATATCACGACGAGAAACTTTCGCTACGTTTGTGCTTTTCCCAAATAATTCTAGCTCTTCATCAGACAAACCAATTTTTATTTTACCATCAATTAAAGCGATTGTTGCTGGAACTGCGCCGTTATCACGAATAATTTGTTCCACATCACGCGCCATTTCAACATTTTGCGGGTAAGGCATGCCGTGAGAGATTATAGTTGATTCTAATGCTACAATTGCTTTTCCTTCTGCTTTTGCTTGTTTTACTTCTTCAGATAATGATAGATAATTTTTCATTTGAATTCCTCCAGATCTTTTTGTAGTTGGGATGTGGATAAATTTTGGCGAACAGTATACTCTGATTCAAGTGTTCGCGCAGCATTGACACTCCCGGTTTTCAAAATATCTTGCAAAGACTTTCTTTCTAGCCATGCATAAATGACAGCTGAACAAAATGCATCGCCTGCTCCAGTAACATCAACAATGTCTTCAATGACTATTGCTGGTTCAAAAATGACACCTTCTGCTTTATTCGCTGCGACTGCTCCTTTGCTGCCATTAGTTACAATAACATTTTCGACACCTAATTCGAGCCATTTTTCTGCAGCTAAACGCCAATCTTCGTCACTCTCAATCGTCATTTCTAGATGCGTTTCCGATTCATCTCGGTTACAGATTAGCCAAGTTACATGATCAAGCCGCTCTGGTAAATGAGACATTTTAGGAGAGGATACAGGGACTAAAACTAATGGAATAGAATTAATTTCTGCAAAACTCCCCAAGTATTCTAGCGTTTCTTTGGGGCAGTTCAAGTCCGCGATTATTGCACTTGCTTGACTAAGTAGGCCTTCATTTTTTGCTAATACATCTGGCGTCAGATGGTCATATGCCTCCATGTCAGCAAGAGCCACGAGTAAGTCCCCATTATTTTCGAGTACTGCGGTATAAGAACCGGTTGCAATACTTGGAAATGCAGTGACATAATCTAGATTCATGTATGTATTACTAGCACTTTTAACAGCTTCCCAATCTGAATCAGTTCCACAAGCAGTCAGTAAAATAACTTCTTTTCCGAGGCGTCCAAGATTTTCGCCAACATTTCGGGCAACTCCACCGGCACTTTGGGTAGATCTGACTGGGTTAGACGTAGCAAGTTGCGCTTTGTCTTTAATATAAAACTTCCGATCAACATTCGCTCCGCCTATACAAACGATTTGTTTCGCTTCATTTAAAATATAGGCTTTCCCTAAAATACGACCCTTTTTAATTAGACCGGAAATAAGGTTGGCTACTGTTGGTCTTGATAAATCAAGAATATCAGCAAGTTCTTGTTGAGAAATGTAAGGATTTTTACGGATGGAATTGAAAATTATCTCTTCCTTTTCGTTCATTTTCGCTTTATTATTCTCCACGATATAATGCACCTCCATCCCAAACTTTTGTTCATTTTTTAAACACAAGTTTATTATATATGTAAATGCTTTCTTTTGCAAATAAAAAAACGAAAATATGCTTCTCTTTAGAAGAAAATTTTCGCTTGTTTTATTTATTTTGTAAGAGAGCTAGTTCCTCATCAGTCAATGGACGATATTCCCCTAAACGAAGTGCTTCATCTAGCTTGAGTTTCCCCATAGAAATTCGTTTTAAATATGTGACAGTTTTCCCTGTTGCCGCAAACATTCTTTTTACTTGATGGAATTTACCTTCTTGTATCGTTACATTGATTTCGTTTGGAGTAATAATCTCTAAGTGTGCTGATTTGCAGGTATAACCATCATCTAATGTGATTCCTGTTTGAAATGCTTCTACGTCGGCTACTGTCACATCGCCTTCGATTTTGGCATAATATGTTTTATCAATATGCTTTTTTGGTGATAGTAAATTGTGCGCTAACGTTCCGTCGTTTGTAATAATTAGCAGCCCTTCTGTATCCTTATCCAGCCTGCCCACTGGAAAAGGATTTGTTAGCGTATCTTCTTGTGCTAATAAATCAATAACCGTTTCTGATAGGTTATCTTCGGTTGCGCTAACCACATTTTGCGGTTTATGGAGCATGAAATAAACAAATTCTTGATAGGTAACCGGATTCCCATGAACTGTAATTTGGTCTTTTTCCGGATTTACTTGTAGTTTGCTATCTTTTTGGATAGTACCATTTACCGTAACTGAGCCAGATTTCAGAAGCGGCTTCACTTCTCTTCGACTGCCATAACCTGTGTGAGACAATAGTTTATCTAAGCGCATAATCAAGCTCCTTTTTCTTTTATTGTAACAAAAAAGCAGCATTTTCTCAAAAAGACTACTTATAAAATACCGCTAGACTACAGAGTGGGTCTAGCGGTTGTTCCTATTTAACCTGCACTATCACCTGAAATCATTATATGCTTCTTCAACTGTATTACAATTGAAAACTAGCTTCTATTGCAAGTAAATTATCCCGATAAACTTTCATTTCTTTCCGAGTAATATCTCCTTTTTCAAAATACCGTTGAATTGTTTCTCGCTCAATTTGAGATGCTAGGTCAATGGTAGTTTGCAGCTCTTCCACATCACTTTCTCTTTTAGCATCTTTGGTGAAAAGCGACTGCTCAAAGGTAATTAAGTACTGCGAGATAATTTCTGGACTATATTTCGTGTTGTCTAACTCATGTAATTTTTGTACGATAAATTCATTGTTTTCCTTTTGCAATTTGATGCGCTCTTTTCTGCGCTCTTCGAAAGATAAGGGAACAATTCGGAAACTACGAAAACCGTGACTCAACATTTGACGATATCGTACTCTGGCACGATATTTTTCTTCTCTTGTTTGGACGTATAATCTTTTACCTAGGCGCATCATGACAGACAACCCTACTCCTGTATCAATTTTCCTTTCAAAAACGAGTCTCCTAGTGTTTTCAAGTTGCCATTCTTGTGTCAAACGTCGAAGTTCTTTTTCAGTCGCATTTACTTCTTTATGCTTCATCAATGAAAAAATTCTATCATTGTACATTTTTAAGACTTTATTCATTTCCACCATATTTTCATCTGTTTTATAGGCTTGCAGTTGGTTCACTACATCGCGCAGTAGAGCAATATCAGCTTCATGATCTGCAACTGTCACATCTTTTTTCGCTGCGAAAAGTGGTAAGGTGAAATTCGCAAGTAAAAGTGTGGTGATAATAACGCCCGCCGCAATGAATATAAGCAAGTCTCGCTCTGGAAAGGCATTGCCATTACCAAGTACAAATGGAAGTGAAAGCGCACTGACCAAGGTGATGGTCCCTCTTACACCGGCAACAGTGTAAAGAAAAGTGTTTTTAAACCTGCTAATTAAATCGTTTTTCGGTTGCTCCTCAAAGTTTCGGAAAAACAAAATCCAAAGAAAACGAAGGCCAAGTAGTAAAATGGTAATTCCAAAAATGTACACGAATAGCATACTTTTATGTATATCTGAATCTAACCAAATCGTCTCCATAATTTGTGGCAGCTGCGTTCCCAGTAGAATAAACACTAATCCGTTCAAGCTAAAAGTAATGACAGACCAAGTGTTTTTTGAAAGCAAATTCAGCTGCGCAATTTCAGGATTGATTTTCTTATAGCTGAAAGAGTGAACCATACCACCACTAACAACAGCTAAAATTCCGTTGACTCCTACTTTTTCTGCCACCATAAAAATTAAAAACGGCAGCAATATTTCCATCAGCATAAAGGAAGTTACATTTTCAATTCCCATTTGCCGTAAGCCACGCATTAGTATAATTTTAAGCAAACTCATTACAGCCCCAAGTGCGATTCCACCTAAAGATAGTAATAAAAAGCTTGTTCCAGCAGTCATAAAGGAAAAAGTTCCTGTCACAAGTGCAAGTACTGCAAATTGAAAAGAAACTAGTCCCGAAGCATCATTTATCAGAGACTCACCTTCTAAAATATGCATGATTTTATGTGGAATTTTTACTTTTTCTGCTAAAGCCCCCACCGCAACGGCATCAGTTGGTGCAAGTGCGGCTGCAAGTGCAAATGCGGCTGCAAAAGGGATGACCGGAATTAAATAATGAATAAATGTTCCAAGAATTCCAACTGTCACAAACACTAACCCAATCGATAACGACAAAATTGCTTTCCTGTTTTTCCATAATGATTTTTTATCCGTATTGGCGCCGTCATTAAAAAGAATCGGTGCCATGAAGAGTAGTAAAAATAACTCTGGATTTAAATCCATCGTATGCTCTCCAAGCGGAATTGCCAAAATAATTCCTAACAACACTTGAATCAAAGGCACGGCAATACTAGGCAAGAATCGACTTAGTACATTCGATAAAAAAACAGCACTTAACATTAATAAAATAAGCTCAAAAATCTCCATTGTTACATCCCTCATTTTCTCCCACTCATTGATGTAACTGCGCTATAAAAAATTTTCCCTTAGCGCAATTTGTCTCGTTCCCCATACTAACAAAAAAAATATTCGAAAACATCCGTCTTAGTATGGAGTTTTTTGATAGACGATTTGCTCATTTACAACAGTCATTTCTACCGTAATATCACGGATTGCAGCAGGTTCTATTTGAAATGGATCCTCCGTCAAAATGGTGAAATCAGCAACATAACCTGGCTTGATTTGTCCACGAGTATTGCTTTTATAACTTGCAAAAGCTGCTCCTGTTGTATATAACTGGATTGCTTCATATACGCTTAAAGCTTCTTCCGGCCAGTACTTAACTCCATCTAAATCAGCATTTGCAGTTCTCGTGACAGCAGCATGAATCGCCCAAAATGGATTTGGCACTTCAATTGGTGCATCACTTCCCCCTGCAAGATGAAGCCCAGCGGAAACGAATGATTTCCAGGCGAAAGCTAGTGGTGGATGTGTTTCTCCAAGGACATCAAGCGCCCACGGGAGATCACTTGCCATGAATTGTGGTTGGATATCAAATAGTACAGGCATTTTAGCTGCTTCGGCTACTAATTCTTTTGTAAGCCATGGTGTATGAATTAAGCGGTCATATTGTCCGTCTTTTGGAGGATTGGCACGTAAAGAGCGAATCACATTGGAAAACGCTAAATCCCCGAGAATATGAATTGCTACTGGTAAACCTTCTTTTCTAGCTAGTTTGACTAAATTTTCAAACTCTAAGTCTGAATGGATTTGTAGGCCTTTTTCAGTTGGATTATCGGCATATCCAGCACTCATTAAAGCTGTCCGTGATCCAACTGTGCCATCATAAAAAATTTTCATCGCACCTAGTTCTACAAAATCATCGCCATTAATGAAGGTTTCATTTGAAGCAGTAAATGCCTTCCACTCTGCATGATGAATTAAAAGTTGTGCGCGAAATGGTAGCTTTTCTGCTCCTAATGTTTTTCTAAAAGCAGCTAATGTTGACTCGAAGCCTGTAAAATAATGTAAATCTTCTGAATGAGCACCTGTAATTCCTTTTGACCATAAATCTTTAATAGCTATTTCTAACCATGCTATTAGTTCAGATGGTGTAGCTGGTGGAAAAGCATCAATTGCAAGCGTTGTAGCGTTATCTCTTAAAACTCCTGTAAAATCTCCTACGTGATTTTGAACAATTTCTCCTCCACCATCAAAACCATTTTCCGAAAAATCCTTAATATGTGCTAATAAAGCAGAATTAATCGACACACTATGATAATCAATACGTCTCACTAAAATCGGATTGGTGCTACTTATTCCATCCAAATCTGCTATCGAAATGAAGGTTTTTTCATCAGACCATTTATTTTCATCATAACCTTCGACAAACAACCACTCATCTTCGGCTAGTTGATTCACTCGTTCTGAAATAAGCCCTAATGCTTCTTTTTTTGTCGTGCTTTGATTTAAATTCAGTCGTTCTAGTGCTTGTCCATACCATAATAAATGGATATGGGCATCGACAAATCCTGGGAAAATAATTTTACCAGCAAGATCAATCGTTTCATCAATCTTATGTTGATAACATCTTTCTAATTCCGTTGTTTCACCCACCGCATAAATTCGACCGTTTTCGGTTAATACAGCAGAAACTACTTCACCTTCAGCAGTCATTTGGTAAAATTGACCATTTTTCCATAATTTCATTTCTACTCCTCCTGACTTACGGAAACTTGTAAAGCTGCTTTTTCTTGTTGATCCTTTTTCTGTAGAATTTGTTGTAATGTGATGCTAATAAGTGCACATCCTAGCAAGATAAATGCACCGATGAACAAGGCTTTTATCCCGCCTAAATTTTGAACGACAATCGCGCCAACAAAAGGTGCCAACATTCGAGCAGCTGTAGCCATCCCGTTGACAAGCCCTTGATATAATCCCGCAGCACCTTTTGGAGCAAGTTGGTAGGCAATGGTTGGAATAGCTGGCCAAGCAAACATTTCTCCGAGTGTTAAAAAAATCATCCCAAGCACAAATCCACTATAGACACTTGCATTCATTGCTACAACAAAGGATAGAATAAATAAGAAAATCCCGATATAAATTTGTGCGAGTAAATGCTTTTTAAACCTACCTACAACTGGGATTAAGATGAATTGTCCCAGTACGATAAGCGCACCATTCAGGCTCCATAAATTACCATATTGGCTTGCTGTCACACCTTTTATTTCCGTCATATAAGTAGACAGATTCGACTGCCATTGTACATGTGGTAATTGACAGAACAAATAGGTAAGTAATAATAATACAAACGACCATAGTGCTAGCTTAGTTGGGAACTCTCGCTTGGTACCTTTTTTACGATGCTTTGTTTCCGCAGTGACTTTCTCTGATTTCCAGTCAATTTTATGGAAAAACAAGAAAAAATAACCAGCGAAAATTAGTGCAAAAACAAATGACCCAATATACACATGGCTCATCCCTTGTGTTGCAAGTAGGCCTGCCAAAAGCGGCCCTACAGCAACACCGATATTTTGTGCCACATAAATGGCGTTAAATCCTGTTCTCCCACCAGTCGGATGCGTCAATCCTGCGGCGGCGTAAAGACCTGAGAAGACCATTCCCATCGCAACACCAACTGCCCATAAGTTCCAAATAAAGAATGGAAACCCATGAAAAAAACATAGGGAAGCAGTAGCAAGCACGAGTATAATTGTTCCGATTGTTAATGAAATAAACCCTGAGAAGCGATCAAATATAAGCCCGCCAATGATACTCGATACAATTCCTACGCCAGAATTAATTAATAAAACGAGTGAAGCATCCGTCGTTGTCATTCCTAGTTCTTGTGTCATATAAATCATATTAAAAGGCCAAATAAACGAAAGCCCTGTATAAAGTAACACCATTCCAATAATAACAATCCATAAATCCCTCGGTAACCATTTTGCCATAACTACACTTTCCCTTCATTAAAACTCACTTTTTTAGGTTATCACAACTAACTCCATCCGAAAAGGAAAATTTCATAAAAAAAGGCCACCTAGCAAATTTTGCTGGCGGCTATAAGGGACTGGTAATAATTCCCTATCACGGTTACTATAAGTCTACTATGAAATTGCCTTTTTGTCTGTTAAATTGTAAAAAATATTTCAACTATTTTTTCGAGTAAGCAAATTATAATTCCATTGTCTTATATAATGGTGGAATTGAAGTAGATCCACCTCTAAATAGTATCCTAATTCTCGAATAATATGTCGCCCTTTAAGATCATTCAATTGTTTGCACCAAGTCTCATTTGACATGAATTTTGTGATGTCTTTTCTAACAGATTCTTTTTCAATTTTCCAAGTCGTTGTTCGAATTCTTTCGGGGATTTTTTTGATAAACCACTGAATACTATCGACATTTTTATACCTGTTTAAAGAATTAGTTTCTATTTCAATCAAAGTATCCACATTTAATTCGTCAATATCTTTTAATGTTTCTTCCACATATATTAATGGAATCTTCCAAGCGACAGTTTTACAAAGAGGTTGGATTTTTGTCTGTTCCCTTGTAAACCCAAAAACCATTCCTTTTCCCCACGAGGTATTTTTTTGCGCATATTGCATCACGCTACCTTCATCTATCGCGTAAACGTATTGTCCATTTTCCGGACAATCGATAATTTCCTCTTTTTCCCAGTAAACTAATTTTGCTACTTCTTGAAACATTGGATTACTAGTCAAAAAAAACATTACCTCCATAGTAAACGCTCCTCTCATTTAATTTACCTCATGCTAAATCGAATCTTCTTTTATCATAATAAAAAAAAGAGAAGAAAAACGTTCCTAAAGAACACTCTTCCTTCTCCATTTGTCTATTTTGTGACAAGCTTGCTATTTTTTCAAGCTTTACTCTCACCTTTTCTCATAACTCTCCAAAGGGATAAACAAGTTACACCCTGCAAAATGAAAAATACACCTAAAATAATTCCAATTGCGATAGCTACTAGCGTGTTTGTGAATAGCGAAATAATAGCAATGATTAAACCAAGAATCCCCATTACAAGTAATAGCGTCCAACCTGGCAGCCCTTTGACAGAAAATGCAGTTAAGATACGCAACACTGCTGAAGCTAAAATCCAAATGGCAAAAATAATGATAAAGATACGTTCTGCCATATTAGATTGGAAAATTGCAAAAGCACCAACAACAATAGATAAAATACCATCAAGCATTATCCATTTGGAAATACTCCAATATTTTCGTTCGCCGAAATAAGAAATCACTTCATTAATACCATTTAAAACTAAAATAATTCCGATGAAAATAGTTAGTGCTTTTAGTGAAGTACTTGGATTAAATATTAAATAGATACCAAGACCAATCATCACTATTCCTAAAAGTAAAACAAAATATAAATAAACTTTTCTCATACTACCACTCCTTTTTAATATTTAGTAAGTAATGCCCCTGCTGCTTCGTCGATGATAAACACCACATTCGGATGGTTACGTAAAATGGATGCAGGACAGCTCACGTCTATCGGTCCTTCTAGCATTCCTTTTACAGCTTCTGCTTTGCGGTCTCCTGATGCAGTTACGAGAATTTGTTTCGCATCCATCATATCTGCCAAACCGAGAGTCAGCATTTGTGATGGCGCTTCGTCTTCTTTTAAATTATTGTACATAATGGTACTTTTTATAGTAGATTCATCGCTATCTGCTAAAAATAATCGTGCATCAAATGGAGTTCCTGGCTCATTTGCTCCAAGATGTCCATTTACACCTAACCCTAAAATCTGTAAATCACGCTGATTTTCTTTTAAAATTTGCTTATATCGAGCAATTTCATCCGTGAAATCAGCTAGGCTCCCATCTAATAATTCCACCCTTTTGGGCATTTTGGTAATGAAATCATAGAATTTTTGATGCATATATGTGTAAACAGTAAAGGAAGCATCTCGTTTTGCGACATATTCATCTAAATTCATTAAAAATACTTTTTCAATTGGGATTTCGCCAGCATTAATTCCTTTTACTAGGCCAGCAAACATTCCATCAAAGCTAGCTCCAGTTGTTGTATTGATAACCGGATTTTCCTTTGATTCAATAACTTGTTTCACAACTTCAAGAGCTGCTTGCGACATTTCATCGTACGTTTTCGTTCTGATAATTTTCATCAAATATTCTCCTCCAATTGAACTGCCATACTTCTAGCTTACCCTAACGTTATTGCCTTAAATCAACCCATGTTTCTGAAAGCTTGCAAATAGGCCGTCTTCATCGACAGAACTCGTTACTTCATCAGCCAGAAGTTTCAAATTCTTTTTCGCATTCCCCATAGCAATACCAGTCTTGCAAAAAGTAAGCATTTCTGCGTCATTCATACCATCACCGATACCAATTGTATCTTGTTTATCTTTGGCAATATGTTCAAGAAGTATTTCAATTGCTGTTGCTTTATGAATATTAGGAACCATTAATTCACCACTATCATCTCCAAAGATTGGTACCGTGCAGTGCATTACTTCAAATTTTCCGCTAAATTCGTTTTTGATTTCCTCAAATGGAACTTCTTTATTTTCTAAAAAACAAGCTTTATTTACGTCAGTTCGATAAAGATTTGTTTCTCCAAATGTTAGGCTTCCCATAAATGGATGCGGATTATTTTTTTGTTTTTCACGGGCGATTGGGTCATTTTCCACATCACCATAAATCAATTTATTTAAGTGTGATTCCAAGTTTTCACTTGCAAATAGACCACCATTTGATTCTAAATAAAAGTCTAATTTCTTCTTATTGAAAAAATCAACCATATGTACAACGTCTTCATTCGCTACTTTTTGATGGTAGATAATTTTATCATCTACTTCGACATAACCGCCACCAGCCCCAATAACGCCATCAAAACCAATGGATAAAATAGATTCATATAATTCTGGTTTTGAGCGTCCTGTACATAAATAAACTTGGTGCCCATTGTTACGGGCTTCTATTATTGCTGTTCTAGCGGAGTCCGGAACTAATCCATCATCATTAACTAGTGTGCCATCTACATCTACAAATACTATTTTCTTCGGCATGCAATACCTCTTTTCGTATGTTAATAATTTAATTATAGCATTACTTTACAAATAAAACGTCCCCATATATAACAAAAAAGCAAGAACCCTTTTTAATGAGGATTCTTGCCTTTGTTAATCTGTTAATTAATTTTCAAGTGCCATTAATTTCTGATTATCATCTAGTGCTGATTCGTGTGCATCGTGGCGTTTTTTCAAGTGGCTCATTGATAGATAAAGTAGTCCAACGCATGCGATTAAGATAAGTGAAAGAACAAGCATCGACATACTGTATACATTTGGTCCCATACCTGCTGCCAGTGACTCTCTAAAGGCATAAATCGAGTAGGTCATTGGTAAGAATGGATGGATTAAATTGAAGAACCATCCTGTAAGTGGCATTGGGAATGTTCCGCCCGATCCAGCTAATTGAACAATGAGAAGTACCATTGCAATAAATCGACCAGGGTTATCAAATGTCATTGCAAGAAGCATGATTAAGAACATATATGCTAGGGCTGTGATGATTGCCGTTCCAAAGAATTCAACCATATTATCCGGTCTAAGTCCAAGTGCTATCATGATACCACCTTCGAGTAATGCCATTGCAACGGCTGCAACAAATCCAAGTGATAATTTACTTAACCACCATTTGTATGCTGGTTGCCCTTCCATAGATACACGTCTAATTGGCATAATAAAGTTAAATACTAGTGCACCAACATATAAAGCTAATGATAATACGTATGGTGCTAAGGCGTGACCATAGTTGCTAACGTGTGTGTATTCCTCATGAGCTAATTTTGTTGGAGAGGCAATCATGTTGAAAGTTTTATCTGTTCCGTTAGTATCTTTGATTTGTGCTGCCCCATCAGAAAGTTTGGTCGTTAATTCTGTACTACCATCTGTTAATTTTGTTAGTCCATCACCTAGCTGGAATGAACCATTGGCAAGTTTAGAAGAGCCATCTGCTATTTTAGAAGAACCATCAGCAAGTTGGCTTGTACCAGATAATAGTTTTGGTGAATTGGTTGCTAGTTGATTTAAACCGCTAGCTAATGCTCCAGAACCTGCTTGCAATTGATTTACACCATTCGCAAGTGTTGGTACTTTTGCAGCTAGTTGATTGGTTCCAGCTTCTAGTTGAGTTGCTCCTGATTGAAGGGTATCTGAGTTAGCTGCCAGTTTATTTCCGCCGTCATTCAACTTGCTTAGTCCATTTTCCATATCAGAGCTACCACTCGCAAGTTGGTTAACTCCTGAAGTTAGTGTTGGAATTTGGTTATTTAATGCATTTGTTCCAGCTACTAATTTCGCATTTCCAGATTGGGCTGATTTTAAGCCAGCAGTTAATTGGTTCGCCCCACCAATAAGTGTTTGATTTCCTGAACCATTAAGTGCTTGATGGATTCCATTAAAGGCATCAGTTGTGCCTTGATGAACTGTGGAATAACCTGCTGAAATTTTGGCAACCCCTGTTTGTAGTTCAGATACTTGTGTTTGAATTGCTGCTAAGTCTAGTCCAGATAAGCCACTTTGAAGTTTATCCACTGTTGCTACTTGAGTGGCTGATTTTTGGCTTTCTTTATCTAAATCTGCTTGAATCGAATCAATGATTTTTTGTTTATCTGCTGCGCTAACACCGTCCGTTGCATTAATTTTTGCTTTAATTGCATCGGCATCAAAGTTAGCGTTTGATTTAATAAAAGTTAAACCTGATTGAAGATCTGTAAGGCTTTTTTGCAAAGCAGCTAGTTGTTTAGCGAATGCCGCATCTTCTCCATTGACACTTTTATTTAATTGGTCAATTCCTTGTTGTAAATCGTTCATCCCTTGTTTTAGTTGCGTAATTTTCCCTTGTTTATCAGTTAAATTATTATCTAATTGATTTAGTCCGGCAGTTAGTTTATTACTACCTGCTACCAGTGTATCTAACCCATCTGCAAGGCTTTCTTGTCCGTTATTTAGCTGCGTTACTCCATCTGCTAAAGCTGGGACGCTACCACTCATTTTGTTAAGCCCATTTTTTAATGCACTTGAACCGGAATAAGCTTGATTAATCCCACCAGCTAGAGTGTCTACACCCGTTGTATAAGTGAAAACACCATCGGATAATTTTGTTGCGCCATTATCTAATGCTTGAACACCATCTTTAAGCGGACCAACTCCAGCAGCAAGTGTAGATACTCCTGCGTTTAGTTTATCGCCACCAGCTGATGCCGTGTTTACGCCATCTGTATATGTTTTTAGACCCACTTCTAACGTATTTGCCCCATCTTTAAAAGTTAATGAGCTGTCTGCAAGTGTCTTTAGATTTGTTGAAATGGTTTTATTGCCCTCTTGTGATTTTTCTAGTCCATCTTTTAATTTTCCAGAGCCATCCGCTGCTTGCGCAAAACCATTACCCGTTTCTTTAATTTTATCAAAAATTGCTTCTGCATAAGATTTCGTTACCTCTGCTGAAACCTCGCTTTTAAGTTGTTTGGCTCCTTGTTCACTCACTACTTGACCTAAGTAATTAAGCGAACCATTTGTTTTATAGGATAATTCCATTTTTTTCGGATTTTTATCTAAAACAGTTGCTGCATTTTTTGAGAAATCTTTTGGAATCGTGACAATCATATAATATTTACCATCTTTTAAACCTTTTTCAGCTTCTTCCGATGAAAGGAAATTCCAATCGAGTTCGTCGTTACTTTTCAGTTTAGTTACTAATTGGTCCCCTACGTCCATTGTTTGACCATTGTAATCTACCGCAACATCATTGTTAACAACCGCTACTGGTAAATCTCCTGCCTTACCATAAGGATCCCAGACTGATTTTAAGAAAAAGCTTGCATATAAAAGTGGAATAAATAAAATAACTACAAATGACAACAATAGAATTTTATTTTTGAATAATTTTTTCCACTCATTTTTTACCATATCCATTTTATTACCGCACTTCTTTCTGTTTAAAGATTTATTACGCTTCGTTCCAATCTATGATAGTTGTCCGTTCTTTCCCAATAACTTGCTCGACTAAAACAGATAATTTTTGTGAGTATAGATAATTAGCGTATTCTTTATCCGCATTTCTAAAAGCGCTTGTAATGGTATGAATACCGGACTCTGCAAATTCGTGATAGTCGGAGAAAACAGTGTGGATTAAGTCTGAGTCTGGATATGTGTCAATTTTTCCTTCCACTGCTTCTACTATGTCTAACAAATTGATTTCTTCTGGATCTTTGGCAAGTGTGAACCCGCCGTTGTTTCCAGATACTGAATTAATCAGTCCGCTAACAACCAGTTTTCTTAAGATTTTACTAATGTAAGATGGTGACGAATCACGCAAACGGTGATGGATAGTTACGGAAGAAATGGGAACATCTGCCTTCTGGGTGTACAACATCGTCATAATACAAAATACCTGGTCCATACTTTTACTCAACTTCATAATAAAATCCTCCCTCTTCCCATTGTTACCTTTTAATGTCTTTAATAGACATTTAACATCTATATACAATACACCCATTTTTTTAATAGTGCAAGTATTTTTTACGAAAAAATTACTAATGTCTCTAAAATTTTCTCATTAACGAAAAAAACTGGAATAATTTTCGAATAAAAACATGCTAATCTTATAGCTGTTCCAAAAATTATTTAGGAGGTGCTTTACTTTGTTAATTGATGATATTCGAAAAAAATCTCATTTACCATTAATTAAGCATCATTCTAATTACGTGTAGCTTCGGTTATTTCTTTTAAGTAAACAAAAATAATTCGGAGGTAATACACAATGTCTAAGCAAACAAAATCTTTAACATTATTTGGATTTTTCGCCATTACTGCATCAATGGTTATGACTGTTTATGAATATCCAACTTTTGCTACTTCTGGTTTTCATTTAGTATTTTTCTTATTGCTTGGTGGATTTTTATGGTTTCTACCTGTTGCCTTATGTGCGGCAGAAATGGCCACTGTCGATGGTTGGCAAGAAGGAGGAATATTTTCTTGGGTAGGCAATACGCTTGGGGAACGCTTTGGATTCGCGGCGATTTTCTTTCAGTGGTTTCAAATTACAGTTGGCTTTGTCACAATGATTTATTTTATTCTCGGGGCACTTTCCTATGTATTTGATTTTCCTGCTCTTGAGTCAAATCCGCTTATTAAATTTATTGGGGTGTTAGTTATTTTTTGGGGACTTACTTTCTCCCAACTAGGAGGAACGAAAAACACTGCTAAAATAGCCAAATTTGGTTTTATTATCGGTATTCTCATCCCGGCAGTCATTTTATTTGTTCTAGGTATTGCTTATATTGTTGGTGGAAATCCGCTTCATGTTCAATTTTCCATGGAGGCATTCATACCAGATTTTTCAAAAGCTTCAACATTAGTGATCTTCGTGTCCTTTATTCTCGCTTACATGGGAGTTGAAGCTTCTGCGAGCCATGTAAATGAAATGAAAAATCCGAAGCGAGATTATCCACTTGCAATGATTATGCTTGTTATCCTTGCAATTGCGTTAAATACAATCGGTGGCTTAACTATTTCGGCCGTTTTACCATTAAAAGATCTATCTCTTAGTTCTGGTGTGGTGCAAACATTCCAAGCTTTAATCCTTCATTTTGGCTCCGGACTTGATTGGGCAGTCAAACTAATCGCTATCATGATTGCGCTTGGTGTTATGGGTGAAGTTAGCGCTTGGGTAGTTGGTCCATCTCGCGGCATGTATACTGCGGCAGAAAAAGGATTACTTCCAGAAAAAATGAAGAAAGTAAATAAACACGGTGTTCCTGTACCGCTCATTATGGTGCAAGGTGTAGTTGTCACTATTTGGGCAGCAATTCTCACATTTGGTGGTGGTGGAAATAATTTGTCCTTCCTAACAGCGATTTCTTTAACCGTTGTCATTTATTTAGTCGGATACTTATTGTTCTTTATCGGCTATCTCGTACTTATTTTCAAGAAAGGAAATTTACACCGCACATACCAAATCCCAGGTGGCAAAGTCGTCAAAACCATTATTGCATTAGTCGGTTTAGTCACATCTATTTTTGCGCTATGTATTTCTTTTGTTCCACCAGCATCTATCGCCGAAAAAAGTCACATGACGTACAGTATCATTTTGTCGATTAGCTTTGTCGTGACAGTTTTAATTCCTTTTATCATTTATGCTGTTCATGACAAAAAGAATATCGAACCAAAAACTGTCACGCATATTGATTCCAACAGCATTAACAAATTCACTCATCCTAGAGCTCGCGGTGAGCATATTATTAATCCAGACGAAAAACATATTATGAACCAAGACAAATTATAGGAGGAAAAAATCATGTTATATAGTAAAGAAAATCAAGAAAGTTATTTAGAACCCATTTTTGGATCCAGCGCAGAGGATTGTGATATTCCAAAATATACTCTTGGAAAAGAACCTTTAGAACCTCGTATCGCTTATCGATTAGTGAAAGATGAACTATTAGATGAAGGATCTGCTCGTCAAAATTTGGCTACTTTTTGCCAAACATATATGGAAGATGAAGCTACCAAATTAATGTCCGAAACCTTAGAAAAAAATGCCATTGATAAATCGGAGTATCCACGAACAGCGGAACTTGAAAATCGCTGCGTTAATATTATTGCAGATTTATGGCACGCACCAAAAGAACAAAAATTCATGGGAACTTCTACAATTGGCTCTAGTGAAGCTTGTATGTTAGGTGGAATGGCGATGAAATTTGCTTGGCGAAATCGTGCAGAAAAGCTAGGCCTAGATATTCATGCGAAAAAACCAAACCTTGTCATTTCTTCCGGTTACCAAGTTTGTTGGGAAAAATTCTGTGTTTACTGGGATATTGACATGCGGGTCGTGCCAATGGATAGAGACCATATGCAACTAAATACCGACCAAGTACTAGATTATATTGATGAATATACTATCGGCGTCGTCGGTATCCTTGGTATTACCTACACAGGACGTTACGATGACATCTACGCCCTTAATGAGAAAATCGAACAATACAACAGCCAAACAGATTACAAAGTTTACATCCACGTTGATGCAGCAAGCGGAGGCTTCTTTACCCCATTTGTGGAACCGGACATCATTTGGGACTTCCGTTTAAAAAATGTTATCTCTATTAACACTTCTGGACATAAATATGGATTAGTTTATCCTGGTATCGGCTGGGTGCTTTGGAAAGATGAAAGCTATTTGCCAAAAGAACTCATTTTCAAAGTTAGTTACCTTGGCGGAGAAATGCCAACAATGCAAATCAATTTCTCTAGGAGTGCTAGCCATATTATCGGCCAATATTATAATTTCCTACGCTATGGCTTTGAAGGCTACCGGACCATTCACCAAAAAACAAGTGATGTAGCTCAGTATCTAGCAAACGCTGTAGAAGCAACAGGCTATTTCGATATTTATAATGACGGTTCCCATTTACCAATTGTCTGCTATAAATTAAAAGAGGATGCAAACGTTGATTGGACGCTTTATGATTTAGCTGACCGTTTGCAAATGCGCGGATGGCAAGTCCCAGCTTATCCACTACCAAAAAATTTAGAAAACATCATTATTCAACGTTATGTTTGTCGCGCTGATCTTGGTTTCAATATGGCTGAAGAATTTATCCAAGATTTCAATGCTTCCATTCACGAACTAAATAACGCCCACATCCTTTTCCATAATAAACAGCAATCCGGTGTTCATGGCTTCACGCACTAAGAAAAAGGCTAGCTCTTCAAACAGGCTAGCCTTTTTTCATATTCTTCCATCCGAAGTGACTGAATCGCATTTTCCACATCTTCCAAATCCCGGTCAAAAAAACCAAGCGAAATTGGAATAACTATCCCATTTTCCACTGAATTTTTTAATGTCACCTCACACTGCGGATGACAAAGCACAATCGTACGCATAGGAGATTCCTGTAAAACCAAATTCAGCTCCTCCACAGAGTTAAACATCGTCTCATTTACTACCACTTTACGACCAAGCTCCTGCTCCACCTGAAATTTACAAGACTCAAAATTAATTAGGTTAAACGAGAAAATGCAAATTGGTACTGGATTATCCCATTTATAGATTAGCGGATACAAATGAATCGTTAAATAATGAATATGCGAATCAATTAATAATGTATGGCGATCACTAAGTTCATTCCAACGCTCCAACACATTTTTTACGACCAAGTAAAGTGGCTGGTATTTTTTATCAAGCAACCGTTCATTACTCGGAATGAGCCCTTGCAAATCAAACAATGTTTTCTTCAAAAAATAACAAAGCGCCACTCGAAAAAGTGAATGATTCACCACTTCTGTTCCAAAATAAGTTTCAAATAAACCAACTAAACACTGCAAATCAGCTTCTTTTAAAATAAGTGCATTAAATTGCTCTAACTCCATTCGTTTCATTGAAGCATCCACAATACTGAAATTAGTCGAATAATAAATCAACATTAAATAAAGATAATCATTATACGAAAAAGCATAACCCAGCTCTTTTTCTAATGTCTCTTTACTACTTTCTTTCACCATATCCAAAAAACGAGAAGACTCAATATATTTTTGACATTGCTCATCCAAAATTATCGCACTTGTCGGAATATCTCTTTTAAAAACCATCGAAATAAGCACTCTAAAATATTCATGTCCTTCCGCATTATGTGCTAAATTGTCCACATTTATCCGCCTATTAAGCACCGACATGAAATCATCCACTATTCTTTTTTCCTTATCTAAAAGTGGAACAATAAGGATTCCATACTCAGCCTGCAGAAGTGCAATCAAATAGCGGACTCGATATTCTTTTCCTGTAATCAAATTATTTTCTAGTAACAGATCTATTTCTGCTAAAAATGCCTCAACTTTGTGTTTCAGCCGATAAGCATGTGAATGGGAAATAAAATACTGATCCATAAAATCCGTAAAACTTTTAGAATCCTCATTTGTAACTAAAAAGGCCAAGCATTTCAAGAACATGGACGTGTCATATAGTTTATGTAATGCCTGTCGTTCTGTCACTCCATTTTGCAACTGACATTGGTAAACCAAGTTATCATGGCAAGGCTTCATTTGAATTGTCACTAAATCAGCTAATTCTTCATTTAACGTTTGAATATCCGATTTCACCGTAACACGCGAAGTCCCCATATATTCTGCTACTTCATCCAAATTCGTATGCTTATTTTTAAGTAGAAAATCACAAATCAAACACTTCCGTTTAATATCTTTCTCAATATAATTAGTAAGCATAGTTATCCTCTCCGTAAAAAATGAATTTCATTTATTTTCCGGCCTTTTATATGTTAAATCAATCACATATAAATGTCAATCGAATTTAAATTTGTTTTTTAATAATACGTTACCTGATTGCTTCGTAATTGCTTTCTTAAATATGTATCTGCAAAAACTACGGCGTATACTACATTATTACAACTTCAGCTAGTATTGATTTAATGATGAAAATTTATGCTCCCGCTAAAAATATCCAACACAAAAAAGAACTCCAGCACTTATAAAAGTGTTGAAGTTCTAATATACCGGCGGCCGGGGTCGAACCGGCACGCCCTTGCGGGCACAGGATTTTGAGTCCAGCGCGTCTGCCAATTCCGCCACGCCGGCGTAACAATATATTAAATTATAACTTTAAAACATTAATTATGCAAATGGAGGCGCCAACCGGATTTGAACCGGTGATAAAGGTTTTGCAGACCTCTGCCTTACCACTTGGCTATGGCGCCACACGATTTTAAATTAAAAAGCGGAAGACGGGGTTCGAACCCGCGACCCCCACCTTGGCAAGGTGATGTTCTACCACTGAACTACTTCCGCATCAACTGGGCCAGCTGGATTCGAACCAACGCGTGACGGAGTCAAAGTCCGTTGCCTTACCGCTTGGCTATGGCCCAACAATTATAATAGATAAAATTTTTAAAAAGGGCGGATGATGGGAATCGAACCCACGAGTGCCTGAACCACAATCAGGTGCGTTAACCACTTCGCCACACCCGCCGTTATTTTATTATATGGCAGGGGCAGTAGGAATCGAACCCACACTGGAGGTTTTGGAGACCTCAGTTCTACCTTTAAACTATGCCCCTAAAATGGTGGAGGGGAGTGGATTCGAACCACCGAACCCGAAGGAGCGGATTTACAGTCCGCCGCGTTTAGCCACTTCGCTACCCCTCCATATTAAATAAAAGAAAAAAGTGGCTTGGGACAGAATCGAACTGCCGACACCTTGAGCTTCAATCAAGTGCTCTACCAACTGAGCTACCAAGCCATAATGGCGGTCCCGACGGGATTTGAACCCGCGATCTCCTGCGTGACAGGCAGGCATGTTAACCCCTACACCACGGAACCACTCTATTGCGGGGGCAGGATTTGAACCTACGACCTTCGGGTTATGAGCCCGACGAGCTACCAGACTGCTCCACCCCGCGACAATATTATTACAAAAAAACTAATGGTGGAGGTTAACGGGATCGAACCGCTGACCCTCTGCTTGTAAGGCAGATGCTCTCCCAGCTGAGCTAAACCTCCATAATTACTATTTTACTCTAAAAACAAAGAAATGTCTTTAAAAAATTTAGTAATAAATGACCCGTACGGGAATCGAACCCGTGTTACCGCCGTGAAAGGGCGGTGTCTTAACCGCTTGACCAACGGGCCTAGGAAAAATATTTCTTACTATTACGTGTGTAAACGGAGAGCAAGGGATTCGAACCCTTGAGACAGCTTACACCGCCTACACGGTTTCCAACCGTGCTCCTTCGGCCACTCGGACAGCTCTCCAGAAAATGGCTCCACAGGCAGGACTCGAACCTGCGACCGATCGGTTAACAGCCGATTGCTCTACCAACTGAGCTACTGTGGAATAATTAATTGCCCGGCAGCGACCTACTCTCGCAGGGGGAAGCCCCCAACTACCATTGGCGCAGAGAAGCTTAACTACCGTGTTCGGGATGGGAACGGGTGTGACCTTCTCGCCATAACTACCAGACAATATTGAATTGTTGAAAGATTGCTCTCTCAAAACTAGAGAAGAAAGGGTTCAGTTAGGTAACTTCGTTTCATTTTTTGGTTAAGTCCTCGATCGATTAGTATTTGTCCGCTCCATGTATCGCTACACTTCCACTCCAAACCTATCTACCTGATCATCTTTCAGGGATCTTACTTTCCGAAGAAATGGGAAATCTCATCTTGAGGGGGGCTTCACGCTTAGATGCTTTCAGCGTTTATCCCTGCCACACATAGCTACCCAGCGATGCTCCTGGCGGAACAACTGGTACACCAGCGGTGTGTCCATCCCGGTCCTCTCGTACTAAGGACAGCTCCTCTCAAATTTCCTGCGCCCGCGACGGATAGGGACCGAACTGTCTCACGACGTTCTGAACCCAGCTCGCGTGCCGCTTTAATGGGCGAACAGCCCAACCCTTGGGACCGACTACAGCCCCAGGATGCGACGAGCCGACATCGAGGTGCCAAACCTCCCCGTCGATGTGGACTCTTGGGGGAGATAAGCCTGTTATCCCCGGGGTAGCTTTTATCCGTTGAGCGATGGCCCTTCCATGCGGAACCACCGGATCACTAAGCCCGACTTTCGTCCCTGCTCGACTTGTCAGTCTCGCAGTCAAGCTCCCTTGTGCCTTTACACTCTGCGAATGATTTCCATCCATTCTGAGGGAACCTTTGGGCGCCTCCGTTACTCTTTAGGAGGCGACCGCCCCAGTCAAACTGCCCACCTGACACTGTCTCCCCACGCGCTAAGCGTGGCGGGTTAGAATGGTCATACAGCCAGGGTAGTATCCCACCATTGCCTCCTCGTATGCTAGCGCACACGTCTCTTCGGCTCCTACCTATCCTGTACAAGCGGTACAAACATTCCATATCAGGTTGCAGTAAAGCTCCACGGGGTCTTTCCGTCCTGTCGCGGGTAACCTGCATCTTCACAGGTACTATAATTTCACCGAGTCTCTCGTTGAGACAGTGCCCAGATCGTTGCGCCTTTCGTGCGGGTCGGAACTTACCCGACAAGGAATTTCGCTACCTTAGGACCGTTATAGTTACGGCCGCCGTTTACTGGGGCTTCAATTCGTACCTTCGCCGAAGCTAAGCACTCCTCTTAACCTTCCAGCACCGGGCAGGCGTCAGCCCCTATACGTCACCTTACGGTTTTGCAGAGACCTGTGTTTTTGCTAAACAGTCGCCTGGGCCTATTCACTGCGGCTCTCTCGGGCTTGCACCCTAATAGAGCACCCCTTCTCCCGAAGTTACGGGGTCATTTTGCCGAGTTCCTTAACGAGAGTTCTCTCGCTCACCTTAGGATTCTCTCCTCATCTACCTGTGTCGGTTTGCGGTACGGGCAGTACTACTCTTCCTAGAGGCTTTTCTTGACAGCGTGAAATCAGGAACTTCCGTACTTCATTTCCTTCCCCATCACAGCTCATGCTTCGCGAGAAGCGGATTTGCCTACTTCTCACACTTACTGCTTGGACGCACATTTCCATTCGTGCGATTCCCTATCCTTCTGTGTCACCCCATCGGTTAAACAATTAGCACTGGTACAGGAATCTCTACCTGTTGTCCATCGCCTACGCCTATCGGCCTCGGCTTAGGTCCCGACTAACCCTGAGCGGACGAGCCTTCCTCAGGAAACCTTAGATATTCGGTGGAAGGGATTCTCACCCTTCTTTCGCTACTCATACCGGCATTCTCACTTCTAAGCGCTCCACCAGTCCTTCCGGTCTGACTTCACCGCCCTTAGAACGCTCTCCTACCACGAACCTCTATAAGAGGTTCATCCACAGTTTCGGTAATATGTTTAGCCCCGGTACATTTTCGGCGCGGGGTCACTCGACCAGTGAGCTATTACGCACTCTTTCAATGGTGGCTGCTTCTAAGCCAACATCCTGGTTGTCTAAGCAACCCCACATCCTTTTCCACTTAACATATATTTGGGGACCTTAACTGGTGGTCTGGGCTGTTTCCCTTTCGACTACGGATCTTATCACTCGCAGTCTGACTCCCGAGTATAAGTACATGGCATTCGGAGTTTATCTGAATTCGGTAACCCGAGAAGGGCCCCTAGTCCAAACAGTGCTCTACCTCCATGACTCTTTACCTCGAGGCTAGCCCTAAAGCTATTTCGGAGAGAACCAGCTATCTCCAAGTTCGATTGGAATTTCTCCGCTACCCACACCTCATCCCCGCACTTTTCAACGTGCGTGGGTTCGGACCTCCAGTAAGTATTACCTTACCTTCATCCTGGACATGGGTAGATCACCTGGTTTCGGGTCTACGACCTGTTACTTATTCGCCCTATTCAGACTCGCTTTCGCTACGGCTCCGCTTTTTCCGCTTAACCTTGCAACAAATCGTAACTCGCCGGTTCATTCTACAAAAGGCACGCTATCACCCATTAACGGGCTCTAACTACTTGTAGGCACACGGTTTCAGGAACTGTTTCACTCCCCTTCCGGGGTGCTTTTCACCTTTCCCTCACGGTACTGGTTCACTATCGGTCACTAGGGAGTATTTAGCCTTGGGAGATGGTCCTCCCGGATTCCGACGGAATTTCACGTGTTCCGCCGTACTCAGGATCCACTCTGGAGGGAAAGCTATTTCAACTACCGGGCTGTTACCGTCTTTGGCGGGCCTTTCCAGACCGCTTCATTTATAACTTTCTTTTGTAACTCCGTATAGAGTGTCCTACAACCCCAAGAAGCAAGCTTCTTGGTTTGGGCTTTTTCCGTTTCGCTCGCCGCTACTCAGGAAATCGATTTTTCTTTCTCTTCCTCCAGGTACTTAGATGTTTCAGTTCCCTGGGTCTGCCTTCCTCACGCTATGTATTCACGTAAGGATACTATCCGACTAAAGATAGTGGGTTCCCCCATTCGGAAATCTCTGGATCAACGCTTACGTACAGCTCCCCAAAGCATATCGGTGTTAGTCCCGTCCTTCTTCGGCTCCTAGTGCCAAGGCATCCACCGTGCGCCCTTTCTAACTTAACCAATTTACTTCGATGAAGTAAAGGTTGTTTTTCTGATTTTTCGTATCAGCGATGATACTTCCAATCAGATGAAAGATTCACTTTCAGATGATTCTCGGTTACTTGTGTCATAAATAGTTACCTATTTATGCTAACTTTACTAACTTTCTTATCTAGTTTTCAAAGAACAATTTTGGTGGAGCCTAGCGGGATCGAACCGCTGACCTCCTGCGTGCAAAGCAGGCGCTCTCCCAGCTGAGCTAAGGCCCCTTAAATAGGTTATACAGTGTTTCTTCTGTCAGAAAGAAAAAGTGGGCCTAAATGGACTCGAACCATCGACCTCACGCTTATCAGGCGTGCGCTCTAACCAGCTGAGCTATAGGCCCGTCAATAATGTAGTGGCTCTTTGCCCAAGGCAACGCGCCGTGCGTACTTTATCTGACATCTAAGAGAGTGACCTCTCAAAACTGAACAAACAGAGAAGAACGAAAACTCACAGGTTTCCTTTTCCTTAGAAAGGAGGTGATCCAGCCGCACCTTCCGATACGGCTACCTTGTTACGACTTCACCCCAATTATCTGTCCCACCTTCGGCGGCTGGCTCCTAAAAGGTTACCCTACCGACTTCGGGTGTTACAAACTCTCGTGGTGTGACGGGCGGTGTGTACAAGGCCCGGGAACGTATTCACCGCGGCATGCTGATCCGCGATTACTAGCGATTCCGGCTTCATGTAGGCGAGTTGCAGCCTACAATCCGAACTGAGAATGGTTTTATGGGATTGGCTCCACCTCGCGGCTTCGCGACCCTTTGTACCATCCATTGTAGCACGTGTGTAGCCCAGGTCATAAGGGGCATGATGATTTGACGTCATCCCCACCTTCCTCCGGCTTGCACCGGCAGTCACTTTAGAGTGCCCAACTAAATGCTGGCAACTAAAATCAAGGGTTGCGCTCGTTGCGGGACTTAACCCAACATCTCACGACACGAGCTGACGACAACCATGCACCACCTGTCACTTTGTCCCCGAAGGGAAAGCTCTGTCTCCAGAGTGGTCAAAGGATGTCAAGACCTGGTAAGGTTCTTCGCGTTGCTTCGAATTAAACCACATGCTCCACCGCTTGTGCGGGCCCCCGTCAATTCCTTTGAGTTTCAACCTTGCGGTCGTACTCCCCAGGCGGAGTGCTTAATGCGTTAGCTGCAGCACTAAGGGGCGGAAACCCCCTAACACTTAGCACTCATCGTTTACGGCGTGGACTACCAGGGTATCTAATCCTGTTTGCTCCCCACGCTTTCGCGCCTCAGCGTCAGTTACAGACCAGAGAGTCGCCTTCGCCACTGGTGTTCCTCCACATATCTACGCATTTCACCGCTACACGTGGAATTCCACTCTCCTCTTCTGCACTCCAGTCTTCCAGTTTCCAATGACCCTCCCCGGTTAAGCCGGGGGCTTTCACATCAGACTTAAAAGACCGCCTGCGCGCGCTTTACGCCCAATAAATCCGGACAACGCTTGCCACCTACGTATTACCGCGGCTGCTGGCACGTAGTTAGCCGTGGCTTTCTGGTTAGATACCGTCAAGGGACAAGCAGTTACTCTTATCCTTGTTCTTCTCTAACAACAGTACTTTACGATCCGAAAACCTTCTTCATACACGCGGCGTTGCTCCGTCAGACTTTCGTCCATTGCGGAAGATTCCCTACTGCTGCCTCCCGTAGGAGTCTGGGCCGTGTCTCAGTCCCAGTGTGGCCGATCACCCTCTCAGGTCGGCTATGCATCGTTGCCTTGGTAGGCCTTTACCCTACCAACTAGCTAATGCACCGCGGGCCCATCTGTAAGCGATAGCCGAAACCATCTTTCAAAGTGATGACATGCGTCACTACTTATCATTCGGTATTAGCCCCGGTTTCCCGGAGTTATCCCCAACTTACAGGCAGGTTGCCCACGTGTTACTCACCCGTCCGCCACTAACATTGGAAGAGCAAGCTCTTCCTCCGTTCGTTCGACTTGCATGTATTAGGCACGCCGCCAGCGTTCGTCCTGAGCCAGGATCAAACTCTCTTTAAAATATAAATTGAATTTGAATACTTATTCAACACCGTGAATAAGATTCCTTGCGTCAAATTGACTTCGCTAGCAATTAAATTACTAGTTTGTTTTGTTGAAAACAGCTTTCTGTTTTCTGCCCTGCGATTACCAGTGAGACTTTACGTCTCATTGCTTTTCGTCTTCTTCTTTGTTCAGTTTTCAAAGGTCATTTTCTTTTGCTGCGAAAGCGTTTTGTCCGCATCAGCAACGTTTATAAATATACCAAGATTTTTGCCTTTCGTCAATACTTTTTAACAAGTTTTTTAAATAAAGATGAAAAAAGATATTTTGGATGTATAAAAACATGTAAAAATGCGGATTTTCTAACAAAAAAACATTAAGTGGTATAAATTTGCATTCCTTTTTCTTCAAAATGCCCCTTTAAGACCGGATCTATTTCTTTCCCAGTGATTATTGAAGAAATTTCATCAAGTGCAGCATATTTGTATAATGAAATACGACCGAACTTCGTATGATCGGTGACTAAAATCACTTCATCAGCAGAATGGAGCATTTGTTGTTTGGCTGGAATAAGGTATTCGTCATAATGCATTAAGCCTTTGTCAATATCAAGTGCCGGTGTCGTTACAAATGCTTTGTGTACATGGATGCTTTGTAATGTTCCGCTCGTTATCATGCCATTTAGTATGAATGTCTCTGGATAAATAACTCCGCCGGTTACAATTACTTTAGATGGGGAGAAGCGCATAATAGAAGCAACATTAATATCATTTGTAATAACTGTTAGCTTCGAGCGATCTTTTAAAGCTGTTGCGATATGCCCGGTTGTTGTTCCGGCATCTAGGATGATTGTGTCTCCATCTTTGACCATCGTAGCAGCCAAAGTAGCGATTCGTTGCTTTTCTTCATAGCGGACTTCACTGCGTTTTTTCCAGTTGGGTTCGGAAACTACTTTTTCTTCGATCATTACACCGCCGTGCGTTCTTTTTAGTTTTTTATCTTTTTCTAGGGATGTTAAATCGCGGCGAATGGTGGCTTCATGAACTTCGAAATGTTTAGCTAATTCGCTGACAGTTGCTATTTTCCGGCTTTTAACGTATTGGACAATGGCTCGTTTCCGTTCAATCGATAACACTTCTTCTCCTCCTTTTGTTTTCTTATATGGTAACTCCAATAGAGAAAAATCGCAAACAAACAAAAAACCTTGAAGCGCAGGCTCCAAGGTTTTGCTTTTGAAAATTAGTCGTTTAAGCGTTTTTCTAGTTCTGCTTTTTTCTCTTCAAATCCTGGTTTGCCAAGAAGAGCGAACATATTTGCTTTATATGCTTCTACTCCCGGTTGGTCAAACGGATTTACGCCATTAAGGTAGCCACTGATCGCTACTGCTTTTTCAAAGAAATATACTAGGTAGCCGAATGTATACGCATCTAGTTCAGGTACTTCGACAACAAAGTTTGGCACTTCACCGTCTGTATGAGCTAATAGTGTACCTTCAAAAGCTTTTGTGTTAACGAAATCAACTGTTTCACCCGCAAGATAGTTAAGACCATCTAAATCTACTTCTTCTTTATTGATAGTTAGATTGTGGCGTGGTTTGTCCACCTTCACAACTGTTTCAAATAGGTTACGACGTCCATCTTGGATATATTGTCCAATCGAATGTAAATCAGTGGAAAAGTTAGCGCTGGATGGGTAGATACCTTTTTTGTCTTTCCCTTCACTTTCGCCGAATAATTGTTTCCACCACTCGTTAAAGTATTGCAAACCTGGTTCATAGCTAATTAGAAGTTCAGTTACTTTTCCTTTACGGTAAAGGACGTTACGAGCTGCTGCATATTGATAAGCAATATTGTTTTTTAGTTCTGGTTTAGCAAAATCTTTACTTGCTGCTGCTGCCCCGTTCATTAAAGCATCGATATCAACACCGCTAACCGCGATTGGAAGTAAGCCAACTGCTGTTAAAACGGAGAAACGTCCACCAACGTCATCAGGAACAACAAATGTTTCATAGCCTTCGTTATCAGATAGTGTTTTTAGAGCGCCTTTTGCTTTATCAGTTGTTGCATAAATACGTTTTCTAGCGCCTTCTTCTCCGTATTTTTTAATTAATAGTTCTTTGAAAATGCGGAAAGCGATTGCAGGTTCTGTCGTAGTTCCGGATTTAGAAATAACATTAACAGAGAAATCACGATCGCCAACTACTTCAATTAAGTCATGTAAATAAGAAGAGCTAATGCTATTTCCTGCAAAAAATACTTGTGGTGTTTTGCGAGCACCTTTTTCAAGTACATTATAGAAGGAATGATTTAATGTTTCGATAGCTGCGCGTGCTCCAAGATAAGAACCGCCGATACCGATAACGATTAATACTTCTGAATCGCTGTGAATTTTTTCTGTTGCTTTTTTGATACGAGCAAATTCTTCTTTGTCGTAATCTGTTGGCAGGTTAATCCAACCAAGTGCGTCACTTCCCGCACCAGTGCCATTATGTAATGTATCATGTGCTGCTTTTACTGCTGGTTCAAGGTAATCAAGTTCGCGTTCTTCAAAAAAACGGAGCGCTTTGGAATAATCAAATTTAATATGTGTCATCATTTTCCCTCCAAATTTAAAAAAAGTTTCTTTATTAACTTTATCTCAATCAGTGCTTTTTAGCAAGACTTGACATCTGTTATTTTTCACCCTTTTTGGAAATTAGGTATAGTTTTCATATAGGACGCCTTCGCTTCTAAGCAGTTCATTTAAAGTTAATTGGTCTATATTTAATAAATCATCTGCAAGTGGAATCGGAAGCCATTTTACATGGAAAACGCTATCGCCATGTTCGACAGCTGCTATGTCTCCAGTTGGTTTTGCCCGAAAGACGAACGTACAAACATGCTCCCAAGTAGCACGTCGCTCTTTGCAGGACAAAATGGACTCGACTTTCACATCTATATTCGTTTGGCTTTTTACTTTGTTAGCGATAGCCTCTTCCATTGTTTGGTCGGGTTCTACTTGCCCGCCTGGAAATGTCCAAATCATATTGCGATTTCTCACTACCAATACCTCATCTTTCTTCTCATTATAAACAAATGCTTGCACATGAATAGACCTTTTCACAAAAATCCCCCTTTGTTAACTAGCTTATTTTTCTAAGTAAATAGAAAATTACTACTATCTATTCCCTTTTTCTAAAATATTAGTCAATTAAATTGACAGCCTAGCAACTTCGACCAAATTCGGTCTTATTGTAGGTTGATTGAGATTATTTATCTGCTTTTTTTATCCATTCTTCTAATTTATCTCGCAGTGTGTTGAACCCTTCATCATTTTCACCAGCTGATACGTTTTTCTTTTTGGCTGGTTGTTCTTTTGGTGCGTCTTCGGTAGCTCTAATAGAGAGACTGATTTTGTTTTTTTCTTCATCAATATCTAAAATTTTCACTTTGACCTCTTGCCCTACCTCTAAGAAATCATGGATGTCTTTTACAAAACCATGCGTAATTTCTGAAATATGGACTAAACCTTGTGTAGAATCATTTAATGCTACAAACGCCCCGTAACTTTGAATTCCTGCGATTTTCCCAGAAACTACTTCTCCTACTTTGAATGTACTCATCTTCATTCCACCCGCTTTCTAGTGTTACAATATTTTAAAATTATAACATTTAGCTGAGACTTTAACAATTATTCTAAATCCTTTTGGAGCAAGCTTCGGGACTACCTTTATGCTATAATTAATAAGAATAAAAAGATTGGAGTGTGGCATATTTGAGTCAATTTGATGAAGTCATTCCGCGTAATGGAACTAATTCAGAAAAGTGGGACGGGGCAGAAGAATTATTTGGTCGTAAAGATATTATCCCCATGTGGGTAGCAGACATGGATTTCCGTGCGCCAAAACCTGTACTTGATGCTTTCCAGCGTCAAATCGATCACGGAATTTTTGGTTATTCAACAAAATCAGAGAGGCTTGTCGATGCTGTTATTAATTGGAACAAAGAACAGCATCAGTTCGAAATTGATCCTAGTACACTTTTTTTTAATGGGGCAGTTGTTCCGACAATTTCACTCGCGGTTCGTTCGCTTACTAATAAAGGTGATGCGGTACTGATGGTCTCGCCAATTTATCCGCCTTTCTTCCATGTAACAAAAGCAACGGAACGAAAAGTAGTGATGTCTCCTTTAGTATATGAAAATCACCAATATCATATGGATTTTCATGATTTAGAAACTCGTATAAAAGAGGAAAATGTAAAACTATTCTTACTGTGTAATCCCCAAAACCCAGGTGGTCGTTGTTTTTCAAAAGAGGAATTAGTGCAGTTAGCTAAACTTTGCGAAAAATACCAAATCCCGATTGTTTCTGATGAAATTCATGCCGATTTAGTTATGAAGCCTCACAAACATATTCCAATGATGGTTGCAGCACCGTTTTATGCTGACCAAATTATCACATTAATGGCAGCAACAAAAACATTCAATTTGGCAGCAATTAAAGCTTCCTACTATATTATTACGAATAAAGATTACCAAGAAAAATTTGCCGCAGAACAAAAATATGCCACTACAAACGAGCTTAACGTTTTTGGAATTGTTGGTACAGAAGCAGCTTATCGCTACGGGGCTCCTTGGCTTAACGAGCTTAAGGAATATATTTACAGTAATTATGAATATGTAAAAACTAGTCTTGGAAAAGAAGTTCCAGAAGTCGGTGTCACAGATTTAGAAGCTACTTACCTAATGTGGCTTGATTGCCGTTCATTACCTAAAGATGAAAAAGCCATTTATGCTGATTTAATTGAAGCAGGTGTTGGTGTTCAAATGGGATCAGGATTTGGTTATTCAGGCAAAGGGTTTGTTCGCCTCAATATTGCCTGCCCAAAAGAAACACTTGAAAAAGGCGTAAAACTTCTTATTAAAGGTCTTAAAAAATAGTAAAAATAAAGAAACTAAACGGAATTTGTTTGGTTTCTTTTTTTAGTCAAATGGAGTTAGCTTTGTTATACTAATGTTTGGAAAGCAAGAGAGATGAAAATTTTTTCATCCCTTTCTTACATAAATTAAAGGAGTTGGTATAACCGATGTTTTTAGGTCTTCGCGAATTAGTTTATTCTAAGTTGCGCTATATTTTAGTAACAGGCATCATGGTTTTAATTATGTTACTATCACTTATTTTATCTGGGCTAGCAAATGGACTTGCCTACGATAATGCTTCATCCGTTGCAGATAACGGGGTTCCATATTATGTTCTCAGCAAAGACGCCCAAGACAAATTATCTCGCTCACAGTTTCCAGAATCCAAACTTGCAGAAGTGAAAAAGGACGAGAATGTAAAAGACGCTGCGGTTCTTGGACAATCCATGCAAACATTAAAACGGGAAAGCGATGACAAAAAGTTCAGTGTGGCGCTTTTCGGTATTCAACCAGATAGTTTCCTTGCTCCAAAAATTTCAGAAGGAAATAGCATACAGGTAACCAAACCAGATGAAATTGTAGTCGATTCTTCTCTTAAATCAGACGGAATTAAAATCGGCGACATTTTGATGGATGATATTTTAAACAGAGAACTTACGGTAGTTGGTTTTACAGAAAACCAAAAATACAGCCATGCGCCAGTTGTTTATCTTAACATCGCAACTTGGCAAGAAATAAATCCTGTTTTATATCACCAAAAAATCCCACAAACAAGTACGATTGCCATTAAAACAGACAATCCAGACAAAGGGGTAACACTTTCAGATAAAGATTTAACAACGATTGACCACAAAGGCTTTTTAAATCAAATCCCTGGGTATTCTGCTGAACAAATGACGCTTAACATGATGATTTATTTCTTGATTGTTATTGGCGGATTTATTCTAACAGCTTTCTTCTATGTAATGACGCTACAAAAAACGACCCAGTTTGGTATTTTAAAAGCGCTCGGCACGAAAACAAGTTATTTAGCGAAAAGCATTGTTACTCAAGTGGTGATTATTTCGCTTATCAGTATTTTAATCAGCGTGGGCGTAACACTCATTTTACCAAGTATTATGCCTGAAGCGATGCCATTTAGACTAAGTTCCATGACAATTGCGCTTTACAGTGGAATATTCTTCTTAGTTGCTTTAATTGGAGCACTTTTATCACTTAGACGAATTGCTAAAGTAGACGCATTAGATGCTATTCGAGGAGGTGATGAATAATGGAAACTCTACTATCGTTTGAAAATGTCTATAAAGATTACCCGTCCGGTCCTTCAATTATTCACGCACTGAAGGAAACGAACTTTGAAGCAAAGAAAGGCGAGCTTATTGCGATTGTTGGCCCAAGTGGTTCTGGTAAAAGTACATTACTTTCTCTTGCAGGTGCACTTTTAACACCTACTGGCGGAACTATTTCGATTAATGATAAGTCCATTAGTAATTTATCGGCAAAAGAGCAAACTTCGCTTCGTTTAGAAGAAATCGGCTTTATTTTCCAAGCTGCTCACCTTGTCCCTTACTTACGTGTGAAGGATCAAATTGGCTTTATTGGAAAAATGGCTGGGAAAAATGCTGCTGAATTAGAAAAAGAAGCTACTGCCTTGCTTGCTCAACTTGGAATTGCTGACCGGGCAAACGCTTTTCCAAAAGATTTATCAGGTGGGCAAAAGCAACGTGTCGCAATTGCTCGTGCACTTATTAATCAGCCATCTGTTATTTTAGCGGATGAGCCAACTGCCAGCCTTGATACAGCAAGAAGTCGTGAAGTTGTGACGTTGCTTCGTGATGAAGTAGTACAAACTAGCCGGACTGCGATTATGGTTACCCATGATGAACGGATGCTAGATTTAGTTAATCATGTGTATCGTATGGAAGATGGCTTACTTACTCAAGAAAGTTAAAAAACCTGTGTGGCGAAATCCGCCACACAGGTTTTTTAGTATTTATTTTTGATAACCTTCAATTAAATCTAATGCTTGGCCAAGTACTTTTTCCCCGTTCATCGTACCGTAAGCGGCCATGTCGATTACATCTACTGGAATTTTACCAGCAGCTAATTCATCAACTGTTTTCTTCTGATAACGCACTTGTGGTCCTAAAAGTACTACATCTGCATCATCAATTAAATTACTTACTTCAGCGATAGAGTACGCTTCGATTTCACATTCTTCTCCACGTGCTTCTGCTGCTTTACGCATTTTTGTTACTAAAAGGCTTGTTGACATCCCTGCCGCACATACTAAAACAATATTTTTCATCGTAATCTTTCCTTTCAGATTAAAGCTGCTTTTTTGGTACACTCCTATTATATCCTACCTTTCCCATTTTAAACAAGCAAACGAATGGAGCAACGAAAAATTTATTAAAAATGAGAAAAAGCATTGCGATTTCATGCGAAAAGAGCGATAATAAACAATAACTTTATCCGAAAGCTCAGAAAATTTCGCATCATTCAAAATAATGCTTTCGGAAGATAAAAAATTCAAATCAGGAGTGTGTTGCATGAAAGTAATTAAATTTGGTGGGAGTTCTTTAGCATCAGGAATTCAATTAAATAAAGTTTTCCAACTTGTAGCGGAGGATTCTGATCGAAAAATCGTTGTTGTATCAGCTCCTGGTAAACGTTTCAAAGAGGATACAAAAGTGACAGACTTACTTATTGATTGCGCGACAAAAGCACTTTTAGGAGAAGATACGACAGAATTATTTGAAGCTGTCATTGCTAGATACGCCGGAATTGCGCTAGATACTGGAATGGATGATGCAATTATCCAGCAAATTCGCTCAGATTTACAAGCGACAATTTCTTCTGATAAAAGCGATCCAGATAAATTTTTAGATCGAATGAAAGCTAGCGGAGAAGATAATAACGCGAAATTAATCGCGTCTTATTTTAAATTTAAAGGCTTAAATGCCAACTATATTAATCCAAAAGATGCTGGATTACTCGTGACGGACGAACATGCAAGTGCCCAAGTTTTACCTGAATCTTATGACCGCTTGTTTGCACTTCGAGAACGAGAAGGTATCATCGTTTTCCCAGGATTTTTCGGTTACACAAAAGACGGCGAAATCAGTACTTTTTCCAGAAGTGGTTCTGATATTACTGGAGCTATTGTGGCCAATGGGGCGCAAGCTGAGTTATACGAGAATTTTACTGATGTGGACGCAGTTTATGCAGTCAATCCGGCAATTGTAAAAAACCCGAAGAAAGTACTCGAACTAACTTACCGCGAAATGCGCGAACTTTCTTATGCTGGCTTCTCTGTTTTTCATGACGAAGCCTTGATTCCGGCCTTCCATGCGGGGATTCCTGTTCATATTAAAAATACAAACAATCCTGACTCATGTGGAACTCGTGTCGTACATGAACGCGAAAACAACAATGGGCCTGTCGTTGGAATTGCGAGCGACGACGGTTTTTGCAGCATTTATATTAGTAAATATTTAATGAACCGGGAAATTGGCTTTGGTCGAAAAGTGTTACAAATCTTGGAAGACTCTGGGCTGAACTATGAGCATATGCCATCCGGAATTGATGATTTAACTATTATTATTCGCGAAAATCAGTTTGGCGAGGACACCGAACAGACAATTATGACTCGGTTGAAAGAAGAATTAAATGCCGATCAAGTTATTATACAACATGGAATTTCACTAATTATGGTTGTAGGCGAAACAATGCGTCATAATGTCGGGATAACTTCTCGTGCTTCTAAAGCTTTATCCGACGCAAAAGTAAATATTGAAATGATTAATCAAGGCTCTTCAGAAGTAAGCATTATGTTCGGCGTCAAAGAAGCACAGGAAAATACAGCAGTTCGGGCGCTATATAATGAATTCTTTTCGGAGGTCTTCGTTTAAAAATAAAACAAGTTTTTCACGGATTAGCATGAAAAACTTGTTTTTTGTTTTATTTAATATTAATCTTCTCAATCACAACATCATTCACTGGTTTGTCTTGCATGCCAGTTGGTAGTCCTGCTATTTCGTCTACTACGTCCATGCCTTCGATTACGTGACCGAAAACAGTGTGACGGCCGTCTAACCAAGGAGTTCCGCCTTCTTTGTAAGCTTCGATAACTTCCACTGGGAAGCCAGCTTGTTCCATTTGGCCAAGCATGTCAGCGGGCATATCTGGTTTTTGAACGATGAAAAATTGGCTGCCGTTTGTATTTGGGCCAGCGTTTGCCATTGATAAAGCGCCGCGCAAATTGAATGCTTCTGTAGAAAATTCGTCTTCAAAAGCTTCTCCCCAAATACTTTCGCCACCAGTACCACGACCGTCTGGGTCCCCACCTTGGATCATGAATTCAGGTATAACACGGTGGAAAATAAGCCCATCGTAATAACCATTTTTAGAATGTGTAACAAAGTTTTCTACTGTTTTTGGAGCGATTTCTGGGAACAATTTGATACGGATAGTTCCTCGGTTTGTGATCATTTCTGCTTCAATCTCATTAGGTGCTACTTCTTTTGATAATTGTGGGTAAGTCATATTGTAAAACTCCTTCTTGTTTTAATTGATTGTTCACTAACGTAGCCAAATAATAAGTAAATTAACAACGACGGCAATCAGATATAGTACTAGTATAACAGCTGAAACCCAAATGACAATTTTTTTAACCAAAAATGCACTTCCTTCACTTTATTTTTCATTCGCTACCTTTTATTCTATAATGAAAAGGTGAGTTTTAACAATAATACGAATAGAGATGATTTTTTTATGACAACAAGAAAGAGAAATTTGTACATTTTAATGGTTGCTAATCTACTGATGTCAGCCAGTATGACGATGATTATGCCTTTTTTGTCGCTCTATATCGAAACATTTGGCGACTATAGTGATTCTTATGTCCAAAGGTGGGCAGGTTATATTTTCGGGGTTACTTTTTTAGTGGCTTTTATTTTTTCTCCTATTTGGGGACGAATTGGGGATAAACATGGCTATAAAGGTATATTAATTTTAACTTCTTTCGGTTTAGCGATTTGTATTTTCTTGATGGGATTTGCACATTCGGTTACTTATTTGTTGATTTTGCGGATTTTCATGGGAGTTGTTACGGGATTTATTGGTGTTAGTAATGCTTTTATTGCGAGACAAACTCCTAGACATGAAGCTGGAAAAATTCTTGGTACACTGCAGCTTGGGGGTGTAACCGGAATGCTATTTGGACCGTTAATTGGTGGAGCGATGGCGGATTTATTTGGTTTCAAAGATACTTTTACCATTACTGGGATCGCGATGATGCTCGCAGCACTACTTGTCGCTTTTGGTGTAAAAGAAATTCGCACAGACGAACAAAAAGAAGCCGCAAAAGTAGTTTACTCAAGACGTGCTGTTTTAAAACAAATATTCACGCTTCGGGTTCTCTTCACCGTGATGATTATTACTGCACTTATTCAAATTGCTAATTTTAGTGTTCAACCACTGTTGGCACTTTATGTGGGTGATATGACCCAATCAGATAATATAGCATTCTTATCTGGTCTGGCATTTTCTGCGACTGGTTTTGGGAATTTAGTAATGACACGAAAATGGGGGCAACTTGGGGATAAATATGGCTATGAGAAGATTTTAAATATCCTTTTAATTATGGCTGCTATTTTTGTTATTCCACAAGCTTTTGCAACAAATCTATGGGTATTTATTTTTTTCCGATTCTTGTTTGGGATTGCAATTGGCGGCATGGGCCCTTGTACAACGGCATATATTCGCCTCGCAGCGCCTGGTGTGATGCAAGGGGAGATGCTCGGTTACAATCAAAGTGCTAGGTTCTTAGGAAATGTTATCGGTCCAATTCTTGGCGGTACGCTTGCTGGTTATACCGGCATTCCTAGCGTTTTCCTTTTTATGAGCTTCATGTTTTTTGTGGCATTTTTCGTTTTACTTTATGCGCTTCACTCCGACCGAAAACGTCATGTCAATGTCGATTAAATTTTAGCAAATCTAAGTTTTTCTTAGGCTTGCTTTTTTTATTCTTCCTATTTAATTGTTTTTTTTAATAGACAAATTGATTTAGAAAGTTAAGTTTTCCACCTTTTTTTCAGACAAAAAAGTATGTTATAATAAAAAATATAAAAAGTACGGCGGATTATTTAAGGTACTTCAAGAATGGTAATGTTATAAAAGTAGTGAATTTTTATGATTTAGTTCGACTTCTTACTATTTGGGGTTACGTTTAGATTTCATTAAATGTAAGTACTTGCTTAAAAAACAATGATTTTCCTGTTTTTATTTTCCTCATTTCAGGAGGACTTTCCGTATAAAAAATCTTCGAGGGGGAGCCGATTTTGTCATTTCTTCATCTAGCAATTCTTTTGCCATTCATTGTGGCATTCTTAATTCCACTATTTTATCGGTGGACAAAGCAAATTCACACTGGCTGGCTAGTACTTCCGATTCCAGTGATCCTATTTATTTATTTCTTAACTTATATCCCAAAGACGATGGACGGGGCAACGGTTGTTTCGATGCCTTGGATTCCACGACTTGGGATTAATTTTACGGTAGTTGTAGATGGGCTTAGTTTGCTATTCGCACTACTGATTACAGGGATTGGATCACTTGTTACGTTTTACTCCATTTATTATTTAGGAAAGAAAAAAGAGCGACTTAGCAATTTTTATACTTTCTTATTTATTTTCATGACCGCCATGCTTGGGGTTGTTCTTAGTGATAATTTGATTGTCCTGTATCTTTTCTGGGAGTTAACTTCGATTAGTTCCTTCTTATTGATTGGTTACTGGTATCATAGAGAGCGCTCACGTTATGGTGCTCGTAAATCAATGATGATTACCGTATTTGGTGGTTTGATGATGCTTGGAGGATTTATTTTACTCCATATTATGAGCGATTCTTACTCGATTCGAGCAATTATCCAAGATGCTGATGTTATTAGTCAAAGTAGTTTATTCATTCCGGCAATGATTCTTGTCTTGCTTGGTGCTTTTACAAAATCAGCTCAAGTACCATTTCACATTTGGCTACCAGATGCAATGGAAGCACCGACTCCTGTTAGTGCATACTTGCATTCAGCGACGATGGTAAAAGCGGGGATTTATATTGTTGCTCGATTTACTCCATTATTTGCAAGTTCTGGTGTTTGGTTTTGGACGGTTTCACTTGTCGGGATTACCACGCTCTTCTGGGGCTCCATTAATGCTACGAAGAAGAATGACTTAAAAGCAATTCTAGCTTACTCGACAATTAGCCAACTCGGAATGATTATGGCATTACTTGGAATCGGGGCAGCTTCCCTTCACTTTGATACGTTAAGTGATGATATTTATGTGATAGCCATTGTCGCTGCTGTTTTCCACTTATTCAACCATGCCACATTTAAAGGTAGTTTGTTCATGATGGTCGGAATTGTCGATCATGAAACAGGAACACGTGATATCCGGCGACTAGGTGGTTTAATGAGAATTATGCCGATTACGGCGACTATTGCTTTCATTGGAACATTTTCGATGGCTGGGATTCCACCTTTTAATGGATTCTTAAGTAAAGAGATGTTTTTTGAAAGCATGGTAAATATTACACATTTGCAGTTGTTTGACGCAAGTACTTGGGGTGTTATCCTTCCTGTTATTGCTTGGGTTGCTAGTGTGTTTACCTTTGTTTATAGCATGATTATTTTCTTCAAAACCTTTACTGGAAAAGTGAAGCCTTACTTACTTCCGAAAAAACCGCATGAAGCTTCCTTTGGCTTACTTTTACCTCCGATTATTTTATCCGCTTTTGTGGTAATCATTGGTCTATTCCCAGGGTTAATTGCTGAGCCAATTTTAGAACCAGCAGTTAGAGCGATTGTTCCAGGACTTAATACGGACTTTTCGATTCATATTAGTATGTGGCATGGATTTACGCCTGCACTTCTGATGACGTTCGGTGTTGTGATTGTTGGAGTAATCTTATTCCTAACACATAAATACTGGAAACCGTGGATTACAACTCGTGTTCCAAAAGTGCTAAGAATTGGAAAAGCCTATGATAATGGTATGTTTTATTTGGAACAAGGCTCCTACCGCATGACGATGTTTATTATGACTGGTTGGCTGAGAACTTATTTAAATTACATGCTATCCGCCTTTATTTTGATGATGGCTTCAGCAATGATTTTCACGCAGGCAATTGATTTCAACTTCACTACCATGACAAGAGTAACTGTAGTGGATTTTGTTTTAGCGGCTGTTATTCTAGTTACCTTAGTTGGGATTGTTTTCTCTAAATCAAGAATCACATCGATTATCTTGCTTGGGGCGATGGGCTACACGATTAGTATTTTCTTCGTTATCTCTAGAGCACCTGATCTTGCTTTAACACAACTTATTATTGAAACGATTTCGGTAGTACTTTATCTGCTCGTTTTCTATCATCTACCACAATTCAGTAATATTGAAGAAAAGCCAAAATGGTTATCGCTTAAGACGTTTTTAAGTATCGGGGTTGGCGTCATTATTACACTAGTCTCCCTATCTGCTTATAACACGACTTTCTATGATTCAATTTCGAAATACTATATTGATAATGCTTACGTGGAAGCTGCTGGTAAAAATATTGTTAATGTGATCTTAGTAGATTTCCGTGGTTTTGATACGATGTTTGAAACAGCCGTTCTTTCGATTGCCGCGATTGGTATTTATGCAATGATTAAATTACGTCTGACGAAACGAGGTGAAAATGATGAAAACGAATGACGTTCTTCTTAGAAATGTGACGAAAGTAGTTGCTTTCATTATTTTCTTATTCTCACTTCATCTATTCTTTGCGGGTCATTACAACCCTGGTGGTGGATTTGTTGCTGGGCTAACGACGGCGGGCGCTATTACATTGACATTACTTGCCTATGATACGAAAACAGTCGCAAGTATGTTAAATATTAATACGATTATGCTTACGGGTATCGGGCTAACTTTTGCGCTTGGTACAGGTATGATTGGCATTTTTACTGGCAATCCTTTCTTGACTCACAAATTTGGTCATGTGGATTTGCCCATTTTAGGGGATACTGCGCTACACACGGCGACACTTTTCGACCTTGGTGTTTATCTTGTGGTTGTCGGTGTAACGCTTACGATAATTCAAACGATTGGAGAGAGTGACTAATGGAACTATTAATGTCTATATTAATCGGCTTAATTTTTGCCGCTGCGGTCTATTTAATTCTCTCTAAAAGTTTGTTGCGAATCATTATCGGAACGGCTGTCCTCAGTCATGGTGTTAACTTACTTGTACTGACGATGGGCGGCTTAAAAAAAGGTCGTGTTCCGATTCTTGGGACGGAAGGGTCTGGTGTGTACAATGACCCGCTTCCACAGGCCCTTATTTTAACTGCAATTGTTATAAGCTTTGGTGTAACTGCCTTTTTCCTTGTTCTTGCTTATAGAGCGTATCAGGAGCTTGATAGCGAGAGCGTATCCAAGACGAGAGGACATGAAGCCGATGATGAATAATTTAATTTTAATGCCGATTCTAATTCCTTTTTTGGGAGCCATTGTTTTAATGTTACTCCCGAGAAAAGTTATTATACAACGAATTTTCGCTCTGATTTTTAGTGGTATCTTGGTTGTTGCCTCCTTTTTCCTCGTATTTTACGTTCGGGAAAACGGAATTACTACCCTTAATATTGGGAACTGGGCTGCTCCTTTTGGAATTACAATGGTTGGTGACATGTTCGCCATCTTACTAACAGCAACAACGAGTATCATACTTTTCTGTGTAGTCTTATATTCCTTCTATACAATCGGAAAACCGCGTGAGAAATTCCTTTACTATCCTGCAATGCTCTTTATGATTGTTGGAGTTAATGGTTCGTTTCTAACGGGCGATATTTTTAATATGTTTGTTTTCTTTGAAGTAATGTTAATGGCGTCTTATGTGTTACTCGTAATCGGAGGGACACAAGTACAATTAAAAGCAACCATTAAATACTTGCTAATTAATGTAGTTGGTTCAGGATTTTTCGTTGTAGCCATCGCCTTGCTGTACTCAATGATTGGAACGTTAAATATGGCGGATATTTCGCAAAAAATTTCTGATTTAAATGGCGCCAATACTGGAATGATAAGCGTTGTCGCGGTTCTTTTCTTGTTCGTCTTTGGGCTTAAAGCTGGCCTGTTTCCGCTTTACTTCTGGCTTCCAGGATCTTACTTTGCTCCTCCAATTCCAGTTCTTGCACTTTTCGGTGGTCTTTTGACAAAGGTTGGTGTTTATGCGATTATTCGAACCTATACTTTATTCTTTAGTTCACTGACAGATTTTGTTGTACCTTTACTTGGAATACTGGCGATAGTTACCATTATCCTCGGCGTCATTGGGGCAATGAGTTATTATGATATGAAGACTATCGTAATTTACAATATTATGATTGCCATTGGTGTGATTTTGTTTAGCGTTTCGATTATGACACGTGAATCTATGACTGGCGCGGTATTTTACTTAATTCATGATATGATAATTAAAGCGGCCCTCTTTCTAATTGTTGGAATTGTAATGGCAATTACTGGTTACTCCAGCGTGAAGAAATTCAGTGGTTTAATGAGTGTGAAGTCGTCACTTGGTTGGATTTTCTTTATCGCTACTTTAGGTCTTTCCGGGATTCCTCCTCTGAGTGGATTCATTGGTAAACTTTTGATTGTCGAAGGGGCTTTCTCAACTGGTCAAATTGCTGGTGGCATAATCATACTACTTTCTAGTTTATTCGTTCTTATGTCATTAATTAAAGTCTTTACAAAAGGTTTCTGGGGAGAGAAAAAAGGAGTATTCAATTTACAAATTCCTTATAAAAAAATGCTCATTCCAGTCCTTATCTTATTAACTATTTCGATTGCATACGGAGTGTTTAGTAACGCAATTTATCCGTTTATTGAACAAGCGGTTGATCCACTTGTTGATCCTTCTGTTTATATTCATGCGGTGTTAAAGGAGTGATAAAAGATGGCTTTTCAACTTATTCTTAATATAATACTTGCTTGTTTGTGGATGTTTCTTGAGTCATCATTTAGTTTTGCGACATTTATCATTGGCTTTATCATCGGGATATTCTTATTACTTTTTATGCGACGCTTTCTTGGGTCCCGGTTTTACATATTCCGGTTGTTCGCTTTAGTCAAATTAGTATTCCGCTTCTTACATGATTTAATTGTTTCGACTATTCATGTTAGCCGGATTGTCCTGAAAAAAGATATGAATATTCGTCCAGGTATTTTCAGATATGATACAACGCTTGAAACTGACTGGGAAGTAACGATGCTAGCTTTACTAATTACATTAACCCCCGGGACACTTTCGATAGATATTTCGGATGATTACAAAGCAATTTATGTTCATTCTCTTCATGTTCCAAATATTGAGGAAGAAATTGCTACTATTCGTAAGTCTTATGAAGGCGCGATTATGGAGGTGTTCCACGGATGATTATTCAAATTGCCTTATCCATTGGTTTGCTACTATATTCGATTTCCACATTCTTATACCTTTACCGAATTTTAAAAGGACCGACCACTTCAGACAAAGTAGTAGCGCTTGATTCTATCGGAATGAACCTGGTTGCGATTGTTGCCCTACTGTCGATGTTTTATGATACTAATGCCTTTTTAGATGTTATTTTACTTATCGCTTTACTTGCATTTATTGGAACAGTTTCCTTTGCCAAATTTATTGAGAAAGGGAAGGTGATTGACCGTGAACGTGATAATTGAAATTATTATTTCCGTGATGATTCTAATCGGTGGTTTGCTTAGTATTCTTGCCGCGATTGGTGTTATTAGACTCCCTGACGTATATACTAGAACTCATGCTGCGGGGATTAGCAATACTTTTGGAGTTAGTTTGTTGCTATTTGCTACAGTTGGTTACTTTTTCCACTCAGGAGAAGGTTTTAATGCTCGGGTACTACTCGCTATCCTATTCATCTTTTTAACAACTCCTGTAGCCTCTCACTTGATTAACCGTGCCGCTTACGATACAGGCGTCCCCCTTGCGATTCGAATTCGTGACCAATTACGTTCAGTGAAAAAAGATGACATCAAGAAGAAGAAAAGCCTAATTATTCGCCAAGAACAAATTGAAAAAGCACGACAAGAGCGTGAAGAACTTGAGGAACGAATGGAATGGGAACGGCGTGAAGAAAAAATTGATGAGCGTGAAGATAAAGAAGAAGAACAGCGCGAACGTGATGAACAAACGATTGAAGAACAGTCGGATGATTCTGAGCATGAAATTATCGAGCAGGATGAAAGTGAAACAGAAGAAGACGAAGATAGATTTGAGAAATAAAACAAGCATGGCACGAGTTTTTATTACTCTCGGCCATGCTTTTCGTTTCGTTTCTTTTTCACCGCTATCGTACATCTACTAATACAGATTAACTTATCTGCCTCGTCAGTAATTTTAACTTCCCATACTTGGGTGCTTTTTCCAAGGTGAACTGCCTCCGCGGTTGCAGTGATTAGACCATCTTTTTTAGAAGCAAGGTGATTAGCATTAATTTCTAAGCCAAAGACTATTTCGCCTGATTCGATTGATTTTGCCGCCCCAATACTTGCGGCATGCTCTGCTAATACCACGGAAACTCCACCATGCAAATAGCCAAATGGTTGATGTACTTTTTCGGTTACTTCTAACTGAACTATCGCTTTTCCTTTTTCTACTGAAATAATTTGAATGCCAATTGTTTCTTGAAGTCCCATATGTTCCCTTCTTTCCGATTTTGATTTATACTTCATTATATAAGAGTTAGAAGAAAAATTCTATATTTCGTTCTTTATGAGATTTGTTGTGGTAAAATAAAAATAGACTATTTGACAGGAGAGATTTGATGTCGATATTTATGAATACACCATTAATTGCATCCATTTTTGCGATTATTTTTGCACAAGTTGTTAAAGTTCCAATACATATACTTGTGTACCGAAAGTTCAACATGGGACTGATGTTTTCTACTGGTGGCATGCCTAGTTCTCATTCAGCTGCTGTAACTGCTTTAATGACTACTATTGCAATTGAAAATGGCTTGAATTCTCCTTACTTCGCTATTTCTGTTGTTTTTGGAATCATTGTTATGTTTGATGCGACAGGTGTTAGGAGACAAGCCGGAGAACAAGCTGTGGTTTTAAACAAATTAGTTAGTGATTTCCAAGGTTTTGTAGAGCATGCGAAAGGGCTTGCTGCACCTGAACAAGAAGAAAAAACGAAGCATCTCAAGGAATTACTTGGTCATAAGCCAATGGAAGTTTTCTTTGGAGCTTTGACTGGGATTATAATTGGAATTATTTCAGAGTTTTTTTAATAACCAAAAGCTGGCTAATCGCCAGCTTTTTACCTTTCCAGAAATAATAACATACCTATTCCTTTATTATACGTTTAATTTACGGCTTGCCATCCAGCGAATCATATCTGGATCGGCATGAGAGAAGAACTGGCTTTCACCTTCATTCAAAGTAGCAATTGCTACTTTATCGTATTCTGTTAACTCAAAATCAAATATCGCTAAATTTTCTTTCATCCGTTCTGGTTTCACGGATTTTGCAAGCGTGATAATATCTTTCTCTACTAACCAGCGAAGAATCACTTGTGCTACTGACTTATTATATTTTTCTCCAATGTTTACTAAGATTGGATTACTAAATATATTATTTTTACCTTCTGCAAATGGTGCCCAAGCTTCTGGCATAATTCCTTCTGCTTTTAATGCTTCAATATTCTTCGTCTGTTGTTGGAATGGATTAATTTCGATTTGATTCACTTGCGGAACGATTTCGTTAAATTCAGCAAGATCCACTACCTTATCAACTGCAAAATTAGAAACACCTATTGCCCGGATTTTTCCTTCTTTTTGTAGTTCTTCCATCGCTAGCCAAGCACCATAAACATCATTAAAGGGTTGATGGATAAGTAATAAATCCACATAATCTAAACCAAGACGTTTTAAAGAACGCTCAAAGGAAGAAATTACCCCTTGATAGCTCGTGTTTTCCACCCAAACTTTTGTTGTAATAAAGAGCTCCTTCCGGTCGACTCCTGAACTTGCAATACCTCTTCCAACCGCTTCCTCATTCATATAACTTTGCGCTGTATCAATGTGTCGATAACCCGCTTTGATTGCTTCTTTTACCGCTGTTTCGGCTTCAGATGGATCTGTAATTTGAAATGTACCAAATCCTAAAATTGGTATTTCTACCCCATTATTTAATTTAACAGTTTTCATAAAACATCCTCCTCATTCGTTAAAACCTTTACTATATTTATCTTCTGTATTTACTATAAACCTTGAAGCGCACTCCAATGCAAGAGAAAACTCTTATAAAAGCATGGAAAAAGTAGTATAATAGTTGTACTTACTGTTTATTTTTCTGTTTTTACGGGAATCAAACAGCAAATTCTATTTTTATTTAAATACTCCTTTGTTTTAACTCGATAAGATAGTCAATGATCCATCTACAAAATGACGCTTCTTTTTGAAAGAAGCGTCATTTTGTAGATGGGCTAAATATACATAGCAATAGCTTGATAAGGAGTTGAAACACATGAAAAAATTAACATTTATTTTCGGGATTTATACGCTTGTTCTAGGACTTTTAGTAGGAGCAATTGCGGCTTTTTTCCTTGGTTTAGTACACTTTTCTACTGAATTTTTATGGACTTACTTGCCTGAGCAGCTTCAGTCGCCATGGTATTACCCGCTAATAATGGGATTGATTGGTGGATTATTCGTGGGGATTCTCCAACTTAAATTTGGTGGTTACCCTCATTCCATGCACGAAAATATGGCTGAATTAAAACGCACTGGTCGGATTGAATATAAGAACCGGCTACTGAAAACAATAGTAACTGCTTGGATTATTCTTTCTTTCGGAGCAAGCGTGGGGCCAGAAGCAGCTTTAATTGGTATTGTTGGTAGTAGTACTACTTGGATTATCGATCATTTAAAAGTATCCGCTAGTCGTAAAGAAGAATTAATTAGCCTAAGTATCGGGGCAATTATCTCCAGTATTTTCCTCTCTCCATTCAGCGGACTTGCAGAGGAAATTGATGATAGTACGCAAGCAAAAAAAGTCCCGAAAAAATCGAAATTAGTTTTATCAATTTTAATTTCATTTAGCGCACTGGCATCTTTTCTGTGGTTGAAATCATTTATGAAAATGCCCGCAAGTATTTTTGCAATTCGTTTACCTGATGCAGGTTGGTCGTGGTGGTTTGCTATTTTATTTATTCCTATGATTATTTTAGGTTGGTTGTTTAGTATTTATTTTGAGCAACTTCAAGTTTACATAGCTAAAGCCCTTTCTTTCATCAAAAACAAAATGATACTAGCTCTAATTGGTGGTTTAAGCATTGGTATATTTGGTATTATTTCTTATTACTTATTATTTTCTGGTGAGCATCAATTAATTGAAATAACTAAAACTGTTCAAGCGTTTTCTATTTTAACCTTACTTATTATCGCTCTTTTAAAACCAGTATTAGTTGGTATTTGTTTAGCTACCGGTTGGAAAGGCGGGGCAATTTTTCCTGCGATTTTCTCCAGTAGTGTGATGGGTTATTTAGTAACAGTTTGGTTAGAGGGTCCTACGGGATTCTTAATTACTGTTTTTGTTGCTGCTAGCTGTACAAAAATTATTGGTAAACCAGTATTAACGGCTTCGATCTTACTATTTGTCTTCCCACTACAGTTCTTCCCTTTCATTCTATTAACTGCATTTATCGTTAATAAAAATTGGTGGGCGAGTTTTAAAAAGCTAACACAGCAAAATTAAACACCAAGGAGCTCGTCCTTGGTGTTCCTAGCTGTAGTATTAATTTTCTTTTTTAATATAAAATATTCCTTTTTTTTCTTTTAAGATTTCTTTATCAATAAGAAGTAACAGTTTTTCATTTAATAGTTTACGAGATATTTTGCCGTACTTGGCCATTTTCATTTTGTTAATGTATTTTGGAATTTCTTGATAACCATTTTCGCTTTTAATATCTAGTTTTTCACAGAGATATTGTAAGGCATAGACGATTCTATCTTCAGCGGATAAATCGTATTTAATTAACTCATTATACAAATTTTTATTATTTACTAAGGTAGCTTCTAAAAGCCATTCCATATAGGATGGCTTATTTGTTGCGTAGTTTAGAAAGTACTCCCTATTAACAAAAACGAGAGCGACTTCCGTGTCACAAACTAAGTGCAATTCGTTTTCCCCACTAATTGCCGCGACTTGTTGATTGATTATATCGCCATTTGAAAAGAAATGAAGGATTTGAAATTTTTTATTCTCCACATGAAGAATTCCATTTGTAATAATGATGAACTCATCTAAAAATATTTCTCCTTTGATAATTTTATTTTTAGAGAATTTTTCGCAGCGGATCCATTTATCTTTTAATTTGTACTTATCTAATTCTGTAACCATTTCTTTCACTTTTTCATTATACAAATGTATCTCCTCCTACTAGTTTTACTAAGTTTAGCAGGATTGTAGGTATGCTATACGTGTATTTTACACACTATTTCAGTTGTTTTTCGTCTAATTTATTACAAAAAAAGCTTTAAAAAAAGAAAATTTACTCAAAAAAAGAAATTCTCACCCATTAAATGGAGAGAATTTCTTTTTTCAGGAGCAATCCCAGTTATACATAATATTCGAAAAGTCCCGATTGATTAAATCTTGTTTGTTGATGAAAAAGTTCCCAACACCACAGTCGCCCCACATAATTGCCATCCGATTTTCTTCAAAATCTTCAGAAGCTAGTTGGAATAACAAGGTGTCATGATGCGGATCTTCTGTATAAACACGTGGATCTTCTTGTGTGAAAAATGGATAGCCGCCAAGTTGGCTTTCTTCTGGTGCCAGATTGAATAGTTCATCTGCTCTATCTTCATCCTCAGCGAAAATCAAATCCGCAAGTTCATAAAAATTATGGCCGAATTCATTTTTAAAATCATAGCTATCACTCAACAAAATTTGATCAGATACTTGGCCAGAAATTTTAAACTCGCCATTTACAACTGGATAAAAGTCGGTTTTCGCTACATCCGCAAAAAACGAATCTTGTTCTTCCGCTGTAAGACTTTCACTTCCTAAATCCTCAAAGAAAAATACCCGGAAATTCTCTTGTTTCGTCGGATTATCAAAATTAAGCCCTAATAAATCATCTTGATAATCAATATAGAATGCTAACAACCCAAATTCTGGATAGTTTTCCATTTGCGGCATTTCGGAAAAATTGATTTGTGCTAAAAGAGAGAGTGGCTTACCTTCGTCAGTCACTGGATAGCCTTGTTCTTTCGGCAAGTATCCGCGCCCACCAGCTTTACTTTGGAGTAATGATAGTGTTCCAGAATCTTTAAAATGTAATACCATTCGTTCTTTTTCTGTTTCTAAAAATCGTTCTGCCCATTCACTAGGGAGAATATCAAAAAGCTGTTCCATAAGTTGCCTTCTTTCTTTTTTTCTTAATTATAACATGAAAAAAGTGCAATATCTGATGAAACAAGATATTGCACTGCTTTGTTTTTATTTATAGAATTTGAATTTCCCTTTACTTGCTAAGACGCCTGAACCGCCGATTAATAAAAGAGCGCGGTCATCAATAACTTTTTTCATCACGGATGCTGGATAGCCTTTTAGATTTTTTCCAAAGACAACACCGATTGCGTCATTATCACCTAATGAGCAAACCGTTCCTTTTTCGTGATACACAAAATCTTCTAAATCTGTTTCGCCTTTTACTAATTTTGCTAAGTTCACTGCTGCTACGTCTGCTTGTTGCATAGCGATTTGAGCAGTTGGTGGGAATGGACGTTCATTCGCTGGGTTGATAATTAATGAACAGTCACCAACAATTAAAATTTCTTCATTACCCGGAACAGTAAGATTATTGTTTACTTTTACACGTCCTCGGCCAGCTTCAAAACCAGAAGCTTCAATAACACTATTGCCGCGAACTCCGGCAGCCCAAATAATCGTTGCTGCTTTAATTTCGCGAATTTCATTTTCACTTTCAGCATATTTTACGCCGTCAGCAGTAGCTTCTTTTACTGGTTTTCCAACATGAAACTCAACGCCACGATCTTCTAAAACGCCAACTCCATAATCCACTAATTTTGCATCAAATTGTGGTAATACTTTTGGAGCAGCTTCCATACAGAAAATGCGTACTTTCTCACGTGGTACATCATATTTTTTAACTAGTTCTGGAATACGATTAGTTAATTCCCCAAGAAACTCAATTCCAGTAAAGCCCGCTCCACCAACGATAATTGTTAGTAATTCATCACGAGGGTCTGTTTTCCATTTAGCAAATTGCGCTTCGATATGCGCACGAATTTTTTTCACTGATTCTACGCTTGTAATAGTAAAAGCATATTCTTTTAAACCACTGATTCCAAATGTTTCTGCTTCAGACCCGAGTGCAATTAATAAGTAGTCATAGCTGATATCGCCATTTGCATTTAGTGTGACTGTTTTTTCGTCTTTATTAATTTTTACTACAGTGTCTTGAATGAAAGTTGTTTTTGCTTCGTTAACAACTTTTTTAAGAGGATACATTAATTTTTCTGGTTCAATTGTTCCAGCGGCTGCCTCATGTAACCATGTCGTTTCATGATGATAGTCATTCTTATTCACTAGAACGATTTCGGCATCCAAGTTTCTTTGTTGTAATTTACGTAATGTTTTTAGTCCTCCGTATCCTGCTCCGAGAATGACAATTTTTGATTTACTCATCTGTTATCACATCTACTTTCCCTTATATTTTTCTTCACAAAAAAAATGGCATTAAGAATTCCTTACTGCACCTATGTAGATTGCGCTAAAAATCTACTGCAAACTATTTTAAAGCGAAACTGGTAAGTACCAATATATTCCCTTTTTCATAGCTTACAAACTATATCATAGACTTTTTTAGTGTCATTTTCAAGAAAGCGAACTTGCGGTTTTTAGCTTCTCGTGAACTCGGTTAGAGTGGTATACGATTTTATTCACAATACAGCTCTCTACTCACTTAGCTTTAGGAATTATCCTTCATTAAATCTATAATTGGTCTAGTTCATTTTTAGAATTTATTTCCTTCACACAATCCCGTAAGCATTCTTTTTAAGTAATTTATGCTAAAATATGCTTATTGCAACTTTAGCGATTTCATAAGGAATTTAGTACCTAGGGGGTGATGTATTTTGGATGAAAAAACAAAAATTTATGATATAACGATCATTGGTGGTGGACCGGTTGGGCTATTTTCGGCCTTTTATGCTGGAATGCGAAGTGCGAGTGTGAAAATAATCGAAAGTTTACCGCAATTAGGCGGGCAACTTTCAACGCTTTATCCTGAGAAATATATTTATGATATTCCGGGCTATCCATCGGTTCGCGCACAAGAACTTGTGAACAATCTAATTCAACAAATGAAACCATTCGAGCCAACTATTGCGCTAGAGGAAGCAGTTCAAAGTGTGGAAAAACAAGGGGATGGGACATTTGAAATCATCACAAAAAAAGATACACATTATAGTAAAGCAGTGATTATTACAGCTGGTAACGGAGCATTTGAACCAAGGCGTTTAGATCTTCCTGATGCAGAACAATATGAAGGCAATAGTATTCACTACTTTATTAATGATATAAGTCGTTTTTCTGGACGGCGTGTGGCGGTTTGCGGTGGTGGTGATTCCGCAGTAGACTGGGCACTTATGCTTGAAAAAGTAGCAAGTTCTGTCTCGATTATTCATAGACGTAATGCTTTTCGCGCACATGAACATAGCGTCGGCAATCTAGAAAAATCTTCTGTAAAGGTCAAAACACCATTCATCCCAACCGAAGTTCTTGGAGATGGAGACAAACTGACCCATATTACTTTGCAAGAAGTAAAAGGCGATACAATAGAAACACTAGAAATTGACGATTTTATCATTAATTACGGTTTTGTTTCCTCGCTTGGTCCTATCAAAAACTGGGGACTTGAGCTAGAACGCAATTCAATTATTGTAAATTCTAAAATGGAAACAAGTGTCCCAGGCATTTATTGCGCTGGCGATATTTGTACCTATGACGGTAAAGTAAAACTCATCGCAACCGGATTTGGGGAAGCACCAACTGCCGTCAATAATGCGATGAATTTCATTGATCCAAAAGCTCGCGTGCAACCGATGCATTCCACTTCTTTATTTGAATAATAACCAAAACCACGAGTTAACTTGTGGTTTTATTTTTTACTCACCGGGAAAAGTTATTTGTAGATATTTTTTAGGAGGAGATCACTAATGAATGTACTTGTAATTGGCGCGAATGGTAAAATCGGCCGTCATCTAGTAGAAAAACTTGCCATGGAAAAAGGTTTTTTTGTGCGAGCAATGGTGCGCAAGGCCGATCAAGTAGAAGGCCTTGAAAAACTTGGAGCAAAACCACTTATTGCAGATTTAAAAAAAGATTTTATTTACGCGTATGATGAAATAGAAGCAGTCATTTTCACAGCAGGATCTGGCGGTCATACACCTCCTGATGAAACAATCAAAATTGACCAGGATGGTGCAATTAAAGCGATAGACTTTGCGAAAGAAAGAGGCGTTCGTCGTTTTATCATCGTTAGTTCTTATGGAGCAGATGACCCAGAAAACGGACCAGATTCGCTCATTCATTATTTAAAAGCTAAAGCTAAAGCAGATGAAGCACTAAAAAGAAGTGGACTCGATTACACTATCGTTCGGCCGGTTGGACTTTCTGATGAAGCTGGAACTGGCAAAGTCACGAATGTTTCCGGTGCGCCAAAAACATCAATTCCGCGCGAGGATGTTGCTTCTTTTATCACAGAAGCTTTATCGCAAAAATCCAGTATTCATCAAACCTACACCATCGAAAGTGGCGAAACACCGATTACCAAATTTTTCAGTTAATAAAAAAGCGATGATGCCAATTTTAACGGCTCATCGCTTCTTCTATATTATTAAAACGGATTCTCTTCCAAAAATGTATAGATATTCGCCACTAGTTCATCCGGCGTTTCTCCCCGAACTACTTCTCCGTCTACTAAAGCAAACAAGCTAGTTGCGCATAAATCACAGTAAGTTAGACAATCATATTCAATCACATCTAAACTATCATCCGCGTCCAATTTTGCAAATGCAGCATCTGCTCCACTAGCTAAATTATTCACGCAAAACTCCACAATAGGATTCATTCTTTCTTGCCTCCTAGAAATCTTACATTGTCGCTGAGTAGCCTCGATCCGTCATTACTTGATAGATATCTTTTAACCGCGGATTACCTTCTGCGATAATTTCCCCATCAACCACTATGACTGGATACATATAGTCCTCATCTACAATTTTATTCGCTATATCTCTAATCTCCGTTTCACTCGGCGGATTAAAAATATCCACATACTCAACTACAAATGGCTGCCCGGAAAACTTCCTTCCAATCGCCGCCCGAAGCCATTCCTCTGTTTCTTTCGAGGATGGCGCTCCAACACAACTTGCACAAATAGTCGTTGAACCATATACATATAATTTTGCTTCATTTACCATCACGCTTCACCTCACTATCATTGTACAAAAACCTGCCTCAAAAAGCGACTAAGCTGTTTCACTTTAGCATAACTATTAAATTTCATAAATTTTTATAAAGCTATGAATTGACACAAATTTCTAGATATATTATAATATTTCCAATACATTGCATTTCTTTAATGCTTTGATGTATTAGTTAAACAAAATATCATTTGGTTGTACCCGTGATTTCACGGTCAACATATAAGTAACACTCCCTTTAACAATTGGGCGCGCAACCCAATTGTCTTTCAACCTTACCAGTTGAAAGAGCACGTTCCTTTCTGAGCCTTAGGAACGTGTTTTTGTTTGGCCCGTTCGAAGCAAAGCGAGTTACGGGCCAAATATACATGCGAGCAACGCGAACATGTAATCCTTCCGTGCCTCTCACTCCATAAACTTAGCCTACCTAATTCCAGATCGTTCCAAACAAAAAAAACAATCTCTTCCCATTTCCCATTATCCTGTTATAATAGAAAATATAATAACTCCGCACGAAAGGAGAGCTATTTCCTATGGAAGAAATAAGTTATGCCGAAGTTGATAAAGCTTTAAAAAAATTCCGTCCCTTCCTAGTCCGTGATGGCGGCGATTATGAACTTGTGGAAGTAACTCCAGACGGCACCGTGAAAATCAAGTTACTTGGCGCTTGCGAAACTTGTCCAAGTTCTGATATGACTTTAAAGATGGGAATTGAGCTAACTTTAGCTGAAAAAATTATCGGATTCAAAGAAGTAGTGCAGGTTTTTTAAACAAGCATTTATTAGCGGCCTACTACAACGGTTGCTATTTTTGTATGAACATGTTTAGAATTCCTATAAACGTCTATCATACAATATACATACAAGAATTAGGAGGTTAAAAAATGGTAGAAAAACAAAGTGCCTTAGAATCAAAAGCCCGTAGCTGGCTTATCGAACGAGGTGTAGAAATAGATGATATTGCAGAACTCGTTTTATTTTTACAACAAAAGTATCATCCTGGATTAGAACTCGAAATTTGTCGTCAAAATGTGGAGCATGTTCTTCGCAAACGAGAAGTTCAAAATGCTGTTTTAACAGGCATACAGCTAGATGTAATGGCAGAAAAAGGCGAACTCGTCCAACCACTCCAAAATATTATTAGTGCTGATGAAGGTCTTTATGGCGTCGATGAAATCCTTGCACTTTCGATCGTCAATGTATATGGCTCGATTGGTTTCACTAATTACGGTTATATTGACAAAGTAAAACCAGGTATTCTAGCAAAACTTAACGAACATGATGGAAAAGCTGTTCATACATTTTTAGATGACATTGTCGGCGCTATTGCCGCTGCTGCTGCAAGTCGTCTTGCTCATAGTTATCATGACGATATCGTAAACTAACAAAAACCAGTAAAATCGGGAGACTAGTCCTCTGATTTTACTGGTTTTTTTCATTCCATTTCACTTCTACTTGGCGAATCGAGTTTTTATTCATCGAGCGAACAATAAAACGATAACCTTCATATTCCATTTCGTCTCCAGCTTCTAAATCAAATCGTTCTAATAACATCCATCCAGACAAAGTATGAACCCCTGGACTATCAATTGGAATTCCTAGCGCCTCTTCCACATCAAGTAGTGGTTCAGACCCAGCCATAATAAAATGGTTTGTCGCTACTTTTCGAATTCCTTTTGGCCCTTTTGCTTCTTCCATGTCCCCTACAATTACTTCCATGATGTCTTCTAAAGTCACAATTCCCGCTGTCCCGCCATATTCATCTGTCAAAACAGCAAAAGGCTCACTTTCTTGTTGCATTTTAACAAGTAATTCTTCTAAAGCTATTCCCTCAAATACTTCTAAAATAGAACTAATGAATGGTTTAATCGGTTTATCCATAATAGCTTCATCTTTACCAAGTCCCGCCATTACAGCACTGACCCGAAGCATGCCAACAATATGATCCTTATCGTCATCTTCCATTACAGGAAAAATATGGTATGTATGTTCTGAAGTTAGTTGCAATAAATCTCGTACTGTCGCTGTTTGATCAATAGCAATCATTGACATTCGCGGTATCATCACTTCTTTTGCTGGAACATCACTAAGCTTAAAAATATTTTTCATATAACGAAATTCTTGAGGATTAAGTAAGCCTTGTCTGTAACTATCTTCAAAAATAATTTTTAGTTCCGTTGGAGTCATTTGGTCCGCATCATCCGTTTGTTTCACTCCAAACATCCGCGTAATCAAATTGGCCGAATTATTTAATAACCAGTTAAGTGGAAATGTCACTCGATACCAATAAACAAGCGGTCTAGCAATAAACAGCGCTACTTTTTCTGTACTTTGAATGGTAAATGTTTTTGGCGCAAGTTCCCCGAGAACGACATTTAGAAAAGTAATCAATATAAATGAAACAAAAATTGAAATCGGTTTTTCAAGCGATTCTGATAATGGCAACATTTGAAATAATGGTTCAAGCCAGCCCCGCATGGTTGCTTCTCCGACCCACCCCATTGCTAGAGCAGCGAGCGTGTTTCCTAATTGGCAAGCGGCTAAGTAGTCATTCATATTGGAAGTTACTTTTTTGACATATTTTGCGCGTGGATTGTCCGTTGCTAGCAGTTGCAATACAGTTGGTTTCCTAATCGCTACAATCGCAAATTCACTCGCAACAAAAAAGGCTGTCGCTGCAATTAAAAATATCACAAAAAAATCATTAAAAATGTCCATTCCACATTCTCCTTATCTACTGCCTTTCTTTCTCTTAACGTTCGAACCACAAATCAGCAACTGCTTCCCCGTCGATAATTTCACCCGTTTTTACAAAGCCATATTTCGCATAAAATTTTTCAGCAATACTATTTTCTGGTTCATAAGACAAGCGAAGACGTGCTGGTTTTTCAGGGAGTTTTTTTACTTTTTCAATAATTTGCACCAGCGCATCCCCACCGTAGCCTTTACCTTGATGTTCTTTACCAGTCATAAAACGAACGAGCCAGAATTCCCCGTCGTCTGTGTCCATCCCGTACATTGCGTAGCCCACTGGTGTATTATCCGCGTAAATGACGAGCGAATGATAGGTTTCTTCCAAACTTGCTTCGATAATCGAATACCAATTTTCTGCTACAAATGTTTTTTGGTGTGGGTGTACTTCTAATTTAGCTGTGTCGTGAAAATTATCTTTCGTTAACTTTTGAATCGAAACCATTAGTTCTCCCCCTTTTCATTGATAAAAAAAGAGCAGAAAAATTCCGCTCTTCTAGTTAATTTCCCAATCAGTTAACTTAGTCACAGCATAAGTTGGCTGGATTTTCTTTGTCATTAGCGCTACTTTTGAAGTAAAACCGGTGTGAACGATGAGCGTGTCCATGCCGTAATTAATTCCTGCCAAAATATCTGTTTCGTAGTTATCGCCAACCATTATTGCTTCGTCTTTCGTTACACCAAGTTTTGCGAGTGCTTGTTCCATGATAATCGGCTCTGGCTTTCCAATAAAGATGGGTGCTGTTTCTGTTGCTACGGAAACGACAGATGTGATCGAACCATTTCCTGGAAGCAAACCGCGCTCTGTCGGGATTGCCGCATCGCCATTCGTGGAAATAAACATTGCACCACCTCGAACTGCAAGAGCTGCTTTCGCAAATTTTTCATAATCGACTTCTCGGTCAAGTCCAACGACAACAAAAGCAGGATTACTAGAAGTTATTTCAAATCCATTATCTGTCAGTTCTTGTTTTATTCCACGTTCTCCGATAACATAAACCGTTTTTTCGCGTTTTTGCTCTAGCATAAATTGGACAGTTGCTTGGGAAGTAGTAAAAACATCCTCACTAACTGCTTGAATTCCCATATCAGTTAAATGTTCCGCCACTTGTCCAGGTGTCTTTGTAGAGTTATTGGTTACAAATAAATAAGGAAGTCCAGCGCGTTTTAAGTTTTCAACAAAAATAATCGCTTCTGGAATTACTTCGGCACCACGATACATGGTTCCGTCTAAATCAATTAAATAAGCTTGATAATTTTTCAATTTCTGACTACCTCATTTACTATTTTACTTTTTTTATCACAAAATACGCACACCCAAAGTTGCAGTATTCATAGATATATTCTTTTAAGGTACTAATCTTATTGTCATAAGCCGCTTTGCGATTTTCATCATCGAAAAAACCTTTTAATCTAAGTTGGTCATAACCCCAATCACCTACAATATAGTCATACCTCCCAAGGATGTCGCTAAATCGTTCATTTAACTTTTCTTCATCAAAAGCATCGCGATAATTGGTGATTATCTCATAATTTAAATCTTGAATTGTAATCGTCACTTGTTTTCCTCCTGTCCATACATTTCCTTGAGTTTCCACTTTAAAATATCTCGGAGTAACTCTGGTGTATATACTTCTTTTCGTTTTATTTGTTTCACAATTGGGAAAAACGGGGCGAATACAAAAGTATCGTGTGTAGCTATTCGGTATTCCCGATTTTTATCAATTGGTTTATTATCAAAAAGGGCTATTTGTTTCACTGGGTCAAATCCAGCTCGGTCCATCAAAATAGTGCCAAAAAACTCGCCACGAAAACCAAATCCTCGTAATGGAATATCCCTAAGTTCTGCTTTTTTTCGGTAAATCCCAGCAATCAGTATTTCTAATTCCTCGCCTGCCATTGTTAGTGCAATCGCATTAAGTGGATGAGGCAACATTTGGTGAATATCAAAGGCAGTTACAATCCCAGCCTCAAAGTCGGTCATAAAAATCCCTGCGTTCATAACAAATGTCTCCGCGCCAGTCCATTCACAAACGGCATCATTTAAAATATGAGCAATTTCGGAGTCATCAAACCAATTATGCGCTAACTTTTCGGGAATCGCAACTACTTTTTCGGTGAGTTCGTCTCGACCTTTTTCAAAATAAGCTTGAATTTCGTTTGCCTCATTTGGAACAGCTGGCAAGTCTTCGGTTTTAAAAGTGGTCGCAGTTTTAGAAAGGATGTGATTATCGTCGTCTAGCTCGATATCGACTTTACCAACATATTCGCCCCATCTTCCGGCAGCAGCAAGCAAAGCATTCCCTTCCAATTTTCCGTTTTCAAGTAGATGGTGTGTATGTCCCCCTAAAATAATATCGACTTCAGGAATTTCAAGTGCAATTCGTTCGTCAGTTGGCAGTCCTAGATGGCTCAGCATAATAACCAAGTCGGTTCCTTGTTCCAAGCCAGCAATTTGTTTTTTTATCGCACGCATTGGTTCCTCGATTCCCCAGCCCATTTCTTCATAATACTCTTTAAAGGGAGCTGTGGCACCAATGATGGCTATTTTTATTTGATTTATTTCTTTATATACAATCGACTTCACCCAGTCTGGTTGTTTCGTTCTTGCTTTATCGGCAAAGAAGTTACAACAAACAACTGGAAAAACGGCATGTTTATATAAATTTTCTAAGTCTTCATGTGCTAAAGTCGTTCCTTCATTATTTCCAAATGTCACCGCATCATATGGTAATTGATTGAGTAAATCAGTATTAGCAAGGCCATTTGTTCCTTCAGTAAGCGGATGAACCCGGTCCAAAAAATCGCCAATATCGAAAAATAACACTGACTTACCTTCTTCATCAGCTGTAGATCGTTTCTCTTTTAGAAAGGTAAAAATTCGTGGCCAATGTTCCAAGTGACTATGAACATCATTTGTATGCCATAAAGTTAAATGTTTCATTAATCCACCCCACTCCTCACTATCCCTATTGTAGCTTAAATCTACTTTTTTTACACGTGATGGGGTTGCATGAATCGCCTGTTTCTCTTTTTATGTTATGATAGAATATATTGTTTTAAAGGGAAGTGATTTTTTGGATATTACGCAAACAGTCGAAATCCTACTAATCTCTGTTTTTGCAGGGGTAGTTGGCTCTTTGCTTGGTCTTGGTGGCGGTATTATTGTCACGCCCGCCTTGACGCTTATTTTTGGAATTGACATCCAGTATGCGATTGGCGCGAGTATTATTTCCGTCATTGCTACAAGTAGTGGTTCCGCGGTCGCTTACATAAAAGATGGAATTACAAACTTACGAGTCGGCATGTTCCTGGAAATTGCTACAACAATCGGCGCGATAACTGGTGCCTTTGTTAGTGGGCTACTCTCAGCAACTGCTTTATACATTATATTCGGCCTTTTACTACTTTATTCAGCTTTCAACATGATTAAAAAAGTTGGCTCTGAATTCCCGACAAATGTAAAACCAGATCCAATTGCGACAAAGCTAAACTTACATGATTCTTATTACGATAAGTCGCTTCGGCAAACGGTGGATTATCAGGTCGCGAATGTGCCTGCTGGTTTTGGTGTGATGTACGGAGCGGGGATTGCCAGTGGATTACTTGGTATCGGTAGTGGTGCTTTTAAAGTAATGGCACTTGATGTCTTTATGAAAATGCCACTTAAAGTCAGTAGTGCAACGAGTAATTTAATGATGGGTGTAACTGCCGCTGCAAGTGCAACAGTATATTTATTCCAAGGAGATATTCAACCTGCTATCGCTGCTCCTGTTGCAATCGGGGTATTAGTCGGTGCTACACTTGGAACACGTGTCATGCAACGCTTAAAAAGTAAAGTCATCCGGATTATCTTCATTCCTGTCATTTTATATGTTGCCTTCCAAATGATTTTAGAAGGATTGGGGTGGATTTAAATGACTGAGAAAAAAGATGAGATGTATCGCGTCGAGCTTATTGTGAGTGCCTTACTGCGAATTGGGGTGGTTTTAAGTGCGATTATTATTATTTTCGGTCTTGTGATGCTGTTTGTTACAGGCGAAAGTGGTTACCCAGGCGAAACCTATCCAACCTCACTGACTGCTATTTTCAGCGGACTTGGCTCACTTAAACCGTATGCTATTATGATGTTTGGCCTTTTTTGCTTGATTTTGACTCCGGTTTTACGAGTGGTTGTTTCGTTATTTACATTTTTAAAAGAGAAAGATTATCTGTATGTTGGGATTACCGGGCTTGTATTAGTAATTTTAGTTATTAGTTTTTTGATTGGTATCAAAGCATAAAAAAGCATGGTGCAGAAATTTTATCTGCGCCATGCTTTTTTATCTGACTACTTCGCCGTTTCTAAACCGCATATCAGGAAAACTAGCTCCGGCAATTTCATTTACTGGCATCGCGACCTCGATTTGTTTCATGTCATCGCTAGTAAGTTTAATATCTAATGCTTTTAGTGAATCTTTAAGGGAAGCAATTCTAGTGGAACCAATTAATGGTAAAATATCTTCTCCTTTTGCTAATAGCCACGCAAAAGCCAACTGCGGAATGGTCATTTCTTTTTCGTTTGCGATTTCGCGTAATGCTTCAACAAGTTGTAAGTTTTTGCCGATATTTTCTTTTGCATATAGGGGAATCATCGAATTGTATCCATAGGTAGTATCTCTTTTTTCCAAGTTCCATTTAACATGCCATGAGCAAGCGCACCAAACGCAACAACACCCACGCCTAATTCTCTAGCAGTCGGGACAATATCTTTTTCAATCGTCCGGTTAAACAAGGAGTACTCAGCTTCGATAAACTTGATTGGGTGAACCGCATTTGCTTTTCTAAACGTTTCTGCATCTACTTGAGTAACGCCAATATTCTTCACATAGCCTTCTCTTACCAAATCTGCAATCACACCAATTGTTTCTTCGACAGGAATAGCCAAGTCAATTCTGGCTGGTTGGTATAAATCCACATAGTCCAAATTAAGTCGTTTTAAAGATTGCGCCAAATAGTTTTTAATATGTTTTGGATTTACATCAAGCCCATACATCTTGCCATTTGGTTCCATCAAAGCACCAAACTTAAGTGATACAAAAGCTTTATCTCGTTTATATCCTTTTAGTGCCTCTCCTATCAACATTTCATTATGTCCCGTTCCATAAAAGTCTGCGGTATTTAGAAAAGAAATCCCTGCATCCAGTGCCGCATGGATTGTTGCAATACTTTCTTTTCGGCTATCATCGTCTATTTTATCAGACATCCGTCCACACCCAAGTCCCATTCTAGCTAAATTATCCATCGAGTAAAACCTCCACGTTTCTATAAATTAAGTATACCATTATTCTAGTACGTTCGTGCTAATAAGTCAACCATTTTAGTACGATTGTGCTAAAATAAAAAAACTACCTTCTCTTTCGAAAAGATAGTTTTACGTTTTACTCGGAAAACAAATCCATTTGCATTGGCGCTAAGCCTTGAAATTCCACATTTAACGCCGTTTGTAAATGTTTAGCATTGTCTGCTGCATCCCCGCCGCTGTTATTGTTAAAAATGACCACGACTTCTTTAGATAACTTTTGTAAATGTTCGACATATTTGGCCCATTCTTTAATTTCTTCATCATTATAACGATATAATGTCCGGACTTCGCGCCATTCAGGGCTACTAGCTTTCATCCAACCATATTGGTTCCGACCATGTAATCTTACCATTGTCATTTCCGAGCTTGTTTCCCGTAAAATAATCGGCACACTTCCAGAACCAACTTGCGGCTCGTCAACAACGGTGTGGATGAAGCCTAACTCTTTAAGTAGCTCTAACGTTTTTTCGGTATTTTGTTCGGTATACCAAGAATTATTTCGAAATTCAATCGCAACTGGTAAATCACCCATTTTCCCAGCAATATATTTTAAATAAGCGACATTTTCTTTCGTACAATGAAAATACGGTGGAAATTGAAATAAAATCGCTTTTAATTTCCCCGTTTCACTTATTGGCGCAATCATATCCATATAAGCCGTATACATCGCATTTTCACTATCAAAATACTGTGACCATTCTTTATGCTTAGTCATCGCCGAAAATGCTTTAATAACAAAACGAAATTCTTCTGGTGTTTGCGCTGCCCAGTTTGCCGTCGTTCTCGGCGAAGGAATGGCATAAAAACTAGTATCCACTTCTACCACAGGAAAATGTGCCGCATAATCAGCCAAAGTTAATTTTTTTGTTTGCAACAAAGAATCATGATCACTCCACCCAGTTAATCCGATTGTAATCACCGCTACCACCCTCTCTATTTTTTAGCGTTTATTTAAGTTTATTATAACGCAAAATCGAGGGGGAATCTTTTAATTTGGTTTTTTAGCACATAATTTTGAAAAATGGAGTAGAAAGTATTTAGTAATCAATAAAAAAGAGAAAGCGATATTCCGCTTCCTCTTAAAATATTTAATTCATCAACCAATCGAACCTTCCATTTCAAACTTAATCAAACGGTTCATTTCAACGGCGTATTCCATTGGTAATTCTTTTGTAAATGGTTCAATGAAGCCCATTACGATCATTTCGGTCGCTTCTTCTTCGCTTAAACCACGGCTCATTAGATAGAAAAGTTGTTCTTCTGAAACCTTAGAAACTTTTGCTTCGTGCTCTAATGAGATGTTGCTGTTTAAAATTTCGTTGTAAGGAATGGTATCAGATGTGGAAAGATTATCCATAATTAGCGTATCACACTCGATATTCGAACGCGCTCCATCCGCATTACGGCCAAAATGAACGATTCCACGGTACGTTACGTTTCCGCCTTGCTTAGAAATCGACTTCGATACGATAGTAGACGACGTATTAGGCGCATAGTGCATCATTTTCGCTCCAGCATCCTGACGTTGACCTTTACCAGCAATTGCGATAGAAAGGGTTGTTCCACGCGCACCTTCACCACGTAAATGTACTGCTGGGTATTTCATCGTTAATTTCGAACCGATGTTACCATCAATCCATTCCATCGTCGCATTTTCCTCACAGAAAGTACGTTTTGTTACTAAGTTATAGACGTTATTTGCCCAGTTTTGAATCGTTGTGTAACGGCAATAAGCCCCTGGTTTAACAATTATTTCAACGACCGCAGAGTGAAGTGAATTTGTTGTATAAACGGGAGCAGTACAACCTTCTACATAATTTACACTCGCATTTTCATCCACAATGATTAACGTCCGCTCAAATTGTCCCATGTTTTCGGAATTAATCCGGAAATAAGCTTGTAGTGGCGTATCTACTTTGATGCCTGGTGGTACGTAGATGAATGACCCACCTGACCAAACAGCAGAGTTAAGAGCTGCGAACTTATTGTCAGTTGGCGGAATCACCTTAGCAAAATACTCTTTGAAAATATCTTCATTTTCTTTTAGCGCTGAATCAGTATCTTTAAAAACAATCCCTAAGTCTTCTAGGTCTTGCTTCATATTATGATAAACTACTTCGGATTCGTACTGTGCGGATGCCCCTGCCAAGTATTTTTGTTCTGCTTCAGGAATACCAAGTTTATCAAAAGTACGCTTAATTTCTTCAGGAACTTCATCCCATGAGCGCACGGTTTGTTCTGATGGCTTCACGTAGTAAGTAATGTCTTCAAACTTAAGCTCTGATAAGTCGCCACCCCAAGTCGGCATCGGCATTTTATAAAACTGTTCTAAAGACTTCAAACGGAATTCAAGCATCCATTCTGGTTCTTCTTTAATATTCGAAATTTCTCTTACAACTTTTTCTGTTAATCCGCGTTCTGTACGGAACACAGAGGTATCTTTATCATGGAATCCGTATTGGTATTCGCCAATTTCTGGAATTTCAGTCATGTCGTATCCTCCTTTTCGCTACTTATTTCGTTCCTTCTTTTTCAAAAATTGCTCGCTCCATTGCTTTCCAAGAAAGTGTCGCGCATTTGATTCTTGCAGGGAATTTTGCAACTCCGGCGAGAGCTTCCACGTCACCGTATTCATCAATGGTTTCATGGTCATGCCCTTGTACCATTTCTGAAAACTCACGGGACATTTTTAACGCTTCTTGCTCGGTTTTCCCAATAATGCTTTGTGTCATCATCGAAGCAGAGGCCATCGAAATCGAACAGCCACTACCGGTGAATTTCGCAGCTACGATTACGTCACCATCCATTTTTAAATGAAGATGGATTTGATCACCACATGTTGGGTTATTAAGGTCAATGGTTACGTCGCTATCTGGGAGTTCTCCATTATTGCGCGGATTTTTATAGTGATCCATAATGACTTGTCTATATAGCTGATCTAATTTCCGGCTTGTCATAATCCAAAATACTCCTTTGTTAACTTGAGCCCTTCAATAAGAGCATCAATTTCTTCTTTTGTATTATAAATATAAAAACTTGCTCGAGCAGTGGAAGAAACGTCTAACCATTTCATCAAAGGTTGCGCACAATGATGACCTGCGCGAATTGCCACGCCATCTTCGTCCAAAATTGTTGCAACATCATGCGGGTGAGCGCCTTCGATATTAAATGTCACTAAGCCACAACGTTTACTTGCATCTGTTGGGCCATAAATTGTAATACCTTCTAGCTTACTCATTTGCTCGATTGCATAGCTAACTAATTCTTGTTCATAGGCGTGAATCGTATCAATTCCAATCGCTGCCAAGTAATCAATCGCTGTACCTAGCGCAATCGCTCCGCCGATAATTGGTGTCCCAGCTTCAAATTTCCATGGTAGTTCTTTCCAAGTGGAATCGTATAATTCAACAAAATCAATCATTTCTCCGCCAAATTCGGTTGGTTCCATTTTATCTAGCAATTCTCGTTTTCCGTACAATACACCAATGCCAGTAGGAGCCATCATTTTATGCCCAGAAAAAGCATAAAAATCAGCATCTAAATCTACTACATTTACTTCCATGTGAGGAACCGCTTGTGCCCCGTCAACAAGGATAACTGCGCCAACTTTATGAGCTAGTGCCGCGATTTCTTTAATAGGTGTAATTGTGCCAAGAACATTTGAGACATGCGCCAAGGCAACTATTTTTGTTTTTTCGGTAATAGTTTTTTCAGCTTGTTCAATAGAAATGGTTCCATCTTCTTCTAGCTCGATATATTTCAAAACCGCGCCTTTGCGTTTAGCAAGTTGTTGCCACGGAATTAAATTAGAATGATGCTCTAAATAAGAAATAACAATCTCATCGCCTGCTTCAATATTTGCGTTTCCGTAACTATCTACCACCAAATTAATCGCTGAGGTCGTCCCTCTTGTAAAGATAATTTCCGCTACTTCCCGTGCATGAATGAATTTTGCTACTTTGGCACGCGCTGATTCGAAAGCGTCTGTCGCTCTAGCCGCAAGTGTATGCACACCACGGTGGACGTTGGCATTATCAAATTCGTAGTAATGGGTTAAGGCGCGGATAACCTGTTTTGGTTTTTGTGAAGTGGCCGCATTATCTAAATAAGCTAACGGTTTTTCATTTATTTCTTGGGCTAGTATCGGAAAGTCCGCACGAATTTTTTGGATATCAATCATTTAGCGCACTTTCCCTTCGATTACTTCCCGAAGCATAGTTTTGACACTTTCGATTGGTAACTTACGTACAACTGGATCTAAGAAGCCATGAATAACTAATCGTTCTGCTTCTTTTTGCGAAATACCGCGACTCATCAAATAGAATAATTGGAGCGGATCCACACGACCAACAGAGGCTGCGTGACCTGCAACAACATCATTTTCATCAATTAATAAAATTGGGTTCGCATCGCCGCGTGCTTCTGGGCTAAGCATCAATACCCGTGATTCTTGTTGGGCATCAGACTTAGAAGCGCCGTGCTTGATATGACCAATTCCATTAAAGATAGTTGTTGCTCTTTCTTTCATAACACCATGGGATAAAATCGTACCGTTTGATGCTTTACCGTAATGTGTCACACGAGTTGTTACGTTTTGTGTTTGCTTACCGCGTCCAACAGTTACTGTCTTCACATCAGCCGAAGATCCATCACCCATTAAATTAGTTACATTTTCATTGATCGTATCGCCATCGTTCATTAAACCAAGTGCCCATTCAATTTGGCTATCTGTCCCGATATGTCCACGACGGTTCACATATGCCGTTGCGCCGCTCGCAAGATTATCTACTCCGCCAAAAGTAATTCGAGCATTTTTTTCGGCGATAACTTCTTCCACAATACTTACAATTCCCTTAGGTGTATTATCCACCGTTACATAGTTTTCCACATAAGTGACAGCACTATTATCATCAGCAACAAGTAACACGTGGTTTACTAAAGGAGATTCTGCTTTATCTTGAACAAAAACAGCTTGAATAGGTGCTTTCACTTCGACATTTTTAGGTACATAAAGGAAGATACCACCATTCACAAGTGCCGCATGGAACGCAGTCAACTTATGTTCATTCACTTGTACCGCGTCTGTCATAAAATATTTCTTTACAAGTTCAGGATGATTTTTAACAGCCGAAATAATGTCTGTAAAAATGACTCCTTGGTCGATTAATTCTTGATTAAGTTGTAATCTCGCAGGACGTTCATCCATTTGAATGTAAAAGTTTGCTTCTTTATTATCTAAATCAACTAGATTCGCTACTTTTTCAGGTAAAATTTCATTCGTTACACCTTCTTTAAAAGGAATAAACGTTTCAAATTTAGTGAAATTCCAGCGTGTAATTTTTGTTTTATCCACATAAGGTAAGTCCAGTTCCCCGTAAGCTTTAAAAGCAGTGCGACGAATATCTAAAAACCAATCCGGTTCATTCGCATTACTTGAAAAAGCGTGGATAAAATCATCTTTAATTGTCCTATTTTCTGCCATGATTTTAACCTCACTTCCTTATTGTTGGTCTACTGCTTCTTCTTCCTCAAGTTCAATACCAAGTTCTTGCTTAATCCAATCATAACCTTCCGCTTCTAAACGTTTAGCAAGTTCAGGTCCGCCTTCTTTAACAACTTTCCCTTGCATCATTACATGTACAAAGTCTGGAGTGATGTAATTAAGGAGACGTTGGTAATGGGTAATAATTAAGCAACCAAATCCTTCGCCGCGCATTTCGTTTACACCTTTAGAGACAACTTTAAGTGCATCGATATCAAGACCGGAGTCGATTTCGTCTAAGATTGCTAGTTTTGGTTCAATCATAAGTAATTGTAAGATTTCATTACGTTTTTTCTCTCCGCCTGAAAATCCTTCATTTAAGTAACGTTCTGCCATTTCTTCATCCATATCTAGAATGTCCATTTTGGCATCTAATTTACGGATAAACTGCATAACCGGAATTTCGTCGCCTTCTTCGCGTCGGCTGTTGATTGCCGCACGGATGAATTCAGCATTTGTAACCCCGCTAATTTCACTTGGATATTGCATCGCTAAGAAAAGACCAGCTCGAGCGCGTTCGTCTACTTCCATTTCTAGCACATCTTCGCCGTCAAGCGTAATTGTTCCTTGCGTTACTTCATATTTCGGATGTCCCATAATAGCTGAGGACAATGTAGATTTCCCTGTTCCATTTGGTCCCATGATAGCGTGGATTTCCCCAGTTGAAATTTCAAGGTTAACGCCTTTCAAAATCTCTTTTCCTTCTATCTCAACATGTAAATCTTGAATCTTTAAAGTTGCCATAAAAAAAGTCCTCCCTAGTGTAAAATTTGCATAATCCTAGTTTAGTATAATTCTAATCTGATTACAACTATAAAAACCAGCACTCTTCGCATTCTCCCCTTCATTCTACTATTAATAGCCGATTTTTTCCAGTTTTCGAGCATTATCAGTATTTCCATTTTATTTGAGAATATCCAAGTGTAATGGGCCAAGAAAATAAAGAACCTTTCATACCAATAAAAACAACAGATTCCTTCCCATAAAAAAAGGATTGTATATCTTATTTAGATGTGTTATTGTTGTAACGTAACAAATTTGAAATATAATAACTTATTTGTAATAAACGATTAATTATTGAAGGAGAATTTAAATATGAAGAAAGCAATAATGGCTCTGACCATCTTTGTATTGCTTTTAACTGCCCTATCTGGGTGTAGCTCCCCTAAGTCCGACTTCACTGCGGCTCTAAAGAAAGTTACTGAAAACAGACAATACACCACGAATGTAAAATTCCAAATTAACGAGCTATCAGATAATTACATAAAACAATTTGGCCCTGACGTTACTTTAACTCAACTAAAAAAATCCAATCTTCAATATAAAATTTCTGTAGATAGTGATACTAGTTCTTCTTATAGTACTTTCTCACTTCATTGGGCTGGAAGTAAGCCTCTTGATTTAACATTACATGCACTTCAAAATAGTGATGATGGAAAAGCCTATATTCCAGTTTCTGATATATACGACGCATCTGACAGCATCTCGAGTTTGCTAAGCGATTCGACCGCTGCCATTTTTAATGAAGTTCTAGCTCAAAATAAAGATTTGGAATCAAAATACCTTAATTTTTTTGAAACCATCCAAAACTTCTCTAACCAAACCATTGATTCAGAAACCGTTGACCGCCAAGCCGAAGAACTGAAAAAAATTGAAGAAATAAGCGGCATTACGATTTATAGTTATCTTAATAACCTTGATGATCAACACTTCACGGCAAAAGAAAATGGCGACATCTTGCTCAAATTAAGTAAAAATGAAATTAGCGATTTGATTAATGAAGTACTAAAAGCCCTTGACGACGATGGCAGTATCATTACACTTATTTCTGAAATTAATAGCAGCACCCAAAAAGAAGCCGAATCCACATGGGGCACTCAACAAAAATCGATTCGTTCTTCTTTAAAAAATCTTACAGTTACTAAAACACAGAGTTTGGATTTCCAATTAACTTTAACACCAGATAGCAAAAAAGGCTTTAGCAAGACAATCATTGACACAAACTATAAAGATACAGCAACGAATAGCTTGATGAACTTTACTACAACAATTGATATGTTAGATTATGAAAAGGTTCCTCCAATGCCAGAAGGAAATGAAATTGTTTCGAAAAAAGAATTAGATAAAGCCATTTCTGATGGGTTAAAACTTTATTTAGGAAGCACCATGCAATAAAAAAGCCTTTTACCAAATCGGTAAAAGGCTTTTTTTCGTTTTTATTTATCTACTGGAACTACTGCACCATCCCATTCTTTCGTAATATAATCTTGAATCTCTTTGGAGTGAAGCACGTTTACTAATTCTTTAATATTTTTATCGTCTTTTTTCTCTTCCGTAGTTACAACGATATTCGCATACGGGGAGTCTTTACTTTCAATCGCAATCGCATCTTTGGAAGGGTTTAAACCTTGGTCAACTACAAAGTTAGAGTTGATTGCTACTACATCGCCTTCTTCATTGTTATATGCAGTCATTAAATAAGCAGGATCGAAGTCATATTTGAATTTCAAATTTTTCGGATTGTCTTTAATATCATCAAATGTTGCATCTTGCGCTTTTACACCATCTTTAAGTGTTAGCAAGCCGTTATCGACAAAAATACCAATGACACGAGGCCAGTCTGATTTTGAGTTAGAAAGTAATACTTGCGCACCATCTTTTAAATCTTTAATGTCTTTTACTTTTTTGGAATAAATACCCATTGGTTCGATATGAATCGCGCCAACATCAGCAAATTTGTACCCTTTTTCTTTTTCTTCTAATTCAAGGTATGGTTTATGTTGGAAGTAGTTAGCATCTAAGTCGCCTTCTTCTAGCGCTTTATTAGGCATAACGTAATCTGTGTATTTAACAATTTTCAAGTCAATTCCTTTTTCTTTCAAAATTGGTTTTGCTTGTTCCAAAATTTGAGCATGAGGCGTGTTTGAAGCGCCAACCACCAATTCCTTATTATCGTCTTTGCTAGATGATGCTTTATCTGATGAGCCACCGCAAGCTGTAAGTACTAAAACTAAACTTAATGTGAAAATGAATCCAAGAACCTTTTTCATGAAAATCTCTCCTTTTTTGCGGGGATTCCGCGTTTTTTTATATAAATTGCTTCATATACATTGGTTAGCGTTTATCGGTTCGTTTCGTTAAGAAGTCGCCGATAAACTGGAAAATAAAGACGATAATCAAAATAATAATTGTGGCCAGTACAGTTACATCCGGTTGCCCGCGTTGGAAACCTTCCAAGTAAGCTGCATTTCCAAGCCCCCCAGCCCCGATGACACCTGCCATTGCTGTGAAACCAACTAAGGAAATGGCTGTTACCGTAATACCTGAAATAATCGCTGGTAAAGCTTCTGGGATAAGTACCTTGCCAATAATGGTGAATATATTAGCTCCCATCGATTTTGCTGCCTCAATAACCCCTTTATCTACTTCACGAAAGGCAATTTCAACCATTCGACCATAAAAAGGAGCTGCCGAGATAATAAGCGCTGGTAGAGCAGCTTTCGGTCCAATTACTGTTCCAACAAGTGATTTTGTCATTGGAAGAAGTAATACAATCAAAATAATAAACGGAATCGACCGGAAAACATTGACAAGTATCGCTGTAATCCAGTAGAGAATACGCGCACCTGCATGCTTTTTATTGTTTGTTAAAAATAATAACAAACCTAAAACGATACCTAGCAAGAAAACCGCAAAGAGTGAAGTAAGCGTCATATAAAGTGTTTCTTGTGTCGCTACCCACATCATCTGAAAATCAACATTTGGGAATAATTCTTGTAATTTCGTCATCGTTCTAACACTTCCGTTTCTACTTTAAGTTGACGTAGCTGTGTTAGACTCGCACTAGTGGCCTCTTCAGCACCTAATATTTGTACATAAAGTGTCCCGTACGCACCATTTTGTGTTTGCGTCAAATTCCCATGAAGGACATTTAATAAGACATCATTTTCTTTAGCTACTTGAGAAATAACAGGTTGGGTTGCATTTTCACTCATAAAGAGCAATTTGACAATTTTTCCTTCTGAATAATTATCTAGTAATAAATGAATCAATTCCTCTGTTTCATCGGAATCGGTTACTTGGCGAACAAATCGCTCGGTTACTTTTTCTTTTGGATGGCGGAAAACATCTAGTACATCGCCAAGTTCGACAACTTTTCCGCTTTCCATCACGGCCACACGATTACATATTTTGCGAATAACATGCATTTCATGGGTGATGACAATGATTGTAAGGTTAAGTCGTTTGTTAATATCTAATAAAAGTTCTAATACTTCATCCGTTGTTTGTGGATCTAGCGCGGATGTTGCTTCATCGCATAATAATACTTTCGGATTATTCGCAAGCGCTCTAGCAATCCCGACACGTTGTTTTTGGCCACCACTTAGTTCAGCAGGATAAGCATTTTCTTTTCCTTCTAAGCCGACAAGCCGAATTAGTTCATTTACACGAAAACGTCTTTTTTCACCGCGTACTCCAGCAATTTCTAGCGGGAAAGCAATATTTTCAGCGACAGTACGTGACCATAGTAAATTAAAATGCTGAAAAATCATCCCAATTTGCTGACGAGCTTTTCGAAGTTTCCCGCCACGAATCTCACTAATTAGTAAATTATCTACTTCTACCGTTCCCTCTGTCGGCAACTCTAGCCCATTAAACATTCGAATCAAAGTACTTTTTCCAGCGCCAGAATAACCAACTACACCGAAAATTTCTCCTTGCTCAATTTCTAAGTCAACATTATCAACTGCTCGAACTTTATTATTTCTTGATGTATATTCCTTTACAACATGCTGTAACGTTATCATCTCAATCACCTTTTTCTACATTTCTGGTATACAAAAAGCCTTTCTGCTCATGAGCAGAAAGGCAGCATTTTTTCAAATGGACTAACTTCCTTCTCATCTTTCAGAACAATTAACTGTTCTGCATGACTTAGCACCTTAAACACATAATGAATTATTGTTTAGGTTGCTGGGTTTCACAGGGCATTTCCCTCCACCACTCTGGATAAGATTTCTACATATTATATATCACTTCATTTGTGACTATAGTGACGTTTCTTGTTTTTTCATATTACCTTTTCCGTTACGCTTTGTCAATAACTTTTTTACTAATAAATCATTAGTTGTAACTTTATTCACTAATAACAACTAGTTCCCTTTGCTTATCTGCACTGGCTAACGGTGAGGCAATTTTAATTTGCGTTCTATTTTGAGAATTAATATCACCCTTATTTATTTGGGCTAAATAAACAAATATCGCAACAACTGTAATACAAGCAACAACAATTAAAACTAAATGCTTTTTCATTTGTTCACCCTCCGTCATTTATATTCTACTGAATGAATATAAATCGGGTGGAAAGAAACATTTAAGAATTATTAAAGATTAAATCAGCGGTAATTTGACAATAAAAGTAGTTTTCCGGTTCTTGCTTTCTGCTGTAACAATGCCGCCGTGTTTTTCAACGATTGATTTAGCAATAGCAAGTCCGAGACCAGTTCCAGTAGTTGTTCGATTCTTGTCTGCTTTATAAAAACGTTCAAACAAATACGGTAAATCGATTTCCGATATTTCTTGACCATAATTCGTTACCTTCACAACAGCCATATTTCCTTCTTGCTTTGCGCTGACATCAATTTGTTTATCACCTTCTCCGTATCTAAGCGCATTAGAAAACAAATTCTCAAATAAGCGCATGATCTGGTTGCCATCCCCGCTAATAATTAATTTTTTAGCATCAAAGTGATCCACAATCTTCATGTTTCGCTCGGTTGCTTGACCGTCATATTCAGCTACTAACTGACTTAGCAATTCAATGACATCTAGCTCGTCTTTTTTCAGTCGATACTCCACACTATCTAATCTTGTATAAGAAAACAAGTCATCAATCAGTTTATGCAAGTGACGTGCTTTACCGTATACAAGCTCTGTGTAATAACGCAACTCAATTTCGTCACGATAACGGTCTTCATGAATATAACTTAAATACCCTAAGATTGAAGTTAACGGTGTCCTAAGATCATGTGACACATTTGTAATCAAATCATTCCGAGCCTGTTGTGCCTGTTCTTCTTGTTTCATTAATTTATTTTGGCGTTCGCGCATACTTTCAATGTTTCGCTCCAATTCTTGAATCTCCGGAACAAAACTCTCTGTATCCACTGGTTTTCCGTCATGTAGGGCAAAATTGATAGTCCGTAATTGTTTTTTCAAAAGTTTTTGACGCATATAACGATAGAAAAACGAGAAAAACAGACATGTAATCAAGAAAATAATAAAATAATTGATTAATACTACCCAAATCGAATCCATCACGCGGACATATTTATTAGGACCAAACAAACTAACAATTGCTCGGGTAACCTCTTTTAAAAACAATGAATCGTCTCTAATCGAAATTGCCCACAGATAGATGGTACGTACGGCAATCATCCCTAAAACCCATGAAATAGCAGCAAAAAAAGTCGCTTGCCAAATATTCATCACATGACTAATTTTAGTAAACAACATTTCAAGTCTATATTTCAACTTTGTATCCTACTCCCCAAATGGTTTTAATGACATTTTCTCCGCCCATAGCATCACGCAATTTATCACGTAAATTACTAATATGAACCATAACCGTTTTACTTGCTCCAAGTGCTTTTTCTTGCCAAATTTTTTCGAAAATATATTCTGAACTAAACACTCGACCAGGTTCACTTGCTAGCAAAAATAAAATATCAAACTCCGATGTCGTTAAATGGAGCTCTTTTCCGTTAACAGTGACGACATGAAGCGCCCGGTCAACCACAATCGGTCCAATGATAACTTTGTCCTGGCTGATGGGCTCAGCTTGACTCATTTGCTGCATCCGTCTCAAAATCGCTTTAACACGAACTGAAAGCTCTAACGGGTTAAATGGCTTTACCATGTAATCATCTGCCCCAGTTAAAAGCCCCATAATTTTATCGTTATCTTCCGCCTTAGCGCTAAGCATCAAAATAGGTGTCAAAATCCCCTCACTTCTCATCAGACGGCATACTTCTAACCCATCCATTTCTGGCATCATAATATCTAAAATGACCAAAGTAGGCTGCTTTTCTTGTACAAGGCGCCAAACTTCCGCCCCGTCATAGGCTAGGTAAATCGTATAGCCTTCATTTTGCAAATATAATTTCACTAAATCTACAATTTCTTTATCATCATCAGCAATTAAAATAGAAGTTGTCATACTTAATTTTCCTTTCCATTCCTTGTTTCTCCCTATTGTAGCACTTTTGAAACAAATCGAATAGAAAGAGCTTGCTTCAACTTCTCGTTAGAACTCGTTCCTCTTCCGGCTCTAAGTGAATTAGAACCTCCGCTTTCGCATAAAAACCCATTATCTCCGCTTCAATTTCATCGCATAATGAATGGGCGCTTTCGATAGTCATGGAAGAAGAAACCACTAGATGAAAATCAATGTATTCTTCCGCTCCAGCACGTCTCGAACGAAAATCATGAAATTCAATAAATTTATTTTTATGTGTTAAAATGATTTGCTTAATAGCCGCTTCCTCATCCGTCGACAAGCGCTTGTCCATTAGTGGCGGGAATGATTCTTTTAATAGTTTAAAAGCTTCAAACATAATGTAAAAAGCGGTTAAAATTGCGATAACTGGATCGAGCCAAAGCCAGCCGGTTATGTATACTAAGAATAAACTAAGTGCAATACCTAGTGATGTAAAAACATCTGTATATAAATGGAGTGCATTCGATTTCATTGCTACAGAGTTTGCCTCATCTGCCGCCTTTTTTATGATTCGTGACACGACAATATTAACGAGCGCTCCGAAAAGCATCACCATAATTCCAAGTGAAGGAAAACGAATTTCATGTGGATTCACTAGTTTATTTACCGATTCAATAATAATCCAAATCCCAGCAACAAAAATTAGTAGCGTTTCTATAGTTCCAGCAATATTTTCGGCCTTCCCATGTCCATATGGATGATCTTCATCTGCGGGTTGATTCGAAATCCGTATCGAAAAGAAGGTAATGACCGACGCAAATAAATCCATCGACGAGTGAATCCCTTCAGAAATCACAGCAACAGACCCCGTAAAAAAACCAACAACTAATTTAAGTACTACAATAACAAAATTACTACAAACGGATAAAATAGTAAGATTTGAATGGTTCATAGAAAAAGCCTCCGATATATTATGTTTCACTAAAAATCTCTCTTTATAAAACACGAATTTAACAACTCGAGTTATCTTACCATGCTAGGCTAAATTGTGTCTATAGCAATGTTTTTAGCTAAATACATTTCTATATCGATTGCGAAACTTTTTTGCGTCAAGGCAAATTTTAACACAGAAAAAAATCCCTGTATCACTTATTATACAGGAATTCAAAAATAGCTGTTACATCATGCAATTTATAACTTACATCTTCTGGAATTCCAGCTTTAAACTTCACTAAAGCAGGAACGGATGTAATCTCTAACGCCTGAGCAATTTCTGGCACATAGTTTAAATCTACTTTGGCAATAGTTATATCGATACTATCAGCGGTTTGAGTCATGTCCACCAAACGACTAGCCATTTGGCAACTACCACACATCGGCGTAAAAAAGAAAATGACAAAATCCGCACCATTATTTTGCGCCATCTGCAAAGTTTCTTTTTCCCAAATTTCCAGAGAAAACGCCTCCTATTAAAAAAGGCCAGTTCGGTTATCCCAAGCCGGCCCTCGTATAAATCAATCTAATGTTTTTTCGTAATCTTCACTTGATAGAAGCGCATCTACATCTGCAGCTTCTACTTCAGTAAGTTTTAAAATCCAGCCAGTATCGTACGGATTGCTATTGATTAATTCTGGTTCATCTTCTAGTGTCTCGTTCACAGCAACTACTTTCCCACTAACAGGTGCATAGAAATCTGACACTGTTTTAACAGATTCAATACTTCCAATAGAATCGCCTTTTGCAACTGTATCGCCAACTTCTGGTAATTCAACAAAGACGATATCCCCTAATTGATCTTGTGCAAAATCAGTAATCCCGATAAGATAACTGCCATCCTCAGCTTTCACCCATTCATGTTCTTCTGTGTACAATAAGTCTTTTGGCAAACTCATTTCTAAACTCCTCCTTTTTATTACAATTATCTATTATGACTATTTCCAAGTTGTTTCAAATTCTTGTTCATTAAATCCAAGTGTTACTTCTTTGCCATTTGTTGTTAATGGACGCTTAATTAACATCCCATCTGAGGCAAGTAGTTCATAGGCTTCTTTAAGCGACATTGTGTCAATCTTATCTTTTAGCCCTAGTTCGCGGTACTTAATTCCACTTGTATTAAAGAACCGACGGATTGGTAGTCCGCTAAGCTCATGCCATGATTGCAGCTCTTTTGCACTTGGAGTTTCTGTTTTAATATCTATTTCTTGAAAATCCGTATGCTCATTTTCAAGCCATGCCTTTGCCTTTTTGCAAGTGCTACATTTTGGATACCAATAAAAATTAATCATTTTGTCTCTCCCTCCGATTGCATTCTACTACTATCATAGTGCATTTTTTATGAAAGTACAAATGGCAACACTTAGAAAAAAACAGAGTTTTTGAAAGCGAATACATCCCCTCTTTTAAAAATACAAAAGCCAGATTCGACTTTTGCATTTAGATTTTATGAGACGTGATTTTCTTCTTTCACTTCAAACATAGACTTCTTATAATTAAACCTTATCCCGAGTACTAAGCCAACTGCCATCATGTTCCCAAGCAGTGCACTACCGCCATAACTAATGAACGGAAGCGGAATCCCAGTTATTGGTAATAAGCCAATATTCATTCCAACATTTTCAAGTACATGGAACATCAGCATCATAACAACGCCTGTACAAATATAAGAATAGAAAGGAATACCAATATCTAACGCGACACGAATGATTTGATAAATTAATAAGAAATAAATCGCCAGCAGGATACTAGCTCCAATAAAGCCATAATCTCCTGCAACAATGGTGAAAATAAAGTCATTATGATTTTCTGGAATCGCGATAGCATCATAACCAACACCATTTCCAGAAATCTGTCCAGATCCAATTGCTGTTAACGCTCGAAGCACTTGATAGCCGCCACCTTGGGGATCATTTTCTGGATTTATCCATGTTGTAATCCGCTCAAATTGGTACGGTTTAAAACCAAGACTAGTAAGCCAACTTTGATGATTAATAACCATCCAAATTAATGTAGTACCAATTACTGCTATTGACCCAAACAGTGGCACAATAATCTTCCAAGTTATCCCAGAAATAAGAATCATTCCTGACATAATCGCAATAAATACAAGCGCAGTCCCTAAGTCAGGTTGCAACATAATTAAAATTAGTGGGAAAAGTGTAAATAATCCCATTTTCACAAGAAGCCACATATCATAGCTGAAGCGATGAACTTTATATGCGCGATTATGATCCCAAATCACTTTTGCTAAAACTATGATTAAAATTACTTTTACCACTTCTGATGGTTGAATGTTTCCTAAAAAAGGGATAACAATCCAGCTTTTTGCCCCTTTTACTTCTTTCCCAAAAAGCAAAACAAAGGCAAGCATAAATAAACCAAGTCCATAGAAGTAATAAGCCCATTTCATTAGTCGATCATAATCTAATTGCATAACGACAATAATTGCGAATGTGGAAACTACAAACCACATCGCTTGTTTTACAACAAAGTTCGCATCATATTGGTTATTAGTTAATTGTGCGCTGTAAATAGACACTAAACTGATTATCATCAGCAACATCATGGATAAAACAATACCGTAATCAATGCGTCCAGCTAGTTTATTTTGTTGATTCATTATTTAATTACTCCTTACTGGTTGGTTTGTAAAATCTTAAGTAACACTTTCTCCCAAACAGTTTAAAAAAGAAAATCAAATCCGATTTCCTTTTCCTAAGTTAACTTCTGGGGCATTATACCTCGCCGATAACACAAGTCCGAGTGCCATAAATGCGCCAAGAAGAGAGCTTCCCCCATAACTGACAAAAAGTAGTGGAATACCGGTAATTGGAAGTAAACCAATTGTCATTCCGATATTTTCTAAAACATGAAATAAAATCATCGAGCAAACACCTGCACAAATATAAGAATAAAACGGAATATTAATATCTAATGCTACTCGAATTATTTGGTAAATCAGTAAAAAGTATAACATAATTAACAGACAGCCACCAATAAAACCGAAATTCCCACCAATAATCGAGAAAATAAAATCATTGTGGTTTTCCGGAATAGCGATAGCCTGATTGCCGATACCATTTCCTTGAAGCTGACCAGAACCAATCGCTTGCGTCGATCGGAGTAGCTGCATTCCGTCTCCAAGTGGGTCTTCTTCTGGACGTAACCAAGAAGTAATTCGTTTAAATTGATAAGGTTCAAATCCTAATTTTTGTAAAAAAGCTTGATTATATAAAACTAAATAAATTAAAGTGGCGCCGATAACCGTTATAAAACTAAATAACGGTAATAAAATTTTCCAAGTAATACCACTGATAAATACCATACCAATGATAATCGCGATAAATACTAAAATCGTTCCAAGGTCTGGTTGAAGCGCAACTAGACCAAGGGGAATAATCGAAATAGCCCCTACTTTTAAAAGCAATTGGATATCGAATTTTACGGTATGTAGTGGATATTTCTTATTATGATCCCAAATCACTTTTGCAAGCGCCAGAATTAAGAAACTTTTCATTAATTCTGAAGGTTGTAAACTTCCAAGCGATCCAATACTAATCCAACTTTTCGAGCCTTTTCGCTCATCACCTACGATTAATACGAGAATAAGTAGCAAATTACCAATCCCATATAAGTAGTATGCGGCCCATTGAAGTTTATCATAATCGAAAAAAAGTACGATAACAACGACTACTCCTGTGGAAATAACAATCCAAATAGACTGCTGTAGCAAAAAGTTATTCGTATACTGGTCATTGACGAGTCCAGCAACATAAATCGCCACAAGCCCTATAATGCAAAGTACCATCATTAAGAAAATAATTGCATAATCTACACGAACTGCTTTTTTCCTGTTCCTAGCCATTCTCTTCCGTCCTTTTATATTTAGATTTTCAAAAAGAAAAAAGCTGCTATTCTTAAAAAGAGCAACAGCCTTCATCTATTATAATAAAGTTTATCTAGGATAGGAAGCTTTTTCACTAAATTCTAATCTTCTTTCTGTTTTCTTTAATATTCAAATCTCGTCGAAGCAATCGGATGAATGTGCTGCTTTCCGTCTTTTTCGGTGATATCTGCCGTAATATGAAAAACATTCCGAAGTAAATCTATCGTGAACACTTCTTTTGGCGTACCATTCTTTACTAATTGACCATTTTCACAAACAAACACATAATCGCTGTAAATCGCCGCTTGATTTAAATCATGAAGTACTAAAACAATCGTTAAATTATATTCTTTATTTAAATGAACAAGTAAATCTAATAGTTCTAGTTGATGAGCGATATCGAGATAGGTCGTCGGTTCATCAAGTAATAAAATTGGTGTTTTCTGCGCTAATGCCATTGCAAGCCATGCTCGTTGTCGTTCTCCACCTGATAAAGAATGAAGTGGTCGATATGCCAAACTTTCTAAATTACAAACTTTGATTGCCCACTGAATGACTGCTTCGTCTTCCTCTTGCAAAGTCGATAGAAAGCTTCGATACGGCAAGCGACCATATGCAACCAAATCATGCACAATGACATCTACAAGGCCTTCTGGAGCTTGTGCCAGCATTGTCATTTTTTTCGCAAGTTCTTTTGCCGAAATAGCAGTAATATTCTTATCATCTAATAAAATTTCACCGCTATCTGGCGTCAAAAGTCGCATCATTAAACGCAACATAGTTGATTTTCCAGAACCATTTGGTCCAATCAGTGTCGTAATTTTGCCCTCAGGAATAGCTGCATTTATAGCTGACATTTGAAAATCTCTTTTACGTGAGAAAGAAATGTTTTTTAGTTCTAGTGCTGATTTCATGAAGCAACCCTCCCACGTTGAAGTAAGAATAAGAAGAATGGTGCGCCAATCATCGCTAGTAAAATCCCAACTGGCAACTCAATCGATCCGAACCAGCTTCTTGCCGCTGTATCTGCAAAACCAACTAATAAAGCGCCACCTAGTGCAGATAGTGGAAGTAAGTACTTATAGTCATTTCCGATAATTAATCGAAAAATATGTGGAACAACTAGCCCAACAAAGCCAATCAACCCTGCAACACTCACCGCAATCCCACTCAAGAAAGCGGCAAGCATAATAATGAAAAAACGATGTCGCTCTACAGAAAAGCCAAGTAATTTTGCTGCATCATCACCAAGTAGCAGTACGTTGGAAGAACGAATGGCAAAACCACTTAAAACAAAACCAATTAGCATATATGGCCAAATTAAATCTAAGTGATACCAACTTTTTCCAGAAAGGGTCCCTGTCATCCAAGAAATCACGCTTTGAACACGATTGCTATAAAGAACCATTACTCCAGAAGTCATCGCACCAATAAAGGCATTAATTGCCACTCCGGACAAAATCACCCGGAGCGGAGAAACACCTCGGTCCCATGCTAATAAATAAATTAATATCGCTGTCCCAAAAGCCCCTAAAAAAGCTCCAATCGGAACAAAAGCTGCCATCGTCGGAAATACGAGTGTCATTACAATCGCCACAAATCCACCACCAGCGGAAACACCAATCACACCCGGATCTGCTAATGGATTTCGCATCACACCTTGAAGCAAGCAGCCTGCAATCGCAAGTGCAGCACCAACTAAAAAAGCAATTAGCAATCTTGGCAATCGCAAATTCCAAATAAGTTGATTAGCAAGATCACTTCCACTGCCAGTCAACGTTTGCCAAGCATCACTATGTGTAACTTTTACAGACCCAGTAGTCAGTCCGTAAAAAAACGTCAAAATAAGTAAAATAAGTACTACCACAAAAGTTATCCGTCTACGTTGGCGCCGCGGATCATGCGCTTTTACTGTTGTCATCTAGTTATCCACCTTATTTATTTCGTCTGCCATGTAATCCAATGCCTCATCGATTTCCACTCCAGGATTCGTCCCAAAAAGCTCTGCTGGGAGTACAACAATATGATCATTTTTTACTGCACTCGTGGAATTCCAAGCATCATTTTGTTTCATTTCTTTTTTTAATGCAGCCTCTGTTTCTTTTTCATCGCCACCGTGAATCATTAAGAAAATCACTTCGGGGTCAGCAGCCACAATTTTTTCAACGTTCATCGAAGCATACTGCGGAAAGTTTTCTACCCCTCTAAAGTCTTTGGCAACATTATCCCCGCCAGCCACTTCTAAAACATCTCCACTTAACGAAGATGGTAATGCCGCATAATTACTTCCTGGTGCTCCTAAAACAAGTAATGCACGAACATTTTTCTTTTTTTGTTGTTCTTTTATTTTTGTTACTTTTTTATCAATATCGGCTTGCAGTTCTTTGGCTTTATCTTCTTTATTTAAAAGTTCACCGAGAATTGCGGTTTGTTTTTTTATTTCGGCAATCGAATTCGCACCAGTTAAAACGACTTTTGGACCAACGCCTTCCATCGCGGGAACATCTTTCAAATTCTGCTCAGAGCTTGCAACGATAGCATCCGCACCAAGAGAAGCTATTTTTTCTAAGTTTAAATCATGCGTATTTCCAACTTCTGTAGCACTTTTCGCTCCGTCCGGAACACCACTTGCATCTGTTGTTTGGCGCCCGACAACTGTTCCACCCAGCGCATAAATGATATTCATATCCGCATTCGTTAACGCGATAATTCGCTCTGGATTTTTATCAAAAGAAACTTCGCGCCCCGACATATCAGTTAGTTCAAGCACAGTCTGAGCCTTTTTTTCTTTTTCTGCTGTTTCATTTTTGGAAGTAGTCGTAGTATCATTTCCGCATGAAGCAAGGAGCAGTGCGGTCACGACACTTAAAACTACTATATTAAAATTCTTCATGATTCCCCTCCGCAACACTGTCCATTTCATTTTACTAAATTATACCACGATATTCAAAAAGTCGGGACCCTAATTGAGAATTATTTTCATTCACGCGCAATTAGTCGATATTATTTCCATTATACTTTATACTTAACGTAAGGAGGCGATGAAAATGACTGATAATCTTTTTCCGAATCTATCACATGAAAATTGCAAAGAAACAATGCCCCCAGTCACAACAGAACAATTTAAAGAAGCCGCTATTTTGGAAAAGAACCGCAAGCTGGATGAAATTTTAAAAATAGTTGATAAAAAGAAGCCAAGTATTAAAAAATAACGAGGACCTGTTTGCGCAGGTTCTTCTTTCACATTCCAATTCCGAGTTAACTCATAAGATAAGTTATATTTATTTTATTTACCTGAAAAATCATGTATACTAGAAAAAAGACACGTCAGGAGGCCCTTTCATTGGCTATTTTAGAACTAAATTTCAAATCGGAATGTTTAGCTGTGCAAACAAGTGCAACCGTCATTTTACCTGAAATAGCAACCCTCTATCATAGTAACATTCCGAAATATAAAACTTTATATATTCTGCACGGCTTATCTAATAACCATACTACTTATATTCGCAATACTAATATCGAACGTTATGCCACTAAAAAAGGACTTGCTGTAGTCATGCCAGCTGCTGATCATAGTTTTTATTCCAACATGGTTCACGGACGTAATTATTTTGAATTTGTAAGTAAAGAACTACCCCAAGTGATGAAAAACTGGTTTCCACTATCAGAAAAAAAAGAAGATACCTTTATCGCCGGACATTCAATGGGAGGTTACGGTGCATTTAAAGTCGCGCTTACATATCCCGAAAATTTCCAAGCAGCGGCAAGTATGTCTGGGGTGATGGACATTAACTATATTATTAAGGAAGACTGCTTTGAAAACTTTAGTACAAGAGCTATTACAGGAGATATGTCCAGCCAAACAGGGACAGAAAATGATTTATTTCATTTATTAGAGAACAACTTAGCGAGCCAAATCAAGCTGCCTGACTTGTTCCAAAACTGTGGTACGGAAGATTTTCTCTATGAAGATAATGTCCGTTTCCGCGATTTCGCACTCGGGAAAAATGCGCCCCTAGAATACCGTGAAGGCCCTGGTGATCATGATTGGGATTTTTGGGATAAAAGTATCAAAGAAATTATCGATTGGTTACCTTTATAACACAAAGAAGACTTGGATATGAGTCCAAGTCTTCTTTTTTAATGTGTAAATCCGTATGAATCATTTCGTCCTTTATCATGATAGAGTACTCTCGCATGTTCTAAATTCTTGATTGCCGCATGAAAATCACTCGCAAATTCTTCGGCAACATTATGCCCTAAATCTGCCCGGCAAACAAAACGTTGAATTATTGTATCACTCAAATCAGTTGGTAGTGGGTACGCAGGAACTTGCCAGCCTTTCATTAAAAGTTGATCTGCTAAGTCATACAATGTCCATTCGACATCCAAATCTTCTTTCATTTTATAACAAACTATCGGCAAGTTAGAACCATCATTGATAATCTCAAAATAGCCACTTTTTTCTACTGTTTTTGCAAGATAGAGTGCTGTTTTCTTTGTTTTTTCGTGAATTTCTCGGTAACCTTCAAAACCAAACCGTAAAAAATTATAATATTGCCCGATAATTTGGCTAGCACTTCTGGAGAAATTAATCGCCATCGTTGGCATCGAACCACCCAAGTAACTTACTTCAAAAATTAATTCTTCTGGTAAATACTCTTTATCCTTCCAAAGTATCCATCCAACGCCTGGATAAACGAGACCATATTTATGACCAGATGTATTAATTGAAACGACGTTTTTCAAACGGAAGTCCCATGGCAATTCTGGATTTACAAAGGGTGTAAACATCGCACCACTCGCTCCGTCCACATGAATCACTAGTTGATGTTCATTGGCTTCATTATAAGCCTCTACTTTTTCATCTAGTAAAGCAATATCATCAAATTTCCCAGTATAAGTAATACCTAAAATCCCAACAATACCAATCGTATAATCATCTACAAAATCAAATACCCGGTCCACGTCTAAACTTAGATGTTCTTTATCCATTGGTATCACACGCATATCGATATCCCAGTACACACAAAATTTTTCCCAACAAACTTGATACCCTGAAGAAATAATCAAATTAGGACGTTTTGCTTGAATATCTAACCCACGTTTTTCAGCATTTTTACGCCATCTAAATTTCATTGCTAAACCACCGAGCATGCATGCCTCGGATGATCCGACAGTGGAAGTGCCTAAGTAAGCCATTTCTTTCGGCGCATTCCATAAATCAGCTAAAATATTAACACACCTGTTTTCGAGTTCTGCGGTTTGCGGATATTCCGACTTATCTATCGCATTTTTTTCGAGCGTTTCCGCCATAAGTAACTGCGCTTCTTCTTCCATGTATGTTTGACAAAAAGTCGCCAAGTTTTGTCTAGCATTTCCCTCATCCATCAACTGATCTTTCACGAGTTGATAAGCAATACGCGGTTCCATTGGTTCTTTCTTCAAAACATATTTCGGAATACTTGTACTCTCTTCCTCGGAACCAAAGAGTGGAATTCGATAACTTTCATGTTTTCGCTTGTCGTTTTCGCTATAAAGCATCTTTTTTCCTCCTTAAAATTACTGACTCTTTTGACCAATACCCATTAAAGTACACACCCAAACCGTTCAATTTTTCACAAATATTTGTTATACTACGAAGATACCCAAAAGGAGGTTATTATGTTTGATTTAATTTTCCCACTGTTACTCATTATTCTCGGCGTCCTCTACCGTATTAATCCCCCACAAAACAAAGAAAGCCGTTTTAGTTATCGAACAAAGGCTTCATTAAAAAGTAATTCCAGCTGGGAAAAAGCTCATCAATTGCTTAGTTTTTATTGGATAATTACTGGTATTATCTTACTTATTTTCTCGCTCCTACTTGCTTTTATTCCGATGCACGCCTTCATTCGGAGTTCGATATTACTTACAACTAGTATTTTTGCCGTATTACTCACTGTTATTTTAGTAGAGAAAAAGTTGCAATAAAAAAAGTACCGCCAGCAAGCAGTACTTTTCTGTAATCCATTACATAATCGGCAAAAAAATTTAATCTTCTTTTATAATCGTATTTCGTTCCGTTACACGAAAGATATGAATAGTGAGATAGACTCGTTCGTCTCTTGTTAACTCGGTGTGATGCGTATTAATCAAGTACGCATCAATTTTTTTTGTACAATCAAATGCTTCGGGATACTTGATTTGCACTTGTTCATATAAAAAGTCGTCTCCTGAATCAACAATTTCTTTTCGAAGCAACCGCTGTGCAAAATACTGTAAATGTGTGATAAATCGAGTGTAATTCAGTGAAGTTTCATCCAAGACCATCCCATAATGATAAGTAACGATACTTAGAATATCTTGAACGATTTGTGTCATTGCTACTGTCATATGCATTTGTTGCCCATCTTGCCTAGCGTTGACGATGTGGAGTGCAATAAAGCCTGCCTCATCTTCATCTAGCTTAATTCCTATTTCTTCTTCAATAAACTCCAGTGCCTTCATGCCAACCAAGTACTCTGCGTGGTAAAATCGTTTTATTTCCCATAAAAGTGCATTTTTCAAATTAATACCTTGATTATAGCGAGATACAGCGAAATTAATATGGTCTGTTAATGTTAAATAAATATTATCACTTAAATCTGTTTCGAGTGTTTCTTGCGCATACTGAACAACATCATCCGCCACGCGCAAATGTTTCAGTGGGATTTCACTCAGTAGCTCTGATAACTTCTCTGATAGTTCGTGTGTTTCCATAATAAATGTTTTTTCAATCTTGGACGCGTCCACTTCATCTCCAAGTTTCTTTTGAAAAGCAAGGCCACGTCCCATAACTACAGACTCCTTGCCACTTTTACCCTCGGCGATTACAACATTGTTATTCAGAATTTTTTTGATAATCATGCATCTTCACCTCTCTCAAAAGAAAAAACCCAAACTAATTCCAATGCTATAGATACCAAAATAGCACTTGAATTAGTTCAGGTTTTGCCTGCCTTGGCAGTAACAATCCTATACATTTCTCTAATATTATAGTACAAAAAGAAACCGATTACAAGTAGTTTTTTGATATTCAATTTAGCATTACTTCTTATCTTCCCTACTTTACCACAACTTATTCATTGACATGTGATTTGCAGCATGCTATTTTTGGCTGGAGGTGATAAATTATGATAACACGCTCGGACAAATTTTTGTTAACTTGCCTGTAAAAGATTTACAAGCATCTATCGCCTTTTTCACGAAGCTTGGTTATGAGTTCAATCCCAAATTCACTGACGAAAACGCTACTCAAATGATTATTGGGAAAAATATTTTCGCCATGCTCTTGAAAGAAGATTTCTTCCAGACCTTCCATAAAAACGAACTCGCAGATACAACTAAAGTACGCGAAGTCCTCATTACAATATCACTTAAAAGACGAGAAGCGGTTGATGAATTAGTAGATTTAGCTCTAAGCATCGGCGCAGAGACGGCAGCCGAACCTCAAGAATATGAATATATGTATAGTAGAAGTTTCCTCGATTTAGATAAGCATCTGTGGGAGATCCTCTATTTTAACGAAGACGCATTTGAATAAAACAAAGCTGCTGGAATCTATCAAATTCCAGCAGCTTTTTTAAATTTCTTGATTTTTTTAATGGCCCAATCATAATGACTGGTTGTACTAGAAATGAGCCATGCTCCTAGTGAAGTTGTATTCGTCCACTTGAAATATTTTTTTGTAAATAACTCTTCATTTGAATGTTCCTCTATCATCTGCATCTCTTTCTTATGCGTTTCATCAAGCAGTTTCCTAGCTTCACTTAAACTAGTACCTTGATATTTCTTCCAAATCGCTGCATTTAATTCTGGTGTTGTTTTCCACGTATAACCTTCTGCTGGAGTTACTGGTTTCCCACCTGACATCCCAACTCTATACCACTCTAACATCATTTTATGCCATTCATGCAAATGCACTACTACATCACGAATGTTCTTATCTCGATCCTCAAACGGAAATGGTTGCATTTGTTTTTCTACAGGAATAGTGTCAATCAAATCGTTGAGTTTTTGATAATTCTCTGCACTTAACTCCATTAATTCTGTTTTGTTTGTCGGTCTCGCCATAATAATCTTACTCCTTCCTAACAATTATGTAAGTTTTATTACTTATTTTGTTACCTTATAAGCGGGATTTCCATCATATTTACCTATAAAATAAACGTAAGAACTAAGTAAAGGATGATTAAATGAAGAAAATATTTATAGGTATTATTAGTCTATTAATTCTTGGAGGTATAGGTTTAGGCATTTACTACTATTGCTATGATAAAATAGCAGTAGCAGAACAATATTACGTTAAAATCACCAAAGACGGTGAAAATACTGGCGACAGGGGCTTTGCTTATTCTTATGTGCTTTCAGGTTACAATAAAGATGGAGAAGAAGAAAAAATGAACTTCAAAGCGGATAAAAACCTACGTAAAGGAGCTTACTTAAGACTCTACTATAAAAATTTCAAAGGTGTCACGACATTTGAAGAAGTGACTCCCGAGCAAGTCCCAAACAAAGCTGCTGAAAAACTTAATTAGTACCAAGCCCCTCGGTTTTCCGCGGGGGTTTTTAAATAGAAATATACACTTCTATTTTACCATCCGTATGATACCACTCGAAATCCGTATTATAAGCTCGATTAAGCTCACTATTTCGCTTCCAAATTTCATTCCATACTTGTTCTACCCCTTTAGGATTGGTTGTATCTACCTTAAAAACAAGATACTCTCCTGCTTCAATATTAGCTGTCATTTCTTGTTTTCAATTGGTTGTTCCAACGAGTAAATCATAATCCCCCATGTAATCACTTGCATAGTTACTATAGACTGCAAAAATATCTCCAGTTGGTTTTTCTACCATTACTTCACCCCAAAGTCTCGCAATTGGGCTAAAATCATCATTGTTTGTTCGTATTTGTTTTCCGTAAATCACTTTATTTTCTTGTAGATTCACTATTTACCACCTCTTTAAATACATTATAGCGAATAAAACCTGACAACTATCTGTCAACAATTCAAATGAAAATAAAGTTTTTCCACTTCTCTTTTATACTGCACTTTTAATGACTCTGGCTCAACAATTTTCACAGAACTAGTAAACATTAATATAAAAGGAATGATATTTTTACTGCCGTCATAATCGAACGTGACCCGAACATATTCGTTATGAATATCCATTTCTTCTAATAGAAAATAATCAAGCAATTTGCCAAGTTGATTTTTTGGGAAGTCCAGAGTGATTTTATTTGTTTTATGTACAATTTCTTCTATTTTATTTAAAACAACTATTTCTTTATCCAGCTGGTTTAAGGTAAGTATTCTCGTTAATTTAAAATTACGAGTTGCCTTCCGCTTGTGACAATATGCTTCTAAGTACCAACTTCCATCCATTAAATTTAATTTCTGAGGGGAAATTTGCCTTTTTGTTTCTGTTCCATCCATGGCAACATAGGTGATTTCTAATTGTCTGTTCGCGGTAAATGCTTTTTGAATATGCGCCATTTTACGTTTCACTTCAGTTTCAATTTGTTGTCTATGTTGTGTAGCTGAGTCGAAATAAATATGATTTGTTGTTGGCTTTTCCGTTTGTAGTAATGTAATTTTTTCTCGTAGTAACTCTTGGTTTTCATTCAATACAAATCCAGACCTTGCTTGAAGTGCATCGAGTAGAATTTGTTTTTCTGTTTCCGAAAAGGTAAATGTCGACAGTTTATAGGAATCAAGCATAGTAAACCCACCATTTTTACCTGGTAATGCAACGACTGGGAATCCTGCGTAAAGAAGCGTATCCATGTCACGATAAATAGTTCGTGTACTGACTTCAAATTTTTCTGCTAATTCACTTGCAAGGACTTTTCGTTCTAATATTAATACTAATATGGCTAAAATCCGCTCCAGTTTCACCCGTAAAACCTCCAACACTTTTAGCATTATTATAACATGCAATTTTACCAATCAAAAACCCATGCATAGGATATCGACAATACTTCTCGCACCATTCCTTTATATTTTGCGATTGTCTTTGATTTTGCCGGAAGTCCTGTTGCATCAATGTTTTGACGTTTCGCAAGCATCAGCGCCCGATACATATGATAATCACTTGTAACAATCACTGTTTTCTCAAGCTGAAATTTTTCTTTACTATAGCTAATATTTTCTTCCGTCCTTTTGGATTTAGTTTCGGTATCAATCCGTGCTCTCTGAATACCTTCATTAACCAAATATTCTTCCATAACAGTCGCTTCTGTCTCGCTTTCATCTGCGCCCTGACCACCACTAACAGCCACTCTAGCTTTTGGATACTCATTTAAGTAATCTACTGCCGCATCGAGCCTCTCCTGTAAAACATGGGATGGTCGAGCCGGTTCACCGTTTACTTTTGCTCCCAGAATAAGAACCGTCTCGGCATTCTCACTTGGTTTCGCCTTAGCCCCACTAAACATACATATTGTAACAATGAACAGATATAGCAGACTAATCACAATGAAAATAATGAAAATTTTTCTAAGTTGTGCCATTTTCTTCCTCCCTTAGCTTTTTTCTAGCAAGTTTAACAAATACTTCTAAATAAAAGAGAAAGAAATGGTCAAGTTAAAGGAAATTCAACTTACTATAAAAATTCTCAAAATAAATACCCTGATAATTAACTGAGGTTTATTATTGATGCTATTTCAAACATATATTAACTAGCTTTAATAAAAAAAGTTATGCATTGTGCAACAGTTTTATTAAACCATTACAGAATACATAACCTTTCTTATCTAAGTCAAAAGTGGAGATGGTGGGAGTCGAACCCACGTCCAGAAATATCGGCACTTAAATATCTACGAGCGTAGTCACCGTATTAGCATTTCGCATAAACATCAGCCCGGTAACAGGCTTCCATTCAGCTAGTCTGATTAAGCTCTTCTAACTAACCCCAGACGGAGATTATTTAGTGTAGCCCACTTAAAGTGAGACCCTTACCGTAGCACATGGGCGATGCACGGAGGATCAGCTATGCTACTGCTTATTAGGCAGCGAAAGCTAGGTTTTGTTTTTCTTTGCCAGTTATTATTGGCTTTGACGTTAATAACGAGGACGATCCCCCCGACTCGCAACTCAAGCTCGAACTATCCCTGTCGAATCCGTAACATCCCCAGGAAATAAGTCTAGCAGATAGTATTATACAGGAAAAAACGAGGCTTTACAAATAGAAAAAACTTGCGCTATAGCACAAATTTTATTTTAATTCATGGTTATTGGAACGCTATATTCAAGAATTTCTACTCCTGCAACCTAAGAGTATCATACCGTTAAATCTAATAATCACCTATTGCTAATGTAGTAGTTGGAGCAACAATTTGTTTTGTTGTTTTATCATAATCTACTGCTAATTTATCATAAATAGGTAGTGTAATAGTGCCATCCATACCAAATACTACTGTTTGAATTAGGTAATCTTCCTAGATTTAAAATCAATTGCTATTAATTCTGGATAATTTTGATAGTTCGGAACAGTATACTAGCAATTTCATATACCGCTTGCACTAGCATCCATTGTTTTAAAAGAAACCATACCTACAATGATGACACTCATAATTAAACAAACCTTGAAGAAATTCTTCATGTCAATCTCCTTAAAAAACTAAGCGGGATGATTACACCCCGCCTAGCTTTCATTATTTTGTTCCAGACATAACTCGAACATTATCAATATGGATACTTGTTCCACCTGGTGAGTCCATTTGGAAACTTGTATTGATATTTCCAGTTGTTACTTTGACATCTTTAATTGATACGTAATGCCAAACATTATCTGCTACTAAATCAATTGTCTGACCTTCACCACTGTCATAATTATTTACTGTCATTTGGGCTTTTGCCGCATCATCTTCACTTACTTTAACCCAAGCTTCGACATCATATGTGGCATTATTCGCTGGTACAGAAATTTGTTGAGCTAGCGTTTGTTTATATGCGCCTGGGAGATAGAAGTAAGCACTTTGGCTACCGAATGCTGGTGATTCTGGAGGATTTACCCCTGAGCCACTATCTACACCATAAGCGTTATCTTGACCATCTGGATGTGATTCTACCCAATTGGTTGTTCTGCTCGGATCCCGTTCAAAACCGCCATTATCTAATAAATTTACTTCTGATTGGACTGGTGACTCAACTGGATCTGCCGAAACGAGAATTCGGTCCATATTGATATTCCCTGTTGTTTCGCCGTCCATCAAAAAGGTGATTTTATTTGTTCCAGCTTTTAGATCTACTGCTTTTTCTGTATCTGACCAAATATTCCAGTTTTCTCCTTCTGAAGAGAAAGTAACGCGAGAATTATATTCGCCATTCGTGTACAAATCAAGTGTTTGTGGCATACCTGTTCCATTAGCAGTACGTGTGTTTAATACATACTCCCCGTCCGCTGGTACATCTACTTCAAACTTAATTTCATCTCCAGTTGTACCAAAACCACCAACAAATCCTGCACCACTATAGAACCAGTGATCCGTTGCTACTGCAAGCGTTCCTGCAAGATCTGCTTCTTCTGCTTCGACTTTCGCAATAGTTGGCGTGAAACCAATATTTACTTTATCAAGTTGTACTTGGTCTGCTTTGTCATCTGCATCGGTTACCACTTTGTAAGTAATGCTATTTTTACCTGCTGAAAGTGGTAATGCTTCTGATGCAACAGCTGAGTCTGCTGCTGGTTTTAGCGTTGTTTGTTTCACGTATTCACCGTTAACAAAAATACTTAATGATTGATTATCACTGGAAGCATTTTTATAAGTTAAATCCACATTGTAATCGCCAGCATCTTTTACATTGGCATAAACAGTTGTTCCAGCGCCATCTGTATCATAGCCATCTACATATGTTTTTTCAGAAACTGGTTTGTCAGCTACAGTACTTGCAAAACTGGAACCATTTTCCATTTCGTACGTTCCAGTTTGTACGACACTTTCAGAACCAGTAGTTGTAATCACTGTATCCGCATCTGCTTGAGCAGGTACTTTTACATACGTTACTGCGCCGTAAATATCGCTCGAAACAGCATAACCTTCTCCATCCGCATTTTCTAGTGCCGATAAATCATCATAAAATTTGCTATCTGCTCCGTCAACTTGAACGCTTTCTGCTGCATTTCCGTGGAGTTTAACAATATAATTTTCTGTATCCGCTTGATAACTTCCTTCTTTTGCTCCAATAGTGAATGTCGTGCTATCAGCTGTTTTAGAAGTAGTCATTTTCTGTTTTAAATAGGTTTCTTTTTCGTAATCAAAAGATTTTCCGTCATCGTCATAATGTGTAAACGTTGTATTATCTTCTGAAGCAAAAGTGTCTAAATAAACTGTTTTGACTGCTGATTCACCAACATAGTTTTGTGGTTGTTGCATTGGCATAATTGCACCCTGTTTAACGAACATTGGTACATCTGTCCAGTCTTCATCATTTATTTCATAATTAATTGTTTGATTTCCTTCATAAACATCTCCACGGTTATAGTCAACCCAAGTTCCTGCTGGTAAGTAAATATCACGAGAACCTGCGCCTTCTTCTAATATAGGTGCCGCAAGAATCCCATCACCAAACATCCACTCATCCGTCAAATCCACTACATTTTCATCAGTTGGATTGTCGAAAATTAATGGTTGAACTAGACCAACACCAGATTCATACGCTTGTCTTTCGTATGCATACATATAAGGAATCATTGAATAGCGCCAAGTCATCGTGCTTTTCGCTACTTCTTCAGCTGTTCCACCATAATACCAAGGCTGACGTTGCTGATTGTCATTTCCGTGTGTACGGAAAACTGGTACAAGAGAACTAAATTCCATCCAACGGCTATATAGTTCAGGATCTGGATTTAAGATTTGCCCAGAGTTAGCATTAAAGCCACCTGTATCCATGCCCCATTTCGTTTGTCCTAAATTAATTGTCGAAAGCATCGTACTTGGTTGTTCTTGCATCCCGTTTGCCTAATCAATTACCTCGCCTTTTTTCCATTGAACTCCGATATCTCCGGACCAAATGGAAGTGGAATAGCGTTGTGCTCCTGGGTAATACGTTCTACCTGTTTGCCAAACACGTTTGTTTGTATATTCACGTTGCCCTTCGTACATTGCTTCGGAAGTGAAACCAGTTGTGAAATTACCGAACCAATAGTCTGCCCCATTAGATGATACTTTGTCTGTTTCATCATTCCACCAACCTACAATACCTTTATCTAAAGCATCTTCGGAATGAGACCACCACCAGTTACGTTCGTCTGGGTTGTATGGGTCAATACTTCTAACTGTTACTGGGAAAGCATAATCTTCATATGCCGCTTGTCCAGGATACCAATAACCATTTGTTTCTGCGTCCTTACCTTGTTGCGTTTCTGTACCATCTTCTAAATTAGTTACAACACGTGGCTTCGTAATACCAATCATTTTGACCCCTAATGCATCCATATCCGTTTTTAAAGTTGTATCCGCGGAAGATGGGAAATTATCCGTATTCCAAGCAAATTCACCGTAATCTCCTCCGTGGACCGGATCTCCGTAAAACTTCCAATCATAGTCAAAGGCAAATGAATCAATTGGAATTCCTTTTGCGCGATAAGTATCGATATTTTTTCTAAATTCCGCTTCATTTGTTCCCCACTCAAAGTTAGAAAAACCAAGCGACCATTTCGGCATCATTGGTGTGTGTCCTGTAATATCGGCGTAAGAAGACATAATCGCTTCTGGTTTACCTGACATCAGGTACATTTCTACGTTCTCTTTCACATAACGGCGTCCTTCAACCACTGTATCACCATAATAAAACTCTAATTTTTCTTCATCTGAAACCGAATATGGATAACCACCATCACTATCTACTAAAAGACCATATCCAGCTGTTGACCACATGAACGGTCCACCCGCATTTCCTTGCTGACCAGCTTGAGCAGTTTTCCCACTATCTGAAGCTGTATCATCGCGCTCCATCCCAAGGTCTCCATCACCAAAACTAATTCCGTAAGCACCGTATACATGGTCACTCGCACTACGTTTAAATCTTACACCTCCATCAAAAATGCCACCATCAGCTGACTCAGATAATAAAGCTTTTCCGTCCTTATCTTTAAATGTCATCCGAGCTGGATTTTTGGCGATTTCGAGTGTACATTCATCGGTTGTGATTTTTATTGGGTCTGATTCTAAATCAATCGTTGCTCCAATTGCTGTAAAAGTAGCATCTGGATCAATCATTGGCGTAGACTCACTATTTTCAATATTCCTTGGACGCAAATTCACTTTTAATAAGTTGTTTGCTAGTGGAGAAATTTCCAGATAGTCATCTTGGTCTTCATCCCCATTATCGATTTTGAGTGTAATCACATTATCGGTTACCGTTGCATCAATAACATTACCAAGCCCTTCTTCTGCACTCAACTTCGCATACTCATCTTTACTTAATTGCTGAGCAGCTTCTGCTTTCGCCATTTCTTTTCCCTTGGTTTCTTCCGCATTTACTTGAACTTCAAGCGGCTGAGTTATCCCTAAATTCAGCCAAACAAGCGGAAGCACTGCCAAACTGACACAAACTTGCTTCATACCTTTTTTCATCATCTCGCCCCTTTTTTATTCAGTGATTGTTACTGGAAAATCATACCACCCTACATATTCTCCACCGTTATAACCTAAGGAAATTTCTAGCAAATGTTCTCCTGGTTCTAAGAAGGCGGTTTCAATTGTATACATATATGACCCTTCATAGGTTGGATACACTGGTTTATATAATTCTTGGCCGTTATCTCGAATAATAATCAAGTTATCCTTACTTGGCACAATAAAATCTAACGCTTGATAGATAAATGGAACAAAAACTTCTAAATTCTCCCCCTGTTTAATCGTTGTTGGGGGATATGTTGCTGTTTGCTCATCAAAAGACCAGCTTCTAAGTTGTTTTGATTGGAATATTTCTTCTGGAATAGAAATTAAATGATTTTGGAATAGCAAAAGTGTATCTAAGTTAGTCAAATTCATCCAAATATCCTCTGCAACATATCCAGAAAGCCCTGCATATTCCAAATTAACATCTACTAGACTCTCCATCCCAATAAAAAGAGGAATATTGAAGCCAAAATCATTTCCATGCATATCTATAGTTGTTAAATTAGGATAGACTTCATTTGGAAAAGAAGTAATATTTGCACTATAAGCTTGAATATTTTCTAAGGCAGGTAAACTTGCTGATAGTGAAGGCATCTCACCGATATTATTACTCCAAATAGCCAATTCTACTGCATTAGGAAATACTTCATTATTAAGCACACTTAAATCTTCACCTGTTAAGTCTAATCCTGGTAAAGGAATTACTTCAATCGTATCCAAATCATCTTGAGTAATAATATCATTGACAGAATCTTTATCAAGTTCTTCTGCAAAAGCTTCTGCAATTGCTTCAACCGGAAAAGCTTCAATAATTGGAGCTGGCAATGGTACCGTTTCAGCCTGCGCTTTTGTAACTGGAATAAAGATTATACAACAAATAGCTATAAATACCATCCCTATTATTTTTTTCACTCATACTACTCCTTTCAATTTAGCCACCCTTCTTACTGATAAAAAGGGTGGCTCTATTTCATTTCTTAATAACTACATGATCAAAGTTAATCCCCGCCGTATCATCTGCTTCAAAATCAAAGACGACTCGGTTATTTTCATCATGTAAGGTTACCGGAACTTCCACTGTTGCCCAAGTATCCCAATCGGCCGTTTTTGGTAAATTGATTTTTTGTTTTGAACCATTCACATAAACAGTTCTTGTCGCATCTTCTACACCAGCACTATAACGAACTTCCATTGTATACTCTGAAGCTCCATCAACTGCATCAATATCAAACTCGACCGCTTCTTTTTCTTGATCAAAGCTTGCTACAAATCCTGTGCCAGTATATCCAGCATGGTCATTTGCAGTAGTTACATTCGTTAAATGACCGAATTCTGCTTCGTATGGCGCATGATTTGTTCCATTCATTACAATCGTTTGAGCACTAGTTTTGATCCCAGCTTTTACATAAGTTAGATTTTGCAAGGAATCATAGTAATAGCCAGTTGTAGCTTCATTAAATGCATCAAGTGTATCTGCTTTTGCTACTTCTGTTCCATCGATCGTAACGTCTGTTGGTTCTGTGCTGAAAACTTGCATAGTTGTTTCATCTGCCATTGCAGGAAGATTTACTATTACTTTTTCATTGGCAAAGTCTTCGGAAACACTAATATCACGCATTTCTCCACCATTGACATCATCGTAAAAGCTGTATTCGCTATCTCCTGATGGATAAACACGGAAAGTTAGATTTTCATAAGCATCTATATCATTTCCGACATTCTGGCCCAGTTGATAACCGGCTGTCATATTCATTGGGATGATCGCTCCAGCTTTTGCAAAAACTGGAAGAGTATCGACATCAGCATAATAAGAAATTGTTTCTCCACCTGGATGAATACCACCATTCCAAATATCAACCCATTCTCCTTCAGGTAAATAAACTTCTTTTTCAGTTTGACCTTCTTGTACAATCGGTGCTACTAATAAATCATCACCAAACATATACTGTTCATCTAAACCATGTGTGTTCACATCATCCGGATAATCCATTGCCATTTGGCGCATCATTGATTTACCATTGTCAGCAGTATCTTTCGCTGCAGTGTAAATGTATGGTAATAAATTCATTCTTGTATATAAATATTTTTGGAACGTTGGTAAAATTGTTTCATCACCTGTTCTAGCTACTGCATTCCAAGGTGAGCGCTCTTCACTTGGCGAAGGATCTGATTTTTCCGAGTGGAACTGCATAATCGGTGCAAATGCTGCCATTGCTGTTGCCCGTTTATAAAGTTCTGATGTCGGATAGCTCCCCGTAAATCCAGCCATATCCCAAGCCCAATAAGAAACACCTGATGTAGATGCGCTAAGTCCAGCTTTCACGGATGATTGGAATGACTCAAAGGTCGAAGTTTGATCGCCTGACCAGTAAATTCCAGATTTTTGTGCGCCTGAAGTTCCTGAACGACTGAATGAAACGGCATCTGGATTAATGCTCTTCGCAAAATCAAAATAGCTAGAAACATAATCACTTGGATAACGGTTTCTCATTTCTTGTCCATTCTCACCATTAGAGAAAGTTGTATCGCGTCCCCAGACCATTTCTCCACCATCTGTTTTAAATCCATCAATACCCACATCTGTTAATAAGTATTCACGTTGCGACGTCCACCAATCTACTGCTTCTTCATTAGTGAAGTCTAGTAATATCCCATTTCCAAACCACTGAGACGCTGGAACACGATATGGTGCTCCTGTCCCGTCATCCGCACTGTACCCTTGACTTATCATGTATTCTTCATCATTATCTCGTTGTTCGTAAACAGTACCATCATCTTTTAATACTGGTACCTGCCATAAAACGATATTCATTCCTGCATCATGAACACTATCCACCATTGTTTTTGGATCTGCCCATTTCCCGTTAAAAGTAAAATCGTCATAGCCAAATGCTTCCCCGTCTTTTTTAGCTGTGTAGGTTGCATCATTCCAGATATAGTACGTTTCTTCATCACTCCACTGCTCTAATACAAATCCAGTAGCTGGAATTTCGTTTTCTTCTGCATTAGCTAGTGCTGTACTAACATCTGAATCTCTGTCCCACTCATTTGCTGACATCCAAAGGCCAAAAGCCCATTTCGGTAGCAAAGTGGTTTTCCCAGTTATATCTGTATAATTATTCACAATATCATTTTGATCTTTGCCGCTAATAACATAATAGTCTAGCATCGTCGTCATATCTCCATCATTGTCCAAAACAAAGCTGTACTTGTCTTCTACTTTAGAAGCCATTTGGAACTGTGAATGGAAATCCGAATTAACATACATACCATATTTATTAGCACTTACAAAGAATGGTACTGCTAAATAAGTTCTTTCTGTTTGAGCTTGATCTTGATATTCATTATAGACATAAGTTTCTACATCTTTTCCACGTTGATTGATTGTGTCATAACGCTCACCAAAACCATAAAACGCTTCATCATTTGGTGTTACAAAATTATTTTGATATTGATTAATGACATTTTTCCCGTCAGTTAACCAACCTAAGCTATTTGCTGTTGTATATTCACTAGTAAGTAAAGTGCCATCTGCTTGATAAACTTCCATTCGATATGGCGATTTTTGTATTTCCACTCGTAAATCATCGGTTGTAATCGTTATTTCATCTGCACCATCTTCCACAGTGTATTCTGATTTACCACCATGTCCTGTTTCTTTACCAGTTGGTGAAAGTTCCATACGTAGTGTATCTATGTCTTCAAAAGAGACATATAACTTCGGTATAAATCCCCCTGCCGTCGCTGTCATATTTAACGTAATAGAATCTCCATTATCAACTACACTACTAACATTCTCCACGTATTCCCAATCCGTTACATAAAAAGTGAATGGACCACTTTCATAAGTTGTACCTCCATTAGCAGATCCTTTTGTAGTATAAGTAATCTCGTCCCCTTTTTCAAAATTTCCTAAATCTGCTTTCCAGTAAGTATTGTTTCCACTATTATAATCATATTCTGCGGTTATCTTTTCTTGTGCCACTCCATTTTTTGTCCACTCAACCCAAACACTATCTCCGTCTTCAATTGGCCAAGTTGTTATATTTAGAGTGACATCTTCCCCTGCTTTTGGATCTCTTGGTGAACGCTCTGTTGGTTGAACAGAGTATAAATCATCATCTCCATATGGCGAGTGAAATTCTCCGTCCATCGCCCAAACATTCGTCCCAAATCCACTCAAACAACTAAAGATAAGTATACCTAAAATAAAAATCAAACTAATTTTTCTTGTCTTCCGCTTCATCTCACTTTCCTCCCTTATTCGCCTTTGTCCAAAAAAAGTACTACTTTTGATGCAATATTTTTCAAAATTGTTAATTTTAGAATAGTTGTGTTGTACATATAATCACATAATGTTATAATTTTTCACAGATACACTACAAATATTCAAATTAACCTCCTTCCACAAAAAACGCAATTATGCCAGACCACATTCATGGAAAAACAATAATTGCGTTCATCAGAAGAACTTGCATAGCTAACCTAGAATAACCAGTTAATACTTGTTAAAAAAGTTAACATGTTGTCTCCCTCCTTTTTTTATCTATGCCTAAATTCTATCTTAGAAACCCAACATAAAATTAAAATACATCAAATTTGAACAAAAGGAGTTGTGTTTTATGCAAAATGTCGGTGATACGTTAAAATTCATTCGAAAAAGTAAGAGCTTAACACAAAAAGAAGCTTGCTCTGAAGCACTAAGTCGTTCTAATTACCAAAAGATTGAGAATAATAAGATCATGCCGAGTATAGACCGTTTTATTCAAATCTTACTTAATTTTAATATGACACTAGAAGAATTTGAGTTCGTTAAGCGTGATTTTACACCTTCTCCAAAAGAAAATATCCTTTACTTATACTCCAAGATTCTCACTTCTTCAGAAACAGATATTCTCACAGATGTTATTTCCAAATGCGAGGATTACTTAAAAGAACACCCAACTGATATCTTTATTTCAGATGTGAAAGCTTCTCTTGAAGGTATTTTGCTTGCCGAAAAAGAACATGATTTCAAATTAGCTCGAGAAAAAGTAGCTTACATTTGGGAAAGGTTATCCAAATCAGGTGAATTATTTTGGAATGATATTATGGTCTTAAGAAATATTTTCTTTATTTTTGAAAATGAAACCGCTCAACATATTGTCAATCGATTAATTGTTCAACTTAAGAAATATCGCTATTTATACCCAACTCTTTCGATTGAGATTTCCCTTCACGTCAATCGCGCCACTTACTTAATTTTAGATGAAAAGTATGAACTTGCCTTATACTTTATCGAAAAGTCCATTAAAATAGCTAAGCAAAATCACTACTATATCCAGTTTTGTATGGCTGTAGCTAAAAAAGGCATTGTGCTGTATAAATTAGGGGAAAAGGAGGCTGGAAAAGTATTTATGCAACGGGCGCTTCGAGTTGCTAAAGTCCTTGAAGAAGAGCGGATTTTAAGTGGCATTAAAGATGAAATTAATTATTTCCTGCATGATGATATTGAGCAGCTTTCCTTAAATGAAGCAACAAAGATTAATTTATAAAAAAAGCCTAAATCTAGTTTCTTCAACTGTTTAAGCTGAATGACTAGATTTAGGCTTTTATTGTTGGCGTTCTTTGAAAGCACGCTCAATATCACGTTTTGCTTCTTTTTGTTTTAAATCTTGACGTTTATCGTATTTCTTTTTACCTCTAGCTACTCCAATTAAGACTTTTGCGTAGCCATCTTTAATATACATTTTTAGCGGAACAATCGAATAACCAGACTCTTTTGTTTCTCCAATTAAACGGCTAATTTGTTTTTTATGAAGCAGTAACTTGCGCGTTCTAAGTGGATCGTGATTAAAGCGGTTCCCTTGTTCGTATGGGCTAATGTGCATATTGTGTAAGAAAATTTCCCCTTTATCAATACGTGCATAGGAATCTTTTAAGTTTACCCGCGCATTTCTAACGGATTTAATTTCAGTACCTTGCAGGACAATGCCAGCCTCAAAAGTTTCTTCAATTGCGTAATCGTGGCGCGCTTTTTTATTTTGCGCGACTAGTTTACCATCACCTTTTGGCATAACTCCCCATCCTTTCTAGCGACGTTTTTTCTTTTTCGGGCTTTCTTTTGCTACACCTTGGTAAAAAGGTTTTTTCTTCTTTTTCTTCTTCGGCTTAGTATACCAATCGTCTTCTTTACGTTCTAATTTTGGTTTCAGATCTTCTGATTCACCAGTTCGGCGTTTATTACGATTATTTTTTGTACCGCTCTTAATGTTTCTCGTTTTATCTATTGGTTTTTCACGTTGACGTTTTTGTTTTTCACTAACTGGACCTGGTTTACCTTCACTGCGAAGCGCAAAATCAATTTCGCGAGCGTCTACGTCTACTTTAGTTACTTCTACTTCTACTTCATCACCAATACGATAAATTTGACCTGTACGTTCACCAATCATTGCTAATTGGTTTTGGTGGAATTTGAAGTAATCACCTTTCATTGCACTAACGTGGACTAAACCTTCAATGGTTGTTGGCAGCTCAATAAATAAGCCAAAATTCGTTACAGAACTGATGATACCAATAAAACGTTCACCAACTTTATCAACCATGAATTCGGTTTTCTTGAGTTCATCGGTTTCACGTTCTGCTTCCACTGCTCGGCGTTCCATTTTCGAGCTGTGTTCAGCAATCTCAGGAAGCTCCTCAGCGCGTTTTTCTAGTGTTTCTGGACGAACATCCCCGTTAATTAAATACTCTCTAATTAGCCTGTGAACAATCAAATCTGGGTAACGTCTGATTGGTGATGTAAAATGCGTATAAAAATCTGTTGATAGACCAAAATGTCCCGCACTTACCGTATCATATTTCGCTTGTTGCATAGAACGAAGCATCACCGTTGAAACGACCATTTCTTCTGGCTTACCTTTTACTTCTTCTAGCACTTGTTGTAATGCTGCTGGATGAATATCATTAGCAGTCCCTTTAACAATTAAGCCGAAATTAGTAATAAATTCAAAGAAACGAGCTAGTTTATCTTCTTTTGGATCTTCATGAATACGATAAATAAATGGTACATCCATCCAGTGGAAATGTTCTGCCACTGTTTCGTTTGCCGCAAGCATAAATTCTTCAATCAGATGCTCCCCAGCAGAACGTTCACGCATTACAACAGCTTCTGGATGTCCATCTTCATCAACTACCACACGAGCTTCTTTAAAATCAAAATCAATCGCACCACGTTTTTCTCGTTTAGTTCGAAGTATTTCTGCTAAATTTTGCATTGCTTCAAGCATTGGAACGATAGCTGCATACTTTTCGCGTAAAGCTTCATCTTTTTCAACTAAAATATCATTTACATCCGTATAGGTCATTCGTTCTGTTGTTTTAATGATACTTTCAAAAATTTCATGCTTAACTACGTGACCATCTGCATCAATTTCCATTTCACAACTCATTGTAAAACGGTCTACTTGCGGATTAAGCGAGCAGATACCATTGGATAATTTGTGTGGCAACATCGGAATTACTCGGTCAACCAAGTAAACACTCGTTCCACGGTCCTGAGCTTCAATATCCAGTGGTGAGCCTTCTGTAACATAATGCGTTACATCTGCAATATGAACACCCAATTTCCAGTTGCCATTTGGTAATTGTTGTACTGTTACCGCATCATCTAAATCTTTGGCATCCGCTCCGTCAATCGTAATAATGACTTGATCACGTAAATCACGACGGTTGCCTATATCAGAGCTATCCACAACATCAGGAGCCTTACTCACTTGCTCCATAACTTCTTCTGGGAAAGCGATGGAAATACCATGTTTATGAATAATCGATAAAATATCCACTCCAGGATCGTTACGATGTCCAATAATCGACTTCACAACACCTCTAGCACGAGCATTTCCAGTTGCATATTCAGTTAATTCAACAATCACTTTATGTCCATCTACTGGTTTTAAACCATCTTCTAAGTCAATCTCTACTTCACCAAAAAGTCGCTTATCATCAGGTATTACGATTGGCGTGCCTGTTAAATCTTCCATATAAGTTCCGACAATTTGTGTCGTTTTTCGTTCAACGATTTTTTTAATAGTTCCTTCTGCCAAATTGTCCCCTTTGCGTTTTGTAATTGTCGCAAAAACGAGGTCTCCATTCATGGCATCTTTTACTTCATTAGGTGGAATAAAAATATCGTCCAGTTCTTTCTCTTCTGGGAGAACAAAGCCAAAACCACGTTCATGGGCACGGAATGTTCCTTTTACTAAATCCATTTTTTCAGGTAGGGCATAACGATTCTTCCTTGAGCGGACAATAGTTCCGGAATCTTCCAGTTTTACTAAAGATTTGACCATTAATTTAAAATCATCTGCATTGTTTAAAGCTATTTCTATTTCTAAATCTTCTAACGCGAATGTTTTATTCGGCGTTTCAGTTAATAGATTAATAATTTTTTCTTCCATTTGTTTTTGTTCCACTTCTGTCCCTCCTCTCTCTGTTTTAAAAATTGTTTATTCTTGCCAGTCTAGACTATCTAAAAAGGTTAAAATAGCTTGATTTACTTCTTTTCGTTCTTTATCTAGTGTTATTACATGACCAGAATTTTTGAACCAATGTAATTCTTTTTCTGTTGACTCTACTGTATCATAAATTAACTGTGCTCCGCTTACATCGACCATATCATCTTTTTCCCCTTGAACAACCATAATTGGGGCATAAATCATATCCATTTCAGCAGCCACACCATTTATTTCATCTTTTAGTTTTGCAATGGTATTCATTGGCGCGTCTTTGTATGCCAACATTTCACTATCAATTTGTTCTGGTGTTTTACCTTCTAATTTTTTATAATTACGAACATACTCCAAAAAGCCTTGAATGATTGGCGATGAGCTGTCCATTCTTGTAGGAGTGCTCATGGCTATAATTCCCTTTAATGGCTTAGAAAAACCTAATTTTAATGAAAAAAGTGCCCCTAGTGAAAGTCCAGCCACAGCTATTTCTTTATAACCAAGCGACTTTAAGTGGTCATATGCTGCAAGAACATCTTCCCACCATTCTTTCGGGCCTGTTTGTAATAATAAATCTGGTGACACACCGTGACCTCTGTATTGAGGTGCATAACATGTGTAATTATTTTCTTGTAAAAACCTACCTAGAATTCTAACATCCGCTGAGCTTCCTGTAAATCCGTGTAAAAGCAATACTGCTCGAGGACCTTTTTCGAATAAAAATGGTTGTGGTGGTGTTATTTTCATAGTAACTTTCGCTCCTTGATTCTTTTGGGAGTTTTGTCGTGTTAGTTATTTTTAATAGGTGTGACTTGTATTGGAGTTCTTGGGTAGCTGATTGTTTTTAGTTTCTTGGGTTTTCTCTATTTGATGGATACTTCCGTTTTTTTGGAAACAACGCTTCACTTTGTTACGCCTTGTATTGGAGTTCTAGGGAAGCTTAGTACGCTTCCTGAGAACTCCAATAAAAAACCACCTAAATTTTCATTCAGGTGGTTAACTCTCGTTACTGTACAAAGTATGCCAGTGCAATTAGTATTACGAAGAAAACAATGGATAGAACGATGGTTGTACGATGTAGAATAAGTTCTAGTCCTCTTGCTTTTTGTTTACCGAATAATTGCTCAGCTCCACCAGAGATGGCGCCGGATAGGCCAGCACTTTTACCTGGTTGAAGTATGATAACTGTAATTAACAGTACTGATACGATGATAAGTAAGACCGTTAAAACTGTACTCATTGTTCTTTCCTCCTAAAACCGCCCAATTTGACTAAAGATAATTTTACCATATTTGTGATTATACGTAAAGACTTGTTTCGATACAATTATTAAACAACTTTTTCCTCTAGCCAAACTAAATCGTCCAAGAAGTAGATTAAATCTTCTTCTAAAATATCTTTTTCACAGTCATTGACAATATCATGACCTGATCCTGCATAGAAACACAACTGTTTATCGTCTGTGTGAATGTGTTTGAAAATATAATTGGCGTTATCTGCATCGATTTCTTCATCTTGGCAGCCCTGACCGATCATAGTTGGAACGTGAATTTTCTCGATATCTCTTGCAACATTTTTGTAAAAACTAGCACGTGCTTCCGTCATAATGTCAATCTCAGGAAGGTAATTTTTCAACATATTATCGGCTTCTTGTTCTACTATACCTTGTTTCTTTAATTGTTTAGTTAAATAGTTTTCGATTGGAATATAACGCATTTTGCGGTTCACATTGGCGCATAGTGGAACAATCGCTTTTGGTGAAAATGATTCTGCCATTTTGAGTGCAAAAACACCACCCATAGCCACTCCGACAATTGCAATTTCATTATATCCATCTTTTTCAAGTTGACGATATCCAGCCACCGCATCTTCATACCACATTTCCGGTGTTGTTTTCAAGAAAATAGCGGGTTCATCCCCGTGCCCCCTAAAATTTGGCGCATGTACTGTGTACCCATTTTCTGCTAGAATTTCTCCAAGTTCTCTTACGTCTTCTGTAGTCCCTGCAAAGCCATGCAAGAGCAAAACAGCACGATTTCCCGCTTTTAACGTAAAGCTACGATCCGCACTCATTTTTACGCAATCCTCCTAATATCATCACTTTTGTAATCCACTCTATTGTAGCTCATATCAAGTAAATAAGCTAACTTTTGAGTTCTGACCAATAGACCAATATTAACCCTATCTCTCAAAGTTGTCAAATACTTTTTTCGAATGTTTGAAACACCTTGATATGAAAGGGTTTTTGGTATATTTCAATTGTGAATTTTTGCGTTTAAACCTGCGAAAAAATTATGAATTAATTGTAACAATTGCTTTGGATTTTGCCGCGGTAAAAAATGCGTTCCATTATTGATAATTTCCATCTCGCCACACTGAACGGAATGAATCATTTTCTGTGTATCTTCCGAAGAAATCATATCAAATTCACCTATTACAGCTAAAAGTGGCGCACTAATTCTCTCTAAGTCTGCCTCTGACATATGCGGATGATAAATTGTCAAGGCGAGTTGGCGTTTCATTCGATCGAAAAAACGGCTAAATGGCGCAAAAACGCATGCTGCTCCATAAGCAACCCGGCAAAATAAATCTGGCAAGAACCGAATTTGATTAACATGATAATTTGTTCCAATAACAACAGATGCAATTTGGCGACTCGGCTGCATTTTCCCCATTACTAGAGAAATAATCCCACCATCGCTATAGCCAACAACTTTATATTTATCGATTTTTAAATAATCAAGTAGCGAGAGCATATCTAATGCCATTATTTCAAAATCTAGCGGTGTAGTTCCAGCATCACTTTTACCATGACCTCGGCTATCTACTGCTATCACCATATGATCGAGCGCTAAGTCATCTGTTATCTGCTTCATCGCACGGTGACTTTGACCATTTCCATGAATCAAAAGAACCGGTTCGCCTTCTCCTACAATTTTATAAAATAAGTTAATTCCGTTGATTTTTGCAATCATAGAGCATTTCTCCTTGTGGAAACTTTTTCTATCCTTATTTTACACCAGATTATACTTGATTTCCTATAAAAATGCATTGTTTCTATCGTAGTCAAATGAAAATACGTCTGATTCCATTATTGCTAGAATCAGACGTATTATTTATTTCATCAGTCTCCGATGGAATTGTTGTTGCGGCATATCTGCATGGATGATTTTCTTCGGTACAGAATGCTTCTCGGCTAAGGGGTGGCTTTTTTCATGCACCACAGCGTCTTTGATTTTTGGAGTTTCGAGCACTTTTGAGGTCTGAGCATTTTTTACTTTCATCAGCATTACCTCCTCTTCAAAACATTACCCCACTAGTTATTTTTAAAACAGAAAAAACACCGCGAAAATTTTACTTTTCGCGGTGTTTAGCGTTTTATTCAATCAACTTATTTTTTTAAGTTGTAGAAAGTGTCGTTACCATGATATTCAGCAAGATCAGCCAAATTGTCTTCGATGCGGAGTAATTGGTTATATTTTGCAACACGGTCAGTACGAGTAGGTGCACCTGTTTTGATTTGACCAGCGTTTGTAGCTACTGCAATGTCAGCGATTGTGGAATCTTCTGTTTCACCAGAACGGTGGGAAACAACTGCAGTGTAGCCAGCGCGTTTAGCCATTTCAATAGCATCCAATGTTTCAGTCAAAGTACCAATTTGGTTAACTTTGATTAGGATGGAGTTAGCGATACCTTTTTCGATACCTTCTTTAAGTTTAGTTGTGTTAGTTACAAATAGATCGTCACCTACTAATTGAACGCGATCACCAATACGTTCTGTAAGTAGTTTGAATCCGTCCCAGTCATTTTCGTCTAGGCCATCTTCAATAGAGATGATTGGGTATTTAGTAATCATTTCTTCATACCAAGTTACCATTTCTTCAGAAGTACGAGTTACACCTTCACCTTTAAGTTCATATTTACCAGTTTCGCGGTTATAGAACTCACTTGATGCAGCATCCATCGCAAGTTTAACTTCTTCGCCAGGTTTGTAACCAGCATCTTTAATTGCTTGCATGATTGTTTCAAGCGCTTCTTCATTGGATTTAAGGTTTGGAGCGAATCCACCTTCATCACCAACACCAGTGTTTAAGCCTTTACCTTTAAGTACAGCTTTAAGTGCGTGCAGAATTTCAGCACCCATACGTAATGCTTCTTTAAAGTTAGGAGCGCCAACAGGCATTACCATGAATTCTTGAACGTCGACATTGTTATCAGCATGTTCTCCGCCGTTAAGGATGTTCATCATTGGAACTGGAAGAACTTTACCGTTCACTCCACCAAGATATTCATATAAATGTACGCCAAGTTCGTCAGCAGCAGCACGAGCAGCAGCTAAAGAAACACCAAGAATAGCGTTAGCACCTAATTTACCTTTGTTAGGTGTACCATCAAGTTCGATCATTGCTTTGTCAATTCCGATTTGGTCAGTTACGTCAAAACCGATAATTTTGTCAGCAATAATATCGTTTACGTTTTCAACAGCTTTTAAAACACCTTTTCCAAGGTAACGAGATTTGTCGCCATCGCGTAATTCTACAGCTTCGTATTCACCAGTTGAAGCACCACTTGGAACTAAAGCACGACCAAACGCACCAGCTTCAGTATAAACTTCAACCTCAACAGTTGGGTTACCGCGGGAATCTAAGACTTCGCGAGCATAAACTTCAGTAATAATAGACATTTATAATTCTCTCCTTTGTTGGATTCATTTGAATGAAGAAATTAATCATTCAAAGACCCATCCGTTTTTAAATTCGTTTTCATTGTAGCTCTGTTTTCTAAAAAACAAAAGCAATAACTAAAATTATTTTTGAATTAAACTTTCGCCTGTCATTTCGGCAGGTTTTTTAACGCCAAGCAAGTCAAGCATAGTTGGCGCAACGTCAGCCAGACGACCACCTTCACGAAGCGTTACACCTTTTTTCGTTACAATTACAGGAACTGGAACGGTAGTGTGTGCTGTATGTGGCTTTCCTTCAGGAGTAGACATTGTTTCAGAATTACCATGGTCGGCAAAAATAATCGCTGATCCACCTTTTTCTAAAATAAGGTCTACTACACGGCCAAGGTTTTCATCTACTGCTTCGATTGCCTTAATAGTTGGCTCAAGCATACCTGAGTGTCCAACCATGTCTGGGTTTGCAAAGTTTAAGATAATGGCATCGTGTTTGTCGTTTTTGATGTCTTCCACAAGTGCGTCTGTTACTTCATACGCGCTCATTTCAGGTTGCAAATCGTATGTTTCTACTTTTGGCGAGTTGATGAGAATTCGGCTTTCACCAGGGAATTCTTCATTTCGTCCACCATTCATAAAGAAGGTAACATGTGGGTATTTTTCTGTTTCAGCAATACGCAGTTGCGCAAGACCTTCATTAGAAAGTACTTCACCAATTACATTTTTCATTTCAATTGGCTCAAATGCAACTTCTGCAACAATGCTTGGGTTGTAAAGAGTCATTGTAACGAACTTGATGTTTTTAGGGTGATTTTCACCACGGTCGAAATGGTCCCATTCTTTATCAGTGAACGCGTTAGAAAGTTGAATCGCTCGGTCAGGACGGAAATTGAAGAAAATAACTGCATCGTTGTCTTTTACTGTTGCAACAGGTTTGCCCTCTTTAGTAATGATAGCTGGAACAACGAATTCATCATTTTTGTCATTAGCGTAAGAAGCTTTGACAAGTTCGATTGGATCTTCAAATTTTTCACCTTCAGCGCTTACGATTGCTTTATATGCTTTTTCAACACGTTCCCAGCGTTTGTCACGATCCATTGCATAGAAGCGGCCAGAAACAGTTGCAATCGCGCCATAGTTTAAATCACTAATGGCTTTTTGTAATGTTTCTAAATACTCTACAGAAGATTGTGGAGCCACGTCACGTCCATCAAGGAATGCATGGATGTAAACGTTTTTCACGCCTTTGTCTTTGGCTGTTTCAAGTAGTGCAACGAGGTGATTAATATGACTGTGCACACCGCCGTCTGAAAGTAAGCCAAACAAATGTAGGTCCGAATTGTTTTCTTTTGTATGGGTAAAAGCATTGTTTAGGGCTTTATTCTCTTGGAATTCGCCTTCTTCAATTGCTTTATCAATACGTGTTAAGCTTTGGTAGACAATACGTCCAGCTCCGATGTTTGTATGGCCAACTTCGGAGTTACCCATTTGACCTTCCGGAAGACCAACGTCAAGTCCAGCAGCTTTAAGTTCCCCGTGAGGAAAATTAGCCCAATAACGGTCAAAATTTGGTTTGTTCGCTTGAGCTACAGCATTACCTACTGTTTCTGCACGTTTACCAAAACCATCGAGGATAATAATTGCTACAGGTGATTTACTCATTTTATTTTACTGCCTCCAATAATGCTAAGAACGATTCTGGTTCTAAGCTTGCTCCACCTACAAGAGCTCCGTCAATATCGGACTCTGCAAGATAATCAGCAATGTTTTCAGGTTTTACGCTACCGCCGTATTGAATACGAACTGCGTCTGCTGCTTTTTGAGATACAGCATCTGCAACTTCGGCACGAATAACTGCACAAGTTTCGTTTGCATCAGCACTTGTGGAAGATTTTCCAGTACCGATTGCCCAGATTGGTTCATAAGCAATAACAGATTTGATTACTTGTTCTTCCGTTAATCCAGCAAGTGCTGCACGGATTTGACCGCGAACCCAAGTATCAGTTTGACCAGCTTCACGTTGATCAAGTGTTTCACCACAACAAATGATTGGTGTCATGCCATGTTTGAAGATTGCGTGTGCTTTTTTGTTGATATCTTCGTCTGTTTCGTGGAAATACTCACGTCGTTCAGAGTGTCCGATAATCACATAAGAAACACCTAAATCAGCAAGTGCAAACGGGCTAATTTCGCCTGTGAAAGCACCTTCGTCCTCGAAATAACAGTTTTGTGCAGAAACACGTAGATTAGTTCCTTCAGTAAGACGAACTAATTCTTGTAAAAATAAAGCCGGTGCAGCAACTACTGATTCAACAGCATCGCTTGAAGGTACATTATTTTTTACGTCTTCTGCAAATTGTCCAGCTTTTGCAGCCGTTTTGTTCATTTTCCAGTTACCAGCAATAATTGGTTTACGCATTTGGATAAACATCCTCTCGATATTAAAAATTATTTTTGGTTCAGCTTATTTGTCGCTAATGGAAGCAACACCAGGAAGTTCTTTACCTTCAAGATATTCTAGAGAAGCACCGCCACCAGTGGAAATATGTGTAAATTTGTCAGCAAAACCTAAGTCCATAGCTGCTGCTGCAGAATCTCCACCACCGATAATTGTAGTTGCATCAGTTAGGTTTGCAATAGCTTCACAAACGCCAATTGTACCTTTAGCAAAGTTGCTAAGTTCAAATACGCCCATTGGACCATTCCAAACAACTGTTTTAGCACCTTGAAGTTCTTTAGTAAATAAGTCGATTGTAGCTTGACCGATATCAAGTCCCATTTCGTCAGCAGGAATACTATCTGCATTCACTGTGTGGAAAGGAGCATCGTTACTGAATTCTTTAGATACCACAGCATCAACTGGTAATACTAATTTGTCGCCAGCTTTTTCAAGTAAGCCTTTAGCAAGTTCGACTTTATCTGCTTCTAAAAGAGATTTACCGATTTCTTGACCTTGAGCTGCCATGAAAGTGAAAGTCATTCCGCCACCAACAAGTACTTTGTCTGCTTTTGTAAGTAAGTTTTCAATAACACCGATTTTGTCAGAAACTTTAGCGCCACCTAGGATTGCTACTAGAGGACGAGCTGGATTGTCAACTACACCGCCGATAAATTTGATTTCTTTCTCCATCAAAAATCCTGCCGCTGATTCTAGGTTAGAAGCGATTCCAACGTTAGACGCGTGCGCACGGTGAGCAGTACCAAAAGCGTCATTTACGAAAACGTCGCCTAGGCTAGCCCAGTATTTTCCAAGTTCTGGATCATTTTTGCTTTCTTTTTTACCGTCGATATCTTCAAAACGTGTATTTTCAAAAAGAAGTACTTCGCCGTCTTTTAACTCAGCAATTGCTTTTTCAAGTTCTGGACCACGAGTAGTAGGAACGAATTTCACTTCTTTACCAAGTAATTCGCTTAAACGAGCGGCTACTGGACGAAGAGATTTCCCTTCTTTATCTTCTTCCGTTTTTACTTTTCCAAGGTGAGAAAATAGGATTGCTTTGCCGTTTTGTTCTAAGATGTATTCGATAGTTGGAAGTGCGGCTACAATACGGTTATCGTTAGTGATTTTACCGTCTTTCATTGGCACGTTAAAGTCAACACGAACTAAAACTTTTTTGTCTTTTAAATCTATATCAGTTACAACTTTTTTAGCCATTTTAGAGTTCCTCCATTGATTTTAAAGGATTAGGGTTGCCCCGTTATTTCAGAAAATAAGCGGAAACAATAGTGTCTCCGCTTATTCTTGTTATTGCTGAAGTAACAAGCGCTTCAGTAAAATGAATCTGCTAATTATTTAGCAATTTTTGCAAAGTATTCTAAAGTACGTACTAATTGAGCAGTGTAGCTCATTTCGTTATCGTACCAAGCTACAGTTTTAACTAATTGTTGATCGCCAACTGTAAGAACTTTTGTTTGAGTTTCGTCAAATAAAGAACCGAAAGTCATACCTTTGATATCAGAAGAAACGATTGCGTCATTAGTGTAACCGAATGTTTCTGGATCAGAAGCTGCTTCCATAGCTGCATTTACTTCATCAACAGTAACTTTTTTGTTAAGAACTGTTACTAATTCAGTAAGGGAACCAGTTGGAACTGGAACACGTTGAGCTGCTCCGTCTAATTTACCTTTAAGGCTTGGTAATACTTCACCGATAGCTTTTGCAGCACCAGTTGTATTAGGGATGATATTTTCTGCAGCAGCACGAGCACGACGGAAGTCACCTTTTGGATGTGGAGCGTCTAATGTATTTTGGTCACCAGTGTATGCGTGAATTGTAGTCATTAGGCCTTCAACAACACCAAATTTGTCTTCTAAAACTTTAGCCATTGGAGCTAAACAGTTAGTAGTACAGCTTGCACCAGAAATAACTGTTTCAGTTCCGTCTAATGTTTCATGGTTTACATTGTAAACGATTGTTTTCATGTCGCCAGTTGCTGGAGCGGAGATAACAACTTTTTTAGCGCCAGCTTTAATGTGTAATTCAGCTTTGTCTTGTGCTGTGAAGAAACCAGTACATTCAAGAACGATGTCTACTCCTAGTTCACCCCATGGAAGTTCTTCTGGGTTACGGTTAGCTAATACTTTAACTTCTTTACCGTTTACTTTGAAGAAACCATCATGTACTTCTACTTCACCGTCAAAACGGCCTTGAGTTGTATCATATTTTAACAGATGAGCTAACATTTTAGCGTCTGTTAAGTCATTGATTGCAACAACTTCAATTCCTTCCACATTTTGAATACGACGGAATGCTAGACGTCCGATACGTCCAAAACCATTAATACCAACTTTAACTGTCATAAGTCAATTTCCTCCTTGAAAATAGTGTTTTTTTATTTCAAAAGGGTATTACTCCCTTTTAAAAGCGTCTTTGCTGCTCCTTCATCCGTAATTAAAATCGTATTTTTGGGAGCACTCTTCATATACGATTTGATTGCTTTGGCTTTCGATGTACCACCTGCAACAGCGATAATGTGCGGGATTTGCGCTAAGTCTTCAAATTGAAGACCGAATGTAGGGACCTTATGTACAACCTCGCCTTGTTCATCAAAATAATAGCCAAATGCTTCACCAACAGCTTTACGATGGATGATTTTTTCAAGTACATCTTCGCTGGTATGTCTGCGTTTCGCCATAGCGAGTGCATCACCAATGCCTAAAATAATTGCATTTGCGGATTGTACTAATCGTAAACCTTCTTGAATTGCCGGTTCTTTCAGTAATGAACGATAGGCTTCTTCGCCAAGTTGTTCAGGTACATAGAGAACTCGGTGCTTGGTGTTCGTCTTTGTTGCCATCTTATCACAAATTGTATTCGCTTGATTGTCAAGGTCTTCACCAATACCTCCACGACCGGGAACGAACAGTAATTCTCTGCCTTTTGCAAAATCAGTTGTCATCATTTCGGCAACAGTTGCCATTGTAGAGCCGCCCATAACTGCGACGATGTTTCTTTTTTCAGTGAGCGCCATGTCTAATTGTTCTACTGCCACACGACCCATTTCCTCGCGAACCCATGGCGTATCATCACTATCACCTTGCACTACCAAGCATTTTTTGATTTGCAATTTTTTTGCTAACTGCTCTTCCATCGAATGTAACCCTGAAAGCTGATTCATGACACTTTCTAAATCACGAAAAACAATCAAACCTTCTTTTGTAACGGTCATTCCGGATGAAGCAATTTCTACTAACCCTTGCGCTTTCAAAAATTCCACTTCACCGCGAAGGACTCGTTCACTCATACCAAGCATTCCGGCAAGTGTGCGTCTTCCAACTGGTTCAGAAAAATAAATCGAGCGTAGGATTTGATAGCGTTTTTGCATAATCATTAAAACGTCGGGCAATAACTTTTTCTGAATGTTAATTAGGTCTGACATTTTTAATTGCTCCTCATCTTTGGACGCTTATCGACCCACTTAGCCATATGGCGTCCCGTTAGAACTAAAAAAAGTAGAGATAGAGGTTTAACGTACCTTTCAAGACTATTAAACTAAGCTAGTTCAGCTTGTCAACAATGTGTCTCTCAATGTGTTTTTTACCCCTTCTCTTTTTGCTTACATCGGTGAAACTTCTTTATTGTTCTTTTACTACCCTACGTTCCCTATTCTAACAGTCTTAGCGTAATTCTTCAAGTGTTAAGTGGGACATTTATGAAATCTTCACCTAGAATTTACAATTGATTTTCTTCTCGCAAACTTCTAAATAGGCTATATTAGTTGTTTTCCACCTCTCTTAAAAATGAAACATGCTCTCAATGATTTTTTTATTTTTAAAAGACGTTTTTTGTCCCACAGCCTACTCTTAGGGCAAAAAACGTCTTTTAAAATCTTTTTCTTTTAGATGATGATGGAATATTTAGTTCTAAACGATATTTAGCAATCGCTCTTCTAGAAACTTGAATTTCTTTATCTGCTAACATATCTACTATTTTTTGATCAGAAAGTGGCTTTAATTTATCTTCTGCGGATACGAATTCTTGCACAAATTTTTTAATCGTCGTGCTGGAAACATCTCCTAAATTCTCATTTTCAGAGGACTTTTTCTGTAATCCAGATGCAAAGAAACGCTTCAATTCGTATACACCTGTACTTGTTTCCATATATTTGCCATTTACTGCACGACTAACGGTAGATTCATGAACACCTAATTCTTCTGCTACTTCTTTCAAAGTTAACGGCTGTAAATGCGCTGAATTATCTAAGAAATAGGCTTTCTGGTGTTGCACAATTGCTTCCCCCACGCGCTGTAAAGTGTTTTCTCGTTGTTCAATTCCTTTTTTAATCCAATCAAATTCTCCCGCTTTTTCTCTTAAGAATTGCGCAACATCTTTTTCTTCGGTTGCGCGCATCGTTTTATAATAAGTAGCCTGGAAGCGAACTTGCGGTAAAAATTGTTTCGCAAGTGTGACAGCTAGTTCCTTATCTTTTTGTAATAAAATTAAGTCTGGCACTACATATTGCACGCGTTCCGATTCAAATTCAGAACCTGGCTTTGGATTTAAAGTTTGAATATAATCGGATACTTCTTGAATATCTTGCAAACTAACATCCATTTCTGTGGCAATCTTCTTCCATTTTTTCTCGGCAAATTCTGTGAAGTACTTTTGAATAACATCATACGCGATATAAGGAGCATCAGGGGACCGCTCGATTTGTAGTAAGATACATTCGCACGCATCTCTTGCTCCAACACCAGCTGGTTCCATGCTTTGTAAAATCTCAAGCCCTTCTAATACGCTTGAATCATCCGTCAAAAGCGCAGCCCTGACATCTTCTAAATCAATTTGTAAATAACCACTATCGCTTAAACTTTCTATTAAATATAACACAATTATTTTGTGTGTTTGTGTCACGTTCATTAATTGCAACTGTTCTTTTAGCGCATCAGCTAAAGTCAACTTATTATCTGCAATTTGTTCTAGCCAGTCTGTATCATCTGAACTTCCAGAACTTTTACGGCTGCTATAAGAAAAATCTGTTCCAATATCTGAGCCTGGAATCACTTCAATTAATGGGTTTTCAAGTGCTTTATCTTCTAAAAATGCCATTAAATCAACTGTTGTGAACTGTAGCATAGCAATAGACTGTGACAATTGTTGCGTCATATTTAATTTCAGCGATTGTTTTTGTTGTTGCTTTTGGACGAAATTAGATTCTAAACGCACATTAAAACCTCCATTAAAAATCAGCTTGATATTTTTATACCAAACTAAATGATATCCCATTCCTATTTGTTATTATAACACGGGGATTTTCAAATTACAGTAGATTCTGTTTATTCCATCGCAAAAAATCCAAGTGCGCAACTAACACTTGGATTTAAATTAGTTTGGTAAATGATTTAAAAAATTCTGAGAAGCAAACCCTGCTACTTCTTCTTTGGTAAAGTTTTTTTCTAGCACTTTCAAGAATGCTTGATATTTCGAAGCGTTTTCCAGCCCTTTAACATGGGCTGAAATTCCATCAAAGTCAGAACCAAAACCAATGTTTTTAACTCCTCCTAATTCACAAATATGGTCAATATGGCGAATAACATCCTCTATATCAGCGACGCCAGAATTAGTTGTGAACAATGGATGGAAAATCACATGAACCATCGCATCATGTTCAATCATTGCCTTAATTTGATCATCATCTAAATTTCGTGGATGTGAACAAATCGCCTTTGCACTAGAATGACTAGCAATCACAAATTCAGCTTCCTCCAAAGTATCCCAGAAAGCTTTCACACTTAAATGCGAAACATCTGTAAATATTTTTCGGTCGTTTAAAAGGCGAATAATTTCTTTGCCGAAATGTGTCAAGCCAGCACCACGTTCTTCCATAATTCCATCCGCTGCTAGATTGGCGTTATTCCAAGTCAAACCGACAGATAATACACCTGCATCGAGTAATTGTGTTAATTTATCCATATCATGTCCAATTGGCTCAATGCCTTCCAATGTAAGCATAGCACCAATCTTCTCTTCTGGAAAATTTTCTAAATCGCTCCATTTTTTCACTTGGCGAATTATCCCACCTTTGTGAAGCACATGTTGTTTGAAAATATTAACTTGCTCCACCGCTTTTTTCCATTTATGCTCTACTGGCACACAGTCATCAAGAAAAATCGCAAACCCTTGTAGTAACATCTTTGCCTCTATAAGTCGTTCAAAATTCACATCTAGTTCTGCCGCATCTTGGAAAGTGTATTTTCCTTTTCCAGCTTGCAATTTATAAAGCACATCACAGTGTGTATCAATTACTCTCATTTTCTGTCGTTCCTCCTTTTAGATACATCTATTATATACTTTTCGGAGGATTAGACAAGCGATTTTAAAAAATGGATTTATTTCGTCATTTTATGCTTTTTACCTGGCCAAAATGCCCATTTTCCAAGGAGTACTGTAATAGACGGTACTAGGAACGGACGAACGATAAATGTATCTAGCAAGACGCCTATTGCTGTAATTAAACCAAATTGTACTAATAATTGGATTGGGAGCGTAGTTAAAACCCCAAATGTTCCTGCTAAAATTAAACCAGCCGAGGTTATAACGCCACCTGTCTGTCCTACCCCTTCTGTTATCGCTTGTCTGAGTGGTAGTTTTTCACTATTTTTCCAAATGCTAGAAATCATAAATATGTTGTAATCTTCCCCAAGTGCCACGATGAAGACAAAAGCATACAGAGGTATTAAACCAGATATCGCATCCACTCCCATAGCATAATGGATAATGACCCACCCTAGTCCGAGCGCCCCCACAAAAGAAAGCAGCACGGTTGCGACTAAATAGAGCATTGCTGTAATGGAACGTAAATAGCAGAGTAGTAAAATCGCAATTAAAGCAATAACTAACGGAATAATGACTTTCTCGTCATGCGTTGTTACAGCACGCGAATCGAATTGTGTTGCAGTTTGTCCGGCGATATAAACATCATTTCCTTTGTCTGCAGCCGAGCGAACTTTTGGTACAACATCCATCGCTTCGTTACTATATGGGTTATCTTCCAAAATCAATGTATATTTTTGATAGCCATTGTTTCGTTCTGGTCTTGATACTGACTTAACCCCGTCCACATTCTCAAGAGATTCTTTCATGGATTCCTTCGAGTTCACAACAACTTCCATCGGGGCAAGCATACCCGCTCCAAAGTGATCACTAATTAACGTGAATCCTTCTCGAGATGGCATATCCTCTGGAAAAGTTGAAAGTGTGTCATACGTATATTTGACTTGTGTCGTAAAAATACCGCAGCCAATTAAAATTATCAATGTAATAATCAAAATTCGCACAGGATGTTTCGCGGACATCTCACCAATTTTATGCCAGAAACGATTTTCTTTGTGGTGTTTCGGTGTTTTGGCTTTTTTCTCCGAACGTTTCTCTTCCATTTCGACTGTTCTTGGGACAAACGGCCAGAATGAAACGCGACCAAAAATACCTAACAATGCTGGTACGAGCGTTAATGATGATATCATCATAATGAAAATTGCTAAACTAAATGGTACTGCAAAATTATGAAATGAACCGTACTCGGCAGCTAGAAGTAATAGAAGTGCCGCCATGACAGTCAAGCCACTTAGAGCAATTGCTCCGGCCGTTCCACTAAAAGCTTCTTTAAATGCTTGAAAACGATTTTTTTCGTTATGCAAATGACTTCGGAATCTGGATATCAGGAATAAACAATAATCTGTTCCTGCCCCAAACAGCAATACCGTCATAATCGAGAGCCCCTGCGAACCGTATGTGATAATTCCTTCTTTCGCCAATAAACCAATAATTGGCGTAATCACCAAGTAAGCAAAACCTACCGCAATTAAAGGAATTAAAGCCAAAATAGGCGAACGATAAATCACTAATAAAAATACGAGTACAAGTAAAACTGTTCCAATTAGAAGTGATACATCCGCATCTTTAAACAGACCACTCGCATCGACACTTATCCCTGCTGGACCAGTTGTTCGAGCTACTAATGTGTCGCTCGCTGTCACTTTTTGAGCAAATGGATTTTCACCAATGGTTGTTTTTGCTGCTGACTCTAGCTGATTAAAGCTTTTCGTCAACTCATCTGATGTCGCGCTATCTTCCATAATCACTGTCTGGATAAAAGTTGTGCCATCTTTGGAAACTTGTTGTTTTAAGACTACTGGCGGCATTTTATCATAAGGAACAGCTGTTTTCTGAAAATCTACTGGGTTTTCTGTTAGCTCCTTGCTATATTTTTGAATATTAATTAAGTCTCCAGTTGTTAAACCTGTAGAGCGATACCAGGTAATAAGCGCAGGCACCCCATCTGTTCCTGCAAATTGCTCATCAATTAATTTTTGCGCGACAACGGAAGGTTCTGAACTAGGCAAATCTTTCGCTGCATCATCTTTATAGTCTGCAGCTTTTGGAAAAAACATTTGTAAAACGATGATTGCAATAATCCAGATTCCAAGTGTGATAAATCGGCCTTTCTTCCCGCCAACTCCATTTGCAACTTTGCTTAAAAATCCATCTTTCATTTTAAATCCCCCTTTGAAGTTTGCTCTATTTTCGTTTATCAATTGATAAGTGAATCGCCAAAAAAAGAAGCACGTTCAACTATACCTCTTTTTTTGAAATACCAAACATCATCAAATCAATCAGTTCTTCCATTCGTTCTGTCGTAGTTTGTTTTTCCGCAAACTCACTTTTCCCAGAAAAAAGTGGGCTAATAGTTGCTAAACAATATCTCGCCGCCACCTCGGCACTGACACCCTCACGCAGTTCGCCAGCAGCTTCTTGCTTTTGGAAAAATTCTTGAAAAGGAATTAAATATGTTTGTTGCCATAATTGATACAACAAATATTGATTTTCAGGTTTCATTTCATTCAATATGTCGTGAATCATTAGTAAAATATTGGTTGGATGCTTTTCAATTAACATGATTAGCATATCCCGAAGTTGTTCTTCCTTAGGTTTAGTTGATTGCAAAAGCGGGTGCATTTCTATTTGGATTTGCTGTGTTAATTCACGGACTACTTCAATATAAAGTGCTTCTTTATCTTCAAAATGATGGTATAGGGCTGGTTGAGTTATATTTAAACGGTTTGCTATTTCTCTAGTGGACACTGCTCTGTAACCTTTTTCCATAAATAAATCACGCGCGGTGTTTAGAATTTTCCTTCTAGTTATTGCTAATTCTTCTGCTCTTGTGCGTTTTTTTTGCATCATCGCCCCACCCTTCTTTTCATTCTACAGATAACAATTGAAGCTTCTTATTAATTAATTTTTGCAAAGTTTCTTTATGCCATTTTCTCCCAAGAACATGCTTACTGACAAGATATTTGCCTTCTTCAACCTCGCCATCTTCTGTAACAGCACGAATGTTTAATTGGTAAACTAGTTTCTTTTTAGCTAAACTTATTTGTTGAATCGTCTTTGCATCTAAGAAGTGCATTTCTGCATCGCTTAATTTAAATACAAACGTAAACATGCCGGCCTCCGTAAAAGCGAGAACGAGCGTATGCCTACCTCGCATATTAGGACCCGCGTATAAAAAATCCATTGTATTAACGGTTAAATTATTTTCTTTACTGTATACTCTAATTTCTTCCTCTAATCGCTCTCTTAAACTAGCTGCCAAAATAAGCGCCTCCCTTGCTGGTTACCATTTTACCAGAAAAAAATTGTATGTATATGCCTTTCCATTTTAATTCTCTATAATAATAGCATTATTAGGCCAAAAAAAGTATAGCTATAAAGAGCTAAAACTGCTTTTTAGAGAGATTTCTTTCATTTATAAAGAATAAAACCTATATATATGAATTAATAGTCTACTTGTCCTCGTAGTTATGCTAAAATAAATGCTGTGGCTATGAAAGCTAAAACAATACGGTATAAGCGTTTTTACGATTATATATAAATAATAATAGGAAGTTGGGAGAAAATGGGGGAATGGAACACCATTGAAACACGAAATGGAAGAACATCATTTTTTGATGGGGGATTACTGCAGTATATTGGTTGGACAATACTTGGATTCATTGTAACTATTTGTACAATTGGTATTTGTTATCCGTGGGCGTTATGTATGGTCTACGGCTGGAAAATAAATCATACAGTTATCGAAGGCAAACGTTTGAAATTCCAAGGATCTGCGGTTGGACTTTTTGGACACTGGATCAAATGGTTCCTACTTTGTGTTATCACAGTTGGAATTTATGGTTTCTGGGTTTTCATTAAGTTAGAAGATTGGAAAGTAAGAAATACAATTATTAAATAACAAAAAAACATCCTGCAAACGGGCTTATCTCCGCCATTGTAGGATGTTTTTTTGTTATCATTTTAAGATCATAAGAATTGAAACTAAATTATAATTTTTTGTATTTAATATAGAAAAAATTCGTTTTTCAATTCATGTCTTTTTACTAATTACAAACGCAGTACCTAATAAAAGCAATCCCAATAATGGCACATTCTTACTATCACCGCTTTTTGGAAGTGTAGTTCCTTGAGAATCATAAATCCCCTTATTACTGTCTGTAGTTTCTTGTAAGTCCAGGAATTGTTTATTAGAACGGTTATTTCTCGATATTTTACTCATAGTGCTTTTTGAATTACCATCTCTTTTAGCAGGGGGAGTTGTATGGCTTCCATTTGTATTTGTTGATGATGGTGTAGTTGCGCCATTTACTTGTATGTTAGATTCTGACTCAGTTTTTTTTTTGAATTGAGCATATAAAGTAATATCTTTTGCTGGCATTTTGTTCATTACAAAATCCCATTTTTTGCCACCTTTCTTTGCATCATACCAACCTTCAAAGCTATAACCTTTTTTAGATGGCATTCCCGGTTCTTGGAGATATTTTTGATATTCTACTTTTTGTGTCGTTGTTTTCCCTCCAACTTCTAAGGTTGCTGTATAGCTATTTACTTTAAATTGGGCATATAAGGTAAAATCATAACTTGGTGTATAATCGGTTGTAAAGTTCCATTTCTTACCAAAAGCCTCGGCGCTATACCAACCTTTAAATGTATAACCTTCTTTGGTTGGAGTTTTCGGCTCGGTTAATAACATTCCTGCTTGCATTTTTTCTTCTGTTTCCACACCATCTATATCATAATAGGCTTTAGCAGAAACTGGTTTTAATGGTTGCACCACTTTCCCCGTGAAGAAAGTTCTTGCACCTCCAACCGTTAGATATTCACTAAAACTATAACTTACTTCAGGCACATAAGCGGATAAATTCCACATAAGGTTCGGATTTGCTACTTTACCATTATTACTCACTTTTAAATATTGGAGTAACGTACTTGTTTCATTTCTTACGGTAATCGGAATCGCTATATTTTCTTGATAATTTATTGCCGGGTTGGTATAAGTTTGGTTACGTATGTCTAAAACTATAAGATTTTTCAACCCTGCTAATGGACTTATATCTATCACCTGATTATTGTCCAAAATTAATTCATTTAGTCGGTTTAGTTTAGATAGAGCACTTACATCTTTCACCTGATTGTCTTTTAAAGATAGATACCTTAAATCAGTTAATTCAGCAAGTTTACTAATATCACTTATCTGGTTATCAAAAAAATACAATAGCTTCAAATTGGTTAAGTATTGGATTCCATCAATCCTTTTGATACTTTTATGGCTAGCGCGGAGTGTGTCTATACTATCTAATTCGCTTTGTGATACAGCATCTGTAACGTTCCATCTCCCTAAAGCCTCCCTTACTACTTCAGCTAGATTAGGATCTGGAAAAAGTTGATTAATAGGCGTTGGAGTTGTTAGGCTCGCCGCTTTACTTGTCATAACGTAACTTGTTTTAATTCCTCCAATAACAATAATTACTAGCGCCAGTATGAATGTCTTTTTTAACCATGTACTCTTTCTCATTATCTACACCTCTTATAAAAAGTAAAAAAACGAAAAGATAAATTCACTAATTAGTTTCGATAACGCCTTTATTTCTCCCATTCTGAAACCTTCGATATATGATAACCAAAACCGGAGACCACATTCTACAACATTTGTTAAAACACAAAAAAACGACCTTCCTAAAACAGACTTTTGGTCTAGCTTTTGAAGGTCAGCCATTTTTATTATCTTTTCGTACTTAGGTTAACTGCTCTTGCCCAGCCAGCACCTTTGATTCGGTATCATTGTTGACCTCTAATGGTTGCTTTTCGGTCAATGGTTACTCTCTTGCAACCAAATTTTTGGAGCTTCCCATGTCTAATTGCTGCATCCGCCACTAGCATACTGTAATAAGCTTGGTTTTTCTTTCTTACGTTCACAAAACGAGCGCCGGCTACTTTTTTCTCCATACATGGTTTGTAAAAAAACAGCGACATTTTTAGTGGGAAGACTACTGTTATAAAAGCGTTTAAGCCGTTTTCATTAATGCCCTCGGAGGGAATCGAACCCCCATTTTAAGAACCGGAATCTTACGTGCTATCCGTTGCACCACGAGGGCTTTATGTAAGATGAAAATCATTACCGTACGAATAATAATTATAGCGAAAAATATATGGTTTTACAAGTTTTATTTTAAACTAAAAAGCCAGCAGATCCGAAGATTTACTGGCTAAATGGTTATTTTACTAATACCCAGACAGATGAGCTGTCTGGTTTCACCCCTTTTATCCACCATTTTGCTTGGTAGGTTTTTCCATCGTAAATGACTTTATCTCCGCCATTATATGCTTTAGATGCATTCCAGGCTTGGGTTTCTGTACTTGTTGTTTTCCACACGTCACTTGAATCTGGTTTATTTCCTTTTGTCCACCACTGAGCTGTATAAGCTATGCCATTGTACATGATTTGGTCGCCGGCATTATAAATTCTGTCCACTTTCCATGTATTACTTGGGTCAAGTGGTTTTGTTTTCACTGTGATTTCATTACTTACAAGCGAACGGTTTCCTGATGTATCCACAGCATAAACCTTATATTTGTAAGTTGTGTTATTTGTAAGTTTTGTATCTTGGAACATTGTTGCTGTTGTTGTAAGAATTTTCTTGTTATCTCGATATAGTTCATAACTTTTCACTTCTACGTTATCCGTAGCTGCTTGCCAACAAAGGGCAATCGTTGTATCTGTTTGCGCATGTGACATTAAGTTTTTTGGTGCAGTAGGTGCTTCTGTATCCACTGCTGGTGCTTCTTTTGTCGTTAACCTAATTCCACTACTCAAAGCCGACTTATTCCCAGCAAAATCTTTGGCGCGAACTGTGTATGTGTAACTAGTATTTTCTTTAACAGTTGTATCTTCATACGCAGCTGCTTGACTTTCTCCTATTGATTTTCCATCACGTAAAATTTCATAACCATTAATTCCTACGTTGTCAGTTGATGCAGTCCATTTTAAACTCACTTTTTTCGCCGTAGTTGCACCTGTTATATTCGTTGGTGCAGTGGGTGCTTCCGTATCAACGACTGGCGCCACGTCTGAATTAATAATATTGGCGTCAATAACTTGATAAAATGCGTTTGCTGTATCTGCAATGGACCAAATGCCAAGAATAACATAATAGCCAGAACGATCGCTCGGAATATTAATTTCTTGTTTAGCAAGTGCACTAGGCGTACTACCATCAACGGTTATTTCCGCTAATGGTTCTAGTGTAGCTCTTGTTAAAGGTTTATTTGGGTCCCAACCTTTTTTAGTAATGAAATATTGCCAACCACTAGTTCTATGAGGAGCAGTCAGCGTCTATTCCACCGTAAGTGGTCCGGACTTAATGTCTACTTTTGCCCAACGATTTTGTGTTTGTTCATCCAAAAGTAGATATTTTCCACCTCCAGCAATTTTCCCATCGACCGGTCCACTTGCTGGAAATCCTTTAGCAGCTTCTACGCTTTGTGGTTCATACTGCGCAGATCCTACCCCTGTATTGATACCTTGACTTGCTAAGTATACTCGACTTGCTGGTTTTGATATGTAACCATGAGCAGAAACACTTGTTTGAAAAAGAACTACCGCTAATACGAAAACAGCAAAGAACGTACCTATTTTTGTATATTTCTTCATTTCTACACCTTCCTTTCGATATAGTCTATTATACCTTTTTGTTAAATTTAAACCTATTTTTTTGCTTCAAACTTTATCATTTGACCTAATTTGACCATTCGTGTATGATATAAACAAAGCTAATTCAAAATTTACATTTAACAGGAGGAATCTTGATATGAACTTAATTCCAACAGTAATTGAACAAACTAGCCGTGGTGAGCGCGCGTATGACATTTATTCTCGTTTGTTAAAAGACAGAATTATTATGTTAGGGTCTGCAATTGATGATAATGTTGCTAACTCTATCGTTTCTCAACTATTATTCTTAGATGCACAAGATCCTGAAAAAGATATTTTCTTATATATCAATTCTCCAGGAGGTAGTATTTCAGCTGGAATGGCGATTTACGATACAATGAATTTCGTTAAAGCTGACGTCCAAACAATCGGTATGGGAATGGCTGCTTCTATGGGTTCATTCTTACTTACAGCTGGTGCAAATGGTAAACGTTTTGCTCTACCAAATGCAGAAATTATGATTCACCAACCACTTGGCGGTGCGCAAGGTCAAGCAACTGAAATCGAAATTGCTGCTCGTCACATTTTAAAAATTAAAGAACGTATGAATACGATTATGGCGGAAAAAACTGGCCAACCATATGAAGTAATCGCTCGTGATACAGATCGTGATAATTTCATGACTGCACAAGAAGCAAAAGATTATGGCTTGATTGATGATATTATCGTTAACAAAGCTGGTTTAAAAGGTTAATACGAAAAAAGGATGCTGCATTAACTTGCAACATCCTTTTTTATGCACTTATTTTAAACGAATAGCTGAGTGTTTTCTTCCATAGAATATATATACAATAATTCCTAACACAAACCAAATTCCAAAAGCAATCCAAGTTGTTTTTGATAAATTAAGCATTAAGTACACACAAAGTAAAAATGAAAGTGCTGGTACTACAGGATACAAAGGTGTCTTAAAGCCTTTTTTATTTAGTTCTGGGTTCCGGCGTAAGAAGAAAATTCCGATAGAAACCATCGCAAAAGCAAACAATGTACCGATATTAATTAATTGAGCTAAATCAGCCATTGGTACTACAGAAGCAATTAACCCCATCACTGTAGCAAAAATCATTGTATTTCGAACTGGTGTATCATTTTTACTGATTTTCGAGAAGGATTTTGGAAGTAATCCATCACGTCCCATTGCAAACAACAAACGAGTTCCGCCGTATGACATTACAAGTACAACGGTGGTCATCCCAACAATCGCACCCACAGATAGAAGTCCGGCAATCCAGTTTTGATTAATAGCTTGAAGAGCAAAAGCAACTGGTGCACTTACATCAACCAAGTCAGTATAAGGAACAACACCTGTTAAAACTGCTGAAAGTAAAATATAAAGCAGTGTACAAACAGCCAGTGAGGCAATAATTCCAATTGGCATATTTTTCTGCGGATTTTTCACTTCTTCTGCGGCGCTTGAAACGGCATCAAAGCCAATATAAGCAAAAAACACTGTCGAAGCTCCGGTAATTACGCCTTGCACTCCAAATGGCAAGAACGGTGTCCAATTGTCTGGTTTGACATAAAATGCGCCAACAATAATAAATAATACGACTACAGCAATTTTTACTAAAACCATAATATTATTCACTCGCGTCGATTCACGAATACCAAAACTAAGTAAAATTCCAATAATCATAATGACTAGGAATGCGAGTAAATCAAAGTAAGTTCCTGCTTTTGGATCATAAGCTGATGAGATTACTGTTGGGATGTGCAAATTAAATCCTGCCAGTAAACTTTTCATGTACGATGACCAACCACTTGCAATCGCGGCAACCGCCAACCCATATTCCAAAATAAGCGACCAACCAAGTATCCAGGCAATTCCTTCGCCAAAAACATGGTAACTATATGTATACGCGCTACCCGCAACTGGCAATTTAGAAGCAAATTCCGAATAACAAAGCGCTGCCAAACAGCAAGCAATTCCTGCGATAATAAATGAAATAATAATTCCTGGTCCTGCAATAACAGAAGCAACCTCTCCCGGGAGAATAAATATACCTCCACCAACCACTGCTCCAACACCTAGCATGGTTAAATCAAATGCACCTAATGTTTTATTCAAATGATGTTTGTCTTTTTCGGGATTATGAAAACTCTTTTTTCTGAAAAAAGAATTAACTTTCGTCATAAAAATTCCTCCTTCTTATATTCCAATTTTCAGTTAATTTATCTATATGTATTTTAAAGCTAACATGAAAACCATTATTTATACTACCATAAACAAACTAAAAAATATACCACAATTGTATAAATTTACACAAAAAAACATGAAATTCGTTATTTAAACTCCAAAAAAACAGTAACTAGTTTAAGTTTCACTTTATTATTAAATGTTTCAGGAGGAGATATAAAAGCAAAGGCAGCTTCTGGCTTATATCCGCTGCCCGCACCAATTATTGACGTCTTTCCAGATGATGGGCTTGCGAAAGATATGGCCAAAAATCTAAATAAAGATTCTGTTAATGATATTATTGATCAAGCTGATTTAGATGCATTAAACGGACTAGGATTTGAACAGCAACGATTACAAATGATTCCATGAAGCTACAATGAACTCCCAAACAAGGTAATAGATTCTATTTTTATTTATAATCAAAATGGCTTACTCCATCACTGAGGAAGATTGTATTTACGACAAGCCCTTGAGAACTATATTTATTATTACAATCATTATAGAATCAAAGAAAAGCTTAACTGGAAAAGTCCAATAGAGTTTCGACGTTTCAATCAAAAAACTGCATAAAAATAGAGTGGAAAAATCCACTCTATAAAAGTCTAACTTTTTGGGGTCACTACAATCTCGATTTGAGATTTCAAGTCTTTTTTTATTTCCAAGCTCGAGAATATTGTTTTGGTGCTTCAATTGTTTCACCTAGATCTTTTGCTGCATCTTTTGCAAAATAAGGATTTCGGAGCAATTCACGACCAACAATAATTAAATCTGCTCGTTCATTACATAAAATTTCTTCCGCTTGTTCCCCGCGCGTAATCAATCCAAGTGCTCCAGTGGCAATTCCTGCTCCACGACGAATTTCATCGGCAAATGGTACTTGATAACCCGGGAAAACTGGAGGTGCTACATTAACGAGCCCACCAGTGCTGACATCAATTAGCTCTACTCCATCTGCTTTCATCCATTTAGCAAAAGGAATATGATCTTCTAATTGCAAACCACCATGAGCATAGTCTGTTGCTGAAACTCGCACAATAATTGGTCCGTCCCACACTTCTTTAACTGCTTTAATAATGTCACTTAAAATTTTATAGCGATTACCAGCTGGGCCGCCGTAATTATCTTCACGTCGATTGGTAATCGGTGATAAGAATTGATGAATTAAATAACCATGAGCCGCATGAATTTCAATAACATCAAAACCAGCTTCTTTCGCTCTGTATGCTGCACGTTTAAAATCGGCAACCACTTCTTTAATTGCTTCTTTTGTTAATTCAGCTGGTTTTGTTGATCTTTCATCATAGGCAATAGCTGATGGCGCTACGATTTCACCTGGCAAAACAGCTTTTCTACCAGCATGTGCTAGCTGAATTCCTGCTTTTGCGCCGTGATAATGTAATCCAGCTACTATTCGTTTTAAAGCTGGTACTTGTTCATCATTCCATAAGCCTAAATCGTGCTCAGAAATGCGTCCTACTTCTTGAACAGCCGTAGCTTCTAAGATGACAAGTCCTGTCCCACCAGCAGCTCTAGAGACATAGTGAGCAAAATGAAAATCTGTTGCGATTCCGTCTTTGTTTTCTACTGAATACATGCACATTGGCGACATAACTACTCTATTTTTTAACGTTACATCTTTTAATTTATATTCTGAAAAAAGTTTTGACATTCTGATTCGCATCCTTTTCTTTTATTTAGCTATTACTAACTTTTAGACCAACTTGCGAAGGAGATTCTCCACTTCTAAGTCGTTCGGCAATTTGATCAAGCTTTCGGAGGCGATGGTTAATGCCTGATTTACTCACTTGTCCAGTTGTTAGCATTTCACCTAATTCTTTTAATGTTACATCTTCATTTGCAATTCGCAGTGCCGCAATTTCACGTAATCGTTCGGGCAATGCTTCTAAACCAACTGTCGCTTGAATATATTTAATATTATCAATTTGACGTACAGCGGCATTAATCGTTTTATTCAAATTAGCTGTTTCACAGTTCACTAGTCGATTCACCGAGTTACGCATATCTCGCATAATCCGAACATCTTCAAAATGGAGTAGTGCACTCGTTGCTCCAATAATACTTAAAAATTCGGTAATTTTTTCTGCTTCTTTCAAATAAGTAATAAAACCATTTTTCCGTTCAAGCGTTCGGGCATTAAGGTCGAATTGATTCATTAAAGCACATATCGCTTCATTGTGTTCCTCATATACAGAGAAAATTTCTAAATGATAGGAAGATGTTTCTGGATTATTAACCGACCCACTCGCTAAAAAGGCACCACGCAAGTAAGCTCGTTTGGCACTCCTTTTCTTAACAAATCCCCTATCAATCGACTTTGTAAACGTCATCGGTGGTTCAAGAATCCGTAAATCTTCCAAAATCCCTCGTGTTCCAGACTTTAAGCGCACAATATAGACATTATTTTTTTTGAGTTTCATTTTGCGACGAACAAGAAGTTCAATTGGCACTTCATATAAATCTTTCAGTAATTGATACATCCGCCTTGCAATAGCTGCATTTTCGGTTTGGACATCCATTATCACTAATTGATTTGAAAACGAGATTGCGCCATTCATTCGAATAAAAGCTGCGAGTTCCACTTTTGCATCGCTATCACTTACGTTCATATGAGTCAATTCTTTCTTTGTTTCCGATGCAAATGACATGGCTGACTCACTCCTTTTCTAATTTTTTATCTGGCAACATTGCTAAAAGCGCATCTGCTACCTTATCAGCAGCATGGCGCACAAGTCCATCTTCTGTAGAAAGAAAATCTTGATAAATTGCTTCTACTCCAAGCTTTTCCATTTCTTTTGCGTTGTGTTCCACTTGAGCAACGTCTTCCGGGAACAACAATTCTTTTGGTACAGTAGTTGTGTTAATTAATGTTTTATCAATAAAGGATTTACCAACGTGTTCATGAATCACTTTAATATGGTCTGCATCTGAAAAAAAGTCGGTTTCTCCAATTTGCGTTAAAATATTCGTGATGTATACTTTTGGCGCGTTACTTGCAATAATTTCATCCGTTAAATCCGCCAGCAATAAATTGGGTAAGATACTAGTATATAAGCTCCCTGGGCCAATAACAATCAAATCAGCTTCTTTAACTGCCGCTACAGCTGTTGGATAGGGTTTCACATTTTCCGGTTCAATAAATACACGATTAATATGCTTTCCTTGTAAAGGAATAAGTGATTCTCCATGAACAATCGAGCCATCTTCCATTTCTGCACTCAAAATTAACGGCTGATCTGTCGCCGGAATAACTTTGCCACGAATTTTAAGAACCGTAGCAAGGACATTTATCGCATCCACATAGCTATCATTCAATTGTGATAAAGCAGTTAAAATCAGATTTCCAATAACATGCCCTGACAAATCCCCGTCTACCGCAAAACGATACTGAAACAAATCTACCACACGCGGATCAACATTAGATAAAGCAAGCATAACATTACGGATATCCCCAGGTGGAAGCACATCCATTTGTTCGCGGATTTTACCTGAACTGCCACCATCATCAGCGACCGTTACAATTGCGGTCAGATGAATATCTTTTTGCTTCAATCCTTTTAAAACTACGGGAAGACCTGTTCCGCCGCCTATTACGACTACTTTTGGTTTCATTTCGCTTCTCATATTAATGACCCTTTCTACGTTTCATGTCTCGATGTGAGATCGTTGTTTCATATTTTGGCTGAATGGCTTTTCCGACGAACTCAGTTAAAGCAACCGAACGATGCTGCCCCCCTGTACATCCGATTGCGATAACAAGCTGTGTTTTTCCTTCCCGTTTATAAAAGGGGAGTGTAAACATTAGTAAATCTATTAGTTTGTCTAAAAAGGTCTGCGTTTCTGGCCATTTCATTACATATTCATAAACATCTTCATCTAATCCGGTGAGTGGACGCATTTTGTCAATGTAGTGTGGGTTTGGTAAGAACCGAACATCAAACACTAAATCTGCATCAATTGGGATACCATATTTAAAACCGAAAGACATCAGTTGTACATTGAAAACGTCTTTATCTTCTGTTTGGAATTCATTATTAATTCGTTCACGCAACTCACGAGGCGCCATATTGGACGTATTAATCACTAACTGAGAACGTCCTTTTAAATCACTAAGCAGTTCACGCTCAGCACTAATACCGTCAAGCACCGAACCATTTGGCTCAAGTGGATGATGACGACGCGTTTCTTTATAACGTGAAACAAGTACTTTATCATCTGCCTCTAAAAAGAGAATTTTGGTAGTAATAAAGTTGGTATTATCTAATTCATCAAGCGCTGGTTCAATCGAATCAAAGAATTCTCGTCCACGAAGATCCATTACTAGCGCGATTTTATCCATTTTATCGGTTTCTTTCATTAGCTCCCAGAATTTCGGGAGTAAACTTGGTGGCAAATTATCTACACAAAAATAACCGAGATCTTCTAACGACTGCATTGCAACTGTTTTACCAGCACCAGACATCCCAGTAATAATCACTAATTTTAATTGATTAGAAGCCATATATGCCTCATCCTTTCGTACAAATTATATCTATCTTCCATTTTAGCATACTTCTTAGCAGAAAATCCCGGAAAAGTCTCCAAAGAGCGTTTCCGGGATTTTTCTTTTTTAAGCCTCAATATAGGCAAGTAAATCAGTTTTTATTTTTTCTAATTTGTTTGTACTTTCTTCTTTGTTTGCACCGCGAATACTAAAGTAAAATTTGATTTTCGGCTCTGTGCCAGATGGACGTAAACAGAACCATGAACCATCTTCAAAATAGCATTTAACCACATCGGCAGTTGGTAACTTAATTACTTCTATTTCACCGGAAGCAATCCAAGTTGTCTCACTTCTCAAATAATCTTCCACCCGCTCGATCTTGAATCCTCCCATACTTGTTGGAAATTGTTCTCTAAAACCACTTGTAATGTCTTTAATACGCTCGGAACCATCTTTCCCACTTAAAGTTAAGGATACAAGATCTTCTTCGTAGTAGCCAAATTCGGAATAAATTTGCTCTAACTCATCGAGTAAAGTCCGTCCCTCTGTTTTACATACAAGCGCTACCTCTGAAATTGCCAACACGGCTTGGATAGCATCTTTGTCTCGAGTGAACGATTTCACCATGTAGCCATTACTTTCTTCATAACCAAACTCAAAAGTATGTTTGCCAGTTTCTTCAAATTGTTTGATTTGTTCTGCAATAAATTTAAATCCAGTTAAAACTTCAATCATTTGGACACCAAAGTGTTTGGCGATTTCAGTCCCAAGATTACTCGTTACAATGGATTTTAACACCGCAGCATTTTCCGGTAGTTCATTTTGAGTCTTCTTTTGTTTCAATAAATAATGTAAAATAATCGCGCCAATTTGATTCCCAGAAAGAATTTCGTAGTCTCCTGCTTGATTACGCACAGCTACGCCTAGACGGTCAGCATCAGGGTCTGTCCCAACTAAAATATCCCCACCATACTTTTTGCCGTATTCAATCGCAAGTAAGAAGGCCTCGCGATTTTCAGGATTTGGTGATTTCACTGTACCAAAATCCGGATCATTTACAAATTGTTCATCTACTTTAATAATATTTGTAAATCCAACACTTTCAAGCGCAGGAACTCCCAAAATCCCGCCAGTACCGTGAAGTGGTGTAAAAACAATTTTTAAATCTTTTCCAACTTCGTGAACTAGCTCCTTATTCACAATAACTTCTTTTAATCGTTCCAAATAAGGACGATCGACTTTTTCACTAATCACCTCTAGTAAACCATCATTAAGTAATTCTTCTTGGTCTGCTACTTTGACAGAAAAAATGTCTTCTACAGCCTCTATGTATTCTGTAACTGCACTTGCACCATTTGGAGGCATTTGTCCACCATCTTCTCCGTATATCTTATAGCCATTGTATTCTGGTGGATTATGACTAGCTGTAATAACAATACCTCCGAAAGCATTTAAATAACGAACAGCGAATGAAAGTTCTGGAGTTGGGCGAAGTGCCTCGAAAACATAACTTTTAACACCATGTTCCCCTAAAACAGCTGCCGATTCAAATGCAAATTCGCGTGACATATGACGTGGATCATAAGCAATGACAATACCTCGTTTCTTCGCTTCTTCTCCATTTTCAACTACAAATTGAGCTAATCCGAAAGACGCTTTCCGGATAGTATAAATATTCATGCGATTCGTTCCCGCACCAAGTACCCCGCGCATTCCAGCTGTACCAAATTCCATATTCCGGTAAAAACTATCTTCTAATGCTTTCTCGTCGGAAACTATTTCAGCTAATTGAGCCTTTAAAGACGCATCTAACGTTTCATTTGCAGTCCATTTTTGATATTCCTTTTGCCAGTTCATTAGTCACACTCCTCTAAATACTTCTTGCTTTGATTTTAACAGGTTCTATATATTTCGTCTATCCACTGTAAAACGGAAAGTAGTTCTAGACTTGAACCTCTCTCCTGGCCTTAGAACAATATCACCAAATCCCTGTTGATTAATCGCATCCACTAAGCCTTGTGTTTCCATCGTTATTCCAGCATATTTTGGCACGGGCATTCCATCAATCTCAAATTTACTTGCCAAACTATTTGCAGTATAGACTACAACCGCATCCGAGGTTGTCTCCATTTCTACACATCTACCTGATTTAGGATCAAATAAAACCACATCAGGCTTTTTATTTTCATGTTTTAAAATAAAAGCATGATCAAGCCCTGTTCCTACTATTTTTATTTGCTCGTCAGCACTACTAGTAATTTCAGCAATTTCATTTCCCGTCTGTAGATTGAAAACAGAATCTTTCACTGACCAAATTCCCCCAATTGGGAGCGTTTCAGCATCTACAGGTAAAAATTGCTCACTGTTAACCTTAAGTTGATGTTCTAAAACTGTGGAGCCATTTTCTCCAGTAAGGTTAAAGTAAATATGATGGCTTGGGTTATAAATAGTTGGCTTTTCAGTCTCTGCCTCATAATCAATTAGCCATTCGTTTTTGTTGTTTAGCGTGTAACTCATTTTTGTATCTATTTTTCCAGGATAGCCATTCTCTCCGTCTGGCCACTGATACCGAAATGTCATGACAACTTGATTTGGTTCTTCCTCTACACCTACATCCCATATTCTTTTACTAAAATTTGTTTTCCCACCATGAAGCGAATTATTGCCATTATTTTGTGACAACTGAAACTCTTCACCATCCAAATGAAATTGACCTTTTGTAATTCGTCCAGCAACAGGACCAACCACGGCGCCAAAATAAGGTGAATAAGCTAAATAATCATCCAAATTCGAAAAGCCCAGACTAACATTTGCAAACTCACCTAATTTATCAGCAGTTTCAATTGAAGTAACTATTGCTCCATAATTTAAAACGCTCATTTTCATTCCTTGGTCATTTATTAACGTCCACTGCCAAACAGTCTCGCCTTTTAACTCGCCAAAATATTGTTTTTGTACTTCGATGAAAATCACATTCCTTCTTGAGTTCTATTAATAACCATTTGGGTGCGACACATGCCACTTCCAAGCCGTTGCGATAATATCTTCCACATCCGTATAAACAGGTGTCCAACCAAGCATATTTCTAGCCTTAGCACTTGAAGCAATTAAGGTTCCTGGATCTCCTGCTCGTCTTGGAACTACTTCAGCAGGAATCTCTTTTCCAGTCACATTTCGAGCAGCTTCGAGCATTTCTTTCACTGAGAAGCCATTACTGCTACCTAAGTTAAAAATATTACTTTCCCCACCATTTTTCAAATATTCCAGTGCTCGAATATGTGCATCAATCAAATCTTCTACATGGACATAATCACGGATACATGTACCATCTGGGGTATGATAGTCATCTCCATAAATAGCTAATTTTTCTCTTTGACCTAGCGCTACTTGCAAAATTATTGGTACGAGATGCGATTCCGGTTGATGGTCTTCGCCAATAGAACCATCTGATTTTGCACCTGCAACATTGAAATAACGTAAGGCCACATATCTCATTCCATACGCTTTATCGCACCACTTCATCATTTTTTCCATCATTAGTTTAGTTTCGCCATAGGTACTTTGTGGATTTGTTGGCATATCCTCTGTAATCGGCACTTGCTCAGGTTCCCCGTAAGTTGCCGCACTGGAAGAAAAAACAATGTACTTCACATTAAACGCTTCCATTACTTCTAGCAAAATTTGTGTACCATAAACATTATTATTTAAATAGGAAAGTGGCTCTTCCATTGATTCACCAACAAGTGAACTAGCAGCAAAATGGATAACTCCTTCCACTTCCTCACGATCAAAAACGGAATTCAAAAATTCTTTATCCCGGATATCTCCCTCATAAAAACGTGCTTTTGTATGAACGGATTCTTTGTGTCCAGTCCTTAAATTATCGACAACTGCCACTTCATATCCTTGATCAATTAGTTTATCTACTGCATGGGAGCCAATATATCCGGCTCCTCCAAGAACAACAATACTCATTTGATTAATCTCTCCTAACCTGACTCTTTTTATTCTATTTTACACTACTCTAGTCTATGTAGTCACGCAAAAATGGACCTAAGCTGACTTGGCTTAGGTCCATTTTACAACTATCCTTTATTTTGCTGCTTCTTTTTCTAGTTCTTCTTTTAATTCTTCTACATATTTTTGTGCATTTTGTCCAGCAAGTCCCCCGTCACCTGTAGCAGTAACAATTTGGCGTAAACTTTTAGCACGGACATCCCCTGCTGCAAAAATACCAGGACGGTTTGTACGCATTTCTTCATCCGTTACGATATAGCCCTCATCATCCGTAATACCTAAATTCAAGAACGCTTTCGTAAGTGGTACAAGTCCAACATAGATGAAGACACCATCGATCGGCATGATTGATTCGGAACCATCTACTGTAGAAACTAGTTTGGCTCCAGTTACTTTTTTGCCATCACCAATAATTTCTTCTACTGTACTATTCCATATGAAATCCACTTTTTCATCTTTAAATGCGCGATCTTGTAAAATTTGTTGCGCGCGTAATTTATCACGACGGTGAATAATAGTTACTTTATCAGCATAGCGAGTCAAGTAAGTTCCTTCTTCAACAGCAGAGTCACCACCACCAACAACAACCAACTCACGTCCTTTAAAAAATGCCCCATCACAAACTGCACAGTAAGATACACCGCGTCCACTAAGCTCATCCTCACCGTCTGCGCCAAGTTTACGATGTTCTGCTCCAGTAGCAATAATAATCGCCCGAGCTTTGTATGTTTTCGAACCGGCCGTTACCGTTTTAAATTCTTTACCATCAATTACTTCTTTAATATCACCATATGCATACTCAGCACCAAATTGTTTTGCGCCACTAAGCATTTTATCAGACAAATCTGGTCCTAATATACTGTCAAATCCAGGATAGTTTTCTACCTCAGCTGTATTTACCATTTGTCCGCCTGGTACACCACGTTCAATCATTAATGTATCTAAATCTGCACGGGAAGTATAAAGAGCCGCTGTCATTCCAGCTGGTCCCGCCCCAATAATAATCACATCATAAATTTTTTCTTCACTAGCCATCATTTTGCCCTCCTCATTTATGTTCTCACAATAGTTAGCCTAAATTAATCCTAATACGGAATAGCAAAAAGGTCTATTTATCTGCTCAGAACTTGCTGTATCTCGCCTGCACACTTATGGAAATCCGCCTCATCCGCTAAAACAAGCTCTAAGTCTGGTAAAAATATTTTTGCAATAGCTGTAGCGACGATTTCTATCGTGTAGCGTCCAAGAATTAATTCTTTTCGATTATTATTCAAAACAAGTGAAAATACCGTCTCATATAAAGATGCATTTTCCTCATTAAATAAAACACCATTTTCTCGAAGTATATTCATTGCTTTTGTAATTAAAAAACCGTTTTGCTCCACATTGCCATCTGGGAAATAATCAAAATCCGTGAATATCAAATGCTCCATATAAGACCACTTACTCATATCAAGCAACGGATGAAACAGCATCATTTCCGGTCGATTACTTGAAACAGTGAGTGCATAAACACCTAACAAATGCGTCAAATCATCTTCCGCTTGAAGCATTTCTAGGATAAGACGCGTGTCATTCGTTAAATCTATTTCTCGCTCCCATGGAAATCTAACATCCTCATATAAATCGCACTCTAAGAATGAATGCCAGAACATTTTTGCACCTTCCACGTCTCCTATATAATATGCCGCTTTGGCACGGTAATAATAATATTTACTACGCTCAGTAACTTCCAAATCAGCTACTTGTTCAAGCAAATCGTCTGCCGCGTCATAAGCCCCCATCATCGCGTGAATCAATCCAAGTTTTTCTTTATGGTGTGAAAGAACTGGCAACACATCTCGCAATTCCACATATAGCGAATCAGCCATTTCCCTATTTCCCTTATAAAAATGATACACGAAGAAATCGCACAATCCTAACAGATTCCCTGGATTTCTTTGGAGTAAATCACTTAAAACTTTTACTCCTTCTGCTTCTTTCAATTGCTCAAAATAAAGAGAAGCAAGCTGATTATAAGCTGGCCAAAAGTTTGGTTTTTCATCAATAACTTTTCTTAAAATATCACAAGCTGAGGCACTGTCTTCTTCTGCCAAATAGCGATTAATCTCTTTTTTATAAGCATAAAATTCTTGTTCCAAATTAGAGAAGCCATTTTCTAACGTCTCACCAAAAGGAGTTTCTTCTAGTAAAACTTCAATTAAATCACGAGCTTCTTCTGCATAATCCCCGTCTGTCTCCATTTCTAAGTAACGATTCGCATATTGGAGTGCGCGTCGATAGTCTTTCATATAAGCAAAGTTATTAGCAATAAAATAATAGCAGTAATCCATATTTCCATCCCGTTTTTCCAAGATGTCCCTAAGTAATTGATTAGATTTATGGAATTGCCCTATTTCCGTGTAACAAATCGCGAGTTGGCAAAGAATTACTGACTCTCCTGGCTCCAGTTCTGAAGCACGTGCCAAATATCGAATCGCTTCTTTAATTCGTTGATCACGAAAAGCTTCCACACCCCGTTCAAAATAAAATTGTCCATTCGGATAAAATGGATAGATTTTTGCTGGTATTTTTTTGTTTTTGTCCATTTTTCCACCTCCAACAATATCCTTATCCTAATGAGTATAACATACAATTTATGACATTTGGCGACAAAAAAGCTACTCGGATTAAGTAGCTACCTCAAAAAATAGATTACTTTTTGATATGAATTTATTATTTAGAAATACAAGTCTCAATTGACTTAAAATTAAAATTGTTATTATACTCACAAAAGGAGATGACAACATGAAATTAAAAAAAGAAGTAATATTCAAGGTAGCCATATTTTTTGTGGATTTAGTCGTTTTTCTAACACCACTAACAGCTACAATATCAGCAAATGCTGAGGAAAACAAAAAAAGTATACAAGAAGAGAATTTAACTAAGAATAGTTTTTCAAAAACTAACGAAGTATTCAATGGAATTAACCAGTCAATAGTAACGCAAGGATTTGAATCACAAGAACCACTGATGGTGTTTTCTAATCAAACAGACGGGACATGTTTGTTACACAACAAACTGTTAGCTTAGCTGTTGCAAATTCTATTTACAATGTAGCATTTTTAGCAATTTAAACAAGATGAAACACTTATTTTTTTTATAGAATTGCAATATAATAATATATAGTAAAAAAACAATTACAAATATTATAGCTAAAGATTTTATAGAAATAACTGATATATTATTATAGTTCAAAAAAGCCAGTGTAAAAGGTATCAAAATGGCTAGAATTGCCGTGAAGAAATAAGAAATTTTCCATTTATTGAGTAAATATCTTTCATCATTTCTTCTTTTTTCCTCATTAACCTCTTTTTCAAGTTTTTCTTTAGGTGTTAGAAGCGCGGTAATTAGATACGCTAGCATAGCTACTAATACACCAGTAATTAATGTTAAACCACTTCCTTCAAAAGGTTTTCTATCACTTATAATAGAAAATAATAAAATTGCAGATATCATTGAAACAAATACAATGAAAAAATTTTTAATAGAATATTTTCTCATATTTTTTCTCCCTCCAAACTAAAAATTTCTTCTATGGTTAAATTGAAATACCTAGCCATTTTCAAACTAAGTTCCATGCTGGGATTGTATTTATCTTTTTCAACAGCATGTATGGTTTGGCGAAAAACTTCTAGAACTTTAGCTAAATCATTTTGAGTAATGCCTTTTCCCTCTTAAGTTTATAACTTTGTTTATAACGACCACTATTATACCATCATCTAGTAAAGATATCTTTACTTTATTATAAAACAAAGAAAAACCAAAGTAAAGCCTCCTTTACTCTTGTTCGGAATATTCGTTTTTTTAATGTAATATTTTGTTCTATTAATATTATTAAGTAAAAATTATCTTTATCTATAGCCACGAAGAACCAATATCTCCATGATAATCTACCTGCAAAATAAAAAACTTAGCCACAATATAAAAATTCACATCATGGATAAGCTTAATTAGAAATATTAAAATATATTGAATCCTATTACAACACAAAGATTTTACTTCAAAATAACTTTTTCTTTAATTATTAAAGGATTACCATAAGCAAAACTTTCAGGCGGTACATCTTTTGAAACTATAGCTCCCGCAGCGATAGTAGCGCCATCCCCAATTGTTACACCGGGAAGAATAGTCACATTTGCACCAACCATGACATTGTTTCCAATCACCACTTCACCGATACAATATTCGGCAATTAAATATTCATGCGTTAAAATAGTCGTTTGATAACCAATAATCGAATTGGCGCCAATCGTAATCTTCTCAGGGAAAAATAAGTCCGGCATTACTTTATAAGCAATTGCTGTTTTCTCGCCAATTTTCATTCCTAAGCAAGCTCGGTAAATTTGTCGTTTTCCGCCCATCCATGGAAAGAAACGCCCAAATTCAATCACTATTGTATTTTTTACTGCTCGCCAAAAGGAAATCGTTTTATATACTTGAAACAGCGTGTTGACTTTTTCGTCGGGGGCTTTTAGCTTCTCTAGCCGTCTCAAAATTTATTCCTCGTCCCTAACAATCGCAAGTAAGTCGCTCATTTTTGTTAGCATGAAATCTGGTTGAAACTGTGCTAAGTGCTCTGGTCCTTTGATTGCCCAAGCTACACCAGCAGTTAATGTTTCTGCATTTTTGCCAGCTTCGATATCATGGTAGTTATCACCAATCATAATCGCTTCTTCTTTGGATGCGTTTAGTAAAGAAAGAGCCATCTCAATCCCCTCAGGATCAGGTTTCGCATTCGATACTTGATCTAATCCAATCACCACTTGGAAAAACTTGTCTAGACCCGTCACTTTTAGGCCACGCATAATTGTATCGTACATTTTTGTGGAAACAATACCTAGTTTATAATCTTCTTCATACAAAGCTCGAATCGCTTCATAAACCCCGTCATATTCTAAGATTAAATCATCATGATGTTTTAAATTATACTCCCGATAAAAAACGCGCATTTCTTCTGCATGTGCCGGGTTAATTTCACGAAAAGTTTCCATAAGGGAGGGACCAATAAATGGCAAAATATCCTCTCTTGTAAAAACACGGTCAGGTAAGAATTCTTGAAATGTCGCTTGAAAAGTTTTAATAATCAATTCGTTTGTATTTATCAGTGTGCCATCTAAGTCAAACAACAATGTAGTAATTTTCCCAGTCATAATTTCTTCCTTTCTAGAACAAACTTAACTTTTAATTTCCTTTGCTACTTTTCCGTACTTATCTTCCATATAATAAGGTGGATTCATTTTTAGTCGGCGGTATACAATTATTCCAATCGATAGAATAATCAACAACACAGACAAGACTTGCGAAACGCGGAAATCTCCCCACATCAAGCTATCCGTCCTCATTCCTTCAATAAAGAATCTTCCAAACGAATACCAAATCACATAACTAAGGAAAAGCTCCCCACGACGTATTTTCGTACGGCGAATCACTAGCAATATAATAAACCCAATTACGTTCCATAAACTTTCATATAAAAACGTTGGTTGGTAATAAGCTCCATCTATGTACATCTGGTTGATAATAAATTCTGGTAAATGTAAATTCTCCAGAAAAGTCCTAGTTGTTTCTGCACCATGAGCTTCTTGGTTCATGAAGTTTCCCCAACGCCCAATCGCTTGTGCAATAATTAAACTTGGGGCAATCACATCTGCTAACTGCCAAAACGAAATTTTCTTAATACGTGAAAAAATAACTGCTGTCAGTACTGCACCAATTAAAGCTCCATATATGGCAATACCTCCGTGCCAAATCTTCACAATTTCACCTAAGTTATTCTTATAAAAGTCCCATTCAAAAATAACATAGTAAATTCTAGCACTAATAATCGAAATTGGAATCGCCCATATAAGTAAATCGACAATGATTTCTTTATCCATTTTACGTTTATTTGCTTCACTAAGCGCCAGAAGTAACGCAATCACAACGGCTGAAGCAATAATTACTCCATACCATTTTACAGAAATATTCCCAAGTTGAATCGCCACTGGATCAAGTGGCTGTACACCATTATCCATAATTCCCCTACTTTCAAAAGACAACTCCGCAACCAAACAAATCTATTTAAATGTCTGTTAGGCTGCGGAGATATTCTCTATATTTATTTAATCATTCATACTACTATTATGACCTATTAAATTATTAAGGTCTTGTGTAAATTGTTCCGCGGCATTATATCCCATATTCTTCAATCGGAAATTCATCGCCGCTACTTCAATGATAACAGATAAATTTCGCCCAGGACGAACTGGAACAGTAATTTTTGGAATATCCATGTCAAAAATTTTTGTTTTTTCTTGATCTAACCCAACACGATCATAATGCTTATCTGGGTCCCAGTTTTCAAGGTGCACAACAATCGTTATTTTTTTACTTGAACGAACAGCTCCTGCTCCAAATAACGTCATCACATTAATAATTCCAAGGCCTCGAATCTCTAACAAATGTTCAATAATCGCTGGTGAAGATCCAATTAACGTCATTTCATCTTCTTGACGGATTTCAACATTATCATCCGCTACCAGTCTATGTCCTCGTTTTACAAGTTCTAATGCCGTCTCACTCTTACCGACGCCACTGCTTCCTGTAATTAAAACCCCAAGGCCATATATATCCACTAATACACCATGCATAGAAATTACCGGTGCTAGTCTACTTTCTAAGTAATTCGTAATATAAACGGATAAACGTGTAGTCTTAAGCCTTGAACGAAGCACAGGAATACTCGCTTCTTTTGCTGCTTCCACTAATTCTTTTGGTACTTCTAAATTTCTTGAAATCACAAAAGCCGGAGTTCGCTTTGTACACATTTGTCGATATCTTTTAAGCCGTTCTTCTGGCTCCATACCTTCTGAAAAAGAAATTTCCGTCATCCCAAAAAGTTGTACTCGATCTTCCGGGTAATAAGAGAAAAAGCCTGTAAGTTCCAGACCTGGCCTAGATAAATCACTTGTTAAAATTGGCCGTTCAAGTCCCTTTTCTGAACAAATTAACTCTAAATTAAGTCGTTCTACTAAATCCTTTACTGTAACCGATTTTGTCATGCAAGTACCTCCAAATGAATTATAAAAGTCCGTCACTGTTTACCACAAAATAATATTTACAAAGCTCCTTTTCATTTTAGCACTTTCGAGAGAATCAAGCTAGTTCTTTCTTTCCAAATGGCTCTACATAGCGAAACCAGCTACAACTTCCAAGTCGGTTTGACCTCGAAATGTAGCTGGAATGTTTAATGTTCATTTTTACTCCATAAAACGGAATTGATAATCATATTCGCAAATGCCATAATCGCAGCGATAATAAGTGCAGTACCAAAACTATCGAATTGGAATGAATCTCCCATAAAGAAAGTTGTCAGTTCAAGCATAAGCGCATTAATAACAAAGGTAAAGAGCCCCAGTGTAAAAATGTTAATCGGTAAAGTCAAAAGAAGTAAGATAGGGCGAATTAGCATATTAAGAATTGCCAATATAAAACTCGCTAATAGCGCTGTTGTGAATCCATCTACGTGAAAACTTGTAAAGAATCCTGATAATGCTACAAAAAGTACCGAGTTGACGATTACGCCAATAATCCAACGCATTTTTTAGTTCACTCCCATTCAGATTCAGGGGTTTGTTTTGGAATTATGATTGCAGCGATAATGTAAAGAAGAATACCTGAGCCTGCGATTAATGATAGACCTACCCAGATTAATCTAACAATCGTCACTTCAATACCAAAATACTCTGCAAGTCCACCACAGACACCACTAATCATTTTTTGTGAAGAAGATTTATATAACTTTTTCATTGTTTTCCCTTCCTTTCGCTGTATTAAACAATTTTATTTTCGAGTTCAGAAACTTTGATTATCCCATTTCCAACTTTAGCTTGGAGTGTTGCCATGCTTATTTCTTCTGCATTTTGAGTGAAGACAAAAGTTCTTTCTGCATCATCCCAAATTTTTGCATTTTTTAAGTCAAAATAAATTTTTTCTTTTTTTGTTCCGAGTGTTCCATCGACATTCCAAGTTGGTGGTATTTGAATACGAATGTCTCCATTTGGTGCTGCTAGGTCTGCTGCTGAGGAAGTTTCGTTTTCTAAAATATACTCGACATCTCCTTGAGCTGCTTTAGCAATCGTCGTATGAAAATTACCTTGAAGCGCTATGTCTCCTTTAGCCGTTGACATATCAACATTTTCAACAGTACTGCGTTTAAAGAAAATTTCTCCATCCGCAGATTCTGTGCTAAGGAATTTACCGCTAGCTCCTGACGAACGAATGTCTCCGTGCCGTGTTTTGATGATAGCATCTTCTGCCGCTGTATCATCGTATTTTAAGTTACCATTTAGCAATTGGATTTTTACTTGTTCATATAAACGTTTGGGAATTGTAACAACTAAGTCTGTTTTTAGCAATTCATTTTTTGATTCAAAAGTGAAGCTGTCTGGGGAAATATCAAGCATTGTTTGGCTAAAGAAATAATCCCATAGTTTTTCTTCACTTAATTGACGGATAGAACGCGCTTTTTCATGTACAGCTAATACAGCACGAACTTTCATTTGATCTTTATCCCATGAACGGATAATGACATCCCCGGTAGCTACTCTGATTGTGAAAGAACGAAAAGTCACATTATCAAAATTAAATTCTCTTACTGGACGTGGTCGTTCTTCTTTTCTTCTTGGATGGTTATGAGGATGATTATTCTTATTTCTATTCGCGTGATTATGTCTTTCTCTCATTGCTTCTCGCACTTCCTGTTTAACCTCATTACGTCCAGTGTGGCGTCTTCTTTTTTCATCCACACGGCGACGGTGCCTTTCAATAACTTCTTCGTTACTTGTATCAGCGGAAGGAATCACAAACAAGGCAATGATATAAGCGATAATTGCAATACCAGTTTTCATCGTAATAACGGTAATTACGATATATATAAGTCGTAATATTGTGGCATCGATACCTAAAAATTCAGCCAATCCACCAAATACACCACCGACTTTCCGGTCTACTCTTGATCTTCGTAGTTTTTTATCCATGCTAGTTCTTCCTTTCTTATTTCTATGTAAAATCTAGCGCGCTATTCTGGCGCTAGATTTCGTATTATTATTTTGCTTCCCGGATTTTCACGGAACCAGTTGTTGCTTCTGCTTCGATTTTAAGAGAAGAATCAGCTGCATCTGGTAACTTAGTGAATACGATAGATTTGCTTACAGATTCCGTTTTAGATTCTAGTACTTCTGCGTCTTTTAAATCTAACAGTAGTTTACCTAGGTTTGTATGGAAACGACCATCTACACCAATTGTGGCAGGTACAAGAACTTCAATATTCCCCGCGCCAGTTTTCGCTTTTAAGAAAGTTGCTTCATTACCAGTTAATTGATAATGCACATTACCATTCTTTGTTTGTAAATTAGTGGAGTAGTAGTTGCCTTTTGCTGCTACATTACCATTGAATGTTTTAAGTGCAACATCACGAATTTCACCATTTTGGATACGGACATTCCCATTGATAGATTCGATTTCTGCAAGTGTAGCATTTAATGTTCCAATACTAATATTTCCATTTGTTGTTTTAACAAATAAATCTCGACCTGATAATTCATCCATGTGGAAGTTACCATTAAGCATTTTAACAGAGACATAATCATACTCCCGACGAGGCAAGTACACAGTTAAATTTGTAACAATTTGTTTAGAGGTAGATTCAAAGCGTAATGTTTCCTCATCTACGCGTAAAGTGGTTTTATCAAAGAAGATTTTCAGTGCTTCATCTTCTGGATACTCTTTGAATAGCTTAATCATCGCATGAACTTTGATATCATCCGAGTCTGATGGCTTAAATTCTACATTTCCATTCGCTATTTCAAATTCTAAAATTGAAAGTGTTGTATCATGATAAACAAAGTCACGTTCGATTTTTGTAGACGTTAAAAATGGGAATGGCATATCTTTCACTTGTTTGAATGCACTATTTAAGAATGAACCGATTTTTTCACCAGCCTGGGATAGGTCATTAACCATATTACGCATGGATTCGTCACGATCTTTTGAAGTGTTTTCTTGGCGTTCTTCTTGTTGTCTTTCATCATTATCCACACGTGGTTCCGGGCGTCTTTGGCGTCTCTTTGGAGCTGTGTATGGATTGCCTTGATTATTCCAACCTTTACTATAATCGTATGTGGACTCTTTTTCAGGTGCTTCTTCTACTTCTTCTGTTGGTGCTGTAGAACGACGAATATTTTCTTTGGCAGCTGATTTACCTTCTTTTTTAGAAATGTTTTCAAGTAATGTAAGTGCTTCTTCTGTGGAAATAATACCTTGTTTGACTAATTCTAGAATACGTTTGCGTTCGTTTTCCATTTTCATTTCCTCCTATACTTTCGGCTAAACTATTTTAGGCTTGCTTCATTTGCAAGTGACATATCTGTTTTATCTATGACTCTATTATGAAGGAAAAAATAATTTCTGTCATACAACCAGAGGATGATTATTTGTTTGGACTTTGGGTGGTTTGGTGAGTAAACGTGTAATGGATTGTGGTTAGACATTTAAAAAATCCCGCTTATTTATTAATAAGCGAGACTTAATTATTATTTTTCTTGAACAGAAGTAATTTTTGCTGCCGTTCTTTCTTTATCACGTTCTAAAATGGGTTTTAAGTATTTACCTGTGTATGATTTTTTGGAACGAGCGATTTTTTCAGGAGTTCCAGTTGCAATAATTTGGCCACCGCCATCGCCGCCTTCTGGTCCTAAGTCAATCAAATAATCAGCTTGTTTGATAACATCTAGATTATGTTCAATTACAAGGACTGTGTCTCCATTTTCTTCTACAAGTCTTTGGAGCACTTTTAGAAGCCGTCCGATGTCATCCGCATGCAGACCTGTCGTTGGTTCATCAAGAATATAGAATGATTTTCCGTTACTCCGTTTATGAAGTTCAGAAGCTAGTTTCACCCGCTGTGCTTCACCGCCCGATAGTGTGGTTGCAGGTTGACCCAGGCGAATATATCCAAGTCCCACATCTACAATTGTTTGCAGTTTTCGAGCAATTCTTGGTTGGTTTGTAAAATACTCCAAGCCTTCTTCTACTGTCATTTCTAAAACTTCTGCAATATTTTTACCCTTGTAACGGATATCTAACGTTTCACCATTGTATCGTTTCCCATGACAAACTTCGCAAGGTACGTATACATCTGGTAAAAAGTGCATTTCAATTTTAATGATTCCGTCACCTTTACAAGCTTCACAGCGGCCGCCTTTTACGTTGAAGCTGAAACGACCTTTTTTATAGCCACGAACTTTCGCTTCATTGGTGCTTGCAAAAAGATCACGAATATCATCAAATGCGCCTGTGTAAGTCGCCGGATTTGAGCGTGGGGTTCTGCCAATTGGAGATTGATCAATGTTAATGATTTTTTCTAAGTTTTCAATTCCTTTGATTTCTTTGTGCTCTCCAGGTTTAGCATGATTTCTATTTAGCTTTCTCGCTAGCGCTTTTCGAAGTACTTCATTTACTAGTGAGCTTTTGCCAGAACCAGAAACACCTGTGACACATGAGAATGTTGCTAGTGGGATTTTAGCATTAACATTTTTTAAATTATTGGCTTTTGCACCGATTATTTCTAATTCAAGACCATTTCCTTTTCTACGAGTTGCTGGAACTGGAATGAATTTTTTGCCGGATAAATAATCACCAGTAATGGAATTCTTATTTTTTGCCACTTCTTCTGGAGTTCCCGCAGCAACAATCCGACCGCCATGTTCGCCCGCACCAGGTCCAATATCAATCAAATAGTCAGCCGCCATCATGGTATCTTCATCGTGCTCGACCACAATAAGTGTATTGCCAATGTCACGCATGCTTTGTAATGTACTAATTAAACGGTCATTATCACGCTGATGAAGTCCAATCGATGGTTCATCAAGAATATAAAGGACACCCGTTAACCTCGAACCAATTTGGGTTGCTAGTCTGATACGCTGTGCTTCTCCACCTGACAGAGTTCCTGCAGCGCGACTCATCGTCAAGTAATCTAAGCCAACATTTTTTAAGAACCCTAGTCGAGCACGAACTTCTTTAAAAATTGGAGCAGCGATTTGTGTCTCTTTTTCAGAGAGCTCTAAGCCATCAAAAAATGCTAGCGCTTCGTTAATCGAGAATTCACTGATTTGCCCAATATGATGATCATTTACTTTGACTGAAAGTGTCTCTTCCTTTAAGCGATAGCCTTTACAAGATGGGCAAGGTAAATCTGTCATGTATTGTGCCATTTGGTCGCGCGTGAAGTCAGAATTTGTTTCCCGGTAGCGACGTTCGATATTAGGAAGTATCCCTTCGAACGGAATCCAGGTTTCGCGCGTCATACCAAAATCATTTTTGTATTCGAAATAAAACTCTTTCTCTTTTGAGCCATTCAAAATAATATCTAAATCTTCTTTAGATAGTTTTTCAAGTGGCTTATCCATATCAATTCCAAACTCTTTACAAGCAGAAGCTAACATTTGTGGGTAGTACTGAGAGCTGATTGGACGCCAAGGGATAATTGCCCCTTCATTTAGTGATAAGCTTCTATCTGGAATAACAGTATCTATATCAACTTCTAGCTTGGTTCCTAGTCCATCACAAGTTGGGCAAGCACCAAACGGGCTATTAAAAGAGAACATCCTTGGTTCTAATTCTCCAACTGAGAAACCACAGTATGGACAAGCATAATGTTCACTAAATAGTAATTCCTTATCCCCCATGATATCCACCACTGCGTAACCATCTGCTAAGCGAAGAGCAGCCTCTATCGAATCATATAAACGAGTATTTATTCCTTCTTTAATGACAATTCGGTCGATGATTATTTCGATAGAATGCTTTTTGTTTTTTTCGATTTCCATTTCGTCATTGATGTCATATATTTCTCCATCAACACGAATTCTTACATAGCCTTCTTTTTTAATTTCTTCGATAGTTTTTTTGTGTGTGCCTTTTTTACCAGAAACGATGGGCGCCATAATTTGGATACGTGTTTTTTCTGGATATTCCAGTACACGATCCACCATTTGTTCAATGGTTTGCGAAGTAATTTCGATGCCGTGGTTAGGACAAACTGGATGTCCAACTCGAGCATAGAGCAGTCGCAAGTAATCATGGATTTCTGTTACTGTTCCAACTGTAGAACGCGGATTACGACTAGTTGTTTTTTGGTCAATAGAAATAGCTGGACTAAGGCCTTCAATTAAGTCCACATCTGGTTTATCCATCTGTCCTAAAAATTGGCGTGCATAAGCAGACAACGACTCTACATAGCGTCTTTGCCCCTCCGCATAAATGGTATCAAAAGCTAGCGAAGATTTACCTGATCCGGATAATCCAGTCATAACAACTAACTTATCTCTTGGAATTTCTAAATCGATGTTTTTTAAATTATGGGCTCTTGCACCCTGAATTACTATTTTGTCTTTATTCAATTTCGCTTCATCCTTCCGCTTTTATTTCCAGTAAAGCATCACGCAATTCGGCGGCACGTTCAAAATCAAGTGCTTTGGCCGCTTCTTTCATTTCATGTTCCATACCTTCAATGAAGACATCGCGCTCTTTCTTAGACATTTTACTTAAGTCGTGCTGTTTAATTGCTTCTCTTTCATCTGCGGCAGAAGTGGCTGCTATAATACCACGGATTTCTTTCTTAATGGTCATTGGTGTAATGCCATGCTTTTCGTTATACTCTATTTGAATTTTACGACGACGTTCTGTTTCACTAATAGAGTTGCGCATCGAATCCGTCATTTTGTCAGCATACATGATAACTCGACCATTTTCATTACGCGCAGCACGACCCATTGTTTGAATTAGCGAACGTTCCGAACGAAGGAAACCTTCCTTATCGGCATCCAAAATGGCAACAAGGGACACTTCTGGTAAATCGATTCCTTCACGCAATAGATTGATTCCGACAATAACATCGTAAACACCTAATCGTAAGTCGCGAATGATTTCGATTCGTTCTAACGTTTTTACTTCCGAATGTAGATATTGAACCTTTACCCCTGCTTCTTTTAGATAGTTAGTTAAATCCTCAGACATTTTTTTCGTTAAAGTAGTAATTAAGACTCGTTCATTTTTTTCTACTCTATCATTAATTTCATCCATTAAATCGTCAATTTGACCTTGAATTGGACGAATCTCAACAATTGGATCAAGTAGTCCAGTCGGGCGGATAATTTGCTCAATGACATCTGGATTTTTTTCGAGTTCATATGGGCCGGGTGTAGCCGATATAAACATGATTTGATTAATATGTTTTTCAAATTCTTCTAATCGAAGTGGACGGTTATCTAGCGCACTCGGTAATCTAAAACCGTGGTCTACTAACATTTGTTTTCTCGCTTGGTCACCATTGAACATCCCGCGAATTTGTGGCATCGTTACGTGCGACTCATCGATTACCATTTGGAAATCATCTGGAAAATAATCGAGCAACGTATATGGAGTAACTCCTGCTGGACGAAGGGATAGATGACGAGAATAGTTTTCGATTCCAGAACAATAGCCCATTTCTTCCATCATTTCTAAATCATAATTGGTTCTCTGTTCAAGTCTTTGCGCTTCAAGTAACTTATTGTCTGCTCGCAAAACTTTTAGGCGATCTTCTAATTCCGCTTTTATATTAATAATCGCTTTTTTCATGATATCTGGTCGGGTAACAAAGTGAGATGCTGGGAAAATCGAAACATGTTCTCGTTCGCCGATGATCTCACCAGTCAACGCATCCACTTCTCTAATTCGTTCAATTTCATCACCAAAAAATTCTACACGCATACAGTGTTCATCACGTGACGCTGGGAATATCTCCACTACATCTCCACGAACGCGGAAACGACCACGCTGGAAATCAATATCATTGCGGTCATACTGAATATCTACTAATTTTCGTAGCAGCTGATCACGACTAATTTCCATTCCAACACGAAGCGAGACAAGCATTTCTCCATATTCAATTGGCGAACCTAAACCATAAATACAAGATACACTGGCGATGATAATAACATCTCGGCGTTCAAAAAGTGCAGCAGTTGCTGAGTGACGCAGCTTATCGATTTCGTCATTAATACTTGCATCTTTTTCAATGTAGGTATCGCTTTGTGGAACATAGGCTTCTGGTTGGTAATAGTCATAATAGCTAACAAAATATTCTACTGCATTATTTGGAAAGAACTCTTTAAATTCACTATATAATTGACCTGCTAATGTTTTATTGTGAGCCATAACAAGTGTCGGCTTATTTACCTCTTGAATGACATTAGATACGGTAAAAGTTTTCCCTGTACCGGTTGCCCCAAGCAAGGTTTGATGTTTCAAGCCTTTTCTTAAGCCTGATACTAATTGTTCAATTGCTCTAGGTTGGTCTCCTTGTGGACTGTACTTAGAAACTAACTCAAATTTATCCTTCAACTCGGATTCCCCCTATCTTTTATCGGTCCGGTCTTAGTATCTGAAAACTCCATCTGTGAAATGTCCCGCAAAGCAAAAAGCGGATTTTTTCAGATCCGTTAATGTTTCTATTTTATCATAAATATTTTAATTAGCCTAGCAAAAACCGAACATATTTTCGTATTATTTTTAAAATAAAAAACGCAACCTGTTGATTACGCTTTTCTTTATTTTATCATTTTTACACATTTCTACCTATCTATTTGCTCGTTTAAAATTCACTACCGCTCTTCTTTAAACGACGTAACATATAAGTTGCCAGTATAAAACCAATCGTCATCGAAAATGCATCCACAATAATTAACCAATAGGAACTTGTATAACCAAGCTTAGCGGATGCGGCAATTAAAATCACCATAAGCAGTAGCGCAACATAACGATTATAGGTAATCCGTGCAAAAAGAATCATGAGTAAGCAAGGAAAAATAAGCGCAGATATAATTTGATCCATCTTCATTTTCCTCCCTTTCCGTTTTAGGCGTCACGCAATGCTTTTGTTGTTATTTCGGTAGTTAACTGTGGCAATTCTGTTTTTTCAATTCCTTTTTCTGCAAGCATATCTGGCAAAATTTCTCGCAAGAAGTACTTAACGCTCTCCATTTCGCGGTATTCATAAATCGTTGCAAGCGCCTCACTATAAATTTCCACAAAAATATTTTCCGGATTTCCCTTTTGAATTTCGCCAAAGGATTCATACAATAAATCAACTTTATCAGAAATTGCTAAAATTTTCCCTTCTAGCGTGCTATCTTTTCCTTCTTTTAATAAGTGGTGATAAATAGGTTGGAATGTTTTAGGGATTTCTCGCTCGATAAAGTTTTTGGCCATACTTTCTTCCACTTCTGAAAGCATTTCTCGTAACTCCGACGTTGCGTATTTTACTGGCGTTTTTATATCACCGATGAATAGCTCGGAATAATCATGGTTTAATGCTTTTTCATATAGTGCACGCCAATTCACTTCATTACCAGCTTCTTCTTCCACTGCTCCGAAAAACTGGGCGATGGAAGTCACTTTGTAGGAATGTTCAGCAACCGAATGTTCTTGATATTTAAATTTTCCTGGGCAACGATAAATGTTTTCTAAATCAGATAAACTTTGAAAATATTGATGAACTCCCATATTATCACTCCATTCTTCGTTTTATTCCTCCCGCTTTTGCTTTTTATTAGCAGGATTAGTATTTTCTATTTCACGCATCATTAATGCGGCGCAGTAACCAATTAGGGCTATCATTGCCGCTGAGTAGGTTCTAAAATTATCCGTAGCAAAAATAAAGATAATTGCTGAAAATAACAGCGTCGTCAAAATCCCCCAGCTAAAAAGTTTCGTTCCACGTGCAGTCCCGACTTTCATTTGCGAATAAATTCCTACATAACAAACAAATTGAATAATAATAAATTGAGCTACTGACAAAATGATAACTGCAGTAAGATTGCTATTCCATGCAATAGCTAAAATCGAAATAATAATCATCACAATAATCCCTGTAATAACTGTAAATTTTTGCATTGGTGTTAATTTCTTCAAAGCCCTTCCCCCAAGTTCTTATTTGTTACTTACTTTACCATAATTGCTATTTATTTGGCATAAAAAACACCCATCATTCCCATAAAGGTTTTCTGAGTGTCTCACATTAGTGATGATGTACGTGGCGAATTGCTTGTGTTAATAATTCCAATACGTGATTATCATCTTGCATATAATAAATCGTTGTTCCGGCTCGTCTTGACTTCACTAGCCTTAAATTTTTCAAAAACCGTAGCTGATGTGAAACGGTCGTCTGATTGAAAGATAAGGTGCGTGCAATCTCATTCACGGAGTACTCTCTATCTTGTAATAAATTTAAAATCTGGACGCGAGTTGGATCAGAAAGCGCCTTGAAAATTTGTGTCACACTAAAAAGCGTTTCTTCATCTAATGATTGTTTTGCGTTTTCCATCGAATATCACTCCATTTTCCTTACATGTTCATATACTCATATGATACTTAAATAGGAATGATTCCGCAAGTTTAATAACTACTTCCCGCGCAAGAATGATTATATATGAGCAAAAAAACGCTTTCTCTCTTTTCCATGCTACACTTATTTTATCAAAGGGAAAGGAGAGCTGGGAATAAAAAGGGTTAAATATTGAGAAGTTATTTAAACCGCCTAACACACAGAAAACAACCCGATTTACCTCTGATACAGGAAATCGGGGTGTTTTCTTCATCGATTTAAATCTTCAATTTCGCCACTTTTAAGATAAACGATCCATTCGCATACATTCGTTACATAGTCGCCAATTCGTTCAATGTACTGGGAAACTAGTAGCAATTGAGACACATCTTCAATATGTTCCGGCTCTTCTTGCATAAAAGTAATACATTTTTGGTAGACAATTTTGTGAAGCTTATCTACCTCATTATCGCGAATCGCAATTTCGCGTGCTGCAGCTTCGTCTTCTGAAAGATATGCTTTTAATACATCTTGCAACATGGATTTTACAATTTCACCCATTTCCGGAATTTCTGGGATTGGTTTTAATACTTTGCTTTCCCCAATTAAAATGGCTGTTTTGGCGATGCTTACTGCGTGGTCGCCAATTCGCTCTAAATCCGAGCTTGTTTTCAAGACGGTCACAATTTTCCGCAAATCCATCCCAACAGGTTGTTGTAAAGCAATCAATTCAAAAGAGCGTTGTTCTAAAGATAACTCCATATTGTTAATCGCTTTGTCTTCCGCTACTACTTGTTTGGCCAGTTCGGTGTCTCTGTGAACTAACGACTTTACTGCTTTAAAAATCGCTTCATTGGCAAGCATGCCCATTTCCATTAAATGTTGGTGCAAGTCATTAAGTTGTTCCGTAAAAATTTTTCTGACTACCATAATAACACTCCTTTATCCAAATCTTCCCGAAATATAGTCTTCGGTTTCTTTTTCTGCTGGGTTGGTAAAAATACTCGTTGTATCTGAAAATTCGACGATGCGTCCATTAAGAAAGAAAGCAGTCTCGTCTGAAATACGAGAGGCTTGTTGCATATTATGTGTCACAATAACTATCGTGTAATCTTTCTTTAGTTCTAGAATTAAATCTTCTACTTTAGCTGTTGAGATTGGATCGAGTGCAGAGGTTGGCTCATCCATCAAAATAACATCAGGCTTCACCGCAAGTACTCGCGCAATACAAAGACGTTGTTGTTGTCCACCCGACATTCCAATTGCTGAGCGATCCAATCTATCATGAACTTCATCCCAAAGTGCTGCTTGACGCAAACTTTTTTCAACAATAGCATCTAGTTCTTTTTTATCTTTTACCCCATGCATCCGTGGACCATAGGCAACATTGTCATAAATCGAAAATGGAAATGGATTAGCTTGCTGGAAAACCATTCCAACTTTTTTTCGTAAATTAACCATATCGATTTTGGGATCTTGCACATTTTCATCACCAATATGGATTTCACCCGTTGTTTTTACGCCGGGAATTAAATCGTTCATTCGATTTAACGTTCTAAGAAAAGTCGATTTCCCACAACCGGATGGGCCAATTAGAGCAGTCACTCGGTTCTTTTTGATATTTAAAGCAATTTTTTCAAGTGCTTGTTTTGATCCATAAAACAGATCAACATTTTTCGTTTCTATAATATATTCGATTTTTTCTGCAGTTTCAATTGTCATTTAAAAGCTCCTTTCTAGCCAAAGTTCCCAGAAATATAGTCTTCGGTTTGTTTTTTTTGTGGGTTAGTGAATAGTTCAGACGTACCCGAGAATTCCACAACTTCCCCAAGATAAAAGAAAGAAGTATAGTCAGAAACACGAGCCGCTTGTTGCATATTATGCGTTACAATAATAATCGTATATTTATTTTTGAGTTCATTAATTAAATCTTCAATTTTACTTGTTGAAATTGGATCAAGTGCGGATGCTGGTTCGTCTAGTAACAATACTTTTGGTTGCATTGCCACAGCCCTCGCGATACACAGCCGTTGTTGTTGACCTCCAGATAGAGATAATGCACTCTTGCCAAGATCGTCTTTTACTTCATCCCAAAGTGCTGCACGGCGCAAACTTTTTTCAACGCGCTCCATGATTTCTTTTTTATTTTTCATTCCATGACGTTTAAGTCCAAATGCAACATTTTCATAAATGGATTTCGTGAATGGGTTTGGTTTTTGGAATACCATCCCGATTTCTTTGCGCACATTGTAAAGGTCAACCTCTTTACGATTGATATTAATGCCGTCATAGAGAATCTTCCCTTCCATCCGACAACCATCAATTTCGTCATTCATGCGGTTTAATGCTCTTAAATAAGTTGATTTCCCGCAACCAGACGGACCAATTAGCGCAGTAACCTTATTTTCGGGGAAGGTTAAGTCAACGTCCTTAATCGCATGGTTATCGCCGTAATATACATGCAAATCCTCTGTCGCCATCGCAGCAGGAAGGGAATAAGGGTCTGGTGTTGTTTGTAAAATAGAATTAATTTCAGGCTTTTTAGTTAACATTTTTATAAAACTCCTTTTCCTGGTATTTTTACGAAGAGGTCATGCGTTTATAAACCACTTTTCCAAGCAGACGAGCTAAGACATTGAAAAGTAATACAGAGAGAATTAATACAGCAGATGCACCGTCAGAAACAGCTTGAGCATCTGGCATAATTCCTTCCCCATTAATTTTCCAAATGTGAACAGCTAATGTTTCTGCTGGACGGAAAATATTGAGTGGCGAAACTGGGCTGACTGGATTCCAATCAGTAAAATCCAACACTGGTGTACTTTGTCCGGCAGTGAAAATCAATGCAGCTGCTTCACCAAATACCCGACCAGCTGCTAAAATAACACCAGTAATAATCGCTGGTAATGCTGCTGGTACAAGTACACGGGTTATCGTTTCCCATCTTGATAAGCCAAGTGCAAGACCTGCTTCTCGTTGTGTACTCGGAATAGCATTTAACGCTTCTTCAACAACACGAATGAGTAGTGGTAAATTAAAAATCGTTAGTGTAAGTGCCCCGGAAATAACCGAGAAACTCCACCCCATTTGAATAACAAAAACAAGAAAACCGAATAGTCCTACAACAATGGATGGAAGTGAGGAAAGCACTTCAATCGTTGTCCGAATCAAATCTGTAATCCAGTTTTTACGCGCGTATTCTGCCATGTATATTCCTGCCCCAAGCGAGATGGGTACAGATATTAACATGGTAATTAAGAGCATATAAAAGGAATTCCAGATTTCAGGTCCAATTCCGCCGCCAGCTTGGAACGACTGTGGTGGGGTTGTCAAAAATTTCCAGCTTAACTGCGGAACACCTTTTACTAAAATATAGCCTAGTAGACTTGCTAGAATAACAACAATTAAGACAGCAATAGCATAGAAAACACCTGTCGCGATTTTATCTTTTGTTTTTACATTCATTTGATTTTCCTCCTACGCCCGATGAAGCGAATCACAATGATGAAGAATAGTGACATCGCAAGTAGCACCATTGCAAGTGACCAAAGGATATTATTATCCAGTGTCCCCATAACCGTATTCCCCATGCCCATCGTTAAGATACTTGTGAGGGTGGAAGCTGGTTCAAATAATGATGTCGGAATAACAGCAGAGTTCCCGATAACCATTTGTACAGCAAGGGCTTCCCCGAAAGCACGTGCCATTCCAAACACAATCGCTGTCAAAATTCCTGACCGTGAACTACGAAGCACTACTTTCCAAATCGTTTGAAAACGGGTCGCTCCGAGTGCTAAAGAAGCTTCTCGGTAATGACGTGGAACGGATTTAATTGCGTCCACACTTAATGAAGTAACAGTAGGTAAAATCATGACTGTTAAAACAACTGTCGCAGCAGCAATCCCAAATCCACTTCCAGAAATATGATCGCGAATAAATGGAACGACTACGCTTAAGCCAATGAATCCATAAACAACAGATGGAATTCCAACTAATAATTCCATTACTGGTTGTAAAACTTTTTTCCCAAACTTAGGTGAAATTTCTACCATGAATATTGCCGCACCAATTGCAAGCGGACCAGCAATACAAGCAGCAAAAAGCGTTACTGCAAATGAACCGATTATCATTGGCAACGCACCAACTAGCGGATTTCCATTTGCATCTTTTTGCGAGGGATTCCAATCAGTACCAGTAATAAAATCAACGAAAGATACTTTGTTAACTGTAAACGTAGCTAACCCTTTTGAAATAACAAAAAACAAAATAGACGCAGCAGCAATGATCATTATAGCGATACAAATAAATGTAATAATCTTGCCTCTAGTTTCTAAATGCGCCTTTTTAGAAGTTTGCGTAAGCTTCTTTTCCTTTATCGCTTCCAAATCACGTAAGCTCCTTTCTCCACCCATGTTTTACTCCTAACATGGATATACGTCTATCCTAAGATTACTAGGATAGACGCCCATTTCATTCTTTTTATTTTACGTCAGTTAGTTTACCAGATGAATCGCGTTCCACTTTCATGGATTTAATTGATTGGTATCCTAGTTGTGGTACGATATTATTTTGCACATCATCAGAAGTCATATATTTCAAGAAAGTTTTTGTAAGGTCTTTAGGTTCACCGTTTGTATACATGTGCTCATAAGACCAGATTTTCCAATCGTTTGTTGCTACATTATCTTCAGTTGGTTCCACATCGTCAATAGAAAGTCCTACTACAGAAGCATCAATGTAAGAAAATGCTAGGTAGCTGATTGCTCCAGGTGTTTCACTAACGATTTTCCGAACGGTACCAGATGAATCTTGTTCTTGTGCTTTTACTGGAGTTGCACCATCAAGTCCCCATTTTTCAAAAGTAGCACGTGTTCCGCTGCCTTCTGCACGGTTGATGATAGTGATTTTTTCATCTTTACCGCCAACGTCTTTCCAATTAGTTGTTTTACCAGTGAAGATATCAATTAGTTGTTGTTTAGTGATATTTTTAACGCCAACATCTTTATTTACTACAGGAGCCATTCCGACAACTGCTACACGGTGATCAACTAGTTTTGAAGCATCCACTCCGTCTTTCTCTTCTGCAAATACATCCGAGTTACCAATTTCTACTGCTCCTTGTTGTACTTGTGTTAGACCAGTTCCAGAACCGCCACCTTGAACATTAATTTGTGCTTTTGGATTTGCATTTGTGAATTCTTTGGATGCTGCTTCCACTAATGGTTGAAGAGCTGTAGAGCCAACTGCTGTAATTGAGCCTGAAACTTCTTCCTTTTTACTTGATGAACCATTTGCTTTATCTGCTGAACTGCTGCCACTCCCACATGCTGCAACTACAAGCATTAAAGCTGCTAAAACTGCTACTATTCCCAAATACTTCTTTTTCATTATTTTATTCCCACCTTGTTTTTTTTATTGTTATTCCTTACAAGTATCACTATAACGCTCTAGATTTAAGGTGGTGTGTAGCTAATGTTAAGTAATTGTAAATAAGCGGATTTTTTGTCGAAATTGTAAACTTTTTTATGACTTTCTTTCAAACAGAAGGCAAATGGGTAAATTATTGCGCGGATTTTTTTCGTTTCGTAAATATACTAAAAATATCCTGTCCGAAAGATTACATTCTTTCAAACAGGATATTTTTTAGGCTTTTTTTGGTAAGGTTACTCGGAAGGTTGAGCCGACTTCTTCTTGACTTTCTACTTCAATTCGCCCTCCGCAGTTTTCAATGAGGTGTTTAACGATAGAAAGCCCGAGTCCGGTTCCACCAGAGTGCCTACTACGCGCTTTGTCCACTCGGTAGAAGCGTTCAAACACCCGATCGATATCTTTAGCAGGAATACCAATACCATTGTCTGTTACTTCTATAATAACTTCTGATTCGTGTTCGGTTAATCTCACTTCTACTTTCCCATTTACTGGTGTGTAGTTGATTGCATTGGAAAGTAAATTTATTAATATTTGCTGCAATTTATCCCGGTCGGTTTCAATAATGACTGGGGGAATAGTTTTTTCTGGAATAGATACTTGAATATTTTTTTCGGTAGCGAGTTCAAAGATGGTACGAGCTGACTGTTCAATCACATCATCTACATCTACTGGTTCGATATTTTCAGCGACAGGATTTTGTTCAATTCTAGAAAGCGCCAGAATATCTATAATTAAACGATGCAAGCGATCACTTTCTTCTTTAATAATTGTTAAGAATTTTTTGAGCAACATTTCGTCATACATTGCGCCATCGAGCAACGTTTCTGCAAATCCTTTTAGTGCCGTTACAGGAGTCTTTAATTCATGCGAAACATTAGTAACAAATTCTGAACGAACATTTTCTAAGTGCCTGATTTGCGTAATGTCATGAAGTAACAAAATAATCCCTGTAATTGTGCCATCTTCAGCTAAAATTGGCGATACACTCGCATCCAGAATCATTTCACGTGGAAAATACAGAATAATTTCTTTTTGTTTCATCATTTTTGTTTCAAAAGTTGCTTCAATTAATTGACTTAGCGCGAAACTTTTAATCACTTCGTAAAAAGGTTTTCCTGTAATTTCTGCTTCACCTAAAATTTGATACATCGTTTGATTGGTCATAATTACTTGTTTATCAGCATTAATCAACATAACTCCACTGACTAAGTTTTGAACAATCGCATTTAGACGTTGTTCATTCTGCTTGATCTCAAACATTTGCGTTTCCAGGCTTTCAGCGAGCATATTAACACTTATCGACAGGTCCTGTAATTCACCACTATTTTTACCGTGGATTCGACTATCATATTTATGGTTAGCAAGGTCTGTCGAAACTTCAATGATTTCTTTCACGGGTCTAGTAATTTTTCTAGCAATGAAGACACTGATTGCTGCGATAATAACTAAGGCAATGCCAAAAATAAGTGCCAAGTTGCCCCACAGTTTCGCAACAGCTGCATCAACGGACTCAAGCGAAATCGAAATCCTTAAAACGCCATCTGTTTTATTTTGATGTTTTACTGGTACAGCCACATAAAGCATACTGTATCCAAGTGAGTCACTTTCTCGGATAGATATGCCTACGTTTTCTCCTTTTTCCAAAATATCCGCTACTTCTGGGCGATTCATGTGATTATCTAAGTTATCGGGATTTTTTTTAGTATCTGCAACAACATCCCCTTGACTATCTATGACAGTAATTCGCGCATCAATTTCATCACTTAATGGGGCAAGCGTCTTCTGAATTGTTGCTGCATCTTTGTCCAAGTCCAAATATTCGATGTTTGTCGTTTGCAATAAAATTTTTGCATCATCTTCTAATTGGTTTTCTTTCATGTTTAAATAGGTTGATTTCATCAGCTCTCCAGAAAAGATTCCGACAATCACCATCACAACGAAAAAAAGAATAAAAAACGACAATCCAATTTTCAGCCATAATTTTTTCATTATTTTACATTCTCCATTTTATAACCAAAGCCGCGAATCGTTTTGATATACTTTGGTTGTTTGGTATCTGTTTCAATTTTATCACGCAAATGGCTTACATGAACATCCACAATTCGTGTTTCTCCAACGTAATCATAGTTCCACACAGTATCCAGCAATTGATCTCGTGAAAAAACTTTGCCGCGATGATTTGCAAGAAATAATAATAGCTCGAATTCTTTTGGCGTTAAATCTAGCAATTCTTCTTGTAAATACACTTCATAGCTTTCTGGTAAAATTTTCAAATCACCAATTAAAATCATTGCTTCCATTTCGTCCGAATTTTCTTCTACTGCCTCCGCTTTACCTTCTGTCCGACGTAAAATGGCTTTAATTCGTGCGACTACTTCTCGTGGGCTAAATGGTTTTGTCATATAATCATCCGCACCAAGCTCTAAACCAATGATTTTATCTAATTCTTCATCTTTTGCTGTTAACATTAATATGGGAACATTTACTTTATTTTGACGAAGTTTTTTTGTCACTTCGATTCCATCCATTTCAGGAAGCATTAAATCAAGTACAATTAAATCTGGTTTCTCTGATAAAGCTAGTTCATATCCAGCCCTACCATCTTCTGCTGTCACCACTTCAAATCCAGCCTTTTCAATATTAAATTGCAGCAAGGTAACAATAGAAGCCTCATCATCAACTACAAGAATTTTTACCAACTTACTTCCCATCCCTTCTTTATGTAACCCTATGTATCTAAAATATAGCATGAATTAACCCTTTTCGGGTAGAAATGCCTTTATATTAATCTTATCTTTACAAAAACTTAAAACACCAATGCTGTTTCCAAAAACAACACTGGTGTTTAATAACTATCTTGGTTCGACTAAAAGTAAACCTAACTCGAATGATTCATTCTCATAAAGCGCTGTTTGTTCAAAACGCGGTTCTCCGTTATTATCAATCACTTTAATTTTACAAAATGCACGGTTTAAATTAAGCGCATCATATAGTCCTTCGCGTGTATGAATTGGCTGTCCGTTCACTTCTGTAATTTTCTCACCAGCTTTTAAATTTAAACGCGCAGATGGGGTTGCCTCACGTGCACCAAGAACTACGATCCCCCCCGGTTGCGGACCAAATTTTTTCGGCAAGAGTTGTTCTGATCGATAATGACGATAGGAAATCCAAAACCTGCCGATGACAGCAAACATAAAAGCAAACAAAGTCAGAACTGGCATCATAATTCCAAGGAGTCCAGCAACTGCAATAATCGTTGCAAGTGTAGTAACTTGTACAGCAATTTTCCGGCTAGCCTCTTCTGGAAGTTGTGCTTGAACTCGTTGTTGGAAGCCAATAAACAACGGCAAGATAATTAATGAATATGAATGTGCGCCAATTGTAAAAACTGGCCACCATTCAAATATTTTTGTAAAAACATCCCCTGGTATAAAGACAACTAATGGAACAAACCACAATTTTCTTAATTGAAATGAACCCACTAATTTTCCCCGTTTACTTTTTCTAAGCGATGGCGCTGGGTTTTTCGCACTCGTATGTTGAATAAGAAAAGCTTCTACAAACAGTAGTATCGCCAATAAAAATGTCATCGAAATCATGAAATTATCGATAAATACCGCATCATATCCAAATGTTTCATTGGTAAATGGAGCTAAATTAATATCAAAATAATAACAGAAATAGAAGGCTAAACTAGTAATCCCAATAGTGAAGGCCGTAGAACTAAGTCGAAACATCCCAGCAATCAGCAAGAAACAAACTACGGTATTAAAAATTGCAACCCATTCTAGTGTTACACTAAAACCAATTACTGTAGTAACAATCGATAGACATAGACCGAATAATAGCCCGATCCCAAAGAAGTTTTTTAATTCTAGCCACGGCGAGTAAACGCGAACACTAAATGATTTTCGCTCCCATTTTACTCTGTTAAATCCAGCAATTATCACTAAAATAATTCCTACATAAAGTGCTGGTTGTAGAAACAGTCTTCCTATTCCTTTAAGTATTTCCATAAAAATATCCATGATCTACACCAGCCTTTTCCAAATTACTTCTATAATATAGGCGATAAAAGTCGGCTTATCGCTTCTTTAAATTTAATCCATATGGACCTTTTCGCGTATAATTCAGGTGTCAGTTGATACGATTTTAAAATATCTTCTAAAAAGGCATCTTCTAATTTTTGCACCATTTTCTTTTCATAAATAAACGCATTGACTTCAAAGTTAAGACGGAAGCTACGGAAGTCCATGTTCGCTGTCCCTACAGAAGCAATTTCTCCATCAACAATCAATGTTTTTGCATGAATGAACCCATTATCATAAATGAATATTTTTGCGCCTGTTTCCATTAATTCACCGGCATAGTTAGTTGTTGCTCGGTAGACAAACGCATGGTCAGGTTTATTAGGAATCATCACACGAACATCCACTCCAGAAAGCGCGGCAATCTTGATGGCTTCAAGTAAGCTCGCATCTGGAATAAAATAAGGTGATTGCAAGTATATCGTTTTTTTTGCTGCGTTAATCATTTTAATGTAGCCATTCTTAATTTGTTGCCATTCAGAGTCTGGACCACTAGATACAATTTGCATACTAGTATGCCCTTTCCCGTGGAATGTCGGGAAATATCTTGCTTTGTAATCAATTTTATTTGTAGCAGATGCAGAATTCCAGTCCATAATAAAACGAGTTTGCATTGCATAAACTGCCTTACCATGCACACGAAGATGCGTATCACGCCAGTAACCGAATTTTTTAGACAAACCTAAATATTCATCACCAATATTAAAGCCACCGATATAACCAATATCGCCATCAATAATTGCTAACTTTCTGTGATTTCGATAATTAAGTCGGAAATTAATGAGTGGCAATTTTGATGGGAAGAACGGTCTAACTAAGCCACCATTTTCTTCAAACGTATGGAAGAATGATTTTTTCGTTGTCCGCGATCCCATTGCATCATAAATTATTTTTACATTTAATCCTTCTGCCGCTTTCCTCTCCAACACTCGCATCAAGCGATTTCCAAGTTTATCAGAACGGAAAATATAGTAAATAATATGTATGTGATCTTTCGCTTTTTCAATGTCAGCAATCAGCGCATCAAATTTTTCATAACCATCCACATAAAGATCCACTTCATTATCTTGTGTTAAAATCGCTCCATCATTTACAAGTAGTAAGTAAATTAAATCGCGATGTTTCTTCACATTTGGATCGCTAAATGGAAATTCTTTTTGACGAATCATTTCTATTTGGTTTGCTGTTGATTCCTGGATACCGATTTTTTCTTGTCCCTTCCAATCAAAAATCTTTTTTCCAGATAATTTTCTACCAAAAATCAAGTAAATAATGAATCCAAATATTGGAACAAACGTTAGGACTAGTAACCATGCCCAAGTGGCCGATGTATCACGTCTTTCCAAAAATACTGTCATTGCTGCAAAGAATACATTCAAAATTAGTAAAATCACTAATAAATAAGCTAACAGCCCCATTATGTTCCCCCTTTTCCCACACAAACTGATAGTAGTATCATATCATAAAATCGTCATTTAGCCTATCACCGTTCCTATTTTCACAGTAAAAAACCACTGACTATCCATCAGTGGTTTTTTGGTTAAATATATGGAGCCGGGTCAACTGGTATCCCGTTTTGATGAATTTCAAAATGAAGATGTTGTCCAGTTGATTGTCCAGTTGAGCCCATTATACCAATTGGTTGTCCTTGTGAAACTTGTTGACCAGCAACTACTTTCAAACTACCTGCTCGCATGTGTCCGTATAGTGTTTGGAAGCCGTTTCCATGATCAATTTTGACGACGTAGCCATAACCACCGTAGCCGCTACCAGATGCACCAAATCCCGAGAAGACTACCGTACCTGATGCTGCGGCTGACACGGTTACTGCTCCACCAGCTGCAATATCTTGACCTTTGTGTGATTCATGCTGACCAGTTACAGGGTTAGTACGGTCACTAAATCCAGATGTTAAAATTCCAGATGCTGGTTTAATAAATTGTCCCCCACCTGAATTTACATGACTTGGTGCGCTCGCTGTTTCAGAGCTTGGTGCTTGGGCAACAGTTGTTTGGCTTTGGCTTGCTTTTTCGGCGTTAGCTTTAGCTGTTGCTTCTTGAATTCGTTTTTCTTCTGCTGCTTTAAGTGCTGCTTCTTGTTTTGCTTTTTCTCCAGCAATATTTGATGCCAGTTTTTTCTCTTCAGCTGTTAGAGAGCCTTGTTCGCTAGCTAATAATGACTGTTCCGTTTTAGTTAAATCTTTTTTGTTAGCAAGTGCCAAGACTAAATCATTTTTTTCTTCTTTTTGGCTTTCCATATTGTTTTTAGAAACTTCTAAATCAACAGCAAGTACTTTTAAGTTCTCTAATTTTTTCTGGGAACTACCTTCTGCGACTTTTAATTTATCTTGGTCATCTTTTTGATCTTGCATGATATTTTGGTCAGCATTTACCATAGCTGATACAACAGTTACACGATCAACAAGTTCTTTAAAGTCACCAGCTTCGAAAATCATATCTAAGTAGGCAGTTGCTGTTCCAGATTTTTGAATGGCTCTTGCACGGTTATCAAGTACCTCTTGTCGTTCTCTAATATCATTTCGCAATTTCGCAATATCTTTTTTTAATTGCTTTAGTTTCTTATTCTCAGACTCGACTTTATTTTCTTGTGCTTTCAACTTCTTATTCGTTTCATCAATACTCTTCAAAAGCGCGTCTAATTGTTTAGATGCATCTTGTTCTTCACTTTCTAAATCAGCTATTTCCGAACTTTTTGTATCTATATTTTTATCTATTTCCGATTTTTTTTGTTCGATTTCACTTTGTCGCTTTTGCATGTCACCAATTGAGTCTGCTTGTACACTAAGCGGTGCAGAGACAACTAATAAGCTCAGCATTACTAATACCCCATATTTTTTGAACATAATAAGCTCCTTTTCTATTTTCGATATTCTTAGGAACTTCTTAGTCTGTCATTAAGTTATCCTGCTTATTCCCCTTACCATATAAAAAAGCACCTTTGTTTTAAAAACGACAAAGGTGCTTTTTAACTTTTCAATAATTATTAAAAGCTAGCTACGCGACCATATCCTACAAGATATTTAGCCCAGTAACCACTAGTAATGTTGTCATATTTAACGCCATTGTTTTGCGCGTTGATCATTTGACCGCCACCAACATAGATTCCAACATGAGCAATTCCACCACCGTAGTTGAAAAATACTAAGTCACCTGGTTTTGCTTGGCTAGCACTTACTTTAGAAGCTGCTGCATATTGAGCACCTGAAGTTCTTGGAAGAGAGATACCAGCTGCACGGAAAGCGTAAGAAGTAAATCCAGAGCAATCAAATGCGCTTGGTCCAGTAGCTCCAAGGCTATAAGGTTTGCCAAGTTGCGCTTGTGCTGCAGAAATCATTGCCGAATATCCGCTACCAGATGGGGCTGGAGTACTTGGAGTTTCATTACTGCTGCTGTTGTTATTTGATGATGTATTTTTGGTTGAAGCTTTTGATTCGTTAGATGAAGCATTTGTATTAGTTGTTGTTGCTTTTTCTTCTTGACCAACATTAGAAGATGTAGCTTCACGTAATGCCGTTGCACGAGCAGTTGCTTCTTTCGCTGCTTTATCACGTTCGCTTACTAGGCTAGCTTTAGCATTTTCAGCACTTGCTTGATCAGAAGCTAGTTGAGCAACGATTGCTTCTTTTTCAGCTTTTTGTGCTTCAATTTTATTTTGCTGTGCTTCATAATCATGGATAGCTGTTGCTTGTTCTTCTTGCTTTTTCTTTACTGTAGCTTGTTTTGATTTCAAAGCTTTTTCGTCATTTTGTTGATCGTCTAAAATTGATTTATCAGATTCAACTAATTGGTTCACTGCGGAAACACGACCGACTAAATCAGAAAGGTTTTCTGCATCTAAAACTACTTCAAGGTATGCGTTCGAGTTAGAAGTTTTTTGCATCGCACGAGCACGTTCTTTTAAAACTGATTCACGTTCTTTAATACGTTCATTGATTTCTTTAATATCTTGGTTAAGTTGTTTTAGTTCTTTACCTGTTTTATCAAAGTCCGCTTGTAAAGATTTAGCTTTTTCTTGCGCTTTTTCAAGATCAGCTACCAAACCAGAAAGATCTGATTGTAAAGTTGTTTTTTTAGACTTAATGTCATTGATTTTTTTATCTTGGTTTTGGATGTCTGTATTCACGTCTGCAAAAACATTAGTAGTAAAAGCTGGCGTTAAACTGATAACTGCTGCGAGTGAAACCGCAATAAACGTATTCTTTTTCAAAAAGTTTACCTCCTAAAAAGCTCCCTAGCTTTTCTTTTAGATTATTTTTATTTCAAGTAATTTTTAAATGTTAGACTTTCAAGAATCTCCGGATAGAAATTACGCTACCCCAAATCCCAATCAGTACGCCGATTGCAATAATCAAGCCACTAATTTGATAGGCGAACGGTGTTGGTGGTAAAAGTGAAAGTGAACTAGTCACTAACTTAGGATTTATCAGATTGTATACATTAACATAGCCTACAAATGTTAACACAACCGGGACAATCGAACCAATCAAGCCTAGCCAAGCTCCTTCTAAAACGAAAGGCCAGCGTATGAACCAGTTGGTCGCTCCTACCAATTTCATAATTTCAATTTCTCTTCTACGGGAGAAAATCGCAATCTTAATGGTGTTTGATATTAAGAACATTGCTGTTAATAACAACCCAATGCTTAGTATGATACCAGCATATCGTCCCCATTTCAAGGTATCAAACAACTTATCGACTGTTTTCTCACCATACTCTACATTATCTACGTACTGTAATTTTTCTATTTTCTGAGCAATTGCTTTCGTTTGTGTTGGCTCTTTTGCCTCTACAACGAAAACGTCGTATAGCGGATTATCTTGTTTAAACAATTCGAAGTTTTTGCCGTACGCACCAACTAGTTTCTTCAATTCATCATCTTTTGAAGAAAAAGTGATGCTATCAACTCCATCAATCTTCTCAATGTTTTTCTCAAGTTCTTGCTGCTGTTTCTTGTCTGCGCTTAGAGAAATATGTACGTTAATTTGTACATTGTTTTCTACATCCGTTGCAAGCTTGTTCATGTTGATCAATATTGCAAAAAACACGCTGACTAAGATAAGTGTTACTGTTACTGCACTTGCTGCTGCAAAGGTCATCCAACCATTCCGGTAAAGACTTTTAAAACTTTCTCTTATGTGTCTTCCTATTGTCCTAAATTTCATAACCATATTCTCCTTGCTGCTCATCACGAACGATTCGACCATTTTCGATAGCTATTACCCGATGCTTCAATGTGTTTACAATTTCTTTATTATGGGTAGCCATTACTATAGTCGTTCCGCGATTGCTTATTTCCTCAAGGATATTCATGATTTCCCATGAAGTATCAGGATCCAGGTTTCCGGTCGGCTCATCTGCTATTAATACTTTAGGCATATTTGCAATGGAGCGGGCAATGGATATCCGCTGTTGCTCACCACCGGAAAGTTCATCCGGCAACATTCTTACTTTATGCTTAAGGTTGACTAAATCAAGCACTTCCATAACACGTTCTTTAATTACAGACGGCTCAGTTTCAACCACTTCCATCGCATAAGCAATGTTTTCATAAACTGTTTTGCTTTGAAGCAATTTGTAATCTTGGAAAACCACACCTACGTTACGACGCAAATATGGAATTTCGCGATTTTTCATATTGATCAAATCAAATTTGTCAACGATGATTTTGCCTTTCGTTGCTCGTTCTTCTCTGTAAATCATTTTTATAAAGGTTGATTTACCAGCACCGCTTGGTCCAACAACATAAACAAATTCCCCTTCACCAATGTTAATATTTAATCCATTAGCGGCTGTTATGCCATTGGGGTATTTCTTATACACATCTTCCATTAATATCATTTTATCACCTTACTATGCCTTTCTACTGAGTTACATTTTAGGTAATGCATGGTAACCATGAAGATGTACTGTTTGTGGACACAAAACTAAACTCACAACACAAGCTTAATTATACCATGACAGTTTTTCATCTATAGGTTAATTACATTACATTTATATTTCAGGGTATGACAATATTTCCATTATTGTAATAGGAAATTCGCTTATAATCACAATTTCCTTTTTTTAGTTGAATTTGTATTGACAAAAATAAAAAAGCACCGTCATCGGTCTTTTCCACTGCTAACATTGTAACTTGTTTTTACCCTAATTAACATTACAGGTAGATTAAAAATCATTACAGTTATCTTCAGCGGAATAGACCAATTGTACTAAAACAGCTTGAATACAACTAATACAGGAAAATTAATTGTCATCAAACTGTCAAAAAAAGCAGAAAAAAAGTGAAAAAAACTACTACATGGAGACTCTTTTTGCCTCAATGTAGTAGTTTTTTTAAGATGTAAAGCCTTCACCCATAACTTCGCTGGCGCTCATTACAACAACAAATGCTTCTGGGTCAATCTCTTTGATAACTTCTTTTAGTCTTGAAAATTCACTTTGGGCAATAACACATAATAAAATTTGCTTATCATCTTCTGTGTACCCACCTTTAGCCGAAAGACGTGTGATTCCTCGATCAATTTTGAAAAGGATAGCCTGTCTAATCGCCTCTTGGTTTTCAGAAATTATAAATACGGTTTTAGATTGATTTAAGCCCACTTGTACTAGGTCGATTGTTTTACTCGTAGCAAAAAGACCGATAAGCGCATAAAGCCCGGATTCAATATCAAATACAAACATCGCCGAAATGACGACAAAACCATCAATTAAAGCTACGCAAATCCCTAATGTTAAGTGGGAATATTTGTGTAAAATTTGTGCAGCCACATCGGTTCCACCAGTCGAAGCTTTACCACGAAATACTATGCCAAGTCCCATTCCAACTAGAACACCACCGAACAATGCTGCAACTAGTGGCTCGTGCGTCCAAGGCTCTAAATCTTGCGTTAAATAAACAAAGAATGGTAATAACATTGTACCAACAAATGTTTTCAAACCAAATTGGTATCCTAAAAAGAATAATCCTGCTAAAAATAGCGGAATATTAAATGCCCACTGAATAAACGCTGGATTCCAACCCGTTAAATAGTTGATAATGGTACTGATTCCGCTCACGCCACCTGAAGCAACGTGATTGGGTAAAAGTAATACATTGAAAGCTAGCGCAATTAATGCGGCGCCGATAATAACATATAAATACTCGATTAATTTTGCCATTGTTGGGGATAGAGGCTTTTTCTTTCGTTTATTTACCATCTTTTATCCAATCCTAGAACGTAAATATGCATTAATAAAGTCGTCTAAATCCCCATCCATCACCGCTTGAATATTACCAGTTTCGTGATTGGTGCGATGATCTTTCACCATGGAGTAAGGATGAAAAACATATGAACGAATTTGGCTTCCCCAACCAATTTCCTTTTGTTCTCCACGAATTTCTGCTAGTTCTCGCTCTTTTTCTTCTTGTTCTTTTTGATATAGCTTTGTTTTTAACATTTTCATTGCTTGATCACGATTTTTAAGTTGTGACCGTTCAGATTGACAAGTAACCACAATCCCTGATGGAATATGCGTCATCCGAACTGCAGAATCTGTTGTATTAATATGTTGTCCACCAGCTCCTGTTGCACGGTACGTATCAATTTTTAAGTCATCTGGACGTACTTCAATTTCGATATCATCATCAAGTTCTGGCATCACATCTACTGAAACAAATGAAGTATGACGACGCCCTGATGAATCAAACGGTGAAATACGCACAAGACGATGAACGCCTTTTTCTGCTTTTAAATAACCATATGCGTTGTGTCCTTTAATCAGTAAAGTTACGCTTTTAATTCCAGCTTCATCACCGGCTTGGTAATCAAGCATTTCTACTTTGAAGCCTTTTTTCTCAGACCAACGTTGGTACATTCGGAGTAACATCGAACCCCAGTCTTGAGATTCCGTTCCACCGGCACCTGGATGCAACTCTAAAATCGCATTATTCTTATCATATGGATCACTTAACATTAATTTTAATTCAAACTCATTGATAGTCGCCATATAAGCAGTAATATCTTTTTCTAGTTCCGCTTGTAAATCTTCGTCCGCCTCTTCTTTTAAAAGTTCTAGGCTGATTTCCATGCTTTCTTGTTCTTCTTCTAAGGCATGAAAAGCTTGGTAAGTTTCTTTATAACCATTGGATTCATTGATTACTTTCTGCGCAGCTTGCTGATCGTTCCAAAAATTCGGGTCTAACATTTGATCTTCTAACTCAGCAATTCGTACTTCCATGCTGTCTAAGTCAAAGAGACCCCCTAAAGTCTTTGATTTGCTGTGCTGTTTTTTCTAATTCATTACGAATTTCTGCTAATTCCATTATTAATTCCACCTTTTTTGAATTTACTTAGAAACTTTCATAGCAAAAAGCGCCGTCTTGCAGGCGCTTTTTTAATTGTTTCAATCTATGCTTCTTTACCATGACAATTTTTATATTTTTTCCCACTACCACATGGGCACGGATCATTGCGTCCAATATGTTGATCTTTACGAATCGGTTGGCGCTTCGCTTCTGGTTTACCTTCTGCCGGATTAACAGCTTCCCCTTTAGCCACTTGCTCACGTTCAAGGTTTTGGCGAATTTCGGCTTTCATAATGTAACGAGCAACATCTTCATCGATAGAGGATACCATCGCTTCAAACATCTCGAAACCTTCTGATTGGTATTCACGAAGCGGATCAATTTGACCATATGCACGAAGATGAATCCCGTCACGAAGATGATCCATCGCATCGATATGATCTACCCATTTCGTATCAACAACGCGAAGTAAAACGACTTTTTCAAATTCGTTAAATTCTTCTGGAGGTAATAGTGTTTCTTTTTCATCATATGCTGCTTTGACTTTATCTAAAATCAGATTTTGAATATCTTCACTTGTACGGTTTTGTAAATCTTCTAGAGTAATTGCTCCTTCTGGAAGTAAGTTGGCATCAATATAATCAATAATGCCTTGTAAGTTCCAATCTTCTTCAGGTTCTCGGCTAGAAGCATTGCTAGAAACGATGAAATTCACTGTACGTTGAATCATTTGATCAATGATTTCGCGCAAGCTGTTTTCTGCATTAATTACTTCATAACGTTGCTTATAAATAACTTCCCGTTGTTGGCGAAGTACATCATCATACTGTAGCACTTGTTTACGTGAATCAAAGTTATTTCCTTCAACACGTCTTTGTGCTGATTCCACTGCACGGCTAACCATTTTACTTTGAATTGCGTCTTCTGCCATACCAAAGCGTTCCATCATGCTCTTCATGTTATCCGAACCAAAACGGCGCATAAGTTCGTCTTCCATAGAAAGATAGAATTGGGTCACACCTGGATCACCTTGACGTCCAGCACGACCACGCAGCTGGTTATCAATACGACGTGACTCATGGCGCTCTGTACCTATTACAGCTAAACCGCCAACTTCAATCGTACCTTCACCAAGTTTAATATCAGTACCACGACCAGCCATATTGGTTGCGATTACTACCGCACCTTTTTCACCAGCATGTTTAATAATATCTGCTTCACGTTCATGTTGCTTGGCATTCAGTACTTCATGTTTAATGCCTTTGCGTTTTAATTTACTAGAAATAAGCTCAGATGTTTCAATTGCAACAGTACCAACAAGAACCGGTTGTCCTTTGGCATTTCGTTCTGCAATATCTTCCACTACAGCATTAAATTTCGCTTCAATTGTTGTAAAAATCAAATCCGGACGGTCGTCACGAATAATGACTTTATTAGTTGGGATTTCAATAACACGCATATTATAAATATCGCGGAATTCTTCTTCTTCTGTTTTTGCAGTACCAGTCATCCCGGCAAGTTTTTTGTACATTCGGAAGTAGTTTTGGAATGTTATTGTAGCCATTGTTTTAGATTCATTTTGGATTGTTACGCCTTCTTTTGCTTCTAAAGCCTGATGCAAACCTTCACTAAAACGACGGCCTTTCATAATACGCCCAGTAAATTGATCAACAATTAACACTTCATCATCTTGCGCTACATAATCAACATCTAAACTCATTGTGTAATTCGCTTTAAGAGCTTGAGCAATATGATGCAAAATAACCGTATTTTCTAAGTCAAACAGGTTGTCTACGTCAAAGTAGTTTTCCCCTTTTGTCATACCTTCTTCGGTTAATTGTACAGATTTAGTTTTCACATCAACTGTGTAATCTTCCTCTTCTGTCAAAGTACGAACGAATGTGTTAGCGCGAACATAAAGTATAGTTGATTTTTCAGCTTCTCCTGAAATGATTAGTGGCGTTCTTGCTTCATCAACTAAAATGGAATCGACTTCATCAATAACTGCAAAAGCAAGTGGGCGCTGTACCATTTCTTCTTTGTAAACAACCATGTTATCACGTAAATAGTCAAACCCTAATTCATTATTTGTGCTATAAGTGATATCACATGCATATGCTTCACGTTTTTCTGCACTAGATAGCGCATTTAAATTTAATCCAACAGAAAGTCCAAGGAAATTATATAAAACTCCCATTTCTTCAGCATCACGATGTGCCAAGTATTCATTGACAGTAACAACGTGCACCCCTTCACCAGATAGCGCATTTAAATAAACCGGTAGTGTAGCTGTTAACGTTTTACCTTCACCAGTTTTCATCTCAGCAATATTACCTTCATGAAGAACTATTCCACCCATTAATTGTACTTTAAATGGATATAGTCCAAGAGCACGTTTCGCTCCCTCTCTGGCTACAGCAAATGCTTCTACCAATAAATCATCTAGCGTTTCACCTTTTTGAACACGCTCTTTAAACTCTACTGTTTTTTCACGTAGAGCCTCATCAGAAAGTGCTGCTGTTTCGTCAGCCAAAGCAATGATTTCATCTGCTTTTCTTTCCAAATATTTAACATCTTTTTTTCCTGATTCAAAAATCTTTTTCAATAGTCCTGCCATTTAAATTCTCCTCTACTGTTTTCGCTGTCTTCACGCAGTTTCATCTATGATAACTTTCAGGAATTATCTTATTTTAAATATACAAACTAATTCTATCACTTATTAGATAAAATATACAACTGGTTATCTCTTTTTAATCAATAAAAATTAAAAAAAAGTCATATATTCTTCATCTTAATAAAAAAATGGAAGCCAAAACCTGGCCCCCACTCTTATTTATAAAATTAATTTGTTTCAATTAAACCATATTTCCCATCTTTACGAGAATATACAATATTGGTGCCATTAGTTTCAGCATCTGTGTAAACGTAAAAACTATGTCCAAGTAAATTCATTTGTAATACAGCTTCTTCACTATCCATCGGTTTTAATGAAAATTGTTTTGTTCTCACTATTTCAAGATCAAAATCTCCTTCATTATCTTCTGGTGGTGCACTGCCGTTTACATCAGAATATGCAAAGTAGTCTCTTTCGGCACCTTTATCACGGAATTTACGATTTACTTTTGTTTTATGTTTACGAATTTGCCTTTCGAGTTTATCGACAATTAAGTCAATGCTTGCATATAAATCTCCACTTGTTTCTTCTGCACGTAGCACAAGATTTGGGAGCGGAATAGTCACTTCAACTTTCGCATTTTTATCGGAATATACTTTGAGATTAACATGTACGTTAGCGTCTGGTGTTTCCGTAAAATAACGTTCTAGTTTATCAATTTTCTTTTCAACGTAATCTCTAATCGGTTCTGTTACTTCAATATTTTCACCACGAATGTTGTACTTAAGCATAGCAATTCCTCCTTTGAAATAAAACAAATAATGATAAAGAAGAGTATTCTTCTTACTCTTAGTCTACGTGAAAACGCCATGTTTTGCAACCATTTGCACAAAGAGTTAAGAAGCATTATTCCTCTTATCTTTATTTAGTATTTTATTCCACTAATCTCGCTCTGGCAAACCTCTTTTAGCAGATAAATATCGACTATCTAAATATTGTTACAGCAGTTACTTTTTTAACTCCTACTTTTTTTAATTCTTGGGATGCTAAATTGAGTGTACTGCCCGTGGTATAGATGTCATCAAAAAGAATAACCTCCGTTTGTTGGTATCTCCCTTCTTTTTGTAGATAAAAGACTTGTTCTCTTTCCAAACGTTCTTTTCTTGTTTTCTTCGACTGCTTTTCTGAATGTTTTCTAGCCAAAAGTTCCTCGTATTTGATGCCTGCTTGTCTTAACATTCCGGTTGTTTGATTAAAGCCACGTTCTAATTTACGCTCTGTACTTACAGGAATGGGAACAACGATAGTATCGCCTTGAACCAAAAGTCTTTTAAGTTCATTTTGAAAGATAGCACCTATTACATAATCACCTTGAAACTTGTATCTTCTCATATAGGCTTTTGCAAAATCATTGTAGCGGTATAATGACTTATTGCTATCTAGCGAAGATGACTTATTTTGGCAGTCTAGGCATGTTGTGTTGACCGATTCTTTGCTACAGATTTCGCACAGTGGCCCTTCTAGCGGCTCAAAATTAGCAAAACATTTACTGCAACATATTTGTTTTGTCTCGAACAACCATTTTATATGCCAACTAACTTCGACTTTTAGAGGTTGCAAGCATAACAAACAATTATTCATCTAGCATCCCCTCCGCTAAACCTAGTTGATTCATTCTTTCGATATGTCTGATAGCTTGGTTCATTTGAGATGTTTTTCCATAATGAAAGAAACAAACATCTCCAGTTGGATGTGTCATCTTTCTTCCAGCCCGTCCAGAAATTTGAACAAGTGCCGCTTCTGTAAAAATGTTCTCCTCGCTTCCAAAAACTGCTACTTGAACATCTGTAAACGTAACACCTCGTTCTAAAATAGTCGTAGTTAACAACAGCTGAATTTCCCCTTCTCGTAACCAGGCTACTTTTTCTTTTCGTTCCTCATCTGCTGAGTGAACCGTTACCGGCCGTTCAAAACCATACATCATTAAAGTATCTGCAAATTTATTCATAGCATCAATTTCTGGAAAGAAAATTAGTGCTGGTTGATTTTTTGATTCAGCTATTTTTATCCATTCAATAAGTTTAGGAGATATTTTTCCTTTATCCAATTTTTTCTTCCAAGGACCTATCCAACACATTCTTGGTACAGGAAGCTTTCTTCGGTGATAGCGTGCTGGAATTTTCACGAAATGTCGTTTACCACTTACGCATTCTTGTTGCCACTTTTCTTCTGGAGTTGCTGTAATTACAATGGTCGTGCCTTCTTTTTTTCGTGCTTTATTTACCGCATATTCTAAAAATGGATCTTTGGCAAATGGAAATGCATCTACTTCATCGATAAAAATCACCTGAAACGCATCGTAAAAACGAATTAACTGATGGGTCGTTGCTAAAACAAACTGTTCGTCTTGGTATTTATCTTCCGAGTCTCCGTATAGACAAACTATTTCCACATTAGGAAAAACAGCTCTTAACCGCGGGTGTAATTCTAAACAAACATCAACTCTTGGAGAAGCCAGACATATCTTATAGCCTTGTTTTAAAGCAAAATCCATTCCTTCAAACAGCATTTCTGTTTTCCCTGATCCAGCAACTGCCCATAAGAGCATATCTTGCTTTTTTTCTAAAGTTGCTACAACAGCATCAGATGCTTTTTTTTGGCCATTTGATAATGTTCCATTCCATACCAAAAAAGATTTTTGGCTTTCAGGTAGACACATCGTTCTTTGAAAGTATAGTTGCTGACAGACATTCATGCGTCCCATAACAATACAATTTCGACAATAAAGACAGTCCTCTTGACCACAATACGCGCAACTCATCTTTCCGAAAAATGCTGGATTAGTATTTCCACACCGAAAACACTTATTTTCGGAAATAGCGGTTACTTCTTCTAAACCCTCTGTATTTTCAAGTTCGTTTTCTTCGTATAATCTGCCTGGGAAAACATTCATTACCACTCACCTCTATTTAGTTATACATGTTTTCGCTTATTTTTGCAGAAATGATTTTCTTGTTTTCCATATGTTTTATTATAGAAATCCCCTATTTTCTCTTAGCTGAAAACAAGACTTTCTGTACACTTACCTCCCATAAAAAAACAATTTTACCTCCTACGAAAAAAAGTTCCCCAGCTTCACAACTGGAGAACTTTTTATTTAATTGACCAAGTTAACCCGAGAGCACCTGCACCAAGGTGAGTTCCAATTACAGGACCAAAATAACTTAATTCAAATTCTACTTCGGGAAATTTTGTTTCTAAATGTTTTCGCCACGTTTCACCTTTTTCAGGATCATTCCCGTGAATAACATAAGCTATTTCCGCGGATTTATTTTGAATAGCTAATTCAAGAATATCTTCTATTCGCTTAAGAGCTTTCTTTTGTGTCCTTACTTTTTCAAACAGAACAATTTGCTTATCATTGAAATGAAGAATTGGCTTAATTTGAAGTAAGCTCCCCACAAGTGCTTGAGCCCCATTTAGGCGACCGCCACGTTGTAAATTATTCAAATCATCCACCATAAAATAAGCATCTTGCGCATGTTTTATTTTATCTAATTCTTTAATAATATTCTCGGCAGATTCATCTTTAAGTGCCATTTCAGCAGCTTTAAGCACAAGCATTCCTTGAGCCATACAAGATAATTCAGAATCATAAGCAATAACATTTAAACCATCGATTCCTTCTCCTGCTGTTGCTGCATTTTGGAATGTTCCACTAATACCACTAGATAAATGAATCGTAATCACCGTATCAAAGCCTTGTGATTTCAACGTTTCAAACAATTGAATGAACTCTCCTGGGGCTGGCTGAGAAGAAGTCGGAAGATTCCTAGAGACTTTTACCATTTCGTAAAAATCTGCTGTCGATAAATCTTCACCCTCGCGATAAGATTTTCCATCAATTATTACAGAAAGTGGCACGACATAAATTCTTAGTTGTTTCTTCGCTTCCTCTGGCAAATAAGTTGTGCTGTCCGTCACCACTGCTATTTTTCCGTTCATATTTCCCCCCTGAGATTTTCTTTAGCGAATATATACCCAACCATGTTTAATTGCTGTTACCACTGCTTGAGTTCTATCGTTCACTTTCATTTTTTGTAAAATACTACTCACATGATTTTTAACTGTTTTCTCACTAATGAAAAGTGTTTCACCAATCCCACGATTACTCTTTCCATCTGTAAGAAGTTGCAACACTTCGCACTCTCTATGCGTCAATATGTGTAATGGCATTTTGACTTCTGGTTGTTGATAACCATAGACACCTTGCGCAGTATTAGTGCTTGCTAAATGGCGATATTCGCGAATTAATTTAATTGCTACACGTGGATGAATATATGCTCCACCATTATCTACTATTTTAACTGCTTCTACAAGTTCATGAGCGTCCATTTCTTTTAATAAGTATCCTACAGCTCCAGATCTAAGGGCTTCCGTCACATATTCATCTGTATCGTGAATAGTTAAAATGATTACTTTGATACTTGGAAATTGGCGCACTAACATTTCTGTCGCATCTAATCCATTAACAGTTGGCATATTAATATCCATTAAAACAATATCTGGTTTATATTCGCGAACTTTTGCTACGATATTTTTACCATTTTCAGCTTCCGCTACAACCTCAAAAGAATCTTCCAATTCTAAAATCCGTTTGATACCTTCGCGAAACAACTGATGATCGTCTACAATCATGATTTTGAGTGCCATAATGACTACTCCTCCTTCAATTATCTATTTTCATCAAGCTAATTGCAATCGAAAACATCATCCTTTTTAGTAGCAAAACTGCTTAACCTTATAATCCCTGCCACAAATTGGCAAATAAACTTTTCTCTTTTAAGTACTATTTACTCAAACTAACCTATTTTCAGAACAAACTTCTTCTTCATTATACTGCATATCCCTAGAAAATTACTTCTATATGCCTATAAAGTACAACTGAAAACCAGTCTAAAGTAATAGTAGTTTTTATTATAACACGAATTTGCCACCACTTCACCCGCTGTACTCAGAAATATATCTATACAATCGCTTTACTTTCGGATAAAATAAAAGCAAGCTGAACGTATCAACTTATGGAGGTTTCCTATGTTGGATCAATATTTAACCATTCGCCACAACGGAGCACATGAAATAATTATCGAAAAATCTCGCTTTATTTGTCACTTGATGCGAGTCGCAACTGAATCTGAAGCACAAACATTTATCCAGCAAATAAAAAAAGAACATCGAGATGCGTCACACAATTGTTCTGCATATATAATAGGAGAAAACGACCAATTTCAAAAAGCACAGGATGATGGTGAACCAAGTGGAACTGCTGGTGTGCCAATGCTAGAAGTTTTAAAAAAGAAAGGTTTAAAAAATGTCGCAGTTGTCGTTACTCGATATTTTGGCGGTACTAAATTAGGCGCAGGAGGACTTGTCCGCGCTTATGGAAGTGCAGTCAGTGAAGCCATTCAAATCATTGGCATAGTCGAATGTAAGTTAGCTACTATTCTTGAGTGCGCATTCGCTTACTCCCTTCTTGGAAAAATCGAGAATGCACTTGAACAAAGAAACTATCAAATCGATCAAAAAGAATTTACAGAAAAAGTAGTACTTCATATTTTTGTCAATAATGATGATTTAACTAGTTTCAGCAACTGGATTACAGAAATCTCCAACGGTCACATTGAAATCCAAGAAGGTCTACAAAAATATAGAGAAAAGGATGTCAATTAGCATGTCCACAAACATATTTTTTCAATTACCTACTACCATCACCACAGAAAGAACCATCCTAAGAAAAACAACTTTAGCAGATGCTGCGAATTTATTTGATATTTGGTCAGATAATGAAGTAGCTAAATTTATGAATATCGAAAAATTTTCGACCATTTTACAAGCTGAAGAAATGATTCAAGCAATTGAAAACGAACCAAATGCTTGCAGATACACTATTTTTGACACGATAAATCCACTTCAAACAATTGGATCACTCGGAATTAATGATATTAATAAAACTACTGAAATGGTTGAAATTGGCTATGAACTTGCTCAAAAGTATTGGCGTCAAGGGTTGATGTTTGAAGTTTTAAATGCGTTTTTAAGTACTATAAAACCGTTTTTACCTTATAAAAGCATCACTGCAAAAGTCCTTCCTGAAAATATCGCCTCTATAAAATTACTAAAAAAATTGAATTTTGAACTTGTTTCTACAGGTCAAGAATTAGATTTACACTCCGGAAAAATTTGTGAAATTAGTAATTATCGGTTAACACTGGAATAGGGCTTATATTACATTTTTGAAAGATAGCAACTTTTTTGTATTTTTTTCCTATTAAATTCTGTATAATAAATAAAAGTTAAAAAATAAAGAAATCGTAAATCAAGCGTAACATTCTTTATTTCAACAAATGATACAATGAAATATAGAAAAGTGACTATAAGGAGAATTAATATATGAATAAAGGCACGGATGACAGCCGAAAAAGCAGCAAGAAATATAAACGTAGACGTAAAATATTATTCTGGATTTTAATACCTATTATGTGCTTAGTATTAGCAGGAGTTGGATATGGGACTTACCTGTTCAGTAAAACAAAGCTCGCAGCCGACAATTCTTTTGATAACGTACGAAATGGAGAAGCTTCCACTCTTCGCTCAAAAGATATTGAGCCAATAAAAGATAGTTTTTCCATTTTGATTATTGGTGTTGACACAAGCGCCAAACGTGAATCTGACGGAAATCCTCGAAGCGATTCACTAATTTTAGCAACATTTAATGTAAAAGATTCTCGTGTTGAAATGACAAGCATCCCCCGTGATTCTTATGTTCATATTCAAGATTCCAAGAAAGACATCGATAAATATACTAAAATAAATGCAGCCCACGCTTATGGCGGCCCAGAACTAACGATGCGAACAGTAGAAGAAGAATTCAAAATCCCAATCGATTATTACGTTCGTTTCGATTTTGATGCCTTCCTTAAAATCGTGGACGCATTAGGCGGAATTGATGTAGATGTTCCTGTCAGCTTTACCGAACAAGATTCTAATGACAAAGCGGGGGCAATTACACTCGAAAAAGGACAACAGCATTTAAACGGAGAACAAGCTTTAGCACTTGCCCGCACAAGACATATTGACAGTGATATCGAGCGTGGTAAAAGACAACAACTAATTATTAAATCAATTGTAAGTGAAGCAACTTCCATTTCTTCTATTAGTAAGTATTCCGATATTATCAAAGTTGTTGGAGATAACATGAAAACCAATTTAACTTTTAATCAAATGCTTTCAATTGCAAAATTCGGAATGACCAATAGTATCGATATTAAATCACTTAACCTTGAAGGTACAGATGCTCCAATGAATGGCATTTATTATTATCAGCTAAATGATGATTCCGTTCAAAGTGTTTCCAATGAATTTGCTGATGAACTTGGTATTAAGAAACCATTTCCAAATGCAGCTCCATACTCTGATAAAAAATCTACTACAACAGAAACTTCTAATTAAAAAAACATCCCGAACTTAAAATTTGGTTCGGGATGTTTTTTGCTATTTTCGTTTCCGATGGATTTTTTGAAGTAAATTAAGAATAGGCCGATAGTCTTCTCCGATAAGACCGATAAACTCTACAATAATTTCAATACTAAATATTAATAATACAAGTAACAACACCGCCCCCCAAGCAGTGGAGAAAGAGAATACGAAACCTGTCATTGAAAATAGTAGTGCCATGCAATAAATTAGTAATACCGTTTGTTTCTCTGTAAATCCAAGCGCCATTAATCTATGATGAATATGCGACCTATCAGCAGATGATATCGGCATTCGCGATTTCAATCTACGTACAATTGCAAAGAAAGTGTCAGATAAAGGTACGCCCAAAATAATAAGAGGAACTAAAAGTGAGATAAACGTTACATTTTTAAAGCCCATCAGTGATAAAACGGCTATCATATATCCGAGAAATAAAGCCCCGGTATCCCCCATAAAAATACTTGCTGGCGGAAAATTATAAATTAAGAAGGCCGCAACTGCAGCAACAAGAATTAAAGCAACAGGTGCTACAAAAGCATCTTTAAGTAGTAAGGCCATACCTGCAATTGTCATTAAAGCAATAATGGAAATCCCACCTGCTAAACCGTCTAAGCCATCTATCAAGTTCAACGCATTAACAATCGCTACAATCCAAATAATAGATAGTGGGATTGCAAAATAGCCAAAATCTAATTCCCCCAAAAAAGGCACATTAATAAAATTAATTGTAATGTCTCCCCAAACAGTTACACAAAGTGCCGCTAAAATCTGTCCTAGCATTTTCAATTTGGGTGATAAATCAAATAAATCATCTATAAATCCAGTAGCAATAACAATTAACGCTCCAAAATAAATCGGAATAAATCCAGACTTATCAATTGGCGCCAAAAGCATCCCCACGGAAAAGCTTATAAATATGGCTAGCCCGCCTAAAGTTGCTGTCGTTTTCGTATGCTTATGTCTTTCACGAGGGGTATCAACAGCATTAATACGAAACGCAAACTTCCTTACTATTGGTACCATAACAATACCAACCGCAAAGCTAATCAGTATACTCCATAATAGCAATATTTTTTCAGCTCCGTCCTTTATATAACAAAATTTCTTCTGTTGTTTTTGTATATTTTTGTAAAATGCTAAAATCCAACTCTACACCTATCCCATACCCATCAGGTACATTTAATCCACCATACTCCAACACAAATGCTGGCGAAATAATATCTTCATGGAAATAACGATTCGAAGCGGATATATCTCCTGGAAAATTAAATTCCGTTCTCGCTGCAAGTGCTACATTATGCGCCCTACCGATACCGGCCTCAAGCATCCCACCACACCAAACAAGTAAATCATTTTCAGTGCAATACTTCGTTATCTTAAGCGCCTCAGACATTCCACCAACACGTGCTAGTTTCAGATTAATCGCCTGACAACTTCCAAGTATATGTGCTTGTTTAACATCCTCTAAGGATCTAATATTCTCATCTAAACAAATCCGTGTGTCTACCTGTTTTTGCAACCAAGCGTGATCGACAAAATCTTTTGCGCCAAATGGTTGTTCAATCATTTCTAATTCAAATTGATCCAGCGCTTTTAATAAGGAGAAATCTTCTTTATTATACGCCGAATTAGCATCTGCCATCAACCTTAGATTTGGAAATTTTTCTCGAACAACCTTAATAAACGCTACATCTTTGTTTGGCTTGATTTTTATTTTCACTCGCTTATAGCCTTCACTCACATATTGATTAACTAACCGAACTAAAGAAGCTACATTATCTTGAATCCCTATACTAACTCCAACATCTAACGTTTTTTTCGTTGCCCCAATCATATGAGCTAAGGATTTCTTTTCTGTTTTTGCAAAAGCATCCCATACAGCTAGCTCGACTGCAGCTTTCGCCATTTCATTCCCTTGAATCCAACCGAACATCTTATTCACTTCTTCTGGAGCAATTATCTCTTTTTGCACTAACATAGGCAACAAATGCTGTTTAATAATTAAAATAGCTGTTTCTAATGTTTCTTCTGTATAATCCGGTAGCGGAAAAGCTTCTAATTCACCATATCCACATAACCCAGCATCATTCATCAGTTCCACAATATAAAAATCTTTGCTCTTTAATTCCCCGTAACTCGTTTTAAATGGATTCAAAAGTGGTATTTCTGCATGAATTAGTCGTACTTTTTGAAAATACATTCTACTCACCCTTCTTCAAATGCTTGCTTTCTCTTCTAATAGCAAGCATAAATTGAGGTATTGCAAAAAAGCGTCTCCATCTTGAAGGATTTGAAAGTAATCGGTAAACCCACTCTAATCTCAATTTTATCCAAATCTTCGGTGCCCGTTTTACATTATCAGTCAACACATCAAAACTTCCACCAACGCCAATAAATATCCCTTTTTCAAAATGGTTTATTTGCGATAAAATCCACTTTTCTTGTGCTGGCGATCCTAAAGCCACAAAAATAATATCTGGTTTAGCCTCCATGATCTCCTGACCAATTTCTTCACTTTCCTGGGCATCAAAATAACCATGATGCACACCACAAATTACCACATTTGGATATTTTTTGGATACTTTCTCTTCCACCATTTGACTAACTTCTGGTTTTGCACCTAAAAAATAACAACGAAGTGGTTTATTTAATAGTCCAACCATCGTATCATACCCAGTAACTCGCTCTTCTAAAGGCGTTCCCAGTTTTTCAGAAGCCATTATAATACCAATCCCATCAGGAACGATATAATCCGCCTGTAGTAAAACTGCTTCAAACTCTTTATCAGTACTAGCATGCATCACAATTTCCGGGTTAGCCGTTACAACAAATTTTCGGTTTCCATTCTGCACATCTTGATAAAGCTGCTCTACAAATCCAGTTTGAGTTATATTATAAAAAGGTATATTTAAAATTGTAACTTCTTTCTTTTTCATATGTATCTCCTAAGAAACTTTATTAAGTATAAGTTTATCATAAAATAGGTATGCTTCCTATTTTTAATCCACAAAAAAAGGCTGTAAGTAGCATTACGCTATTTACAGCCTCTTTGAAATGGAATAAATTAGTCTAAAATTTGTACTTTAACTTGTTTTACTCCCCAATTGTAACACTCTTGGACTGAGTTTAAATGCACATCAATTTTATTTCCTTTGATAGCACCACCAGTATCTGCTGCAATCGCTTCTCCGTATCCTTCAACATAAACTCTTGAACCTAAAGGAATAACAGAGGGGTCCACTGCAATAACACGTGGGTTATCATTTAAATCAATACCGCTTGCTGTCATATGTCCCATACCCGGTTCTTCTTTACTATAAGCAGTTGCTGTAACAGTTATCTCTTTTGAAACATTACCTTGAGATGAAGAAGACTTGTTGGAAGACGATTCATTAGATGAAGTTGATTTTTGTGTTGTTTGAGCAGCTTCTTGTTTGGGTTTTTCTGTGGTATTTGAAGTTGCTCTACTTTCTTTAGCGTTAGATGGGGCTTGATTACTTACCGCATTACTTCCGATAGATAATTTTTGTCCAACAATAATTAAATCAGATGAAAGATTGTTCCAAGATTTTAATTGGTTTACAGTTACACCTTTATTTGAAGCAATGTGTCCCAATGTATCTCCTGCAACAACTGTATATTCGGAATTGCTAGTTGTAGATTTTTGTTTCCCATTATTCACTTGCAATGTTTGATTCGGAAAGATAATGTCAGAACTCAAATTGTTATCTTGTTTCAATTGACTTATAGAGACATTATTTTCATTCGATATTTTCCAAAGTGAATCACCATCTTGCACTTTATACTCAGCTGCAAATGCTTGAGTTGAACCTGATCCTGCAATAATTAAACCAGCCGCAATGGCTACTACTGTTTTTTTCATGTAATTATTTTCCCTCCTTGATAACTTTCGAGGATAATCGTACCATATGAAACTAGCGACTTGGTTACTAAAAAATTAAGCATATATGACAGTCAACGATTCAACATCAGTTTATCTGCAATATTTGTAAATTGCCGCTATTGTCTGATTTTTCTTATGGTTGGCTTCACAATTGACCTTATCCACTTCGATGCTACGCGCGGTTACCGTTTGCTATTTCAGGAAGCATTCTAAAAACATTTCACTTACTGAACTTAAAATTCTTCCTTGAGTAAAATTGGAAAATTTTTCCATTACAAATTATGGCCAAAATATCTGTTATTTTGATATTTTCCATCTAAATTTATAGATATCACATACGAAAATTGGTCCTTTATAACAAAGTATTACACGATTCTTCCTCCTCTTGAGAAATATTAATAACTTGCTCTTCCTTATTTCTACTTGATAAATACCTAATTTGATGAACAAGCACTTCAGTAATATATATTTTTTGCTCTTCTTTATTTAAATAGTTTCTAGATTGTAATTCACCGGCCACACCTATTAATTGTCCTTTGCTACAGAATTCAGCTGTCGCTTCGGCTCTTTTACCCCAAATGACACATTGAATAAAGTCTGCATCATTATCTACACGTTTATTTTTTCCAAAACGATTCAAAGCAAGCGTTAAATTCAAAACAGCTCTATCCTCCGTGGTCCATTTTAATTCTGGATCCTTTGTCAAACGTCCTACTAAAGTTACTTGATTAATCATAATATCGCCTCTTTCTTTTGGTGTACAGCGATTATATTAGATAAATATTTCTTTGTAAAATAGCTAAAAAGGTATTTTAACTATGTTTGTAAGAGCCAAAACAACTTTTTATCTAGCCAAAATTCACTGTTTTCTATATTCGAAGAGACGTCAAAATACCATTTTAGTAAATTGCAACTTTTTTTAGCACATGCTATTCTGAATACATGAAAAAAACACCAAAACCCTTTTGGAGTTTCAGTGCTTCTTTATTACTCTGGTAAATCTGTTAAAGCAAACATAATTTCTGCTTCACAAACTAAGTCACCTTCAACAGTAGCTTTCACTTTTGCTTTTGCAATAGCTCCTCTCATACGAGTGATCTCTGCTTCAAGCAAAAGTTGGTCACCAGGAACCACTTGACGTTTAAAACGACATCCGTCAATTCCTGCAAACAACCCAATTTTATCTTTATTAGCCTCACTTTGCATCATGGCAATACCACTCGTTTGAGCCAATGCTTCAACTATTAGCACACCAGGCATTACTGGATATTCAGGAAAATGCCCATTAAAGAATTCTTCATTAGCAGTAACATTCTTTATAGCTGTAACTTTTTTTCCTTCTTCAACAGAGATAACTCTATCAACTAGTAAAAATGGATAACGATGAGGCAAAATTTCTTTGATTTTTTTAATATCTAACATAAGAATCCTCCAAATTTAGAATTAGAACCAACCACGCTTTTTAGCCGTAAGCGAATCAAGCAAAATGCCAGTACCAAGTGCTACAACATCTAGTGGATTTTCTGTGATTAAAACAGGAACTTTCAATTGTTCAGCCATTAAATCATCTAAACCATGCAGCAAAGATCCACCACCTGTCATGATTACACCCCGATCAATTATATCTGCTGAAAGCTCAGGTGGTGTTTGTTCAAGAACTTGTTTGGCAGAAAGTACCATTAAATGTAATGAATCATGAATAGCTTCTTCCACTTCTGAGCTACTAATTGAAATTGTTTTAGGCAGGCCGCTCACTAAATCTCTACCACGAATGTCCATTGTTTCTTCCTTAGAGCCAGGATTTGCAGTTCCAATAGTTATTTTGATATTTTCAGCAGTACGTTCCCCGATAAGTAAATTATATTTGCGCTTTATGTAATTTAATATATCAGAATCCCATCTATTACCAGCAACTTTTACAGATTGACTTGTTACAATATCGCCCATAGACAACACTGCTACATCCGCTGTCCCTCCACCGATATCAATAATCATGTTACCAGAAGGCTCAAAAATTTCCATTCCTGCACCAATAGCAGCAACTTTAGGTTCTTCTTCTAAAAACACTTGTTTTCCACCACTTTTTTCAGCCACTTCTCGGATAGCTTTTTGTTCGACAGAAGTAATATTAGTTGGACAACAAATTAAAATACGAGGTCGAGAAAAAAATGTTCTTAAATTTAGTTTTTGTATAAAGAAACGCAGCATTTCTTGCACAATATCAAAATCAGCAATGACTCCATCTTTCATAGGTTTTATTGCTGTTATATCTCCTGGAGTTCTACCAACCATATCTCTAGCCTCTGTTCCAACAGCTAGAACTTCACCAGTCTTATTATTTATAGCTACAACAGCAGGTTCATTTACAACAATTCCTCTTCCTTTTACATGAATTAATACATTGGCTGTACCTAAGTCGATACCAACATCCTTTGCCATTTATAACTTAACTCCTTTCGTGGTGTATCTCTATTTTTACATCTTATTTTGAATTATAGCATAATTTATGATGTGCCGAAATGTATATTTCATGACAAAATGTTTTTTTCCATAAAAAAACCATATCTCAAAGATACGGTTTCCAAAATTCATTTATTAAAATAATGAAGCTAAGTTTTTCATATCAACTTTAGAATCGTCTACACGTTCCACATCTGCTCCAAGAGATTGCAGTTTGCCATGGAAATTATTGTAGCCTCTATCCAAATATTTCAACTCTGTAACTTGAGTATATCCATCAGCCACAAGGCCTGCAAGAATAAGCGCTGCTGCTGCACGTAAATCGGTTGCTGCAACTTCTGCTCCTTGTAATTTTGCTGGACCAGAGATAATAACAGAATGTCCTTCAATTTTCATGTCAGCATTCATTCTACGCATTTCTTCAACATGCATAAAACGGTTTTCAAAAACAGTTTCGGTCATAATACTTGTACCTTCACTTAACATTTGAATAACCATCATTTGAGATTGCATATCAGTTGGAAAACCTGGGTGCGGCATTGTTTTAACATCAACAGCTTTCAACTTATCTGGTCCAATAACACGAATACCGTTATCTTCTTCAATAATTTGAACGCCCATTTCTTCTAATTTAGCAATCAGTGAACTAATATGCTCGGGAACTGCATCTTCAATTAAAACATTTCCACCAGTAATCGCAGCAGCAATCATAAATGTACCTGCTTCAATACGGTCTGGAATAATGGAATGTTCTGTAGCTGTTAGTTCTTTTACGCCTTCAATTCTAATTACTTCTGTTCCTGCACCAATAACTCTAGCTCCCATTTGATTAAGGAAGTTCGCCAAGTCAACAATTTCTGGTTCACGAGCAACGTTTTCAATTATCGTTGTACCCTCTGCTAAAGTAGCAGCCATCATAATATTTTGAGTTGCACCTACACTTGGAAAATCTAAGTAAACCTTAGCTCCAACTAATTTTTCTGCTGTTGCTTCAATATACCCGTTTTCAATTTTTACAATTGCTCCCATGGCTTCAAAACCTTTTAAATGTAAGTCAACTGGTCTTGAACCAATAGCACATCCCCCTGGCAAAGCTACACGAGCAGAACCAGTACGAGCTAAAAGTGGACCCATTACAACAATAGAAGCACGCATTTTACGCACATACTCAAAAGGTGCATCCGATGTAATATCTCCGGTTGCATCAACAGTAACCTCATCATTTACAAAAGAAACATCTGCATTTAGGTATTTAAGTACCTCATTAATTGTGAATACATCAGACAAATTTGGGACGTTTTTCAATACGCTAGTACCTTTACTCGCAAGTAATGTAGCAGCAATCACCGGTAATACAGCATTTTTGGCGCCTTCCATTTTTACAGATCCATTTAACTGTTTTCCACCGCGTACAATAATTTTTTCCAAAAAGAACCCCTCCGCGTTACTAATAACTAAATCATTTATCGAATTTTATTAATAAAAATTTAAATTTAAAACATATCCTAGTAATTCTACCACTTATTACCCTAAAATATCAACTGATTTTAACCTAATATTAAAGTTGTTTTAAGCTTCTATTAATTTTTTACTACCATTCAAGCGTTTTACCCGATATAATTAAGCAATTGCTTAGAAGCTCCTAAATAGTCTAAGAAGAAATTGCTTAGTGTATAACCAAGTACAATAGAAATGATAACAAATAATAGTCTAGCTTGAGTTACGTGATTTTTCTTTATAAATTTTTCATAGTTAATTGCTTGTAATGCCCAAAAGGTAATCACAATAAATAGTAAATGTGAGATGATGACGATATACGGTGATTCCATAATAATATTATACAATTCTGTTCGCTCCTCATATTTTGCTATTACTCATTTTAACAAATACTATCCTAAAAAAACAGTTAACACACTTATTTAATAAAAAAACTTCCTGGCTTTGCACCAGGAAGTAACGTTAGATTTAATTATGTTCTTTCGCATGGATTCTGTTAATAGCTCTTTGAAGTGCAAGTCGAGCCATTACTTCATCCACTTTTTGTTCTTTTGCTCGGCTAAGTTCATCTTCTGCGCGTTCTTTTGCTTTTTCAGCACGATTGATATCAATATCTTGTTCGCGCTCAGCAGTATCCGCTAGAATATTGACTTCTTCACCGTTTACTTCCATAAAGCCACCACCTACAGCGACCCATTCCTCACCAGACTCTACTTTTAAACGAACTACATCGATTTTAAGTGGAGCAACTAGTGGAACATGTCCAGGTAGAATACCGAGTTCACCTGCTTTTGTTCGAGCAATAACCATTTGAGCAACGCCTTCATAAACAGGGCCGTCTGGAGTAACAATACTAACTTTTAATGAACCCATACGTATTTCCTCCTGTTTTTATCAGACTTCAACGCCCATGTCTTTTGCTTTTTCAAGAACATCCTCAATGCGTCCAACTGAACGGAAAGCATCTTCTGGAATATGGTCGTATTTTCCGGCCAACAAGTCTTTAAAGCCTTTAACAGTTTCTTTAACAGGAACGTAAGAACCTTTTTGACCTGTAAATTGTTCTGCTACGTGGAAATTTTGTGATAAGAAGAATTGTACACGACGCGCACGAGAAACGGATTGTTTATCTTCATCAGATAATTCATCCATACCTAGGATTGCAATGATATCTTGAAGTTCTTTGTACCGTTGCAATAAGCGTTGTACTTCCGTTGCTACCGCATAGTGTTCTTCTCCAACGATATCTGGAGAAAGTGCACGTGATGTGGAAGCAAGCGGGTCTACCGCAGGATAAATACCTTGTTCAGTTAATTTACGTTCTAAGTTAGTGGTTGCATCTAGATGGGCGAAAGTTGTTGCCGGAGCCGGGTCAGTATAATCATCGGCTGGCACGTAAATCGCTTGAATAGAAGTAACAGAACCAACATTAGTAGAAGTAATACGTTCTTGTAATTGTCCCATTTCGGTAGCTAGAGTTGGTTGATAACCTACTGCAGATGGCATACGACCTAGTAAAGCCGAAACCTCTGAACCAGCTTGAGTAAAGCGGAAAATATTATCAATGAATAGAAGTACATCTTGGTGTTCTTCATCACGGAAATATTCAGCGATTGTAAGACCTGTTAAAGCTACACGCATACGAGCACCTGGTGGTTCGTTCATTTGACCGAATACCATGGCAGTTTTTTCAATTACACCAGAGTCTTTCATTTCAAAGTAAAGATCGTTCCCTTCACGAGTACGTTCTCCAACACCAGCGAACACAGAAATACCACCATGTTCTTGAGCGATATTATGAATAAGTTCTTGGATTAAAACGGTTTTACCAACACCCGCTCCGCCGAACAAACCAATTTTACCACCTTTTAAATATGGGGCTAGCAAGTCTACAACTTTTATTCCTGTTTCAAGAATTTCAGTAGTTGTTGCTAATTGGTCAAATGTTGGTGCTTCACGGTGAATTTTATTACGCTTGATATCGCTTGGAAGTGGCTCATCCAAATCGATAGTGTTTCCTAATACGTTAAATACACGACCAAGTGTTACTGTACCAACTGGAACTGTGATTGGGCTCCCAGTATCAATAACTTCCATACCTCTTTGAACACCATCAGTTGATGCCATTGCAATTGTACGAACAACGTCATCACCTAATTGAATGGCTACTTCTAAAGTAAGTTGGCTAGTTGGTGCTTCTTCTGCATCAGATTTATATTCAATAACTAGGGCGTTGTAGATTTCAGGTAAGTTTCCACCTTCAAATTTAACGTCTACAACTGGACCCATAACTTGGATTACTTGTCCTTTAGACATGCAATTATTCCTCCTCACTTACCTTCCCAATATAGGGACGCTACAAGAAACGCCGACTCTTATTCTAGTGCGGCTGCTCCTCCGACGATTTCGGTAATTTCTTGCGTGATCGCAGCTTGGCGAGCACGATTATATTGTAGTGATAAGTCACTGATTAAATCGGATGCATTATCTGTCGCGCTTCTCATGGCAGTCATACGAGCAGCATGTTCAGCGGCTTTGGCATCCAGAAGTGCTCCGAAAATTAGGCTTTCCACATATTGCGGTAATAATACTTCCAGGATTTCTTGTTCAGAAGGTTCAAATTCGTATGTAGTTAAAACAGCATCCGTTTCTGTACCTTTTTCATGAAACTCTGTAAGTGGTAGCAATTGCTCTTTTCTCAGTTCACTAGAAATGGAATTGATATGGTGATTATAATAAATGAAAACCTCGTCATAAACACCATCTTCAAACATTTGAACTGTGTTACTAGCAATATCTTTAATTTCCGCAAATATCGGATGATCCGTAATACCTTGCACTTCTAAAACTACATTCATTTGACGTGCTTTGAAGAAGTCGCGAGCGGATCTTCCCACAGTGATTATTGCATATTCATCACTAGACGTATGTTTTTTATTAATTTCTTGAAATACCTCTTTAATAACAGAACTATTGTAAGAACCTGCAAGTCCTGTATCAGAAGTAAGTACGATATACCCAGTACGATGAACAGGTCTTGATACAAGCATTGGATGGTCGCTACTGTTACCAGTGCTAGCAACGTGTGTCACTACGTCTTTAATTTTAGAAACATATGGCTCATATGAACGAGCGTTTGATTCTGCACGACCTAGTTTAGCTGCTGAAACCATTTGCATTGCTTTTGTAATTTGGCTTGTTTTACGAGTAGAGGTTATTCGTTGTTTGATATCGATTAAAGATGCCAAAGATTTTCACCACCTTTGAATTTATTCCGTGTCTAAATTATTTTTCTTCAGAAGGAACAAATGTATTTTTAAATTCTTTTAATGCCGCCTCAAGTTTTGCTTCATCAGGAAGTTTTTTCGTTGTACGAATTTCTTCCAAAAGCTCTGGACGATTATGATCAAACCATGTATTCATTTCGGACTCAAAACGCAGCACATCATGAACTGGTACATCATCCAGATATTTATGAACAAGCGCATAAAGAATCAATACTTGTTTTTCAACTTTCAAAGGCTTGTGTAAATCTTGTTTTAGAACTTCTACTGTACGTTTACCACGTTCTAGTTTCGCACGAGTAGCTGCATCTAAGTCTGAACCGAATTGTGAGAATGATTCTAACTCACGGTAAGCCGCAAGATCTAGACGGAGTGTTCCGGCAACAGTTTTCATTGCTTTAATTTGCGCTGATCCACCAACACGGGATACAGAAAGGCCGGCATTGATAGCTGGACGTACTCCGGAGAAGAATAAATCTGATTGCAAGAAGATTTGCCCATCAGTAATGGAAATAACGTTTGTAGGAATATAAGCAGAGATATCTCCGGCTTGTGTTTCTACGAACGGAAGAGCTGTGATGGACCCGCCACCTAAGCTATCATTTAATTTTGCAGCACGTTCAAGTAAACGTGAGTGCAGATAGAAAACATCCCCTGGATATGCTTCACGACCTGGAGGACGACGAAGTAAAAGTGACAGCTCACGATAAGCAGCTGCTTGTTTAGATAAATCATCATATACAACTAATACGTGTTTGCCGTTATACATGAATTCTTCTGCCATCGCAACACCAGCATAAGGAGCCAAATATAAAAGTGGCGCTGGTTGAGAAGCCGCAGCAGTAACAACGATTGTATAATCAAGCGCACCGTGATGGCGTAAAGTTTCTACCGCATTACGAACAGTAGATTCTTTTTGGCCAATCGCAACATAGATGCAAATCATGTCTTGGTCAGCTTGGTTTAGAATCGTATCGATTGCAACAGATGTTTTACCTGTTTGACGGTCACCAATGATTAATTCACGTTGACCACGACCAATTGGAACAAGGGCATCAATTGCTTTAATACCTGTTTGTAATGGTTCATTAACCGATTGACGTTGCATAACACCAGGTGCTACTGCTTCAATCGGACGAGTTCCAGTTGTTTCAATTGGACCTAAACCATCAACTGGTTGACCTAATGAGTTAACTACACGCCCAATAAGCGCTTCCCCAACAGGAACTTCCATAATTTTACCGGTACGACGAACTTCATCGCCTTCGCGGATTTCCGTGTAAGGACCTAAAATAATGATACCCACATCATTCGTTTCTAAGTTTTGGGCCATACCCATTACACCATTTGAGAACTCTAACAATTCACCAGCCATTGCATTATCGAGTCCATGAGCACGCGCAATACCATCACCAATATAGGTTACAGTACCAACATCACTCACTTTTAGTTCTGAATGATAATTTTCAATCTGCTGTTTTATGATTGAGCTGATCTCTTCAGCCTTAATGCTCATTAATTTCACCCCTCGTTAAACGGGAACTAAGCTTTAATTTGCCGTTCCATGTCTTTTAATTTCGTTTTTAGACTGTCATCATATATACGGGTTCCAATAACCACTTTGACACCACCAAGAAGGGATTTATCAATATGGTTTTGAATGTTTAATTTTGTTTTGTTCATTTTCGTAGCAAATACTCTCGAGAGCGCCGTAAGTTCTTGTTCAGAAAGTGGAACAACAGAATAAACATCCGCATCCGCGATTCCTCGCAAGTCATTTACGCGTTTTTGATATACATCCGCAATAACAGAAAGATAATCTTCTCTGTTACGGTCAATTAAAAGAAAAATAAAATCTTTTAAAGTTGGATTAACTGTATCAAAAACAGCGCTGGCAAGATTTTTCTTTTGCTCGGTCGTGAAAGTAGGATTTTCAAGTAATTTCACAAAATCTTTGTTCTCATTTAGTGCTGATTTTAATTCCTTTAATTCTTCGGAAAAAACATCTACTAAACCTTTATCTTGTGCTACTTGAAAAAGCGCATTGGCATAGCGACCTGCAACTTCCAAATCTTTACTCATTTGTCATCCCCTAGCCTTTCGATATAATCTTGGATAAGGTTAGATTGTTCTTTTTCATCCAGATTTTTTTCGATGACTTTCGATGCAATAAGAACAGATAATGAACCGACTTGTTCACGAAGCGCAGAAATAGCATCTTCTTTTTCACGTGCAATATCCGTTTTTGCTTCTTCTTTTATACGTTCTGATTCACGTCTAGCAGTTTTTACAATTTCTTCGCGTTCTTTTTCACCAAGCTGTTTTGCATTCTCAATCATAGTTTGAGATTCAACACGCGCTTGTTGTAAAACACTTTTTTGTTCAGCAAGTAATTGTTCTGCTTGAGCGCGGTTTTCTTCAGCCGCATCAATTTCAGAACCAATATGCTCTTCACGCTCTTTCATTATACCCATAAGCGGTTTCCAAGCATAAATCCGGATTAAAACTAGCAAAATCGCGAAAGCAAAAAGTGTAAAGAATGCATCACCAAACGTAAATGCGGAACCAATTACTAAATGTGGTTGTAACACGCCAGTTTCACTCCTTTCTATCCATTCGCTTAAATTATTCGTTCAACAGAAAGAAATGGGGTAGTATTCCCCAACTTCTTCAATTATTTATTAAGAACCATGAACGCAATAACAACAGCGATGATAGGAAGGGCCTCAACTAACGCAACACCAACGAACATGATTGATTGTAGCATAGAACGCGCTTCTGGTTGACGCGCAACACCCTCGACAGTTTTTGATACAATAAGACCATTACCAATACCCGCACCTAATGCACCTAATCCAACAGCAATAGCAGCTGCAATAACACCTAAAGACATATAATTATCCTCCTAATTTTCCCAAATTATTTTTTATTACTTTTTATAAATGACTTAATTGAAAGTTAGTTTAATGTTCGTCACTGACCTTATGCGACATGTAAACCATTGTCAGCATAGTGAAAATGTACGCTTGAATTGCCCCAATAAAGAGTGAGAATCCTTGCCATACAATCGCAGGAATTATCGCAAGTACGCCTACAAATATATTAATATGAGCAAGTTGGGTTGCAATAATAGTTAACAAAACTTCACCGGCAAAGATATTACCATAAAGACGTAAACCAAGCGTTAACGTATTAGCAAATTCCTCCACTATTTTTAGTGGGAATAAAAATTTCATTGGACTCAAGTAAGTGCCAACAAAGTAGTGCTTAAAGCCACGCATCTTTATACCATAGTAATGCGTCAAGCCAAGAACCATTATCGCAAGTGTTAATGTGACAATTGGATCCGCTGTAGGTGAACGCCACCAAACTTCATCGTTTATCGCGATTTGAAATGGCAATCCTAGCATATTAGCTACAAAAACAAACATTAATAGCGTAATACCTAGCACATGGAATCTCCCACCGGTTTTCCAATCCATATTACTATTGATAATACCTCTGACAAAATCCATAACCCATTCAATGAAGTTCTGCTTTCCGGTAGGACGCCGTTGCAGATTTCTGGTACAGATAATGGCTATTAGAAGAACGATGACACAAGTCACAGTAATCATCAGTATATTCGATAGATTAAAGTCGATCCCTAATAGGCTTATCGTTGGAAATTCCTCTTCCAATTAGGTTCACCCCTCTCTTTGTAAAAACTTTTTTCTGCGGTACATGGAATATGCAAAAAAATCTAGAAAAATAATGGCATATGCAAGCCCGAGTCCGATTACCATGCTATAAACATGAAAATATTCCGGCAGTTGCGTCGCTATAATTGTAGCAAATAGCACACTTCCCATTCTGACTGTCATTCCCATACCATAAAAAGAACGATTTTCAGCCACAGCTCTAGTCATTGATTGTGTTCTTCTCATTAATAACCAGTAGTTAAACCAGCCGACGATTAATCCCAGTTTAAGCCCAAGAAAAATATGTATATAAGGGGTTAAAAACCATCCACAAAGACAAACACCAATAAAAATAACCATATACTTTTGGTGACGATGATACATGCCAATTAGCGATTCTAACATTCGGGGCGCAATCCTTTCTTTTAAAAAGATTTTTATCCAAGTAACCAATCTGAAATCTCAAGGGAGTAAGTTTATCTTGTGAAAATAGACACATTTCTCCTGATTCACTTCAATCCCAAACACACATGAAAGCCTTATCAGCGTGTCAGTTCTTAGCATACAACAGCCAAAAGAGAAAAGTCAATACACTTTCACAAATAGTGCGTATATCTAATACTAATAGTACCACAACACGACCAATTCATAAAAGAATAGCTTACTTTTTCGATGTTTTTTTAATTTCAGGTTTTATCCATTTCTTAGATTGCTCCGCCAGAATTTTTTTGTCCATTTAACAGCAACCAACACCTCCGTAATCATTGGGAAAACTAAAGGTTGTTCGTGTGGGACTTCACAAAAACAACCAAAACCATCTTTCTCGTAGAAATAAAAAAACTTCTACCATAATTGGTAAAAGAATTCGATACGATTATTCGCAAATTTCGCGACCGAAAGTTCTTTTCCCAAGAAAAAGAACGGAAAAAACAGCCGATGCTCACGAGAAGTGAGATGCATTTTGATATCTAATGCCCGTATAGATTCCAATTCAGTCAGCGCAAACCTCACGCCGGCGGGATTGTCTTGAATACTGAGAGCAGTTTTCTATCCCTATGCTTCCAAAAAGCTATTTTTTGGGCTCTTATATTAATAACATTGTCCATCTTATCACATGTAATATAAAAGAACTAGCGAAAATCGAGGGTGTAACATATCTGTAACAATAAGGCGCTTTCATTCTAAAGAAAGGAAAAAACTAGACTTTTATTGCCTAGTTTTTCGATTCATTAACTAATAAAATCATCCGGTCGTTTCGTTACATTAAATTGACTTTTGATTGCTTCTAAAATTCGACTAGCTGCAAAACCATCACCATATGGATTAGCTGCTTTTGCCATTTTATCATGGTGTTCCTGGTTATCAAGTAAATCTAATGCTTCCTTTATCAGCGTTTCTTTTTGCGTCCCAACTAGTTTGAGTGTTCCAGCTTGGATTCCTTCTGGTCGTTCAGTGGTATCACGTAATACTAATACTGGTACGCCCATTCCAGGAGCCTCCTCTTGTACACCACCCGAATCAGTAAATACAAGATAAGCTTTGCGTAAAAAGTTATGAAAATCAATCGCATCTAGTGGTTCAATCAAATGAATTCGGTCATGTCCACCAAAAATTTTAATTGCTTTCTCTCTTACTGCTGGGTTTAAATGCATCGGATATACTAGTTCCACATCTTCACGACTTTCGATAATTTCCCGAACAGCTTCGAACATTCCTTGCATAGGAGCTCCAAGATTTTCCCTGCGATGTGCCGTCATTAAAATTAATCGATTTTCGCCAAGATTTTCCAGAATTGGATGATGGTAATCTTCTTGAACGGTTGTTTTTAGTGCATCAATCGCCGTATTACCTGTAACAAAAATAGTAGCTGGGTCTTTTCCTTCTGCTAACAAATTTTCTTTCGCTTGTTTTGTTGGAGAAAAATGCATATCTGCTAAAACTCCAGTTAATTGGCGATTCATTTCTTCTGGAAACGGTGAATACTTATTCCATGTTCTAAGACCAGCTTCTACATGTCCAAGTATTTTTTGTTGATAAAATGCAGCTAATCCTGCAGCAAAACTAGTCGTCGTATCACCATGAACCAATACGATATCTGGATTCTCAGCAGCAATTACTTCATTAATGCCATTCATCACACGAGAAGTAATATCTGCGAGCGTCTGACCTTTTTTCATTATATCTAAATCTATATCAGGTGTTATTTGAAAAATTTCAAGTACTTGGTCTAGCATTTCCCGATGCTGCGCTGTAATGACTACTGTAGATTCAAATGTTTCTGGTTCTTTTTCTAATGCTAAAACAAGTGGCGCCATCTTAATTGCCTCTGGTCTTGTTCCAAAAATACTCATCACTTTAATCTTAGCCAAACGACATCCTCCTCATAAAAAAACTCCTCTGAAATAGCTCGACAAAAAATTCTTCCGCCTACTTATTTTAAAGTAATGCTGGTAGTAAATTCCTTCTCTCACTAAATCGAGGAGATTGTTAATTATTTAGTTCCAAATAACCTATCGCCAGCATCTCCTAAGCCTGGACGGATATAACCATTCTCGTCTAGCTTCTCATCTAAGCCAGCTACATAAATTTCTACGTCTGGATGAGCTTCTTGAAGAGCTTTAACGCCTTCTGGAGCAGCTACTAGACACATGAATTTCATATTGCGAGCACCGCGTTTTTTCAGGCAGTCAATTGCCATGATTGCAGATCCCCCAGTTGCAAGCATTGGATCTACTACGATAAAAAGACGTTCCTCTACATCAGAAGGTAATTTCACAAAATATTCTACTGGCTCAAGTGTGTCATGGTCGCGGTAAAGACCAACATGTCCTACTTTTGCAGCTGGAATGAGTTTTAAAATGCCATCTTGCATTCCTAGACCTGCTCTAAGGATTGGCACAACACCAAGTTTTTTACCAGTAAGGGTTTTTGCAGTAGTTGTTTGAAGCGGTGTTTCTACTTGAGTATCTTCTAACTCCATATCTCTTGTGATTTCATAAGCCATCAGTGTTGCGACTTCATCTACAAGTTCGCGGAATGCTTTTGTTCCAGTATTTTTATCTCGAATAATTGTTAGTTTGTGTTGTACTAACGGGTGATTTATAACATGTACATTTGCCATCGATTCGTTCGCTCCTTTGATATTGAAAATTTCCTTCTCTTATTGTATCAGAACAGGACACAAGTGCAAGGATTAATTTGTCCCACAAGAAAAAAACCGGTTTTCTCTATTAAATATAGAAAAAACCGGTTTAGTTATTTTATAAACTTGGATAAAGCGGATATTCATTAGTTAAAGTAGCTACGCGCGCCTTCACACCAGCTAAAACTTCTTCATCTTCTAAATTGTGAAGTACTTCTGAAATCAGGACGCCAACTTTTTCGATAGCAACTTCATCAAAGCCACGTGTAGTTACAGCTGCTACACCTACGCGAATACCACTTGTTACAAAAGGACTTTCTGTTTCAAACGGAATCGTGTTTTTATTAACGGTAATACCAACTTCATCCAGCACTTTTTCGGCAGCTTTCCCAGTTAAGCCAAGCGGTTTTAAATCAATTAATAATAAATGATTATCCGATCCGCCGGTTAAAACTGGAACATTGTTCGCTTCTAAAGTTTCTGCTAATTTTTTCGAGTTACGAATAATTTGTTCACAATATATCGTGAATTCTGGTTGGAGTGCTTCGCCAAACGCCACTGCTTTTGCTGCTATAACGTGCATTAGCGGGCCACCTTGAATCCCTGGAAAAATGGATTTATTTAATTTCGCTTCCCATTCTGCTTTTGCTAAAATCATTCCGCCGCGAGGTCCACGAAGCGTTTTATGTGTGGTAGTTGTTGTAAAATCAGCGTAAGGCACCGGATTTTGGTGTAATCCCGCTGCAACAAGACCAGCGATATGCGCCATATCAACCATTAAATACGCGCCGACTTCATCCGCGATTTCACGGAATTTCGCAAAATCAATGCTTCGAGGATATGCGCTTGCCCCAGCAACAATCATTTTTGGTTTATGTTTTAGAGCTGCCTCACGAACAATATCATAATCAATTTGTTTCGTATCTTCACGAACACCATATTCAACAAAATTGTATAAAGCACCGCTAAAATTCACTGGACTACCATGGGTTAAATGCCCCCCATGTGAAAGGTTCATACCAAGAACTGTATCGCCTGGTTCAAGGACAGCATGGTAAACTGCCATATTCGCTTGAGCACCTGAGTGAGGTTGGACATTAGCATATTCAGCACCAAATAATTTCTTCGCCCGGTCACGCGCTAAATCTTCCACGATATCAACAAATTCACATCCGCCGTAGTAACGTTTTCCTGGATAGCCTTCTGCATATTTATTCGTTAGTACAGACCCCATTGCTTCCATTACTTGCTCACTAACAAAATTTTCAGATGCGATTAATTCGATATTTGCACGTTGTCTACCAAGTTCTAACTTAATTGCATCAAAAACTTCCTTATCTTGCCTTTGTAAATAGACCATCTGTGGACCCCATCCTTTTCTGATAAATTTTTCAAGTGAACTATTATGTATTATCTCTAATAATTACTCAAAATCACTAGAAAAGCAAGCATTTTGGAACAAAAAAACGCAAAATCCGATAGTGAAGCGCTTCACTTATAAAAAACGTTCGGAAATTGCACTTTTTAGTTCATAATAAGTAATTTCATATTGCTCGATAGATCCACCATATGGGTCCGGAATATCCGTTTCATCCATTGTCACTAGTTTTATTTTATTACTAGCTTTCGGAAAAAGGTTTTTTAGTTCAATTAAGTGGGCTTTTGTCATCACATAAATTTCGTTAGCCCAGTCGATATCAGTTTGGGTGACTTTCTTAGCTTGGTGATCAGAATCTAAACCCATTTGTAAAAGAATTTGTTTAGATTTTTCTGATACGCGCTCACCTGTAATGGCACGAGTTCCCGCTGAACGAACGTCAATATCTGGTCTTAAATCTTGTAAAATCTTTTCAGCTAAAGGACTTCGACATGTATTTCCAGTACATACAAATAATACCTTCATTCGCTAATCCTCCGATTTCCTGCCGCTTTTTCCAAACGGTTCATTACTGCAGTACCTAGTTCTATTTCGGGATAAACTTCTGCAAAAATAATATCCACATCCGCATGATCAAAAGCTCGTAGTCCTTTATAAAGATGCGTCGCGACTTCTTCCATTGACTTAATACTTCCGGTTGTTTGGATAATAGCATTTGTAGCTAATTTTTCTATAAGTTCTGTTGTCGCTAGTATTCCTATTTTTTTATGTGCAGCTTCTGCTTTATTTATTTCTTTTTGCCAAAACTCTTTTGAACCTTCAATTAGGTAAACTGGTGCTTTTGGGGCGTAGTGTGTGTATTTCATTCCTGGTGCTTTTGGTTTTTCGGTTTCTTTTGCGTCATTGGTAGCTAGCTCAACTGAACCAATGACTTGCTCGATTTGTTCTTTCGTAATACCTCCTGGTCGAAGTATTACAGGAATTTCTCTAGAACAATCAATCACAGTAGATTCAACCCCTACCCCTGTTTCTCCTCCATCAATTATACCAGCAACTTTGCCATCTAAATCTTCTATTACATGGCTTGCACTTGTCGGACTTGGTTTACCAGAACGATTGGCGCTCGGTGCTGCAACTGGGATAGCTGCTTCCTTAATTAATGCCAAACTCACAGGATTTTCGGGCATGCGAACTCCTACTGTGGATAACCCAGCCGAAACATTGCTCGCTAAGCTATCTTTTTTTAAAGGCAGAATGACTGTTAATGGTCCTGGCCAAAAATTTTCCATCAGTTGCATGGCTTTTTGTGGGTAACTTGCTACAAAAGCATCCATCTGATTACGACTTGCAATGTGGACAATAAGTGGGTTATCAGAAGGACGACCTTTTGCTGCATAAATTTTTTGAATAGCTGCATGGTTCGTTGCATCTGCTCCTAGACCGTAAACTGTTTCGGTTGGGAAAGCCACACACTCACCATTTCGCAGTAGTTCGGCTGCTTGCTCGTAAACAGCTTTATTTGATTGTTGCTCATTTATTTTCCAATGGATGGTTTGCATCGAATTCCAGTCCCCTTTACATAACTTCTACTATATTTTAACGTTTTCTTACTTATTTTTACAGCATTGTTTTTTATTTCTGGAAATTGGTTGATTTTAAACACGAGTTATCCCCAAACTGTGGATAATAACTTTGTCAATGGGGATAACTTATTGTGAATTGTGGATAATTCGTAAAGATAAGTAAAAAAGCCATTTTATTTATTAAGATTTGATTAAAAAATTTTTTTGCACAACATTTTATCCACAATTTTGTGGATAACTTAAAAACAAAAATGACGTCCCCATTACGGAAACGCCTTTATATCAATATATTTGAACATGTTACATAGCGATCTCTAGAATTTATATCTTTGTGGATAACCACAGTGGAATGTGGATAACTTTTTTGGAATAACTGTTTTACTTTTTCCCCTTGTGTATAACCTATTTCTACCCCCACCCAAAAAGAAGGATTTAAGACAAATTTCAGGTCAGCTACAAAACGTTCATAGATTGCAAGACCATCATTCTCTGCAAAAAGGGCAAGCTCCGGCTCATTTTTTAAAACGTAATCTGACATTGTTTCTTTTTCAGCTTCTGAAATATATGGAGGATTAGCTAAAATCATATCGAAGTGCTCGCCATTTTGTTTGAATGCTTCAAGCAAATCAGTTTCCACAAAACGCACATCCGCATTTAACAACAAGGCATTCTTTTTCGCAACGGCAAGCGCTGGACCTGAAATGTCTGTAGCAGTCATTGCTATATTGGGAAATGCTTTCTTTAGCGCAATCGCAATAATTCCGCTACCAGTACAGACATCTAGCACTGCTGGCAAAGGATTCTTATTTAAAAAAGCTTCCGCACAAGCGACCAATTCTTCTGTTTCCGGGCGCGGAATAAGCACATCTTTAGTAACTAAAAAATCATAACCATAAAAAGGTGCTGTTTTTAAGATATATTGCACTGGCTCACCTGCTAAATATCGTTCAAAATCCGCTTGAAATTGTTTTTCATGATTTGGCTCAAGCTCTCGGTTAATTTCCATCCAAAGTTCTGAACGAGAAAGCCCCATTCTCGTTTCGAGTAGAATTTCAGCAGCATTTTGGTCTAACCCTTTTTCAAGCAGAATCGTTTCCGCATTTTTTAACAGCTGACTAATTTGCGTCATTTAAATGTTCCAGCTTACTTGTTTGATCTTCCAGGATTAGCGCATCAATAATTTCATCGAGTTTGCCTTCCATAATTTGATCTAGTTTTTGAATGGTTAAGCCAATGCGGTGGTCTGTTACACGATTTTGCGGATAATTATATGTGCGGATACGTTCAGAGCGATCGCCTGTTCCAACTGCTGATTTACGGTTAGCGTCATACTCTTCCCTGGCTTCGCGTTCGAATTTATCATAAACACGTGCACGTAAGACTTTCATTGCTTTGTCTTTATTTTTCAACTGTGAGCGCTCATCTTGCATCGAAACAACAATCCCAGTTGGAATATGTGTCAAACGCACTGCTGACATGGTTGTATTGACACTTTGTCCACCCGCACCAGTCGAAGCAAATGTATCTGTCCGGATATCTTTATCATGCAACTCGATTTCTACTTCTTCAGCTTCTGGCAAAATAGCCACTGTCGCTGTTGACGTATGGATACGACCGCCTGATTCGGTCTCTGGAACACGTTGTACACGATGGGCTCCATTTTCATATTTCATCCGAGAAAAGGCATCGTTTCCGTTCATCATCGCGATAATTTCTTTGTAACCGCCAATTCCGGTCGGGTTAGCGTCCATTATTTCTACTTTCCAACCGCGTGACTCCGCATATTTGCTATACATCCGGAATAAATCGCCTGCAAATAAAGCGGCTTCATCGCCACCCGCTGCTCCGCGAATTTCTAGAATAACGTTTTTGTCATCATTAGGATCTTTTGGAACGAGGAGCAGTTTAAGCCGTTCTTCTAGGTCTACTTTTTCTTTTTGAAGTTCTGCAAATTCTTCTTTTGCCATTTCACGCATATCGTCATCAAGTTTTTCGCTTAAAAGTTCTTTCGTTTCTTCAATTTGTGCATTCACGTTTTTATATTCACGATACGTTTCTACTGTAGCCGTAATTCCGGATTGTTCTTTGGATAAATCTCGTAGTCTTTTTGGGTCAGATACTACATCAGGATCACTAAGTAGTTCGTTTAGTTCATCGTAACGGTCTTCCACCGCTTGTAATCGATCATACATTTTATTACAACACCTCTTTAAATTATTTTATTGGTGGATGGGCGTGGCATTTGCGACACACTGGATAGTAATGGTCATTCCCGCCAATCATAATTTGCTCGCCTGTATAAACTGGTTTACCTTTGTCATCGACGCGAAGTACCATCGTTGCTTTTTTCGCGCAAAACCAGCAAATTGTTTTCATTTCTTCTAATTTATCTGCATATAATAACAAATATTTGGAGCCTTCGAAAAGTTCATTCCGAAAATCATTTTTTAAGCCATACGCAATAACGGGAATATTTAAATCGTCTACAATTTTTGCTAATTGAAAAACATGTTCTTTTTCTAAAAACTGTGATTCGTCTAACAAAACACAACTTGGCTTAGGCGTGATTTTTGCTACTATCTCGTAAATATTTGTATCGCTAAAAATAGGGATTGCTTCACGTTTTAATCCGATTCGACTGGAAATGAAACCGACTTGATCTCTGTCATCAATTCCAGATGTAAAGATGACCACTGATTTATTTTGTTCTTCGTAATTATGTGCGACTTTTAGAATTTCAATGGTTTTCCCACTATTCATGGAACCATAACGGAAAAATAATTGTGCCATAAGACCGCTCCCTTTAACTTTTTAAACTCTTTTCCTATTTTATCATAGAGCTGTCGAAATTGGGACATATAGTTTTCCGCTACATAAAAAAGCTATGCCTGAGTACGACATAGCTCGATTTTAACGAAAAATTTCTGCGCCACTGCCTTCCACATCTAGGAGAAGCACATCCGCATCGATTTCTAAGTTTCGTAGTGAGATTTGGATATTTTGAGCTGTAGAGCGAGGGGCAAAAACCAAAACGGTTGGTCCAGCACCACTCAAACAGGCTGCATATGCACCTTGTTTTTTAGCGATTTTTCGAATTTGTGGTAAATGAGGAACTAACTTACTGCGATATTTTTCATGCCATAAATCTCGTTCCATCATTTCACCAGCAAGTTTCATATCATTACGTAAAATGGCTGCAATCATGACATTTGCAATACTACTAGCTTTCACTGCTTCTCTAAATGGAAGTGTATCAGGTAACACATCCCTACTTTCAGAAGTTAGTAGTTCTGTTTTAGGAATAAAGGCAATTAAAGCGCAATCTGGGAAGAGGTGGCGCACATAGAAATCTTCTCCATCTAATTTTGCACCTACTACCCAGTTACCTAGGACGGCTGGCGCGACATTATCTGGATGCCCTTCAATTTCAGCTGCAATTCGCACTTTTTCTTCTTTAGAAAGGTTTAGTTCGCCTAATATATTTGCTAGTTCAATTCCTGCAACAACTGCAGCAGAACTACTACCAAGTCCACGGGCGGGAGGGATATCACAAGTCATCACTAAATGGTGCGGCGTTAAATTGGGTGCAAGATTTAGTGCAGTTTCGATAATAACGTTTGTCTCATCATGCGGAATGCCCCCACCAATATTGTGTTCAATATACCAATTCATAGCGGGTTCACCGATATCTAACGTTAGATAGAGCGTCAAAGCCAAGCCACATGAATCAAAACCCGGACCAAGATTGGCGGTAGTTGCTGGGACACGAATATGCATTAAGCTTTCACTCCTCCGCGAAGGTGTGCACGCATTGCTTCAATATCATCCACATGGGAAACCGGGATCTCATGCACACTCATTGCTGTATCTGGATCTTTTAATCCGTTTCCAGTGAACACACAAACTACCGTCTCACCTTTCTTGATGGTACCATTTGCTACGTGCTGAATTACACCCGCTAAAGAAGCAGCAGAACCTGGTTCGATGAAGACTCCATCTTGTGCAGCGATTTTTTTATAGGCATTTACTATTTCATCATCGGTAACAGAGTGAATGTAACCATCAGACTCATCACGAGCCGTCTCAGCAAGTCCCCAACTAGCTGGGTTACCAATACGAATCGCTGTAGCAATCGTCTCTGGATTAGCAATTGGCTTGCCCTGAACAATCGCAGCCGCACCCTCAGCTTCAAAACCGTGCATTCGTGGAAGACCAGAATTATGGGCAGCATTCCATTCTTTAAAACCTTTCCAATATGCCGATATATTTCCCGCGTTCCCTACTGGAATAGCAAGGACATCAGGTGCTGAACCTAGCTGCTCACAAATTTCAAATGCAGCTGTTTTTTGTCCTTCTAAACGGTAAGGATTCACAGAGTTTACTAGCGTTACAGCTTCTGTTTCAGCAAGTTTTCGAACAGACTTTAATGCTTCATCAAAATTCCCTTGAATCGAAATAATATCTGCACCATACATAACTGCTTGCGCTAATTTTCCAAGTGCAACTTTACCTTCTGGGATAACAATGTACGCTTTTAGCCCCGCACGTGTTGCGTATGCTGCCGCTGCCGCTGAAGTATTCCCTGTGGAAGCACAAATAACGGCTTCCGCACCTTCTTCTTTCGCTTTAGCTACAGCCATAACCATTCCGCGGTCTTTAAATGAACCAGTTGGATTTAAGCCTTCATATTTCCCGTATAAAGTGACACCTAGTTCTTTGGACAAATTTGGTAGCGGAATTAATGGAGTATTCCCTTCCGCAAGTGAAATCATTGGTGTGTTTTCTGTTACCGGTAGATATTCTTTATATTTTTCGAGTAATCCTTTATACATTTTTTAACCCTCCACAACGGAATATTTTGCGAGCATTTGCATTTCTGGCTCATTTTTTACTCTGGCTATTGCTTGTTCTAATTGTGCTTGGCTTGTTGAATGCGTAACGATAACAACGGTTGCTGTAAAATCATCAAAAGGTTGTTGTAAAATTTTATCAAAGCCTACTCCAGCTTCCGCAAAAATTTGCGTTAACTTGAGGAAGGTTCCTGTTTTATCATCCATTGTTAGACGAAGATAATATTTAGAGAAAACTTGTTCTTTTGGAGTATGTTTTGTTTCGTGTTTGTAACTATTGAAGGCATTTCCGTTCGTACCTAGACGACTATTTTTAGCAACGGTAATTAAGTCACTAACTACACTAGTTGCAGTTGGTAGTTCGCCGGCACCTGGACCATAAAACATAGTTTCTCCAACAGCAGCTCCTGTTACGAATACTGCATTGTTTTCATAGTTAACACCTGCAAGAGGATGCGCCTTTGGTAATAATACCGGTCCAACATTAACGTTGACCATACCATTTGTTTCTTCTGCGGTACCAACTAGTTTGATTTTATAACCTAGTTGATAAGCTACTTCAATATCTTCTGGGGAAATTCCGCGGATACCACTAGTTTCCACATTATCTAAATCTACATTCATTCCAAATGCTAGACGGGTCATAATAACCATTTTTCTCGCTGCATCAATACCGTCCACATCATTTGTTGGATCGGATTCCGCAAAACCTAGTGCTTGAGCTTCTGCTAAAACTTCTTCATAGGACTTTTTCTCTGTCGTCATTTTTGTTAGCATGAAATTAGTCGTCCCGTTGACGATACCCATTACTTTTTGAATTTTATCCGCTGCTAGGCTGTTTACAATGGTACGTAAAATCGGAATGCCACCAGCAACACTCGCTTCGTAAAATAAATCGCATTTGTTAGCTTGTGCAACTGCCACTAATTCGTCCCCATGAAGCGCAATTAAATCTTTATTCGCAGTTACTACATGTTTTCCAGCTTTCAAGGCCTGCAAAATGTATTCCCGCGCAGTTGTGATGCTGCCCATAACCTCAACAACAACAGCAATTTCTGGATCATCCAGTACATCAGACGGATTGGTGGTTAGTTCAAAACCTTTTGTTTCATAACGGCGATTCTTTTCTAAGTTACGGACTAACACTTTCTTCACAGAAATATGGTAGCCAGTTACTTGACTAATTTTTTCTTGGTGTTCTTCTAATATATGAATAACTCCGCTTCCTACCGTCCCAAAACCTAACACACCTACTTGTAACTTTGCTTCCACTTGAAAACCTCCTTATATTGTTTAACAAAACAGAAAATTTAACTTTTTTATCACCTGCTCATAAAAAAGTAATTAGTGATATTATACGCAACTTCACAGGGAAAAGTAAACCCTTGTATGGAAAGTTTTTATTTTTGGCTGTTTATAAAAAAAAGGCACCCCACTTCTATTAGGCCTGTCTAACAATCATATATTATCTAAATTGCTTTATTTTCGGTTCGTAATTTTTTATTTTCACCCCTAGTTCTAAAACTGTTTCATTTATTTGCGTTTGTTTTCCCAAAAGTTTTTCGTATTCCAGATCAAGGATTTTTTTGCGCCCTTGAAGAGCAACATTACCTAATTGAAATAATTTGGTGTATCTTGCTAATGAGTCAATCGATAAGCCCGAACTGCGCATACATTGAAAAAATTCTATCCACTTCAAGTCTTCGGTAGAATTATCTCTTATTCCTGACGCATTTCGTTTAATCGTTGTAATTAACCCTTGTTGCTCAAAATACCTTCATGTTGCCGGGGTGATATTTTGACGAGTAGCTACTTCTGAAATATTCATTTTGGTTCCTCCTCGTCACTTTTCTAAACCGTCATATATTTATTGAAAATTAGTGTAATCAAGCTAATAGCACTTAATAATAACCCCATGATGATTATTTGGTTATCCGCACTCGCACTACCACTAAATCTGGAAATAATTTGTGAAGCGTATGGAGAAAGGGTTGCCCCCAGGTTATATGCCACTAAAACAACAGTCGCTCCGAATTTGGCTACTTTTTCACCACCAGTAGTAAGTGTATGCATAAAATAAGGCATAATATTGCGAAACGAAAATCCTAAGACTAAGGAACAAATTAATGTAAATAAAAGTGATGTAGACAAGTTAGTGAAGAAAATACTTATTCCAGCCATAAAAGTAGCAATTGGTAGTAGCCACCTTTTCAAATATGTATATGTTCTACCGAATAAATTCCCCGCAATAAACGCTCCAGCTCCAATTGCTGCAATCATATTACTTCCGCTCGTCGCATCCCCCAATCCTTGCTCAATTAAAAGTGGTGTAATTTGCAGATTATAATTAATAAATAAAAGTACAATACAAAATAAAATACAGCCTAAAACAATTGACCTTATTTTTCGTTCTATGGAAATCGTGCTAACTTTAATGTTTTCTTCTTTATTATTAATTGCCACAACTTGGTTTGGAATGAACATGATGACAAAAACAAGACTCAAAATGGCGAAACTATACACCCAAAAAGAACTTGTCCAATTTACTTTTATTAACTGACCGACGCCAATTGTCATGACAATACCGCCTAGTCCTTCGCAAGCACTTTCTAAGCCAAGCGCCCTTGCCTTTTTCCCATTGTCATTTTGATATAAGCTACTAATCATCTGAATAAGCAGACGATTAAATAATCCTATTCCTAAACCTAGTAAGCATCTTGAAAGAAATAACACGAAAAAACTTCCTTGATACCAAGCCGGTAAAGTCCCAAAAACCCCCACGATGACTAAACCGGTAACAATGGTATATTTCCTTCCTAAAATTTTTTCAATCAAGCTAGTAAAAAAAACACCAGCTATTAAAAATAACGAAGGCACTGTCGTTAAGAGTCCAACATACACTGGATTTACCTCTTTGAAGCTTTCAGTAATTGCAGGTATATTCGCAGAAATAGCTGGTGCAGAGTTAACAATCAGTGCCACGGATAGTAATGCCAATAATTTCATCGAAAAAAACTTCATGATAACTCCTTTATTCAAGAGGCGCTTTACAGCCCGTCTCCATCAAAAATTTTTTTTGCTAAATTAAAAGCAGACCAAGCTTTTGGCCAACCCGTGTAGAAAGCAAGATGTGTAATTAATGCTACGATTTCTTCTTTTGTTACACCATTTTCTTTTGCCATTTTCAAATGCGCTTCTAACTGTGGTACCCCTTGCGTTAATAGACTGGAAACAGTAATTAAACTACGATCTCTAGGCGACAATTCTGTTGCTTTTGCCCACACTTCTCCAAACAAGACATCATCATTTAAAGCAGCAAATTGTGGCGCAAATTCACCTAGGTTATTTCTTCCTGCTGTTTGTTTTTTCATTTTTTGAACCCCTCTTCCTTATTTTTTAATGGTAAATAAACTTCATCAGATACTGATTCTAGCCACTCAGGTATTCCTGCGGTAATCGCAATATGTTCGAACCAGCTGTTTGCAGTTGCTCCGTGCCAATGTTTTACACCATCATGTGTTACTATTACGTCTCCAGCTTGTAGGAACTGTGCTTCTTTCCCATCTTCTTGGTACCAACCTTCTCCACCAGTAACTAATAAAATTTGGAAACCATTATGATGAATATGCCAATTATTGCGGCACCCTGGTTCAAACGTGACATTCCCTACACCAACATTAATAGCTGGATCGGTCACTAAAGAATTCAAATAGCTTTGGCCTATAAAATATTGCACAAATGCCTCGTTTTTTTCTCCACTTGAAAAGATGACACCATTTTTCACTTCTTCAAATTTTGTCATTTTCATTTCCTCCATTCACCTTATAAGCTATAAGCCAATTGGAAATAGCCTCATCTGCTTTCTCTACCCTGGAATCTCTTACTGGTAACCCTAATTCTATTTTTGAGTCTACAAAAATTTTCTTTCATATCATTAAATTATACCCAAAAGCACTGCGTTCACGAGTACAAAAGGGATAATCAATTTCAATAGGATTTATGCTGGTTTAATACCTTGCTGATCTTCTTTTCGAACAACATTAACCGTCTCATGATAGTCATATGGATAGTTCACTTTAGGAGTAGTAGAAAAAAGTAGTGTGCCTATCTTCTTGCTTATTTTTTCGCTACAACTTCCGTCTTCCCAATTGTTAATGGTCGAATTTCCCTACTTATAAAGTTTTCGTCTTTTCTAGAAAAATATAGTATAATCGTCTTTTTTACCTCAAAAAAGCTGTAACATAAACATAAGGATTCCCTTACAAGTTTATGTTACAGCTTAATTTACCTATCGTCCAATACTTCTTAAGCTTAGTTTCATGCCTTCAAAGCATTTTTCATTTTCCTGATGAACGTGAGCACTGTGTCACTTAGTATTGTGTCTTTTTTCCAAACAAGCACACAATTAGTTTCAAGTATCGGGCTAAGTGGTAGAAATTTTGTACTGTTTTTCCGGTTATCTATTGCCCCTTGAATCGCAAAAGCCGCTCCTACTTTATTTTCAACCAATGAAATCACGTTAAAAATCAAATTATATTTACCTACAATATTCAAATCTCCCTCTTCAAAAGTCCCCCATGAGCATAGCATGTTTTGGACTTCTTTTCGACCTGACCAAATTATTGGTACATCTAATATTTCTTTTGGCGAAATATACTGCTGATTCGTTATAAAATATTCTGTCGAAACGAGTAGACCCCAGATTTCCTTATCTGGTAAAACCAATTTATTATAATTATCAGCTGGTACTGGATCTATTAAAAGCGCAACATCTAGTAAACCTTTATCTAATCGTTCAATAATATCATTACTTGTTCCACTGTACATATTAAATGTAACTTGCGGATGGTCAGCAATCATTTCTTCTAACATTTTAGCCAAGAAATGCGAGCTATTCGCCTCTACACAACCAATCGAAATTTGACCTTTCAAAAGTGCATTTTGATATTTAGCAAATTCTTGTTCGGTTTTCCCGTCTAATTCTAACATTTCTTCTGCTCTTTTTTTCAAAAACAAGCCTGGCTCAGTTAAATACAACTTTTTATTTTTCCGGATAAATAACTCTGTTTGTAAACTTGCTTCAAAATCCCTAATTTGCCTACTTAGTGTTGGTTGAGTGATATGAATTTTTTTGGCAGCTTGAGTAATATTTTGTTCTTCTGCTACTATCAGAAAATATTTTAGCATTCTAATTTCCATCTACTCTAACTCCCTTCATATTTTAAGTATATTATACTTTTTTATTTAAATTGTCCATAGTAAATGGAAAAAGAGGATACCCCTTAGGATACCCTCTAGAACTTTTTTGCTTATTTGAGACCGTACTTTTTGTTGAAGCGGTCCACACGTCCGTCTGCTGTAGCATGTTTTTGTTTACCAGTATAGAACGGATGCGAATCAGAAGAGATTTCGACACGAAGTAACGGATACTCGTTGCCATCTTCCCATTTAATTGTTTCGCTTGAGCTCTTAGTAGAACCTGACAAAAATTTGAAATCAGTACTAGTATCAACAAATACCACTTGACGGTACTCAGGATGAATTCCAGTTTTCATTTCTTTTCAACTCCTTCGCCCTGAATCATCTGAAACAGAGTAATAAGTGCTTTTACACACAGTATAGATATTATAACAATGTTAAAGCAAACAAGCAAGATTATTTTTTTACTTTGAAAATTATCCATTTACTAAATACATAGTTGAGCACGAGCACAATCACATTTGTCCAAATTTTTGCCCATAGTTCGTCTACGGATAGCACGCTTATTAATAGAATCATCACTAAAATGTCTACTATGTAGGTTAAAAAGCGAAATCCAAAAAAGGAAGAGGCTTCTCTTACTTTGTCTTGCCATGTTGGAGTATAGCTCTCGAAAACATATTTTTTATTAGAAAAGTACGCAAAAAGAACAGAAGCAATCCAAGCAATTGTATTGGCAACACGATAATCCCAACCTAATACAGCTTCACAGAACCAAAATGCCACAATATTAATAATTGTTGCAAATCCGCCCATAATCAAATACATCAAAATGCTATGAATCTTGTCTGTATACCATGGTATCTTGTCTAATAATTGTCTAATTTTACTCATAAGCTATCTTCTTTCTCTCCAGTATGATTATAAATTTTATTTTTTAAACATCTCTTCTTGTAATAATTCATAAAACGCCTCATTATTCGCGGTTTTTTTCAAATAGCGGACGAAACGCTCAGAAATATCAAGTCCGTCACCTTGTTTTGGCATCGCTTTTCTAATTTTCCAAAGTTGCTCTAAGCGATCTTTAGATAATAGTAGTTCTTCTTTTCTTGTTCCGGATCGACGCATATCAATAGCAGGAAAGACACGACGTTCAGCTAATTGACGATCTAAATGTAATTCCATGTTACCAGTTCCTTTAAATTCCTCATAAATGACATCGTCCATGCGCGAACCTGTATCCACAAGTGCTGTTGCAAGGATTGTTAGACTTCCGCCTTCTTCAATATTACGCGCTGCACCGAAAAATCGTTTTGGTCTGTGGAAAGCGGCTGGATCAATTCCTCCAGAAAGCGTTCGACCACTTGGAGGAATGACTAAATTATACGCTCTTGCTAACCTAGTAATACTATCCATCAAAATAACTACATCGCGTTTTTGTTCCACAAGGCGCATCGCACGTTCTAAAACTAATTCGGCTACTTTAATATGGTTCTCTGGCACTTCATCAAACGTAGAGCTTACAACATCTGCTTTTACCGAACGCTCGATATCCGTTACTTCTTCAGGGCGCTCATCTATCAGCAAGACAATCAATTCTGAATCTGGGTGATTAGTTGTAATCGCATTAGCAATTTCTTTTAACAGAACGGTTTTACCAGCTTTTGGAGGGGCAACAATTAATCCCCGCTGTCCAAAACCTATTGGCGATATTAAATCGATTGTTCTTGTAGAAATCGGTGTTTTCTCTGTTTCTAAATGAATTTGGCGATCTGGATAAAGTGGAGTCAGTCCTGGAAAATGCACTCTTTCTTTCGCAACTTCCGGTTTTTCCCCATTGACTGCTTCGACATGCAATAATCCAAAATAACGTTCATTTTCTTTTGGTGGACGAACTTTGCCAGAGACTTTATCCCCTGTTCTAAGTTCAAAACGCCTGATTTGTGAAGCCGAAATATAAATATCTTCCGAACTGGATGAATAATTAATCGGTCGTAAGAAACCAAACCCTTCATTCGGGATGATTTCTAAAACACCTTCCATAAAAAAGAATCCCTCTTTTTCCGCATTTGATTTTAATAGCGCAAAAATCAGTTCTCTTTTGGTTAGTTTGCTGTAATAGGCAATTTTATGTTCTTTTGCAAGGGCATAAATATCTTTAATTGTTAAACTTTCTAAGTATGCAATGGACAGTTTAGCCATATATGTACCACCTTTTTTGAGTTAATAATTTTTTCGAGAATAAATAATTATGAGGCTAATAGAGGGTAGGCCGAAACGAATTTATTCGCTCAGCCTCTCTTTTTTCAAATTTTTGTTTCCGCTGTACTGCTACGAGTTATATCGGCTCCAATTGCAGCAAGTTTTTCGATGATTTTGCTGTAGCCACGCTCAATATGTTCTACACCATGGATTTCTGTTTGCCCTTCTGCTAGAAGTCCCGCAATTACAAGTGCAGCGCCCGCACGTAAATCTGTCGCCGTCACTTTAGAACCTTGTAGTTTTGCTGGACCATTAATGACAGCAGATCTACCTTCTAATTTAAATTTCCCGCCCATTCGTTCCAATTCTGCAATATGCTTGAAACGACTTGGATAAATCGTATCGGTTACCACACTACTGCCTTCCGCTCGTGTCAAAAGTGCAGTCAGCGGTTGTTGCAAATCAGTTGGAAATCCTGGATAAGCATAGGTTTTAATATCTATTTTTTTCACTTTTTCTACTTCACCAACAAAAATAGCATCTTCCTCAATATCCATTGGAACGCCCATTTCTGTCAATTTTGCAATGATTCCTTCTAAATGAGTCGGAATAACATTTTCAATCCGAATTCCTTTTCCAGAAGCTGCAGCGAGAACCATGAAAGTACCGGCTTCAATTCTATCTGGAATAATTGTATGATGACAACCATGAAGATGCTCTACCCCGGTAATCCGAATGGTATCTGTCCCTGCTCCTTTAATAATCGCACCCATATTGCTTAGCAGTGTAGCGACATCAATAATTTCAGGCTCTTTTGCGGCATTTTCTATTACAGTTTTCCCTTTAGCTCGAACAGCTGCAAGCATAATATTAATAGTCGCACCAACGCTCACAACATCTAAGTAAATCCGTGCACCAATAAGTTCATCTGCACGCAAATAAATCGCACCTTGTTCATTTGTTACTTTCGCTCCTAATGCTTCAAAACCTTTAATATGTTGATCAATTGGGCGTGGACCTAAATAACAGCCTCCCGGAAGTCCAATGACTGCTTTTTTAAATCGGCCTAATATTGCTCCCATTAAGTAATAAGAAGCACGTAATTTCTTTACATTCCCAGTTGGTAGTGGCATTGAAATCATATCAGTCGGATCTATCACTGCCGTTTTATTATCATAACGAACACTGCCGCCAAGTTCTTCTAAAATATCATAAAGTGTATATACATCAGAAATATCTGGTAAACCTTCTAAAACAACTTCAGATTCCGCCAAAATTGCAGCTGGAATCAAGGCAACCGCACTATTTTTTGCACCATCTACTTGCATAGTGCCCGCTAATTTTTTGCCGCCTCGAATAACTAATTTTTCCGTCACAAATGTACCCTTCTTTCCTGAAGCTTCTAATACTTTATTATTATCCATTAATTTGTTTTACTTTGCAAGATTCTTTCACTAAAAAAAGCTGGGAACAAATTGCTCCAAGCTTCTATTATTGCGGTACATTTTTTGCTGGTATTTTTGCAATGGCTTCAATTCGCGGCTTGATTTCCTTAGGTGAGGTATCTTTGACTAATAAAGCTCCAGCACCAAATATGATACAGTTATAGTACGTAATAATTCGCCATAAAATCAGTGCCATAAGAAGCTTTGCTGGCCCTAGTAACATACCAAATAACAATGTGAAAGTATATTCTGCACCACCTGCACCACCAGGCGTAGGCATAACGGTTGCAAACATGATTATGAACGCATGATAAGTGATTGCCATATATAGCCCTATGCCAGTTACACCAATTGCGTGTAAAATAAAGAATGGAATCGAAAAATAAACCCATAACTGTAATGTTGTATAGAGACAACAACGAATAATTAATTTCCAATCTTTCCCAATCCGGCTACTTTCTTCATGGAAAGTAGCAATTTTTTCATCTAAAATTTTTCTCCAATTATCAACTTTTTCTTTTTTCACAAACAATCTAGTTGGTATAAGCAAAATATGCACCAAACTAGTAGTGAATTTTTGACTTCGACCAATTAAAATTAAACAAGCAATTACAAGCAAATGAACAGAAAAACCAATTAAAACCAGGTATTTCAATTGAGTTACACCTGCCATCAAATAATGAATTCCAAATATCAGGATAACTATAAAATTTAATACAACCATCGCCTGATAAATAATAAATTTCACTAGCAAAACGGAACTCCCACGTCCTGCATCCATACCTTGTTTGGTTAGCATTACTAATTGTGCTGGTTGTCCACCAGTTGCCATTGGCGTAATCGTATTAAAAAATTGACCAATCATCGTAATCCGAAAAGATGAAAAAAAGCGCTGATTCTGATTTGCTGGTTTAGAAGCTGTTTGCAATACAACCGCTTCTAAAAACCAATAAATAAACATAGCACCCAGAGCAGCCATCATCCACCATGGGTTCACCTTAAGCAGTGAAATAAGAAAGGTAGACCATTTCATATCTACATCTTTGAATTGCCAAATAATAAAGCCTATACTAATTGCTAATACAATGACAATATTAAATATGTTCTTCTTGGAGCTTCCACTCATTGCTCTAACTCCTTTGTTAACAAGCCTTGATAAAATGTATACCATATACCTGCTAGTCGGTCTTCTGAATAATAGGTTGCCCCTTGTTTGGCTGCCTGTAGCATTTTCTTATAATAAGCTGAATCCGTTTCTAAACGCTCAATAGCTCGGACAAAGCCAGAATTGTCAGCTTCTTTTATATAATAACCATCTAGTATTTCTTCATATAAATCCAGATTTCGAAGTAAAATCGGAACATCTGAACTCATAGCTTCTAAAATTGCCATTGGAAATAACTCATTATATGATGGCATAAAGAAAATATCTGCCATATTTATACAAGCATTCATTTCTGAACGATCAACTATTCCAATAAATTTTACATTCGCTGGTGGATTATCGTAAATCCGCTTAAGTTCTTCATAACCAGAAGTAATTTTACCAAAAGAAAAACCCCCAGCCCAAACAAACTGAACGTTTGGAAGCCGTTTTGCTACTTCAATAAAGTCAAGCACGCCTTTTCGATGTTGCACTTGTCCAATCCCAATAACTGTAAATTTATCTGTTGGAATTCCATATTTTTCTCGAACATGCTGTTTTTCTTCATCGGAAATTGGAAAAAAAGTTTTTTTAGAAACAAAATTTGGTATATAATGAATCCGTTCTTTCGGGATATTATAGGCAGTTAGTTTAGGTATAAACGATGGATTTACAACAACAATCTCATCCATTCGCTTATAAAAACCAATCAAATATTTATAAAAAATAACCCGTGCAATCCATGGTAATTTTAGGCTTCCTTCCATAGTTTCAGGTATAAAATGCACATAACCGACACGAACACCTCGTTTTTTCTTAAAAAAAGTTGAAAGAAAAAAACGGAAATCAACTGTGTGATAATGGGTGATATCCGATTTTTTGAAACTATTAAATTCCATATCAATCTCATTTGAATATCTTTCTTTTAATAAATTTACAAGTTCTCGGTACGCTGAAGCCACACCTTGTCCTTTTACTTTTTCTGCCGAAGATAACATTGTTAACTTAATCATGATGCGAGGACCTCTCTTTTCTATGACTGTGTGTAGAAGATGAAAGTGAGAATACTTCAGAAGCGATGATGCTTCTAATTAAAGTTCGTTCTTTTTTAATAGAACCATTTTCTCGCTTTACGCGGTAAATCTCACATATTTCCTCATACATGGCTTCTATATTGCGGCCAAATTGATCCGCAGAAATTGATTCCACCTTCACTCTTCCATTGTTTGCTACAAGTGTTGCCATATTTTTATCAGTTAGGATTTGGACTAATAAATCTGCTAATTCATCATCTTGATCGAATAAAAAGGCTGTTTCTCGGTCGGTTAAAAATCCTTCAATGCTTTCATCGCGTTTTGCAACTACTGGTAAAGAAGCCGCCATCGCCTCTGCGTATGTCAATCCTTGTGTTTCTGTTGTTGATGCACTTACAAAAAGATCTCCTAATTGATAATATAAACCAATATTTTCCCAGTCAACTGCACCAGTGAAAATAATATGTTCTTCTAAATTCTTAGTTTCTACTATTTTTTCTAAGTCTTTGCGCACTGGACCATCTCCAACAATCACGAGCTTAGCATTCGGTTCTTTTTGGAGTATTTCTGGCATCGCATTAATTATTGCATCAATATTTTTCTCGTGAGCAATTCTCCCTAGCGAAAGAATTACTGAATCATCCATTCCAATTCCAAGTGATTTTTTCAAATCTAAAATTTGTTGCTTTTCAACTGGAGCAAAGGAAGAAATATCCGTACCAGTTGGAATAGTATACATTAATTTATGGATACCTTGTGCTTCTAAATGATGTCTTACCTTTGCAGTCGGAGCTATTATAGCATCATAGCTATCACAAAATGTTTTAATCATTTTACCAACCATAGAAGGTGTCAAAATTTTTCCTTTTGCAATATAATGCAAGTAGTCTACATACATTGTGTGGTAAGTATGAATTGACGGTATATTATACTTCTTAGCAATTCGCTTTCCTAAGAGACCCAAAGAAAATTCAGTATGTGTGTGGATAATATCTAAATCCAACCGTCCTACTAATTTAATAAATTTGTTCATTCCAGCTACAGCTACTCGACGTTCTGGAAAGAAAACAAACGGAACACTAGGCAAACGAAACACACGTCCCTCTTCACGCTCTCTATCAGCGTTAGGATCCGTTGTTGTAAAAATATATACAGTGTGCCCTTGTTTTCTAAGTTCGTTTTCCATAATCATGATTGATGTAGCTACACCGCTAATCTGCGGACTGTAAGTATCTGTAAAAATCCCTATATTCATTACTATCGCCTACTCTCTTCCTCGTTTGTCCATTCACCTTTTAGTATATTATTATAACATAATTCTATGTCTGACGTATTATATTAACCAACTATATTATGACTCATTTTAAAAAATAATACATACGACTGAAGCATGAGTTTTAATCGGGAAATTTGAAATAACTTTCCTTTTATATTCCAAAGCTATAGCTATCATACCATATTCAAGATAATAACGATAATTAATTCCTTCTATATAAGTGCTTTATCACCACATAAAAATAACTGGCAAAATCAACTAGTGAATTTTGCCAGTTATTTTTATATCATCATAAATTCAGCCTTACGCTTTGCCATTAGAACCAAACTCTTGAATTTTTTCTGTAACAGTTTTTATAATCGCGTCCACACCAGGGCCGATTACTTTACGTGGATCATAAACTTTATCATCAGTAGCTAATTTTTCGCGAACAGCTGCAGTCCAAACGATTTGGCATTCAGTGTTAACATTGATTTTGCTGTGACCTAATTCAATTGCTTTTTTAACTTGGTGTTCAGGAATTCCAGAACCGCCGTGAAGTACAAGTGGAGCACCTGTAAGTTCAGAGATTTCTTTCATTTCGTCAAAACCAAGAACAGGTTCGCCGTGGTAAGGACCGTGAACAGAACCTAATGCTGCAGCAAGTGCATCAATGTTAGCTTCTTTAACAACACGTAAGCATTCTTGTGGATCAGCATAGTTGATTCCACCAGTTACTCCGTCTTCGTCTCCACCAACAGTTCCAATTTCAGCTTCTACAGATACGCCTTTAGCATGAGCGTAATCAACAACTTGTTTAGTCATTGCAATATTTTCGTCGATTGGGTGGTGAGAGCCGTCGATCATTACAGAAGAGAATCCTGCATCGATAGCCGCTTTACAAGAATCAAAGCTAGAACCATGGTCAAGGTGAATCGCAACAGGAACAGTGATTTTTAGGTCTTCTACAAGTCCTTCAGTCATTTTTACAACTGTTTTGAATCCTCCCATGTATTTAGCAGCTCCTTCAGAAACTCCTAAAATAACTGGTGCTTTTTCTGCTTCTGCAGCTTTCAAAATTGCTTGAGTCCATTCAAGGTTGTTGATGTTGAATTGACCAACAGCATATTTTCCAGCTAATGCTTTCTTCAGCATGTCTGTCATGTTAACGATAGGCATAATACAATTTCCTCCCTCAGGAATTTAGGAAAACCATTTTTGATTTCCCTTAAGATTTGAATTTCCGCCGTGAAAAATAGTGGCAGCTATTTTCCCCTAACAAAGTATATGATAACAGATTTGTGATGAATTTACCATATAAACTAGAAAATTTTATAGTGAAAACGCTTTAGCCTCTAAGTCGGTCTATAATTATTGCTTTGTCAGCAAATATTTCTAATGCCTCTGGAATAACCTCTAGTGTGTAGGGTGCTTTTCCTCCGTAAACACCATCATAGCTTACATTTAAATTCGATGAGCTTTTAATTTTCACTTTATTTGTACGTGCATGAATTACGTGGGGACTATTCAAATGTGTCCCTTTTTTAATCGAAGCAAATAATTGGAACAGTTTTTGCGGTGATATTTTTTTCAAAATCAAAAGTTCAAACATCCCGCTATTCAGTTGCGCAGGTGGACAAAGCGTCTCCATCCCACCTACTGAATTAGATTTATTAACAAAAAATAGTAAAATTTCCTCTTGAATCACTTGATTATTGTAGCTTATTTCTACTTTGACAGGTGATAGTTTCGGTAGTACTTTAAGTCCGCTGAAAAGATAAGCCAATCTCCCCCATTTGGACTTCATCGATTCTTTTACTGCGTAGGTTATTTCAGTTATCTTCCCCCCCGCTGCATTATTAATGAAAAATTCGGTCTCGTTCGCTTTTCCAATATCGACCCAAATTGTCTCTTGTTTAGCAATTATGCGAAGTGCTTCCAGTGGATCTTTGGCAAAATTCAGTGCTCTTGCGTAATCATTGGTTGTCCCAACTGGTAAAATCCCTAGTTTTGGTGGGTTATTCACTTGCATTAATCCATTAACAACTTCATTCACTGTTCCATCTCCACCTGCCGCAATTACTACATCGTACCCTTCATCTGCAGCTTGTTTTGCAATTGTTGTAGTGCTTTTTGGTGCCGGTGTAGATGGAACTAAAGTTACTTTGAAATCCGCTTTAGTCAAAATTTGTTCAGCATCTGGAAGTAATTTTCGAAACTTGTTTTTCCCAGCCGCGGGATTGTATATTATCATCGCTCTTTTCTGCAAATTGCCGCTCCCTCTTTCCTATTTATATTGTTTAGTTTCCTATTTCACCATGGGGATGTCAACTTGTTTGACTGAGACAACCAGTATTAATTGAAGGAATAATCTTAGTCCATTAGTAAATACTAAAAAACTCCCAGACTAAATTAGTTGGGAGTTTTCCTATTTTATTTATTCTTAAGTGCTGCACCGATAAAGTCTTTAAACAAACTTTGTGGACGGTTTGGACGTGAAATGAATTCTGGGTGATATTGGCAAGCGACAAACCAAGGATGATCTTTTAGTTCGACTACTTCAACTAGACGACCATCTGGGCTTGTTGCGGAAACAATCATGCCAGCTTCTTCCATTTGTTCTCTATATTCGTTATTAAACTCGTAACGATGACGGTGACGCTCTTCTACAAGTGTTTTACCATATGCAGCTTCTGTTTTCGTTCCTTGCTTAATACGAGCCGGATACAAGCCTAGGCGAAGTGTTCCACCCATGTTTTCAATATTTTTTTGTTCCGGTAATAAATCGATAATATTATGGTTTGTTTCTGGTTTGATTTCTGCTGAGTGGGCACCTTCGAGACCAAGCACATTACGAGCAAATTCAACTGTTGCTAATTGCATTCCTAAACAAATACCGAAATATGGAACTTTATTTTCACGTGCGTATTGAATTGCAGCAATTTTGCCTTCAATTGCGCGGTCACCAAATCCACCAGGAACTAGGATGCCATCAATATCTTTCATTATTTCCGCTACGTTTTCTTTCGTTACTTTTTCGGAATCAATCCAGTCGATTTCGATTTCAGCATCATGATCATAACCTGCATGACGAAGTGCTTCTGCTACAGATAGGTATGCATCTTGTAAAGAAACATATTTACCCACAAGACCAATACGAACTTTTTTGGATAGATTTTTCACGCGATGTACTAGATCTTTCCAATCAGTCATTTCAGCTTGTGGTGCTTCTAATTGTAAATGTTCTAGGACAATATCATCCATTTTTTGTTTTTGAAGTGAAAGCGGTACATTGTAAAGTGTTTCTTCATCACGAGATTCAATAACCTCTGAAGCTTTAATGTCACAAAATAGAGCAATTTTATCTTTCATCTCTTGGGAAACTGGTTGCTCCGTACGAACAACGATAATGTTTGGTTGAATTCCTAAGCTACGAAGTTCTTTTACGCTATGTTGTGTTGGTTTAGTTTTCATTTCGCCAGCTGCTTTGATGTATGGAATTAAAGTTGTATGGATGTAAAGAACATTTTCCGCACCTACATCTCCTTTAATTTGGCGAATCGCTTCTAGAAATGGTAATGATTCGATATCTCCAACAGTTCCACCAATTTCGGTAATAATAATGTCTGAATTAGTCATACGGGCTGCACGGAAAACACGATCTTTTAATTCGTTCGTAATATGTGGAATAACTTGCACTGTTCCACCTAAGTAGTCCCCGCGACGCTCTTTTTTGATAACTTCTGAATAAACTTTACCAGTTGTTACATTGCTGTATTTATTTAAGTTAATATCAATAAAACGTTCGTAGTGACCAAGATCCAAGTCCGTTTCTGCACCATCATCTGTTACATAAACTTCCCCATGTTGGTATGGGCTCATTGTCCCTGGGTCGACGTTGATGTATGGATCAAATTTTTGAATGGTAACACTAAGTCCACGATTTTTCAGCAAACGCCCGAGTGAAGCTGCTGTGATTCCTTTTCCGATTGACGAAACTACGCCACCTGTAACGAAAATATACTTTGTCATGTTAAAAAAATCTACTCCTTCCTGAAATAAAAAACTTGCAGGGTTCTGACTATTTTCCTGCTGGGGTGGGAAATTGCCAGACAAAACAATATTGCGATTCTTTTCTACGCACTTATCGCAATTTCAAGTATTTTGTAAACCAAAATAAAAAACACTCCGCCTACTTCATAAAAGTAAGGGAGCGCTGAATCTCATAAATATCCGTCCCTATAAAAGGGAGCCCAAATAAAATACTACTAATGATGGCCACATAAGTCAAGCCTTTATTTTTTGAAACCGCCATCAATCCCTTTAACTCGTAATAAAAAAATCAGATAGACGCTCTTAATGAAAAAAAGAGTATCTATCTGATTTTAAATTTTTATTTATCTTCTGGGTCTTCTGTATAATCTCCATCTGTGTAGTCATCTTCTACAGTAGCTAAGTCGCCTTCGATGCCATCTGGTAAGTGATCATCGTCGTCTTCATCTTCATCAAGTAAGACATCTGCAAGAGAGATTTCTTCTTCACCAAGTTCTTCCACGATTTCTTCATCATCATAGTCAACGTCATCATCCAGAATTTCATCTTCGTCGTCATCATCAGATTTGCGTTTTTTCTTCGGTGTTGTTTGTGTTTGAACTTCTTCATCAATTGCATCCATTGGATACCAAGCTCGAAGTCCCCATGTATTGTTACCAAGGGAAATAAAGTTACCATCAATATTCATATCTGTATAAAATTGAACAAGACGCTCCCTTATTTCTGCATCTTTCAAGCCTAGGAACGTTTGAATCTCTTTCACTAATTCAGGGAAAAGGATTGTTTCTTTCCGCTGTTCCAAAATAAAATGTGCAACATCAATTAAAGATAGCTCACTGCGTTCTTCTTGCGTTAAGTTCTTTAAATCCAAAACTGGCACGCCCTTTCTATCATAATTCCAATTTATTTAGCTGTTATTTTTTTCGTTCAGCCCAACTTCACTATTTTACATGTTATTTCTGGCAAGTACAACCTAAATTTACTAATTACATCAATTCTTCTTGACTATTTTATATCCGATGTAAAAGAATAGGATGGCCATTAAAAGAATTGGGATTGATCCAAGTTGAAAGTCGTAGAGAATATAGATTGCGACGCACAGAAACACGAAAAGCAGCGCCAAAATTATTAATCGCTTCATCATATGCTCTCCCCGTTTTTTCAATTACCTATGTTTCTATTAACTTTAGTACATTTTGGTTATGACGTCAACGAGTAACCTATATATTTAAGGTTTCACATTTTTTCTGGTGCAGAAACACCAAGTAAGGTCAGACCATTTCTAAGGGTAATTTGAGCTGTCTTGATAAGTGCTAGCCTAGCCTTCGTTACTTCTAAATTATCCATATCAAGCACTTTATTACTATTATAAAAACGGTGGAATGCACTAGCTAAGTCATTTAAATAACGTACAATCCGGTGAGGCGCTCTTTTTACAGCAGCTTCTGCAACAACATCTGCAAATTCACCTAATACTTTTAATAAATCGTATTCTGCTTCTGTTTGAAGTAAGCTCATGTCTGCATCTTTTGAAACATCTAAGTTTTGTTCTTTACCAGAACGTAAAATACTGGAAATTCTTGCATGGGCATACTGAACATAATAAACTGGATTATCGTTAGAAGTCGATTTCGCTAAGCTCATATCAAAATTCATATGGGTATCCGAACTACGCATCGCAAAGAAATATCTCGTCGCATCTAAGCCAACTTCTTCAATTAAGTCACGCATCGTAACTGATTTCCCAGTCCGTTTACTCATTTTAACCTGTACACCATCTTCAAATAAATGTACTAATTGAATGATTTCTACTTCTAATTGATTCGGCGAGTACCCTAATGCCTCAATTGCTGCACGCATCCGCGGAATATAACCGTGGTGATCTGCCCCCCAAATATCGATTAACACATCAAAGCCACGCTCTAATTTGTTTAAATGGTAAGCAATATCTGGTAAGAAATAAGTATAACTCCCATCCGATTTAATTAACACGCGATCTTTATCGTCTTCGAAATCAGTAGTTCTTAACCATGTTGCCCCATCCTGCTCATAAATATAGCCGTTTTGACGTAACCGTTCAAGTGCAGGTAAAACTTTATTTTCTTCGTATAGGGATGTTTCTGAAAACCACTCATCAAAGGATACGCGGAATTCTTCTAAATCAGCACGCAATTTAGCAGTTTCAAAAGCAAGTGCATCAACCCGGAAAACGGAACGACGCTCTTCTTCGCTGGTATGAACGTATTTATCACCATATTTCGCTGCTAAGTCTTTTCCAAGCGAGATAATATCTGCTCCGCGGTAACCATCTTCTGGAAACTCAGCTTCTAAACCTAACGCTTCAAAATAGCGGGCTTCCGCTGATAAAACCAGATTATTAATTTGGTTTCCAGCATCATTGATATAATATTCTCTCGAAACCTTATATCCAGCCATTGTCATGATATTTGCAAGCGAGTCACCAATTGCAGCCCCTCGTGCATGTCCTAAATGCAAGTCACCAGTTGGATTTGCAGACACAAATTCAATTTGGAATTTTTCGCCTTTACCAAAATCAGATTTTCCGTACATATCGTCTTCTGCTAAAATAACTGGTACTAAATCAGTCAAATAAGCATTATCTAAGTAGAAATTGATAAATCCTGGACCTGCAATTTCCACTTCTTTAATTAACTTATTATCTTTTTTAAGTTCCGGAACAATACTTTCAGCAATTTGACGAGGTGCTTTTTTAGCTACTCGAGCAAGCTGCATCGCAATATTAGTGGAATAGTCTCCATGCTTTTTGTCTTTAGGAACTTCTAATAAAATTTCTGGCACTTCTGCTTCTTCTAAACCAACCGCTTGAACAACTGCTTGTTTAATATGTTCGATTAGTTTAACCTGATTCTCTTGCATGACATTCATTCTGCGTCCTCCTCTATTTTCATTAAAACAGTATATGAGCCAATGTACTCGCCTTGGCTTAACAAATCGTATTGAAAGGCAACTTCACTTAATACGTCTGGTTTATTTTCATACAATTCTTCCATTGACACAAGTTCTGATTCTAATTGTAATTTCCCTGCGCCAGAATCAACTGATGCTGTACTTCTTCTATTATCTCGGAAAAAGTGCATTCGCATATTCACAGCACCACTTCGCATTAGAAGCAGTTCATTGTCAGCAATTTTGAGAACCGTGCGGATTTTTCCGCCTAATTGTTTTTCTTCATAATGCAGATACCTGTTTCCTTTGTCTCTATAAAAGACGCCCGAAACAGACATAGCGGTTTTTTCTTCTGCATCCATCTGCCGGATGACATTGGTGATATGAATAATTACTTTTTTTCGTTCCATTTGATTCGTTGTCATATCGCTTATTTACCCCTTTCCGGTCAGAAGAATAGACGCATTATATTATAGTGAAAAATAGTCTGAAAAGCAACAGGTTAATATGGTATTAGACCAAAAACCCCTAAAATCATTTTATAAATAAATGGAATAACAGTATTAAAAATTGGTTGTATTGTGAACTCGGAAATCGGCGTTAAAGCAATCACTAAGAATATTAGCATTGCGTAGCGCTCGACGGGCTCCAGTTTTGCTCTAGCAGAAAGTGGTAGAAACTCAACTAGCACTTGATAACCATCTAGAGGTGGAAGTGGAATTAAATTAAATACGAATAACACAATATTTAATTGTATGAAAACCATTAAAAATGTTTCTAGTATCGAATCAGCAAAGAAAGAGTAGTTCAAAAAAAATGCATATGCCCCTACTCCAATTACAGCCAGCAGCAAGTTACTTATCGGGCCAGCGAGCGATACAAGGATACTTCCGAGCCGTCTTTTCTTTAGTTTAAAGCGATTTACTGGGGTAGGTTTAGCCCAGCCAAAACCAGCAATTAATATTAGCAGTAATCCAAACAAATCAATATGTACAAGTGGATTTAGAGATAATCTTCCTTGATTTTTAGCCGTGTCATCGCCAAATGCAAGAGCCACTAACGCGTGCGCCCACTCATGAATCGTGAAAGCAATTAATAACGCAACCAAAACATAAGGTATCAGTTCAAGTGGATAAGCAAGAAAATTAGGCATAAGCGCCTCCTTTAACTTTTAATGAGTAAATTCTGTATGGTATAATGTAAAAAACTATTATTGAGGTGAGAATATGCCATTTGTTACAATTCAATTTTTAGAAGGTCGTGATGACGACCAAAAGAAAGCACTTGTTAGTGAAGTTACTGATGTGGTTTCTAAAAATCTTAAAGCTCCAAAAGAAAATATTCATGTCATTTTGCAAGAAATGAAAAAAGCGGATTACGGTGTTGGTGGCGTCAGAAAATCAGATATTTAAAAAGTTGCAGAAGCCGGTTTAATCGCCGTGCTTCTTTTATTTTTCTTTTAAAGAGTGTGCATGAATTAAAGAAATCATTCTTTCGGCAACTTCTGGTTCTACTTGCCCACTTTCAATGAAATCAAGTGGATAATATAGCTTAATATCAGTCCGACGTTCTCTACCAATTGCTTCTACAACGGGAGACTCTGTCGATAACTCATGTAATTCTCCATTCCCCATCAATAACTTAATTGGGTCTTTTCCGCTACCCACACCTGGACGATAATAATCATATGGTAAGTCACTAGAGGAATCAATAACCAAGTAATACGATGGATCAATATCCGCTTTCTCAAGTAAGCCTTTTAATTCAGCATATAACGCTGCATCTTCTTTCGGATCATAATTAAGATATCTAAGCAACCTTCTATTTAAAAAGCGTTGACATAAATCGCTTAAAATAGGATCACTTTCTTCCTGCCAAATCGAGAAGTAGAACATTAAAACAATGTCATCTAGTACAAGGTAATCTTTCAAATCAACATCCTCTTCAAAAAATGGCAATACTTGAATTGGAGAAACTTGGAATTCATAGCCAGCACAATAAAGTTTCTTAGCACGTTCTAAAATTTTCCACAACAACACTTCTCCACTACGGCTCACTGGATGAAAATATACTTGTTGATACATTTGATAGCGACTCATAATATAATCCTCTACTGCATGCATCCCAGAGTATTTAACAATTACGCCATTCCCATCAGGACTCGGACGAAGCACTCGCAAAATTCGTTCTAAATCAAATTTCCCGTAACTAACTCCTGTATAATAAGCATCTCGAAGTAAATAATCCATTCGGTCCGCATCAATTTGGCTGGAAATCAGCTTAACTAATGTTTGATTAGGATAGTTCTTCTTAATAATAGCAGCTACCTTAAGTGGAAAATCTTCGCCCACGCGTGCCAACACCCCACTAACCTCAGTATCTCCAATAATAATCTCCTGTGTGAATTCTTCATGATCTGTCCCAAATACTTTTTCAAATGCATGAGAAAATGGCCCATGACCTAAATCATGTAAAAGTGCTGCGCATAGAGCAACCATACGTTCTTCTGTATCTAGTTGCGGCTCTTTAGCAAACGTCACATCAATGATTTGTCGAACAATCTCGTAAACCCCTAAAGAATGGTTAAAACGGCTATGCTCAGCGCCATGAAAGGTGAGCGAAGTCGTACCTAGCTGATGAATTCGTCGCAAACGCTGAAATTCTTTTGTTGCAATTAAATCCCAAATCACTCTATCAGAAACATGGACGTACCCATGGACTGGATCTTTAAATACTTTTTCTTCAAGTAATTTTTCTGTTAAATAGCTCATTCGCCTTTCTCCTTTCATGCGTCTCTATGCAAGTACCTTATCATTCCTTGCAACCAAACGGTCATAATATGCTGGGAACAAGTCTAGTTCTTCTGCCGTAAGCGCGCCTGATACGAGTTCTCCTGCGTAGTGTCGTAAACTATTGAATAATCTTACTAAACAACTATTTACATCAATATTTTCTTTCATTAAGTCCGACAACGTTCCCATTACGTTTGGGTCGACATCGGGAAATGTGTACTTTGTTTGCTTGTCTTTTCCACTAATTGTATAAAAATCTCGAATTAGTTCGGAGCGCCCCGCTTGATTACCATCTACTGCTAAATAGATTTGAACAGCTACTCCTTTAGCCATTCTTCGCTGCGAAATGCCAGCAAACTTTTGGCCTTGAATACTTAAATCATAACTACCAGGACAGTATGACCGGACAATTTCCTTTGCCTCAATCACTTCTTTGCAATCAACAAACATGTCTTTTATTAGCGTGAACATAGTTTCATAGCCACGCTCTATCGCGATTCCTCGTTCAGCATCTGGAAGTACCATGGATAGATTTAAGACTCCTGAATCTAGCACTACAGCGAGTCCACCTGAATTTCGAACAACTACTCGGTAACCTTGAGCTTGTAAAAAAGCAATCCCTTTATCTATATCTGGCAACTTAGAATCTTGTATTCCAAGCGAAACCGTTTTTTCATGTACCCAGCCACGGATAGTAGAAGGCGCTATTCTAGAACCAACAGAACGACATAATGTATCATCCGTTGCAAATGATTGAATCGCATCAAATGCAGAATTAATAGTTGTGTTATCAATAAAACGCCATGTTTCTTGTTTTAGTAATGTTTGCTCGATATTCATCTCTACTTCCTCCACGATTTTCTTTTCATTATTATAGCATACTAGTAGTGATTTTAGTTGAAAATGGCTTAAAATAGCCATTTAATCGCTATTTATGTTTTTTAGCGCTCATTTTACTTTTTTTCGTTTAACACTCATAACTAGGGCTGTAATGACTGATATAACAATGGTTTTTACAATTATATCTTTTTTCATTTTTATCGCCTCAATTCCTTTACCTTATTATAACAAACTTAGGATACAAAAAAACCTAACTTCTTTAAAAGAAATTAGGTTCCATCTATCTAAAAGCCTAGGGAGCTTTTTAGCTAATCAAATTACCAGTTGTAGCGATCTTCATTATCGCGGCTAGAGCGTCTTGGATTATTGCCCCACATGCGATAAAGCAGGTAACCAATTCCACCTAAGACTAGAATTGGGAATAGAAAATGTAACGTGATGCCGATAACTTTAAATACGATATTAAGTGCAATAATTCCTAAAATAACGGTAAAAAATACTTTCCAAAATTTATTCATGCTATTTTCCTCATTTCCATATTTTATTTATTACTTGCTAATGGAACATTGTTGATTTCCTTAGCTTGAATAAGTAACGCATTGTCTTGAACGACAATTTTATACTGTTTATTCTTTTTTAATTGTGTGGTGGACATGAAGTTCACTTTTTGACTGGTTCCATTATTATCTAAGCACGATTCGTTAAATAAGTAACCTTTAAACTTAGACTTAGTTACTTCTTTTCCATCACTTTTGATTGTAACGTAATATGTATTTGCTGCTGAACCGATTGGTGATGAAAACTCAATTACAACCATCGTTATGACAAAAAGTGCAGCCAGTAAACCGAAAATTCCCTTTTTCATTGTTTTTACCGTCCTTTTTTGTTGATAAGTTTATTATAGAGGACTCTTAGAAAATGAACGAACGGCTATAGGCTGAAAATTGGTACATCCTAAGTCTTATTTTATTTTGGGTATAAAAAAGGAGCCTAGGACACTTACCTAGACTCACTTTCTATTATTGTTTTACTATCCACTTATAGTTATCTGATCCAATTGGATATGTTGTGTAGTTTTTCAAATTGCTTTTTTGCAGATAAGCACGACCACCTTGGTAAAGCGGTATAAGCACGGCATTATCTTTTAATAAAATTTGTTCTGCTTCAAGTAACGCTTGCCACCTTTTTTCTGGGTCTGCTGAAAGTTTTCCTTTTGCGCCCAGGACTAGTTCGTCGTATTTAGCATTAGAAAAGCCAGTATGGTTGCCTGGGCTGTTTGTTAGGAAGAGGTTTAGGTAGGTCAGCGGATCTTGATAATCGCCGCCCCACCCACCAAGTAAAAGCTCAAAATCTTGTGTAACATCCGCTTGAAAACTGGCTTGATTAGTAATATTTTTCAGTTTAATAGTTAAACCAGGTAAATTTTCTTCTAATTGGTTTTGAATAAATTCCGTTTGTTTGCGTTGTAAAGAAGTATCTCCACTAGTTAAGGTAAGCGTTAATTCTGTTTTTCCGATTTCTTTTAGACCCTGGCTCCATGCGCTCGCTGCTTCTCGTTGATCAAATTTCAGCAAGTCCCTATTTTGCTTACGGAAATCTTCTTTTGTTTCTGGATCAAACATGATTCCGCCCGGTACGTCACCATTTAAAACTTTAGAACCATTTGCTAAAAGCGTATCTACCATTCCCGCTTTATCAATGGCCATTGCTAGACCACGGCGTATATTCAAATTAGCTAAATCGGTTTTTTCCGAATTTTTGCCTTGATTCATCTTCATGTAGACAGAGCGCCCCGTTGCTTCTTTATGGAAATTTTTATCGTCTTTATATCGTTTAACAAATTCTCCATCAAGCTCCACTCGGTCTAATTTCCCAGTATTATATAAATTTAGTGCCGCATTTGTATCTTTTACAACATTTACATGAATTTTCTCGGTTGCAACATTCTTTTCGTCCCAATAAGTTGGGTTTTTCATATAATCCCATGTTAAATTAGTTCCATTCCAGTTTTCAAGTTTGTACGGACCATTTGAAATAAGTGTATCGCTGTTTGTTCCGTAACGATCGCCTTGTTTTTCAACAAATGCTTGATTTTGCGGAAAAAAGGTCCCAGTTGTTAGTAACTCTTTGAAAATCGGCACTGGATTTTCTAATTCGATTTGCAATGTCTTTTTGTCTAGCGCCTTAATACCAAGCTCATCCGGAGACATTTCGCCTTTTAAAATTTGTGTCGCATTTTTCACGATTTCTTCCATTTGCGGTCCATATGCTGCAGCTGTTTTTGGATCCACTACTTTTTTCCAAGCATATTCAAAATCAGCAGCCGTTACAGGGTCCCCGTTTGACCAATTGGCATCTTCACGAATTTTAAAAATAAGCGTTTTTCCGCCATTTTTTTCCTCTGGTTCACTAGCTGCAAGAGCAAGCGTCGGTTTACCTTCTTTATCTAATCGATACAATCCTTCAAATATTTGATTGATTACTCGGAAACTCACACTATTATCCGCAAGTGTTGGACTCGCATTTGGAATCCCACTCGTTTCCATAATGTTAACTACTTTTGCTTTCTGTTCTGATTTTACGTTTTCACTTTCCCCATTATCGCCAGACTGACAAGCTGTAAGTACAAGTAAACATAGCAAACTAAGTGTCGCTAACATTTTTCTGGCTGTTTTGTGCAAAATTTTTCCTCCTCTTTTGTAAGCGCTTTTGATATACGCAAAAAAATGACGGAATATACTGCCAACGCTTGCGCAGAACTTCCGCCACCATTATAAACCGAAACTGTACTAATTGTAAATAAAAACTGTTATCATTTTTATTTCTTATTCAAGTAAACACCCGATCCGACCACAATAACACACATCACCATTAGCATAGCTAACATTAAGGAACTAGGGTCATTTCTCATAAATAAAGCAAGTGCAAAACAAATTGTACCAGCGACATTTAGTGTAACAGTTGTGATTTTTCTAAGTAAGTTTCTTGACCATGCATCTATTTTTTTAAAACCGATCATTGTTAAAAATTTAAATAGTTTTTTGGAGTATTGAATATAAGCTGCAAGCACTAACATAAATGCTCCTGCTGTAATTAATGAAAAGCGTCCAGTTGGAATATCATATCCTAAAGCGTAAAGAATAATACTCATTTGAATAATCGTAAGCAAAACAAGTAACAGTCTAAAACAATACTCAAATTCTAATAAACTCTCTTGATTTACTTTTTCTTTACCGTAATATTCTGTTCCAGTAAACATAATCATCAAAAAAGGAATCATGATTAATCCTAACCATTTTTGCACAAACATATCTGGGGAGAAATCCGTACCGAAATGCATCGCCACTTCAGAAGGTAGTAGCGGATATAACGCAGCAGAAATTCCTACTGTGAAAAAAATTATCATACTTGGAAATAATCCAACTTTCCTCATTCCCCTCACCTCATCCAATAAAATTACCCGCAGTAGGCGACAAGTTCCTCCCTTGTTTCGATAAGTTGAACTTTATCGGTGTTTGCTAGTTGTGCTCTCGTTTCATCAAAACCTTGTTCAGATAACGCACGTGTCGCGGGTAAATATACTACTACAGAAAAGCCTGCCCTACTTAACTGTATAACCGTAGTTTTCACGCAAAAGTCAAATGCTAAACCTCCAACAAGAACTAAATCGACTTTTTCTTCTCGTAAATACTCTAAAACACCTGTTGAAAGCTGTTCAAGGATATCGTGATAACACGCCCCGTATGGATGAATATCTCGTTCCATTCCTTTCCAAATGAAATAATTATAATCCGTCACTTGTGGTAACCCGTCTAATAGTTCAAAACCTTTTGTTCCAGGTTCACAGTGCCTTACCCAAGTGAGATCTGCATTTGGATATTCTAGTGTCGCTAGCATTTCATCTTTTGAGTCAACCACCCATACTGCATTTTGTGGATGCGCGTCTTTACTACCTATACGAAGCGATGCAAGGCTTGCCATAAAGTTCAGTTCTGGAACAATTTCATCCCCGCCTGGCACAGGTAGCTCATCTGGGCAAAGCGGTGAGAAACCTTTCTGTGCATCAATATCAAAAGCTGCAATTTTCATTTAATTTTCCTCCAGATTTTTATAAGTCAATTGTGCAAACTGTCCAAAATGACTAACTTTTTCGAGTTCTAACGCATGCTCCTTATCTTCTTCAAATAACGGAATTCCTTTTCCTAATATAATTGGTGCAATGGTAATCACAAAACGATCAATCGCCTTTTCTTTTAAAAATTGTTTAACTAATTTTGCGCCACCAACAAGCCAAATTTTTTCACCTTCGATATTGTTTAACCACGTATCTACTGTTCCAGCTACAAAATCAGCATACTCATCTTTTGTCCCTGCTTTTGTATTAGAAAAAACGTAGACATCTTTTTTACTATAAGGGAAAGTATCAGTAAGCGAAAAAATTTGTTGGTAAGTAGTTCTTCCCATGACAACCGTGTCAACATTATCAAAGAAGGCTTCATATCCAGCATCGCCTTCACTATCAATCGACTCTAACCATTCTACGCTTCCGTTTTCATCTGCAATATAGCCATCTAAGCTAACTGCGATATAAAGTGCTACTTGTTTTTCACTCATTGCTACTCAAATCCTTTCACAACTAATTTTCCAATCATTTTACCAGATGAGATAATTTCGTGTGCTTTTTCAATCGTTGTAGCATTTATAGGTGATAGCGTTTGGTTTAATGTCGTTAAAAGTAATCCTTCATCAAGCATGGCGGCGGCTTTCGTTAAGATTTCATGTTGTTTGATTTTGTCTGCTGTATCATACTTAGAACGAGTAAATATAAATTCATAACTAAAGGTGGCACTCTTGTCTTTTAAAAGCGACATTTTTACTGGTTCCGCTAGTTCTACAATCGAGCAAATTTTCCCTTGTGGGTATATAGCTTCCTGCATGTCGTTCCAATGTGCATTAGTGTTGTGTAAACATAAAATGAAGTCGACTCCATCTGTGAAGCCTAGTTTTTTTAATTGCTTGGTTAAGTTTTCTCGATGATTAATGACATGTTTAGCGCCGAATTGTTGTGTCCAATTGATAGTTTCTGTTCGTGATGCAGTTGATATAACTTCTAGCCCCGCATATGCTGCTAGTTGAGTCGCAATAGATCCTACACCACCCGCTCCATTGATAATTAAAATCGACTTTCCTTTATCTTCAGGCATAATCCCTAGCCGATCAAACAGTGCTTCCCATGCGGTAATGGTTGTAAGAGGCATAGCAGCAGCCTCTTCCACGCTTAATTTACTTGGTTTTAAACCAACAAGTCGTTCGTCAATCAAAGTGAATTCAGCATATGATCCAGGTCTTGTAACGTCTCCTGCAAAATAAACTTCTTGTCCTTTTTCAAATAAAGTTACCTCTGAACCAGAATCCACTACTTCTCCTACCGCATCCCAGCCTAGAATTCTAACTTCTTCTATAGAATTGGCTGTGCGCATTTTTGTATCCACGGGATTTATGGAAATTGCTTTGATTTTTACTAATAAATCATGATTTGCCGGAACTGGTCTAGCTACTTCAACATCTACAAAACTATTTAACGCCTTCGTTAATCCTACTACTTTCATCTGACAACACCTCTTGTTTCCTTTTCCCGAATTTCTTAAAATAATGCACATTTACATAAAAAAGCCTTCCCTAATTTCTGAGAAGGCTTTAAAAATTATTTTTCGTCTAAGATATCACTATCTTTAAATTTCATTTTAGCATGGCAAGCTGGACATTTTAATTTTAACTTACCACCATGAGAATGTTCCACGCCTTCTTTAGTTTGAAGGAGCATTTTACTACCTTTTTTAAGTAAGGGAATCGCGATGACAATACCAATGATCGTAAGTGTCGCTAGAATCCCAATAACTACTAAGGTTAGAGCAATCATAACGATAAAAGCTTTTTTCAAAAAATGACCTAAATCAACTTGTTCTTCCATCTTATTCAACTCCTCTGATTAATACCTCAATCATATCATGAAGTTGTATTAATTGCAGTGATGATGATGTGTATGGTTACCTTCTAATTGAATTGTACTGTGTTCTAATGAATAATTTTCTTGTAAGTAATGTTCGATGTTAGCTAGAATTTTATCGCGGTCAGCATCTTCTTTTACTGTTAAATGCGCGGTTAATGCGTTGAAGTCGGAAGTAATCGCCCAGACATGTAAATCGTGTACTTCAGCTACTCCTTCTTGGTTTTCGAAAAAAGTTTTCACTTCGTCAATATTCACATTCGCTGGTTTACCTTCCATCAAAATATGAACCGCATCTTTGAGAACCCGCCATCCACTTACTAAAATCAGTGCTGCAACGACTACGCTGGCGATTGGGTCAGCGATGTTCCAACCAAGAAAGATAATAAGTAGCGCTGCAACAATTGCTCCGACAGAACCAAGTAAATCACCAAGCACATGTAGAAACGCACTGCGCATATTCAAGTTTTCACTCGTATCACCCTTCATTAAAATCCAAGCAACCAAAATATTGATAAGCAGACCTATAACAGAAATAGTCATCATTCCCGCGCCAATTACTTGTGGTGGGTCAAAGAAGCGGCCAATTGCTTCGTAAAAAATAAAGACGGAAATCCCGACAAGTGTTAGACCATTTAAAAAGGCTGCTAATATTTCAAAACGTTTATAGCCGTATGTTTTGTCTGCGCTAGCTGCTTTTTCTCCAAATTTAAATGCGGCCAAACTCAAACCGAGAGCTACTGCATCACTCAGCATATGACCTGCATCTGAAAGCAGCGCCAAACTATTGGTCATAATTCCACCAATAACTTCCACTACCATAAAAGTAGCAATTAGAATAAAACTAGTTAATAATGCTTTTTTATTCGCATTATGCGCATGGTTATGATTATGTCCATGTGCGTGATCATGATTATGTGACATATGATTACTTCCCCTCTGTGAACAACATTTTTCTTTATATGCATATGTTAGCATATATACATTTTGTGCGCAAGTCCCTTTTTTTAAAAAGCCCTTTAGACAACTATTTCCTCATCTAAAGGGCTCCATTTTATAAAATTTCTTCTTGCATAAACAATCCTAATCCACCAATATTGTGGTGTTTTGCTATTTTATCTGCTTTTTCAAGAGCTAATGGAATACCATTTTCCATCGCTACACCAATTTTTGCTAATTCAATCATACCTACATCATTTTCATTGTCCCCAAAAGCAATAGTGGATCCTAAATGGATATAACCATTCTCGGCAAGATATGCAAGGCCTTTTGCTTTATCAATTCCTTCATTCATAATATCGATTAAGTTGGAGGCTGACGCAAGAACGGATAGTGGTAATCCTTGCAAGGCAGCTTTGATTTCAGCTCGCTTTGTCTCATCAGACTCAATAACTAACACTTTAAGCGGGTATTCTCCTTCCTGCAGCACACTAAATGGGTCTTTAGTCAAAGTAATTGGGACTTGTTCGTTTTCTGGTAAGGTTTTATTTAATTCGTTAAAAAAGGCAATTTTGTCAGTATTTGTTGGACCAATAATTCGTTCTGTCGTATAAATGTGATAATTAACTTCAAGAGGTTGAAGTGTTTCTAGGACTGTTTTTATTAGGTCTAGCTCTATATTACTTTTGTATAGAATTTCTCCGGTAGTAAAATCTCTCACCAAACCACCGTTGCAAGAAATAACAGGGGTTTTGATTTTCAATTCATGAATAAATGGTAAAATAGCTAAATCCAGTCGTCCAGTTGCTAGAAAAAGTTTTTTGCCACCTTGTTGCCATTTCATTAAAACTTCTTTGTTCAGTGGATGAATTTGGTCCCCTTTTTTCACAAGTAAAGTTCCATCCATGTCGGTAATAACCGTGTCAATTACACTGTTTGTCAATTGTTTTCGCACCCTTCTAAAATTCCATTATTATGTACCTCGATTATAGACGAGTTTCACATGCTTGTCACGCTGATATTTGGTATACTTAGGTAGAAATGGAGGCAGATAATTAGTGAAAAAATATCTTGTTATTATCCTAACTTTGCTTTTTGGCGGGCTAGTTCTTAGCGCTTGCCAGAATAATGATGAACCCCTAAACACCTCGCCCCCTGAAGTGGATTTAAAAACGGAAATCCCGATTATTTTAATTCATGGAAGTGGTGGCGATACACATTCATTAGATGAAATTGCTGACCATTTAACGAATGATTTCGCTAGTTCCAAGGATGAACTCTCTATGTCCATCAGTAGTAACGGAAAAATTTCCTATCAAGGCGAACTAACAAAAGATGCTCACCGACCAATTATTAAGCTCGGATTTGATAAAAATCAAGCCTCTCCTGACAAGTGGGCAGAATGGTTACAGATTGCTGTTACAGATTTAAAATCACGTTATGGCTTCACTCAAATGGACGGGGTTGGTCATTCAAATGGCGGTCTAGCACTCACTTATTTTGCAGAGAATTATAGCGATGATAAGACTGTCCCTACTTTGAGGAAACTAATCGCAATCGGCTCGCCGTTCAATGACTTGGACGCCGATGATAATGCCGGTAGCCTTGATTTCCAAAAATTACCAACTTATACAAAACAAATGACTTATTTTATGAATAATAAAACAAAACTAAATCCAAATCTCGAAGTGCTTTCCATTGCCGGAAAACTTAGCGATGAAGGGGAAGCAACAGATGGTATCGTCCCAACAAACAGCTCTCTAGCTTCCAGACTGTTTGTTCCTAAAAAAGCAAAAGTCTATATGGAAGATTTGCAAGTTGGTAATAGCGCAGTTCACCAAACATTGCACGAAACACCAGAAAGCGTCGAAAAAGTCTATTGGTTTTTGGAAAAATTCCATTCTGACAAAAGCGTAACAAAATTAGTTTCTAAATAGGAGGAAAAACAAATGCTACATATTGAAGCAAAAGTACAGGCTAACCCCACCTTGGTAGAAGAGTTTTTGGCAGAAGTAAAATTAGTCATTGCAGGTTCCTTACAAGAAGAAGGGAATTATGGCTATGAACTAGTTCGTTCAGTAGATGAGATAAACACCTTTTATATTTTAGAAAAATGGGCCGATGAACCAGCAATCAAATTTCACAATAGCACCGCGCATTATAAAAAATTTAAACAAAATGTCCCTGCATTTTTAGCAGCGCCGATTGAAGTTGCTTTACTTTGTCCGGTTGAAAAATAGTAAAGTGCCTACTCACGAAAGTTAGTAGGCACTTTTTTTATTCGTTAAGCCACAAAAATATTTGATCATTCCCATCGTAACCTGCGCCATTTTGACAATGCAAATCAGAGGAAAAATGCTCTTTATCAAATAAAATCTGCTTTTTATGTTTTGCGGGAATCTGTTCGAAAAATTGATTTCCAAGTTGATAGTTATAATAATTTTCATTTTTAGCAAAAAAGACTAAAGTATCCGTGTGCAGCTTTTCGTAAGCAACTGTCTCATCAAATTCACCACATATTGCTAGCAAGTTATTTAGCGAATTCGCACCAAACACCCATTTCGCATGTTCTACTTGCCAGTTTAAAAAGGGACTATGCTCGATATAAAACGAAGCAATTTTTTCTAAAGGCGGCGGAAATCCTTTATCTAAGAACGAATGTAAGAAAAATGGCAATGGTTTTTTCAATGAATCAAGCATCGAAGGGAAATAATTGTACAAAATAATTTTATCAAATAAACTATCATCTAAGCTTGCTGCTCTTGAAAGCAGCAGTCCTCCAAGTGAAATGCCTACACCAATTTTCACACCAGTTAGTCCGATTTTATCTTGATAATAATTTATCACTTCTTTTACTACATTATTCCATTCAGCTGTAAAGACTAGCCCTGCTTTACGAATGAGATCAGATTGGCCTGGCCCTTCGTATAGCACCACATCGTAACCATTGGCTAAGGTAGCTTTCACATTGGTGAAATAGAGTTCTTCAAGAAGTGCATCGAAACCACCACAAATATAGAAGGTTCCTTTTGATGGTTGCGAAGTTTTAAAAAAGAGCGTCCTTAATTTAGTCCTCGCATACGTAATGTCGTGCTCCGTATATGCAATCTTTTTAATGGCTAAAGCTTGATAAAATAATTCCACCGATTTATTATAAACCACGATTTTCCGACTATCTTTTGGATGTAAAAAAAATTCTGCTGCTTGATAATATCTACTTGAGCGAAATAAAGCATTCCCTTTACTTTCATCCGAATGAAAATGTATCGCTCGATCTTCCAATGTTTTCGCGAATTTCGACCATTCCACGTACCACGACTCATAATTGCCATCTTTAATTTTCTCGGTTACTGTTGCTACTTCCCCATAATCCGCGCCACCAGATGGTGTATACCAAAGTAATCGCGTGGTTTCAAATTCAAACTCAAACGTTTTAAAAAAATGCCGTTTCATAAAGTTGGATTCTCCTTGTCTATGTTATACTTGTGATTATAAGCAATTAATCTTTTACAGAAAAGAGGTTACTTACAAGTGCACCCTAATGAAAATGTTTCAGATGATATGCGGCTTAGAGAATTAGCATTACCACTCCTTGGAAAATGGGTACCTTTTATATTAATTCTATTATCCAAAAGACCTTATCATTTTGCAGAGTTAGAACGGACAATGACTGGTGTTTCAAGAAAAGTTTTGAATGAAAACCTGGTTAACTTACAAGCTTCTGGTATCGTTCACAAAAGCGGTGAGTCTTCTACTGGGTTTCCAGTGTATTATAGTTTAACCGAACTAGGAAAAAGCAGTTTATTTATTTTAGAAAATATCAAAAGTTGGCTACGAGAAAATGAAGAACTAATTCGTAGTAATCGAAAAAACTTTTTTGAATAACGAAAAAAGCAATCGACTAATCGGTTGCTTTTTCTAATTAAGTAACTCGCTCAAATCCGGAATACACATTCAATCTATCCCCGCGAATAAACCCAACTGTTGTAATTTGTAGCTCTTCTGCCATTTTAATTGCGAGTTCAGTCGGAGCAGAACGCGATAAAATAATCCCGCAACCAAGCTTAGCGGTTTTCACAAGGATTTCTGAAGAGATTCGTCCACTGAATATAATTGCCTTATCTTGAGTGTTTGCCCCATCTTTCAAAGCCCGACCATAGATTTTATCCAGCGCATTATGGCGGCCAATATCCATCCGACTATATATAATGTCTGACGTACTACAAAGCGCCGCATTATGAACGCCACCCGTTTGATGAAAAGTATCCGAATTCCCTTCAAATTTTTCCATCAAACGAAAAATTTCACTTGTCGTTAACCTGAAGAGCGAATTTTGTTTCACATTAACTAAAGATGCATCCGACTGAAAGTAAAAATTTTCTCGAGATTTGCCACAACAGGAAGTAATGTAACGCTTGCCTCGGTATTTTGCATTGAATTTATTAACGAAATTGGCTGTTACTTTAGCATGACCAGTGGATTCAATAATATCTACGGAATCAATATCTTTTGGTCCACGGACAATCCCCTCTGAAGTCAAAAATCCAACTACTAAATCTTCTAAATACTCTGGTGTACAAACAATCGTCACAAGTTCGATATCATTTACATAAATTGTTAATGGATATTCTGTCGCAACAGTGGATTCTATTTCTTTAAAAACACCTGACTCAAACTGGCGAATTTTTTGTTGCGCAATAAACTCCATGTTGGCGCTCTCCCTTCTAAAGAGCAGCAGCGACCCCGTTAAAAAAGAGTATCGCTGCTCCTGATTTTATTTTAATGTTTGACCAATTTCTTTTAAAAATGTCATACCATAGCGCAGTGCTCGGTTGACGTCTGGATCTTTGAGCGACTTCATCATCGCAAGCATCCCCATGATTTCTTCTTTTTTCGCACTTTCTTCTGCTTTTTCGGCAGCATTTTTCAAGTTAGTTAGCATTTGCTCAGTTTGTTCTGGCTTCGCGCCCGTTAAAAGCTTACTAGAAATCATCATATTATTAATCGCATTAGTCACCTGCTCTTTACGCCATTCGTTTAAGAAGGTTTTCGTAATGTCACCACGCGCTTTAATCGCACTATTCAAAGCTTCTAGAGCACCAGATTCTTGTAATAGCTTGACCGTCTCAACCATCTCTACAAAACCAGAATCTTCTTCTACAATATTAGCTTTGATTTGCGCTAGCCGTTCTTGTTCTATTTCCTCAGGTGTTTTTTTCGTATCTCGAATCGTTGAAATTGGTTCTGCCATCAGTGATTCCTCCCTTTTCCACCGCAACCACAATTTCCACCACATGAACAATTCACTTTGGAAATTGGTTGATAATCTTCCCTTGACCATTTACGTTCCACTTCCACTCCATTTTGGGGGAACCTTTTACGATTGCGTGGGTTATGATCTGGTAGTGGATTTTTACCATTTTTTTTGAGCACCGTTAGATTTACCTTTGTTTGTTTATATGCCGGCGTTTTTGTTCGGACATCCCCTGCGCTGGATGTTAAAAGGTTTACTGCTGTTTCACTGCTGACAGAGTGCATCGGAACATAAACTTCATTCCCTTTCATTCTGTCTGTAACAACTGCCCGAAGCTTAATCCGGCCATATGGAGAACTTAATCTCACAAGCGAGCCACTTTCAATATCACGCTCTTTAGCAAGCTCAAGCGAAACTTCTACAAAAACTTCTGGTAATTTATAATCTAAGCCCTTCGATTTATCTGTTAAATTACCTTCATGGAATTGTTCCAATAAGCGCCCATTATTTAGCGTTAAATTATACTCTTCCGGGAAAGTAATAGGTGGAATGTAAGGCAAAGTCGAAAACTGCGCCTTACCATCTGGAAAATTAAACCGTTCTTCATAAAGTAGCGGCATATCTTCCCCATCCGCACTAACTGGCCATACGAGGCTTTCAAATCCTTTCATCCGGTCATAACGAACGCCCGCAAAAAATGGAGCTAAACTAGCAATTTCGTCCATAATCTCACTCGGATGTGTGTAATTCCAATCTGCTCTGCCACATGCTCTTGCAACTTCTTGAATGATCCACCAGTCTGGTTTCGAATCACCCAGCGGCTCTAACACTTCATAAAGTCTTTGCACGCGGCGTTCCGTATTGGTAAATGTTCCTTCTTTTTCAAGTGAAGGTGCTGCAGGGAAAACGACATCAGCAAATTGAGCTGTTTTGGAAAGAAAGACATCTTGAACTACAAAGAAATCAAGACTAGTTAGAATATCCTGTACATGATTGGAATTTGAGTCTACCCACGCCATTTCCTCCCCAATAACATACATTGAATGGAGTGTTCCAGCTTCAACAGCATCTAACATTTCATTGTTTTTCAGTCCTGGTTCTGGTGAAATGGATACACCGTAAGCCGCTTCAAAACGAGCGCGAACTTCATCATTTCCTAGTGGTTGAATACCTGGCAGAACGTTTGGTAAGGACCCCATATCACATGCACCTTGTACATTATTGTGCCCTCTAAGTGGATATGCTCCGGCTCCATGTCTACCAAAGTTCCCGGTAACTAAAAGCAAATTCGCAATCGCTGAAGAAGTATGCGATCCAGCAATGTTTTGCGTCACACCCATACCCCAACAAACTGCGGTTCCATCAGCTTCATGTACCATTTTTGCTACAAGTTTCAATGTCTCTACTGATAATCCCGTTTCTTTTTCAGCATAATCAAGCGTAAATGGCGCTAAAAATTCCAAATAATCTGCCACATTGCTAATCCGATTTTCCATAAAGCCCTTATCATGCCATCCCTGATCAATTATATATTTAGCAACTGCAGTCAACCAAACAAAATCTGTTCCTTGTTTGGGATGAATAAATAAATCGGAGCGTTCAGCCATTTCATGTTTGCGCAAGTCCGAAACAATCAGCTTTTGACCGCGCGTTTTTTGTGCTCGTTTAATTCGACTTGCAAGAACTGGATGTCCATCAGCTGGAGAAGCTCCTACGATAATCACGAGTCCCGCAGTCTCAATATCTTCCACTGTACCCGAATCTGCGCCAATCCCAACTGTGCGAGTTAGCCCATCGGAAGCAGGTGCCTGACAATATCTGGAACAGTTATCAATATTATTCGTCTCGAACACTTGTCTAGCTAATTTTTGCATCAAATAGTTTTCTTCATTGGTTGTTTTAGATGAACTAATAAAGCCAAGTGCATCATTGCCATATTTTGCTTGAATTTCTCGTAATTTTGTTGCAACTAAATGAATTGCATCTTCCCAACTCGCTGGAACAAATTCATTGCCCTCTCGAATCAACGGTGTTGTAATTCGTTTTTCGCTATTAACAAAGTCCCAACCAAATTTACCTTTTACACAAGTAGCAAATTTGTTCACCGGACCTTCACCTGTTGGTTCGACTTTCAAAATTTTGCGGTCCTTTGTCCAAACTTCAAACGTACAGCCCACTCCACAAAAAGTACAAACTGTTTTCGTTTTCTTTGTCCGCGTTTCTCGCATTGCCGCTTCCATTTCTGACACAGCAAAAACAGTTTGATAATTTGGCTCCACTTTTTTCACCATATCAATCATTGGTTCAAGCATATCTTCATCCAGACCGGTCATAAAACCAGCCTGTCCAAGCATTGATTTCTCCATAAGTGCATTACATGGACAAACAGTGGCACATAGTCCACACGAAACACAAGACGACAAGTTAGCCGGTTTGTCATCATCCCAAATGACCCTCGGCTGACTTCGCTCCCAATCAATCGAAAGCGTCTCATTCACTTGCACCTGTTGACAAGCTTCGACGCACCTTCCACAAAGAATGCATTGATCTGGATCATAACGATAAAACGGATGAGAGAAATCATTCAAATAGCCTTTTTCGCGGTAAGGTCGCTCTTGCGCTTCTACACCAAGCAATTCTGTTGTATTATGTACCTTGCAATTCCCATTATTATTATCACAAACCGTACAATAAAGTAAATGATTTTCCAAAATCCTATCCATTGCTTCCAGTTGTGCTTCTGTCGCCACTTCTGAATTGGTTTTAATTTCCATTCCATCTGTAACTTTCGTACTACATGCTCGCATAAGTTCCCCGTCAACCTCACACATACACGTATCACAAGACTGAATCGGTCCAATTTGCTCACTGTAACATATATGCGGATGTTCGATTCCTTCTGCATTCAAATAATCTAAAATCCGTGTACCTTCTGTCACATTTCGCTGCTCGCCATTAATCTTTACTGATATTTTTGCGCTCATCATATTACCTCCTCTTTAAAGAAAGCGGTTACAATTTGTTTATATTATAACAGTTCTTATCTAAAAATCACAGTAATATGGTAGCTGATAATCATTCTCAAATATTGCTACTATGCGATTTCTATCACAAGAAATACTTAATATATTGACAATTGGCTAACTTTTCTGTATTCTTTATACAAAGCTATGATGAGAAGAGTACGGTTTCTGTTTTTTCTAAAAGAGAGTTCCCTCCGCTGAAAAGGAACAAAAAACAATTCCTGAAAATGGCCTCTGCGTTTTGTTGTTGAATATAAGTAAGCTACAACGGATTTGGCGTCCGTTATCAAGCGCCCTAAGTATGAACTAATACTTATCTGAGGTTTTCAGTGGGAGCTGAAAATGATTTAAGGTGGTACCGCGTGAAATTGTCTCGCCCTTATCCAAGTTATCAACTGGACTAGGGCGATTTTTTATTTAACCCTAAATTTTTAAAATGGAGGAATTAAAATGACAAAACAATTACTCGTTTTACAGTCAGATTTTGGGATTAGTGACGGTGCCGTTAGCGCCATGTACGGTGTGATTAATAGCGTTAGTCTGGATCTACAAATATATGATTTAACGCACCAAATTCCTCAATTTAATATTTGGGAAGCTTCTTATCGATTACTACAAACAGTTACTTACTGGCCTAAAGATACTATTTTTGTTTCGATTGTCGATCCTGGCGTTGGCTCTGAACGTCGAAGTGTTGCTGTCTTAACCGAAGAAGGTCATTATATTATTACACCTGACAACGGCACTTTAACTCATATCGCTCATTACGGACGCCTAAAAGCCATTCGTTTAATTGATGAAGCTAAGAACCGTTTGCCAAAATCAGGCGCATCACACACATTTCACGGCCGAGATATCTTTGCCTACACTGCTGCTAGACTTGCTGCTGGAAAAATTCGCTTTGAAGATATCGGACCTGAAGCCCCAGCTGAATCAATTGTTTCTTTGAGCCTTAGTGAGTCTTATTTAGAAAATGAACAGGCATTTGGGACAATTGACATTATTGACCGACCATTTGGTAACTTGTGGACTAATATTCGTCGTACTGACTTTTTACAATTAGATGTGAATTATGGCGACTCCATTGAAGTTTTAATTAAATATCACGACCTCATAGTTTATAAAAATTTCGTCACGTATAGCCGTTCTTTCGCTGATTTACGAATTGGCGAGGCACTCATCTACGTTAACTCACTTGATAATCTTGGGTTAGGCATCAATCAAGGATCCTTCGTCGATGCTTATTCAGTTGGAACTGGAACAAGCTGGAAAGTTACTTTAAAAAAAGAATAGAAAAAAAGGACAAAAATCTATACTGGATTTTTGTCCTTTTTTCAATATTTATTTCGTATATTCTTTTACAATTGGCTCTTGTTTTTTCGTTTTAAGGAAGAAGCTCAAGAACATCCCAATAGCTGCGAAAATAGCTGCAACCATAAAGGCCGCACGCATGCCATCTAAGCTAGCATCCTGTGCCTGTTGTGCGAATGCAGCAGGATCCGTCCCCGCTAACATCTTACCAGGCATATTATTTTTCGTTACATTAGTTAAAACAGTAATTAAGACAGCTGTACCAATCGAACCAGCAATTTGTCGTATTGTATTGTTAACTGCTGAACCATGATTGATCAAGTGATTTGGCAGTGCATTCATTCCGGCAGTTGAAACTGGCATCATCGCCATCGAAATACCGAAGAATCGGACTGCATAAAATACCACAATATACCAAAGTGGTGTATCCATCGTTAAGAACATAAATGGTATCGTACCAATAGTTAAAATGGTAACCCCAGTAATCGTCAGCCACTTAGCTCCAATTTTATCAAATATAATTCCTGTAATCGGACTCATTATCCCCATGATTATTGCCCCTGGAAGTAACAATAGTCCTGATTGTAAAGCAGATTCTCCGCGAATAGTTTGAATGTATAATGGTAATACAATTTCCGCACCAATCATTGCCATAGTAACAATCGAACCAAGAACTACGGAAAGTGAGAATACTGGATATTTAAATACATGTAGTTCCAACATTGGGTTTTCAATAACAAGTTGACGCCAAACAAAGAGAGCGATGACAACAACACCGATAATTAATGTTGTTACAACTGTTGCATCCCCCCAGCCATCATTCCCTGCTGAACTAAACCCATAAAGAAGTGCTCCAAAACCAATTGATGACATAACGATGGAAAGATAGTCAATCTTGGTTTTTGTTAATTTAACTACTTTCTTCATTCCAAAAAATGCTAAAGCTATATCAATTACTGCAATTGGAATTAATATTAGGAATAAAACTCTCCAGTCATATGAATCTACAATCCAACCAGACAAAGTTGGACCAATCGCTGGAGCAAAGGCAATTACTAAGCCCATAAGCCCCATTGCAGCTCCACGCTTTTCACGAGGGAAAATCAGTAAGAAGATTGTTTGCAAGAGTGGCATCATAATCCCCGCACCAGCTGCTTGAACAATTCTACCAGTTAATAGCATCGGGAACGAACCAGCCATTGAGGCAATAATTGTCCCTACTGTAAATACAGACATTGCTGTAATAAATAACGTTTTTGAACTAATTTTTTCAATTAAAAGTGCTGTTATCGGAATCATAATCCCATTTGTCAGCAAGAAAGCCGTTGTTAGCCACTGGCCGGTTGCTGCTGTAATGTGCAAATCATCCATAATCATTGGTAACGCTGTTGCTAAGAGTGTCTGATTCAATATTGCTACAAATGCCCCAATAATCATTGTTACTACTAATAAACTTCTGCTATACGATTTCCCGTTTACATCAACAGGACGTTCTACTGCTGTACTATTCAAAATTAATACCCCTTCCCATGTGGAAATTTCCAGATGAATAATAGAAGTATAATAAAAAAAGACTAACAAGTCAATAAAAATGACCGGTTAGTCCAAAAATTATAAAAGTCCGTTCACGCATAGTTCTAATTTATTTACTTCTTTTGTTAAAGTTGCTGGCACATGTTGCTTTAAATACAGCAAAGTTCCTTGAATCATAAAGTCTCTCGGGGCTTCATTATTGTTTATTTCACCAACTAAAGCATTCATTGACTCTTTATACTGCCATTTATCTGAATCAGCTATATCTGCATTATCAATCCCCGCGCTCAGATCTTCCAGTGCTTCTCTAAGCTTTGCTAAACGTTTCTTTCGCATCATTATATGATCAGGCACTAAATTTTCGGTATCCTCATCAGTAAACACAATTTCCCCACTAGTAAGGATATCTTTCACAAGCGCATCTAGCCTTCTGACTACGTATGGAATCGCACGATCGATTAAACCCGTATTAATATTTTTACTACCATTCGCAAATACATACATCGCCGCCATCCCACTAAGCAACATAGTAATATCATTAATATAAGGAGCTGTTTCCTCCCCGTATACCTCTAGTAACTGATTCTTCACCCACTCCATATTCTTAAGTCGAACACTTTGTAAGAATGAATTAAAATCATCATCAATCATTGCTTGGGAAAAAGTAATATTTAAAATCTCGCCATTTTCGGTGTAAAAGCGAATGATAATCTTCAAACATTCAGTAAAATTATCCTTTTTCATTCCAGGAAGAGCCATGGTATACTCTAAGCGTTGATGCAAAACGGAATATTCTTGTTTAAAAATCACAATTGCCAGTTCCTCTTTAGAAGTAAAATAATTATAGAAAGTCCCTTTAGAAATCTCAGCAGCATCTACTATATCCTGCACTGATGTTTTTAAATAACCTTGTTTTTGAAACACTTCTTTAGCTGACTTAATAATCCGTTGCTTCTTCTCCTTCAAAAAAACACCTCATTATCAATATATTATACATCTAGTATAAGCTATTTATACTACCTATTCAACACTATCATAAAAGCTAATAAATTCTTTTCCTAGTTCAGTTAAACAATATTTCTGGCTCAATCTTGTTAACCCATCAGAATTATTTTTTCGAGCTAGAAATCCATTTCCTTCAAGCCAGTAAATCGTATAAATTAATTTGTTTTTTGTTATTTTATACTTTCCAGTTATAATAATATTTTCTTTTTTTGCTAAATCAAAAATTCTCTCTGATTTATCTTTAAACATTACAAGTATTGAATATATTATTTCTCTTTCCGGTAGCACACTTCTTCCCTCCTTTTAAAACAACAAAAAAGGCTTCGTCTACTAACGAATACCACCTAATATTTCTCTTGTATTAATCCCACTTGAATGTTACCTTGTTTTATATTGTATTATATAGTTAAGGAGTTATGCAAGCTGTTTTTTATCTTATCTATTCTAAACTGTTCATTGTATTGAACTATCTGATTTTCGTGATTTAGAAAAAAAGCACTAAACACTTATACCTTATGTGATCATTATATTTCCATCAACAAATTGCGTTTTAACGTGTCTGCTAATACAATAGAATAGTCTAAAATAGATTAAAGAATTATTTATAAAAAAAGCACTCGCGATTAAACGAGCGCTCAAAGTATATAGGTGCATATCCTTCAATACATCAAACATTTAAGCACGAGTCCTAGTTTCTCAAAGGCTGTACCACTGTTCCATCAAATATAGCCTCAGTTTCCCCAACGCTTATATACTCACTAAACTTATAGCTTACTTCATCTGTATAAACTGGCAATTCCCACATGACACAACCATCTACATATTTCCCATTATTACTGATATAATATGGAGCAATCCATCTTCCATCTGGGTCTTTGACAGTATTTGTAATATACAATTCCGGCTGATATCTTACTGGTTCATTCACACATTTCTGACCAGTTAAATCTATCCAGTTAACTTTCTTCAACCTATTTAGTCCACCTGTATTTGTTATTTCATTACCATGCAAATCTAATACCTCTAGTTTAGATAAAAAGCCAAGCGCCACAATACTTCTTAGCTTATTATTACGAATAGATAAGATTTCTAGATTTTTCAAATGAATAAGCGAATCAGTATCTCTGAGTTCGTTATTATCTACAAACAAGCGAGCTAAACAAGCACTTGGAATTCCGTTTAAATTTTTCAGTTTATTTCTATTCACATACAACTCTTCTAACTTAGTTAAATCCTTTAAAGGACTAAGATCACTTATTTGATTGTGAGATAGATGCAGTTCTTTTAAATTAGTAAAAAATTGCATTCCTGCAAGGGATTGAATGTTGCTATTATCTCCATTGAAATTTTGAACTCCATCTAGTTCCTTTTGAGAGACAAGGTCTGTAACACTTTGCTTCCCTAAATTTTGTTTCACTGCATTCGCTAGACCAGGATCTGGAAAAACTTGGTTAATAGGCATTGGTCGTAGAATACTCGCAGCCTGTACCTTTGTTCCAGAACCTGTACTAATGCACAAACCTACAATTAATACTAGCATTGCTACTACTACATTTTGTAACCAATTATTTTTTTTCAATATTCTCCACTCCTTAAAAATAAATTTAGAAACACAAAAGAGAATTTTCAGATACATTATATTTAACAAACTCTGTTAACCTTTTTTATGTCCCTTTGTATACTTATATGTTAGCAAAAACAAGCGATACTTATATTAACAAGCGTTAAAAATTTTCGAAAATCAGTAAATTTTTCAAAACATGTTCTCTCTTTCTTGCTGTTTGCTAATCCAAGTTGCCTCACGTGGCTCCACTTGCCATATTTTTTCGCATAAAAAAGCCCCCGCCATTAAGCGAGAGCAAATGTTTTACACGCGTATATAGGTGCCTAAGCCTAACATTTATGCACAAGTTATTGATTAACAAGTGTTTTAATAAAATAGGTATTATATTCCTGTAATGGATTAGGTGCATTTATCTTGAATCTAAATTTATGCTAATCTGTTTCGTTTATTTTGCGAGACAATTGTAGAATGATCCTTGGCAATTTTCTAATGCCTTTAAGTATAATGGCTGTTTCACTGTCACAGTAAAGTTACCCTCTGCTTCACCGACTTCTATAATTCTCGCATATTTATAACTTACTTCTTTTGTATAAGCAGATAATTTCCATTTAACATAGCCATTTGTATATTCTCCATTGTCACTAATATCTGTTGGAAGTACCAATGCTCCATCCGGACCTTTAATAGTATTTGGAATAACTAAATTTGCTTTGTATGCTACTGGTTCATTCACACAATTTTGAAAAGCCGCATCTAACAAAGTTAGTTTCTTCAAATTCCCTATTGCACTTAAATCTCTTACTTTATTGTTCCTCAAATCCAATATTCTTAAATTAGTTAAATGAGCAAGTACGTCAATGTTACTTAGCTTATTTTTACTAATAGTCAATGTCTCTAGTTGCGGTACATGAACAAGCGAACTAATATCTGTAATTTCATTCCCATCTACCAATAAGCGAACCAATTTTGCACTTGGAATGCCGTTTAAATTTTTCAGCTTATTATCGTTCAAACAAAGTAGGGTTAAATTAGCTAAATCCTTTAAAGGACTAAGATCGCTTATCTGATTACGAGACAGATGCAACTCTTCTAAATTATTTAAGCATTGTAACCCTTCTAAAGATTTGATGTCCTTATCATTGCCATACAAGTATTTTCTTATTCCATCTAGTTCCCTTTGTGAAACAACATCTGTCACACTTCTTTTCTTTAAAGCCTCTTTCACTGCTTTTGCTAGACCAGGATCTGGAAAGATTTGATCAATTGGCATTGGATGTGGAATAATCGCCGCCTCCACCTTTGTTCCCAAATTTGTGTTAACACATACAACAATCGCCGTTAATAAAAGTGCTAGTAACACATTTTTTAACCAAAATTTTTTTCTCACCGATTTACACTCCTCTTACATAAATTGGAAATATCAAAGAGAACTTTCGTATGAATAGTTTTTGTTACTTAACTACTTTCATATCCCTTTAACGCATTCCAATTTTGTATTTTATCTGAAAAGAGTCGTTTTTTATATAACAAAAGTTAATATTACAGTTTATAAGAACAATTTTTTCTAAATTTAGGGATTTTGCTATTTTTAAGCAAATAAAAAAAGCTTCGCATATCAGCGAAACATTTAGAATACCAATGTATTATATAAGCCACTTGTCGGATTTGAACCGACGACCCCTTCCTTACCATGGAAGTGCTCTACCAACTGAGCTAAAGCGGCAGTAAGCCTTTCACAAAAAAATGGCTCCACAGGCAGGACTCGAACCTGCGACCGATCGGTTAACAGCCGATTGCTCTACCAACTGAGCTACTGTGGAATAATTAATTGCCCGGCAGCGACCTACTCTCGCAGGGGGAAGCCCCCAACTACCATTGGCGCAGAGAAGCTTAACTACCGTGTTCGGGATGGGAACGGGTGTGACCTTCTCGCCATAACTACCAGACAATATTGAATTGTTGAAAGATTGCTCTCTCAAAACTAGAGAAGAAAGGGTTCAGTTAGGTAACTTCGTTTCATTTTTTGGTTAAGTCCTCGATCGATTAGTATTTGTCCGCTCCATGTATCGCTACACTTCCACTCCAAACCTATCTACCTGATCATCTTTCAGGGATCTTACTTTCCGAAGAAATGGGAAATCTCATCTTGAGGGGGGCTTCACGCTTAGATGCTTTCAGCGTTTATCCCTGCCACACATAGCTACCCAGCGATGCTCCTGGCGGAACAACTGGTACACCAGCGGTGTGTCCATCCCGGTCCTCTCGTACTAAGGACAGCTCCTCTCAAATTTCCTGCGCCCGCGACGGATAGGGACCGAACTGTCTCACGACGTTCTGAACCCAGCTCGCGTGCCGCTTTAATGGGCGAACAGCCCAACCCTTGGGACCGACTACAGCCCCAGGATGCGACGAGCCGACATCGAGGTGCCAAACCTCCCCGTCGATGTGGACTCTTGGGGGAGATAAGCCTGTTATCCCCGGGGTAGCTTTTATCCGTTGAGCGATGGCCCTTCCATGCGGAACCACCGGATCACTAAGCCCGACTTTCGTCCCTGCTCGACTTGTCAGTCTCGCAGTCAAGCTCCCTTGTGCCTTTACACTCTGCGAATGATTTCCATCCATTCTGAGGGAACCTTTGGGCGCCTCCGTTACTCTTTAGGAGGCGACCGCCCCAGTCAAACTGCCCACCTGACACTGTCTCCCCACGCGCTAAGCGTGGCGGGTTAGAATGGTCATACAGCCAGGGTAGTATCCCACCATTGCCTCCTCGTATGCTAGCGCACACGTCTCTTCGGCTCCTACCTATCCTGTACAAGCGGTACAAACATTCCATATCAGGTTGCAGTAAAGCTCCACGGGGTCTTTCCGTCCTGTCGCGGGTAACCTGCATCTTCACAGGTACTATAATTTCACCGAGTCTCTCGTTGAGACAGTGCCCAGATCGTTGCGCCTTTCGTGCGGGTCGGAACTTACCCGACAAGGAATTTCGCTACCTTAGGACCGTTATAGTTACGGCCGCCGTTTACTGGGGCTTCAATTCGTACCTTCGCCGAAGCTAAGCACTCCTCTTAACCTTCCAGCACCGGGCAGGCGTCAGCCCCTATACGTCACCTTACGGTTTTGCAGAGACCTGTGTTTTTGCTAAACAGTCGCCTGGGCCTATTCACTGCGGCTCTCTCGGGCTTGCACCCTAATAGAGCACCCCTTCTCCCGAAGTTACGGGGTCATTTTGCCGAGTTCCTTAACGAGAGTTCTCTCGCTCACCTTAGGATTCTCTCCTCATCTACCTGTGTCGGTTTGCGGTACGGGCAGTACTACTCTTCCTAGAGGCTTTTCTTGACAGCGTGAAATCAGGAACTTCCGTACTTCATTTCCTTCCCCATCACAGCTCATGCTTCGCGAGAAGCGGATTTGCCTACTTCTCACACTTACTGCTTGGACGCACATTTCCATTCGTGCGATTCCCTATCCTTCTGTGTCACCCCATCGGTTAAACAATTAGCACTGGTACAGGAATCTCTACCTGTTGTCCATCGCCTACGCCTATCGGCCTCGGCTTAGGTCCCGACTAACCCTGAGCGGACGAGCCTTCCTCAGGAAACCTTAGATATTCGGTGGAAGGGATTCTCACCCTTCTTTCGCTACTCATACCGGCATTCTCACTTCTAAGCGCTCCACCAGTCCTTCCGGTCTGACTTCACCGCCCTTAGAACGCTCTCCTACCACGAACCTCTATAAGAGGTTCATCCACAGTTTCGGTAATATGTTTAGCCCCGGTACATTTTCGGCGCGGGGTCACTCGACCAGTGAGCTATTACGCACTCTTTCAATGGTGGCTGCTTCTAAGCCAACATCCTGGTTGTCTAAGCAACCCCACATCCTTTTCCACTTAACATATATTTGGGGACCTTAACTGGTGGTCTGGGCTGTTTCCCTTTCGACTACGGATCTTATCACTCGCAGTCTGACTCCCGAGTATAAGTACATGGCATTCGGAGTTTATCTGAATTCGGTAACCCGAGAAGGGCCCCTAGTCCAAACAGTGCTCTACCTCCATGACTCTTTACCTCGAGGCTAGCCCTAAAGCTATTTCGGAGAGAACCAGCTATCTCCAAGTTCGATTGGAATTTCTCCGCTACCCACACCTCATCCCCGCACTTTTCAACGTGCGTGGGTTCGGACCTCCAGTAAGTATTACCTTACCTTCATCCTGGACATGGGTAGATCACCTGGTTTCGGGTCTACGACCTGTTACTTATTCGCCCTATTCAGACTCGCTTTCGCTACGGCTCCGCTTTTTCCGCTTAACCTTGCAACAAATCGTAACTCGCCGGTTCATTCTACAAAAGGCACGCTATCACCCATTAACGGGCTCTAACTACTTGTAGGCACACGGTTTCAGGAACTGTTTCACTCCCCTTCCGGGGTGCTTTTCACCTTTCCCTCACGGTACTGGTTCACTATCGGTCACTAGGGAGTATTTAGCCTTGGGAGATGGTCCTCCCGGATTCCGACGGAATTTCACGTGTTCCGCCGTACTCAGGATCCACTCTGGAGGGAAAGCTATTTCAACTACCGGGCTGTTACCGTCTTTGGCGGGCCTTTCCAGACCGCTTCATTTATAACTTTCTTTTGTAACTCCGTATAGAGTGTCCTACAACCCCAAGAAGCAAGCTTCTTGGTTTGGGCTTTTTCCGTTTCGCTCGCCGCTACTCAGGAAATCGATTTTTCTTTCTCTTCCTCCAGGTACTTAGATGTTTCAGTTCCCTGGGTCTGCCTTCCTCACGCTATGTATTCACGTAAGGATACTATCCGACTAAAGATAGTGGGTTCCCCCATTCGGAAATCTCTGGATCAACGCTTACGTACAGCTCCCCAAAGCATATCGGTGTTAGTCCCGTCCTTCTTCGGCTCCTAGTGCCAAGGCATCCACCGTGCGCCCTTTCTAACTTAACCAATTTACTTCGATGAAGTAAAGGTTGTTTTTCTGATTTTTCGTATCAGCGATGATACTTCCAATCAGATGAAAGATTCACTTTCAGATGATTCTCGGTTACTTGTGTCATAAATAGTTACCTATTTATGCTAACTTTACTAACTTTCTTATCTAGTTTTCAAAGAACAATTTTGGTGGAGCCTAGCGGGATCGAACCGCTGACCTCCTGCGTGCAAAGCAGGCGCTCTCCCAGCTGAGCTAAGGCCCCTTAAATAGGTTATACAGTGTTTCTTCTGTCAGAAAGAAAAAGTGGGCCTAAATGGACTCGAACCATCGACCTCACGCTTATCAGGCGTGCGCTCTAACCAGCTGAGCTATAGGCCCGTCAATAATGTAGTGGCTCTTTGCCCAAGGCAACGCGCCGTGCGTACTTTATCTGACATCTAAGAGAGTGACCTCTCAAAACTGAACAAACAGAGAAGAACGAAAACTCACAGGTTTCCTTTTCCTTAGAAAGGAGGTGATCCAGCCGCACCTTCCGATACGGCTACCTTGTTACGACTTCACCCCAATTATCTGTCCCACCTTCGGCGGCTGGCTCCTAAAAGGTTACCCTACCGACTTCGGGTGTTACAAACTCTCGTGGTGTGACGGGCGGTGTGTACAAGGCCCGGGAACGTATTCACCGCGGCATGCTGATCCGCGATTACTAGCGATTCCGGCTTCATGTAGGCGAGTTGCAGCCTACAATCCGAACTGAGAATGGTTTTATGGGATTGGCTCCACCTCGCGGCTTCGCGACCCTTTGTACCATCCATTGTAGCACGTGTGTAGCCCAGGTCATAAGGGGCATGATGATTTGACGTCATCCCCACCTTCCTCCGGCTTGCACCGGCAGTCACTTTAGAGTGCCCAACTAAATGCTGGCAACTAAAATCAAGGGTTGCGCTCGTTGCGGGACTTAACCCAACATCTCACGACACGAGCTGACGACAACCATGCACCACCTGTCACTTTGTCCCCGAAGGGAAAGCTCTGTCTCCAGAGTGGTCAAAGGATGTCAAGACCTGGTAAGGTTCTTCGCGTTGCTTCGAATTAAACCACATGCTCCACCGCTTGTGCGGGCCCCCGTCAATTCCTTTGAGTTTCAACCTTGCGGTCGTACTCCCCAGGCGGAGTGCTTAATGCGTTAGCTGCAGCACTAAGGGGCGGAAACCCCCTAACACTTAGCACTCATCGTTTACGGCGTGGACTACCAGGGTATCTAATCCTGTTTGCTCCCCACGCTTTCGCGCCTCAGCGTCAGTTACAGACCAGAGAGTCGCCTTCGCCACTGGTGTTCCTCCACATATCTACGCATTTCACCGCTACACGTGGAATTCCACTCTCCTCTTCTGCACTCCAGTCTTCCAGTTTCCAATGACCCTCCCCGGTTAAGCCGGGGGCTTTCACATCAGACTTAAAAGACCGCCTGCGCGCGCTTTACGCCCAATAAATCCGGACAACGCTTGCCACCTACGTATTACCGCGGCTGCTGGCACGTAGTTAGCCGTGGCTTTCTGGTTAGATACCGTCAAGGGACAAGCAGTTACTCTTATCCTTGTTCTTCTCTAACAACAGTACTTTACGATCCGAAAACCTTCTTCATACACGCGGCGTTGCTCCGTCAGACTTTCGTCCATTGCGGAAGATTCCCTACTGCTGCCTCCCGTAGGAGTCTGGGCCGTGTCTCAGTCCCAGTGTGGCCGATCACCCTCTCAGGTCGGCTATGCATCGTTGCCTTGGTAGGCCTTTACCCTACCAACTAGCTAATGCACCGCGGGCCCATCTGTAAGCGATAGCCGAAACCATCTTTCAAAGTGATGACATGCGTCACTACTTATCATTCGGTATTAGCCCCGGTTTCCCGGAGTTATCCCCAACTTACAGGCAGGTTGCCCACGTGTTACTCACCCGTCCGCCACTAACATTGGAAGAGCAAGCTCTTCCTCCGTTCGTTCGACTTGCATGTATTAGGCACGCCGCCAGCGTTCGTCCTGAGCCAGGATCAAACTCTCTTTAAAATATAAATTGAATTTGAATACTTATTCAACACCGTGAATAAGATTCCTTGCGTCAAATTGACTTCGCTAGCAATTAAATTACTAGTTTGTTTTGTTGAAAACAGCTTTCTGTTTTCTGCCCTGCGATTACCAGTGAGACTTTACGTCTCATTGCTTTTCGTCTTCTTCTTTGTTCAGTTTTCAAAGGTCATTTTCTTTTGCTGCGAAAGCGTTTTGTCCGCATCAGCAACGTTTATAAATATACCAAGATTTTTGCCTTTCGTCAATACTTTTTAACAAGTTTTTATAATAAATACGGAATTATTTTCTGAGCTAATGATTTATAGGCTTTACCTGCGTCATTAGCATCACCATAAATAGCTGATATATAGCCATTTCCGTTAATTTCCGGTTGTTCTATTGGTAGTTGAATTAAAAGTTCGGTTTCTAAGTCGGCTGCCACTTTTTCTCCGCCGCCTTGTCCGAATATCTTTAATTCTTTTCCATCGTCATGTTTAAAGTAAGACATATTTTCTATTACTCCGATAATTTTGTGGTTATTTTTCATTGCCATGTAACCAGCGCGTGATGCTACAGATGCAGCTGCATAATGTGGAGTTGTAACAATAAGTTCATTACATTTCGGGATTAGAGTGTGAATATCTAACGCGACGTCACCTGTTCCTGGCGGTAAATCGATAAGTAAGTAATCTAAATCTCCCCATCTCACTTCTTCTAAAAACATTTTAATCATTTTTCCTAACATTGGACCTCGCCAAATAACAGGTTCTCCCTGTTCCACAAAGAAATCCATTGAAATCATTTGGATACCGTTTGTTTCTACAGGAATAATCTGTCCATTTTCTTTGCGGGGTGATTCAGTTGTTCCTAATAGCACAGGGATACTGAATCCATAAATATCTGCATCTAGCAAACCAACTTTCTTGCCTTCATTTGTTAGAGCAATAGCCAGATTTACAGCAACAGTTGATTTTCCTACACCACCTTTTCCACTTGCAATTGCCAAAAATTTTGTTTGACTGCTTTCGGAAAGGATATTGTCTCTTGTTTGAAAAATACGTTCTATTACTGCTGCTGGTAGATATTCTAGTTCAATATTGATTTCTTTTACTCCGAATTGCGTAAGAAGTTCTTCTATATTATGAACAAAATGATCTGTTTCTATTGCTGGATCCGCTAAAGCAATTTTTATATTAGCTGTTTCTTCTATTACTTGTACTTCTAAAATACCTTCTGTTTCTTCCAAATCGGCTTCTAAAACAGGATCTTGTAGCCGATATAATAATCTCGTAATTTGTTGTTCATTAAGCATATTTATAGAACCTCCCATAATGAATGCGCTGGCATACAGATTATTATAGCATGGCTTCATTTGTTTATCACGAATTCCTTATTCACTTGAGCTATTTATTCTAGTCTTTTTTTAGAACATTTTTACTTTCTATAGAGAAAATTACTACTTCAAGGCTTATTACTAAGCAATAATTAATTTACTAAAAATGGCTTTATACCAATATTCACCTGTTTTTCCGTTTTTTAAAAACAACTTTCACTAAAAACAACTTCACAATTTTTACACATTTAACCAACTAAGTAAAAATCGCTATATATCAGTCATTTAACCAATTTTTAATTTTTCGTTATACAATTGTAATAGATTTTTTTTCTTGTTTTTTGATATTATAATTACAAATAGATAAAAAAGGAGTGCTTAGAACTGTGGATAAAAAGTTTATGAAATCAGGGATTATTATACTCATTGTGGCATTTATTGTAGTTTCAATGAATGTTGGAGCAGAAACGGGTGATAATCAGGTTTCTCAAGTTGAGTTAAGTTCGCAGCAACAAGCATTTATTAATGAAATTTTACCCGCTGCTCAAGATGGTCTACGTGACGGAAAGCTTTTAGCCAGTGTAACACTCGCTCAAGCTATATTGGAATCTAATTGGGGTGAAAGTGGTTTAAGCAAAAACTCGAATAATTTATTTGGTATTAAAGGTTCGTATAATGGGAAATCAGTTTCGATGCGTACGATGGAAGCAACTGGGGCAACAACTGCGAATTTCCGTGTTTATCCTAGCTGGCAAGAATCCATTAAAGACCATACTGATTTAATTACACACAACGCACGCTATAAAGGCGCAGTCGGCGAAACAGATTACCGCAAAGCATTACAAGCAATTAAAGATGGTGGTTATGCGACTGATCCGGAATATGTAGACAAATTAGCTACTATTATTGAACGTTATAATCTAACGCAATACGATATTGTTTACGATAAAATTGAATCGCATAACAAAATTGCCGCAATCGGAAAAGTAGCACCAAACAAAACAAAAGAAATCATTTGGTCCGCTCCGTATAATACTGCGAAATCAGAAAAAATTGATACACTGGCAAACTATAGTAATCGCAACCTCGAAGTTTCTTGGGAAGCCAAGACCAAGAAAGGACATTGGTACTTCATCCGCGAGAACAACAAAGACGTTGGTTGGGTAAATAGCAATGCGCTTACGCTTAGTTATCATCAAAAAGAAAATGAAAACGTGAATTTAACTAAATATGTGGATGATTTAAACGGTCACAGTTATCGCTTGCCATCTTCAGAAAAGCAGTTTGATAAAGGCACCCTTGCAAACTATGACCGAAAGGCACTTCACGCTGACAAAAAAATTACTCGTGACGGCTATGCTTGGTTTAAACTTTCAGAAGGCGGCACCGAAATCGGCTGGGTTCGCGCTGATAAGTTGAACGACCGTCTTTATGACCGAATGACCGAACAAAATGCCTATAATGGCTACGCTAAAATTAAAACTCCTGCAACAGAAAATGTTTGGACAAATCCATACAACACAAAAAACGCAGAAAAAATAGCGCCACTTAGTGATTATGCGACAGATAAACTAGAACTTGTTACTCGAGCTAAAGTTGGCAATACGCTTTGGTACCAGTTTAAAGTTGATGGACAACTAGTTGGTTGGGCAAGCGAAAAAGATTTATCGATTATTTATACTCCTGAATCAGAAAAAACAATAACTCAAGTTGCTTATGTAAAAACTCCAGAAGCTATTGTCTATAGTAAACCTGTTGAAACAACTAACACAAAGCTGAAAGAAGTTGGTTACTACTATGGAAAATTACTATTAGTTGATAAAGAAGCGACGATCCTCAGTGAAAAATGGTTACATCTCAAAGATAATGATAATTCCATTGGCTGGATCAAAGCAACAGATCTTCAAAGTTAATAAAATGGAGGGTGTTTGTATCAGCAACCTCTAAAAGCCAGACTTTTATAGAGTGGATGTTCCACTCTATTTTTTTGCCATTTCCTCGCTATTGCACTGATTTAGCTTATAAAAATCCCACTTATAAACCAGCATTCCCTCAATTTTTGACTAAATAAATCCAGCAAAGATTTCTTGCTTTATAAACTTACTGTAATACTTGTAGTGAAACCTAAAAACATGGCCGCAACCAAACATTGTCCCTCCAAATATTTATTGTTTCTTCTCACCTAGATTAATTTTAATCATCTTGCATAATACATCTCCCCAAAATATTGTTACTATGATTACATGGATTTGCAATAACAAAAAAGATATAAACGCACTGCGATTATATAAATTAACAAGAAAAGGGAGATAATAAAAATGAAAAAAACAAAACTAGGAATTAATACTACCGCTGCAATTTTGGATATTATAAACGCCATCTTATTTACAACATCTTGGTTTGTCGTAACTTTCATGGCTTTCAGTGAAAGTTTTGCAGGTGGGGACGGATCTCAAACAAGCGGGGCTGGAACTTTCTTTTATGTAATGGCCGGCATCGGTCTTATTGTCCATATTATTGGGCTAATTAAATCTAAGAAAGCTGGAGTTTCTATTGTTGGCCATATTCTAGGGATAATTGGATGCGCATGCTTTGCAGTGACTGCACTGCTAGCATTTCCAGCAATTGTTCTATTGATAATTGCTTGTGTATTTTGTTTCAGACAAACATCAGTTCAAAATTAGTGAAATTTCGGTAGCACACTTTGACTAGTAATCATATTATAAAAAGCCACTAGTCTAATGAGCCATCTCCCCAAGTTCAACTTTTTTGGAAAGATGCCATACTGCAAGCGGCTTTTTACTTTTGCCCGTTTCTAAAATTAGGTACGACTCAAATTCAAACGAACCAAAGAAATATATTTATTTGTTCTTAAGCGGTACAATTATCTGCTTATAGTTAAGATAACTCTTGGATACCGGCTGAACAACTAGTTTAGCCGTTCCTTTTGGAATATGGTTTAAATAACTATCTTGACTATTTACCCTTCCGATAAACATTCCTTTTTCATCACTAACATTGTAATACAAAATATCTTTTGCCATGGTTGTTTTGATAAAAGCCTCGCCACTTTCACCCAAATAGCGCTCCACTTCAAAGGTTGGCTTTCCGAGTAAATCGTTACCTTTATTAACAATTCCTAACTGTCCGATAACCAACGACTCATTTGCTTTGCCTTTTATTGAAATAGAAATTTTTCCTATTTCTCGTTGTTTGTGTTTACGTAAATTAAACTTAGATAGATTCCACTGATTACTTTTTTTAATATTATATGCTACCGGATTACTTAAATCATCTTTAAAATATATTAGTATCTGCGCTTTTATACTGGGTGGTGCAATCGCTCGCAATACTAATTCTTCTTTTCCCTGAAGTTTTGCATCTAATTTAAACAAGTGAGTAATTGATTTCTCTTGGATATTTTTAATTTCCAATGAATTACCGCCGTTCCATGCATTTGTGTAATTATACAAGATTTTCGATTTCCCATTTTGCCACCATTGCCATGTCGGTAAAATGTCTTGAATGCCAATATTACTCCATTCTCTTTTCGATACTTGCTTTCCATTTTGGTAAAACCCTAATCCATGTCCAGTGTTAAAATTTGTCACAAACGGGAATGATTGGATTACCGTTTTCTCCGCAATAAAATTAGCCACACCATCCCAATGTGCTGGATTGTTAGCATCATTAGGTTGACCATCATCAGAATACGGGGAACTATTTTCTTCTGTTAGTCTACCTGTTTTTGTTGGATCCTGCTTAGGTCCAGACCAATACTCACGCTCTCTATTATTAATCGCGAGTTGATTTTCAGTTGCTAAATTATTCCCTGGATAACGTGAATAGACAAAATCAGACCCAAATAGAGCCCAGGAAGCGAAAGGATTAGTTTTATCAGCAAATACTTGTCGAGGATCATACGGGGGATTAAATCCATATTTTTGATTTTCAGTACCCGCAAACATCACACGTAATGGATCTAAACCGACACTTTTAGCATATTGATTCCCTTTTTTCAAGGTTTCAGTATTCCAGGCGTAGTTCATAAAAATACTATCTGCTGCAGAACCGTTTGCCGCCTTTACCCAATAGCTATTTGTTTTATCAAAGCCATTAACATAATCCAATTCGCCATCTTTCGTTAATGAGTCATAGAATTAAATATACAAATCAGGTGCTTTCTTTTTAAAATAAACTAGCATCGCTTGTAACTGTTGCGCATCCTTTTTGGAAATAGTTGCTTCTTGGTTAATAAAATATCCATCAAAATTCATATAACGTGCCAAAGCAATCATTTTGTCAGCTACCGGAAAACTTTTATCCTCTTTTTGAACGACCCATTTAGAAAAATTTTCTTTTCTTGGCCAAAACCATGCACCTAAACTTTTCACTCCGTTACGATGTGCTGCGTCCGTATAAGCTGGATTCGGATAATTCACTACCCCATAAGTCAAATTTTGATTTTCTTTGATATCACTATAGCTTGTTCCTTCAATAGGTACACCATTCCAAGAAGCATAATAATCAACATACTGCCAAAATTGAAAAACATTTCTAGAATATGCATCTACCGTTCGAGTAAAATCAGGCATCCCTTTCTCTTTACGATATCCTGGATCTCCATAGTCACCTGATAAAGTGAACAGGGCTGCATTATTCTTTAATTGTGGTTGCGCTTGTGTAGCAGCGTAAGAGGAATTTCTTTTTTCCAAAGGAGTGTTTGAGCGGAAATATTTGGCTGTAGTATCTGTTTCTGGGGACCAATTCAACATTTGTTCTGCATTAAACCCATGAAAATATGGTTGATTTTCTCCTTTCACAGAATAATTTTCAGCGGCTATACTCGATTTCGGGAACAACCCTCCAGCAACTAATCCGAGAACCAGGGAACAAAACAACAGAAAGCAACATCTTTTCATGCATAGTTCCTCCTATTAAATGTATTTGTAAATCTATAGCTACTAAATTAAGCTCGCTACTCCCTTATCGTCATTAATGCAATGGATGATGCCATATCAATTTACATTTTCACCATATCTACATATAAATGAATTTCTCGTTCCTATATAATGCTAATTAAATAATTTTTTATATTTAAATCGATATTTCGTTAACAATATCCTAACCAGTTTTTCAACAAAAAACTATCAATTCGAAATATTAATTATATATAATTAGTAACACAAATAAATTCCTATCCCTTGCAAATACATTACTCCGAAGAATTTTATTCTACCTCTTGAAAATAATACAACAAATCATTTTCACTTATCAGAAAATTATAAAAATCTACTCTTATCTCTCTAATCATAAAACCATTCAAAAGAAATTTCAACATAAATGCTTTAACTTCTTACCACTCACAAATAATTGACTACATTAGATTCAAACAGAGAAATCATGGTAGCTTATTAAAATTATTATTTTTACACACTCTTTTATTGGATTTTCCTACAAAGAGAAAGTTGAAATGTTTGGATTTCAACTTTGAAAGAATAGATAATTTATAATAGAAAGAACTTTTTATTCCTTTTTTAAAAGCAAAAAGCATTCCCCTCCAAAAAGGGAAATGCTCTGAAACGTCAATATTAACGTTTTGAGAACTGAGGTGCACGACGCGCGCCTTTAAGTCCGTATTTTTTACGTTCTTTCATACGAGGGTCACGAGTAAGTAGACCAGCGGATTTAAGTGCTGGGCGGTACTCAGGTGCCACTTGTAATAGTGCACGAGCTACACCATGACGGATAGCACCGGCTTGACCAGTGTAACCACCACCGTGAACGTTTACTAGTACATCATAATTACCTAAAGTTTCTGTAGCTACTAAAGGTTGTTTGATAACTTCACGAAGAGCTGCAAATGGAATGTAATCTTCCCAGTCTCTATTGTTAATAACGATTTTGCCGTCGCCTGGTACTAAACGTACGCGAGCTACAGAGCTTTTACGACGACCAGTTCCGTAATATTGTACTTGAGCCACTTAGTATTCCTCCTTTATTAATTAACCGCGTAATTCGTATACTTCTGGTTTTTGAGCCGCATGTTCGTGCTCTGCTCCACCGTATACGTGTAATTTTTTGAATAATTGACGTCCAAGAGAATTTTTTGGAAGCATACCTTTGATAGATAGTTCTAATAATTTCTCAGGATTGTTTGTACGCATTTCACCTGCAGTACGAGATTTCAAACCGCCTGGATATTGAGAGTGACGGTAGTAAATTTTGTCAGTAGCTTTTTTACCAGTAAGACCAATCTTACCAGCGTTAATGATGATTACAAAGTCTCCAGTATCGATATGTGGAGTAAATTGTGGTTTAGTTTTTCCGCGAAGAATTGAAGCAACTTCACTGGATAAACGTCCTAAAGAAACACCAGTAGCGTCGATAACGTACCATTTACGTTCTACTTCGCCGGGTTTCGCCATATAAGTTGTACGCATGAATTACCCTCCTAAATAAATTGAAACAAATTAGCTCCCGAAAACTGTTCCTAATTCCCGAAATGCTATTCTATATTTTTATTGTTTAAACACAACAACCTTCCGGGGCTTATTGTGGGGCAAACAATACCATAGTCCATAATACCGTTTTTGGGTCAAAAAGTCAATGCTTTATTTAATTTTTATTCATAGTCAACCCGCCACAAATACAATCCTTGTGGTGGCGCAGTCTTACTAATGAGTTTTTGTCGATCACGTGCCAGAAGTGCTTTTGTAATATCATCTGGGGAAATTCGTCCTTGTCCCGCATCAAGTAGCGTTCCAGTTAAAATCCGTACCATGTTGTACAGGAAACCATTACCTTGAAAACAAATAACCAAAGTCTCATTATCTTCTTCATAAAAATCAATGCTATAAAGTGTCCGGACTTTCGAATCTCGCTCCGTTCTTGCGGAACAAAAACTAGTGAAATCATGTTCACCAATTAAGCGCTCACTTGCAATCTTCATTTGCTCCACATTAAGCTCATAGGGATAATGCAGTGCAAAATTGCGACTAAATGGATCGAAAACTTTTGTTCGCTTTACTACATAACGATATTCTTTTCCGACCGTACCAAATCTAGCATGAAAATCCGCCGGTGCCTCTTCTACTGTTATAAAGCTAATATCAAAAGGTGTCATCACTTGAAGTGCTTTTTGGAATTTTTCTGCTGAAACAGCTAGTTCTGAATCAAAATGAATTACTTGACCTTTCGCATGCACACCAGTGTCCGTTCTTCCGGATGCTGTTACTCGAACGCTTTTCCCTTTATGCATTTTTTTTAGCGCTTTTTCAATTTCCGCTTGAACAGTCCGCGTGTTTGGTTGTACTTGATAACCATAAAACCCACTTCCGTCATAAGAAATTACTGCTTTATACCTTGTCATCCCCTTCAACTCCGCAACCAAAATAATAATCCACTTAAAATAACAAGTGAAATAAGTAAAAATGTATCAGCAAACCGCCAGCGTAACAAACGAAATCTTGTCCGTCCTGTTCCACCACGATAACCTCTCGCTTCCATCGCAATCGCTAAATCTTCTGCTCGTTTAAACGCACTAATAAACAATGGAACAAGTAATGGAATAATTGCCTTAATCCGGTCTCGCCATTTTCCGCTTGTAAATTCTACCCCACGCGCTTTTTGTGCTTTCAAAATTTTCTCTGTTTCATCCATTAGCGTTGGGATAAAACGAAGCGAAATACTTAACATCAGTGCGAGCTCATGAACAGGCAAATGTACTAAGCGGAAAGGTGCCAAAATTTTCTCTAGTCCGTCTGTTAGTTCAATCGGACTTGTTGTAAGTGTTAGCAAGGTTGTCATGAAAATAATCAGTACGAAGCGACAAAACATCATTGCTCCGTTCGTCAGTCCAAGCGTCGTAATTTGTAATGGCCCTAAATCCACTAATATTGTTCCACCTTTTGTAAAAAAAACTTGTAGTAACAATGTAATTAAAATCAGCCAGAATATCGGTTGTAACCCTCTAATAAAAAATAAAAATGGCACTTTCGATGTTAACACCAGATACAACACATAAAGAAACATCAGCGCATACGTCTGCCAATTGTTCGCTAAAAAAACAATGGCAATAAACGCCATGACTGCAGTAATTTTCGCACGAGGATCAAGCTTGTGGAGCCAGGAATTTCCCGGAATATAGCGCCCGAGAATCATTTTATCCATCATGATTAAGCCCCGCCCTTCGCTAAGTGTGGCGCCATTTCCATTGTTAGTTCATCCATTGTTAAGCAAGTTTTAGTTAGCTTTACATTGAATTTACGTTCAAATAAACCTTGGAATCGTACCACATCAGGAACAGAAAGACCAAGTTCAATTAATTCTCCTGGATTAGCAAATATTTCCCGTGGAGCTCCGATTTGAAGGACTGTTCCAGCTTTCATTAAAACGATTTTCTCCGCATATCGTGCGGCATCTTCCATACTATGCGTTACAAGAACAGTAGTTAGCCCTTTTTCTTTGTGGAGGTTATAAAACATTTCCATGATTTCTTCTCGTCCATGTGGGTCCAGTCCAGCAGTTGGTTCATCTAGCACGAGTACTTCTGGGTCCATTGCCAAAACACCCGCAATCGCAACCCTACGCATTTGCCCACCAGAAAGTTCAAATGGGGAGCGAGATAAAATATCCTCTGTTAACCCCACCTCATAAATCACTTTTTTAGCGCGTTGTCTCGCATCTTCTTCAGAAACACCAAAATTCATTGGTCCAAAACAAATGTCTTTTTCCACCGTTTCTTCAAATAATTGCGCTTCTGGAAACTGGAAAACAATTCCCACTTTTTTACGAAGATCGCGAAGTTTTTTTTGTTTTACTCCAGCAACAATTTCTCTATCACCAACTGTAATTTTACCTTCTGTTGGCATTAAAAGTGCATTCAGATGTTGAAGTAACGTTGATTTACCGGAACCAGTATGTCCAATAATCGCGGAATAGCTACCAGAATCAAAAGAAACATTTACATCAAGTAATGCTCGCTTTTCAAACGGGCTATTTTTTTGATAACAATAACCTAGTTGTTCGAGTTTAATTTCCATAATTGATCTAGTAAGGCTCCTTCCGATAGCACGGTACTTCCTGTTTCAAAGCCACCAGCAGCTAGTTTTTCTTGTAATTCAATAATAAACGGCACACCTAATCCGATTTTTCGCATCGCATCAGCTTGCTCAAAGATTTCTTTGGGCGTTCCTTCGCTATGAATTTCTCCTTCGTTCATCACAATTACCCGATCAGCAAAAAGAACTTCATCCAAATCATGTGTAATCGAAATAACCGTAATATCTTCTTGTTCGCGCATGATTCGAATTGTTTCCATCACTTCCGCGCGTCCTCTTGGATCAAGCATTGAAGTTGCTTCATCTAAAATAATAACATCCGGTTGTAATGCTAGCACACCTGCAATAGCGACCCGTTGTTTTTGTCCCCCAGAAAGTCTAGCTGGTTCGTGTAACGCGTAACTTTGCATACCGACTTCATTAAGGGCAGATTCGACACGGTCGACCATAATATCATGAGGAATCCCGTGATTTTCAAGACCGAAAGCAACATCATCTTGCACTGTAGCTCCAACAAATTGATTATCAGGATTTTGGAAAACCATTCCGACTTGTCGTCTAATTTCCCATATATTTTTTTCAGACAAAACAAAATGTCCGATTTTAATTAAACCATCTTCTGGAAAAAGCAAACCATTCAACAGTTTAGCGATAGTTGATTTCCCGGAACCATTGTGACCAACAAGTGCCACCCATTCCCCTTTTTCCGCAGAAATTGATACATCTTTCACTGCAAATTTCTCCGTGTCTTCATACTTATAAAAAACATGTTCTAATCTTACAAAACTTTCCGCCATGCTTAACACCTCACTTTTCGACCATTCATTGTTTATTATAGTATAAACATCTACCTTGCGCAAAATTTCCTTTTTGATTGCATTGGTTTATTTAGGGTAAAAATAAAGTACATATAAGTTAAGGAAGTGATATTATGTTACCCGATTTTATTTTGCGGCTAGTTGTTGCAGGTGTTCTTGGGGCGATTATCGGCCTTGACCGAGAAATCCGAGCTAAAGAAGCTGGTTTTAGAACACATTTTCTTGTCTCTCTTGGTAGTGCATTAATTATGATTGTTTCTCAGTATGGCTTTTCAGAAATTGCTAAAATACAAACTGTATCTTTTGACCCGAGTCGTATCGCTGCACAGGTTGTAAGCGGAATTGGCTTTATTGGCGCAGGGACAATTATTATCCAAAAAAAATTTGTAAGAGGTTTGACAACTGCGGCAGGTCTTTGGGCTACTGCTGGTATCGGCCTTGCAGTTGGAGCTGGCATGTACTGGGTTGGTATTGCAGCTACTTTGCTTACATTAATAGGTCTAGAATTTCTTAGTATTATTTTTAAATCATTTGGTCTCCATACAACATCCCTCCTATATTCAACAACTGACCGTGCCAATCTCGTAAAGATTACCGAGAAAATAAAGCAAAATAAGCAACAAATAATTTCTTACAATACCGAAAAAGAAACAGTTGGTGAAAGCCTTGTTTTTAAGGTAAATATTGTTATAAAAACAAAAAATAAGCAGGAAGAATCCGAACTATTTCACTTTATTCAAAATCTTCCTCATATCACCATGGAGAAAATGGAGTAAAGTGTTCTCATATTCTGCAAAAATACGTCAATTGTTCACAGAATATCCATTTACATCTTAATCCCCTCTTTGCTATAATTCACCCGTCAGTATAAAACTGAACAGGGAGAAGGGATGAGATGAAAAACCTTGTAACCAGAGAGCAGTCGATTTATAAGATGGATAAATTGGCCCAACCTGCGCTTACAGTAAAAGATGGCTCTGTTGTGAAAATAAAAATAAAAGATCACTTCAACGGTCAACTTCACAAAGAACGGCTTCATTACGGGGAACTAGATTGGAAGCAGTTTTCACCAACGAGTGGACCAATATTTGTCGACGGGGCAAAACCAGGAGACTTGCTCGCTGTAACAATTGAAAAAATTGAGCTTACTAGTACGAATACTTTCTTACTAAATGGCCCAAACATCGGATTACTAGATGATTTATTACCAAATAATTGTATTAGGAGTTATAAAATTCAACATAATAAAATCATTTACTCCGAACAAATCAATATTCATATCGAAAAATCAATCGGCTTATTAAAAACTGAATCAACAAATGAATCAAGACCCGTTCAACTACCGACTGATTGCGGAGGTGCGCTTAATTCCGCTTATCTTACAGAAGGTGCGACTATCTTTTTACCTGTTGAAAAACAAGGTGCTTTGCTTCATGTTGGTGATGTTCATGCAACTACTGGTCTTAGGGAAATTACCTCAAGTTGCGCAGAAATCCCCGCAGAAGTTACACTAAGGCTTCAAATCCTAAAAAATAAAAAAGCGCCAACTCCAGTCATCATTCATGACAATCACTTAATTTGTATTGCTTCTGATTCCACCGTTGAAAGCGCAGCAAAAACTGCTTTACAAAATATGGTGGATTTACTAACAGCTACTGATAAAATGACCATTGAAGATGCCGTGTTCTTATTATCACTCGATGGCGATTTTCAAATTTGCCATTTAAGTAGACCTAGTCAGACAGCAAGTATCAAACTACCATTAGATTATTTTCCAGAAATGCCATTTTTATAAAAGAAATCCTATTGCTCCATTTAACGAGCAATAGGATTTCTTTTATATTTGTTCAAAAGTACTTCCTTGATAATTTTTACCTAAAAATACAGCAAGTTGTATAGCTTCTTTCTCAACCTGTTTCTGAGTTCTCTTTGCTAGCTTTTTACTCAAATAAAAATAAAACACAATTTTTTCTCCGGTAATTTTATATCTCCATGTACCATAAAAAATATCATTTATAATTAAAACAGCTTCAATTTGACCAGCAGTTCTCCAAATCAAGCTTGTTTCTTTTTCATTTGCCAACCAATCCTTTCTCCGATAACTAACAAAAAGTGGATCAAACTTACCAAGCAAAAGCGGCTTTTCTGATTTTAATTCTAATTGTATTTCCGTTTTGCTGTAATACTTCTCCCCCTCTTCCCCTAAATAGCAGAAATAATTTGGTAGAAGTTTTCCGAGCGTTGCTTGAAATTCAAAATTCGGAAGTCCGGACCAATGCTTAAAATCTTGGACTGTGGCAGGACCATATGCACTGAAGTAGCGATCAATCATCACTTCTAGTCCTGTTTGCATCCGAGGTGCACTTAGCCATGATTCTTCTATTTCTGAATCAATCCAATAACGATGGCTATAAAATTTAGTTTTTGGAGATTCTGGCACACAAAACAGTTTCCCGTCTAGCGATGCTTGGATAAATACGCCACCCCAAGTCATCAGGGTTTTCGCCTGCTCACCAAATAATTTTGCAAATGCTTCTTTAGGAATTTTCTCCTCACTCATTAGAAGTAGTTCCATTTCTTCTAAAAGCGTATCTAAATTGCTTCCTAACCCATCTGTTTGCTTTTTAATCCAGTTGTTCCTATTTGCATATACTTCATGAATAAAAAACCACTCAGAAGGCGTATACATGTGCACCGTCATTCTTTGACCCCAAATTTTAATTAGCTTCTTTTGATTGTAGTCCTTCTGCAACACTTCTTTTGTTAGATCACTTACACGATTAAACAGACTTATTTCGCCAAACTGTTGATATTGTGATTGTATGCCAAATAACGCACTTGAAGCGACAGGTGCGTTAGAAAATTTATTATGTAGTAAGCCAGAATTATACAGACGGTTTTTAGCTATTTCTGAGTTAGTTAGTATACGCATCTTTAGCCACTCCTTTTACTAGTCTTTGGAGTTCACTATAGATGTTTTTCGAAAGAAGCACAAGAAAAAACATGCTTTTCAAGTTTGACCTACAAAACGATACGTAAAGCAGGTCAAACAAAAAAAGCCTGCCTCCTAGCCTGTTTTATAGGCTAGGAAACACAGAGCTAGACAAGGAAACAAGAAGTCCCCATATCATGACACTCCACTTGCTTTAAACGTTTTATTATTAAACTAATTCAATAATAACCATTGGTGCGCCGTCACCGCGACGTGGACCTTTTTTCAAGATGCGAGTATAACCACCTTGACGTTCCGCGTAACGTGGAGCAACATCATCAAATAGTTTTTGTAGCGCGTAAACTGGACGGTTTTTCTTCACAGTAGAACCATCTTTACCTTTTGCATCTACTTGAACTACATCTACAACTTCATGACGAACAAAAGCAGCTGCTTGACGACGAGCGTGCAAGTCTCCTTTTTTCCCAGAAGTGATTAGTTTTTCAACAACTTTACGAATCTCTTTAGCGCGAGCTTCTGTTGTTTCAATACGTTCATGTACGATTAAATCCGTTGCAAGATCACGTAGTAATGCTTTACGTTGTGAGCTTGTACGACCTAATTTTCTGTAACCCATGGAATTGCCTCCTTTATCAGTTTTCGTTTCTTAGAGATAAGCCAAGGTCAGCCAGTTTTACTTTTACTTCCTCTAGCGATTTACGGCCCAAATTGCGAACTTTCATCATATCGTCTTCGGATTTATCAGCAAGTTCCTGTACTGTATTGATTCCAGCGCGTTTTAAACAATTATATGAACGAACAGACAAGTCTAATTCTTCAATAGTCATTTCAAGCACTTTCTCTTTATGGCTTTCTTCTTTTTCAATCATAATTTCAGCTTTTTGTGCTTCATCTGTCAAGTTAACGAAGATACTTAAGTGCTCAGAAAGAATTTTAGCTCCAAGTGAAACTGCTTCTTCTGGGCTGATACTTCCGTCAGTCAACACATCAAACGTAAGCTTATCATAATTAGTTAATTGTCCAACACGTGTATTTTCCACTTGATAGTTCACGCGGATAACCGGTGAAAAGATTGAATCAACCGGAAGCACACCAATTGGCATATTTTCGCGTTTATTTTGATCAGCAGGTGTATAACCACGACCACGAGTAGCATTTAAACGCACATGAAATTTAGCATTATCACTTAATGTAGCAATGTGTAAGTCGGGATTTAAAATCTCAACGTCGCTGTCATAATTAATGTCAGCTGCAGTCACTACACCAGGACCTTGCATATCGATTTCTAATGTTTTTTCTTCATCAGAATAGATTTTTAACGCAAGTTTTTTAATATTTAAAATCATGGTTGTTACATCTTCTACTACACCTTCAATTACAGAAAACTCATGTAAAGCTCCATCAATTTGGATAGAGGTTACTGCTGCACCTGGAAGAGAAGATAATAGAATACGACGTAAGGAGTTACCCAAAGTTGTACCATATCCACGCTCAAGTGGCTCTACAACAAACTTTCCATACTTGGCATCATCGCTGATCTCAATCGTCTCGATTTTTGGCTTTTCAATTTCGATCATTCAAATTTACCCTCCTTCAAAACGTCTAGAATATCAGTCTTTATGTCAAACTCTCTGCCTTGATAGTTAAGACAGTAAAAATCTACTATTGGCAAAAGAAAACGACCACTTATACGCGACGACGTTTTGGAGGACGACATCCGTTATGTGGAACTGGAGTTACATCTTTAATAGCTGTTACTTCAAGACCAGCTGCTTGTAGTGCACGGATAGCCGCTTCACGACCTGAACCAGGACCTTTAACAGTTACTTCTAATGTTTTTAAACCATGTTCTTGTGCTGATTTAGCTGCACTTTCAGCTGCCATTTGCGCTGCGAAAGGAGTAGATTTACGAGAACCTTTAAACCCTAGAGAACCTGCACTTGACCAAGCTAAAGCATTACCATGTGTGTCAGTAATCATTACGATCGTATTATTAAATGTAGAACGAATGTGTGCAATACCAGATTCGATATTCTTTTTCACACGGCGTTTACGAGTATTTGTTTTACGAGCCATTCACTAACTACCTCCTTTACTATTATTTCTTTTTGCCTGCTACTGTTTTGGACGGGCCTTTACGAGTACGGGCATTATTTTTTGTATTTTGTCCGCGAACTGGAAGTCCACGACGGTGACGCATGCCACGGTAAGAACCGATTTCAATTAGACGTTTAATGTTTAAGTTTACTTCACGACGAAGGTCACCTTCAACTTTAATACGGTCTAAGATTTCGCGGATTTTACCTAGCTCTTCCTCAGTTAAATCACGAGTACGAGTATCTTCAGAAACACCAGCTTCAGCAAGAACTTTGCTAGCTGTTTGTTTACCGATACCATAAATGTAAGTCAGGGAAATAACAATACGTTTTTCACGTGGAACGTCCACACCTGCAATACGTGCCATTTACTTAAGCACCTCCTCTTATCCTTGTTTTTGTTTATGTTTTGGATTTTCACAAATTACCATTACTTTACCTTTACGACGAATAACTTTACATTTTTCGCACATAGGTTTCACTGATGGTCTTACTTTCATATAGATATACCTCCTTGTTTATTAGAGAAAATGTCTCTATAAACCGATAATTTCTAAGCTGGGCGAACCAGACCGGTATATAAATTCAATTTCGGAGTGCAAATTATTTAAAACGATAAGTAATTCTTCCGCGTGTCAGGTCGTATGGAGAAAGCTCTACTGTCACTTTATCTCCGGGTAAAATACGAATGTAGTGCATGCGGATTTTACCTGAAACAGTTGCCAGTACTTTATGACCATTTTCGAGTTCAACATTGAACATCGCGTTTGGTAGAGTTTCTTGCACAACGCCTTCTACTTCAATAACATCTTCCTTTGCCATATGTTTGCTACCTCCTTCTTGTATTCTTGGATTTGTTCCTGATGCAGGCCTAATCCTTTCAGTGTAACTATTTCTCTTACATGAAAAAACGTAAAACATGCAAAAATGGATGCACTTCTTTAAAAGGCAACACAATTTCGCCAGCTTTTCAGACAACCTGTAAAAGTGAAATCCGTAAAACCAGAAGAACTGTCACACGCAAAAGCATTGCGGCTGAGCAGGTCAGGGTAGAACATATACGTCATTCGGATGATCTTCAAACGGTTCTCTCGTTCATCATGATTTGCTTAGATGCCTTTATTCCACTGCCAATTATCCATTATACTACAAATCATATCAATTTGCACGCATTGATTTTGACGGTGGTTTCAGCACAGCTTACCCCTCAAAAAGAAGCAAGAATTTTTTCCACATCTACAAAAACGTCTTTAATATCTTGCTCGCCGTTTATGCTGTGAAGTTTACCTTTTTCAGAGTAAAAATCAAGAAGCGGCTTGGTCTGTTTCATATTGACATTCAGACGATTTTCAACGGTTTCTTTCTTGTCATCTTCGCGTTGGTAAAGTTCTCCACCATCTAAATCACATTTCCCAGCCACTTTTGGCGGGTTGTAAATTTCGTGGTAAGTTTTACCGCAAGTACGGCAAATCCAGCGACCAGTAAGACGTTTCATTAAAACATCTTTTTCGACATCAATGTTAATGACAGCATCAAGTTCTGTACCTAAATCACTTAGAATATTTCCAAGCTCTTTTGCTTGTTCCACTGTACGCGGAAAACCATCAAGCAAGAAGCCATTCTTAGCATCATCTTCGGCTAAACGTTCACGAACGATACCATTTGTAACTTCATCAGGAACTAGGTCGCCATTATCCATAAAGGATTTAGCTTTTTTTCCTAATTCTGTATTATTTTTCATAGCTGCTCGGAACATATCTCCCGTGGAAATATGAGGAATGTTGTATTTCTCAACAATCTGTTCCGCTTGTGTGCCTTTTCCGGCGCCGGGCAGTCCCATTAATACTAATTTCAACTGTTTCGCCCCTTATTACGCGCTAGCTCCTGCTAGGAAACCCTAACAAGAACTGCGTGTTATTTGATAAATCCCCGATAGTTCCTTTTTACAAGTTGTCCTTCAAGTTGTTTCGTAGTATCTAATGCTACCCCGATAACAATTAGTAGGCTTGTACCACCAACGGCAAGTGACTGCGGCAAACTAAACACAGTAGTACCGATAGTTGGAAGTATAGCAACCGCTGAAAGGAAAATTGCACCAACAAATGTTAATCGATAAAGTACCGATGTAAGATAAGCTTGTGTTTCCCGACCAGGACGTTTACTAGGAATATACCCACCTTGCTTTTTCAAGTTATCTGCAACTTTCTCAGGGTTTACTTGAATGAAAGCATAGAAATAAGTGAAAGCAACAATTAGTGCAACATATAAAATCATACCAATTGGTTTAGTGTAATCAAACACATCTTTCAATACTTTTACTACATCATTACTTTGATCAAAGAAAGTAAGAATAGTTTGTGGTGTAATAATAAATGCACTTGCAAAGATAACTGGGATAACTCCGGCAGAGTTAAGTTTCAACGGCAAATGAGTTGCTTGCGCGCCCGATTGTTTTGCTCCTGCTACACGTTTAGAGTATTGAATTGGAATTTTGCGCAGTGCTTGTTGGAAGAAGATAACAGCTACAACAATAGCTAAAATCGCAACCGCGACACCGGCAAGAGTTAATATGTGTAGGAAAAGTTGATCACCAGCGTTTTCAATTTGCGAAACGTATAATTGACGTGCTCCATCAGGGATACGTGCAACGATACCAGCAAAGATAATGATGGAAACACCATTACCAACGCCTTTAACAGTGATTTGCTCACCTAACCACATTAAGAACATTGTACCTGTGGTTAGAACAATCGCGATAATGGCATATCTACCAATAGATGGTTCAATAACCAAACCAGCAGATGACATGCGGTTAAATCCGTATGCCATACCAAATGCTTCGACTAAACCAAGACCTATCGTCATGTATCGAGTAAGTTGATTGAGTTTTTTACGACCCATTTCCCCTTGTTTCGACCACTCAGTTAGCTTTGGAACAACATCCATTTGAAGCAACTGAACAATAATGGAAGATGTAATGTAAGGCATTACACCCATGGCAAAAATTGAGAAGTTTTTTAACGCCCCACCATTAAATGTGTTTAAAAACCCCAAAATACCGCCATCCATACTAGATTGCAATGCTGCAGCGTTAACTCCCGGTACTGGCACAAACGTACCAATACGGAAAATAACTAGCATTGCTAACGTAAATAGTATTTTTTTTCGGATGTCCGCTACTTTGAAGAAGTTAACTAACGTTTGAAACATTAGATCACCTCAGTTTTTCCGCCAGCCGCTTCAATTGCTTCTTTAGCAGCTGCAGAGAATTTGTTCGCTTTCACAGTAAGTTTTTTCTCGATTTTACCATCTGATAAAATCTTGATTCCAGATTTTTCGTTACGAATTATTCCAGTTTCAATTAAAAGTTCTGGTGTTACTTCTGTACCATCTTCAAAGCGGTTTAAAACATCTAAGTTCACGATTGCAAATTCTTTACGGTTGATATTTGTGAATCCACGTTTTGGAATACGACGGAAAAGTGGAAGTTGTCCACCTTCAAAGCCTAAACGTACGCCACCACCAGAACGAGCTTTTTGTCCTTTATGACCGCGTCCTGAAGTTTTGCCGTTACCAGAGCCTGTTCCACGACCAACACGATTACGTTCTTTACGAGAACCTTCTGAAGGCTTAAGTTCATGTAGTTTCATGTCAAGCACCTCCTCCTATTTAACAAATTCTATCAATTACATATTATTATATTAAGCTTAAACTTCTTTGACGTCCACTAAATGACTTACTTTAGTGATCATCCCACGAATTGCAGGATTATCTTCTTTAACCACTACAGAATTTGTTTTACCAAGACCTAATGCTTGAACAGTTTTGCGTTGTGGTTGAGGGCGTCCGATTAAGCTACGTTTTAAAGTGATTTCTAACTTCGCCATAACGATAATTCCCTCCTTATCCTAACAATTCTTCTACTGTTTTGCCGCGAAGTTTCGCAACATCTTCAGCGTTTTTAAGTTGTTTAATTCCGTCGATTGTAGCACGTACCATGTTAATTGGTGTATTAGATCCAAGCGATTTGGAAGATACATCAGCAACACCGGCAAGTTCTAGGACCGCACGAACGGGACCACCAGCAGTTACACCAGAACCGGCACTAGCAGGTTTAAGAAGAATTTCTCCGCCACCAAAATGTCCGACTACAGTGTGTGGAATAGTTGTATCTACAGTAGGTACAAGCACCATGTTCTTTTTAGCATCCTCAACAGCTTTACGGATTGCATCTGGAACTTCTTGTGCTTTACCAGTACCGAAACCAACATGACCATTTTTGTCTCCAACAACAACAAGTGCTGTGAAACGGAAACGACGTCCACCTTTAACTACTTTAGCAACACGGTTGATTGTAACAACGCGTTCTTCTAAATCTAATTTGTTTCCATCAATTTGCTCAGGCATGTAATATGTCCCTCCTTCTTATTAAAATTCTAGTCCATTTTCGCGAGCTGCTTCAGCAAGAGCTTTTACGCGGCCATGATATAAGTATCCTCCACGGTCAAAAGTGACAGAAGTAATACCTTTTTCGGAAGCACGTTTAGCAACTAGTTCGCCAACTTTGCTTGCTGCATCAACTTTTGATTCAGCAGAACCGAAATCTTTATCTAAATTAGACGCACTTGCAAGTGTCACACCATTTACATCATCAATAATTTGAGCATAAATGTTTTTGTTTGAACGGAATACGTTTAAACGTGGACGACTTTCAGTTCCAGAAATCTTAGAACGAACACGAGCATGTCTTTTTTTACGTACTTTATTTTTGTCGATTTTGGTAATCACACGACTCACCTCTTCTCTCATTTGCCTAATTAAGCGGCATTATTTACCAGTTTTACCTTCTTTACGGCGTACATGTTCGCCTTCGTAACGAATACCTTTACCTTTATATGGCTCTGGTGGACGTACGGCACGAATGTTTGCAGCTAATTCTCCAACGTGTTCTTTGTTGTATCCTTTAACAATCACTTGTGTGTTTGCAGGAACTTCAATTTCTACGCCTTTCGGAGCAACAAATTCTACTGGATGAGAGTACCCTACGTTAAGAACAAGCTTGTCGCCTTGTTTTTGTGCACGGTAACCAACACCGATAAGTTCTAATTTCTTTTCATAACCCTCGGAAACTCCGACAACCATGTTATTTAAAATAGCACGGGTTGTACCATGAAGCGCGCGGTGGTTTTTATTATCAGTCGGGCGAGAAACGTTAATTTCGTTGCCTTCAATATTGATAGTAATTTCTGGGTTGAACTCTTTTACAAGTTCACCTTTAGGACCTTTAACTGTTGCTGTTGATCCATTAAGTGTAACTGTTACACCTGCAGGAATCACAATAGTTTTTTTACCTATACGGGACATTTATTGCACCTCCTTATGGTTTACTTTTTCTTACCAAACGTATGCTAGTACTTCTCCGCCGACTTGTTTAGCACGGGCTTCTTTGTCGGTTAAAACACCTTGGGAAGTAGACACGATTGCGATACCAAGACCATTAAGGACTTTAGGCACCTCATTTGATTTTGCATATACACGCAAACCTGGTTTACTAATACGTTTTAAACCAGTGATTACACGTTCGCCAGTCGCTCCATATTTCAAGAAAACACGGATTGTTCCAGCATTGTCATCTTCAATATATTCAACGTCACGGATAAAACCTTCACGCTTCAATATTTCAGCAATTTCTTTTTTGATTTTGGATGCAGGCAGTTCTAATTTATCATGTTTAACCATGTTTGCATTACGAATGCGAGTTAGAAAATCTGCAATTGGATCTGTCATCACCATGTATAATACCCTCCTTCCTTAAACTCTTTCTTACCAGCTTGCTTTTTTCACGCCGGGAATTTGACCTTTATAGGCAAGTTCACGGAAACAAATACGGCATAATTTAAATTTGCGAATAACGGAATGTGGACGACCACAACGTTCACAACGAGTATATGCTTGAACAGCGTATTTTGGTGTGCGTTTTTGCTTCGCGATCATTGATTTCTTAGCCACGTTTACGCCTCCCTACTAAAATTAATTTTGATTACTTTTGAAATGGCATCCCTAGTTGAGTAAGTAACTCATGAGATTCTTCATCACTTTTGGCAGTTGTAACGATTACTACGTCCATACCGCGCACTTTTGATACTTGATCGTAATCAATTTCAGGGAAAATAAGTTGCTCTCTTACACCCAACGTATAGTTACCACGGCCATCGAAAGCTTTTTTCGATACACCACGGAAGTCACGAACACGTGGAAGTGAAACAGTAACTAATTTATCTAAGAAATCATACATGCGTTCACCACGTAAAGTTACTTTAGCACCGATTGGCATTCCTTCACGAAGACGGAAACCAGCGATAGAATTTTTTGCTTTTGTAATTACAGGTTTTTGACCAGTGATAAGAGCTAACTCCTCAACTGCACTGTCTAAAACTTTTGCATTTGCTGTAGCGTCACCAACACCAGTGTTGATTACGATTTTATCTATTTTTGGAACCTCCATTACGGAGTCATAATTGAATTTGCTCATTAAAGCAGGAACAATTTCCTTAAGATATTGATCTTTAAGGCGATTCATGTAATATTCCCTCCTTCCTACGACTATTATTTATCTATTACTTCACCGGATTTTTTTGCTACGCGTACTTTCTTATCGCCTTTAACTTCGTAGCCTACACGAGTAGGTTCGCCTGTTTTAGGGTCAATTAGCATTACGTTTGAAACATGGATTGGTGCTTCAACATTCAAGATTCCGCCTTGCGGGTTGATGTTGGAAGGTTTTGTATGTTTTTTAACCATATTAATTCCTTCAATAAGTACGCGGTCCTTTTTCGGAAATGCTGCGAGCACTTTGCCGGATTTGCCTTTATCTTTACCAGTAATAACTTTTACTTTATCACCTTTTTTGACATGCATTGGTATAGCACCTCCTTGATTTCTTGGAACTTATTTTTTAAAGAACTTCTGGAGCTAAAGAAACGATCTTCATAAAGTTGTTTTCACGAAGTTCGCGAGCAACAGGTCCAAAAATACGTGTTCCACGAGGACTTTTATCGTCACGGATAATGACACATGCATTTTCATCAAACTTGATGTAAGAACCGTCTTGACGACGTGCTCCACTCTTAGTACGAACGATTACTGCTTTAACAACTTCACCTTTTTTGACAACGCCGCCTGGTGTTGCTTGTTTAACGGTACACACGACAACATCACCAATGTTAGCAGTTTTGCGTCCTGATCCACCTAGCACTTTAATTGTTAACACTTCACGTGCGCCAGAGTTATCAGCCACTTTCATACGACTTTCTTGTTGAATCATTAGGACACCCTCCTTCCAGAATAACGGGTCGGAAAAATTGCACTCGGCAACTCTTCACAATCTATTTTTAACTTTTGATTTAGATAATTACTGCTTCTTCTACAACTTCTAGTAAACGGAAATGTTTAGTTGCAGACAATGGACGAGTTTCGGAAATACGAACTACATCGCCAGTTTTTGCAATGTTATTTTCATCATGCGCTTTGAATTTTTTAGAATACTTCACGCGTTTACCGTACAAACCATGTTTCTTGTACGTTTCAACAACCACGGTAATTGTTTTATCCATTTTGTCGGATACAACACGACCAGTATAAACTTTACGTTGGTTACGGTCAGCCATGTATTAAAACCTCCTTACGATTCTTTTTTAAGCAAGTTCTCTTTCCCTGACGATTGTTTTCATACGGGCAATTGCTTTACGAACCTCACGAATACGTGCGGTGTTTTCTAATTGACCAGTAGCTAATTGAAAGCGCAGGTTGAAGAGCTCTTCTTTCAAAGCTTTTTCTTGATCTTGGATTTCGGTAGTGGATAAATCACGGATATCATTAGCTTTCATTTGCTTCACCACCAATTTCTTCACGTTTAACGATCTTAGTTTTGACCGGCAGTTTATGTGCTGCTAGACGTAATGCTTCACGCGCTACATCTTCAGGTACACCTGCGATTTCAAACATAATTTTGCCACGTTTAACTGGGCTTACCCAACCTTCCGGAGCACCTTTACCTTTACCCATCCGAACCCCGATTGGTTTAGAAGTGTAAGATTTATGAGGGAAAATTTTAATCCAAACTTTACCGCCACGTTTCATGTAACGAGTCATTGCGATACGAGCTGCTTCGATTTGACGGTTTGTAATCCAAGAAGCTTCAACTGCTTGAAGACCGTATTCACCAAATGCAACTTCAGTTCCGCCTTTCGCGCGTCCACGCATGTTTCCGCGGAATTCACGACGGTATTTTACACGTTTAGGAACTAACATTATTATTTTCCTCCTTCCACATTGTTTTTCTTCGTAGGAAGGACTTCACCACGGTAGATCCAGACTTTTACGCCTAATTTACCATAAGTTGTGTCAGCTTCTTCCCATGCGTAGTCGATATCGGCACGCAATGTATGAAGAGGTACTGTTCCTTCGCTATAGTGTTCAGCACGAGCGATATCCGCTCCGCCAAGACGACCAGATACTTGAGTTTTGATACCTTTTGCTCCAGCACGCATAGTACGTTGGATAGCTTGTTTTTGCGCACGACGGAAAGATACACGACCTTCCAATTGACGAGCGATATTTTCAGCAACCAATTTTGCGTCTAGGTCAGCACGTTTAATTTCTACGATGTTGATATGAACACGTTTTTGAGTAAGTTCGTTTAAGTTTTTGCGTAATGCTTCAACTTCTGAACCACCTTTACCGATAACCATACCAGGTTTAGCAGTATGAATAGTGATATTCACACGGTTAGCTGCACGTTCGATTTCTACACGAGAAACAGAAGCGTCAGATAGACGTTTTGCAACATAATCACGGATGCGTAAATCTTCATGTAAGAAGTCCGCATAATCTTTTTCCGCGTACCATTTGGAGTCCCAATCACGGATGACACCGATACGCATACCTATTGGATGTACTTTTTGACCCACGAATTATCCCTCCTTCACTTCAGATACCACAACTGTAATGTGGCTAGTACGTTTGTTAATTGCACTTGCACGACCTTGTGCACGTGGACGGAAACGTTTAAGTGTTGGACCTTCGTCAACAAATGCTTCCTCTACTACAAGGTTGTTAATGTCTAAATCATAGTTATGCTCTGCGTTAGCAATAGCGGATTTTAATACTTTTTCAATAATTGGGGAAGCTGATCTTGGAGTATACTTCAAGATTGCAATTGCTTCGCCAACTTGCTTGCCTCGAATTAAATCAATGACGATTCTAGCTTTGCGAGGAGCAATACGAACCGTTTTGGCAACGGCTTTTGCGCTTGTAACTTCACTTGCCATTAGGATATCCTCCTCTCAAATTAGCGTTTAGTTTTTTTATCGTCGCCCGCATGACCGCGGTACGTACGAGTTGGTGCGAATTCGCCCAGTTTGTGTCCTACCATATCTTCTTGAACATAAACAGGAACGTGTTTACGTCCATCATATACTGCGATTGTTTGTCCAACAAAAGTTGGGAAAATCGTGGAGCGACGAGACCAAGTTTTAATAACTTGTTTCTTTTCGCTTTCTGCTGCTGCTTCCACTTTCTTCATCAAGTGGTCATCAACAAAAGGTCCTTTTTTCAAACTACGACCCATGACGGAACCTCCCTTCGCATAGTCAGGAAGCTGAGAACGCATGTCCTCGCTATCCTGCTACCAATTTTATTCAATCTATTAATCCGATTATTTTTTCTTACGACGACGCACGATAAATTTATCGGAGTTGTTATTTTTCTTACGTGTTTTGTATCCAAGAGTTGGTTTACCCCATGGAGACATTGGCGATTTACGGCCGATTGGAGCTTTACCTTCACCACCACCGTGTGGGTGATCGTTCGGGTTCATTACAGATCCACGAACAGTTGGGCGTTTACCCATCCAACGTGAACGACCTGCTTTACCGATGTTGATAAGTTCGTGTTGTTCATTACCAACTTGACCGATTGTAGCGCGACAAGTGGAAAGGATCATACGAACTTCACCAGAGTTTAAGCGGATTAATACGTATTTGCCTTCTTTACCAAGCACTTGAGCACTTGTTCCAGCTGAACGTACTAATTGACCACCTTTACCAGGTTTCATTTCGATATTGTGGATAACAGTACCCACTGGAATATCTTTTAATTCTAGTGCATTACCGATTTTGATGTCGGCTTCTGCTCCTGAATAAATTGTTTGACCTACTTCAAGGCCTTTTGCTGCGATGATGTAGCGTTTTTCTCCATCAGCATAGTTGATTAAAGCAATATTAGCAGAACGGTTTGGATCGTACTCGATCGTTGCAACGCGTCCTGGAATACCATCTTTGTTACGTTTGAAATCAATCACGCGGTATTGGCGTTTATGGCCACCGCCGTGATGACGAACAGTTAACTTACCTTGGTTATTGCGTCCGGCTTTCTTTTTAAGAGGACGTAGTAAAGATTTTTCTGGAGTACTTGTAGTAATCTCAGCAAAATCTGAACTAGTCATATGCCGGCGCCCGTTTGTGGTAGGTTTATACTTTTTGATCGCCATTGTTTCCCCTCCTCGTTAGATTTATTTAAAGTTAGTCGAATTATACTTCAAAGAATTGAATTTCTTTGCTGTCAGCTGTAACAGTAACAATCGCTTTACGGCGTTTGTTAGTGTAACCTGCATAACGGCCCATACGTTTCAGTTTACCTTTGTAATTCATTACGTTTACTTTAGCAACTTTTACGTCGAAAATTTCTTCAATTGCGTATTTTACTTGCGTTTTAGTTGCGCGAGTATCTACTTCAAATGTATATTTCTTATCGTCGAGAATGCTTGTAGATTCTTCAGTTACAACTGGGCGCTTAATGATGTCGCGTGCATCCATTATGCGAGCACCTCCTCTACTTTTTCGACAGCTGCTTTAGTGATAATTAACTTATCATGTTTAGCAACTTCTAGTACTGAGATACTTTCAGCTGGAATAACTGTAATGCCTTGTAAGTTGCGTGCAGATAATTCTACATTTTCACTTTCACCAGCAACTACGATTAGTGCCTTAGTATCTACAGAGATATTTTTAAGAAAAGCCGCAAATTCTTTTGTTTTAGGAGCATCGAAAGTTAAACCTTCAAGTACAACTAATTTTTCTTCATTTACTTTAGAAGAAAGAATTGATTTAATCGCTAAACGACGAACTTTCTTAGGTAACTTGTAAGCATATGAACGAGGTGTTGGGCCGAATACGACACCACCGCCACGCCATTGTGGGGAACGGATTGAACCTTGACGGGCACGACCTGTACCTTTTTGACGCCATGGTTTACGTCCGCCACCACGTACTTCTGAACGATTTTTCACTTTATGAGTCCCTTGACGTAGGGATGCACGTTGGCTCAAAATCACATCAACAACAACTTTTTCATTTGGTTCGATACCGAAAACAGTGTCGTTTAAAGTAATTTCGCCAGCGTTTGTTCCATCTTGTTTAAGTAAGCTTAATTTTGGCATTCGTTAGTCCTCCTTTCCAAATAAATTATTTTGCTTTAGTAGCAGTTTTAATTTGAACTAATGCTTTTTTAGCGCCTGGAACGTTTCCTTTTACTAAAAGAACGTTCTTTTCAACGTCTACTTTAACGATTTCTAGGTTTTGGATAGTGATTTGTTCCCCACCCATACGACCTGGAAGTAGTTTATTTTTGAAAACACGGTTAGGTGCTACTGGACCCATTGAACCTGGGCGACGATGGTAACGGGAACCATGGGCCATAGGGCCGCGTGATTGTCCGTGGCGTTTAATAACACCTTGGAATCCTTTACCTTTCGATACGCCTGTCGCGTCGATGATGTCACCTTCTGCGAATACGTCTACTTTTACTTCTGAACCAATCTCATACTCGTCTAAGTTTACATCGCGGAATTCGCGAATGAAGCGCTTAGGAGTAGTATTGGCTTTTGCTACATGACCTTGTTCGGGTTTGTTTGACAATTTTGCTCTCTTATCTTCGAAACCAATTTGTACAGCTTCGTAGCCATCAGTTTCAACAGTTTTCTTTTGAAGTACCACGTTTTGTGCTGCTTCGATAACTGTTACTGGAATAAGTTCGCCGTTTTCAGTGAAAACTTGTGTCATCCCTACTTTTCTACCTAAGATTCCTTTGGTCATGAGTCACACCTCCTGTTAATTTAATATATTCTTATTATAGTTTGATTTCGATGTCCACACCGCTTGGTAAGTCTAAACGCATCAAGCTATCAACTGTTTGTGGTGTTGGATTAACGATGTCGATTAAACGTTTGTGTGTACGCATTTCGAATTGCTCACGAGAATCTTTATATTTGTGGACCGCACGTAAGACTGTGTAGATTGACTTCTCTGTTGGAAGTGGAATCGGACCAGATACGGAAGCACCTGAGCGTTTCGCTGTTTCTACAATCTTTTCTGCTGATTGATCCAAAATACGGTGATCATACGCTTTTAAACGAATACGAATTTTTTGTTTTGCCATTACTTTCCCTCCTTTTCGCCTACTTTTAAAGTAGACATTCTCCGTGAAAATTACCTGAACATCCGCCATGGCAAAGCGGCCGGGTGTGTCAGCAACCTTTCACTTCATCACATGGGCATTCCCGGCAATACCGGGGTGCTCGTTGCCAAAAGGGCAGACCAATGCCTATCCATTTGCACTTTATCTATTATACACGGGTTAGGTATAGTAATCAACCGCTTTTCAAAAAAAGTTTTAAGTTATTTTTATCGGAGCTATTATATAGAAGAAATAAGAGATGAGTATAGTGAAAAATAGCTCTAGATAAGAATTTTACCCCACACAAAAAAAAAAAAAAAAAAAAAACCCGTTAAAAATCCGGATGTTTTTATGTTGTTCGCAATACTATCAAACCTATCGTTAAAAGAACCATTACGAGACCAGCAATCAAATCACCTATATGCCAGTGCGATATTCGATAACGAGTTCTTCCCTCGCCGCCTCGATATCCTCTTGCTTCCATTGCATCAGCTAATTCTTCTGCCCGATTAAAAGAACTGACGAATAGCGGAATAAAAATTGGGACTACAACTTTCATTTGTTCGAATAAATTGCCCTCACCAAAGTCCACACCACGCGCACGCTGAGCTTTCATAATCTTGTCTGTTTCACCCATAAGTGTCGGTATAAAACGCAGCGCTACCGAGATCATTAACGCAATGTCATTCACCGGCACTTTTAAGACGGCGAAAGGTCGAAGGATATACGCAATTGCATCAGTTAAATTCATTGGTGTTGTAGTTAATGTGATTACTGTCGACATCATAATAATTAGTACAAATCGTAAAAATACAAATATCCCATTTAAAAGACCAAATGATGAGATCGTAAACGGACCCCAGTCAAAGAAAATTGTACCGCCACTTGTAAATAAAATTTGCATAACCACCGTAAATAAAATTAACCAAATTAACGGCTTAACACCTTTAATGAATACTTTTAATTTAATTCCAGTCATTTGAATAACCATTAGCGTGAACAGAACCATTAAAGCATATGTCCACCAGTTATTCGCCAAAAATAAAATACCAATATAATAAAAGCCTGCGAGTAGCTTTGTTCGAGCATCAAGACCATGAATCAAGGACTCCCCTGGAACAAAACGACCTAATATTAATTTTTCTATCATCCAAAGAAGCCCCCTTTATTCAAACCAATTGCTGAAGTGCAACACTCACTGCCATCAAGATTGTCAAAGTTGCATTAATCAACACAAAGTTGCGAATTCCAATGACAAACGTTTTTGACTTCACTTGCTCTTTATTGAATTGAACTAAATTGCGATAAACTGGATAGGCTACCAGCAGCGAAAGCAGCATGATAGGATGCAAGAAACCAACTATAACCGAAACTATTACTGCTACAAATGATGCATAATACAAACCGTTAAATAAAACGATGCCCATTTTTCTACCTATATAATAAGGAAGTGTGTAACGATGGTTTCGAATATCTTCGTCTAAATCACACAAATTATTCGCCAACATGATATTCGCAATCGTGAAAATACACGGTAAGGATACCACACCTATTCGAATGATTTCTATTAAATTGAACTGAATAGTTATCATTTCTCCTTGCCACAGTAAATTAGCAATTCCAGCATCATAGGCGTTGACATAAACAGCAAGAAAGAAAATCCCAAATCCCATCGTTACTCCGGAAAAAATTTCACCGAGCGGCATACGAGAAAGCGGTACTGGACCAAATGTATATAGAATCCCTATACAAAAACAAACAAAGCCGATTAAAAGCACGAGTAAATCAGTCCGAACAACTAGCCACACACCTAATCCTGTTGCGATAAAAAACATTAGAAAAATTGTGATGATAACTGTTCGTTCAGAAATCCGCTCTTGTCCAATAACATTACTCGTCGTCCGATAATCGTAATCATGATTATCTGTCGCTTTGCGGTAATCCATATAATTATTTATTGCCGTTGTCGTCAAATCAAATATTAACATAGAACCAAAAAATATTAGTGTATTAACGGGTTTGAACAAATCGTATTGATAGACAACAAACAGTGTTCCTAACATAAACGGGAATACGCTAGCAATCTTAGTTTGGATTTCCACTAATTTTAGAAAAGACGGAATCGACATAATCCCTTTTTAACCCCTTTCTGACATAAAGTGAGCAGGTTCAAGAAAAATCCCGCCCACTTTCTTCTATATTAAATAGTTTTATTTCAATGTGTCCATTTCGAAATTTTTATCTGTTAATTCGAATTGCCCTTTCAATCCGGATGTTTCGTATACTTTCTTATCTTTACTAATGAAAATTGCGTCTACACCTTTGAATTGCTCGATGTAGTCCATTCCTCCTTTAATCCCTTTGGAGAAGGTAGCAGTGGATAAACCGTCGCCGTCGATTGATTTTTTAGACACTATGGAAACACCCGCGATGTCGTTGTCGAACGGATAACCTGTTTTCGGATCTAAAATATGGTGATAGGTTTTTCCGTCCACTTCTAAATAGCGTTCATAAATACCCGACGTAACAATCGACATGTTAGATTCTGGAAGTTTCCCAATCACACTACCGCGTGGGGAAAACGGATCTTGAATACCAACATTCCATTTGTTGCCATTGGGGTTATTCCCCTGAACGTAAATATTTCCACCTAAATCAATAATCGAAGTCGTTACTTTATTCTCTTTAAATACTTTTAGTGTTTCATCCGTAATGTAACCTTTAGCAATCGCCCCTAAATCTAGTTCCATTCCTTCTTTTTCAAGATAAACTGTTTTGTCTTTGTCGTTCATTGTAACATCTTTGTAGTTAATTAAAGGTAAAACTGCATCGATTTCTGCTTGCGAAGGTTTGCGTGCATCAGAAAAACCAATATGCCATAAAGAAGTTAGCGGACCAATAGTAATATCAAAGCTACCGCCAGAATTCTCCGAGTACTTAAGACCTTCTTGAATTAAGTAGTAGATATCATCTGAAACTTTTACTGGTTTCTTCCCAGCTTGTTCATTAATTTTATCTACTTCGGATGTTTTTCCGGAATCACTTGTAGTAATTTTAGCAGCTAGTTCTTTAATTCGATCAAAACCTTTATCAAGAACTGCTTCTTTGTCTTTATCGTAAATCTTTAGTGTAACAACTGTTCCCATAAGGAAGTCCGTTTTTGAGTATGGTTGATCCATTAAGTTTTTCGAATCGCTTGGTTCTTTCGTCGTTTCCTCTTTGGTGTTTCCGCAAGCCGACACAATAAGCGCCAACATCATTATTGAAAGTATCATTTTCCATTTTTTCATTAGCTTTTACACCTTTCTAATCATGATCTTTACTTGAATAACTATAGCGTAATTACAGGAATAAATCTACAGTAAAATGGGGTAATTCCTTGTTTTTCGATAAAAAAATCGGCTAGCCCAAAAATATGGGCCAGCCAGTTTGTACGTTTCTTTGCGAAATTTATTCAGCTTCTACTAGGTTGTACACTTTGATTGTATCAGTGTCGCCATTTTGAGCGGCATTTTCAAGTTGTGCAGCGTAGATTTTGAATTGGTTAGAAGATTCAGTAGCACCAGAAACCGTGTCTACTTCACCAGCGTTTTGTTTGTCTACAAGAGATTTGTTAAGTGCTGGGATATATTCTTGTGGACCAGTACCAGATTTAGCTTTCATATTTTTCTCATAGTCAGCATCGTCCGTTTTAAGTTTGCCATCTTTGTCTACATAGTTATAGTCAGATTTAGTGATTTTACCATCTTTTACTTCCATGTTGAAGACTGCGCGGTAACCATGTGCGTAATTTTGTTCTTCTAATTTGTAAGTTCCATCTTCCATTTTAGCTAAGTTGTTGATGGAGATTGTAGTTGTATCAGCTTTTTGAGCCGCTTGGATTAATTGGTTAGCATAGTTGATGAAAGCGTCAGAAGAATGAGTTGCTCCTGAAACTACTTCTACCGATGCAGCTGCTTGATTTTTAACTAAAGAATCACTTAGTTGTTTCAAGTATTCTTGAGGACCAGTTCCTACTTTGTCTTTCATTGCTTTTTCGTAGTCTGCATCTTCAGATTTTAATTTACCATCTTTATTTTTGTAATCGTAGTTAGCTTTTGTAATTTTGCCATCTTTCACTTCGATAGACATAAATGCTTTCCAGCCATTGTCATCGTAATTTTTTTCTTCTAATTTGTAAGTACCGTCAGTCATAGTACCGTCAGTTTTTGCTGTTTTCTTTGTTTCTGTTTGCTTTGTGTCTGTGTCCTTCTTATCTTTGCTGCTGTCGTCGTTACTACCGCAACCTACTAGTAATAAACTTGAAGCCATTACTACGGTAATACCCATTGCTACTTTTTTCAATTTCATATTTGCTCCCACCTTTTGTTTTATTAAAACGTTGATTGTGATAACGTGAACACAAACGGATAGTCTGCGAAAGCGATATCACTTTTACAATACAAATGATACCATCAGCGCTCGCTTTTGTCTACTGTAATTCTAAAGACATAATTTATCTAATTTTCTAAATAATGACTATTGATGGATAAAGCAGTAGTAAAACCATCATTTCTCAGGCAAATTGCAAACAAAAATGTCGAAAAACCTAGATAAAACAAGGACTTTATAACTGCTTAATTTTATCTTATTTGCATAAAGTCCTATTTTTCACTTTTTAGATTAGAATTGTTCTATAGTATCTAGACATTAGTAGTAGGTTTCTGTTAAACTATGATAGGTTATATTAATACTGTGGGGAATTTTGGACTCATTTTATTTTTGTGAATAAACTTACAAGGAGTTCAGGAAGCATATGCCTGAAAAGAATATCGTTTTAATTGGGGCAGGATATGCAGGTGTACACGCTGCTAAGAAATTAGCTAAGAAATACAAGAAAGACAAAGACGTTAATATTACATTAATCGATCGTCATTCGTACCATACAATGATGACTGAACTTCATGAAGTTGCTGGCGGTCGCGTTGAACCAACAGCAGTTCAATATGATTTGCGTCGTTTGTTTAATAGAACAAAGGTTAATCTTGTAACTGATAACGTGACACATGTAGATCATGATAAAAAGATTGTAACAACTGAACACGGAAGCTATCCATTTGATTATCTAGTACTTGGTATGGGCGGCGAACCTAATGACTTCGGAACACCTGGTGTAAGCGAAAATGGTTTCACACTTTGGTCTTGGGAAGATTCTGTTAAGTTACGCAAACATATTGAAGAAACTGTAACGAAAGCTTCTCTTGAACAAGATGTTGAAAAACGTAAAGCAATGTTATCATTTGTTGTTTGCGGATCTGGATTTACAGGCATCGAAATGGTTGGGGAACTTTTAGAATGGAAAACTCGTTTAGCAAAAGACAACAAGATTGATCCTTCTGAAATTAAATTAGTTGTAGTAGAAGCTGCTCCAACAATTCTTAACATGCTAGAAAGAAGAGACGCTGACAAAGCAGAACGTTACATGGTTAAAAAAGGCATTGAAATCATGAAAAACGCTGCCATTGTTGAGGTTAAACCTGACAGCATCGTTCTTAAATCTGGCGAAGAAATTCCAACGAGTACATTAATCTGGACTGCTGGCGTTCGTGCTAACTCTGATACAAAAGATTACGGCATGGAATCTGCTCGTGCAGGACGTTTGAAAGTAAATCAATATATGGAAGCAGAAGGTCTTAAAGACGTATATGTCGTTGGTGACCTTGCTTACTTTGAAGATGAAGAAGGCAAACCAACACCACAAATCGTTGAAGGCGCTGAACAAACTGCATTGACTGCAGCGAAAAGTATCATCGTTGAAATGAGCGGTACAGGCGAAAAAGAACCCTTCCAAGGTAAATACCACGGAGTTATGGTTTCTATTGGAGCTAAGTACGGGGTTGCTCACCTTGGTGGAATGCACCTTTCTGGTTGGTTCGCTATTTTAATGAAACATATGGTTAACCTTTATTACTTCTTTGGGATTCGTAGTGGATATTACATGTGGCAATATATCATGCATGAATTCTTCCACATTAAAGACCACCGCAATATTTTCCGTGGCTGGACTTCTCGTTACGGTAACGTACTTTGGACACTTCCATTACGTGTTTATCTAGGTTGGTTCTGGATTGACGAAGCTCTTTCTAAAATCTACGGCGAAACAACTTGGGATAAAGTAAGTATTACGAATTTAAAACCATTATTTAATGGTATTGGTTCTGATTCTTGGTTAACTGCAACAACTTCTAAAATGCCATTCGAATGGTTGCAAACTGCTGCTACATCTGGTGCAAGTCAAGCTGCCGGAGATGCTGCTGGTGCGGCTGCAACAAACGTAACTACACCAATTCTTAGCCATATGCCTGGTTGGTTTGAATGGATTATGAAACTTCTAATGCCAAACCTTGATGTTGCACTAGTCATGCAAAAAGTAGTTCCTTTTGTTGAACTTGCAATTGGTCTTGCTATGGTCGTTGGTTTATTCACTTGGCTTGTAAGTATCGGAAGCGCCGGATTCCTAGTAATGTTCACTCTAAGCGCTATGCTTGGTTGGGACAAATTCTGGGCGTTACCAGCTTCTATCGCACTTCTAAATGGCGCTGGTCGTACATTTGGTCTTGATTACTGGGCTGTTCCTTGGTTCCAAAAACATCTTGGTCATTGGTGGTACGGTAAGCCGAAGTCCGTTTATAGAGACAAATAAAATAACAACTAGTATTTTTAAAAATAAGAAATCGGGAGTGCATCCAAAAGCCATTTTTGGCATAGGAGGTGCTTCCGTTTTTATTATTTGTTCGTTTTTTGAACTTTTTCCTATTATATTTAGAGATTATCCTTTAAAATAGGATTGGGATATGACATTTGCGAAGGAGGCAAGACGGTGAAGAAATATTTATATATGGTAAAACGTTGGGATATTATTATTATTTTATCTCTTTGTGTGCTTTCCTTTTTGCCAATTGCTATTTTTTCGTATGTTAAAGCTAATGATCCTCCTCCTGCCAGTGGAAAAACAGAGCTTGTCGCCGTTATTTCGGTTGATAGCAAGGAGTACAAAACAGTTAAGCTCACTGGGCATAAAGGTACAGAGAGTTTCGACGTAGAACAGCCAGATGGTCACTCTAACACGATTGAAGTTTCTGGGGAAAAGATTCGAATTAGTAAAGCGAACTGTAATGATCAAGTTTGCGTTCGAACCGGTGCCATTGACAAACAAGGAGATACAGTCGTTTGCCTGCCGCATAAATTAGTAATAGAAGTAAAAACGAGTGATGGGAGTTCAGGCGATTCAGATGAGCCGATTATCTCTTCCTGACCTTATCCTCAAATAGATAGGAAAGTGTTTCTATGACAAAAAACAGACGATTAGTATATATAGCGCTACTTGCTGCACAAGCAGTTGTTATAAGTTTGCTGGAACGTGCGATTCCGTTTCCATTTGCATTTGCACCTGGAGCGAAACTTGGGCTTGCTAATATTATTACTTGTATTTCACTCTATACGTTATCAGCCAAAGATACGTTTATGATTATTTGTATTAGACTCGTATTATCGACTTTGCTTGGTGGAACCATTTCCACATTTATGTATAGCGCTGCGGGAGCTATCTTGAGTTTTCTCGGTATGTGGCTAGTACAACAACTTGGACCGAAACGTGTTAGTATCATCGGAGTTAGTGTTACCGGCGGAATTTTGCATAATGTCGGTCAGCTCGTTATCGCAAGTTGGATTGCAGGTACTTGGTCGGTTATGCTTTACTTACCAGTACTATCATTTATCGGAATTCTTTCTGGAATTGCAGTAGGAATTGCGGCAAACTACTTGCTGAAAAATGTTCAAACTTTGCGCATGTTCGCTGATGCAAAACAAAATCAAGCAGCAACACCAAAATAATTTTTTTAAAAGGAGTTCAATATGCAACTTCATGCTATGTGGGATGATTATCCTGCTCTTTCCGATGATTTAAAAGAAGTTTTACAAACAATTGAAAAAAATATTCAAATTCGCGATAAACATGTGGAGAAAAATGTAAAAGATTTGATTCATGCTGGCGGGAAATTACTTCGCCCTGCTTTTGCACTACTTTCGGCTCAAGCTGGTCCTGATTTTGATAAAGACCGCGCCGTTTCGATTGCAGCAGCGTTAGAAGTTCTTCATATGGCTACACTAATCCATGATGATGTCGTGGATGATTCTCCTCTTCGCCGAGGTATTCCAACAATCCACTCTAAATATGGCCGAAATTACGCGGTCTACACTGGCGACTATCTATTTTGTATTTGTTTTAAAATCTTATCTGCGCATGCCTCTTCTGTCGAGAATATCGAATTTAATAGTAAAAATATCGAAAAAATATTGATGGGCGAACTGGATCAAATGCGTACAAGCTACAAAATGGATGTAACTGTGCGTGAATATTTAGCACGAATTTCTGGTAAAACAGCTCAACTTTTTGCTCTTAGTTGTTATTCTGGCGCTACTGGTAGTAAAGCTTCACGAATGACTGTCGCTAAATGTTATAATATCGGGCACTATCTTGGCATGGCTTTTCAAATTATTGATGATGTGCTTGATTATACAAGTACTGATCAAGGTCTAGGAAAACCCGTTTTAAATGATATGAAACAAGGAATTTATTCTCTGCCGCTGATTTATGCAATGAAAGGGCATTTGGCAGAATTCGAACCACTTCTTTCACAAAAACTAGCTATGTCTGACGCTGCATCTGAACAAGTTTTAGCACTTATTTCTAAATATAATGGTGTCGAACTAGCGTTTAAACTCGCAAATAAGTATACGAACAAAGCTCTTCGCGAGATTAAAAAGTTACCAACTGGTGCCTATCGTGATGATATGTATCGCTTAACAAAAAGTATCTTAGACCGAGATATTTAACTTATTTAGAACATCTCTCTTTAGCGAGTTTTGTTCTAAATTTCACCTTTAATTGTGAAAATACAAACATGAAAGCGTGATGAACGTGATTCGATTTTTTAAGATAGCCATACCTCTACTTTTAGCCTGTTTTTTAGTTGCATGTAGTTCAGGGAATGCGAAAACAGAAGAGATTACTACCCCCATCGAAAAAGACCGAGATTTATCGATTGTCGAAACGACGGATGTTCATTATTTTAATTCGTCACTAACTGATGATGGGGCTGCATTTAAAAAATATGTGGCTGCTGGTGATGGTAAACAACTTGCTTACAGTGAGGAAATAACCGATGCTTTTTTAGATGACGTAAAAGCGCAAAAATCCGATGTATTGATTATTAGTGGTGATTTAACCAATAATGGCGAGAAAGCTAGTCATGAGGGTTTAGCTAAAAAACTTACTGCCGTAGAAAAAACAGGGACTCAAGTATTTGTTGTACCAGGAAATCATGATATCAATAATCCTTGGGCACGTAAATTCGAAAAAGATAAACAACTGCCGACTGATACGATCACTCCAAAAGATTTCAGCAAAATTTATGGTGCTTTCGGCTATGATGATGCGATTTCTAGCGATGACTTTTCACTGAGTTATTTAGCTGCCCCTTCATCTAAAGTTTGGCTGTTGATGCTTGATACTGCGATTTACAAAACAAATATGCAACAAGGTACACCAACAACGGAAGGCGGATTAACTGCAGGAACTCTAGATTGGATTAAAGAATGTAGTGCTCTTGCTGAGAAAAATGGCGCTAAGCTTATTCCAGTGATGCATCACAATCTAACCGATCACAGCGAGGTTATCCAAAAAGGCTATACGATTAACTACAATCAACAAGTAATCGATGCACTTACCGCGGGCAATATGGACTTTTCTCTTAGTGGGCATATTCATACGCAAAACATCCGTGCTGCTGAAAGTACAGATGGTAAAAAAATTACGGACATCGTTACTAATGCGCTATCTGTTTACCCACATAAGTATGGTAATATCACTTATAATGCTGAAAAAGAAACATTCACTTACCAATCGGAAAAACTAGATATCGAAGGCTGGGCGAAAAAGAATGGCGCAACGGATAAAAATCTGCTGAATTTCGCTGCGTTTGATTACGAGACTTTTTACAATAGTGGTTATGACAAAGCAATCGTGGACTTAATGACGAGCAATTCTTTTAAATCCTATAGTCAATCTGACAAAGAAAAAATGGCCGATACGATGGGCTTAAATAATATGTATTTTTTTGCAGGTATCGCTCCACCAAAATCAGCAGGAATGGCACTGTGGGATAATGCTCCTAATTCTTTTTTGAAAGATTATGTATTAAGCACATCAAATCCACCAAAAACAAGTAATGATTATTACGTTAGTCCGTAATACAAAACCTGGTAGTTCTTCTCGCTACCAGGTTTTTTCTTATTTTCAATTTGATGCCGCGGCTGCACTCGCTCCGGCTGCTTCACTTGCTGCAGCAGCCTGTTCCATTGCGATTAGTATATGCACATTGACCATTAATCCTTCTAATTGTTCTTTACTCATCTGACCAGATTGTTTTTCCGTATACATACTTATTGCTAGCGCTACAACAAATTCGCGGCCAAATTTCAGTCCCGGCTGTTGAGATAATTCATCTATTAAATTAACCAGCCCCGAATCAATTTTCCGTCCATCCATCACAAACGCTAAAATCCCGATACTTGAATAGTGTAGCGGTTTGATTTTAACTCCTTTTCGACGCAATTCTTCGACGACATTATCTACTTTTCGAATAAAACCACTATTTTCTTCGCCATAAAGTAGCGTTCCTGTTGTTGCCAAAAATTGCAAACTATCATTTTTGCGGAACCCTTTATTTGCAAAGGCTTGAAAATAATATTCTGTGATGGAAGCCAATTTCGCCGTATCTTCTTCTGGCAAATTAGCTAAGAAAACCGCGGTCGTGACATCTTCACTTTTTGTTAAAAATGGATGGTCTTTTTTGAAAAGCTCGTGAATTATTTTCGCTTTTCGAGCAACTTTGGCAGGTTCAGTAGCTTCTAGTAATAAATAGGCAGCAAAATAAGTGTATTCTGTGCGTTTAAATCCAGCATCAATTAGTGTATTGTAGTTGGAAATGACTTGGCTGATACTCTCGGAACTAGCATTATCATTCGCCATTAAGAGTCCGGCTAAAGAAGCTCGAACATTGCCATTTAGTGCCGTAAAGAAACCCAATTGACGCTTGATTTCTTTGTTGATTTCGTTGAATTTCTCTGGATTAATCACGTCATTATTCCCTGCAAAAAGACGAGCAATCAAAAATCGAATACGTTTATCAATAAAACTCACACCGCTTGTTTTGACTAAATCGTAATTTTTCAATAATAGCTTTGTTGCTTTTTCACTTTCAAAAACATATTCAGAATCCATGATTTCACTCCTTTTATATTTTATTGAGTTGTTTAGTACTCTTCTACGTATAAACTGTCTACAAATGATTCAAAGTTTTTAGCAAGCCAAGTGATCTTATAATCACTTTCTTGATCGACGTGGACTACTTCAGGTTCGCCGCGCTTTCCGCATTTCCGGTAATCAAGAAAAATCATGTCATGCCCAGCTGAAGGACAATCAGCAATCGCTAAACCAATTGGCGGATAACCCCATTCACTTATCCAAAAATCAGTATTAAAGTGTCCATTTAATGAACTACTAGCTCGACTTCCTATTCCCATTATTCCAGTAATTGCAGCACAATCTTCAGCCCATAATGTACTTTCTTTCGTAGCAATATATTCGCGGCTGACAAGTCCTCCATTTTGTGTATGACGCATTAAATAAATATAAGATTTCGGTAGCTTATAGCCTAATTCTTGTTCAAGTTCGGCCACCCTTTGCGCTGTTGGATACAGGTCAAGATATTCATTATAAGAAGTTTTCTGCCAAAGTCCTTTAAGACTATCTTCTTTAAAAAACTGACCTATTTCACTAAAAAAATCATCTAATTCTTTTAAAATTTGCTTTGCTTTTTCTTGTTCATAATTGAACGCATCAATAGAGAGATTTTTTGCTTTTATAACCTCAAGACTATTTGTTAAATGTTGATAAATTTCTGAAAACCGCTCACCATTTTGGTAAAGGACATCACTTAATATTACAGTTGCTGGAAAAACATCATTAATATTGGTTTGATTTAGTTCTTGGTTCCAAACTTGTTCAAGTAGCTGAATGGCTTCCTTTGTTTTACCTTTATCTAAATAATACAGTGCTTTTCTCGTTGATAGCATATTAATCCTCCCACATGAGCTTATAGGTGTATTATAATAAAAAAAATCTAGGAATACAAAGATTCCTAGATTAAGATTTATAAATTCATTCCAAGCAGCGGGATTCGCGGTGTGTATTTTTTAACGAGTGCTCGGTTATGCTCATCTGCATTTTCGATGTTTCCACTAATAAATACTGGTGGTGTGAAATTATCATTTACCATTTTTTCAATTGCTTCGGCGAAAATAGCTTGTAAAATTGCTGCGCCAGTTACGGTTGAAGTGGGTGCAAATGGAATATCAAAGTTAGCCGATTTTAGAACTGCATCTCCTTTTACCGCACCGTTATCAATAACGATATCACCAGTGTCGGATAAACGTTTTCCTGATGTATGGCGGGATTTTTGGCTCATTGAATATTGAAGGGAAGTGATAACGATGATGAAAGCTCCTTTTTCACGGGCGATTTCTGCTACGTCGATTGGCACTGGATTACGGCCTGATGTAGATAACACAATCATAACATCTCCTGGGCGAATATCCTCTTCCGTCATGAATGTTTTTGCATAATCGTTTTTTCGTTCAAGTACAGAAGAAGCAGCCGCCCCCTCGTGTAACATTAATGGCTCATGCAAAATTGGGTGAATTGCCGCAAGTCCTCCAGCTCGGTAAAAAACTTCTTCAGTCAAAATGTGTGAATGTCCACACCCAAATAAATGTATTATCCCATCATTTTCAATCGCTTCAGCAACTTTTGCGCCTGCTTCTTTTACGTAGTCGGCTTCATTCTCAAGAATATTTTCAAGCATACGAATGGTAATATCAATATAATTGTTAATCATTTATTTCTCCTCCAATGCTGCCATGATTTTCTCGATTTCTTCTGGTTTCGTTCTTCCAGTCGTTTTATCAATTGTTTTTCCAAAAATATGTGGCATATAAAAAGGAATTCCGGTTTCTTTTATGGCTGTAGTTATTTCATGAATATTTTCCGCGCCGATTCCGCCAGCTGGCTCGATACCATAAATTCCTTTGTCAGCAGCTACTTTTGTTAAATAAATAAGTTCGTCTAAATGCTTTGTTCCCTCAATGCTCATAAATTTAATGGAAGGAATGCCTGCAGAAAGACAATAATCTACGGCTTTTTCGGCAGTAATTTCATCACCAGAAGATAATTTTACGATGCCAATTTTTCCAGTCGGACGAACTAGAGCATTTGTGTAAGTTTCTGGTAATAACTGATTCGTTAAGCCTGCTGTTTCTATCGGCTGGTTGATGTGACAATCTGGATTTAGACGAGCAATATGAAGAACATTGCGCCAGTTATTCCAATCACCGCCGCCACCTAGACCAACACTCACAACTTCCGCTACTGCTTGTAATTCATTCATTGCCTTTGCAGCTTCTTCGGCAGTCTCATAGTTGGTTGCAACAATTCCCGGAACCGCGTAACCACGTGCTGCATCCATTACTTCTTTCCCATTTTCTTTATCTTTTGCTAAAAAATTAAATAGCGCAAAATCATTCCATTTCGGTAAATTTTCGAATTTTTTCTTGTTCAATTTTTATCAACTCCACACATGTTTTTAACGTTTTTTCAATTAAGTATTCGCCTTTTTCAGCCGTTGCTAAGGTTGCTTCTCCTAGAACGGCTGTCTTGGTGAAGTTTTGCCACGGCGTTGGTTTGTAATCCGCATCAATCGGTAAAATTGGCGGATCATCAATTGCCCGAGTCATATCCGTGTTTTTTGGAGATAGGTAGAGCATGAGCGATGTTTCAATTTCACAAGCATGAATGTAAGTATGGTGACTTGCTTTGCCTTCTCTAACGTCCATCGCAAGTTTTTGGATATTAGGGTAAAAAATATGCAACGTAATCATGTCCGGAAACTTAGCGTATAATTCTCGAGCTGCATCTTTTAAAGCCGCCATATTTCCAAGGTGTCCACTTACTGGAACAAATAAGCGAAACCCTTGTCGGTATAGGCTTTCACCAATTTCGACGACCATTTTCGTGACAGTTTCATTGGATACAGTTAAGCTTCCCGGGAAATCTTGTAAGCTCCAAACTTGGCCATATGGTAACACGGGAAGTACAAAAGCATTTGTTTCAGCTGCAATTTTAGCAGAATATTCTGACGCTAAAATATTGTCTGTTCCTAGTGGCAAATGTGGCCCGTGCGCTTCAACAGCTCCGATTGGCAAGATTACTGGCGTTGTTTTTGTGATTTTCGCACCAATATCAAATGAATTTTCATCTGCATATAACACAGATTTCGCCTCCTATTTTTTGAATGTAAAACATCTTGCTGGGTTATCTACGAAGAATTTTCGGACTAATTTTTCTCCATCAAAGCCTTTTTCGTTCGCTTCATCAATAAAACGAGGAACCCATTTTTTGGCAATATATTCAAGACCTGGTCCGTAACCATAATGTTTATAATAGGTTTTCCGCGCGGTATCGCCACTTACGAGAATTTGGTCTTCAAATCCTTCTGATACCAGATATAGAATCGCAGCAATTCGAGCACTTTCTGGCGCATATTTAATTTTGGCAATTCCATCAAATGACATAAAGGCACCTGTTTTTGCAACTTGTTTGTGGTAATACGGGTCTAAATTGCGATCCATATGGCCAATAGAAAGATATTCGAGATTGACATTTTCTTGTTTTAAAATTTCGATTTGTTCTAAAGCCATTGTCCCAGCTTCCGTATGCGAATGAATTGGCGCTTTTGTCTCGTGGTGTGCTCTTGCAACGGCGCGTATCGTCTTTTCTTCTAAAGGGGTAATCATATTGTAGCCTGTTCCAAATTTCACCTGCCCGGCCTTGTATACTGTCCCTTCTAGACCTTGTTCTACTTCGCTTACGACAAATTCAGTTAATTTTTCGATAGAGGTTGCTTCAATCCAGTCATAGTATCTTTCAAAATCACCAATAATTGGTTTAAGCTCTGGTTTAATTTTCCCGTCCCATAAGAAACTTTTATTAAAACCTGCCGTACCCACAATTTGGATTCCTGTTTCTTTGGAAATTTGAGCGACTTCTGCTACTCTTCTGCCATAATCAACCGCAGTCGCATCAACAATGGTTTTTCCGCCTAAATCAGCAAAGTCTTGTACATCTAATTGTGATTTTTCTTTATCATCTAAAAGTAAATCATCTGCGTTGCGTTCTTTCCAGTAAGCTGGAACACAAACAATATGTTCATGTGAGTAAGTGAACCCCAATTGGTCCGGGGAAATATCTCCATAAAAAGTACGAATAAAGCTCATTTTTATAACTTCCTTTCAAAAAACCTCTTCCTCTTGAATGCTAGACAAGGAAGAGGTTTTGATTTTTACCTAAAAGAATAACTTCGCTAACATGCTAACAATTGGTCCAAGGATGAACATATCTGAATCGGCAGCCCACATTGCTGTATCTGGAACTGTCGTATTGATAAAGAAGGTTACCATGATATATTGACCCCAGGCGACAACCGTAGCTGTTAAGAATCCACCTATTAATGCACCTCTGACACCACCAGTTGAGTTACCGAACACCCCAGCAACAGCTCCGTGGAAGAAGAGCACGATCATCGTTGGCACGAATACATAGCCAACTGTATTTCCAAGTACTACTAACCAAATAATTGCTCCGATAAATGCTCCAACGAAACCGATAATTACCGAGTTCGGTGCATATGGATAAACAATCGGCGCATCTAACGCTGGTTTAGCTCCTGGAACTAGTTTTGTAGCAATCCCATTAAAGGCTGGTACGATTTCCCCAATAAACATCCGCACACCTACAAGTACAATCGCAATCCCTGCTGCAAAAGTAAATGATTGCACGATGGAATAAACGATGAAACTTTGATTACCAGCTTCCGCAATTAATTTTTCTGCTCCTGGAGTTTTTTTCACCATCAGAATTACTGCGCCAACTACGAACAAAATCCCCATGGTAAGAGCGGTAATAACGTTGGAGTCCCTTAAAAACTCTAATTTCTTTGGTAAATTGATATGTTCTGCATCATTTTTCTTATTTCCAAATACCTTCCCAAGTAACGCGGATAAAATTGCAACACTGGAAGAAGTATGTCCTAACGCAACATTGTCATTTCCGGTAATTTTACGTAGGAATGGTTGTGTAATCGCTGGTTGTAATGTCCAGTAAAGTCCCATAATAACTGCTAGGAAGAGTACAAGGCCCCAAAATGGTATGTCTCCGCCAACAGCTTGAACTGTAATCCCAGCAAAAATCGTTGTTGTCCAAAACATCATATGCCCAGTTAAGTAAATATATTTAAACGGGGTGAATCTAGCTAATAACACATTGACTAAAAATCCGAGTGTCATCGCCAGTGTAACGGCACTACCAAATTTAGCATTAAAAGCTTCTTGTCCTAAAAAACCTGCAAGTGGCGGCGTTTCTAGTCCAAACACTTCTTTCCACATCGGCTCAAAAATCCCGAGTGAGCCAGTAATAACAGCGGCCCCGGCATTAATAATTAAGAATCCGATAATAGCTTTGAAAGTTCCGCTAATAACTTGGCTTAAGTTTTTCTTTTGTAAAAGTAACCCAAGAAGCACGATAAATCCTAAAAGTATAGCTGGGGTTCCAAAAAAGTTATTGGCAATCCAAGTAATAATCTCCATTTTTTTCCCACCTTTTTATCTTAATTTAGTTATTTATTGCGGCAGATAACGCATTTTTAATTTCGGCATTATCAAAGTAGTTATTAACAATAATTACTTTGGCGCTTGTATCTGTTCCCAGTGTTTCTGCTAATTCTTGACTTGTCACAATGATATCCACATTCATCGAGCGAGCTGCTGAGACATCAATATGCTCTACATCCGCATCCACTCCCATTTCACGTAAAACCGTTTCTACATTCATTCGTAAAATTAAGCTGGTACCTTGACCAAGTCCACACACTGCTAAAATTTTCATAATTATCCCTCCACTAGTTCTCCAATTGCTTGGTAATCTTCTGCTTGAATCATTTTTTCAATGTTATCGTTATTACTAAGCAAGGAAACGATTTTTTGAATGACTTTTAAATGTGCCTCACTAGAAGTTGCTGCGAGTCCGAATACTAATCGTACGGGATCATTAGCGGCGTGTCCGAAATTCACGCCTTCTTTTAATACGACTAGAGATACCGCTGAGTTTTCTACACCATCTGTTGGTCTTGCATGCGGTATGGCTATTTGAGGTGCAATGACAAAGTACGCACCATTTTCATGATAAGATTCCACCATTTTTTCTACATACTGTTCGCTTACATAACCTGCATTTACTAATAATTCTCCTGCTTGTGTGATAGCTTCGTCAGCTTTTGTTGCTGATCCATGCAGATTTACAAGCTCTTTATCCAAAAAAGACATATCTCTTCATCCCTTCTAACTGATTGATAGCGCTATCAATAACTTACACTCTTATTATAGCTGTAGCTCACCTGTTTAAAAAAGCCCAATTCCTTTCTTTTCAAATGTGCAAAGAGTAGACTGTTACAAATCCATGTTTCTTCATACAAAAAAGCCAGTAGGAGTGTTGCAACTTCTACTGGCTAAATAACTTATTCTATTGTTAGCATTTCGGCAATTTCACTAGCTGTGGTGGCTTTTTCAATCTGCTCTAGCAAGTGATGTTTCATAATTAAATTCGTTAACTGACTTAGTGCATTAATATGTGTGTAGGAGTCAATGGAAGCGAGCACAATAATTAGTTTCACCTGATCTTTCGCTTTACTTGAAAATGAAACAGCTTGATCCAGTCGCAGTAAACTCATACCTACTCGATATGCTCCGTCCTCGGCAGAAGCGTGTGGAAGTGCAATCCCTGGGGCAATAACAATATAAGGTCCGAGTTTCTCAATATTTTCAATCATTGCAGTCTGGTAATTTTTCGAAATATAACCTTCTTCTTGGAGAGACTTCGAAGCAATCTGAATAGCCTCACGCCAATCAGCCACACTATCTTTAAAAGTAATTCGCTCTTTTGGCAACAATTCTTTTAGTGTTGGTGATTTTTCTAATTGGCTATCTGACTTGACTTGGAATAAAACAGATTTTAACTTCGCTGCTAACTTCTCACGGTCTTCTACTTTCGCATATTGATCAACCACATCAAGAACAGATGAGAGCATTCGCGCATCTGAATCTTTTTGCAAAATATGTGGTGCTATCGCCTTCATAAGTTGTTGTTTTTGTACTTCTGTCACAATTGGACTAACGATAAACACTGGAGCTTTCTGTTCGATAATTGGTAAGGTTGAGACAATAAAATCTGGTGAATAAATCCCTTTTTCAAACTCCCGAATCGAAATTGGCTCTAAAATCTCTACTCGTTCACCTAGTAACTGTGACAATTGGCGTTCAATCATTCTGGAAGTCCCTACACCTTTAGAGCATACAATCAATAATTTTTTTCGTTCTACTAGCGTATTATTTTTCCGTGATAAATACCCTCCAAAAAGGATCGTCACATAGGCCACTTCATCCTCAGGAATTGTTTCACTAAGCAATTCTTCTAGCGGTTCTAATGATTTTTTGGTAATCTCATAAACATCGCTATACTCTTGTTTAATATCCGCTCGTAAGGGATTAATCCACTCAATTTGAAATTTCAATCGATAATAAGCAGGCTGCAAGTGTAAGAGTAAATCTTTCTTCAAGTTCTGATGATCTTCAAAGTTTACACAAGCTAGTCGCTCAAATTCAGCAATTATTTTTTCGACAATAAGGTTTAACTTTCCTTCCACCGCAGCAGCATCATTCAACCGACTGGCTCCAAGTAAAAGTTTCCCTAAATAAGCAATCTCTGCACGCTTCATTCGAAAGTCTTCTGCTTTTTGTAACGCTAAATAAATTTCTTGTGCTATTTCAAAAGAATCTACTTCATTTTCATCTTGGTCATTCAAATAACAACTTTTTTTCATACGTTCTTTAAAGAAGAAAATCATGATACCAATTCGCTCGATAACTTCATCTGTATAGCGAATGCCAATTTTTTTCTCCGTAGCAGCTAGTATTTCAAAAATCCTATCTAAACTAGGAAATAACTCCTGATTTTTTATCATCGGTTTCATTTTCATCAAATTGAGTAACTGATCCGCTGTTGAAATTTCTTCGTTATTCATGCAGTAATGAATGAAAAATTGGCGAATATTACGCTCGTCTCCCAAAACCATATTGCCGTGTTTGCGATCATATGTGAGTTCTAAATTAAATTGTTTCAGCGCTAACTTCAATTGTTTTATATCTTGCAAACTGGTATTACGACTAACTTCATTGCATTGATTTATCGTATCAATAATTACCCGAGCATCAGTTACGAGCAGGAAAAATAAAATACGAATCCGGCGTTCACTTGCTGTAAAGACTTTATGCCTTGTCTCCCTATTTTCAAGCAATTGTTTAATTGTCACTTTTTCATCTTCTAACAAATAATAGCCTTGCGCACGAACAGATTGTATTCCATCAAGTCCGATAGTATCTAGTTCTTTATTAATTTTTTCCACATCATATTGCAACGTCCGCTTAGAAATGCCTAGTTCTTCTTGTAGCTTTTCCGGAGCAAGATATACGTTCGCCACTACAAGTGAATCAAGCAACGTAATATTTCTATCATCAAATTGTACCACTGGTCTACCTCCTTGATTTCGGTCTAGAAGGTAAAAAGATATGTCTATCTTAAGGTTATGCGAAAATGTGAACTTTTTCAAGTATATTTTTATTTTATGTATAAAAAACCGACAAAGCTGGGCAACTTTGTCGGTTTCTTTATAAATTAATCTCTATAATATCCCTTACTCCATTACTCCAATATTTACTAGGAACAGCTAGGATGAATTGCTGTTTATTTTTTATTAACTCTTTAGGAACATTAAATCCCAAATTAAATTTGTATCGTCCCTTAGCTTCATCAAATTCATGACTTATCGCCGAAATATCCGATAACGTCACAAAATTTTGATACCCTAATTGAAAATCCGAGATTCCAATATTTTTTTCTGTAGACCATAATTGAACTAGAAGAAAATCTTCACTATCATTTTTATAATAATCCTCATCTACATACTTATTTATTTCCGCACCCTCAATAACAACTGCATTTTCGACACTTATTTCCGCGCTCGCTAGTTCAAAAACTTCTTGTTTAGAATGTATTTTATCCTTGTATGAAAAAGCATTAGCATTTAAATCATACACACGCCAAACAAATAGCCTTATTAGCACAACAATCAAAACCCCACCAATTATTTTCTTCATTCTTTTCTCCTATTTATTATTCGACCTGCTTCCATTTCAAATGTTTCATCTGATATCCCGTCAATATCAGCAATATGATGACTGGCTAATAGTATAGTTTTTCCTTTTTCTTTTAAATCTAAAATCAAGTCAATAAAACTTTGACTGCCTGCTTTATCCAGTGAATTTGTTGGTTCATCAAATATTAGCAAATCTGGATCTTCCATAATCGCTTGAGCAATACCAAGTCTTTGTCTCATTCCAAGCGAGTATTTTTTTACTTTTACATCCTCTTTTCCAGAAAGCCCCACTTTTTCTAACGCATCAAGAATCTCTTTTTTTCCTATTTGATTTCTAATAGAAGCTAAGTATTCCAAATTTTGATATCCTGTATAATTAGCTAAAAATCCTGGATTTTCAATAATAATTCCTGTCTTTTCTGGAAAAGATTTAGTTTCATTAATAGCTACACCATCAATATTAATGTCACCACTTGTTGGCGCAATAAAACCGCATAACGCTCTAAACAACATTGTTTTTCCTGAACCATTATGGCCTATAAACGAATAAATCCCACCTTGTTTTAGCTCAAAATCAATGTCTTCCAAAACAGTATGATTTTTAATTATCTTTGTTAAATGATTAACTTTAATATAATTCATAGATATTCTCCCTAATTTAGTTTATATAAATCTGTTTTTTGATAGATAATTACACCAATAATCGTTGCCAAAAGAAGATAAATTAATTGAATACTTATGACAAACCAATTATTCACGTCAACAAATTTGGCAATATTAGAAGTACTTCCTATAATCCAATAATTCGTAACAAAACAGTTAATTATAATCATTACAAGAGCAACTATAATGGCAAAGAATGGCTTAATTATTACCGAAAGCAATAATTGCATAGATATAAGCACTATTCCCCCGACAAAAAAGCAAAATCCAATTTGAAATAACGATAGATTTAAACCCTCATATAGCAACACTGGCTGTAAATTAAAAGTAATACCATAAAGAAAACTAACAAGAATGACTAAACCAAAGAACGTTAAGTAATAGACTAACATCACTGTAATAATTAGTAGAATTTTAGAAAAATAGGCTAATTTCCTATTGTTAAAACGTATCGTGACAAATTCTTCCAACATAAACAATTCCGTGTAAAAATAACTTCCAAATAGGAAAACAGGTAAACTTTGAATAATAATCCAGTTCAAGTTGCTTGCAATCGGGTTATCCGTTCTATTCTCTTGTTGTAAAAATCCTAGAAACGCATCTGCTATTGTACCTGATCCATTTTTTGTATTTAGCACATCCACTATAACTGTCAATATTAAAAGCAAACTTAAACCGACTATTTTCAATTGATTCACTTGAAGGAACCATAATATTTCTCGTTTAAAGAATAACCACATACTAACGCACCTTCTTTTTCGAAGTCCGGAACATATCTTTTTTTTCCATTAGAAACCAGTTAATCCAAAATAAAACGATAAGCACACTAATCAAACATAAAACTCGTCCGGCAAAAGAATATAAATCTATCAAGTCTCTATCATTAACTACAAATAGATTGGAAACTTTCTGTAATTTTATTGTGCTAATATCAAATAAAAACACAAGAAATACAAGAAAAAAGCAATTGCCTTATTCTCTGTAAGAACAATTAAAATATTCTGCAAAATTCCTATAAGTATCAATCCTAACAAAAATAGAATAAATGAATATATATATAATTGTAACATTTGAGCACTTATCGCTATTTCTCTATTCAACATACTACTTCCAAAGCTTAATATACTGTTCATTATAGCAATGAGAAAGGCATTCCAAAAAATCACAGTCGCATTCACTTTCCAGAGGTTATATTTATTTTTAACTCTAACAACAGCAAATTCTCTATTTTGAAAATACAATACTTGATTTAACCATAAACAAAACGGACTTAAAATCATAAACAAAACTTCTACTGATACAGAACTTTGTACAGTAGAAAGAACATCCATTCCAATATTACCTGTATACCATAAACGTATTATAATAATAAATATACATAGTAGTAATAATAATAAGTATTTTCTTTTTTTAAAATCAAAATTCGACCTAATTAAATTATGACTTTTCATTTTTCACACTCCAAGCAATACCGATGATTGCCACTACAAAAAGAAGCAGAAATTCTATCCAAATAACTTGGAAGTTCAAAGGATATGCTTGTTTTGGAGTTAAAAAACCAAACGGACTGACCTCCGGATAACCGCCTAAAGAAAATACAATCCAAATTCCATAATAAATTGCTAGCGGACTTAATAGCACTACATATTTACTAGAACTAAAAAAGGAAACTAAAATCCCCAGTAACGCGAATAATCCACTATAAACAAAACCGATTACAAGAAATATCACCTCATAAGTAATTGGGCTGTTATAAAAAACATTTCCAAACATCTCTTCATATGTTACTGGTACTTCAGATGCAAAGTAATCAAAAGGAACTGATGGATAGACTAACATTAATAAAAAAAGCTCCACAATCAACGGCAAGCAAAATGCCACTCCTCCAGCAACAAACGCAACGATACTTTTTGAAAAGTAATACTGTTTGTCCGTTCCTCTTATCCGCGAAAATATATCCAAACCAGTACGGCGATCCTCTCCTAATAAATCTGCCCCTGCTAACGCGACTAAACATGGCAGCAATAAATAATAAAGATTTGTCCCAAGCCCAGTAGTATTATAACCAGTTAAATATATAAAAACATTTTCTTCTGTAGGTGAATAATAGCGTGCTACTGTTATTTGCTGTATTATCACGATAAACATTCCAAGTGCAAGTGCTAGAAGAAATGATTTATTCTTAAAAACTCGCTTAAATTCTATTTTTAAAAATTGATTCATTTAATATCTCCTTTTATAAATATAGGGTAACCCTCTTTATTTTAAGAAGCCTACCCTATAACTATTTAAATGCTATCTGGACTCCAAAGACCCGTAGCACTAACTCTAACAATCTGAAGCTTACTAGTTTCAGCAGCTAATTTAACATTACATTTACCATAATCTTCATATGCGTAATTGGCAATTTTTTTACTTTTACCTTGTGACACAGTAACTTCTCTACTTCGAACACTGGCACCATTAGATTTTAAAATCCACGCGTCCATTGTTCCTTTTCCTATTGAGTTTAATTTCACATAAGAAGCCGTGGTATTCTGTTTTTGTCTAGCACTAGTATAGTCATTCCCACCTAATCTACCTAACGTAAAACTAAATTTTGTATCTGAATAATTCGCTGCACTTACATTTAAAATTCCCATTCCCGATAAAAACATTGCACCCGCTAACCCCAAAACAACTAATTTCTTTTTCATTTTTTCTCTCCTCTGTAAATTATTTAAGTACAGGAAGAATATATCACAAATTGTAAATATCTAATTTTTTAGAAATATGAACTAATTCTTTATAACTATACTATTCAGTGATTAAAGAAGTAAATAAAGCAATTTTAGGTATTAAAAAACCGACAAAGCCAAATGACTTTGTCGGTTTGAAACGTATCAGATATTATTTGCTGATGTTAGAAACAACGCCAGCGCCTACTGTACGTCCACCTTCACGGATGGAGAATTTAGTACCGTCTTCGATAGCGATTGGTGCAATTAGTTCAACTGCAAGCTCAATGTTATCACCAGGCATTACCATTTCAGTACCTTCTGGAAGTGTAACAATACCAGTTACGTCAGTAGTACGGAAATAGAATTGTGGGCGGTAGTTGTTGAAGAATGGAGTATGACGTCCACCTTCTTCTTTAGTTAAAACATAAGTTTCAGCTTTGAAGTTAGTATGTGGAGTAATCGAACCTGGTTTAGCTAATACTTGACCACGTTGGATATCTTCACGAGCAACACCACGTAGAAGTGCGCCAATGTTGTCGCCAGCTTCAGCGTAGTCTAGTAATTTACGGAACATTTCTACTCCAGTTACTACTACTTTTTTGCTTTCTTCTTCAATACCGATAACTTCTACTTCGTCACCAACTTTAACTTGTCCACGTTCAACACGTCCAGTTGCAACTGTTCCACGACCAGTGATTGAGAATACATCCTCAACTGGCATCATGAATGGTTTGTCAGTATCACGTTCTGGAGTTGGAATGTAAGAATCTACAGCTTCCATTAACTCGTCAATTTTAGCTTCCCAATCAGCTTCACCTTGAAGTGCTTTAAGAGCTGAACCTTTGATTACAGGAATGTCGTCGCCAGGGAATTCATATTCAGTTAATAGATCACGAATTTCCATTTCAACTAATTCAAGTAATTCTTCATCGTCAACCATGTCACATTTGTTCATGAATACAACGATGTATGGAACACCAACTTGACGTGAAAGTAAGATATGTTCACGAGTTTGTGGCATTGGACCATCAGCAGCAGATACTACTAAGATAGCTCCGTCCATTTGTGCAGCACCAGTGATCATGTTTTTAACGTAATCGGCATGTCCTGGGCAGTCAACGTGTGCATAGTGACGAGTATCAGTTTGGTACTCAACGTGTGCAGTAGAGATTGTGATCCCACGTTCTCTTTCTTCTGGAGCACCGTCAATTTGGTCGTAAGCTTGTGCATCAGCAAAGCCTTTTTTAGCAAGTACAGTTGTAATTGCAGCAGTTAAAGTAGTTTTACCATGGTCAACGTGTCCAATAGTACCAATGTTAACATGGGGTTTAGAGCGGTCAAATTTTTCTTTTGCCATTTTAAAATATCCTCCTCGATAATTCAATAATTATTTTTTACTTAGCTTAAAATTTAAACTAAGTAATACTTCTAACTAAAGTTATACTTGATGTTGCGAAAAAAATCAATTAATCTTCTTTGTTGTTTCCACCATTAGCTTTAATGATTTCTTCAGCAATAGATTTAGGAACTTCTTCATAGTGGTCAAATTGCATAGTGTATACACCACGACCTTGCGTACCTGAACGAAGGTGAGTTGCATAACCAAACATATTTGCAAGTGGTACAAATGCGCGAACAACTTGAGCGTTACCGCGAGCTTCCATACCATCTACACGACCACGACGGGAAGTAATATTACCCATGATATCACCAAGATATTCTTCTGGGATAACAACCTCTACAGCCATCATTGGCTCAAGGATTACAGGGTCACATTTCTTAGCAGCATTACGTAATGCCATTGAAGCAGCCACTTTGAAGGCCATTTCATTGGAATCGACGTCATGGTAAGATCCGTCGTAAAGTTTTGCTTTGATGTCAATCAGTGGATATCCTGCAAGTACACCATTATCTAGTGCGCCTTCAAGACCTGCTTGTACAGCTGGGATGTATTCACGTGGAACAACCCCACCAACGATTGCATTTTCAAATTCAAATCCTTTACCTTCTTCGTTTGGTCCGAATTCAATCCAAACGTGACCATATTGTCCACGTCCACCAGATTGACGTACGAATTTACCTTCAACTTGAGCAGATTTACGGAATGTTTCACGATAAGAAACTTGTGGATCACCAACGTTAGCTTCAACGCGGAATTCACGTCTCATACGGTCAACAAGAATGTCAAGGTGAAGTTCACCCATACCGGAGATAAGTGTTTGGCCAGTTTCTTGGTCAGTTTCAGCACGGAAAGTTGGATCTTCTTCCGCTAGTTTCGCAAGAGCTTGCCCCATTTTATCTTGGTCAGCTTTCGATTTAGGTTCGATAGCTACTTGGATAACTGGTTCTGGGAATTCCATGGATTCTAAGATAATTTGATCTTTTTCATCACATAAAGTGTCCCCAGTAGTTGTATCTTTAAGGCCTACAGCAGCAGCGATATCACCAGCGTATACGATCGAAATCTCTTCACGGTGATTAGCGTGCATTTGTAGGATACGTCCAACACGTTCACGTTTACCTTTAGTCGAGTTTTGTACATAAGAACCTGAGTTCAAAGTACCGGAATAAACACGGAAGAAAGTTAAGCGTCCAACATAAGGGTCAGTCATAACTTTGAATGCTAGGGAAGAGAATGGTTCTGAATCATCAGCGTGACGAGCAGCTTCTTCTCCATCAGGCAATACGCCGTTAATAGCTGGAACATCTGTTGGTGCTGGAAGGTAATCAAGTACTGCATCTAACATTGGTTGAACACCTTTGTTTTTGAATGCTGTACCACAAACTACAGGATAGAACTCAACGTTAAGTGTCCCTTTACGGATACCAGCTTTAAGTTCTTCTTTTGTAATTTCTTCGCCTTCTAGATATTTCATCATTAGCTCTTCGTCAAGCTCAGCAACAGCTTCCACTAACTTACCGCGGTATTCGTCTGCTAATTCTTTCAGATCAGCTGGAATTTCTTTAATATGAGGGTCATTACCTAAATCATCTTCGTAATATAATGCGTTCATTTCGATTAAGTCAATAATACCTTCAAATGTATCTTCGGCCCCAATTGGGAGTTGGATTGGATGCGCATTAGCAGCCAAACGTTCATGCAAAGTTCCTACAGAATATAGGAAGTCTGCGCCGATTTTGTCCATTTTGTTGACGAATACTACACGAGGAACCCCGTAAGTAGTAGCTTGACGCCAAACTGTTTCTGTTTGTGGTTCTACACCAGATTGTGCATCTAGAACCGCTACAGCACCATCAAGTACACGAAGCGAACGTTCAACTTCAACTGTGAAGTCTACGTGTCCGGGTGTATCGATAATGTTTACTCGGTAGCCTTTCCACTGAGCTGTTGTCGCAGCAGAAGTGATAGTAATACCACGTTCTTGCTCTTGCTCCATCCAGTCCATTTGAGAAGCACCTTCATGGGTTTCACCAATTTTGTGAATACGCCCTGTATAGAAAAGGATACGTTCAGTAGTGGTAGTTTTACCCGCATCAATGTGGGCCATGATACCAATATTACGAGTCTTTTCTAAGGAGAACTCTCTAGCCATGTTGTATTTCTCCTTCCATTAAAACAATTTTTCAGGCAATAAGCCCGGAATTTGTTAGTGATTTTTTACCAACGATAGTGTGCGAATGCTCTGTTAGCATCAGCCATTTTGTGTGTATCTTCGCGTTTCTTAACAGAAGCACCAGTATTATTGGCAGCATCCATGATTTCGCGAGCAACACGTACTTCCATTGTTTTTTCTCCACGAAGGCGAGCATAATTTACTAACCAACGAAGACCAAGAGTAGAACGACGGTCAGCACGTACTTCGATAGGTACTTGATAGTTAGCACCACCTACACGGCGAGCTTTAACTTCAAGAAGTGGCATAATGTTTTTCATTGCTTGTTCAAATACTTCCATTGGATCTTTACCAGTTTCTTGTGCAATGATATCGAATGCGGAATACAGGATAGCTTGAGACTTTCCACGTTTTCCGTCAACCATCATTTTATTGATTAAACGAGTTACTAGTTTCGAATTATAAATCGGATCTGGTAACACGTCACGTTTAGTAACAGGACCTTTACGAGGCATCGGATATCCTCCTTTCATATTTTATAAGTATTATTTTTTAGGTTTTTTCGTACCGTATTTAGAACGGCTTTGTCCTCTATTTTCAACACCAGCTGTATCAAGCGCTCCACGAACGATATGATAACGTACCCCTGGTAAATCTTTTACACGTCCACCACGAATAAGAACAACACTATGTTCTTGTAAGTTGTGTCCAATACCAGGAATGTAAGCTGTTACTTCAATACCATTACTCAAACGTACACGGGCATATTTACGAAGCGCCGAGTTAGGTTTTTTAGGAGTCATGGTACCAACACGAGTACATACGCCACGTTTTTGCGGAGAGTTAACATCAGTTAGTTCTCTTTTAAAACTGTTCAGGCCCTTGTTCAAAGCAGGTGATGTAGATTTTTTAATTTTAGATTGACGAGGTTTGCGTACTAATTGGTTAATTGTAGGCATGGGATAAATTCCTCCTTCCTTGTTTAGTAGTTCCACACATCCAGGTGGTTCATTTTTTCGGTAAAATAAAATGGCTGTAAGATCGACCTACAACGCTTTTTTATTTTCAGACCTCTGTTTATAGTAGAGGCACCTTGAATATAGTAACACCTTAAGCTGAAGATGTCAAGATGGTTTTCGATATAATCTACCATGGATATTGTTTGATTATTCACAATGATTGTATTAATATAAATTTAAAAAGGGTGATTGAGATGGATTGGACAACTTTGTTAAATGGAAGAACATTAGAGCGCGAAAGAACAACCAACGAAACTGATTTAAGAAATGTTTTTGAAAATGACTACCAAAGGATTATCTTAAGCGCTTCATTTCGCAGACTTCAAGATAAGACCCAAGTTTTCCCTTTAGAAAAGAATGATTTCATTCGAACTAGATTAACACACTCCTTAGAAGTATCAACTATTGCAAAATCTATGGGAACGATGATTGGTACTAAGATTGTGCGAGATAAAATTGATTCAAAATTCACAGTAGAAAATATTCGCGAACTTTCCGACCTTTTAGCTTCAGCTGGATTACTTCATGATATCGGTAATCCACCTTTTGGCCATTTTGGCGAGACAGCAATAAGACAATGGTTTGCTAAAGAACTGCCTTCACTTACACTAGATAAAATTTTAATAAATACTTATTTAGAAGAACAAATGTGTGAAGATTTTTTGAATTTCGAAGGGAATGCCCAAGTTCTACGGGTAGTTACTAAGCTTCATCAACTCTTTGAAAACAGCTATGGCATGAATTTAACTTCTGCTACGCTAAATTCATTTATCAAATATCCTGTTAATTCTTTACAAATAAATCCCATATTAAAAGTAAAAAAATGGGATACTTTTACGCTGAAAAGGATATTTTTCAAAAAATCACAGAACAGACTGGAACTTTCGGTAACAGACACCCTGTCACCTTCTTACTAGAAGCAGCGGATGATATTAGCTATCTAATAGCCGATTTAGAAGATGCAGTAAAAAAAGGAATCCTGTCAATAGATAATCTTATAGAAGTATTGCAATCCGAAATTACTCCTCAAGATTATTTATTTAAAGAGTGTCTTGAAAAATTGCTACAAACTAAAAAAACTTGTATAAAAGAAATTTCTACATTTCAATCATGGTCTACAACAAAAGTAAGAGGGAAATTAATAAATTCTGTTGTAGAGAGTTTTTTCGATAACTATTCTGCAATAATTGCTGGTACTTTTGATAAAGCCTTATTAGAAACTTGTAAAGGGAAAGACTTAGCAAAAGCTCTAGAAAAGGCATGTCGCACACACGTTTTTACAGATAAACAAATTATTGCTTCGGAGCTTGCAGGCAAAAAAATCATTTATGGCTTACTAGACCTTTTTGTTCCTGCCGTAATCTACTATGATTCTGAGTTTGCAGATCCTAACAAAGATGAATCTAAACGGTTAATAAAATTGATATCTGACAACCACCTTTCTTCTTATTACAAATATTCAAAAAATAAAAACGAGAAGGAACAGCTTTATTTACGCTTATTATTAGTTACTGACTTTATATGTGGTATGACCGATACTTATGCAAAAGATTTATATCAAGAACTTAATGGCATCTATTAAAAAACAGCAATCTCAGAAATCAAACTGAGATTGCTGTTTTGCATTTAACTAAGCCCATTCAACCGTTGATATAAATCTTTCGCGTAGCTGTCGGTCATGCCGCAAATGAAATCTGTTACGAGTAGTAGGCGGAGATATAGTTTCATCGTTTCGCTCTCACCTTCTGCATTTTTGCGGTAACAGCCTAGATAGTTGTCAGAAATCAAAGTTAGTAAGCGTTTGTCCTTAGCAGTTTGGCGTTCTGGTGTCTCACTATCATAATAAATGACTGCCGGGATAAAAGTTTCAAGTAATTTGGAAATTATCTCGTTTCCGGCGATTTCAGATTCGACGATGCCTTTATCTTGGTAAATATAGGTAAATGAAAGACTTTGCAGAATTTGAACAAGTTGTTCTGCCTCAGAAGCATCAATTAGCGAATCATTGAAAGTTCCGGCCATTATTGCTTCATAATTTGCGTAAAACACTTCAAGTGAGCGATTAATGAGCTGACCACGGACATTGGATGCCAGCCATTGTTGCACGATAAAACTTTCTTCTTGTCCTTCGTAGCGTTCGCTTTTTTTCTTGAGCTCGTTGTAACATGCAGCAGTAACTTTATTATGCTCTTCTATTTCTTCAAAACCTCTTAAAATTTGGGTGATATTAACAATGCCTTTTTTTACGCCATCTTCTAGGTCAGCGTTGAGGTAAGCGATATCGTCTGCTACTTCGAGTAAATAAGTTAGCGGATGACGATTATCTAATGCTTCCGTTGCTGTAGTTATTTCATTAAATAATGACTCATCTGCATAAAAATAGCCTAATTTTTTACTTTTGATTTGGTTTTTATTTATTTTTAAGGAAGAAACTGGATATTTTATGACAGCATTTATGGTTGCAAAAGTTAGATTCAGTCCATATTGATCGAAAAGATAATGCAGTTTTGACACGACACGAAGCACCTGCGCGTTACCTTCGAAGTAATAAAAATCTTCTTTCATTTGCGGCGTTAAAATTTCGGCTAAACTTTTGTTTTTATAAGTGATTGTTGCTAGATTATCTCGGAACCACTCGCGAATACTTTCTTCGCCGAAATGACCGAACGGCGGATTTCCCATATCATGTAAAAGACCTGCACAAGCCAGAATTTCCGGAATTTTATCAGCATGGTCCTTTGTGAAATCTTCATCTAGCTTTTCTTCTTGAATCGTATGGGTTACCATGTTCCCCATTGACTTAGCAATTGTACTTACTTCCATTGAATGCGTTAGTCGTGTACGGACAAAGTCACTTTTTTCTAGTGGGAAGACTTGTGTTTTATCTTGTAAGCGACGAAATGATGCGCTCATGACGATTCGTTGGAAATCATTTTCGAATGCGCTACGTACATCGGTATTTTTAGAACGAGTGACACCTGATTCGCGGCGGCGTTTGTCATTTAGAAGTTTGTCCCATTTCATTTATATCACGTCCTTTATAGGTTACTTAATTTTTCCATTTCTATTTTTGAAAGTCTATGTACGGTCCATTCTGCCATTTTTTCTGCACCGATTTTATTATAAAAATCCATACCTGATTTATTTTCGTTGAGGCACCACCATTCAAACCTACCACAATCCCGCGACAAGGCGAGCTTTGAGAGGTACTTAAAAAACTGTGTTCCAAAACCTTTACCGCGCATTTCGGGAATAATGTAAAGATCTTCTAGGTAAAGTCCTTTTTTACCTAACAAGGTGGAGTAATTATGAAAGAATAGCGCGAACCCCACAGATTGGTCTTCATATTCCGCAATAATGACTTCCGCTACTTTTTGATTAAAAAGAGTATCACGCAACCCGGCCTCTGTTGCAACTACATCTTGCCCAATTCCCTCATGTTTTGCAAGTTCTAAAATATAATGGAGAATTAGTGCGCTGTCGAATTCTGTCGCATTTCGAAAAGTTAGTTTGGACATTCGGAAACTCCTTTTAGTTTTATTTTAAGTATAAGCTAGTGTGTCCGATGTATCAAACAAAAAAAGCACTCACACTAGTTCTATCCTTCCAAAAGTTTAGAAATTTATCACGAGGGAAAAATGATAGAAACTTAAAATTAGGAGGGGTAATTCAATTGATTAAAAAAATAGTTTGGGCAAGTTTTTCTTTGGTATTAGTTTTATTTTCGTTTCCAGTAGTTAGCACAGCTGCAACCTCAGGGGATTTCGAATATACTGTAAATGGAAATGAAGCCACCATCACGGACTACACTGGAACAATTACAGATGTAACTATTCCTGCAACTATTGGAGCTAATAACGAATATACTGTTACTTCCATCGGTAATGGGGCTTTTTATTCAAAAGGGTTAACTGCGGTTACTATTCCAGATTCTGTCAAAACCATTGGGGATGGGGCTTTTACGATTAATTCACTGCAACAACTTGTATTGCCAAATTCTGTACAATCTATAGGTATAAACTCCTTTAGCGTCAACCAACTCGAGACAATATCCCTCTCAACCTCACTAGAAAATATACCTCGTTTTGCTTTCTTAGCCAACAAATTAAAAAGCGTTGAAATACCTGCAAATGTAACAAGTATTGATGCTTCTGCATTTGAAAACAATTATATTACTGACATAACTATCCAAAATCCTAATATCCAACTTGCATACCAAGCTTTTGCTGCCCAAACTATTTTAAGCAAATTGATTGTCCCAAGCGATAATACCTTACCATTAAAAAACTACATTCATTTCAACGATGCATCTTCGCAATTAACAATGGACAATTTAACAGTGACTGATTTAGCTGATGGTGTTACTTATGATTCTACCAAAAATGCATTAGTCTTCACAGCAGAACCACTAGAATCCACCTTCTCGCTTTACACCGGAACTAATCGTTATGATTCTTATTATGATATTTCTGAATATGGCCCTTCTGGAAAACCAATCATCTTATTTGAATATACCAAACCTGTCATCGCCACTTATAAAGATGAAACTGGTACAGAGCTCGCTAGTTCGACAAGAATAGATGGAAGTATCGGTGACGCATATACTTCTACTCCAAAAACGATAGACGGATTCACATTAAAGGAAACTACTGGTAATCCTACTGGCCAATTCACAAATACAACTCAAAATATAAGTTATATTTATGAAAAAGACCCGATTCAAAACGGAACGGTAACTGTGACGTATCAAGATGAATCTGGCAACTCACTAGTACAAGATACTACTTTAACTGGAGAAGTTGGTAGTACTTATCAGACGGAAAGTAAAAATATTACAGGCTATCAACTAACAAAAGTAGATGGTAATGAATCTGGCACGTTTAGCTCCAACCAAACAATTGTCACTTACGTATATGAAAAAATAACTAGTGACGAGAATAATTCAAATGGTCCGGGCGAGACAACGAATAATAATTCAACAAATGCAGAAGATGCTGACTCCCCATCCACAACTACTCAAATGAAAGCAAGTAATAGTACGCTTCCAAAAACAAGTGACTCAAGTGATAATTTTCTTTTTGCAGTAGGTGGGTTACTTACAGCATTGGCGATGGGAATATTGTTTTTCAGAAGGTAGCTTATTAAAAGAAGCAGGTAAGCCAATTAAACTGGCTACCTGCTTCTTTCTATGCTTTTTTCTTTTTACTTAAAATGTATAATCCAGCAAAACAGAAAAGAACTCCCACTAATATTATTGGTTTCACTAATGTATCTCCTGTTTTTGGTAAACTTTCTTGCACTATTACTTGTTGTTCTGATTCCGACACAGAAAAATCAGATTGTACGCTTTCACGATCCCTTATAGTCGTTTTATCAGTTGAGTTCGGACTGTTTCCTCCTGGAAGTACAGGATTTTCTGGATTAACAGCTGATTTTGATTCGATATGGACAATAACTTTTTTCGTTACATCAGAACCCTTTACGCTTAGAGTGACAGTATAATCTCCTGGGGTAGTGAAATCGACAACATCTGTAAAATCGGTTGTTATTGTATACTTATCCGGAGTTACAGTGGCATCAATATCTGTTAAAAATTCTGTTTCAGTTTTAGATGTGCCTTCTTCATAGCTAATTTCTTGTTTGCTTTCTATAATAACTGGTGTTTTTGTGATGTGTACATTGACTTTTTTCGTTACATTCGTCCCTTCTATTTGTAAAGTTACTAAATAATCTCCTGGAACTGCAAAATCAACGACATCCATAAAATCGCTTGATATTTTATCCCAATAAGGTGTTACTTTAGCATCGATATCTTTTAGAAATTCTGCTTCAGTCTTGCTTGTTCCTTCTTCATAACTGATTTCGGACGCACTTTCTAGTGTAACTGTTCCTGCTTGATAAGGAATTGTCATTGTTCCTGTGAATAAACCATCCTCACTCATAAAGGAATAACTCAAGTCTCCTTGTGTAGCAGTTAAATTAGTCCATGTAATTGTTCTAGTATTTCCATCATAAACCCCACCTTGCCCAGGTGTGATTTGCTCAACTGGATTTCCGAATTTGTCTAATAAATCAGCTGGTAAAGTATAAATAAGTTTTCCACTATAAGCAATTTGTTTTGTTTCCACAGGTTTTTGGGAAGTCGCATTATACGTCACATTATCTGGAATTGTGCTGATATCCTTTAGTTGGTTTCCTTGAACATAAAGACTTGTTAATGCAGGATTTTTATTAACATCTATACTGGTAAGCTTATTATTCCTAAGGTCTAACCTCGTTAAATCTGCACTGGCACTAACATCTATACTAGTAAGATAATTATCAGCAAAATCAAGTGTCCTTAAGTCCGGATTATTACTAAGGTCTAGGTGACCAGTCAAGCTACCGTATTCTCCAAAAAAAGTAACTAGCTTAGTATTTTTACTAAGGTCTATCGTAGTAAATAAATTAGCATAAGCATTAAGAAAAGTTAATCCTGTCAAATATTCAATTCCCGACGTATCTTCAATATCGTAATTTCCACACTCAAGAACTGTTAACTCAGCTAATTTCTCTTCAGATACTTCATCTTCAACATCCTCGCCAAAAGATTCAGAAACCGCAAGAGCTAGATTTTCGTCTGGAAACCAGTCTTCATAAGTCATGCTCGTATCTTGTGCCGCTTTGGTTATTTGTACATTTTTCTCAATTTCTTTATTATCAACAGCTTTTCCCGAACCCGCTATTTCTTTAGTGTCCGTCTCAGTAGAAACAGTTTGATTTTCAGAGTTAGTTCCTTTTGCAGATAAACTAGCCTGTGTCTCTGCATGTACAGCAATTATTGATAAATTACTTATAAATGTGACTGCTAGAACAGATACGACGACAAATCTAGATAGCTTCATAATTTCGTTCTCCTTCAATAATCAATTTAATAATAATGGCTACTAATTTTAGTGCTTTTTTAATATACCCGTGAAACTAGCAAGTCAATCTCAATAAAATACACTATAAAAATGCAAGCAATTCAACTGAATGAATTACTTGCATTTATTATTGATAATTTTATCATTTTAATAAAGTTAGAACAATAATGAATTCAAGTTCCCTATAAAATAAAATGATATTTTTGTCTATTTTGTGACTTTTTTACTGAAAAACCAAGATTTATATGGCTATTTTTCCTATTAAATGTAAATACTATTCTTTCCCTCCGAAAATCTATATGCATAGATTTCTAGGTTTTAACTTATGAAAATTAACTTTTTAATATTTGGATGCAAGCAGTTTTTTCTTGTGACCTAAAGAAGTAAGAGCCAGCAACTAAAATATCTACACCTGCTTGTTTACAGCGTTCTGCGCTTGCTTCATTTATACCACCATCTACTTCTATTACATAATTAGCTCGATGGTTACGACGCCAGTTATCTAAATAGCGGAGATTTTCTACTGTAGTTGGAATGAATGACTGCCCACCAAATCCTGGATTAACGGTCATCTGCAAAACTAAATCTACATCCCCTAAAATAGAATCAAGTGCATTTGCCGGGGTACCAGGATTAAGTACTACTCCCGCTTTACAACCAGCTTGTTTGATTTGTTGAATAACGCGATGAATATGCGGTGTAGCTTCGATATGCACAGAAATAATATGAGCTCCTGCATTCGCAAATTTTTCGATATAATTTTCTGGATTGGCAAGCATTAAGTGCACATCTAGTGGTATTGTAGCTGTTTTTGCAATTTGAGCAACCATGTCAATTCCAAAAGTTAAGTTTGGTACGAAATGACCATCCATCACATCAATATGCAAATAATCTGCACCTGCAAGTTCCGCTTCTTTAATCGAGTTTGCCATGTTCATATAATCAGCAGCTAATAAAGACGGCGCAACGAATGTCATACGCGTACACCAGCTTTCGCGATAACTGATTCCACGCGGTCAGCAACATTTTCTGGTGTGAATCCGTAAGCATTAAACAAATCTTTCGCTGGTGCTGATGCGCCGAAGTGATCAATTCCTAACATATCTCCTTCAGCACCAATAAATTCTTTCCAACCAAATGTAGTTCCAGCTTCAATTGCAAATCTCGCAGTCACTTCCTTTGGTAAAATACTTTCTTTATAGTCGTCACTGGTTTTTTCAAAGCGTTCCCAGCTTGATAAACTAACAACAGACACATCTAGCTCTCTTTTCGCTAATTCGTGCTTTGCCTCGATAGCAAGTGACACTTCCGAACCAGTTGCGATAATAATTGCATCTGGTTTCACATTACTTGCCGGAGCAACCACGTATGCTCCTTTTTCCACACCAGCATCTACTTCTGCTTGATCATTTTCAAGTACTGGTAAATCTTGCCGAGATAAAACAAGTGCAATTGGTCCATCCGTATTTGTAGCAGCTAACTCCCAAGCAGCACGAGTTTCTTTGGCATCTGCGGGACGAATAACGGTAAGTCCTGGCATAGCACGAAGCGAGGCTAAATGCTCGATTGGTTCATGTGTCGGTCCATCTTCTCCTACCGCGATACTATCATGTGTGAATACATAGGTTACTGGAAGTTGCATAAGTGCTGCCATTCGCATTGCTGGACGAACGTAGTCTGAAAAGACAAAGAAAGTAGCGCCAAATACGCGCAAGCCACTATGCAAAGCCATTCCATTCAGCATTGCTCCCATAGCAAATTCACGCACACCAAACCAGATGTTTTTGCCAGCTGGGTCGGCAATACTATACGCCGGGCTCGCGTCGATGAATGTTTTATTGGAGCAACCAAGGTCAGCAGAGCCACCAAAAAGTTCTGGTAATTCAGCCGCAATTGCGTTAATCATTTTCCCAGATGCAGAACGAGTCGGGGCACTTGCTCCAGCTTCAAAAGTTGGTAAATTAGTATTCCAGTCTGCTGCTACTTCCCCTGCTAAAACACGATCTAACTGGCTTGCGAGTTCTGGGAATTCTTTTTTGTAATTAGTTAACATCGTGTTCCAAGCACCTTCTAGTTTTTCACCGCGTGCTTTGTAATTTCTTAAGTAATCGCGAACTTCAGTTGGCACTGTAAACGGTTCTTCTGTCCAGTCATAATGTTCCTTAGCACCGCGCGCTTCTTTTTCGCCAAGTGGAGCTCCGTGACTTGCCGAGCTACCAGATTTAGTTGGCGCCCCGTAACCAATGACTGTTTTTACTTCAATTAGCGTTGGTTTCGAAGTTTCTAATTTTGCTTGGACAATTTTTTCTTGGATGGCAGCAAGGTTATTGCCATCTTCCACGCGAAGCACTTGCCATCCGTATGCACGGAAACGATCTGCGGCATTTTCACTAAAAGTAGCACTCAAGTCGCCATCTAAACAAATATCATTGGAATCATATAAAACGATTAATTTTCCTAGTCCAAGGTGACCGGCAAGTGATGCTGTTTCTGATGCCACACCTTCCATTAAATCACCATCTCCACAAATTGCATACGTATAATGGTCTACGATTGGATAATTAGGTTGGTTATACTGAGCTGCTAAATGTGATTCTGCTAGCGCCATACCAGCTGCCATCCCAATCCCTTGTCCGAGCGGTCCACTTGTTGCATCGACACCTGCTGTCCAACCAAATTCTGGATGTCCTGGTGTCAAACTATCTAATTGACGAAATGCTTTTAAGTCTTCCATTTTTACATCATAGCCAAATAAATGAAGCATGCTATAAAGTAGCGCTGAACCATGTCCTGCTGATAAAACAAAGCGATCACGGTTAAACCATTCTGGGTTAGCTGGATTAAATACTAAATGTTTTGCAAATAGCATATAAGCCATTGGTGCGGCACCCATTGGCATTCCTGGGTGTCCTGAATTTGCTTTCTCAATCATATCAATTGATAACGAACGAATCGTGTCTACTGCTTGTCTGTCTAATGTTTTTTTCAAAACGGTCATCTCCTTTAAATTCTTTGTGCTTATTTACACATGTTTTTCTACGTCGGACCAAATGTGTACAAGTCTTTCTGAGTAACTTGTTTTATCTCGGTCGTGAAATAGTGCAGATGTTCCTAACACATAAATATCTGGTAAACAGTCGCGCATTAAGCCTACTGTTTCTTTATTAATATTGCCGTCTACTTCGATTAGCGGCACGTGGACTTTTCCGGCTAATTTTGCTTTTAAGTCCCGCAATTTTTGAAGTACATTTGTTTGAAATTTTTGTCCTGCAAAACCTGGATTTACCGTCATCATCAGCACCATTTCCACATCATTTAAATAAGGATAAATTGCTTCAATGGGTGTTTCTGGATTAATTGCAATGGAAGGTTTGACATTATAAGAACGGATTTTCCTGATTACTTCTGTTACATCGTCCGCCACTTCTGCGTGAAAAGAAATGTATTCTGGCTTCACTGGGCCAAACATATCAATATATTTAAGTGGGGTAATTGTAGCCAAATGTATGTCTAACGGAATTTCTGTATTGTTCCGCACTATTTCCAAATATTCAGGACCGAGTGCAAGATTATTCACATATACACCGTCCATTACGTCACAGTGTAGTAGTTCCACGCCAGCTGATTCAAGACGCTTGAGTTCATCTCCTAAATGTAGTTGGTCGGCACACATAATTGAAGCGGCTATTTTCCTCATTTTTATCCTCACTTTCTTTCAAGTTCAGTAATTTTATCTAAGCGGCGTTTATGACGGTCACCAGCAAACGTTGCCTCAAGCCAAGTATCAACAATTAAAAGCGCCAATCCTTCGCCGATTACGCGCTCGCCTAAACAGAGAACATTGCTATTATTATGTTCACGAGTAGCACGCGCTGAAAAAGTATCAGAAACAACTGCTGCACGGATCCCGTCGACTTTGTTAGCCGCAATACTCATACCAATCCCCGTTCCACAACATAAAATCCCCAGTTCAGATTGTCCACTAACTACTTGATTGGCAACTTCTTCTGCATAAGATGGAAAATCGACACTATCGTCCGTGTATGTTCCAATATCTACTACTTCGATATTTTTTTCACGTAAATGTTTCACAATGGCATCTTTTAGTCTACGTCCACCATGGTCACAACCAATTGTTAATTTCATTTAATTTCACCTTCATTAATAGATTTTTTTCATTTAACACCTTATAATGAAATGGAACCGAGAACATACGCGAATATGTTCTCGGCTCATTTCTAAGGATGACTACTGTAAAACATCTGAGCCCGAGAAGCTTTGGATTCGTTTGCACGGTTATCCTTTTTTTGATGTTTTTTCATACAGCTCATCCTCCGTTATTAAGATTTCACTAATACTTTAATTTCATTTCCTGCCATAACTGCCTCAAAAGCCTCGCGCCAGTCATCTAATCCATAAACTTTAGTAATCATTTTGTCTGTATTGATTTTGCCATTAGCGAGTAAGTCCAGTGCTAAAATCCATGAAGAAGGTTTTTGTGAGCGACTGCCGATATAAGCAATCTCACGTTGAATAATTGACTCTTCATCAATCGCATTTTTCTTTTCAGCAAAAAGTCCTACTTGAACAAAATCGCCTTTTTTCTTCGTTAGTGGTAATCCTTGATTTACTGCTGGTACTGCGCCAGAACAATCAAATACTCGTTCAGCTCCGTAACCATCTGTCATGCCAAACACAACTTCAGCCAAGTCTTCTTTTAAGGTATCGACAATTCGGTCTATTCCTAGTTCTCTTGCTAGGAGTAAACGGTCACTATCTTTGGTAATTCCTGCCATAATCACCGTAGCTCCTTGCGCTTTCACTACTTGAGCAAGTAATAATCCGATTGGTCCTGGTCCGAAAACAAGTACTGTATCATCTGGGCGAATCGTTGTTTTTTCAAGTGCAGAGTGAACACAGCATGCAAGTGGTTCTGTAAGTGCTGCCGCTTCAAGTGAAATCCGCTCGTCTAGTACGTGACAACTTTCCTCGCGAGATAAAACAAATTCTGCAAAACTACCATTTGCTTGTGTACCAATGCCGCGACGATTGCTACATAAATTGTAATCACGTTCTTTACAATAAATACATTCCTCGCAAGTTTCAAAAGTTGTTTCACTTGTGACGCGGTCTCCCACTTTGATACTAGTTACATCTGGACCAACTTCTACGACTACACCTGAGAATTCATGCCCGAGTGTAACTGGTGTTGTTGGATTTTTGTATTCACCTTTGAATGTATGGATATCTGATCCACAAATCCCAGTGAAGGCTACTTTGATTTTTACTTTGTCGCCGTAAGCTTGTGGTTCTTCCACATCTTTTAGCTCCATTTGGTCATATCCGGGGTTTGTTTTTACTACTGCTTTCAAATTAATCGTCACCTTTCTGAGGCAATATCATCACTTTGTTATAATCATGTTCTCTTGAAAGAATCATCTCAAACGCTTCTTTCGTTTCTTCTAATTTATAACGATGCGAAATCAGTGGTTTTAGTTTAATTCGACCTTGTTTGACAAATTCAATCGAAGTCCGCCACTCTTCACCTGGAAATGGCGCCGAGTAAGAGTTCCAAAAACCTTTAAGCGTTAATTCGCGTCTGAAAATATTTTCAAAAGCTTCTTCATGTAAAAGTACATCTGCGTAAGCTATTCCGAGAAAACCGACTTTGCCTTTTTTCTTCGTTACAAGGAGACATTGTTCTTGGGTGATTTTCGAGCCGGCACATTCTAGCGCGATGTCAGCACCTAGACCATTCGTATAAGCTAAAGTGCGTTCTTTCAAGTCTTCATTTTTCGGATTAATCGTGTACCTGCAACCGAATTCCTTCGCATCTGCTAATTTTTTATCACTGATATCAACGGCGATAATATCTTTCACACCTGCAAGAAGTAAACATTGCACGACTAAAATCCCGATAGTCCCAATTCCAAAGACGATGGCTGTATCACCAAGTCTTGGCTCGATTCCAAGTACCCCATGCATTGATACAGCAAGCGGTTCAATCATCGCGCCTTCTTCAAAGTCAAGGTCGCCAATGGAAATGACGTTGTCCGCTTTCATTACGACATTTTCGGCAAAACCTCCATGGAAATGTGAGCCCACCATGCGGTAATTATCACACAGCGAGAAGTCGCCCGCTTTACAATAATTACATTCCATACACGGTTCTAGTGGAATTCCTGCAACACGGTCACCGATAGCTCTATTTTCCACTTCGCTACCAACTTCTGTAATCACACCCGCAAATTCATGTCCCATAACAGCCGGTAGTGGATATTTCCAGCGTGTCTGCATTTTGTGAATATCTGATCCGCATATTCCAACCGCTTTTACCTCAACTCGTACTTCATCTTTCCCACAAATCGCTTCATCAATTTGTTCAGCTTTTATTACATTATTTTCGTATAACACAGCTGCTCGCATGTTACTATCACCTCTTCTATATCATTAAAACAAAACTTAGAAAATAGCTGCCCAAGCTTGAGAGAATTTAAGAATAACCCAGTTAAAGAAGTTACCACCCATATCAAGCGTACTTACTTGAGTTGCTCCTTTAGGGAATTCATAAACGCCTTTCATCATTTCTGTATGCACAAGACCAAAGTCAGTTGCCATAAGAAGTGCCAGTGCAATAACTACAGTTCCAGCTAAAACAGAATGAAGAATGTTACCTTTACGAGATGCTACAACGAATGATACGTAAAATGGAATAGTTGCCAAGTCACCAAATGGAAGTACTTTGTTACCCGGGATGATAACAGCTAAGAAAAGAGTGATTGGAACAAGGATTAAACCAGTAGAAATATTTGCTGGGTGACCGATTGAAAGTGCTGCATCAAGTCCAATATAAAGTTCACGGCCTTTGAAGCGAGATTTCATGAATTCACGAGCAGATTCCGAAATTGGAATTAAACCTTCCATTAAAATTTTAACCATACGAGGCATTAAGAACATTACTGCACCCATTGACATACCCAGTTGCGCAACTGCCCCAACGTCGTAACCTGCAAGAAGACCGATTGCAATACCTAGAATAAGCCCCATCATCATTGGTTCCCCGAAGATACCAAAACGTTTTTGAATTGTTTCTGGGTCAACGTGGATGTTTTTGATTCCAGGAATTTTAGCGATTAGCCAACCAACTGGAATACCGATGAAACCGAATGCTGCTGTAGAACCTGTTGGTAAGGAGATCCCTTTTAAGCCATAAAATTCTTCTACCATAGGTTGTGTTCTATCAGCCATCCAAAGAACTGCAACTTCATAGATGATTGCACAAAGAATCGCGAACCACCAGTTACCTCCAGTCACGATATAACCAGTTGCACCTGCTGCTATAAAGTGCCAATAGTTCCAAATATCAATGTCTAACGTTTTTGTTACTTTAAAGAAGATAAGTGCTAAATTGACTGCTAAACAGATTGGAATTAAAATTGCTGCAACTGGGGAAGCCCATGAAGCTGCCGCTGCTGCTGGCCAACCTGCGTCAATGATTGTTAAATTCAGACCAAAGCGTTCAACCATTTGTTGTGCCGCTGGACCTAAATTGCTAGATAGTAAACTAATAACAAGGTTAATACCTACAAATCCGATACCTATCGTAATCGCGGAACGAAGCGCTTTTTTCGCTGGTACTCGGAAAATTAATGCAATAAAGAAAATCATAATCGGCAAAATAACTGTAGGCCCCAAGTTTAAAACATACTGTACTCCTGCTAGAAGTGTATCCATTTAATATTTCCTCCTTTTTTCTCTGTTTATGTTTTATTCCTAAACTCCCTTGCGCCCCTAATTATTTAAGGTGCGCAAGTATTTCTTCGTCAAGCTCTTCCATACCCATACCAGTGATGTAAGAAGTTGCAATAATAGCTGGGATTTTGTATGTTGTTGGTAAAATTGTTGTTGATACAATCAAATCTGCTCCGTCTTGCATAGATGCTGCTTCAGAAATTTTGATTTGTTTTACTTCTGCATCGACATTATGTTCTTTCACCAAACGCTCTACTCGGTCCGTTACTACTGTTGATGTTGCAATTCCTGCTCCACAAGCTACCAAAATTTTAAATTGTCCCATGATAAATTCCTCCTAATTAATTGCTGCGATTTCCTCGCGGCTAATGTTCCTGTTTTTTAAACGGTAATCGTTTCCAAAATTTGTTTTACTTCTGCTTCATCTTTCGCTCTGAGTAATGCGGTTACATTGTCCTTATCCTGAATCGTCCCCATCAATTGCTGAAGTACCGCGAGCTGGCTGTGAGGTTCATTTAGTCCCAGCACGAAAATCAAATTCGCTTCAACCGTTTGACCTGCATCTTCCATTAGTTTAAATGGAATGCCATCTTTCACAGTGATTACGGCGATAAATTGTTCCGTAACGCATTCTGGATCCGTATGCGGTAAAGCCACTCCGTATCCATCTAATTTTAGCCCCGTTGGAAAGGTTTGTTCACGGTCTGTTAATCTAGTCAAAAAGTCATCCGTCACATACCCTTCAGACTTCCCACTTTCTGCGACCATCTGGAAAAGGTCCTCTTGTTTATCGATATCCGATTGAACCCAAACCATTCCTTTTTTCAAAAATTGTACTAAATCCATTACGAAATCCTCCTGTAATTCTTTCTGACTTCTCTACATTGTCTTTTTTGTTTCCAAGTCCGTGAAGTTTTTTATTATTTGGTGCATTTCTTCTGTATTCCCAGCATCCGCGAGCTTTTTAAGTACTTTTTTGTTCTCCGATAATTCCATCAATTGTAGTAAAGCTGTGAAGTGAGCATTTTTATCTACGGCTGCAATGACGACGATAAAATGCAAATTCTTACCGCCTTCTACTGGTAAGCCTTCTTCTAGATAAAGCAAGCTCATTCCAAGACTCTTAACTCCTTTTTCCGTTTCAGCATGAGGGATAGCTATGGTATTTCGGAGTATGATGTTCATAATCGGTGCCGGGTATTGCCGTTTCATTTCAGCCACATATCGCTCTTCCACTACTCCCGCCGAAAGTAACGGTGAAGCCGCATGGTGTATTGCCTCATGCCAGTTTTCCACTGATTTCTTCCGGGTAATTCGCGTGCCTTCAAGTAAATCTGCGAGAGAGCTTTTGGTTGAACTGGTGGATGTAGTTTCTTCTGGAACTGGCATTAAGTAATCTGCTAGGACTTTTTCAAGACGAGCAGCATCTTTAATATCAGCAAATTTGGAAATAGTTTTCATTAATTGATCAACGCTGATATTTACCTCGTCCACTAAATAAACTGACCGCATCACTCGGCGCCTAAGCTCCAAGCGTTCTTTTCCGTCCATTAATTGGTTAATCAGGAAAAATTTCTTGTCCGTCGAAAGTGGTACTGCGGAAAATACAATGTCGTATCCTACTTTTGTTTGTTCAAATTCCCGAATCGACATCGCTTGATAGAAAAATATTTCCGGGAAAAGGCTTCGTAATGTTTTTTCCATTAATCTCGAAATTGATAACCCATTCGGACAAACTACTACTGCTTTTAGCCTTGTTTGTAGCTTCTCAGTAGATTCAATTAAATGCCCTCCAATGAAAAGGGTGATAAAAATACTTTCATTTTCTGGAACCTTGCTACCAATAAAACGTTCTAAAGGTACAAGCGACTCTTTCACGATGTAATGCACGGCTTGGAATTCTTGATCAATCTTGTCTAAAATGCTGTAATCTGTTGTAAGATGATACTTAATTCGATAATACGCAGGTTTGATATGTGCAAATAATTTTTCAAGTAATGATTCTTTGTCTACTAGTTGAATACAAGCCTTCTTTTCAAATTCACTTAGAACTTGTTCCAGTGCAAGCCTTAACTTATGCGTTTCCTCAGATTTCAAATACTGTTTCGGTAACACATTGGATGTTAAAAGTTGTAATGTGATGTACATTCGCTCTGCTTCTGGCATATTGGGCTCTTCTTCAATCAAAATCTCTGCTGCTCCGTATTCCCGAGTATCTGACAATTCATTGTAGTCAATCAGGAAAGATGTCGTAATCGTTTGCCCTTTTTTCATTCGCCGGAAAACAGCTTCCAGAATGTAAGGCAGTATTTGCATTTTATTGTCAATAAAATGCAAATTCAAGTGATGCTCCACTTGTTCCAATTTTTCCCTAAGTTCTTTAATTCTTGCTTCTTCCACTTGCATAAAATCTTGTAAATACTCTTCTCCACCAAAGCTCTCTATGATGTGTTCTGCCGCATAAATAAGTGCTGTTCGCTGATTCCACTCGTCGCCATCAATTAAATAACCACGCATTCTGGAATATTTTACTTCTAGGTTAAATTTATCGAGCGTTTTTTGTACCAGCTTCAAATCTCTTAATACGGTATTCTTGCTCACCTCCAACTCGCTGATAAAGTGATTAAGGGATAACTCTTCACTTCCTGTGGTTAGCATGAGGATGATTAGACTGGCGCGCTCTTTTTCTGATGGAATGTACCAATCTGTTTTTTCGCCATCTTCCTCACCAATGATTTGAAACAGGTCAGGTTCTACGATAAATCGACCATTCGCAGCACGGTGAATCTTTGGATAAGTCTGTTCCTCTAGCCAATTATTAATTTTTTGGAAACTATAGTCGACTTGTCTTCGAGTTAAACCGAATTTCGCTTGCAAGTTTATACTCGATGTGTCAGGATGCCGTAATAGCTCTTTTAAAAGTGAATTACTTCTCTCATCCAAATACATGTGAGTTCCCTCCTGTTCGTTTTTATTATAAGGCTAATCTTAATAAAAATGTACACGCTTTCATCCCAATAACTTGCGGAAAGAATGTACATCATTGGGCTTTACTTGTGACTTTTTTAACAATCCCTCTATTTAAAAATGATTGTTTATCGCCTATATAGCTTGTCGTGTAACGGATTGGATAAACTTTTGTTTAACGAGTAAAATCTGGTTTGAAACAAAAATGAGAATGAAGTTGCGGAGTTTTTCGGGGCAGTCTTCCTTCTCAATCATACAAAAAAAGCAGCTTTCTTTCTATATATTTTGTAAAAAAAGACACAAAAATATGGCGCAAATGATAAAAATACCATTTGCACCATTTTTGTTTGGTTATTTTCTTTTTTGTTTATCGACTCTTAGTAAACTTTTATTGAAATTCTTAAATGAGGAGCTGTGTCTTACCTTCATTTTGGGGAAAGATTTTAACATCCGTCGCTCATTAAATTTGAGTTTTCGCATACTCGCAGCAAGTTCGGCATCTTGTTTTCTCTTCGCTTCTACTTCCGCAATTTTCATGTCGATATTCTCTTGCTTCTTCAAAAGACCTTCTTCAAACTCTTTCGCACGTTCTTTCACGCTTGCTTTCAATTCGTCCGCTTGTGCATTTAGTTTTTCGTTAAATTCGGCAAGTGCCTTTTGGAATGATAGCATACTTGTTACAGATTTAATCGTATCAATTAGCATAATGACAACAATAAGCGCCGGAACAATCCAGCCGCCCCAACTCAAAATCCAATCAGCAAATTCGGTGACAAGCGGATGCAGGAACCGAACGACGATAATACATGCAAATCCCCAGAAAATGGAAATTGGTAAGCAAATCCGCCCTTTTACATTCAATGGCCACTCATGGTAATCCCACCACGTTGTATGAAAAAGCGCTTCTAAAATAGTCGCTGTTACGTACTCAATCACCGTACAAATAACTATCGAAAAAATAAATAAAGCCCATAAATTATTTTGAAATGGCAAAATTAACATTAAAACTGAGGTTACCCCAAACCCGTAAATGGGGCAGTACGGTCCATAAAGAAAACCGCGATATACTAACTTCTTCTCTGAAATGGAACAAAAAACCTCTTCCCAAGCCCAACCAAGTACAGAATAAATGAAGAAGTATAGAATAAACATATTGATATCCATATTCTCATCTCCCTTTTTTGTGGTATTTTTCACAATACTTCTTCATTATAACAGAAATAGAAACCTTCAACTATTACTAGTCAAAAGTTTCTAATTGGGCTTGCTTATATTTGGGTAATTTATTTTTCGCTTCTGTGTAAGCATGTTGGATTAGCGCAATAATCAACGTTTGATTTGATTCTTGTTCTAACAACACGGAAATCCAGACGCGTTTATTCATGTAGTATCCGGGAACAATAGCTGGATTCTCAGCGCGTAATTGTTCACTTTTCTCAGCATCACACTTTAACGTCAAAATCTGGCATCCCTCATTATCTGTCCCCCGCATCACCATTAACTGATCCAATACGTGATAACGGTCTGCCTGCCATTCTTCTTTAAAGCTATACTCTACGCCGGGAAGTTCACTTATTTCTTTTCTAATCCAAGCAAACGCTTCACTCATATTGCTTGCTCTAAAATCATGATTTTATTCCCGTCTGGATCAAATAGATTTAGCTCACGCCCGCCCCACTCAGCAACACGAGGTTCAGGAGTTTCAACGCCAGCTGCTTTAAGTTCTCGATACATATCATCCAAATTCGTATCACAAGAGAAAACAAATTCTACTTTAGATTCACTTGATTTCCCCCATTTAATACTATTCCAGACGACAATTCCTGGTTCATTTTCAGAGAACCCTAATTTCGCTCCATCAAAATTATCGTAACCTTCAAAAACAATCGGAATTCCTAATCTTTCGTGATAAAAAGCGATTAATTCAGCTGGATTCTTCGTAGAAATATTCGTACAAACAAATTCATTAATCATGTAAAGCACCTCCATATGGCTAGTTTAGCAAAATCTTTCCTATTTTAATTGTATATTTGCGACATTTCGCAAAAAAATTTGTTTCATTTCTTCTGGCGTATGATTGCTATATCGTTTAAATTGTTTAATTAAATGAGCTTGGTCAGCAAATCCATGCCTATAAGCTAATTCAGTTCCCGTAAGCGCCTGGTTTCGATATAATGACTGCAACACTTTTTGAAATCGAATCAGTTTGGCGGTTTGTTTCGGTGCCAGCCCAATGTGCTTTTGAAATAGTCGTTCTAGTTGGCGGCTGGAAATCGTTAGTCCTGCTGGCTGATTTGGATATTGTAAAAGCCGATCTAATTCATTCAAAAAATCTGGATTCCTCTCTTTATCAAGTAAAATTAACTTTTGCAACAAAAATTTTTCTAATAATTTTATTCGCTCGGAGTTGATAAGGGTTTCCCCAAATCCTTCCCTGAAAAACCTTCTAAATCCAGCAAACATTGCTTCCGGGTCATTCACCTGGTTCAAGCTGCCTACTAAGTTTGGTTCCACAAATAAAAACAATGACCAAACATAAAATCTTACTGCAAAAAGCTTCGAACTAGTCTCTTCTGCGGATTCGAAAGCTGTATCACTCACACCAATAAATATCGCATCCGTAACCATTCCCGTCTTGCTATCAATTGTAAAAATAATGTCTACGCATAAATCGGGAATGACCAAATTATTTCCCGGGAAATTACTATCATCTGCTTCCCAAAAACAACGGATATATCCTGTAAGCGGCGCACTTGGTAGGTATTCTTTATATCCTGCACGCTTTGGTGTTGCTACAATGGGTTGAAACGTCCTCAGTTTTGACATCAAGAATACCCCCCTTTTCATCATAGTACCACAAAATTTCCTCTTTAATCATGCTTCTTTCTTTTATTTATGGGTATTTAGATACTAAGGGGAAAACTTTTGAGAGGGTGATACAAAATGTCTGCTTACAAACGTATTCTTGTTGGTGTTGATGGTTCAAATGAGGCCGAAGCTGCTCTAAGACGTGCAGTCCAGTTCGCTAAAATGGATGGAGCCATTCTTGGTATTGGCTTTGTCGCTGATGTTCGCCGGATTGCACCACTGATTGATTATGAACAAACCTATGCAAAAAAAGCCAAAGCCTACGGGGAAGAATTAGTAGAAATGTACAAAAAGGAAGCCGAAAAAGCTGGCGTTCTAAGTGTAGAAACTTTTGTTCACTTCGGCACACCAAAAAGCACTTTTAATAAAAAAATGACACGTAATTTTGAACCTGATTTAATTTTAGTTGGTGCTACTGGTCTCTCTGCAACAGAACAATTTATTCTTGGTAGTGTTTCTGAATATACGGCGGCTCATGCACCTTGTGATGTTATTATTGTTCATGCAAGACCATGGCGTGAAAGAAAGACTGTCGAAAAGCTCTAATTCATGTATAATGAAGGTATTGAATATACGGCAGGAGGAGAAAAAATGACAGTTAGTACCGTTGCCATTGCTTCAGACCATGGCGGAATTGAGCTACGTAAAAGTATTATTTCTTACCTTGAAAGTGTTGGAATTAGTTATGTGGAATTTGGGCCAGATGCACCCGAATCCGTTGACTATCCTGGACTAGCAATTACTGTTAGTGAAAAAGTAGTTAATAAAGAAGTAGACCGTGGGATTTTAGTTTGTGGTACTGGAATTGGTATGAGTATTGCAGCTAATAAAGTAAAAGGCATTCGTTGTGCGCTTGTCGGTGATACATTTAGTGCTCATGCAACGCGCGAACATAATGATACAAATGTCCTTGCCCTTGGAGCTAGAGTCATTGGACCTGGCCTTGCGGAAGATATCGTCAAAATTTGGTTAGAAACCAAGTATGAAGGCGGCCGACATGCTAATCGTGTTGGGCAAATTAGTGCTTATGAAGATAGTCAATCTTAAAAATCCCAAAAACGACCAAGCTAACTAATAGCTTGGTTGTTTTTTATATCCACTTTCTTAATAGTTCACAAATAGTAATTTCTTCCCTTTTTCACATCAAAAATGAGGATAATTACACATTGCAAGCAAGAACGTTTGTTCGTATAATGTATATAAACCATTGTTACTTATTAGAATTATTGGAGGTGTTATCTTATGGATTACCAAGATCGCGGCATGAAGAAATGGGGCGGTTTTTTATTAAGCGAGCATACCGAAGCAATGAAAACCGCAGAACCACTCTTAACGTGGAAAGAATCCATGACTACAGAAGCAATTGAGGATGTACTAGGTAGTGCGATGACACATAGTTCTATGCTCGTTATTCAAAAAAAAACACTAGACCCAGAAGCAGCTCCTGAAAAAGATATTATCGGTCGCATTTCTGGAGTCGAAAACAACATTATTTATATTAAAACCTCGGAAGGTACTATTCCACTCTCCTTTTCTGCGATTAGAAATGTAGAAGAAAGGAGTGTTGAAAAATGGTACAAGTAGAGGACTACAGCCGTGCACCACGCCGAGATATTTTGTGTATAGATATTAAATCGTTTTTTCGCCTCTGTTGAATGCGTCAAACGCCGGTTAAATCCGCTAGAGACTTATTTAGTTGTCATGAGTAATGCTGAACGGTCTGGTGGCCTTGTTTTAGCTGCCACACCTAAAATGAAATCCGAACATCATATTAAAACCGGCTCAAGAATGTATGAACTACCTACTTGGGATAAGCGAATTATTATCGCCCCACCACGAATGAAACTTTATTTAAAGGTAAACGCGATGATCCAAGCCATTTTCAGGCGCTATGTTCCTGCTGAATTTATTCACGTTTATAGTATTGATGAGTGCTTTTTAGATATCACCGGGTCACATTTACTCTTTGGAACAACGGATGAGATTGTCCGGAAAATCCAACGTGATATTTTGGAAGAATTGCGACTTTATGTAACCATTGGCATTGGCGACAACCCCCTTCTGGCTAAACTTGCACTAGACAATGTTGCTAAAAACCGCCCAGATGGAATTGCTGAATGGCGTTATGAGGATGTCCCGGAAACTATTTGGAAAATCAAGCATTTAGAAGATGTTTGCGGAATCGGGCAAAGAACAGCCGCGCACCTTAAAAGAATGGGTATTTTCAGCATGTTTCAGCTTAGCCAAACACCGCCACCAGTTTTAAAAAGTGCGATGGGGGTGATTGGCGAGCAACTTTATTATCATTCGCACGGAATTGATTACAGCCGTTTAAACGAAAAATATGAGCCTCTTAGTAAAAGTTATGGTAAAAGTCAAATTCTCGAGAAAGATTATCACATTCCTGCTGAAGTGGAGATTGTTATCCGCGAAATGGTAGAAGAAGTCGCCATGCGGTTACGACAACATCATGTCGATACTTCCGTGATTCATTTAAGCATCGGCTACAGTAAATACAGCATAAAAAAAGGATTTAGCCACCAAGCTAAAATCCCTTCTACTAATAGTAGTCATGTGCTGATTCCTTATTTTATAGATTTATTTAGGCGTTACGACGAACACGAGCCAGTCCGTTCGATTGCAATTTCATGCGGTAAAATCACTTTAAAAACAGGATTACAACTAAACTTATTTGAAGATGTTACTCACACATTAAACCACGAACAGCTTGAAGTAACTGTTGATAAAATTCGGATGCGCTATGGCTTTAAGTCTTTGATGCATGCGAGCAGTTTGTTAAATGGTGCAACTGGCTTAAAACGTTCCGAAATGGTTGGTGGTCACAAAGGGTAATTACTCTGGTTTGACGCGGAATAAAAAGTCTTGCACCATTGTTGTAAATATTTTCGCTTGCTCAATTTGTAAATTATGCCCAGCAAAATCAAGAATAGTAAAGGAAGCATGTGGATACTTTTCGAGCAAACAAAGCCCATCTGTATAACCAACATGATCATCTTGACGACCGAATAAGAATAATCCTGGCACATCAAAAGAAGCATTTTCATCTGGATCAAAACTAAGTGCATAATTCTGAGCTAGCCTATCTAAAAATTCACCATCTGCATGAATTATTCCAGACATCACTTCTGCCAAAAAGCGATTCCAATTTCTAGAAGTTAAAATAACACCACTTTTTGAAAAGTAAGCTTTATCTTCTTTAGATAATGACCGCACAAATGCCTCATCCTGATACATTACTTCTTGCTTAGGCAAGGTTCTTTTCTCTTTTTCCGGATAAATTACTGGGCAGATAAGTAGCATACCAAGCACTCGGTCAGGGCATTTTGCAGCGATTGCGCGGGCTAAATAACCGCCGTAAGATTCTCCAGCAAGAATAAATTTTTCATCAGGAATGACTGCTTCAATAAATTCAATTAGCAGTGTGAGCACGTGATCGGCATTTTGAATGGAGTCATAATTCTCGGTTTTCCCCATGCCCGGTAAATCTAAATAAATACGCGAAAACGGACTTTTTTTATCGAAAACTGGCTCCATACAGCCAATCATTAACTGAGAATCAGGCGAAAAACCATGAATCATTATTATCGGGATGCCTTCACCATATTGTTCATAATAAACGTCTACGCTGCGGATTGTTTTATGCATAAATACTCCTCCTTGCGTTTATTTTTATCATAACATATTATTCTTCCACCATTCGATACCCAACCCCGACTTCTGTCAAAATATAGACAGGTTCAGCGGGGTTATTTTCGATTTTTCGTCTAATATTACTCAAGTTTACTCGGAGGGCTTGATTTTCACTTGGATAAGGTCCCCAAATCTCACGAATAATGAAGTCATGTGTTAGTACCTTTCCAGCATGACGAGCTAATAGTAACAAAATTTTATATTCAATCGGTGTAAAATGGATTTCTGTATCATCTATTTTAACAAGGCGCCTGGCATCATCGATAGAAAGGTTTTGAATTTGAATGGTCGCATCATTGGGCGTTTCTTTACTACTTGGTTGAATGTGCCTAAGCGCTGTCCGAATTCGTGCCAATAGTTCTGATGTCCCGAATGGTTTCGTAATATAATCATCCGCACCAAGATCTAGTGCAGTTACCTTTTCACGTTCGTGGTCCCTCGCTGACACGACAATAATCGGCACTTTTGACCAAACTCGGATATTTTGAAGGACGTCTAACCCTTCCATATCAGGCAAACCAAGGTCAAGTAATACCACGTCAGGCGAATGACTTGCAGTTTGCTCTAGTGCCTCTTTTCCACTCACTGCTTTAATCACTGCATAATCACTTGCAGTCAAAACCGCTGAAATAAAGTTGCTGATGCCCTCTTCATCTTCCACAATTAGTACAAGTCGTTTACTGTTCATCTTCGTCTCCTCCGTCCAGTGGTAAAGTAAACCAGAATGTGGCTCCACCAAGTTCATTATTTTTCGCCTCAAGTGTCCCGTCATGCGCTCGAATAATTGACATACAAATCGATAAGCCTAGACCAAGTCCTCGCGACATATCCGATCGTTCTCTAGCTTCTACTGCAAAAGTATCAAATAACTCGGTCAGACGATTTTCCGGGATACCCGTTCCGTTATCACGAACGCTAAATATCGCACTTTCTTTTGTCTTTGTCACATCCACCCAAACCTCTGCATCTGGACCAGCATGACGAAGGGCATTTTCCATTAAATTAATTAAAACTTGTTCAATAAGCGTCCCGTCCATCGGAACCATCAGTAAATCACGAGGTACTTCCACATGAATATTTCGGTCCGTAAAGCGTTTTTTTATCCGTCCAACTGCCTCACCAACAATCTCCTCCACAGCCTCTGGTTCTCGTTCCAAACGGACCAAGCCTTCACTAATTCGCGTAACAGAAAGCAAATTTTCCACCATTCGAATTAACCAACCGGCATCGTCTTTAATTCCTTTAATTAAATTCTGTTGAGTTGCTTTGTCTAACTCGGCTTCATTCTCAAGGAGTGCTGAACTTGCCCCAATAATCCCGGTGAGCGGCGTTCTTAAATCATGCGAAATAGCTCTAAGCAAATTACTTCTCATTTTCTCTTTGGCTGATTCGATGATGATTTGACGCTGTTCTTCTGACAAATATTGCCGTTCGAGTGCTAGTGCCACTTGCGAGCTAATCATCCGTAAGAATATCCGGTTATCTTGCGTCAGCGGACCTTCTTCCATTGAGCAGGAAACACCGATAACTCCAAGTACTTTCCCTTGCGACATCACTGGCATATAGTAACCAAATGCGCCCATTAATGTGTCGGTTCCTGCACCTGCTCTTTTCTTGTTTTTGAAAACCCAGTGTGCCACAGCTTCTTCGTCTGCATTTAAGAGCGCACTTGCATCTTCTTTACCTTCTGCTTGAACAAAAATCCCTTTATTACTTTTAGCTGGATTAGTAGAATAAAAAATAACGGAGCGCCCAAACAAATGTACAATATATTCATTTGTGAGGTCGATAATACCTTTTAAATTCCTAGTTACTAGCAGACGTTTATTGATTTCATATAAGACTTCCGTTCGCCGTTCGCGTTCAACCGCCAGACTTGCTTGAGTTTTGATTCGGACGGTTAACGTACTTGTAATCAGCGCAACAAGCAACATAATTCCAAATGTTACTGGATAACCTGCTTGAATCGTATTAAAAGTATACTGTGGCGACGTAAAGAAGAAATTAAACAACATAACTCCAATAATTGAGCCTAAAACACCATATACATAGCCACTCGTCACTCTAGAAATGATTAAAACTGATAATATATATACCATAATGACATTTTGATCACCAATGCCAAATTCACTAAGCCCAATACAAATTGCGGTTGCTAAACAAAGTAGTAGAACCATTTTTGCCATATCGTGCCATGTTAAGAAACTTTTAAAACGCATTTTCATACGGCGTTTTTTCATTTCCGGATTGCTTGAAGGAATAATATGCATATCAACATTATCTAAATGGCTAATAAGCTGATCTTCAAAATCGTCTTCAAACAGCGAACGCAGCCCCATACGACGACGCGATTTCCCGACGACAATATTTGTTACTCCGGTCAAACGTGCGTACTCAGCTACTGTCTCTGTAATATCGTGTCCTGCAAGCGTAACAATCTCCGCACCAAGTCGTTCAGCCAGTTCCATTGTCTCGCGAAGACACTTTTTCTCTTGTTTTGACATATAATCATTTTCTTCGTTTTCAATATAAAGAGCTGTCCAAGGTGCTCGGAAAGCTTCGGCCGTACGTGCAGTCCAGCGAATAAGTTTGGCTGACGATGGAGCTGCACTAATACAAACTAGCCATTTACTACTAGCCCGTTTTTCTGGATAAACGCCACTTTGGTCGTATTCATGGCTAATCCGGTCAGCCGCTTTACGCATCGCAATTTCTCGTAACAATTTCAAATTTTCTCGAGTGAAAAAGTTCTGCATCGCTTTTTTCGCACGTTCTGGCCGATAAATTTTGCCTTGTTCCAAGCGTTTTAAAAGTTCATCTGGTTCAATATCAATTAGGTTTACACGGTCTGCTTCGTCAAAAACATAATCTGGGATTGTTTCGCGAACAGTAACTTTAGTAATGCCTTCGACGATATCATTTAGACTTTCGATGTGTTGGACATTTACGGTCGTATAAACATCTATCCCCGCTTGCAAAAGTTCTTCCACATCTTGAAATCGCTTCTTATTACGTACACCTTCTGCGTTTGTATGTGCGAGTTCATCTACCAAAATGAGTTCTGGTTTATGTCTTAACGCTTCGTCCAAATCAAATTCTTTTAGCGATATATTTTTGTGATTGACAGTTTTAGGGGGGATAACGGGGATTCCTTCGAGCATTTTTAACGTCTCAGCCCTGGCATGCGGTTCAATATATCCCGCCACGACATCCACGCCACTAGCGAGTTGATCTTTGGCATCACTTAGCATTGCATACGTCTTCCCAACACCCGCTGCAAATCCAAAATATATTTTTAATTTCCCCATTGTTGAATCTGCTTCTTCTTGCAAATTCAACAGTAGCTCCTCTGGACTTGGACGATTCGTCTCCATATTTTTCGCCTCCAACTATTTACCTTTTCAAATTATCTAATGCCAAATTCACCTGCAATACATTCACAGTTGGCTCACCCCAAAATCCAAGCAATCGCTCACTCGTATGTTCATCTATTATTTCTTTCACCACTTTGGTAGAAATTCCACGAACTCGAGAAATCCGGTCGACTTGATAAGCAGCTGCTTCCTTAGAGATATCTGGATCAACACCACTTGCTGATGCTGTCACAAGGCCCATTGGTATCACTCGATTATTCTTAGGATCTAATTTCTGCCACCAAGCAATTCTTTTTTCAACTAATTGCTTTTGTTCCGCACTAGTTGGACTAAGGTTTGTTGCCGCACCATCACTCGCCGCCCGCCCAATCAAATATTCCGGTTTCGTAAAGGTTTGGCCAATTTCCTTCGAACCAACTTTACTATGACTTTCTTCTATTATACTGCCATTTGCTTTGTCCTGAAAAGCTACACCTGCAATAATTGTTACCACACCGGGATAAACAACGCCACATACAAATGTTAAAATGATAAAACCAACTACTGCCGGCTTCCAAATTTGCATAAATCTTTTCATGTTTTCTCCCCCTCTTAGACGATTCCTAAAATAGTTAATAACATATCAATTAATTTAATCGCAATAAATGGTGCAATCAAACCGCCAAGTCCATATATCAACATATTTCGGCTAAGCAGTTTCCCAGCAGGCATTTCACGGTATTTAACGCCTTTTAAAGATAACGGGATCAAGGCGATAATAATCACTGCATTGTAAATAATCGCGGACAAGATTGCACTTGTTGGACTAGTTAAGCCCATTAAGTTTAGTGCAGCAAGTTCTGGGAATATCCCGTAAAAAAGAACGGGAATAATCGCAAAATACTTAGCTAAATCGTTAGCCACACTAAATGTCGTTAGGGCCCCTCGAGTCATTAAAAGCTGTTTTCCAATTCGAACGATATCGATTAATTTTGTTGGGCTAGAGTCAAGGTCCACCATATTACCAGCTTCTTTAGCGGCTTGTGTTCCCGTGTTCATTGCAACTGCAACATCCGCTTGAGCAAGTGCGGGTGCGTCATTTGTTCCATCACCAGTCATGGCAACTAAATGACCTTCGTGCTGATATTGACGAATTAGTTCTAATTTCGCTTCTGGAGTGGCTTCTGCTAGAAAGTCATCTACACCTGCTTCTGCTGCAATTGCGGCCGCAGTCATCGGATTGTCACCAGTAATCATTATTGTTTTAATACCCATTTTCCGCAAATCAAGAAAACGTTCTTTTACACCATTTTTCACGATATCTTTTAAATATATAACACCTAGCACTTTGTTATTACGAACTACAACAAGCGGAGTTCCACCAGCACCAGCGACTTTGCTCACAATTGCATCACATTCTTGTGGATAGTTGCCTCCATTTGTCGTAACATATGTGCGCACGGCATCAGCAGCACCTTTTCGAATCGTATTTCCTTGATAATCAATGCCGCTCATTCGCGTGGTGGCGGTAAATGGAATAAATTCTGCGTGCATCTCAGCAAAATCCCGGCCACGGATATCAAACCGTTCTTTTGCTAACACAACAATACTCCGCCCTTCTGCAGTTTCATCAGCAATAGAGGATAGTTGGGCTGCATCCGCTAGTTCTTGTTCACTTACACCCTCCACTGGCAAAAACTCACTAGCCTTGCGATTTCCAAGCGTAATAGTCCCTGTTTTATCTAATAAAAGTACATCAACATCTCCAGCAGCCTCAATTGCCCGGCCACTCATCGCTAAAACATTGGCTTGATTTAAACGACTCATTCCAGCAATTCCAATAGAAGAAAGTAGTGCTCCAATTGTTGTTGGTGCCAAACAAACAAGCAAGGCAATCACATTTGTAATTGATATCGCCGATCCTGATCCTGCCTGTTTACTCGCAAATTCCGTAAATGGTAATAGTGTTGCTGAAACAGCTAAAAAAATAATCGAAAGCGTTACAAGCAAAATCTGTAAGGCAATTTCATTTGGTGTCTTTTTCCGAGAGGCGCCTTCCACCATCGCAATCATTTTATCTAAGAAACTTTCTCCTGAGACTGCTGTCACTTGAATAACAAGCCAATCTGAAACAAGTGTTGTTCCACCAGTCACAGCACTCCTATCCCCACCTGACTCACGTATTACCGGTGCCGATTCCCCAGTTATCGCACTTTCATCAACCGATGCTGCCCCTTCAATAACTTCGCCGTCCATCGGTATCTGTTCATTTGCTAGTACGTATACAATATCCCCTTTTTTTAAATCATTAGAAGCTACTTCGATAATATCAGACTTGTCACTTACGGTTTTTAACTTCCGAGCAAGCACATCTTTTCGTGCCAGCTTCAAACTATCTGCCTGCGCACGGCCACGTCCTTCTGCAATCGCCTCTGCAAAATTAGCAAATAACACCGTAAACCATAAAATAAGTGCAATCGCGAGTGTGTAACCAGACTTTTCATCCGAAATCCCCCAAAGCCCAAGAAAATAAAGCCCGGTCGCCAAAATTGCTCCTATATAAACGAGCAACATTACTGGGTTCTTCACTTGCAACTTCGGAGACAATTTTTTCATCGACTGAATTAGCGCATCTTTCCAAATACCTTTTTCCATCATTTCCATTCACCTCATTTGAAAGTTGTAAAGAAGTCCACAATCGGTCCAAGTGCAAGCGCCGGTAAGAAACTAAGTGCGCCAACTAAAATCACTACGCCAATTAACAGTCCAATAAACATGCCATTTTTTGTCGATAGAGTTCCGCTACTGGCGGCAACCGGGCTTTTCCCTGCCATATTTTGTGCCAAGTAAAGTGCAGCAATAAGTGGGATAAACCGAGCGAGCAACATCATTATTGCGCCGACCATATTTGTAAATGTTGTATCCGCCATAAACCCAGCAAAGGCACTACCATTATTATTTCCCATCGAGGTAAAAGCATATAAAACTTCTGAAAACCCATGCGCCCCGCTTGCCGAAACAGACGCCTGCACACTTGGCATCATTACCGCAATCGCCGTACCAAATAAGGTCAATAGTGGCGGCACTAAAATTAGTAAGCAGACCATTTTCATATCATAGGGTTCAATTTTCTTGCCTAAATATTCAGGCGTCCGACCAACTAAAAGTCCGGCGATAAATACTGTCAAAATAATAAAGCCAATCATTCCATAAAGTCCACTACCAACGCCACCAAAAATCACTTCACCAAGTTGCATAAAGAACATTGGCACGAGTCCCCCGAGCGGTGTCAAACTATCATGCATTGCATTTACCGCCCCATTAGAAGCCGCTGTTGTCGAAGCCGCAAATAAGCTTGAACCCCCGACGCCAAACCTTACTTCCTTTCCTTCGATACTTCCAGAAGTGGCAACTCCCGAATAGCTCGGACCCGCAAATTGCTCTGAAATCGTAATTGCAACCACACCAATGACAAAAACAATCATCATCGACGTCATAATCGCACGCCCTTGCTTACTATCCTTTACCGCGCGCCCAAACATGACAACTAGAGCTACAGGAATTAATAAAATTGCGAGCATTTCTAATAAATTAGTAAAACTAGATGGATTTTCAAATGGAAAAGCTGAATTGGCTCCAAAAAAACCGCCTCCATTGGTTCCCAGTTGTTTAATTGCAATTTGACTAGCAGCAGGACCAAGTGGAATTACCTGCTTCACACCATTTTCAAGTGTTTCAACCACTGAATAATCAGCAAACGACTGCACAACACCTTGGGAAACTAAAAGAATTGCTAAAATAAGCGAAAGTGGCAGTAATATATACAGTATTACTCGAAATAGATCTTGCCAAAAATTACCTATCGTTTTCTCTTTCTTCCATATAAAGCCTCGAATTACCGCAAATAAAACGGCAATTCCTGTCGCCGCTGAAACAAAATTTTGTACAGTTAAACCAATGGATTGAGAGAAATAAGATAAAGCCGCTTCACCAGAGTAGGCTTGCCAGTTCGTATTAGAAACAAAACTCGCCGCCGTATTAAAGGCAAGACTAAAACTAAGCCCCGACATATTTTCCGGATTAAGTGGCAAGACCCCTTGCAACATCAATACGGCCATCACAAACAAAAAACAGGTAGCGCTAAAAGCAAGTACTGAAACAGCATACCGCTTTGCAGACATCCCGATCCCATTCACTCCCATCAAACGATAAGTAAACCGCTCTACTGGTTCAAGCACTTTTGATAGGAATACTTTTTCACCTATCATTACTTTATACATATATATTCCTAGAGGCACTGCTAACGCTAATAATAATAGAAGGAAAAATAAATCTTGCATCACTATATACTTCATAAATCTTCACCTCGAAATAATACATAGAATAAATATACCAACAAACTTAAACCAATTATTCCAGCAATAACTAGAACAACACCCATTTCCGTTCACCCCTTCACTGTACTCTTTCCACCACTAATCCTAACAAGAATCGTGTAAAGACAGTGTTAAGATTGTAACCGGACGCATAAAGATTCCGTTAATAATCCTACGTGTGTAAAATTTACACACATTAAAATTCAATGTGTAAGCAAAAAAGTAAATGAAAACCCTTTTATAGCCACATTTAAAGTTGGCACGGTACTTGCATATATACTAAGTGTTAAGAGTATTATTCAGAGGAGGAATTTAATTATGAAAACAATCATGCTAGTATGTTCAGCAGGTATGTCTACCAGCTTATTAGTTACTAAAATGGAAAAAGCAGCAGAAGCACAAGGTATAGAAGCAAAAATCTTTGCAGTGGCCGAAGCAGAAGCAGCTAACCATTTAGATGAAATCGATGTGTTACTACTTGGACCTCAAGTACGTTTTTTAGAAGGAAACATGAAGAAAAAATTGGAGCCAAAAGGTATTCCGTTAGCTGTTATTAACAGTGTTGACTACGGAATGATGAAAGGCGACAAAGTTTTAGAACAAGCATTAGATTTAATGAAGTAAAAAGAGGGTAATTACAGCTAGCTAGCTGAAAATTATAAAAAATTTAGAAGAGGTATAGTAGTAACACCAAGATTTAGAAATTATGTTTTTATCTTAAACCGTGCTATTACTCTATCCTCAAAAAAGGAGAATAAAAAATGAATGGTTTTATCGCATTTATGGAAAAATATTTCATTCCCTACGCAGCCAAAATTGGTGGGCAACGTCATTTAGTAGCAATTCGTGATGGTTTCATCTCAACAATGCCTCTAATGATTCTAGGCTCTTTCGCTGTTTTAATTAATAACTTCCCGATTCCAGCATACCAAAAGTTCATGAATAACTTATTTGGTGAAGGAACTTGGCAAGCATTCGGCGGAAACGTTTGGAATGGTACTTTCGCTATTTTAGGATTGCTTATTGCTTTCACTGTAGCTTACAACTTAGCTAAATCATACGACAAAGATGCGCTTTCTTCCGCAGTAGTATCTGTTGCTACTTTCTTCACTATTGGCGCAATTGCTCCAGGTGCAGATGGTATACCTAATACTGGCGGTCTTGGATCAACTGGTCTTTTCTTAGCATTAATTATCGCACTTCTTTCTACAGAAATTTTCACTCGCTTAAGTGGTAGTCCAAAACTAATTATCAATATGCCTGATGGTGTTCCACCAGCAGTTTCTCGTTCATTCGCAGCGTTGTTTCCTGCAATGATTACTGTATCTATCTTTGGTCTTATCACTGCGTTCTTCCAAGCAGCTGGTGTGACTAATCTAGTTATTTCTTTCTATGAATTAGTACAAGAACCGTTTATGGGACTTGCAAACTCCTTGCCAGCAGCACTTATTTTGGCATTTGTTTCTTCATTCCTTTGGTTCTTTGGTTTACACGGTGCGAATATTATCGATCCGTTCATGCAAACAATTAACGTTCCAGCTATCGAAGCTAACGTAAAAGCACTAGAAGCAGGAAAAGAACTTCCTTACATCGTTAACAAACCTTTCTTTGACTCTTTCGTTAACTTAGGCGGAACTGGGGCAACTATCGGTTTAATCATTGCCATCTTCATCGTAGCACGTAAGCATAAAGCATACATGACAGTTTCTAAATTGTCTGCAGCGCCAGGTCTTTTCAACATTAATGAACCAATGATGTTTGGTCTTCCAATCGTCTTAAATCCAATTATGTTCATTCCGTATATCGTGGCACCACTTGTACTTGTAACTGTAGCTTATATTGCAACAGCTATTGGTCTAGTACCAGCTTGTACAATTGTAACTCCTTGGACTACACCACCAATTATCGGTGGAGCACTTGCAACACAAAGTATCGCTGGTGGCGTACTTGCTGCTGTAAACTTAGGATTATCTATTCTAATCTTCCTTCCATTCGCGAAAATTGCTCAAATTCAAGAGCTACGTCGTGAAAAAGAAGCACTTGCTGCTGAAGGCGTTATTGCTGAATAATTTTTTAAAACCAAATCTTTAAGGACGTGTTTACAGATGGATTTAGAACAAACAATTATGAGCTTGATCGTGTTCGGTGGTAATGCTAAAAGTGACGCTATGTTAGCAATTGATTCCGCTAAAAAAGGCGATTTTGCCCAAGCAGACGAACAAATCGCGCAAGCTGAACAAGCACTACTTGAAGCGCATCATTCTCAAACAAAACTTATACAAGGTGAAGCACGTGGCGAAAAAACAGAAGTATCCCTTCTACTCGTTCACGCACAAGATCACTTAATGAATGCAATTACTTTCAAAGATTTAGCGAAAGAAATTGTTGACCTGTATAAGAATAAATAAAACCAAAAAGACCAGCCGTCGTTATTCTGACTGAGCTGACCCCAAAAAATTAGACCTGAAAGTCTAACTTTTTGGGGTCACTACAGACAGCTGGTCTTTTTTTATTCCGTTAAAGTTGCATCAGAACGAATAACTGCTAAAACTACCCCAATTGCAATAAAATTCCCAAGCACCGAACTTCCACCATAGCTAATAAAAGGTAGTGGAATCCCTGTTAACGGCATCAATCCAATCGTCATTCCAATATTTTCAAAGATGTTAAAAGCAAAACTCACTGCAAATCCAGCTAAAACAAGCGAAGAAAATGTATTTTTCATCATTAATGCCGCCATAATTAATTGGTGAATCAGTAACATAAACAAAATCAGTAGCACGCTGACACCAATAAAACCAAACTGATGCCCAATCGTGCTAAAAATCATGTCTGTATGGCTTTCTGGAATATACGCATTCGTACCAGAACTCCCTGTCATCATCCCCGAACCAACTGCTTTTATTGATAAATTTAGTTGATACACTGAATCAGGATCCTTCGTTGGATCAAGCCAAGCCTGAATGCGTGCAAATTGATAAGCATGAAAACCCAATTTTTCCAATACAGGAATATGATATACCACTAAGTACATTCCCGTAACAACAACTCCCAACAACACTGTAATCAAACTAACCATTAATTTTGTCGATTTTATTGCTAGTAAGATAATCGAAAGTGCCGTTACCCCATAAACAATCGTTGTACCAAGATCTGGTTGTTTCATTATCAACAGTAGCACAACGCCCGTTAAAGCCGTAAGAATTCCCAGTTGCTTCCATTTTTGTGCTTGAAACTTTACAGCAAAATGTGCTAATACAAAGATAAAAATCGATTTAGTTACTTCAGAAGGTTGAAGTGAAAATCCGCCAAACCGATACCAACGAGTTGCTCCGTTAATATTTTGTACTAATGGGTTCGGAATAAGTATGCCTAGAAGCAAAATCACCATCGCTAAATAAAGCCAGATTGCTTGATGCCTTAAGAGTTCAACCGGTAGTCGCGAAATACCGAAGCAAGTAATCGACCCAATGATTAGAAATACTAATTGCATTCCGACAAAATTAGTATTATATTGATTCGTTTGTTGTGCATAGTAAATCGCTACACAACTAACTAATGATAATAGAAAAACAAATAAAATAATCCGGTTATATAATAGTTCTCGTTTCATAAATACACGACCTTTCTTGTTTCAGCTAAGCCATTTCGCCTTGCTGCAGCGAGTACAAATCCCACTGCACAAGAAAGCATTATCACCGAACTTCCCCCGTAACTAATAAATGGCAGCGGCACTCCAGTAAGCGGAATAATCCCACTCACTCCACCTAAATTCAAAAACATCTGTACAGAAATCCACGTAGCCACACCGATACAAACAAGCGAATCAAAAATAAATGGACTGCAAATGCCAATATAAATAGTTGTAAACACTAACAACATCAGTAAAAATATCGTCCAAACAACCCCAAACATACCAAGCTCTTCTGCAATAATCGTCATGATAAAATCTGTGTGAGGCTCAGGTAAATATCCGAGCTTCTGAACACTTTCTCCTAGTCCATTTCCAAATATGCCACCACTCCCAATTGCATAGTAGCCATTTCTCAGTTGGTAGGAAGCATCTAGATTATCTGTATTAAACGGATCTAGATAAGCGAATCGTCCTAGTTTTGCAGAACTAAAGAATTCTGGGTGAAACAAATAGATAATTATTATCGCAACTAGTAGGAAAATAAATACACCAATTGCCACCCTAACAAGCCGAGACAGGCCGACCCCGCTAGTTAAAAACAGAGCCACGCCAATCACACCTAAAATAAGCGCCGTACCAAGATCAGGCTGTAAGAACACTAGCGCAACCGTCAAAAATAAAAATCCTAATAACCAATACTGCACTCTCTGACCACAACCTTTTTTCATAATAACTGTGGCCATTACAAGTATTAGTAGCAGCTTGACCATTTCTGTTGGCTGAAACGTCACACCGAAGATAGAAAGCCATCTTTGCGCGTTATTTGTTGCGCTTCCTGTCACAAGTACTAAAGCCAGCGAGCCAACTAATATTCCAGCTAAAACTCGTAATGTGTACCTACGATAAAACAGCTTAATCTTCAATCGAGAACAAATTAATAACGCTAACAACCCAATACCATAAAACAGAAGTTGCCTTTTAAAAAAATAACTTGGCTCCACCTTGTAGCGCATGATCGCCACTCCATAACTCGTACTATAAACTAACAGCAAACTCCAAACCGAGAGGAATAGATACGTCACGAAGAGCAAACGACCGCGCCGCATTTAAATCCACTCCCGAAACTTGCGGATATAAAGCATTTTTACCACTTGCATGGTTGCCATATAACCAACAAGTACTAAGACTAACCATGGGAAATAACTTCCTGGCAAGCTAACAAATCCAATACTATGTCCAAATCCTGTAAAAGGAATAATAAGACCAAGAGACATTACAATCAAAGTCGAAATCATCACAGGTGCAGTTGCCCGACTTTGAATAAATGGAATCTTTTCTGTCCGAATCATGTGCACTACAAGCGTCTGTGTTAATAGCCCCACAACAAACCAGCCACTATGGAATAACGCTTGTTCCGCCATCGTATTCGCACTAAATACAAACCACATAATCAAAAATGTCGCAATATCAAATATCGAACTAACTGGTCCGATACACAAAATAAATCGCAACATTCCTTTTTGTTCCCAAGCATGCGGTTTTTTCAAAAAGGACCGATCCATTTTATCCCAAGGAAGTGTTAGTTGGGAGGAATCGTATAGTAAATTCTGTAGTAATAAATGCAGTGAAAGCATTGGTAAGAATGGTATAAAAGCACTCGCAATTAAAACACTAAATACATTTCCAAAATTCGAGCTTGCCGTCATTTTAATATATTTTAGAATATTTCCAAATACATTTCGTCCTTCCATGACCGCATCATTTAAGACGGTCAAACTTTTTTCAAGTAAGATAACGGAACTAGCGTCTTTTGTAATATCTGCTGCTGTATCTACTGAAATTCCGACATCTGCTTTTCGAAGAGCCGGCGCATCATTCACTCCATCGCCGAGAAAACCAACTGTATGTCCAGCTTCTTTAAGCAACTCAATAATTCGCGATTTTTGCATAGGTGTCAACTTCGCAAAAATATGATACTTACGGAGTGCTTGCATTAGCTCTTCGTCCATTAATTCATCTACTTCTGTTCCTAGTAAAAATCCGTTTGCTGGAATTCCGACTTCCTGACAAATTCGCTTCGTTACAATTTCGTTATCCCCGGTCAACACTTTCACATTAATTTTATTTTTGAAAAGACTAGTAATCGCCTCTTTTGTGGATGATTTGACGGGATCACGGAAGCCAAGGAAGCCTGCAATAATCATATTTTCTTCATCTTCTTTTGTGAAAGCCTCGCCCGTTTTTTGAGACTTGTATGCAACACCAATAACCCGAATCCCCGAACGGTTCATTTCCGCACACATTTCTTGTAACTCTTTTTTCTCCTGCTTAGTTAACGCGGAAATAGCACCATCAATATCTTTATGAGTACAAACCGTCAGCATTTCTTCTACTGCGCCTTTAGTAATTATCCGAGTTTCCAAATTATTTTCGACAATGACACTCAAACGCCGACGGTCAAAATTAAACGGAATTTCACCAATTTTATTCCAACCATTCGCAACTTTTTTACTTAATCTTGTCATTATAGCCTGATCTAAAACGTTTTTCCATCCTGTTTGGAAATAACTATTTAAATAAGCCATCTCTAGCACTTTTGTTGATTTCCCTCCTTGACTATCAATATATGTCACGAGTTCTAGCTTGTCTTCTGTTAATGTTCCTGTTTTATCGGTGCATAAAATATCCATCGCACCAATGTTTTGAATCGCACTAAGTTCTTTCATAATAACTTTTTCCGATGACATATTTATTGCGCCTTTTGCCAAGTTGGTGCTGACAATCATTGGTAGCATCTCTGGTGTTAGTCCTACCGCAATCGCTACTGCATAAAGGAAGGCTTCTAACCAGTTTCCTTTCATTAAACCATTAATCAGAAATACGATTGGCACCATCACTAACATAAAATAAAATAATAATTTGGAAATAGTTTTAACACCTTTGTCAAAGCTTGTATCTCCACGTTTTTCTGTTGCAGCAATCGAAAGTGACCCAAAGAATGTTGCGCTTCCAGTCCGAAGAATAACCGCACGACCATGCCCACTAAGCACATCTGTCCCCATAAACAATAAATTCTCCCGTTCAAAAATTTCTGGGGTAGCACGCTTATCATCGACATACTTCTCTGTTGGTATGGATTCTCCAGTGAGCGCGGACTGATTAATCAACAAATCTGTCGCAGAAATCACTCTTGCATCAGCTGGGATAATATCACCTACCGAAATTTCAATTACATCACCAGGGACAACTTCATCCTGAGTTACCACCGTCATTTTTCCATCCCGAAGCACGTTCACCTTATTTTTCACCATATTTTTTAGCGCATAACTTGCCCGTTCTGCTCTACTAGATTGAATAAAGCCAAGTAGGCCACTAGTAAATATCATAATTGCCATAATAATCGTGGCTTCCATGTCCGCTGTTAGGTAGGAAATAACCATTAATAATACTAAAATATAAATAAACGGATTATTAAACGCTCGAACAAACAGCCGTAATTGTGAGACTTTTTGTTCTTCTACCGTTTGATTTCGGCCAAATTCTGCTTGCCTAATCGCCACTTCTACTCGTGTTAAGCCTGAATCCATAACACCTACTTCTTCTAAAATTTCTTCTTTACTCATTTGTGATTCTTTGAGCATTTTTTTACTGTCCATTTTTACTTGTTGTTTTTTCATTTTTCTTGCCTCCATTTTCTAGGCAAGCCGAAAGTAACGTTTTATGTTCGCCAGAGATGAAGGTTAGTCACTCTTGCAGCTTGATTTTCCTGATATGAATCCGGTTCTTCTAATTCGTCTTCCTGTCGATGTGACATCTGCCCTCATCTCCTTCCCAATTTTCCTAAGCTTAATTGTCTGAAAATAAAATTTTAATTTCCAGATAATTATTCTCATAATAAATATGAAAAAAGTCCTTACCAAAACCTTGGCAAGGACTTCTGAATTTATGCGCGCACTAAAACAGACTCCCCTCGCTAAAGTTTTGGCACTATGCAACGTAAAGAATATTCTTAGCCACATTATGGAAAGCCTTAATCCGACAATCCCTGTTCTACCCATTGGCGTCTTTGGACATTTTTGGGCAGTGGCCTGTGTTTGCATAGGAGCCTCACCTAACAGGCAAAACTAGATATTTATTATCGCTCTAATCGTCTACGATTTTAACATAGAAAATCCGAGCTCGCAAGACAATTTGTAAAATACTTAACTTTTATTTAACTTTTTGTAATTTATTTCAGTAATTTCAACAAAACATCTGCTAGTGCATCCGCAGTTGTCGTAATCGTTGGCGGACGTTTGTAAATATCATCGCGAACCTTTTCAACCATAATTAATAAAATAACACTATTTAAAATTAATGAAATCGCATCAGCTTCTTGGGTAGAATTTTTACTGGGGATAATTTCTTTTACTTTTTCATTAACCCGCTCGTATAAATATTCCACAATCGATGGATCGATAAATTCCATGTCTTTGCTGCCCATTTCCCGCACAGAAATCACCATGAAGTCCCGATACTTTTCATAAATATCCGAAATAAATTGACTTGCTTGACGTAAAAATATTTTTTCGCTTTCAAAATCTTTATCAAAAAACTGATTAATTTCTGCTTTCATACTCTCAAATTGGACTTCAAGTGTCATGTGAATCAAATTATCTTTATTCTTAAATTTTTTAAAAATAGTCGCTTCATTTATTCCTGCTGCTTCTGCTAATTGTCTAGTTGTAGAGCCTTTTATACCATTTTTGGCCATCATACAAAGTGTTGCATCCATGATGGTTTCATTTGTAATCATTCAAATACCTCCGTTCAACTAAGTAAGCACTTGCTTATATTCAGTATACCAAAAACAAGTCTTTTTGACAATTTAATTACAATTTGTATATACCATTTCTATCCTATGTGAAGTGTGTAATAATGAATGTAGAAGATTTTAAAAGAAGTGGAAGTGATTTACTATGCAAAAAACTAGAAAAGAACGGATTCTTGAAGCTTTACAAGATCAAAAGAAAAATAAAAAAAGCAAGAAACTCAAAACGGGGGCAACTATTGCTGGGGTTACTGCCATTGCAACTTCTATTACTGTCCCAGGAATTGAAGTAATCGTTCAAGCAGACGAGACAGCAACTATAAGCAACTCTGACAAGGCAACTAGTTCTACTACTTATAGCGTACAAAAGACTGCACTACGTTCTGGTGCAACAGTCCAAAGCTTTATCCAAACAATCCAAACTTCCTCTACAAAAATTGCTGCTGACAATGATTTATATGCTTCTGTCATGATTGCTCAAGCTATTTTAGAGAGCGCATACGGCACAAGTGAATTAGGATCTGCACCAAATTACAATTTATTCGGCATTAAAGGTGCTTACAATGGGCAATCTTATACCAAACAAACACTAGAAGACGATGGGAAAGGCAATTACTATACGATTACAGCTAAATTCAGAAAATATCCTTCCTATCACCAATCTCTAGAAGACTATGCTCGAGTTATCCGTAATGGTCCAAGTTGGAATCCAAATTATTATTCCAAAGTATGGAAAAGTAATACTAATTCTTATAAAGATGCAACAAAAGCCTTAACTGGAACATATGCCACTGATACAGCTTATGCAACCAAACTAAATAACCTTATCAGCACCTATAATCTGACTCAATATGATAAAGCTGGAAATTCAGCAGGTGGCTCTAATGCCTCTAATAGCAGTAATTCTAGTAGCACAACTTATACTGTTGTCAAAGGTGACTCACTTTGGAAAATTGCCAACAAGTACAAGGTCACCGTTGCTAATTTAAAATCTTGGAATAACCTTAAATCTGACAATATTTATATCGGACAAAAATTAAAAGTTAGCGCTTCTTCGTCTTCAAATAGCACGAATACTTCTAAGCCTAGCGCTAACACAAACAACAATAGTAATAGCAACACATCCAAACCTAGCTCAAGCGCCAGTGTCAAAACCTACACTGTCGTAAAAGGTGACTCGCTTTGGAAAATTGCCAATAAATATAAGGTCACCGTCGCTAACCTAAAAAGTTGGAACAGTCTTAAATCCGATAACATTAGGATTGGCCAAAAATTAAAAGTCAGTGCTCCGTCGACTTCAAGTAACACCAACACTTCCAAACCTAGCACAAACAAACCAAGTACTTCCGCGACTAAAACTCACACTGTCAAAAAAGGTGACTCACTTTGGTCGGTATCTAGACAATACAAAACAACTGTTGACAACATCAAATCGTGGAACAAATTGAAAGGTAACACAATTTATGTTGGACAGAAGTTGACGATAAAATAAAATGTTTCATGTGAAACATTTTTATTACTATCAGAAAAAGGATTTGATGATTCCCTCCAAGGGTAATTATCAAATCCATTTTTTCACATCGCTTCCTATCCTTATTATGAATGAATTTAATTATTCCAAACTAAGTAGGAGGAGCCTAATGCATACCCTACAGGAATCATTTTCCCAGATAAGGATGCCACCATACTTACTTTTCAGCATAGGCTGACTAATGTTCCCACGTCTACCTTTTATTTTTACACGTTGCACCGAACCACTGCTTAAATTTGCGATACTCCATGTACCATTAAATCCAGTTGCCTTAAATGGAGGATTTATGACAACGCTCCAATTTAATCGCTTTGGTTTATTAGAAACCCAAATGCTAAGTGTCCCAATTCGAGTTGGGACATTTAGCATTTTGCTTCTGATCTAATACTATACTATCTTCCGTACTACCAACTGATATAGACTTTTTAGTTGGTGGTTTTTCAGCGATGGCAGTCAAGGGGGGCGATAAAATTCCTAATCCTAACAATAACATAATTAATAAGCTAAGCAATTTTTTCATTAACCAAACACCCTTTTTTACTTTTTGTCTCTTTCTGCAGAGTATAATACAATAATCACATAAATAAATGCAAATGATTTCACAATCGGAAGGAGAATAAAATGAAATTTGCAAACTTGAGAGATAATATTGAGGAACTGCATACACTTTACACCTTTACAGACGCTAATTTTTTAAAATATTTCGGATTAACTTTTGATGAATTAATGGAAATTCAAGTAGATGATGAAAGGCACGGCAATTTGGTTGAAAAAAGCGTATTTTTAACAGAACCTTTTCGTGATAACGATGCGGATGTACGTCTAAAACATCTGATAGAAATATTACATGTTGAAAAGGAGTTTTCGTATCAAACAATTGCTATATATTCACAATTAGAAGAAGAGGATTTGATTAAGTATTTCGAAGGAACAGAAGAATTATCTAATGAACAAAAATTTAATTGTTGTAGCAGATTGACTCTTCTAGATATTTTTTCAAGTAATTGCCTATAGCCTTTAAAAAATTTAAGCGTATTGGACACTCGCCATAGATACCTTGAGGTACTTATTTATTGATACTATCAATAGAAAAAGCATTAAGCTATAGATTTTTATCCATAGCTTAATGCTTTTATACATTTCCGTTTGTTCGCCGTCACTCTCAATAAGTTTATTTACTTCCTTATGAGATACTACCTAAGGAGTGCTATTTATGCACATTAATTATAACATGAACCAATTAATTCTTCCAATGGATTTAGAAACGATGATTCCTGAAAATCATGTGTCACATATTATTCATCAACAAGTAGAAGAAATTCCTGAAATAGATGTCCGAAATTGGCAAACGACAGAAGACTGTCCAGCTGATGCTTTACACAATGTATCAGAAAGAGCGAAAGCTGGTACAAGTTCGCGTGCCAAGATAGTCACAATCCGCATCGAAAATCTGTCATTAAATTTTCGATACGGATTTTTCCACTTCAGAGATTCTATTATCTCATGCTTATTTTTAGGTCTCTAAAAATGATGGAAACCCTCCACAGGCATTACAAATACAGTTGCCCCGCCAACTTGAACTTCGATTGGGTATGGAACGTAGGTATCTACAGTAACTCCAAGGGAAGCAGATGGGGTCATCATTTGTTCGCGTGCTTTACAGTTTTCTTTAATGATTGCTAGGGCCTCTTCCACGCGTTCATCTTCTGTCCCGATGATGAATGTGGTGTTTCCGGCTTTTAAAAATCCACCCGTTGTAGCTAATTTTGTTGCGCCGAAATTGCCTTTTGTAAGTGCGTCAGACAAACGGTTGCTATCTTGGTCTTGAACAATCGCAAATATCAGTTTCAAAGAAATCAACCCTTCCTAAAAATCTATCTTTTTTCTATTATAGCAAACAAATCGGATTTTAAAGAGTGATATGCACCAAGGGTTATACGCATACTTCACACTGAATGTTAGTTTAATTTGCTTAAAATATCTGCTAAAATCACATCGGTAATTTCTTCTGGTGTTTTTGTTGCATCTACTCGCACAAAACGGTCTGGGAACATCGTGATAATTTTTTCATAACCAGCCTGTACTTTTTCGTGGTAAGTGACGTCTTCTCTATCAAGACGATTGACTTCACGGCCTTTATTTGCGGCGATCCTTGCTAAACCAACCTCAGCTGGGACATCTAAATAATAAGTACGGTCTGGTATCGTATCTTCAATCGCATATAGATTCACTTGCAGAACTTGTTCCATATCCATGTTACGCCCCGCACCTTGATAAGCAAGTGAGCTATCCATGAAACGATCACAAAGAACGGTTTTCCCTTCCTTTAAAGCTGGTCGAATTGTTTCAACGACATGTTGACGGCGAGCTCCCGCGATAAGAAGCACTTCGGTTTTCGGGTCCATTTCTTCATTGCCGATCCCTAAAACAATGTTTCTTACTTTTTCTGAAATTGGGCTGCCACCTGGTTCTCGGGTTTTTATGAAATCAATCCCCGCTTCTCCCATTTTTTTGGCAAGCAGTGTGCCAACAGTTGTTTTTCCAGAGCCATCAGGACCCTCTAGTGTAATAAAAATTGCTTTCATTTAGTTATTTCCTTTCTATTTTCATGTCACTTTATGTTTGATTATAGCATAAGTTAGCGAAAGACACGGATGTAATTTGTTGCTAGTTTTTCGCCGCCTTGATAGTGATGCTTTTGGATTTTTTTAAGTTCGCTAATGTGTTTTTTAGTTAAACGTTCACCGCGAATAATTGCCGGGATTCCTGGTGGATAAAGCGAAATTGTTTCAGCGGATATAAAACCTAGTGAATCATCTAATCGGATAAAATCAGTCGTGCGTATGTGCATTTCTTCATAAGTTAGAGCTAACTCAGTAGCACTAAAATCCGTCTTTTCTCGCGGAGATCCGTTTGCCGCTTTTTTCTCAGGAACGTAGATTCGACTGATGGGCGTGAAGTCTACTCCTTTTTTTATTAACGGTAAAATGAGTAATAGTTGCACCTCATCTGCGAGTTCAGGAAAGTACGAGCTTGCTTCAAAGATTTCTTGAAGTTCGTAGCCTGTGTAGCCTGGTTTTCGGACAATTATTTTCAGTGGATCATCAGGTAAAATAACGTCGAATTTATTTTTAGTCAGCCATTTTATCCATCTAGCACGCATTTTCCAGAAAGCTTCAACATCTGCTTCTGAGTAGGTTGCGACATATTTTCTAGCTGCATCAAGTGACGCCATAATAAGATAGGACGGGCTGCTTGTTTGGAACACTTGGAGGTAATAATCGAGCTTCTCAAAAATCGGCAAATCATTGACGATGTGCAAATAAGAACCCATTGTTAACGCCGGTAAAGTCTTGTGTGCCGATTGAACCACAATGTCAGCACCAAGCTTCACCGCGCTTTTTGGAAACTCAGAACTTGTTAGAAAATGGGCTCCGTGCGCTTCGTCGACAAATACTACTGCGCCAAATTGGTGGGCGATTTGAATACATTTTTGCAAATTAAAAATCGTTCCATAATAACTTGGATATGTAAAAATACATAGTTTTACATTTGAATGCTTATGTAAGGTTTCTGCTACCAACTCAGGTGTCACACCATTTGCTACACCAGTCTCCCCATGGATTTGGGGGGTTAGAAAAATTGGTTCTCCTCCCGCCAGCTCGATTCCATGTAAAATTGATTTATGCGCATCTCTTGGCACTAACACTTTCTCTCCGCGCCTTAAAGTCGTCATAATGACTGCTAAGTTTCCCGCACTTGTACCATTAACAAGGAAGTGGCTTTTTTTCACCCTATAACAATCAGCAAGTAACGTCTCTGCTTCTAAAATCACATCTTCCGCATGGTGCAAGTCATCCATTCCGGTAATTTCTGTTACATCCCATTTTAATAATTTTTGCCATACATCTGGATAGATGGCTCCCCCTTTATGGCCAGGTACGTGAAGTGATATCGGGCAAGACTTGGCATGCGCATCTAACCGTTCCACTAAAGGCATTTTAGATTGATTCCACATGACGAACGCTCCTTTTTAAATTCTCTTTTACCATTGTACCATTTTGCTTGATTTATAACACTTTCTTGCAGTTTTAAAGCGTTTTCATTTTAGAAGAGGTATATTTTGTCAATAGAAATGCATAAAATATGTTGATAGAAAAAATAAGAAGAGACCATCCTCTCTTCTTACGATTAGTCAAGCAATGTACCTCATAAGCATCTAGGTATTGTAAACATAGAAAATTAAGCCTGTTCCTTTTCCATTTTAAAAAAAGGAGGCAGACTGTTATAACAAACAGCCTGTCCGTAATCATGTTTATAGGAGCCAAATTCAAAGATACGGAATAAATTTTGTTTAAAAAAGGGTTGCTATTACACCCAATACTGTCGGTCTTCTTGTAGTTTAGTTCTCCTAGTTCATTATTAATAATGAACTATTTCGACAATTTATTATCATTATGGTAGTGTTAAAAAGAAACTACAAATAGAAAGAGGTAAGAGGTATGCAACCAAAGAAAATCGGGAAAATTATTTTAGCACCTTTGCTCACTACTGCACTTGTAACTGCGCCACTGCTTTCTCCTATGTATAGCGACAGCAAACGAAATCTCGGCATCAGAAGAAACTCTGCTTCCAGTTCTATCGCTTGAAGAAGCTGTATCAGGGAACACGCCTGATGAATTTTTAGTTCGTGATACTATGCCAGCACCCCGTTCGCCAATGCTTCGTAGTGCTACGCTAGGCTATGAAAAATGGACCCTTAAATCTCAAGTTAAACTAAAAACCAATACATTTATTGGTTGGCACCCAGAATTTAAAGTTTTTCGTTACAACGTTAAAGGCTATTACTTTAGCTCAACACAATTTGCTAAGATGACGGTAAGTTTAGGGTATGGCCCTATTTCCATAAGTATGGACTAGACCAGCTATTTATGGAGACACATACAAGAATACGTATAAAGTTAAAAAATACAATGGTGCAAATATTCTAACCGGTACATCTACAAAATATACTAGCACAGTTAAGAAAGATTACATTCTGGCAAAAAATAAATAACCAAGAAGCTCTGGCATGAATAAAAAATTAATAATCTTGATTGTATGTATTGTTGCTCTCGTAATAGCGGGAGTCCTCATCTACAATAGCACTCAGAGCAAAAAGGTTGCTTCATTGATTAGGGTCGAAGATACTAATTTTGTACCTACCAATGAACCAGCTGGTAAAGCTACTGTTGGGGCTCTTATTGGACAAGTAGATAAGAAGCTAAATAGCGAATCAACGCCTACAAAAAATAATGAGTCCAATTCTTTGGATGTGGGGACCAAACTCTATAAGCTTATTGGAGATAATCAATCCGCTAAAGCCATTGTATACGAAGAAGACGGTTCTAAGTATATCGCACGAGAGAACGTTATAATTAAATAGTAAGACAACAGCACCTTACAGTTTATGCATTGACTTGATAAAGTAAAAATGAAATAAAAGCACTCTTGATTAGACTGTTTATTTTCTGAAATTCACAGGAGACTGATAGCCTAATTTTTATTGGATTCTTTTTCATTATAATATTTAATGTAATCTTTTACCATTGGGATTACAATAGATTTAGCATGTTAATATGCTTGTTTAGGCAGAATAAGGCTGGGACATAAGGTAATCTAACGATCGTCTAGTATTCCAGCTTTTTTCGTGATATCCAAAAATAGCACACTTTGTTAAAATTAAAGTACCAACAAAGCAGTGCTATTTATGTACATCAATTAATTTTTCCAATGGATTTAGAAACGATGAATCCTTAAAAGTCTAGAAAACTGGAATGGCAACCTTTATGAGTAAAGAAAATGTCACGAATCATCTCATTAAGTGTGTCATTTTCAAGTTCCAGATTAGAAGGCATATGGTGAAGAAACTTATAATACACAGAACGAGACACACCCAAATACTGATAACCTCTTTTAATAGGTACCTTCTCCAGATGATTTTTAATATAACTGAAGATTAATCGTGGTTTTGCTTGAGAAAATCCTGGAACTTTTTTAAGGTATCTAGCTCCTCTTTGAGCCTTATATTTTCTTTTTCAAGGCGTTTTGTTTCTTTCAGAGCAGAAAATTCACCGCTCCCATTTCCTGAAAAAGCTCGTTCTCCGTACTTTTCATATTCTAAAATCCAGCGATAAAGGACATTTTCATGAACCTTTAGTTGTTTGGAGACAAAACGAACAGGATGCGTATCTTTAAGAATAAGTGTAACAGCTTGAAACTTAAACTCTTTAGAATAACTTTTTTGTCATAGTGATGATCCTTTCGCAAATTCGCTTATTTTAACTGTCTACTTAAATATGACCCTTCCACTCTTTGTCAAAAAAATAAGCAACGAATAAATCCCTTATGCATTACCTATGATAGTCTGCCAATGTACAATAAAACTTGCAACAACGTTTTAGCTTTCTAGTAAAGGGAAATGGAGATAATAGGAATATTTTAAAGGAGGTTTTTTGTCAGATGAAGAAGATTCTTAACGGTACAGATCAAGTAGTAGAACAAATGGTGGAAGGTTTAGTTAAATCGCACACAGATATTGTTCACCGTGTCGAAGGAACTCGTGTCATTGCAAGAAATGATAAACGTTCAGGCAAAGTAGGACTAGTAAGCGGTGGAGGTTCTGGCCACGAGCCGGCTCATGCTGGTTATGTAGGTCGCGGAATGCTCTCTGCGGCTGTTTGCGGCGACGTTTTCACTTCCCCAACCCCGGACCAAATTTATGAAGGTATCAAAGCCGCTGACCAAGGAGCTGGCGTACTTTTAATTGTAAAAAATTATACTGGTGACGTAATGAATTTCGAAATGGCGGCTGATTTAGCGGACGCCGAGGATATAAAAGTAGAACAAATTGTCGTGGATGATGATATCGCTGTGGAAGATAGTACTTTCACAACAGGACGTCGCGGGGTTGCAGGGACGGTTCTTGTGCATAAAATTGTCGGAGCCGCAGCAGAAGCAGGCGCCTCACTTGATGAACTAAAAGCACTCGGTGAAAAAGTGATTTCTGCTATCAAAACGCTTGGTGTCGCATTATCTCCATGTACGGTTCCTGAGGTCGGACATCCAGGATTTGAGCTTGGGGACGATGAAATTGAACTAGGAATTGGTATCCACGGCGAACCTGGCTTTACTAAAGAAAAAATTATGCCCTCTGCAAGCCTAGCTAAACAACTTTATGATCGAATCGCGACTGAGAGCAAACTCATTTCGGGTGATAAAGTCGTTGTGTTAGTCAATGGAATGGGCGCAACTCCACTAATGGAGCAATATGTTTTCGCAAATGATGTTCATGAACTTTTGAAAAACGCAGGTGTCAGTGTCGAAAAAACACTCGTTGGAGATTATATGACATCGCTTGAAATGGCCGGACTATCTCTAACCATTTTGAAATTAGAAGATGAAAAGTGGGTCGATATGCTGAAACTTCCTGTTGAAACTATTGCTTGGTAAAAAGATTTGGAGGAATAAATAATGACATATGATAAAGATTGGGCGCTTCGTTGGTTAAATGATTTCGGCGAACGTGTACAAGAGAATAAACAGTTACTAAGTGATCTCGACCAAGCGATTGGCGACGGAGACCACGGTATTAATATGGCACGTGGTTTAAGTGAACTAAAAAAAGCTTTTGCCGACAAAGAACCTAGCGACTTGAAAGATGTTTTCAAGACTGCTGGAATGACAATGGTCAGTAAAGTTGGTGGTGCTTCGGGACCGCTTTATGGGACAGCCTTTTTGAATATGAGCAAAGCAGTTGATTCAGATACGATTGATTCAGTTGGCTTAACGAAAGTCATTGAAGCTGGGCTAGAAGGTATTGAAAAACGTGGCAAATCGCACGCTGATGAAAAAACGATGATTGATGTTTGGGAGCCGGTTGTTCATGCGCTTCATCAAGAAGACTTAACAGATGATGTGGTCGATGCTGCCTTACAAAAAACGAAAGACTTAAAAGCAACTAAAGGACGTGCAAGCTACCTTGGTGAACGTTCGATTGGACACCTTGATCCTGGCGCTTATTCTTCGGCACTACTATTTCACGCAATGCTTCAAACGGAGGTGAACTGATGCGATGGCAAAACCATATGGCGTTGTAATTATTTCCCACTCCAAAGATGTTGCTAAAGGAGTTCACGATATTATTAAAGAAATCGCCCCAGATGTTTCAATTACCCATGCAGGAGGAACAGATGATGGTCGAATTGGCACGAGTTTTGATACGGTGAATGAAGCGATTGAACAAAACGAATCCGATAAAGTCTACACTTTTTATGACCTTGGAAGTGCCAAAATGAATATTGAAACAGTAGAAGAAATTAGCGATAAAGAAATTATTCTTTTCAATGCTCCGATTCTTGAAGGTGCTTATGCAACTGCTGCTCAAATTCAAATGGACGAAAAACCCGAAGTAATTGCAGCAAATTTGAAGACGATTGAGATTAAATAGAGTTAGCTTAAATGATTGCATGGTTATTTTCAACTTAGAATAATGACAATAAATAGTTATCCTCAAAAAGTATAAATATTTTTGGGGATAACTTTTATAACTATTACAGCTTTATCTTACAATAATATAAAAACGATTGATTTTTAAATTTATTTATCTTTTCATCATAGCAAAAAAACAGCATTTATAGTAATACGATTTTATGAATTGCTTTAAGCTTTACTTCAGTATGATATTTTACTTATTGCTCAAAATTCGATTGTTTAGGACATTCTCGCATCTTAACAAAATAATAAGTTGCTGCACCAAACAGGAATAATACTAACACAAGTAAAAATGAACTACTAACCAAATTAACATCTTGTCCCTGTATCATTTCTACAGAAGAAGCCGAAGTATTAAACAATTTAGAAGTAATTAAGAGCATTAAATTCGTGAAATCTATTCCTCCTAAATTAGGTATTAAAAGCATATAAAGCAATAACATAATAATACTAAAAACATGTGACTTTAATAAAAAAGTTATTAGAAAAACTGCTAATCCTACAATAAATAGACTAATTAACTCGTATAACAATTGTTTTGGCAATAGATTAATAAAAGAAACTGTACTATTTGTCTTTATCTGGAAAATAATATTAAATAACTTTTGAATAACTATGGATAATATTGTTACATTAATTATAGAAAATATAGTAATTAAAAACAATGAAATCAATTTGCTGAAAAAATAATTTCTAAAATCACTGTATAATAATTGTGTTTTTAACGTCCCATTCTTATAGTCTATAATTGCAACATATGCAAAATAAATACCTAAAATAATAGGTAAAAATAATAACGCAGACGATGTAAAAAATTGATTAGGTGCGTTTAACGGAGCTAAAGCATTTTTAGCCGCTATATATCGGAAATAGTCATATTTTAAAATGTTACTTATCTCTTCTAAATTTCCGTCATTTTTAACAGTTAAATCTTCTTTCAAAGCTTGCTCTAAAGAGATTCCATCTTTTTCATACATCTTTTGCGTTTCGCTGAGTCGATGTTCTCTCGATGTCAAAACATTCATTTGAGTATATGTTGAGAGTACACATAAACCAAGCAAGGTTAAAAATAATAGTAAAATATATTTCGACTTATATTGACAGTAAAGTTCTCTCTTTACTTGATGAAATAATACTTTCATACACATCCTCCAAATTATGATTTTCTCCAACAAATGTTATCGTTTTTTTGTTGATAATTAGAGCATTATCAAGAATGTCTGAATGAAAATCCAACTGATGTCCACAAGAGAGGATAATCATTTTCTTTTTACATTCGCATAAAAGTGTTTTTATTTTACTAGCATTATCTATATCTAATCCATTTGATATTTCATCGAGTACTAATAATTGAGAATTTCGTAATACTGCAATCAGTATAGCCACAATTTTGCGCTGACCTAAAGATAATGTTTTGACTTTCTTTTTCCTATCAATAGATACATAAGAATGGAAAAATCTTTTTTGGTCGTCATTCAAATTTTTTTCAAAAATATTAGTATATTATCTTCTATAGAAAGGTGTGTATATAGCTGTTCAGTATCAAAAACAGCTGCCACATTTTTTGTATTAATGGAAATATCTCCTTCAAATCTTTCAAACCCCAACAAACAATTAAAAAAAGTGGTTTTTCCAGATCCATTTTTCCCCATAAAATAATAGTAACCATTTTTTATAATTGTTAGATTTACGTTTTCAAATACATGGTTTTTTTTGTAACTTTTACTAAAATTCTTGATTGTTATCAATAAAATTCATCTCCTAAAAACCCTTCCACTCAAACGTGGAAGGATTAAAATACGCTTACTTTTTATATGCACTACCATTTGATTTTAGACGATAATAGTCACTTCGATCAGTTGATCCAATAGCAAGGTCCCCTAACTTAGATGGCAAGCCGATTTTATAAGTCTTTGTTCCTCTATAATCTTTATATCCAGTGCCATTTTGATAATTACTAATTCCTCTCTTTTTAATTAAATTAGGAAAGATATAGCCTGATTCTTGCCATTTATTATTTTCTTTTACTGTAGAACCATTATACTTAAAGCTGATGAAATCTTTACACCATGCAGCAGGTCCACCTCTTTTATAAGAAAAAGTTTTGTTCTTATATGCTGCAGCACGCACTAAACGAACTCCAGTTTCATTGTTAGATTCAGTTACCTCTTCAACACCTACAGAATCAATTTGGGCAATTGCTTGCTCCGGTGAAATATCAACGGGATTATTAACTTCACTAGCTTTGATTGTGTTTGGTATTGCTAAAAATAAAGATAATAATAAAACAATTGACACGACTTCATACTTTTTCATAATCATTTTCTCCCTTATGTATATTCTAAAATATAAAATTATTATAACATTTTTATTTTATGTATAATAAATGATGAAATAAAATGGCTAATTAGTATACTAAACTACTTATTTTTAAATAATTCCCCCTATTTTTCAATTCAAATTGAATTTTATCATATCAATAGAAACAATTCGAGTTGTTTTTTTGCTTATATACAGAAATTCATGCAATAATTTTAAAAAAATTCACAAAAAATTCACAAAAAATTCACATTTAAAGACTACAAACTTCTTAAAACGTTAACTATTTCACTTACTCATTCATAAAATGTTTTTTCTATGTATACCTTATTATTTTTATACATTCACAATCAATAAATTTGCTAAAGTTAGTATAAATATTAATTATAATTTTTCTGCTATACAAAAATTGCTCCCTTCATTGGACCCAGTACAGAGAAACAAACTTGTTTTTAGTCTAATCATCCATGATATAATTATCTAAAATTACAGTTAGGAATGGAAACTATGAATATTCTAATAAAAATACGCGAACTAAACAATTTAACTAATAGCGAAAAAGAACTTGCTGACTATATTTTAGCTAATCCTAAACAAACGTTACAATTCAAGCCTAAAGAACTAGCTACCGCGGCCTTTATTTCTACGACAACCATTTATCGTTTAATCAACAAATTAGGGATAAATGGCATCGGTGAATTAAAAATCGAAATCGCCTCTAGTTTACGAGAAACGACCGCAGAAAAAGAAATTAATTATGATTATCCCATTTTAGAGTCGGATACCCCTTTTCAAATAATGACGAATTTGCGCCAAATTTATAACAGTACGATTGATGAAACATTAAATAATGCTGACCCGGAAGAATTAGTAGCCATTGGCGCGAAATTAATGAATGCCAAAGTAATTGATATTTATGCTGCCTCTGCAAATTTATTTTTCGCGAAAAATTTCCAATTTCAAATGCAGGAAGTTGGGATTTTAGTTAATGTTCCGGAAGAGGATTATATTCAAAGACTCTCCGCAGCAAATAGCGATGAAAATCACGTGGCACTGGTTGTTTCTTACGGTGGTAGAAGCGAAACATTACAAAAAGTAGTGCAGATTTTATCCGAGAACGATGTCCCAATTATTTTAATTACTTCGATGCAAGACAACCCACTCGTTAAGTTTGCCACCCATAAAATTTATATGGCATCTGCCGAAAATCATTACAACAAAGTTTCTTCCTTTTCAACAAGACAATCTCTTCTTAGCATTTTTGACACGATTTACTCCGTTATCTTTAACTACAATTATGAAAAAAATATTCAATATAAAATGACTAATTACCAAAAAATGAATACTGATTTGATATAAATTTTACAAAAAAGCGTTCGATTTCCCGATTGTTTGAAAAAAAGCTTTCAATCTTTCTTGATTCCGCCCCCTACTCACTTTTGAATGATACAATAAAGAAAAAAAGGAGTTATCACATGACTATCGAAGCGATTATTTTAGACATTGACGGTACACTACTCAGCGATAATAAAGAAATTACTCCGACAACAAAAAAAGCGCTTATTACCGCACAACAAAATGGAGTTAAATTAATTCTCGCATCTGGAAGACCAACAACAGCAATGCATCTTTATGCAGAGCAATTAGAAATGGATAAATACCACGGTTTCCTCGTTTCATACAACGGTGCCAAAGTGATTGATTGCCAAACAAACGAAGAACTATTCAGCCAAGCGCTCACTGTGACGGAAGGAAAAGCTGTACTCGAGCATATGAAGCAATTCGATGTGAAAGTGATGATTGATAAAGACGACTATATGTATGTAAATAATGTATTCGATTCTTTTGTGCCTTATCGCGGCGAAGAAATCAATATTATTGAGTACGAATCCCGCGGCGGAAACTTTAAATTATGTGAAAAGGATGACTTAGCTGCTTTCTTGGATTATCCAATTAGCAAAATATTGACGGCCGGAGATCCAGCGTATTTACAAGAAAATTATCAAGCCATGATGGAGCCTTTCAAAGAGTCCTTCAATTGTGTATTCACCGCAGACTTCTACTTTGAATTTACCGCACAAGGTATTGATAAAGCGAAGGCGTTAGATACTGTTTTAAAACCAATAGGAATTAGTACCGAGAACTTAATTGCTTTTGGGGATGGTCATAATGATATTACGATGGTACGTTATGCCCGAACAGGAGTTGCTATGAGTAATGCTGTATCAGAATTAAAAGAAGTTGCTGATCTCATAACTTTATCCAATAATGAAGACGGCATTGCCCATATGCTTACTAGTCTTATTTCCAATTAATAGAAGTAACTAAAAAAGCCGGGTTAAAAATCGGAATCAATCAGATTTTTAATCTGGCTTTAGCTTATTTAGATTGCCTACTTAAAAAAACCAAACTTTTTTAAATAGGGAACGGAGCAATCTTTTGTATAAATAAACTGATTTTGAAGTACTTTCCGTTCATTTTCTTCGAGTTCTTTCATGTAATCTGGACCGATGTTCTTTATTAAACGCTCTTTAATCTTTTTGTGCAATAATGGTCTACGTAATGCGTCATGGGCATCCGTAGCAATCAAATGAACCAATTGATTTTCCAGAAAAAGTTCGCTTGCTTTTTTGGGTTTTTTTCCGAATTTACCAGCCAAGCTTGACCATGTAAGTTGCGTCAAAGCACCCTGCATGACAAATTGATATAGACGATATGGATTATTAATAAATTCCAAATTTCTTTCTGGATGGGCAATAATCGGCACATAACCAGCCATTTGTATATCTGCAAATAATTGTGTTGCAAATGCAGGAACTCCTTGCGTTGGAAACTCAATAAGTGCATATCGGCTGTCAGCGAGCGTGGCTAAATCTCCAGTTTCTAATCCTGCAATAATTTCACCATGTATCCGGATTTCCTGTCCTACATGAATTGTAAGATCAATAGCAGCTGCTTTTATTAATTTATTCAGTTTGGCTACACGTTCCATGATATCCGGACGAAGATTAAAATAATCGCCCTTCAAATGATGAGGGGTTGCGATAATATCTGTAAATCCTTCTGCGACCGCTTGCCTCGCCATAGTTAAGCTAACTGTCTCTGTTGTTGGTCCATCATCTACTTGGCTTATAATATGACAATGTATATCAATCATACTTTTCCTTCCTTTTGTTTACTAATCTCTTTGCCGGAACTCCTACATATGTCTGATATGCAGCTGTATCTCTAGTAACTACTGCTCCGGCACCAATAGTAGAATAATCGCCTAAACTAACTTGAGGGGTAACAACTGCTGCTGCTCCAACATGAACACATACCCCAATTTTGACACCTCCAGTAATCGTTGCTCTCGGTGAAATGTGGGCATATTCATCAATAATTACATCATGTTCAATAATCGCAGCTGTATTCACAATCACATGCTTTCTAATTATTGCAGCTGGTTGAATGATGGCATGGGGCATAACAATACTTCCTTGTTCAAGAACTGATTTTTGCGAAATAACCGCTGTTGGATGAATAATCGTTGCATAAGAGACATTTCCTAATTTCTCAGCTATAGTTGCTCGGATGTTATTATTGCCAATTGCGATAAACCAGTATACGTCATCTGCCTTATACTTCTCATAGTCGGTAAATGGAGCACGAAATTGTTCATCCACTTTTTCGTAGGTTGTGTAATTATTATCTAATGTACCAATGATTGTATATTCTTTTTGCTGCATCAGACATTCTTGTACTACTTTACTATGTCCGCCGTCTCCAACTAGGATGACTTGCTTCACGATAATACGCTCCTTTTAAGCGGCCACATTGGTACGCTTTATTAGCTATTTTTTCTAGCACGTAAAGTAGCTGCTAGACAGATGAGTAGTCCAAGTCCTACTAACGGTTGTGAAGACTGATGCTCTCCTGTTTTTGGTAATTTTTTGACTGGTGCTTTCTTCGTTGTTTTTGGTTTACTTTCTTTAACTGGCTTACCACTCTCTTTAATGATCGGTTTTATTGGTTTATTTGGATTTGTTTTTTCAGTTGGTGTTATTTTTTCAAGAACTGTTATTTGTACTGTAACCACGGTGCTTTCGTTTACGCTGTTGGTTACTTTATAGGTAACTTCATATTTACCTGGAGTCGTGTTGTCTACTTCATTTTTGATAATTTTGATTTTGTTTGTGATATCTCCGTCTTTGGCATCTTTTGCGCTGACTTCTGCCATTGGATCAAACTCATCACCAACGTATATGGTATGGTTTTTTGCTTCGATCACTGGTTTACTTAGCACGGTTACTTCGATTGTTTTCGTTGTGCTTTCGTTTACGCTGTTGGTTACTTTATAGGTAACTTCATATTTGCCTGGAGTGGTGTTGTCTACTTCATTTTTGATAATTTCAATTTTGTTTGTGATATCTCCGTCTTTGGCATCTTTTGCGCTGACTTCTGCCATTGGATCAAACTCATCACCAACGTATATGGTATGGTTTTTTGCTTCGATCACTGGTTTACTTAGCACGGTTACTTCGATTGTTTTTGTTGTGCTTTCGTTTACGCTGTTGGTTACTTTATAGGTAACTTCATATTTGCCTGGAGTGGTGTTGTCTACTTCATTTTTGATAATTTCGATTTTGTTTGTGATGTCTCCGTCTTTGGCATCAGTTGCTTCCACATCTTCTCTAGGATTATACGTGTCACCTACATAGATGGTTTTATCACTCGCTGTAATTATAGGTTTTCCTGTGACGGTAACGGTAATTGTTTTTGTGGTTTTCTTAGCAGATACATTTGGTGTGAAATCCAATTTTCCTAATGTTTTTAACAATGCGTCCCGATACGTAACTTTACCAGTGTCAATGAGTGAAATTTTTGTATTGGCATTTGCTGGGAGTACGCCACTTACTTCATACGTCACGTGGTAGGTGCCCGGCTGACTTGTGTTTACATCATTTGCAGTTACGCGGATGTTTGTTGTTAAATTAGTGGATGCAGTGTCAGTCGCTGTTGGATTTACAGTTTGAATCGGGTCAAAAGCAGCTCCTTCAGATAGTGTTATATTCTGCGCGGTAATTGCCGGTGTACTACTAACAGGTACTTTTCCAGTAACGTCAAAAGTAACGGTGTATTCTCCTTCTGGTAAAGCATCTAGGTTCCATGTTAATGTTTGATTTGTAAAGATAGGTTCTTGATATGGTGCAGGAATTGTTATTGTTTGGCCTACTTTATTTTTCACTTTTGCGCTACCGTTTACATAGGTTTGGCCAGCACTTACTTTTTCTGAAATGCTTAATTGATCGTTTAGATTAGTTTGAATAATATCTTTTACTGCAGTAGCAAAATCTTCAATCGAGTCATCGTTATTATTCATATTGAAGAAAAACTCGCTACGAGAAACAAAATTTGGCACGTTTGTATTGATGTAGTTATTGTAGTTATTATATAGACCCGTACCCCATTCATTTTCTAGTGCTGTTTTATTTTGCCATAATCCAAAAGATGTCAAGTAGCCCGCAGAAGCAATATTATTTAGTGCTGCATTAATACCTGTTGTTGGACCAAGTAGCTGCACCATTGATGTGCTTGGTGTTAATGCTTCTCCGTTGATGTCCCCATTTGGGAATCCGTCCGTTACAACAAGAAAGAGTGTTTCACGATTTGCTTCTTTTACTGGGTTGTTTGCTTGGTAATCTTCTAAAGCTTTTTGAATCCCGTAAGCTGTTGGTGTTCCGTTACCATACAGTTGGTTTGTAGTCACATTATCAATCATTGCTTTTGTATTTGTAATCGAATCTGTCATATCATTTTTATTAATAACATTAAAGAATTCATTATATTCACCTGAATTTTGTACATCTAGTGTTGTTTTAGGATCATTGTAAATTGGTAAGTGAGTATCAGTAGATTTGATTGATGTATAACCGATGAACTGTGAACGGTCAATTATCGGATCCATTAAGTCTATCGCTTCTTTTAGCTGGCGTGCCACGTTTGGATATTCTGCACGGAAGCTACCTGATAAATCTTGCAGAATGACTAAATCTAGTTTCTTTTCTCGAGATGTTTTACTCACTGGTATGCTAATGGTATTTGTTGAAGTATCTCCCGCAACATTTGTTTTTACGACCTCATGTGTTGCCGTCTCGGCACTAACGGCACTTGGGAAATTAGCTCCCAATATGAGTAAGATAAGTACTATTTTAACTATTTTTTTCATATTTTCCTCCCTTTATTACAGTATTTATATATAAATCTGCAGCTCTCCCAAACCCACAGATGTAATTTATAATTATATGTAACACCAGATCTTCTAAAAAGATGGAGGTGTCTATTAATATGTGCCCTTACAGATTTCTTTCAATATATCGCAAACATAATTGATTTCATTATCTGTAAGTTGCGTTCCAGATGGTAAACACAATCCTTTTTGGAATAAATAATCTGCATTACTTTGTTCCTCATTTTCTTGGTAATACAGGACTTCTTGAAATAATGGCTGGGTGTGCATTGGTTTCCACAACCGCCTACTTTCTATGCCCTTTGCTGCTAATTGTTCCATCGTTTTTCCCGGGTTTATTTGATCTAGAAGAACGGTTGTTAACCAGCGATTGCTAAAAGTTGCTTCCCACTCGGCTAAAAAAGTGATGCCCGCATAATCCTCAAAGACCCCTTCATAGGTTTTGTATACTGCTCGTTTCTTTCTAATTCGCTCTTCTAAAACTTCTAATTGAGCAATTCCGATGCCAGCTAATATATTACTAAGACGATAATTGAAACCAACTTCGCTATGAGAATAATATGGTGCTATTTCTTTTGCTTGAGATGCTAAATAGCGCGCTTTTTCAATATGGTTAGCATCGTTAGAAACGAGTGCACCACCACCAGACCTTGTGATAATTTTGTTTCCGTTAAAAGAATATATTCCAAATGCTCCGATAGTTCCTAGCTTTTGTCCTTTATAAGTGGAGCCCAGTGCTTCTGCTGCGCCTTCGATAACTGGAATTTCATAATGATTTGCTATTTCCATAATTTCGTCCATTTTGCAGCTCTGACCGTACAAATGCACCACGATAATTGCTCTCGGCAGTTTATTTTGGGCTGCGGCTTCTTTTAACCCTTTCGCGAGCGCAATTGGACTCATTCCCCATGTATCAGTTTCTGCATCAATGAAGACAGGGGTTGCTCCGATATAAATGGCTGGATTAATACTCGCAACAAAAGTTAATGTAGAGCAAAACACTGTGTCACCTGGTTCTACTTTTAAAAGTGTCAAGGCTAGATGAATTGCACTCGTCCCAGAACTAGTGGCTAAAACGGCTTCAGAACCAGTATATGTGGCTAAGCCTGCTTCAAATTGATCAACGTTTGGTCCAAGTGGCGCTATCCAATTTGTATTAAAAGCTTTTTGAATGTAGATTTGCTCATTCCCGCTCATATGCGGGACTGCTAGTGGTATTTGTTTCATATAAACTTTCCTTTCGCGGAGTTAAGCCGGTGAATTTGGACATCGTTACATGGCTATCTTGGGAAATACCATCTTGATAAGCTACTTTATAAATGGTTAATAGAACAATTTTAAAATCTAATCGGAGCGTTTGGGACCTAACATACTCGCAATCAAAAGCGAATTTTTCTTCCCAACTTAAGCTATTCCGCCCTTTAACTTGTGCAAGTCCTGTGATTCCCGGCAAAACAGTTAAGCGCTTCTGTTGTTCCTTTGTATAAAGCTGGTTGTATTCTAGTGGTAAAGGACGTGGACCAATAAAGCTCATCTCCCCTTTTACAATATTAAGAAGTTGTGGTAGCTCATCTAAACTTAGCTTTCGAAGTAGATTCCCGTACTTTGTTAAGCGTTCTGCATCAGGAAGAAGTTTTCCATTTTCGTCAAGCCGTGTCCTCATCGACTTTAACTTATAAATAGCGAAAGGAAGACCATTTTTCCCCGCACGTTGACTTACATAGATAGATTTCTCTCGATACAAGCCATAAAAGATGCTACTGCAAAATAAAATAATTGGTGTTGCCAAAATAAGTAACAATAATGCCATCCAAAAATCTACCCAGCGTTTCAATAAGCCCACTCCTTATATTTGTTAATCGTCTGCCAAACTCGATGTGCAATTTGGTTTACGTCATATTTTTTTGCTAATTGTTGTGATGCTTTACTAGCTTGGTTCCAGCTTCGATAATCAGCCGCTAAATGTTCCACGTATCTACAATAAGCTTCTTCATCTGCGTGATTAAATCCTTTTCCAGCACCACTCGCTTCTAAGACTTGCTTTTGCCAACCTTGATAATTCAACACTACTGGCAAATCGCATGCTAGAAAATCAAAAAATTTATTGGCGCTATTATCCCATAAAATCGGCTCATCTTTAACAAGCATTGTCCCCATTTGACATTGAGATATAATTTGAAGCGTTTCTTTTTTTGATTTTGTATCTAAAATCCGAACATTAGAGAGCTTCTTGGTATTTAGTTGTGCTTGGATTTTCTGTTTTTCTGAACCATCGCCTATTAGTAAAAAATGGATAGCGGTATTATGTTGAAGTCTTTCTGCACAAGATAGAAGGTAGTCAACCCCATTCACAAGCCCCATAGCGCCTGGATGAACTACCACAAACTTATCATTCATCCAGTTTTTCAACTCGATGTCTTCCAGCGGTGTTTTATTACTCTCCTGAACAAGGGAGCGATTTGCAAAGTTTTCCGCGACCGTTATTTTGCCATCCGGTATCTTTTTTTGCAGCAAATTCTGTCGCATTCCTTCTGATAAGACAATAATTGCTGTTGCTTCGGTGTAAATCTTCATTTCCAGCCATTTTAATACCTGAATCAGTCGAGCATTTCGAATAATACCTAATTGGATTGGTACGTCTGGCCACACATCGCGCACTTCAAAAACAAACGGTTTTCGCTTCCATTTACTTAAAATCAAGCCGACAAGTCCAACTGTTAACGGTGTTGATGTTGCATATATTTGATCAATATTTTTCTCTCGAACTCCAAGAATAATACTTCGCAGGAAAAAATGAATAAAAGCTAGTATTCGTCTAACTTTTGACATTTTTTGGTTATATTTAGTCCGCGTTGATTTTACAATTAGCCCCTCTTTTGTTATATGAGAATCGCCTTGACCGCTTATCATAACTACTTTGGCACCCTGCGCTAAAAAATATTTAGATAGTTCATATGACCTTGTAGCGCCTTTATTTTCTTCGTAATGTTGGTGAATATAAAGTAATTTCATATGGTATCCCCTCGAAAAAGTATTTGATACGTTTGCAAAAGTTTCTTCGCTTCTATTTCCCAATTATAATGAGTACCATGTGCAGACCTGCCATTTATCACAAAATCCCGGTACTTTTCTTGTTCATTTAAAAGAATCGCTATCTTATCTGCTATCCCCGACACATCTAAAACACTTACAGGGATTCCGCTTCCACTATCCGTCATTAATTCACACCAAAGAGGAAAATCAGAAGCAACATACGGTAACCCAAAAGACATATATTCAAAAAGTTTCGTTGGCAGGGATCTCAAATAATTTGGCTCTGGATGAAGAAGCGCCAGCCCAATATGAGATTTTTTATAATATTGATTTAAGCTTTCCAAATCAAGTCGTCCTTTTAATTGCACAATACTTTCTAGATGATGTAATTTCGTATACGCGCTACTCCACTCAGTAAGTCGTTCTGGGACTTGACCGATAATAAACATTTGAAAAACACATCCACGTTCATGCAAAATCCTAGCTAACTCAAGCATCTCTTTAAAGCCGCGAATTTCATGAATAGCACCTGCATAAATTAGTGTCGGCACCGGATACTTTGCTTCATCATCCAACTGCTTATTCAAAAAAGGGTAGTTCAATATATCTGTTTTCATTGTGGAAATGTCAAGGTAATTTTCTTTATAGTATTTCTCTGCAAACAAAAGCAGATCCACTTTAGCTAGCTGTTTTTTCTCATAGCGCGCCAAATATTTCATCCAACTAGTTGGTATTGGAATCCCTTTTAGTCGCTTACTTTTTAACGCAGCAGGAAAATCTTCATGCATATCAAAAATAATCTTTGCAGTGGTTATTTTTTTCATACGTGGCACTAAAAATAACAACTCCGGGTCATGCAAATGTACTGCATCCGGCTGCTTCTGCTTTACTTCTTTCAAAAAATAGCGCCATGTTGAGTATCTTCTTGCTAAATTTCTTTTTGGCAATAAAGTTATTGTTAGTCCTGGATGCTCTGGCAATACATTTGTTTGTCCCTCAACGGCATAATAATTCACCTGGTAGCCAGCCCGAAGTAAGGTTAATACCTCTTTATGATAAACACGCGGATCATTCCAAGGGTGAACGGAACTTAAAACGATGATTTTCTTCATAAAGCGGATCCCCCTTCCTTTCTGTTGCTAAAAAATAATTGATAATAAAAGCTAATAAAATCCCGTGAGTCAGTATGCTTGTAATTAATGAAGTGTCAACTAGACTCCAAGCCGGCATTGCCATAAGTATCGTGCTCACAATAAAATTCCGATGCTCAGAAAGGCTATCATAAAGATATAAAATCCCCATAAGGAGCACACTAAAACTAATAATTCCTGCATAGCCAAAATTCGCAAAACCATCTGCCCAAATATTTGCATTTGCAGCCAAATCCACCCGCCCAAAATAATGCTCTCCAATTAAAAATGGTGGTAATTTATCGTACGGATAGGACATAAATGGCGATAAAATACTGTGCGAGAGATATACTTTTGGATTAACAGAAAAAAAATCAAAGTAGTAACTAAGCAGTAATCCTGGTGTAATTAACATCCGCCGAACGAATAAAGAAGTATATTCAGCGCTTTCCGTTAAGACATCTAGCCCCATCGCTAAGAATACTAACGCCGTAACACCATAAACAAAATAAAGCACAAAATGACGCCCATTGTTTCGTAAACAAAAGATAATTCCTAAAATAAAAATACTAGATAAGGCGATGCTCTTTTGTCCAGTGATAGAAAAAATAAACAGTTGCCCCAACACACCAATACAAATCAACCATTTATTTTTACTCACAAATCCTAATGCTAAAAATAACGCATTCACAATTTTTGATTGCCAATTAATCGCATATCCCGAGAAACGATTCACCTGATCTCGGTAAGCTTCCCGTAAATCATACACATCATCAACCTTCGAAAAGTTAAAATGAATACCGAATGTCTGCACAATAATTCCCCATAACGAAAATGAAAATATAGTGACAAACAGCAGTACCACCTGCTTTTTGACTTTTATATAGTACACGGGTATTAGTTTAAAATCCGCTGTTATATAAATTAAAATTAAGCAGAATAATAAAACAGATTTTAAAAGGAGAATCTCATCAAAGTTGTTAATACGTACGTAATCAGGAACAAGCATTGCTGGTACATAAACCATCATATATAATATCCAGTAGACAATTCGTGATGGTCTATAAGCATGTGTGTTTGACCAAAGAAGCGGGACAAAGACAAATAGCAAAGAAACCAGTTGCTCATTCATACTCGGATGTAAATTAATAAAACCAAAGTAAGAAAAAGCTGGGGAAATAAAATAGACATAAGAAAGCTTTCAGTCCATACACATAAAAAGATACGCCGATAAACAATAAAATTTTATTCCATGTGATGCTCATAAACCGTATCCTTTCGTTTCATACCCAACCTGCCAAGTAACAATAGAAAAGCATAACTCACTGTCATCGTGGCACTAAAAAAAATAACTGCGGTCACCATCCCCCATTGCAATTTGTAAATCACCAGAAATCCAGTAATTAGTAGTACAAACCTGGCACTATCCCATAATAATTGCAAGCCTTGCCTACCAGTAATATAGAGAATTTGTGACACTGGTAGTACAACGAGTTGAGCAAAAAACATCGGTGTTAATATTTGTGCAAACATCCCTGCCACTTGCCAGTTCGGTCCGAATAACCAGACAAATAATATCGGCGACACAAAAGCAAATAAGCACATTGGTAGCAGAAAAACAGCAAAAAGTCGACTTGTTAATTTCCAATACACTCTAGTTAAAGTTGCTGGGTTTTCTCGTTGTAGTTCACTGGCTTTTCCGTAGAACACTTGACTCAGGGCTGTTGTAATCATGGCAATCGGGATACCTATCATTCGTTGCGTTGGCGAAAATTGTCCACTTGCAGCAACTCCAAAAAAAACAACAAATAGTAGCGTCGGTAATTGTAAAGCCAGATTATTTAGTACAAGTGAAGGCATTCCGAGAAGCGGAAACTGTCGATATTTCTTTATCAACTTAAAGCAACAACGGACTTGCCAATATACTCCTTCTTGCCTTATAAAACGAATGAACAAATTTATAGAGCCTGCCATACGTCCGACTACATCTCCAGTAATTAGTCCTAAGCCTGTCTTTTCTAACACTCCAGCAAAAACCAATTGACCCGCTCCGTTCACACTACTTTGTGTTATTTTTGCCATAGAGATGCGCCCATAATAATTATTCCGAATCGCCCAATAGCTCAAAATCTGCTGTATGCTAGCTGCGAACACGCCAATACCAAACAGAATTGGCACAGCATATGAGACAGACACATTCAACATTTGGAAGATTGACCAACCTGTTATTAAATACACTGTCAAACCACTTAATAACCAGGCAAGCGATATGACCATACATAACCAAACAATCTGATGAACGTTATCACGATTTCTTTCCATTGGAATCGCTTTTTCATAAGCAAATGCAGAAATAACTAAAAAAATACCTAGTAAACTCGTGTATGTTCCAAATATACCGAAGTCCGCTGGTGTAAATATCCGCGTTAAAACGGGAGACAAGGCTACTAAAATAAGTTGCGCGATCACATTTCCTGAAAAAACTTTGGTTAAATTTTTTAGAAATGTAGATTGAAAGAGTGTTTTCATTTTCTTATTGCATCATCGCATGACATTCCGGAATCCCAGCGCCAATACGAAAGACTTTCTCGCTATTTTCCCCTTTAAACATGTTTCGTGTATCCACGATCAGCTTTGCCTGACTCAAAATTTCCGCTGCGTCAAACATGTGATGGTTTGTTAAGACAACGACAACATCATACTCGCTGTAACATACACTTGTTTCACTGGATATTAATGACCCGTCTTCACTATAGAAGGCTGTTACATAGGGATCATAATAAGTAAGAGTCGCACCTTTTTTACGTAACAACTCGTACACTTCAAGCGCAGGCGATTCTCGCACATCATCAATATTTGGTTTATATGCCATACCTAAAACCAATACTTTTGAGCCGCGAATGGATTTATAGTCTGTATTCAAAGCTTGAACTACTTTATGAATCACTTGTTCTGGCATTTTCTTATTCGTTTCTTGCGCTAATTCAATAAAACGGCTGAAAAAATTAGCTCCTTTTGCCTTCCATGAAAGGTACATCGGATCCAGTGGAATACAGTGTCCACCTATTCCAGGACCTGGTGTGAATTTCATAAACCCAAATGGCTTGGTTCCTGCTGCATCTATCACTTCCCAAACATTGATATTCAGAGCTTCACATAACATTGCCATTTCATTAATAAAGGCAATATTAATACTGCGAAATGTGTTTTCGAGTAATTTTGTCATTTCGGCAACTTTAGTAGAACTAACGAGGTAAACATTATCAATTACTTTTGAATATAATGCCTCACCAAGATTGCAACAGTTTGAGGTTGTACCACCGAGTACTTTTGGTGTATTTTTTGTTTGAAAAGTTTTATTTCCCGGGTCAACACGTTCTGGTGAGAAACATAGGAAAAAATCTTCTCCAACGTGGTAACCTAATGCTTCTATTTCTGCTTGTATAAGTTCTTCCGTCGTTCCGGGATATGTGGTACTTTCGAGTGTAATTAGCATACCTGGTTTTAGATAACGCTTAATTTCAGTAACGGCTGCGATAATATACGACATATCTGGTTCTTGAGACTTTGTAAGTGGTGTTGGGACACAGATACACACTGCATCAACCTCACTTAATTTTGAAAAATCAGTAGTTGGCATGAAAAAGCCATTTTCTATAACCGTTTGTAATTTTAAATTAGGAATATCAATAATGTAGGAATTACCTTGCATAAGTTGAGCAGTCTTACCCTCATGGATATCAAAACCAATGACATTATATCCAGCTTCGGCAAATTCAATTGCTAAAGGTAAGCCGACATAGCCCAGTCCGATGATTCCAACTTTGTAATTCTTGGTCTTTATTTCCTCTTGCATTGCTTCATAATACATAACTAGACCTCCATTGGAATGTTAATTTCTTTTCGATTAGCTATTTTTAAAAGTTCAGCGACCAGGTCTTCTTTTGAGCAGCTTTCGTAGTTCATAAGTAATTCTGTAATTAAGTCTTCAGGAATCATCATTGCTTTTCCGATAAACATTTCTGCATTCTCTTCCATTTGGATATACTCATCTAATTCGAATAAATTTTCATGAAGCTTTTCGCCATCACGAATGCCAGTGTATTGAATCGTTATATCTTTTTTTCCAGACATTGCGATTAGTCGTTCGGCAATATCTTTAATTTTAACGGCTGCTCCCATATTAAGAACTAGGATGTCTCCATCGGTTGTTATTGTTCCTGCCTTTATAACTAGACTCGCAGCCTCTTCAATTGTCATAAAGTATCGGGTCATCTCTTGATCAGTTAATGTGAGCGGTACACCTTTTTCAATTTGTTTTAGGAAAAGCGGAACAACACTCCCACGACTTGCTAGCACATTTCCAAATCGTACTGTCGTATAGTTTGTTCGATATTTATTATTTAAATGGGCGACAATCATTTCAGCAATACGTTTACTTGCACCCATAACATTTCGTGGTCCAACAGCCTTGTCAGTCGAAACAAGGACAAATGTTTTTACATTTGCTTTTCCCGCTGCCTCAGCAACATATTTTGTACCGATAATATTGTTAGCAACTGCAGAATGCGGATTACTTTGCATGAGTGGTACATGTTTATGAGCCGCTGCATGAAATACAATATCTGGTTTTACTTTTTCCATTAATCGATACATACCTTTTTCGTCTTGAAGTTCTTGAATTTCAGCTGTTACTTTTACATTTTTATTAGGTAAATTCATCAGTTCATTTTGAATCAGATAAATGCTATTCTCTCCATGCCCTACTAAAATGAGTTCAGCTGGGTCTAAAGCATATACTTGACGACAAATCTCGGAACCAATCGAACCTCCTGCTCCAGTAATAAGCACTTTTTTTGTATATATTTCCGGATAAACATCTGCCAAAAGTGTTTTCTTGATTTTACGCTGCAACAGTTCTTCTGCAAAAGCATTACTACATGGTATAATCGTTTGTTTCTTCAATGGAAAGGTCCTCTCCTTTTGCTACTTGTTTAATTGTAATAATAATATTTACTACTTTTATCTTGTTTTGTCTTATTTAAAATAATGCCGATGATAGGTGTATGAGTACTTCTCAAAGTAGTTAAGGCTTTATGGAATTTCTGTTTTTGTGTTTTACTTTCTTCCGCAACCATAATGATCCCATCCATTTGTTGGGAGATAATCGTTGTATCCGCAACAATGACTGGTGGTGAATCTACTAAGATATAATCATAGTAGTCTTTAGCTTCTTTCAATAATTTCCGTAAGATTGGTTTGGAAAGTAGCTCCGATGGATTATGTGGAACTTGACCTGCTGAAATAAGATCCACGTTATACAAAGATGTTTTTTGGATAGCATTTTGACTCTGGATCGTTTCTTCTAGAATGTCTGTTAGCCCAATTGAGTTATCTACACCTAAGATATAATGTTGTGAGGGTAGTCGTAAATCCGCATCAATAATGAGGACTTTTAACTCTTGCCTCCCCATTACATCAGCTAGGTTCGCAATGATAGTTGACTTTCCTTCTTGCGGTTTGGTTGAGGTAATCATCATTATTTTTAGCATTCGTTGTTTACTGATAAATTCAATATTTGTTCGAATCATTCGAAATTGTTCCGCTGTTTTCGAGCCTTTTTGATGTTTAATGAGTAGTTTTGAACGTTCTTTTGGCATGGCGCCTCCTCTTCTTCCGTTCTTTTTGAATAGAACCTAGGATTGGAATATCTGTCAGCGCTTCAATATCTTTTTCGGATTTAATTGTTGTGTTAAGAAGTTGTAGTGAGAAAGAGAATAAGATTCCTATAACTAGTCCTCCAAAAGCGCCCATAACAAGCGCGGACTTTTTATTTGGCTTAATAGGGATATTATTATCATCAGCCTTTGCTTCTGACAAGATGCTGACATTTTGTTGGTCCATGATATTCTTGATGTTATCTTTGAATACAGTCGTTACTTTATTGGCAATAAGAGTGGCTTTTTCTGCGGAACTATCCGTTACTTTAATCGTAATTACTTGTGAGTTCGCTACATTTTCAATCGTTATTTGTTGTTTCAATTGTTTGACAGACTGTGGTAAGTTTAAGTTGTCTTTGACCTGATCTAGAATCCGACTACTTGTCAAAATAACTGAATAGGTATTGACAAACTGCTGATTTGATTGCACATCTGAGACAGTTACTTGCTCATTTTTTTTCTGATTAACGAGCACATCTGTAGACACTTGATAAATCGGTGTAACAAAGTAAGAGGTATAAAAAGCGATTGCTATCATCCCTACGACACATGCAGCGACAATGATATACCAATATTTTTTGAAAAATTGACCGATATATTTAATATCGAGAGTTTTTTCCATTTAGCTCGCATCCTTGATGGTTTTAATTGTCCATGTTGCTTTTGACTTAGTATCTGGATTTTCGTAAATAAGCGTGAGCGGTGTATCACCTTTTAGAACGAAGAACGCATCTCCTTCTGCTTCTTCACTAGACTTTAATGATGTTTCTAAACTTGTAGATGGATATACAGCGAGTACTTGTCCCTGTTTATTTTTAACAGATAATAACATGGCGTCTAACGGTTGTGAATCGGCACCATTATTTTTTCCTTTAAAATGGATTTTGAGAATCGTCTCGTCTGTTTTTTTTGCTTTATCTAACTTAATCGCTTTGATGATTTCAATCGCAACACCGTCTACTTTTTTAATCATGTCAGTTGCTTCTTTGTTTTTGTTAGCTGAGGTTTCTGACTTGGGTGTGGTATCTTTTGTATCATTGGCCGTGTTCGCACATGCTCCTACCACTAGAGATAATGCAACAATACTTGCAAGAGTGGTTGCTTTTTTCATTATAGTTGTAACCTCCATATCCATTTCTTTTCTTAAAAGAGAAACTCTTAACTGGCGGGAATCAGTTAAGAGTTTCCATATAAAATTATTTTGCAATAACGGTTACAGTAGTTCCTGTGTCTCCAGGAATTTGTGCACCAAGATCAACTGTTACAGTGTCTCCTGCGTGTAATTTACGAGTTAATCCTGAACTATCTCTGAAAAAGCGTGTATAAATTTTGAATTTGCCATCTGTTCCAATACCACCAGCAGTTACAGCATTAATATCTGCTTGTGGTGTAACTGTACGTTGAGCTATACCGTTAATTGACAAACGTAATACTTGTGTTCCTGTTGGTACTAAACCAGTAATATAGTCAGATTCTGCTTTTGCTACATCGATAAGAGGTTTCACTGCATCGTTAACATAAGTAGTTGTTGCCAAATTAGATGGTGTTTTATTTCCATAATCGACTACAATCTTATCGCCTTTTTGAAGACGTAAATTAGATACAGTACCATCTGTAACAAAGCGACTGTAGAAAGAGAAGTTACCATTCGCATCTGGTGTTACTAAACGTTGTGGATGATCATTGACAACTAGGCGAACAGATACAGTTCCTGCTGGTACTTTACCTGTAATAGCCTGTTGGAATGGTCCAATTGCGTCTATGATAGGTGCTGAATTTGGAATGTAATTTGTTACTTTTACATTGATAACTGGGCTAGTTTTCGTAGTACTTTTTTGTGAAACCCTGATTATAGTATCTGCTTTTTGTACCGTAATGGTTACAGAGAACTTACCATTTGTTCCAACTGTAGCTGTATATGTTGCTGTTCCAATGTTAACAACTGCTGTTAAGCCAGGTTTCCCTGTGCCGGTAACAACTGTGTCTTTATTTGTTACCGTGTTTGCTGTTGGTGCTGTTACATTATTATTTGCTTCATCAAGCGCATCTTGTGCTTTGTCTACTAATTCTTGTAGTTCAGCTCTTTTCGCTGGATTTACTACGGAATCTACTTTCTTTTGTGCTTCATCAATCATTGTTTGTGTCGTTGTATCTTTGATCTTGTTTGCTGGGTTATTATTGACGAACAGCTCATTGACTGCTTTTTGTGCTGCTTCTTGGCGGTTTTTCTCGTCCAATTCATCTTGTGCTTTTTTCACTTGCACTTGTAATGCGGCTTTTTTAGTTGTGTCTGTGACAGCATTGACTTTTACTTTCGCTGCCTCAATCAGTGTTTGTGTTGTGGTATCTTTGATGTGGTTCGCCGGGCTATTACTGATAAATAGCTCATTAACCGCTTTTTGTGCTGCTTCTTGACGGTTTTTTTCGTCTAATTCATCTTGCGCTTTTTTCACTTGTACTTGTAATGCGGCTTTTTTTGTTGTGTCTGTGACAGCGTTAACTTTTACTTTCGCTGCGTCAATCAGTGTTTGTGTTGTGGTATCTTTGATGTGGTTCGCCGGGCTATTACTGATAAATAGCTCATTAACCGCTTTTTGTGCTGCTTCTTGGCGAGTTTTTTCGTCCAACTCATCTTGTGCTTTTTTCACTTGCACTTGTAATGCGGCTTTTTTTGTTGTGTCTGTGACAGCGTTAACTTTTACTTTCGCTGCGTCAATTGCTGCTTGGTTAGTCGTATCTTTGATATGATTTGCTGGGTTATCACTGATGAATAGCTCATTAACTGCTTTTTGTGCGTCATCATAGGTGCCTGTAACGGTAACACTTCCAATTAGATGGTCTACATTATCAATCCTAACAAACACTTTGAATACTGTACCATCACTATATGCACCATCTTTTGTGACATATGTCGTAGGACCGTCAGCTGCAATATTCAACTCATTAGAGTAATTATTTTTATATCTACCGAAGTATGCGTCATCTTTTGTGACCACATATTCATATTTCAATCTCTCCGAAGTTTTTATGTCCATTCTAAATCGAGTATTAGTTCCTTTTAAACTTATTAATGAATCTTTTGCTCCTTCGATTGCTTTTTCTGTTTCGTCTTTTGTTTTAGCATCTAATTCTGTTTGGGCTTTGTTTAATTGTACTTGTAATGCTGCTTTTTTCGTTGTGTCTGTAACGGCATTGACTTTTACTTGTACTGCATCAATCGCTGCTTGATTGGTCGTTTCTTTAATATGATTTACTACATTGTTATTAATGAATAATTCTTTAACAGCTTTTTCTGCTGCTGCTTGTCGTTTTGGTTCACTATTCAAATAACGTTTTGCTAAATCAAGTTCTGCTTGGTACTCTACCTTTGTAATACCTTCTTCTAAACAATCTATTTCTTTTTGAAGAACATCAATTGCTGCTTCATCTGTTGTGTCTTTAATATCACCAGAATCAGGGTTATTATTAATAAATAATGCATCAATTTCTGCTTTCAAATTCGTAGTATTTATTTGTTTAGTTACAGTAACCCCACTAGCCGCCCTTGACCAAATCAAAGCAGGTTCATTTACATAATCAGCGTCTTTTCCTAGTACTACAGTTATCTTGGTAGATGTAGAGCTAGCTACAAATGTGCTACTTCCATACTTAGTACTTTTCACGCTTGCCAATTCGCTTATACTACCTACATTTGATGCATAAACAGAATAATTCAACTCATTAGAAGCTACGGATTTCGACAGTGTATAAGTTTGGCCCACTACAGTCGGTATAACTTGATAAAGAGCAAACCTCGTTGATCTTGTACTTCTGCCCGTAAATTCTGTAATTCCAGTTCCCGAATAATCGGTAGTATATGATGTACTTCCAAAACCACTAATTCCAATTGAGGTAATATCAGATGCACTATCATCTATTTTGTAATATACATATTCATCTCTAGTTGAAGTGCCAACGTATCGTGAATTAACATCCTTTCCTACAAGAACAAGACTATCTAAATTATTACCCCCTCCAACAGCAGCTGCTTGCCAACTTGGAAAAATTTGCTTAGCCGTTAGATTTGTTTGTTCAATTGTAGTTAGTTTTCCATTAGAAACTAAATTTTTTGATTTCACAATCGCGCCAGCTAATTGTTGTTCTCCTGCTGTTGTTACTGGTGCTGCGTCTGTTGCGCTAGCAATCAAGCTTAGGGGTTGCGCTAATACTGAAAAAGCTATTGCGGTTGTTGCTCCAATAGTAGTAATCTTTTTTGCTAATCTTTTTTTATTCATATTTCTCTCCTTTTAATCATGTATATTTTCCATATTGTTACTTAACCAAGTAGATTTAGCATCAATATGTTGTTCCCTGAAAGTTATCATTACCATTACATTATTAACACCCCCTTAAAATAACTACTTTATTCTTTTAATATTTTTAATGGTTGCTGCCGACCGGTGGGTGCCAAAAATTTCTCACGATGTAGTTGTTTAATTAGATTGGTCATTGTCGCTGGGCTGTAACAGGTGTAATCACTTAAACTGTCTCGGTTAAATTCTGATGGCAGCTTAGTATTCCCTTCCACAGACACACCAAATTTACTAGCTAAATTTAGTAGAATATATTTCATTCTATCCGTACCGTGATATTGGTTTTGGGCGATTTTTTCTAATAGCATACGTTGCTCTTCTTTCTCTATTAGAAATAAAAACAACCAGCCTTCTTGCATACTTAGTATATATTCAAGTAGTTCACACCTACGGAACTCAATGACATAGCTTGTTTCAAAAACAATCGAACTCATATTGGCTTCCTCATTCATAATTAAAGTGCTCATTCCTTGAAAACTGCCTTCACCTTGAAAGCCAATGGTTTGATTCGCATGGGTTTTTTTCACAATTCCTGTTTCTATATAATAGATACTGTTTGTTTTTTCTCCTTCATTTATAAGAACTGTCTTCTTTTCCATTTTTTACGAAAAGAATGGATCGATGGATTATCAAGCAACTTATCTAGTAATACTCCTGAATTGAAATTAATATCCAAACTTTTCTTGCTGTATAAATCATTAAGGCTAGTTTCTAATTGAATCATTTTCAATAACACCTTCCTGCAGTTTATATGTCACTAGTTAATATTAGCTACTTCCAAAATTATTTGTTGGCATTGATTTGACAAGTTTTCTCTTATTCGGTGAACTTTTTGTTACGCTTTTAATGATTTTAAACAGGCAGACTTTTTTGTTATAGGAGTTGTCAAGTATAGATTGGCTAGCCTCTTAGGCATAGAGCCCGTATGGAAAACGAATCTACTTTATCAAGAATCAAGTTTGAACATGTTGGGTCTTTTAAGATTGTGTATAAGAAATTGGAATTGATAAAAAGAAAGGAGGAGATAAACATGCAGACAATTACGATTTTTAGTATGAGGAAAAGTTACAAAGTTATTTATCCAAATGAATAGCGTAAGAAATATGAGACAATAAGGATGGTTTTCAAACATTGCAGGTTAACTTTTAATTATTTTTTGCGGAAGTTATTTTAACCAAAAGCGGGTTGCATAACACATTACAGCTAACATTTTCCGAGCTTATTTCAATGTCCCCAATCAAAACTCGGTGTTATACTGAATATACTTGTTCCATTTCCGCATCCAGTGCTTGTATTATTCTGTTCACGGAAAACATTTAACAAAACTAAATTTTGCAAATATAAACAATAATCTTTTTTCTATAATGTGCTTCAAAAAACGCTGGAGAACTTCTTAGTATAGCTATGCCTATCCAACAGCGAGGCTAGCAGATATTATGTTTTCTAAAGTACACTATTATGCGGATAAAATGATTTATCTCCTGTAAAATTCAAGAGATTATCGAAGAAGTGGAGATATTGCCTCAACTTTGCCTGAATATGATATTTTGAGACAAATTTCTGGAACAGATAGTCCCAGAGCTGGAGATAGAGATGTTCGAAGTTTTTTGATACGTAGGGAGCTCAATAACTATGCAAAGATCGCCATAAGACGTTACCACTCTGGGAAGACAATTTATTCGAAGTATATTAATAAATTAAGACAACCTCAAATACAAAAATCACTTTATCTTATTACCCAGAATATATTAAAAAAAGCAACAAAACACACTCAATCATAACGTCTGTTGTTACTATAAAAAAGGAAAAAAACCCTATAACAAATGTCATAAGGTTACCTCGGTGGCATGTATCGATAAAATTATTGAAAACAATCTACTGTTTTACTAAAACTAAATAAATGTACGACTAAAGTTTATCTATAATGTCGTAACATAGTTATTATACTACTTTTCCTCCACTTTTAAAATAGTTCAAAGGTAGGCTTCATTCGTCCAGATTGGTTACTTACTTTAGAGATCCTTATACGTAAGAAAGGCTTAAACCCCATTTTGCAGGATTCAAAGCTATTATTTGCTTATTTTATATTAAGATTTTTTGCTAGTTTTGTATGCATTTTTATTCGTTCTGCTTCTGAAACAACATAATACCAAAGTCCGTCATCTAGCTTCCCGCCGTCTCCTGCCATCGTGATACTTTCTACATTATTAACAGCGCCACCGTAATTTTTAACAATTTTAGTCATATCAGCCATTGTAAAGTCTGTTTCAATATTATTCTTGGCACTTTCCAGTATTTCATTTAATTTAAAAACTGTTTGGGTAGATAGTAACTTTTTAGAAACTGCAGTAATGGATTCTTGTTGCCTTTTTTGCCGACCGAAATCACCATTTGGATCCGTTTTCCGAATCCGAACATATTGGAGAGCTTTTTCGCCATTGAGGTGTAGATTGCCTTTTTTAAATTCTCTTCCGTTGTAAGAAATCCCTTCTGTATTATTATAAACATCAATACCACCTACAGCATCAACCACTTCGCGAAATCCTTCCATATTAATTTTGATATAATAATTAAAAGGAATACCATTTAAAAATTTAGTCGTAGTATCTTGTGCCATTTTAACATCGCCATATGCATAGGCTGCGTTGATTTTTTCTGTCGTATTATGTCCGACAATTTCTGCACGTGTATCTCGAGGGATGCTTAACATTTGTGCTTGGTTAGTATCTCCATTAACAGTCGCTGCAATCAACGTATCCGAACGTCCGCGGTCTCCATCACGCTCATCGATACCTAAAATCAAAATAGAAAAAGGTATGGTTCCATCGAGTGAAACAGCGGTTTTAGAGGAGCTTTCTAAAGGTTTATACATATTATCAAAAGTACTGCTTGTTTTCCAGTAAGCCCAGCCAATAAGAGCACCTAATCCTAAAATGATAATTAAGAGAATTATTAGAAAAATCTTTAGTGCTGTTCGTTTTTTTCTTTGGGTGTTTTTTGCTTTTCGCAATTGTTCCATCCTTTCATAGTTACTTGTTTTCTTTTGCAGGTTCATAATACCAAATTAGTTCCACTTTGTGTGATTTTCTTATAAATCGTCACAAAAAGTCCATTTATAGACTTAAAAACCGCCTTTGAAAAAACAACTATGATTCTCCGGATGCCCTTTACTCCCCCAATCGAAATAACGATATTTTTTTCGCTAAAGATTGCTTGATTTATTCTATATAATTCAAATAACTTGGCTAATTTAATCCAAAGTAACTGTAGATTCTAAATTAGTTTTAGAGCATATCCTCGTGTTTTAACCGTTCATTCAACTCATAGAGCGCAGTCTTATTACTATCCCATTCTAATATTTCATTTGCTGCTTGATAGGAGAGCCATTGAATTGCTTTATGTTCTGAAGATAGCTTTATTTTGTGAGAAAAAAGCGTCAAATCGATAGCAAAACAATATTCTGGAATTACATATGGCTTGTTGAATGAAAAATGGAAACTTGGAATATGAGCAAGCGAATCCAACTGATAGATTTGGAAATTGTTTTTCAAACTTAATTCTTCCCTGCTCTCTCTTAGTGCCGCATCCTGTGGTGATTCCGCATCTTCTCCACCACCAGAAATAAATTGCCAAACCGCCATATCTGTTCTTAAAAAAACAGCAAATTGAACATGAGTTTCTTTTCGAATAAAAGGGATTACTAATACTTGAAATAGCTGCCTCATATTTTTCACCTCATTCATTTCATCCCTTTATTATACAGAAATTCACCATTTTCTGGTATGCTTAAGTTAATAAACTAAGTAGGAGGTAATTTAAATGACACTTTCTTTCTCTGATACGTACAGACTGAACAACGGAATTGAAATGCCTAGGCACGGTTTTGGGGTTTATAAATTAACAGAAGAAAAACGGATGCGGACTGCTCTCGAAACCGCAGCAGAGGTTGGGTATCGCTTATTTGATACAGCGTCTTTTTACCACAATGAAAAGCAACTTGGAGATTTCTTCCAGACAAGCGGATTAAAACGGGACGATTTTTTTGTGACAACGAAAATGTGGAATACCGAGCAGGGTTATGATGAGACCCTTCGTGCTTTTCTTAAGTCGCAGAAAAAATTACAATTAGACCAAATTGATTTATATTTAGTACACTGGCCAAAACAAGATACCTTTTTTGAGACATGGCGTGCAGTGGAAAAGCTATATGATGAAGGGCTTGTTCGCGCAATCGGCGTAAGTAACTTTGAGGCACACCATTTAGATCGCCTGCGTACTAGCGCTAATGTTCTTCCAGTTGTAGATCAAGTAGAAACTCACCCCCACTTCCCGAACCACTTGTTACATCGCTATTTAGAGGAACTTCATATTGTTCATCAAGCGTGGAGTCCACTTGGGCGGGGCGGGGTTTTAGAAGAAGCTACTTTAATGGAACTTGGGCAAAAACACGGCAAATCTCCCGCACAAATTGTTTTACGCTGGCATTTGCAAAACAATATTTCGATTATTCCTAAGTCAGAAACTCCTTCAAGAATTAAGGAAAATGCGGATATTTATGATTTTGAGTTAACGGAAGCAGATATGCGCCAAGTTGACCGTTTAAATACTGGTGAACGTGTAAGTCATGCGCCCGATGTGATGTATGTAAGGTCTGAAATTTAGCAAAAAACTTGGAATCCGATTGTGGATCCCAAGTTTTTTTGTTATTTATTAGCTATTTTCTCATGTAAAGTTATCATCCGCTCACCTAGGTCAATAGTTAAATTAGCGGCCATAAAATGATCTTGTGCATGAATTAGTAAAATTGTTTTTTCAATTTCTTCTCCATTAATTTCCGCTGTCATCAAGTTTGTTTGGATGGCATGGGCTTCGTGGAGTTCTTTTCTCGCTTGTTTAATTAGCTCTTTTCCTTCTGCAATATTATCTGATTCAGCTTTGATAATTGCTTGCATCGCTGTTGACTTAGCATTTCCAGAATGAAAAATCAGCTCCATTGCGATTTGGGATTCTTTATCATTCATAAGGCAAAACTCCTTCATAACTAAAACCGTTGTTGTCGTGTAAAGCTTTAAACCATTCTCCGCTCTTCTTGATTGTTCGATTTCCTGTAGCGAGATTAAGCGAAACTAAGCCGTAACGGTTACAGTAAGCATTCATCCACGACCAATTATCAATAAATGTCCACACATGGTAACCGATACAATTACTACCTTCCAGAATACCTTTATTCAACCAATACAAATGGTCTTCAAAAAATTCAATCCGGTAATCATCTTCAATATAGTCTCCTTTTGCAAAACGGCGCTCATCTTTCACACCCATGCCATTTTCAGAAACCATCCATTCGATATTTCCGTAATTATCACGAATATTAATCGCGACATCATACAAAGCCTGCTCATAAATTTCCCAGTTTTTATATACGTTCATCCGGCGACCCGGCATTTCATAATTTTGGAAATAAAACTCTGGCATAAAGGGAGCATCTGGATTAGGTAACGTATCTCTCGCACAAACACGGCGCGGCTGATAATAATTCACTCCTAGAAAATCTATCGTATTTCGCTCAATAATCGCTAACTCTTCTTCAGAATAAACTGGCAAGCAATCATGTCTCGCAAGGATTTCTTTTAAGCCTTCTGGAAATTTACCAAGCACAGCTGGATCTAAGAAACTTTTATTACAAAATATATCCGCAATACGTGCCGCTTCCATATCAGCTGGGTTATCACTACGCGGGTAAGATGGTGTTAGATTTAAGACAATCCCAATTTTCCCATCACTGATTTTATGGTAGGCTTCAATCGCTTTAGCACTGGCAAGCAACGTATTAAATGCTACTTGTGCGGCAGCTTTAGGATCTACTTTATTTGGATAATGAAAATCATATAAATAACCGCCCTCTACAGGAACAATTGGCTCATTAAAAGTAAACCAACGCTTCACACGATCTCCAAACAAACGAAAACAAGTCGTCGCATAAGCCACATAATGTTCTACTACTTCTTTGTTTTCAAATCCGCCAATTTCTTGCATTGCAAGCGGCATGTCAAAGTGGTAAAGGTTCATGATTGGCTCTACGCCTTCTTCAATAAGCGCATCAATCACTTCATTATAAAACCGGACTGCTTCAGGATTCACTTCACCAAAACCATTCGGAAACATTCGCGACCAACTAATGGAAGGACGGAATGAATTATGACCTGTTTGGCTTAATAACTTAATAGCTGAACGGAAATTATCATAAAATTCGGATGCTTTTTCAGGTCCTACTTTTTCATAAAAGCGTTTTGGCTGTGTTTTATACCAGTAGTCCCAGATGTTTTCGCCTTTTCCGCCTTCATGTGCAGCACCTTCTGTTTGTGTTGCTGAGGCGGCACTTCCCCAGTAAAATCCTTTTGGAAACTCAATTTGCTTTGTCAAAAATCCCACTCCAGTCTTACTTTATTTATTGCTTCATGTACATTTTTTACAACTAACGCACCTTGCTCGTGCATTGCTTTTTCTGCATGCTCTAAGGTAAATGGGTGACTAGACACTTCAAACATTGAAATATCATTAAAAGAGTCACCAATGACACTTACTTCATTTTTAGTTAACATAAAGCGTTCCATCAGAAACTTGACTGCTGCTCCTTTAGAACAACCATTTGGTGCAATATCAATATAATTCATATTTCTAAAAACAGCGTCTGTTATCAGTGCTTCTACTTGATTCACATATTCCTCAGCTAAATCAGCAGTTGCATATCTGAGTGTTATCGCAGAAATTGCTTGTGTTTCCTTAAAACTAGCCAGATTTAGTAATTGTTGAGGAGTTGCTTGGTTAAAACTAGTTACCAAGCAAACTTCCTCCACAAGTGATAAATCAAAATTGGTTACTTGTTTAGCCGTCTCCGTTTGGATATTTTTTTGCCAGATAACTTCTCCACTTGATGCTAATATTAACGCACCGTTTTCTAAAATTAGCGCATCCGCAGCTAAATCGTATCTTTGGAGTAACTCGACTACACTGTCCCATTTTCGCCCTGTAGCAACAGCCCATAGATTACCTTGCTGCTGCCAAGACCTGATAGCGTGTAAATCAGCCAGTTCGATTTCATTATTTCGTGTTACAAGCGTTCCGTCCAAATCCGTTACAAATAATTTTTTTGTCATTAATTAAGCCTCATACACTTGTCGTAATGTTACCTCTCCTGGATAATCGGTCGAGATAGAACCATCAGCCAAAATGGTATAAGCATAGCGTACACGATTTTCACTAACAAGCGTTCCCTGCATTTTTTTAGCTTTCCCATAAACACAAATTTCTACAGCTTCTGTTTCAAAATCTTTTAAGTGTTGTAATTTACGTTTGAACTGTGGAATAACTGCACCTTCACGAATAAAAATTGGCATATCTTCTAGTGTTACATCAACAGTAATAGTAGAACGTCCAGGATATCCCTCGCCTGTTTTCCGGTCATACCAAGCACCTGCTGGTAAATAAATATCACGTTTTGTTGCACCTGCTTCCAAAATTGGCGCAACGAGAATATCTTCACCAAGTAAGAATTCATCATCAATAGCATGCACAAAAGCGTCATTTTGGAACTCTAACGCTAGGTGACGCATCATTGGCAAACCGCGGTCCTCTGCTTCTGTAGCCATTTCTAACATATAAGGAACGAGCGAATAACGAAGCTCGCTATAGTCTCGAACAATATTTACTGCTTGTTCACCGTAAAACCATGGTTCGCGCTCTGTAGTTCCGTGATAGCGTGCTAATGAGCAAAGCATACCTACTTGTGACCAACGAATATAAAGTTCCGGTGTTGGTTTTTCTCCTTTAAATCCAGCGATATCACTGCTCCAGTAGCTCTCACCAGTAAAACCAACGCTGAGCCCACCGCGAATAGTATATTTCAATCCTTCAAAGCTACTTTCCACATCACCAGACCAAGTTCCCGCAAATTTACCAGTTCCAAGGAATCCCGGACGCTTCCAAACGAGCGATGTTCCGTGAATTTCTTGCGTTGCATCGTAGCAAGCTTTGATATACAAGTAAATATAAGCGTTATGCATATCTTTCCCAGTATATCCATTGAAAAATAGCGCATCTTCTGGAATTCGGTCCGTATAATCTGGTTTCAAAACACGAATTCCAAGGCGAAGTAAATCTTTCACTTTTTCTTTCCACCAACTGTAAGCTTCTGGGTTTGTTAAATCAGGAATTCCAATTTCACTCACTTGGCGACGTTTAATATGAGCAAGCCCGCCTTCTGTTGTTTTCACCAAATAACCTTTTTCCACAGCTTCTTCGTAAACTGCCGTACCAGGTGGCAAATACGGATTCATCCAAAGTGAGCACGCCACATTTTGTTCCATCAATTCGGCAAACATTTTGGTTGGTTCAGGGAATTTATCTTCGCCCCATTCGAAATCACAGCAGTCTACCCAAAATTTTTCATACCAATAATTTTTGCCCCAATGAACGTCGATATTAAGCACGTCGAATGGAAGCTCTAGTTCTCCCAGCTTGTCTTTCACACCGTAAAGTTCTTCTTTATTCATGTACGCACATCTGCTGTACCAAACGCCAAGTGTCCAAGGTTCAATCATTTCCGAATGACCTTGTAGTTCCGTTTCTTCTGCAATCAGGTCCTTTAGTGTGTCACCTACAAAGATATGACCACGAAGTACTGGCCCTTCTACAAGGACTGTTCCAGATACAAAACAGAAGTCGCCAACATCCCAGTGAGTTCGTTTCGCAGTTGTAAGTAATAACCCGTAACCGCTTGTTGAAAGTAAAATCGGATGTGCTTTATATGCAAGATCGGTTGTGTTAGTTGCACAAGCATCCATCGCGTAACTTGTGCTTCTTGTTGCTGATTTTTCTACAGAACTAAATTTTTCTCCTAAGCCATAAAACTTCTCATCGTTAGCAACATCCCAAGACAAGAATGCTTCGCGGTAACCATTTGCGTTGATTCGATGTCCTAGTCCCGGGGTTACATATTGACGAGAGATTTTTTTGATAGATGTGGAAAAAACAACCTTATTTTCATTTTTAATTTCAATCCGAAACGGCTCTTTTGCAATGTTAATCGTTAGCTTGCCACTAGTAATTACAAATTTATCCGCTTCTGCATTTAAAATTGGGGCCCTTCTAACTGCTGCTTTTTCGGTAAGATAAAATGGCTCCATTTCGAAGGCGCCTTCCATCGTTTTAAATTCAAAGAACAAGTTTTGCTCGTTTGTTTTTGAAAGTCGAAGCAGTCCTCTATTTCCACTAATAAGCCCAACTTCCACACAAACATATTCCTCTTCTAGCCAAACATCTAACGCCTTAATTGCATAATCATAATAATAGCCTTCCTTAAAAAAAATCCGGTCCGTATTCTGGTAATCCCAACCATTTACCGATTTGCTAATAATTTCCTCTTCCAAAATTATTCCACCTCTCGTTAATCTAACTTATTCGCTAAATTATTTGCCACACGTACAAACGGCATATACAGTATCACTACAATAACGATGACAAGTGCCTGGTAAAGTGCTCCCATGATACTTCCCGAGTAAAGTAGCCCTGATAGAATTGGCGGCACTGTCCACGGTACGTTATTGGTAATAATTGGAATAAGCCCTATTTCTGTCAGTAGTTGCCCTAAGAAGAATGGTATTACCCAACTAAGTAAATATGGTATAAACAGTATCGGGTTTAAAACAATCGGTAAACCATATGTAACTGGCTCACTAACGTTGAATATTCCCGGTGCGATTGCTAGCTTGGCGATTTTCTTATTATCTGCTCGTTTGGAGAAAATAATTATCGCGATAATTGGTGCAAGGGTTAGCGCTCCAGAAGATACTACAGTGAAATTCATAAACAATGTAGAATATAAATGTTGAGCAGTTCCCATAATGTTTTCATTGTCATTAATGTTCCAAGTTAAGCCAAAGATTGGTCCCCAAACAGAAGTCCCGTGAATCCCGAACCACTGCAAGATTGGTGTCGATACAATAGCCACAACCGCAAATAACGGTGTCGCTGCAACAGCAAGTGCTGGTTTTTGTAGCAACCAAAGTAATGCTTCTGGTAACGACGTATCAAATACTCCATTTAAAACACCTGCTACAATAACGAATATTGCTAATGTTACAACCCCAGGAACAAGCGATTCAAAACTTTTCGCAACTGCTGGTGGAACTGTATCTGGCATTTTAAAAGTAACATTTTTTTGAATTAATTTATTGAAAACATAAATCGTAATCCCGGAAACGATTAAACCAGTGAATATCCCTTGTTGCCCAATGAAGTTGGAGTTGACAATCCCATTAATCGTTACTTCTTTTCCTTTTGTATCAAGCGTTGTCACTGTCCATGGCAATGTAATAAAAAATCCTGCTAGCGCATAAAATGTAACAACGATTGGCTCTTTGTTTTTCGGAAAAAATCTTCTTGAACCAAAAAATGCAAATCCAGCCACTACTAAGAGTGCATTAATAGCCATTGTCCCATTAATGAATAAGTTAAAATACCCTTGCAATGTCCTTAAATTATTAGCGAAATCAGAAACTAAAAACGCTTTTTCCGACCCACTTATCAAACTACCAAGATGCAACCCACTATTCCCAAAAATAATCCCTGTTGGATCTAAAAATACCGAACTTATCATAATTGCAAAACCAGCAATCATCAGTGGTGCCGCTGCCATAATAAAGGTATCACGTAATGAAAGCAATAATTTATTCCCTGCAATTTTCCCCATAATCTTTGTTAGTTTCATTTGAAATTTGTTTAACTTTTCACTCGCCATTGTTTTCCCTCCCTATAATGCCTGATTAATTAAGTTCTTTTTCTACACGTTCTAATACTTTTTCACCGTCCATGCTACCAAATTCCGCCATCGTTAATTGAATTACTTTCTTATCCGGATAATCTTTCGTAACATCGTCAAACGCCCAAGCAATTTGTGGCCCCAAGATAATTACATCGGTTTCATCTGCTTCTTCTTGCAACGCAGAAAAATCAAAAGCTTCCACATCATATGTGATTCCACGTTCTAAATATGCCTTCTTAAGTTTTGATGCCACCAAACTCGTCGACATCCCTGCATTACAAAATAGTGAGATTTTCATTTTCAGCACTCCATTCGCTTAAATTGTAACCCTTTTCATTCATCATTATATATCCAACTTTTGATATTGTAAATACTTTTATTATAAAAAGATATGTCTTTTATTTTTACGAATATAAAAAACGCGATAGCTAAGCGACTACCGCGTTAAAATTTTACCTAATATTTATTGCATGAAATTCATATTTATCTGCCCGATATTTCGTATTGGAGTACTCAAATGGTTGTCCATTATCCAAATAAGCAACCTGCTCAATATTTAAAATTGGTGAGACATCCGCTATTTTTAAGTACTCTTTTTCAAACTCTGTCGGCATCATCGCGCTTACCGTTTTATGGGCACTTTGTATCGAAAAACCTAGGACTGACTCAATGTATGTATAAATCGAACTTGCAACAATATCCATTCTTAAACCAGAAATAAGATTGATTGGCATAAAACATTCTTCTATGGCGTGTGGTTTTTTATCAATTTTTCGAACTCGAATGATGTGATAAACAAAATCCAACTCAGAGATTCGCAGTTTATTTAAAGTCGACTCGTCAGGATTAATGATTTCAAATTTCAAAATATCCGAGCTGACATTTCGGTGCTTATTTTCCTCTGAAAACCCCATAAATTGCATCGATTGCAAGACATCAGCATCTGGATTTTCGACGTCTTTTACAAATGTGCCTGCTCCCCGTCGTTTGACAACTAAGCCTTCCAAAACTAGCTGATCCATCGCTTTTTTCACTGTAATTCGACTTGTATCATATTCTTCGCACATTTCTTTTTCAAGGGGTAATTGATCGTTTTGTTTATAGAATCCGCTCAAGATTTTCTTTCTCAAATCAAAAGCGATTGTTTCATATTTGAGTATTTTTGTGCTCATGACATCATTCTTCCTTTTTGGTTTTATTATAGCATATCTAAACACCTCGCGAAAAAAATCTACTATTCCGAGTTACCAAGGTCTAGTAGATTTTTTGAAATCATTTCTTCAATTGTCTTTTTCGTGCTTCTTTAAAGAGATAAAAATAGCGCGCTTCAGCCTTTTTTTCCTCGTATTCTAAATTGGGGTCATATTCAAAGCTTTTACGCAACAGAACTTTTTGTTTGTGCCAGTTTTCTTGCGTTACTTCAATTAACTCCATCAGATAAGCATCATAGGATTTGTGCAGTTTACCAATCTTCTTTTCTTTTTTTCGGCCAAACTTATTACTTCTGGACTCCATTTTTCCACCTCAATTTATACTTCTCTTCGTCCTTCCATTGCTTTTGAAAGCGTCACTTCATCAGCGTATTCCAAATCTCCACCAACTGGAAGACCGTGCGCTATTCTAGTTATCTTTATACCAGATGGTTTTAATAGACGCGAAATATACATCGCCGTAGCTTCTCCTTCTACATTAGGGTTAGTCGCTAAAATAACTTCCTCAATCGTGTCATCTTGCAAACGTTTAAGTAAATCAGGAATATTAATATCTTCTGGTCCAATCCCATCCATTGGTGAAATTGTTCCATGAAGCACGTGATATAAACCATGAAAATCGCGCATTTTTTCCATAGCAATAACATCTTTTGATTCTTGCACTACACAAATGATACTGCGGTCACGAGATGTATCCGCACAAATGTAGCAAGGATCTTTATCTGTAATATGTCCACAAACAGAACAAAAGCTCAAATTTCGTTTTGCATCAACTAGCGCTTTTGCAAAATCTAATACATCGTCTTCTTTCATATCAAGCACATAAAATGCGAGTCTTGCTGCCGATTTGGGTCCGATACCCGGTAATTTCATAAAACTGTCCATTAATTTCGTTATCGGCTCAGGATAATGCATATCTCGTCTTCCTCTCACCTTCAAAGTACACAATGTTTCACGTGAAACATTCTTTTAAAAATAGTTGAGACTCTTGTAATTTAGCCAAGAGTCTCAAACCAAACAATATTACATTCCAGGAAGATTTAATCCTTGTGTGAATTTGCCCATTGTTTGTGAAGTTGTATCTTCAATTTGTTTTAATACATCATTTGTAGCTGCAAGTACTAAATCTTGTAGCATTTCAATATCTTCTGGATCTACTACTTCTTCGTTTATAACAACATCAGTAATGACACGTTTACCAGTAGCTTTTACTGTAACCATTCCGCCACCAGCTGTTCCAGTAAACTCTTGTACTTCTAAATCAGCTTGAGCTTTCGCCATTTCCTTTTGCATTTTTTGCATTTGTTTCATCATACCTTGCATATTTCCCATTCCACGCATGAATAATCTCCTCTTTCTTCTATTGTTTTTTAATCTTTAATTTCAAGCAAATCTTCACCAACTAGTTTTGTCGCTTCTAAAACAAATGGATCTTCAGCTGGTTTTCTAGCTTCTGGATTTGCACCTTCCTCTGAATCCCCGTTTCCGCCATGACTATGCAGGAAATTTTCTCTTACTTCAGCCCATTGATCTTCTGGGATTCCAATAAAAGTATAATTAACTTGTGTAAGCTTTGCAATACTCGACGTAATGGTTTCTACAAAGTTTGGATTATCCATCGCCATTTGGCAGTGAATCTCATGCTTAAATTTTAACACAAAAGTGTCTAGAGATGCAGCCACAGGTTCCGCATCATTTAAAAGTGCTGCTTGAGACGCCATTAACATGGATAATAGTTCACCCCAACAACCACGAATTAACTGCAAATTCTCTTTCTTAGCCTCACCTAGTACATGATTAATTTTACCAATTGGTGCTTTAAATTGTTTACCGTTATTAATTTGTTTTTTGGAGCCACCCCGGTTTTGTGCTGGCTTCTCAGTTGGGGCCACTCCCGCTCCACTTGCGATTTGTTTTTTGAGAGTTTGAAGTTCTAGTTGCAGTTGCTCCATTTGTTGTTTTAAAGCTGATACATCTCCGCTAGCAACTTCAACAGGTGCGGCACTTTCACCAACTGTTTGTCCTGCTTGTGTTAACTGAACAAGCGCTACTTCCACATAAATACCTGGATGATTAGAAAAGCGCATTTGTTGCTGTGCGGTATTTAAAATTTTAACAAATTCATATATCTTGAACGAATTCGCTCGTTTAGCAAGTGAGACAAACTCATCATCAATCAAAGCTCGTTCTAGCGTTTCTTCTAGATTTGGTGCTTTTTGATACAGCAATACATCTCTAAAGAACACTAGTAAATCTTCCACAAGTCGGACTGGGTCTTTTCCTTCAGCAAGTAGAGCAGTCAATGTCGAAATCGCTTCTGCAGCATCGCCGTCAAAAGCCGCACTTACAAGCTTTGTCAGTAATCCTTGAGCAATGGAACCAGTAATTTCAAGCGCATCATCCACGGTTACCTCTTCTGACCCATAAGAAATCACTTGGTCAAGTAGGCTAAGCGCATCACGCATCCCACCTTCAGCTGCACGCGCCACAATCATTAGCGCTTTTTCATCATAAGGGGTTTTTTCTTCTTTTAAAATGAATTCTAAGCGTCCAATAATATCTTGTGTCGTAATCCGTTTAAAATCAAATCGCTGTACACGGGAAATAATTGTTAGTGGTAATTTATGAGGTTCTGTTGTTGCCAAAATAAAAATGACATGTTTTGGCGGTTCTTCTAGTGTTTTTAATAGCGCATTAAACGCTCCCGTCGATAACATATGCACTTCATCGATAATATATACTTTATATTTCGCCACAGTTGGCGCATATTTTACTTTTTCCCGGATATCTCGAATCTCTTCAACCCCGTTATTACTGGCAGCATCAATTTCAAGAACATCTGGTATAGAGCCATCCGTTGTGCCCTTACAAATATCACATTCATTACAAGGCTCTCCGTCATGACCGTGTTCACAGTTAATCGCCTTCGCAAAAATCTTCGCCGCACTCGTCTTCCCAGTCCCCCGAGGTCCCGAGAATAAATAAGCATGCGAAGTTTTATTTTGCACAATGGCATTCTTAAGCGTTTTCGTCACATGTTCCTGTCCCACAACATCCTGAAACGACTGCGGCCGAAAAACCCGATACAAAGCCTGATACGCCATCTGCCACTCTCCTCACCTGAAACCATTTAGTAGTTTTATTATAACGTAATGTTGAAGAAGTTTCAAAACGTTCTTTGTTTTGATTTACTTCTTCAATATAGATCTGAGCAACGCGAGGATTTAATCCTTCGTGGAAGTTTCAAAACGTTCTTTGTTTTGATTTACTTCTTCAATATAGATCCGAGTAACGCGAGGATTTAATCCTTCGTGGAAGTTTCAAAAGAGCCTTACTTTAACCCCCAACTAGATCACGCTATCCCAAAAAAAGAACCAGACTCCCAAAAGCCTGCTTCCCATTTCTATCTATTGTTCACTTTTCGCCGCTGACTTCTCTTGCTTCTTTTTACTTTCATTAATAACCGAAAGCTCAATCGATTTCAGCAAGTTTTTGACGCGTTTCTTACGGAAAAAGCCAAACATAAAGCCAACGATAATATTATTCATTTTATTCAACGTTTTTTCTGTTTCAATTAATTCGTTATATGTCACTTCGCAAGTTGTCTCACTTGTTGATTTAATCGTATAAGTGGTTGTATGTGTATTTACTCGGCTGCTTGTTTCGAATTGATATAGTTCGTAAGGTTTTACTTGAACAATTTTGGTTGTAGCAAGCGCACCATTAGACATAGTTCTTTGATATTTATGTCCTTCTAATTTATGTCTTTGAACTGTTTTTCCAGTAGCGTTTTTCACATCATAAATCGCTGAGCTGACGATGGTATCAAAGCACTCTTTTTGGGATATATACAATTTCTGTGTTACATTCACTTTTCAATCGACTCCTTCTTATTCTTTTCTTTCTTATCTTTACGCAGTTTTAGCACGATAAAAAGGCAGCCAATCAAAACAACCACAAGTCCAGTAACTAAAATAGGCACACTAGCCATGCCATCTTTTCCATAAGCAGGACTAAACATAATAATAATAAGGCCAATACTAATTATAAATAGTGCATTAACAATTTTCATTTTCAACCCACACTAACTTGGAAATAGAGTACAGAGCCTATTTCAGTTGCTTTTATTGTTTCTTTCGCTATTTTTGCTGCTTTTTCTTCGTCCTCGATGTTGGTTTCAAAAGTCAGTTTCATACCTTGCTCACTTATTTTTTTAAAAGTTATACCGTCTTTATCGTGTGTTTCTAGTAATTCAGTAATATAATCACGTTTCATTGGGCAATTAAGAATAATCATTTAAAAAACCTCCTTTTATATAGTTTAACTGTATCTCTTCCGACTTGCAATGAATAAAAATGGTGCAGGAATTCCTACATGATATACTGGCTAGGCACAACAGAAATGCACCTAGCCAGAAACTTATTTTTTTCTAAGCTTTCATCTCTTCTTCTGGCACACCAACCCGATTTGCGGTAATAACAAACGGAACCCAAATCAAGAAGGCTACGACCATATTTATGAGTGAAATGACCGGTGCCATCCAGTCTCCTCCAGTTGCTAGGAATGAGTTTAATAGTGGCGGCATTACCCAAACTACAGCAATCTTAACTGGCCCAACCAGCCCAAGAGTTGTTGCAAAGTAAGCAATAGTAACCATTATCATTGGTGCAATAATGAATGGAATTAAGTAGATCGTATTTAATACAATCGGTAAACCAAACATGATTGGTTCATTGATATTAAATATACCCGGAGCAAGTGATAATTTTGCCACTGTTCGTGCATCCGCTCGTTTCGAGAACATTAGTAACGCGATAATTAGTACGAGTGTTCCGCCTGATCCACCCATCCATACGTAAGCATCGAAAGAACCACGTACCCATTCGAACGGTAATTTAACACCTTCTTGTGCTGCACTAATGTTTTGCAATTGTGCCGTACCCCATAGTGACTCTAAGACCGGTGCAAGAACGTTTGGTCCATGAATTCCAAAGAACCATAGTAATTGAACAAGGAACGTAACTAATAAAACAGCTCCATAACCTTGCGAAAGTGATAATAATGGCTCTTGAATTGTTTTAGAAATCCAAGTAATAACATCCATATTAGTAACTTTGAAGAATGCCCAGTCAATAATACCAACAACATAAAGTGCCACAAGCGCAGGAATAATCGCTGCAAATGCTTTACTTACTGCTGGCGGAACTGTATCCGGCATTTTAATAATAATATTTCTACGCATAAGTTTTGCATAAATAATAGTAGAGATAAAACCAAAAATCATTGCAGTAAACAAACCTGTACCATTGACTTGGCTAAGGCTAAAGAACCCATAAATCCCAGCAAATTCTTTTGGTAGTGTATTTACATCAAAATTAGCATTAGAAGCCGCAATCGCAGCTTTTACTGCATCTAAGCTAACAGTAACCGTTAAGTTCATGACAAAAGCAGCAAGTGATACTAGCCCCCCAGCTAGACGATCCACTTCATACACTTTTGATAAATTATACCCGAGTGAAAAAGCAAAAATAATCGAAACAATTGCAAGCGTCCCATTATATACATATCCATTAACTTCAATCAGCGGTTGCATAGCTGAAACAAAACCTGTCCATCCCCAGTCAGTTGGAAAATCTCTGAAAAAGGCATTTAAAAGTACTGCAATCGAACCAGCCATTGTGATCGGCATTGTTGAAATAAATGCATCACGCAAAGCAACTAAATGTTTTTGCGAACCAATTTTCGCAGCTACTGGCACAAAATACTTTTCTAAAAATGCTGTTAATCCATTCATATTATATCCTCCCATTTTTCCTTTTTATTTATCGCTCATCTCTTGAAACAAAATATAATTTCTATGTATATATCCCCGTTAAGCTAGTCAGCTATATCTGTTCACTTTATTTTTCACAATCCCCATTATGAAAAATAAATCAGATGGAACCTGTGCACACCTCGTGAAATTGTGGGAGACCTCCTCTCCGCTTCATGATAAGGCTTACATTTAGATTCACTGTATTCTATTGCAATTTCTGTGCCAACTCTCTAAAACGTTCCGAGGATACAAAAACCACTTGCGTTTAGCATCTTTGCCACTCAAAAATAAGGCTTACACACATAACTAAAAAAACTGTGTAAGTAAGCGTTAACATTACACAGTTTCAGTAAATTTGTACTTAGCCAGTTTTGTGTTATAATGAGCATGAAGTAAGTAATATACATCGTTCGAGGTGATAATTATGGCTGTTAAACGCGATATGCCGGAAGAATCTAAAAATAGTAAGGTGGTCAAAAAAGAACATTTTTCGATTGTTTTTCCGGATGATATAAAAGTGCCAAAAAGTGAGAAGGAATTGGAAGCAGAAAAAGCAGAAAATAAATCAGAACATGATAAAACAAATTGAATTTTTTAAATACCCTTTAGACAAAACTAATTAATCATGCTATAATTTTAAAACAGTGAACATTACAAGTTAGACGTAGGAACCATCTGGACAGGTGGTTTCTACGTCTTTTTTGCGTCTACTGATGATAAAAAAGATAGGAGCAAGAAAATGAATCAAGATTTACGCTTACCACAAAACAATAAAGAAGGACTTTTATACGGTGTCATTATTTGTAGCATTACAGCATTTCTAATGACTACTTTCAACACTTACCTTCAAATTCGAATAGTAAATGCAGATTTTCTTCTGACAATTGTAAAACTATTCCCGTTATTTTTTATTGTTGCGATGCTATTAGAAAACTTTATTATTAGTCATTTCTCCAGAAAAATGGTAACTAAATATATGGATGCAAGCGACAGTTTTAATGCTTATATTCTTTTTTCCGTTTTATTTACCGTTTTAGGAATGTCTTTTTGCATGACATTTATTGGTGATTTTATTGGTCACGGGTTTGTTATTGAAGAAGGCTTATTATCCAGATTTTTTAGTATTTGGCCAAGGAATTTTGCTATAGTGCTTTTTATTGAGCTAATTATCGCACAACCGCTTGCTAGAAATGTCATGTCGATCCTTCATTAAAGACAAAAAGTGCACCCGTCATGGATGCACTTTCGTTATTTAATGGAGAAAATCACCATTTTTTTATCATCATCAATCCGAACTTTAACGTCCATTCCAAGTTTATCCTTGAATAACGCTGTAATATCTAAATAATCATCGTAGCTTCCGATATCACTTTTTTTGTAACCTTGTAAAATTGTTGGTTTAATGCGGACAATATAATCATCTGTTGAGGTTTCTTCCGGGTTGTAAGTATAGATTTTCTTACCCGTCTTATCGAAAAAGTCGTATGTTGCATAGGATTCATCCTTCGTCATATAGATATCTTTCTGCGTCACATAGGCGTTATCGGCAACACTGTAATCAATTAGACCTGAATAATACTTGTTAGTGGATGGTTCATTTATTTCATACTGTTTATAAGCTAATCTAAATAAATAATCGATATTGTAATAACTATTCACCCGGAAATAAAAATGTTTATCATCTGATTTCTTGTCTACACCAATATCTGTTGTACTAATTGGAAAAACTTCATATAGTTTACCATCTATTTCGTAGGCGACATCATATTTATCAAATACTTCTTGGCGTTGAAAAAAACCAAACATAATTGCCAAAATGACTAGTACCCCTACCAAAACTGCGACAATCAGCGCTGGCAACCATTTCTTTTTTGTTTTTAGTTGTTGCATTATTTTCATCCTTTGTTATGAATTGCGTTACTTATCCTATATTGTACCAGTTTATATACTATTATACATTATTTTTCTGCAATAGATTTTGATTTCATTAAAAAAGACTACTTCGCGATAAGCAAAATAGTCTTTTAATATATTTAAAATTAGTGTCGCGCACCTCACATCGACATGCAATCACCTGCGTTACCCTGATAGTTAGCTCGGGCCAGGCAACCTCGCGGCACATGAGAAGCACTGATTAATGCTGCTTCCTTCCGGACCTGACATGGTTCACAGGTTCTCATTGCGCAAGACCCAACCTTCAACACCACTTGTCAAGGGCAGACCAAACAATTACGATGCCTCAAGTGAGGAATTCAACCCCGCTAGAGCGGATTGCGGGTTACAGGGCGCCGCTACCTCCCCGTCTAGCACGACAAATTTGCTACCAATAATTAGTTTGCTAAATAAAAATTATTTAGCGCAAACTCTGAAAAGAGCTCAATTACTAGTGTACCTTTTTCATATAAAAAGTGCAAGTATAACAAGGGAAATATTTTTAACGCAAGTAAAAACTCATGATCGCGGCAACGATTGTTCCAACCACACAAATACCTACTAATGTTAAGGCAATCCATACTATTTTCTTATTCACGTTCATCTCCCCCTTACTTCACATTTTCGCTTTTCTTTTAGTGATTATATCATGAAATGGAAAATTTAGCTGTTATTTTCAAACTTCTTTTGCCAACTATTTAATTGGCTATAGCTAGACAATAGCTGGGTAGATACTTGTTTAAAAATCAATCGTAATTCTGTGTATCGTTCCGTATTTTTACTAGGATAATAAGTCGCTTTAATTGGTGACGTTTGCTTTAGATTTAGGTCTTTTAGTATTCCAAGTGAACGCATTCCAATAATAGCTGCTCCTAAGCTTGATCCTTCAATTGTATGTGGAACACGAATTTCTCGGTCCAAAATATCAGCAAGTAGCTTGCACCAACCTTCATGAGCAGAAATCCCGCCCGTTACATAGATAATATCATCAGGTGCTGAAACCGCCTCATACACTTCGGCAAGATTAAAAGCAATTCCTTCCAAAATCGCTCTGATAAAATGTGCTTTGGTGTGATTAATCGTGAGCCCAACGAACCCACCGCGGATATCATTCGTCCAAAAAGGAGCGCGTTCTCCAAGTAAATATGGCTGGAATAATAGCCCTGCTGCTCCCGGGTCCACTTCATCGATATGGGCAATAAAACTAGCAAAATCACGGTTCTTAATTTCACTTTCTGATCCAAATTGGTTAAGACCCCATTCAACCACTTTCCCACCATTGTTTACTGCTCCACCGGCAATAAAATAACCATCTCCCGCCCCATAACAAAAAGTACGACCGCGTGAATCGACTTGAAATTCGGTCGTTAATTTTCTGACAGCACCACTTGTGCCAACAGTAATCGTCACGTCACTCTGCCCAGTTGCTTGAATTCCGATATTTGCGAGTGCGCCATCACTACCACCAACAATAAATGGAACACTTGTCGGGATCCCCATCATTTCCGCATATTCTGTTTTAATCCCGCTTAATTGGTATGTTTCCGGAACCACTTTTGGCAAAAAATCAGGGGTTAATTTCACGATTTCTATTGCTTCAAATTCCCAATCATGTTCCGAAATATTGTAAAGCCCTGTTCCAGATGCTAAAGATTCGTCCATTACCCAAACATCAAAAAACCGATACAAAATATAGGCTTTAATATCGACAAATTTTTCTGCTCGATTAAATAGCTCGGGTTCTGCTTCTTTTAACCAGCAAATTTTTGCAAACGGGCTCATCGGGTGTATCGGCGTCCCTGTCGTTTCATACAGTTGAAATAGGTAATTATCCCGCTTTACATTTTCCAGCGCCTCACTGCTCCGTCCATCCGCCCAAGTAATACATTCGGTTAGAAGTTCTCCGTTACTTTTAGCCAAAATTAAACTGTACATCGCCGAGCTAAAAGATATTCCACGCAAATCTGCTTTATCTATCTTGTTCATCACACGACGAATAGATGTAATCACTGCCTCGAAAATTTCAGTTGGACTTTCTTCTGCTTTACCTGTCTCATCCGTCACTAATTCATAATGAGCCGCTTCCCGGTAAATCACCTCGCCTTGCTCATTAAAAAGGACTGCTTTCGTGCTGGAAGTTCCGATATCTACACCCATTATGTAAGATTCACTCGTCAACACACTTCACCTCGTGTCTACTTTTCTTTTTATTATACGTTAAATCGGCACAATTTGGTGGTTAGACTACTTTGTTTTTGGCAAAAGAAAAAGCTAGAGAAAAATCTCTAGCTTAGTTGATAACACTAAACGTCTTAATTCGGCTCTCTTCTCCTAAGACAATCAGCGTGTTTTTGTCAGCAAATTTGAGTACTTCTTTGGTATTTGCTTCACTTTGCGCTACACAACCTAATGTGTAATTATAGTGAGGAGAATCTATGTGATAAAACACGGCAGAACCTTTTCCTTTTATTCGTTTAGAATTGTATTTAACTTCCATTCCGTATTTGTACTGCGGAATTTTCATTTTTTCATCGGCTGAGCTTGAAGAAGAGCGCTCTTGCCAAGTATTGTATGCTTTATCGTTTGAATTGGAAATCCAGTAACTGCGGTTTGTAATGGCTTTGAAGGTTAGTTTCGTTCCCGGATTGCCTTTTTGACCAAAAGCAAGTCCAGTTCTGTAAACACCCACTGGAGTTCCAGAACTTTTTTCTGAGAAGTTTGGATCAAAGCCCCATTTGCCAATATGACTAGTAAAATCGCGAACTTCATACCAATTACCCGCGCTGTTTCTTTGGAATAAATAAGTTGTTGCTGATGTACTCTTCGGTTTTGTGGTAATGATTGCTTTTTTACTGTTCCAAAGTGCTGGTACGGTATCGGCAATGGTTGGTTTCCCGACGTTTTTAAAAGCAAGCGCATCAATCCAACCGATATTCGTATTGCCTAGCTTGACGTAATACCATTTAGCTCCTCTAGAAGTTTTTCCTTCACGAGTGATAATCAATGTTTTTTTGTCGTATTTCTTAGCATAACCAAGTAGTTTTGAATCACTACTAACATTATACATCTTGCTACGAATTCCATCGTTCCTTTTTGACTGATTTACTACCCCTTTAAGATTAACTGCTTTGTCATAAATGATTTTGTCATACGTTGCGGCTTCGGCGGTAAAGGAGTTCCCAAGTAGGCTAATCATTACTACAATAATTAAACCGCTTAATAACTTCTTCATTATTTGCTCCTTTTATATGCGCTATTCCCTATAGTAAATTTGCTTATTTTTTACGTTTTCTAAGCAGTACTATTGCTATAAGGATAACTATAACACCGGCTACAACAAAAATCCATTCAACGCCTTGATCACCCGTATCTGGTAGGTCAGACTCCGGATCTGCTACTTTTTTTGATGCTTCTGAAGCTGTAGTTGTCACGCTTTTTACTGAATGGTTATTTTCGATTTTTTTTACATCAGCTGGGGCTTTAACAACTGCTGCATTTTCTTTTTTAGCTGGGACGGTATAAGTTACTTCTTCGCTAAAATTGCCAGTATCATCAAATGCGTATGCAGTAATTTTTTTCGGCGTGGTAGCCCAAGAAGCATAGAAATTACCATCTTTATCTGCTTCAACGCGACCTTCTCCAAAGTTTTCATCTTCTGGTGAACTCATATAAACACTAGCAAAAGGTTTTGTTTTGCCAGAGAAAATTTTCGTTTCTAAATCAAAATTCAAATTAGTAACCGTTAATGTTGAGACTGGTGCTTTTACTAAGTAGTTAAGTTTAACGGCGGTTGTGTCACCGTCTTTCGTATCACCGAGCAACGTTACTTCTTTCATGCCTGCTGCTTTTGTAGTTAATTCACTGCCATCTGCTAAACGGTAATTGGTTAGTTCTGTTCCTGTATGCTTGCTTAACGTTTTTGTGAAGTCAGTTAAACTAATCTCACTATTTTGTTCGTATGTGTAGACTTCCGGTGAATCGGTAATATCAATGGTTGTTTGTAGCGTTTTTGTTGTAGTAGCGTCTTTCGCTGGTTCTGTTGTTTTTGAATCTACTTCTGGAACCGTATTTTCAGTGGAATTGGTTGTTTTTTCCTCAATATTAGGTTGATTATTACCAGTTTCATTCGTTTCAGCGTTTGCTGCCAATGAAAATGGGATGATTAGACAAGTGAACAATGCTGTGAATACTAGTCCGCGGAATTTTTTCATCATAAATTCCCCTTTCTTTTTACTTGTATTAATCATAATCAGAAATGGTCATAAAGTCAATTTTAAATTACATATTTGTTACAATTGTTAAGAATAAGCTACAAAAGAAGCTTGCTAACAGGAACTTAGCAAGCTGATAATTTTATAATTCGATTGGTCGGTCTAGTTGATAAAGTCGTTTGTATCGTGGTTCAGCTGCCATTAATTCAGCATGCGGACCTTCCATCAACGTTTTTCCTTCTTCTAAAAATAACACGCGATCCATTTTTTCAGCTCCAACTAAGTGATGCGTTACCCAAATTAATGATTTATCCGCTAAAGTTTCAAAAATCGTAGCTAACAAATCTCGTTCCGTTATCGGATCAAGCCCAACAGTTGGCTCATCTAAAATAACAATCGGCGTATTTTGAAGTAAAATTCGTGCTAGCGCAATTCGTCCACGTTCCCCACCTGAAAAACGTTCACCCATCTCACTCATTTGTGTATGATAACCATCTGGCATACGCATAATAAAATCATGCAATTGGACTTTCTTAGCTGCTTCGTAAACTTCCTCATCACTAGCACCTTGATTTCCTAATCGAATATTATTTAACACACTCGTACTAAAAAGATGTGCTTTTTGATTTAGCATCGATGTAAGTTTAGGAATCTCTGGTCTAAGTTTTTCTACTTCAACCCCATTCATCGTCAATTTTCCATCAGTAGGAAGAAGCGCGCCTTGGACTAACTTAAGAAAAGTTGATTTCCCCGTTCCACTTCGACCGATAATGGCTACTTTTTCACCTTGTTGCAAAGTAAAATCAAAGCCATTCAAGATTTTCGGAGACTTTTCGTCATAAGCAAAAGTTAAGTTTTCAGCTTTTAAAATGACTTCCTGTGTATCGATTCGCTCCATTTCTTTCATTTCTTCATCAAAATTTGGCAGTGTTGGATCTTCCACTTTATCTAAGCGAGAAAGCGAGTCTTGGTATAGTGATTTGTCACTAATGGCGCTAGAAACTGGTACAAACGCTTCAGCAAGTGCCATAATTGCTAACACAAATGCAGCAATCATCGTGCCAGAAAATGCTCCATCACGTGACTCAGCCGTGCTCCAGTAAACCATCGCAATGACCATAAAACCAACGACCAACTGACTAAAGAAATCGCGCCAGTTAACAAAATGGAATTGCTTATTTTCTGTATGAAGCATAGCCGCTTCGTCTTTTTCATAGTTAGTAATAAAGGTTTTCTCCCGACCACTAAATTTCCAGTCGCTAATTCCAAAAACAGCATCCGTAAACTTTTGATAAAGACCATTTCGTCCTTGTTTTAAATAAGCATTTTTCCCGCGAGCATATAAAAGGGAAACCCATGGTAAAACGAGTACCAACATCCCAATTAAGAAAACAAATAGCATCGCAAATGGTACCGAAAATACACCTAGTGCGATAACAACCCCTGCATAAAGGACTAAACTTACAATTGCCGGTAGCATCGTTGTAAGATAGAAGTTTTGCAAATGCTCAATGTCCCCAGCAAGCAGTCCCAAGATATCGCCCGTTTTATAGCGCGATTTCAGTAACAAAGCTTGCGGCTCTAGTAAGCGGTATAAACGCACCCGCATTTTTTCTAGAATTCGCAGTACTAGAGAATGGCTCATAAGTCGTTCTACGTAGCGTGATACCGAACGCATAATTCCGAATGCGCGCACACCAACTGTTGCAACATATACTGCCATTATCGATTCTGGCATTAGGGACGATTTAGAAATCAAATGACCTGAAGTAAACATTAGCGCCCCAGCAGAAGCAAAAGTAAGCGTTCCAAGGAAGATAACAAGCAAGAACAAGCCGCGGTTTTCTTTTATATATGGGATAATCCAGCTACTTTTCCGCATTATACTTCCTCCAATTGGGCTTTAACTAAATCGTAATAGAAACCTTTTTTCTCAAGTAGTTCGTCATGTGTACCTGTTTCAACCACAGCCCCATGGTCGAGAACAATTATCCGGTCCATTTCAAGCATCCAGTGCAAGCGATGTGTTGCAAAAAAGACCAGTCGATTTTCAAATAAATCTAGCATCGGCTTTTTTAGTTCGTATTCTGTTTCAATATCTAAATGAGCAGTTGGTTCGTCCATTAATACAACCGGACGATCAGTCAAGAAAGCCCGCGCAAGTGCCACGCGCTGTTCTTGTCCGCCACTCAGCATTCTACCAGATTCCCCGACAAGCGTTTCGTATCCATTTTCAAGTCCGGCAACTAACTGATTTAAACCAGCTGATTCCGCCGCTTTTTCTATCTCTGCTTCTGTAGCATTAGGATGGTAAAACCGGATATTTCCAGCAATTGTATCATGAAAAAGATACGGGTGTTGTGGAATATAGGTTACTTGTGTTTGCCAGTCCGGCGATGAGAGCGTGTCACCAACTTTACCTTTACAGCGAAACTCACCAGAAGTAGGGTTTAAAAAGCCACTTAATACATCAATCAGCGTCGATTTCCCAGCACCAGTTGCACCAATAATCCCGATTTTCTCAAAACCATTTACTGTAAAACTTGCTTGATGTAGTGATTCTGCATCACCATCGCCATGTTTAACCGTAATATTTTCAAATGAGAAATTCGTATTTTCATCAAAAGTCGTTAGTGAAAGAGCACTGTCTTCATGTTTTTCATTCTTAGCACGATCAATAATTCCTTGAATAACTCGTCCAGCTTCTTGTCCGTCAAGTGTCGCGTGGTAATCCGAGCCAACCTCACGCACTGGCAAAAAATACTCTGGCGCAAGAATCAGCACACTTAACGCAATTGGCAGGTTCATATTGCCATCAATCAAGCCAAGTCCAAGAAATAACGCCACAAGGGCAATCGAAAGCATCGTAAAGAAGTCCATCGCAAACGACGACATAAAGGCCACACGCAAGGTTTTCATCGTCGCTTTTCGGTAACGCGAACTAACTGAAGCAATTTTCCCTTCATGTTCATGGCTTAACCCTAAGTATTTCAACGTTTCTAAGCCTTTTAACGAATCGACAAAATGATTCGAAAGCACGCGATACGTTTCAAATTGCGAGTCTGCTTGTTTCTTTGCAGCTAGCCCTAAAATAATCATAAATACAATTAAAATTGGCAAAGTAATCATCAAAATAAAGGCCGATGTCCAGTCCTGAAATGCGATATAAATCCAAATCATCGCCGGAATAATTGCCATGTTCATCATTTTCGGTAGAAACAGCTCCAAATAATTTCGGAAATCTGCTACACCTTCCATCACCATCGTTACAACTTTCCCAGTTCCTTCCGCACGGGCAAAACGTGGACCAAGCGCAAACAAACTATCCAGCAACCCTTCCCGCATCGTTTTCGCTAAGTTAGAAGCATAACGGTAAACGATTTGTTTTTTCCATACATTCAAAAAGTGACGCAAGAAATAGGCCCCTGCAAAGAGACCTATTTGTAGTGTGACTGATTGAAATGCGTGCTCATGAAATAAATCTGTAATTGCACGAGCAAGCGTTATTGCCATAACGATAATTGCAGCACCTTGAATAAGCGTGAAAACTGCGAGTATCGCCATTATTTTTTTAATTCCTTTGTAGTTCCTTAAATCTTTTCCCATTAATACGTCATTTTCTCCTTACTAGAAACGCGCTTACGGAAAACATAGTAACTCCATATTTGGTAACCAAGCACGAACGGCAAGAGTGTAACGGCAACAATGGTCATCACACTTAGCGAATATTGCCCGGAAGCAGCATTTTCTATTGTTAAATCAAACGCACTGTTAATAGAACTGATCATTACGCGTGGGAATAGCGCCACGAAAATCGAACCAATCGTGAAGACAATTCCAAGCCCACCGAATGTAAATGCTAAAATATCGCGATCTTTCCAGATGAATAAAGCAGATAATACGTACATTACCACTACTATCCCTATCATCAGTGGAACAAGAACAGGTCTAACTTGGAACATATCTGTATTGAAGTAAGCAAGTACAACAAAGATTAATAATACTGGTACTGTGATGAACCAAACCCGTTTCGCCATACGACGAGCACGGTCTTGAATATCATCTTCTGTACGTAATGTAATAAATAGCAATCCGTGAAGCAGACACATTAACGTAATCGTCAGTCCACCCCAAACAGAAAATACAGTTATATAATCAAAGAATCCGGCATACATATCCATATCACTATTAATTGGCATACCTTGAATCAAACTAGCAAATAGTACTCCAAATAGGAATGGCGGCAAAATACTACCGAAGAAAATCACCCAATCCCACGTTTTCACCCAAAGAGCAGAATCTTTTTGACCACGGAATTCAAAAGAAACACCACGGCCGATTAAGGCAAGTAATAAGAACACTAGTGGAACATAGTATCCACTAAACATCGTTGCATACCAGTTAGGGAAAGCGGCAAAAATTGCACCCCCAGCTGTTAGTAACCACACTTCATTTGCATCCCAGAATGGTCCAATCGTATTTACGAGTACGCGACGTTCTAAAGCATTTCTAGCCATAAAGCGTGTAGACATCCCTACACCAAAGTCAAAACCTTCAAGGAAGAAGAATCCAATGAACAAGATGGCGATTAATAAAAACCATAACTCATTTAGTGACAATGTTTGCATCCCCCTTATCAAACGGATCTACGGAAACTTCTTCTTTTTCTGGCTTGTGTCCGTCTGGTCCTTTTTTAATTTCACGAATAAACAAGTACACCAAGAGAATTGCTAAAATTGTATAGATTGTGGAGAACGCAATTATCGAGAATAAAATTTGTCCGGATGATACGTTTGGCGATACTGCATCAGTCGTTTTCATGTAACCGAAAACTACCCATGGTTGCCGCCCAATTTCTGTCATAATCCAACCCATTGAGTTCGCTAGGAACGGGAATCCAATCATTGGAATCATCAAACGTAAATACCATTTTGCATTAACGAGTTTTTTCTTCCAAGCAAGTACGATACCGATTAGCGCAAACATAATCATTAGCATACCAGCGCCAACCATGATGCGGAAACTCCAAAATGCTGTTTTTACTGGTGGAATGTAATCACCCTCACCATATTTTTCTTCGTATTCTTTTTGCAACGTATTCATACCTTCTACGCTACCACTTAATGTTCCGTAAGATAAGAAACTTAGCGCATATGGGACGTTGAGTTCCCAGTCGTTTTTCTTATTCTCCGGATCAATTTTGGCGAGCATTGTCCACGGGGCTGGGTCGTCTGTATCTTCCCATATCCCTTCTGTTGCTGCCATTTTCATTGGTTGTGTTTTAACCAAGTATTGTGCTTGGGAGTGTCCACTAAATGCAACACCAAATCCACCAATAACGGCCATTACCATTGCAATTTGGAATGATCGTTTAAAGAAAGCGACATCTTGTTTTTTGAGCATCTTATACGCACTGACACCGGCGATGAAAAAGGCCCCAGTGGCAAAGGCCCCGAATATAACGTGTGGGAACTCCACAAGTAGTTGTCCATTAGTAATTAATTGTAAAAAGTCATTCATTTCTGCACGGCCGTTTTTAAATTCAAAACCTACCGGATGTTGCATAAATGAGTTTGCTGCTAAAATCCAGAAACTAGACATGATTGTTCCGATTGAAACCAGCCAAATACATGCTAAATGTAATTTTTTGCCTAGTTTATCCCAACCGAAAATCCACAGGCCGATAAAAGTAGATTCCATGAAGAATGCAAGTAACGCTTCAATAGCAAGAGGCGCCCCGAATACATCTCCAACAAATCTAGAGTAATCTGACCAGTTCATCCCAAACTGGAATTCTTGAATAATCCCGGTTACAACCCCTACAGCAAAGTTAATGAGGAATATGTGCCCCCAAAACTTCGACATTTTTTTGTAAATTTCTTTTCCTTTCACGACATACAACGTTTCCATAAGAGCAACCATAAATACAAGTCCAATTGAAAGTGGTACAAATAAGAAATGGAAAATCGTTGTTGATGCGAATTGAAAACGGGCTAAAAATAGTTTATCCACCCTTTTCTCCTCCTTTTATGCTAAATAGTCCTGTTTTGTCCCTCGTTTCGCATCTTCCTTAAAAACCTTGTGAAAAACCACCCAAAGTGACGCGTTTAGTTGCTCTGTAATTCACAAAGCATTGCAATATAATATGTATTCACGTTTTTCACAGATTCAGGGACTAGTTAAGAAAGATTGTCACTTTATAATAAGTTCTATCTGGAGTATATTTTATCCTATTTCTCTCCAAATTTATTTAGTACTTTAGATGTTATTTTAATCTGGTGAGATTGTGATGAATTTCTCAAGTCTTATGGGGCTGTACATGTTGATAAGACTTATTGCTTTTTATTTCACAAAAGCAGATAGATAATTGTTATTTTGTAAAACAGGTATTAAGACCTATCTGTTTTCTTCCTTTTTCGTAATTCTTGGAAGAAACTTTTTAACATCTCGCTACTTTCGGCTTCCATTAATCCCGATTCCACTTCGCAAGTATGATTAAACCTGTCATCTTGTAGTAAATTCATGAGTGAGCCTGCTGTTCCTGCTTTTGGATCTTTTGCTCCGTAATATACTTTAGTAATTCTTGAAAGCAAAATCGCTCCACTGCACATTGGGCATGGTTCTAATGTGACATAAAGCTCTGCGCCACTTAATCGCCATGATTTTTGATGATTACAAGCATCTTGAATCGCAAGTAATTCCGCATGGGTTACCGCATTTTGGCTAGTTTCACGTAAGTTATGAGCACGACCAATAATTTCTCCATCTAAAACAACTACTGCACCAATCGGAACTTCTCCAATTTCTCGTGCTTTCTCGGCTTCTTCAAGCGCTTGTTGCATAAAGAAAGCTCGTTCCATCTATGCACCTCATTTCTAAAAAGTCACTCACTGTCATTTTAGCATAGCTTATGTTAGATGTAGGAACAATCTGCTCAAACTTTCACAGGAATACTTTTAGTTGCTTTCATAAGCTATTTATATTACCATATATTAATACTAGGTACTAAAACAAAATTATCAAAATATACAATCTACTATAAAGGAGAATTATTATGAATTCAGAGAACCTACTTGCTCCAGAACTTTATAATATTACCGACGAGATTGCTAAATTTAGTTCTGAAAAAACAGCTTTAATTTGGAGAAATGAACACGATGAAACAAAAACTTGGAGTTACCGCCACCTGCTTGAACAAGCGAATAAGTTTGCGAATGTTGCGAAAGATGCCGGCGTAAAAAAAGGCGATCATGTTATCGTAATGACTCCTCGCTTGCTCGAAACATATGCGATTTATATGGGCCTATGGAAAGCTGGAGCCATCATTATTCCCGCTTCCGAATTACTTAAAGCACACGATTTAGAATACCGCATCCATCATGCTAATGTGAAAGCAATTGTTTCTTATAACGGAATGACTGCTGAATTTGATAAAATTAACGACATCCCATCTGTTGCCAAAAAGATTATTGTTGGCGAAAAATTAGCTGGTTGGGATCATTATGAAACATTAATGGAACAGGCTTCAGTAGAATTCGAACGGGTGGAAACTTCCCGCGATGATGCATGCTTACTTGCTTTCACTAGTGGAACAACAGGTAATCCTAAAGGCGTTGTACATATTCATGGTTGGGGTTACGCGCATATTCGTATCGCAGCCGATCACTGGCTAGACATTCATGAAGACGATATTGTCTGGGCAACTGCAGGACCCGGCTGGCAAAAATGGGTCTGGTCTCCATTCCTATCCGTTCTTGGAAAAGGCGCGACTGGTTTCATTTATAATGGCCGCTTCATTCCTGAAAAACAACTCAACCTGCTTAGCGAAGAAAAAATCAACGTCCTATGCTGTACGCCAACAGAATATCGCTTAATGGCAAAAGTAAATAATTTGCGCGAACATGATTTAAGTTCCCTTCGCAGTGCTGTTTCAGCAGGTGAGCCACTAAACCGTGAAGTAATTCAAGTTTTCCAAGACAATTTTGACATTAAAGTTCGTGATGGTTATGGACAAACAGAAAGCACATTATTGATTGGAACGCTTGTAGATACGCCAATTCGCCCCGGTTCAATGGGCAAACCAATTATGCCTGAGTATATGGCGATTATTGATGCTGATGGAAATCCGGTTGGTGTTGGTGAAATCGGTGATATTGCAATGCGTAGAGATTTCCCAGCATTGTTTAAAGAATACTATAAAGAACCTGAACGCCTTCAAAAAGCGATTCGCGGTGACTATTTTGTTTCTGGCGACCGTGCAATTCGTGATGAGGATAATTACTACTGGTTCCAAGGTCGAAATGACGATATTATTATTAGCTCTGGTTACACGATTGGACCTTTTGAAGTGGAAGACGCCTTGACTCATCACCCTGCTGTGAAAGAAGTAGCTGTTGTCGCAAGCCCTGATGAAATCCGCGGCACCGTCGTAAAAGCTTTCATCGTCTTAAAAGATGGTTACGAGGGCACAGACGACCTTGTTCACGAGCTGCAAACATTTACTAAGGAACAAACTGCTCCATATAAATATCCGCGCCGTATCGAGTTTGCAAGCGCTCTGCCAAAAACTGATTCTGGGAAAATTCGTCGTGTGGAATTACGTGATGCTGAATTTGCAAGTGTGCATAAATAACATGAAAGCCGGCTAGCATTAGTTTGCTAACCGGCTTTTTTATATATTCAATTCACTCGCTGCTTCCTTGTCCAATACAACTGTAAAATTAGGATGCAATTGAAAAATCGAGCTTGGGACTTCTTCAGTAACTTCTCCTTGTAAAGCTTTTTTAATAATGGCTGCTTTTTTCTTCCCGTTTGCGAACATTATTACTTCTTTCGTATTCATGACATTTTTGGGACCCATCGTTACATAATATTCTGGTACTTTCTCCGGATCTCCACCTACTTCACCGAGCAAAATATCGTGCATATCTGGACGCGACTCCACTGAAACAAGCCGAGTTTCATCACCAAACTTAGTCACGCCCGGCAAATTTCCACAAAAATGGCCATCTTCTCCAATCCCAATCAAAATCGCATCCAGTCCTCCGACACGTTTCAAATGCGCCTCATGCTCGGTATAGTTTTTCGTATCAAGCACATGAATTTGCTCTTCCGGAATTCCCGCTGGATCAAAATACATTTCCTTTAAATTACCAACAGTCACACCAAATTTTTCTTCACCAATTGGAATTTCATCAAAATTATAATAGCAGACATTTTTAAGCGGTGCCTTCTCACGCAGTTCACTCACCAACATTTCGTACATTCGTTTTGGCGTCGAACCTGCCGTAATTGCCAGATGAACTTCTTTATCTTGATACATCTTCCCTAAAAGCAGCTGCATTGTTGTTTTACTCATATTTTCATAATCTTTTTCGATAATTATTTTCATTTTTTCACCTCTCGCTTTGAATTACCTTTATGGTAAAGTATATAGTAACTATAGAGTCAAGAGGAAAGGATGATAAATAAATGACACCTCTTTTATCCATTGGTGAGATGGCGAAAAAAAGCCAACTCTCCATTCAGCGACTGCGCTATTACGACAAAATCGGGCTATTGGTCCCAGCATTTACTGATCCTACTTCTGGATATCGCTATTATGAAGTAGCACAAGAAGAACAGCTTAATTTTATTCAAGCCTTGCAATATATGGGCTTTTCTTTGAAAGCAATCAAACAATATCTTGATAAAAATACGCCTGAAAGCTTACCCGAACTACTTGTTAAATATCAACAAAAGCTCCAAGAAGATGAAGCCCGTATTGCCCGTAAAAAATGGCTACTTAATCGGTTCCAATCACTTCTACATCGCGAACCTGAAAAATCACAATCCATGAAAACTACTAGACTAATACTTACAGAACCATTACAAATGCCTATTCATTCGACCATTTTAAATGATCCACTGTTTCATCAGGAAGTCCAAGCATTGATAAATCGCCTAAATCTTTCTAAAAGTTACTCGCAATTTCCGGGCTATTTGATGCTAGATGGACAGGCTTACATTTTCATTGAGCTTGACCATTCCGTTAAAGCAGACGGAGAGCGCTCTTTGCAAACAAGCGAACGCAAGCCATTTTGCCTCCCGCAAAATTGGGAATTAAAATCCGAAAGCGAAAATTATCTTCTTCAAGAAACGGTTGCTTGGGTAGATAAAGAGTTAGTTCACGGCTATTCCTATGAAAAAAATTTATATTTTGAGTGACATTTTCTGGGGAATGGTTATAATAGAAAGAAATAAAGTGGAGGTGAATGCCATGGAAATCAAACAAATTGCAGCAAAAGACACTCAGGATATCAGACATCGGGTCCTTCGCCCAGAGCAACCGGAAAGTAATGCTATTTATAAAAATGATGATTTAGAAGGAGCTTTTCATTTAGGCGCTTTTGAAAAAGATATTTTAGTTGGTGTTGCCAGTTTTTATCCAGAAAAATCAGCAATCATCATGGCACCTGCGCAGTACAGGATTCGAGGTGTGGCGGCAGAACGTGGGATGCGCTTAAAAGGTGTAGGTTCCGCTTTACTTGCAGCTGGCGAAGCGGAAATTTGGAAGCAGGATGTAGAGATTATCTGGTGTAATGCGCGGATTGTCGCAGTCGGTTTTTATGAAAAACATGGTTATCGTAAAGTTGGTAAATCGTTTGTTATCCCAGGAATCGGCGAGCATTATTTAATGACAAAAGTGAACCCAGTGGAGTCGTAAAATAATGGATTCCTCTAAGTCTAGTAGCATGCAAATTAACTATTAATGTTTTTTCAAAATTAAATGATGCTATAATGAAAAAATAATCTCTAAAACTTTTTTAGATTTTAGAGAAAAGTCTAGTGACTAGGACGTAACTAAAATCTAGCAAAAACAATTAAGAAAAATAAGTTTAACCGAATTTAATAGAGCACTCTTCCTTTATCCCATTTCTAGTTCCTGTAACATCATCCCTTGTTTATTTCTAAATCTTTATACAACCAAAGTAACAGAAAAATAAGACTTATAATAAAAAATACTATAGGAACTATTACTAGATGTGTTGTAAGTAAATTATAATCTGGACTTCCATCCATAAATCCAGACTTAATCGCTAACACACGAATAAATTGTAATGATTGAATCAAAAAAACTAATATAAGACCAATAATGCCATTTAACATAAAATATTTAAAGTTCACTAAATCATCCCTCTCTGTCATTTATCTCACTTGTATTTTTTCTCACATTCAAGTTACCATATTATTACTGAGATGAAAACAAAAAAGGGAGATACATTTATGAAGATAAAAAACATTAAAATTCCATTATACTTATTAGTACTAGCATTTTCTATATTATTAGCATTACCTACACAACAAGCTTCAGCAGCAACCTATAATAAAAATAAAGACAGCATACTTATTGACGGGACTCAAACAATAATCTCAGAAAATACCCCAGATATGGAAGTACCACCTATTAACGCTGTTGTAGTTTTGTAGATAGAACCACCACTTATATACATATATATTCTTACATTATCTTTGTTAATTCTATTACTATACTTATTTAGAACAAGATTTCTTAAATCATTATTAGCATTTAGAGCCAGACCATTAATGGAACAAAACATCGTTAAAACCTGTTTTATAAAATTCAACGGTTTAAGTTTTAACACCACTGTTAACATATCAATAACTTCATTCTGTAAAACCATACTAAAACCATTGGCTACAATTTGATATTCATGAGCATAGTTAGTACCTGTTTCGTTATTACATTTTTGGCAAAGCGTATATCCTCCATGTCCTCTTTGTTACGAAGTATATTTACGTCTACTTTGTGGTTCATCGACTTTCTCATTTTTAACAAAAGCATCCATTACTTCCTCACTAGCGTATTTTTTAACAGTAGTATTATTATTTACACTCTTAGGGGGTAATGTTCATATGTAAGTAATTTTTCTTCCTGACATAAGCTACAAATACCATTCATTCTTAAATACAAGCGTTTACATGTACACTTTTGTAACCAACATTAAAATGCTATAATAAAATAGCCAGCAAGTTTATGGTGGTGCACCAGCCTTCTGTCCGTCGGTTTACCGATAGAAAGTAGGTGGTGCTTATGTTATTTTCAAGCGTTACCTGGAAAGGATAAACGTGTGACTGTTTTCGAGAGTCTTACGCTTATGATTGCTTTTGCAGTCCTAATCGTAACAATCATGAACAGCAAAAATGACAAAAAATAAAAACCACGCATAAGCCTGCACAGCTTCGTGGTTTTTAAAACAAATCATATAAAAGGCTGTCACCATCTTAAATGGTGTTTGCACATTTCAAGGGAGTCATGTTAACCCATGGCTCTCTTTTCATTTATATAGTACCACATTTCAACCTAATTTGACAATATTTTGAAGGATTTACAAAAAAATACGCCAAGCAAAAACTTGACGTCACTGCTATATTTACTGCTAATTTTAACGGGATTAAGTCAATAGTATAATTAGAGCTATTAGTAGTATTTACGGGTGCAAGTGGAACTGCTAAAGTTATAGAACCATGCTTGTTTTCCATATTAGCTACAAAAGTATTATTTTCTCCCATCTTTTGCAAAAGTCCGTCCACTGAAATATCTTCCACAATTTCAACCTTATGTACACCTTTATTTTCTACGACTACAGATTCGGTAGCTTCTCCTTGATAAAGCATTTCTTCCACGGCATTTTTCTTTGCTTCACCAACATTTTGACATCTTTTATACCCAATCACGTATAGTCGAATTTGGTATATTTGTTTCTTTAGAACCGAGATTTCTTGATTTTTTCTTTTCAAGAATCTCTTGTACAGCAAATAGCCTTTGTTCAAAACTAGTTTTATTGATTGTCATAGAAAAACACTCCTCATAAAGTAACTAGAATTTTGTTTTTCTAGTGTCTACTTTATAGGGAGTGTATCGGTTATTAAATCATATTTACGAATATTCATCGTGTTTTTAATGATGCTACTGTCAGGGAGTCATGTTCGTAATAACATTTATTCACTTATTTGACAATATTCATACTAGCAATCTGGAACTTTGAAATCCAGATTCTTTTCTTTTATAATTTCGAATAAGGTTGCGAATGAAGCATCCAAGAAATTCCATATACATCTACGAATTGTCCCATTTTCCCGCCCCAGAATTGCTCTGCGTATGGTAAAGTGATGGTTACTTTTCCAGATGAGCTAACTTTTTCATAAAAAGCTTCTGCCTCCGCTACGGCCACCGGATCTTCATTGTCTAAGTCTAGCATAATAGAAATCTGATTTGTCGCTGAAACTGGTTTTCCAAATGAATCTGAGCAAAATAGATTAGCACCAAGTACAGTAAATCCACCATGAACCGTGGTGTTTTCAAGGTCTTCTTTTGGGAGTCCAAACATCTCGCTTTGTTCTTCATTCACAGGTAAACGGGTAATATTCGTCGCTCCAAATACTTCTTCATAATAACTTAAAGCCTCTTTTGCATTATCAAAAGCTAAATACGGGTATAACTTGGCCATAAAAATCACTCCTTCATTCTTTTTTCAGGCGCTAATAACTAAAATACCTAAAGCCTTTACACTTAAACTAGTTCAGGATTTTTGAAAATTTGACGCCAAGTTTTCTTCATAATTATAACACAGACAGTAAATGCACCTAGGTCAGCTAATGGGAAAGCGTACCAAATGCCATTTAAGCCGAAGAATTGAGGCAATATAATTAACAGCGGTACTAAACAGATAATCTGACGCATAAGTGAAATAATAAACGAAATCCGCGCCCGACCGAGTGCTTGATATAGTCCACCACAAACAATTTGGAAGCCGATTGTTGGTGCGGCTAACAGCATAAATCTAACCGCACTAGTTCCCTCAGCAATCAGTTCTGGGTCGTTCGAGAAAATCCGGACAAGCACCCCTGGAAAAATTTCGACCAAGCCCCAAGCGATTAAGGACATAACCGTCGCTGCAAACATAGAAACTTTGACAGCTTTCATCACCCGTTCGAACTGTCTCGACCCATAGTTGAAACCGACAATCGGTTGCATCCCTTGTGTTACCCCATTTATCGGCATAATCACGAATGAAGCAATCCGGTTGGCAATTCCATAAACCGCAATAGCAAGCGTTCCACCATAAATATTAAGCATCCAGTTTACCGCGATTGTAACGATACTTCCTGCTGACATCATAATAAATGACGGGAACCCAATTGCCATAATCCGGCGAATAAGCGGGAAATCCATTCGGAAAGTTATCCCCTTTAGAGATAGAGTGCTTTTTCCTGATAAGAAATAAATCAGCAGCCAAACCGCCCCAACTGCTTGAGCAATTACCGTCGCAAGTGCTGAACCACGAACGCCCATGCCAAATCCCATAATAAAAATCGGATTTAAAATCATATTTAAAATAGCGGAAATGAGCATTGTTAACATGGCTGTTTTAGCATTACCTTCCGAACGAACAATATTATTCATTGCCATTGCAAATGTCTGGAATACTGCTCCAAGCAAAATAACTGACAAGAAATCCTTGGCAATATCGTGAATATCCGCGGGCGCACCAAAAAGTGTAATCAGTGGATCTAAGAAAATAAATGTAATAATAGCAATAAAAATACTAGATAATACGACTAACCAAATAACTTGGTGAAAGACTTTATTCGCCTGACCCTGTTCCCCGGCACCGAGCGAACGAGAAATAATCGAAGCACCACCAATTCCAAACATGGCAGCCATCGCCATTAGTATCATTTGCACTGGAAAAGCAATCGAAAGCGCCGCAACGCCAGATGGTCCAACCCCGTAAGACACAAAAATCGTATCGACAATATTATACATACCCATTACAAACATCCCAATAAATGCCGGAACCGATAGTCGTGCCATAAGTGATGGTATGCTATCTTCACCTAATCGCTTACTTTGTTCTTTCATTCCATATCTCCTCCTTCAACTGCCCTAATTGCATTATCCGACAACCTATCAAGCAAATGCAGCAAGCTATCTTTCTCTTCTTCGCTAAAACCAACTGTTAATTTCGCTGACCAATCAACAGTCGTTTCTTCAATCAAATCACGCATCATAAAACCTTTTTCAGTCACAAAAATCCGCTGAATACGTCGATCTTTCGCATCTATTTCCCGGCGAATCATTCCTAGTTCTTCTAATCGTTTAATATGCCTCGTCACACTTGCCTTATCTACCATAAAACGCTTAGCCATTGATTCTTGAGAAATACCATCTTCTTTATAAAGTGTCCATAAATAGCGTAATTGTCCTATATTAAGACCTGTTTCAAGTAATTTTTTGTTTTTAAAAGCACTTTCAGAACGATGAATAATCGCGATGGCCTTTGCTAAACTTTCTTGTCTATCTGCCATACTCACTTCTCCTCATAAAAAAATCCGCCACATAATTAGTTGCGGCGTCAACCATTAATTAGTATACCAATAATTTAGTTGACTGCGCAACTTTTTATTTCCCGGGTAATAATTTGACTTCCTATCTTTCTTTTGTAAAAATAAAGATTAGAGAAGGGGTGCTATCCGCTGTGCACATTAAAATATTGAAAAATAGATATCCCAATATAGTCGTTTCAAAAAATCCAATTAAAGTAACCGCCAATGTTTTTTCTTTTTTTGAGGAACCTTACTATTTCACGATTCCCAAAAACAATCTTTCTGAAGAAGAATTAACCTTATTACAAACATTATTTCCTGAACCATTACCAACTTTCCATAAAGAATCTACACAATTTTGGTTTGACTTATTATTTGGAAGTACCGAGCTTTTCATCCCGAATGAAAATGATGCTTACAGAATAACGCAATTTCACCTTAGAACCGATGCAACAAAAAGCATGTTACAAGAATGGCAAAAGGCGTTGCTTAGCTTTTTCAGCCCTGAAGCCGAACTAATTATGTTTTCGAGCCACTATGGTGTAATTGTCGAAAAATCTGCTAGCTCACTTATTGGTGAAGAAGAACTGGAAGCCGTTGCTAGCACGCTTGAAAATGACTTTTATATTCAAGCCACTTTTTTCATGGGACTTTTCCATCCGTTAAACATTCAACTTCGTGATTTGTTTGCGGAAGAGCGAGCGATTTTTAATTATAAAAACCGCACTATTGTTCAAACAGTTGCTTCAGAAAGCTTAAAAGTAATTGCGCTTCGAATGAAAGAAAGTTTAATTACAAATGAACTTAAAATCTTTTTTAACCAAGATGATACTTGGGTTCCACTAATCCATACTTTATTTAAAAACCAAGGAAACATTAGCCTCACTGCTAAAGAACTCTTTATGCACCGTAACACGATTCAATATCGATTAGACAAATTCCATGAGCAAACAAATCTCTCCCTCCGCAAAATGGACGGATTGTTGCTCGCTTATCTTGCAACTCTCCAAACTAATACGAAAAACAGTGATCAAGATTAAGTAGCTCTTCTTACTTACTGTTTTTTCTTTCTACTTGACTTAAAGTCCACTTCAAGGACTAGACTTAAATTATCAAACGAGCAAAGGAGTAGGAGTGAAAATAATGAATATTAAAGAAGCAAGCGAAAAAACTGGTGTTTCTGCAGACACCATTCGCTATTATGAACGGATTGGCTTAATCCCAAATATTAGTCGCAACGAAAACGGTGTGCGCAAATTTGATGAGGAAGATTTACGCTGGATTGACTTCAGTCGTCAAATGCGGCGTGCTGGAATGTCGATTGAAGCTCTAATTGATTATTTGTCTCTCTTTCGCGAAGGAGAAAAGACACTAGAACCTCGGATGGAATTATTAAAAGAACAGCGTGCAGAACTTCAAGACCGGATTGATATGATGCAAGAAGCACTAGAACGGCTCGACTTTAAAATCGAAAACTATGATACACATCTTATCCCGGCTCAAAAAAAATTAAAGGAATTTTAAAGCAAAAAAATAAACCCGCAAACTTTTTTAATGAAGGTTTGTGGGTTTTCCTTATTATTTTACTACATAAGCTAAAATATCTTCTGGTTTCTCAAAGACACACTCTGCTGCTTCAAATCCCTCGGTAGATTTCGCACCCCAGAGCGCTAAGCCAAAATGAACACCGGCCGCATGGGCACATTTCATATCATAAGAAGAATCACCAATATAAATGACTTCATGTGGTTCACGCTCAAGAATTTCTAGGCTTTTAAGTAACGGATCTGGATGCGGTTTATGATTTTCAGTATCACTGGCACAAACAATCGCTTCAAAATGATCATGAATTCCAAACGGATAAAAACCTTTGTCCATTTCCAGTGAGTTTTTAGAAGTGACGACACCACTTTCTGGAATCGCATGAAGCACTTTATGAATTCCATCGAAAACCTCTACTTCATCAATAAAAGACGCTTCTCGTTCAATCCAGTTAGCGAGTATCCGCTCCTCATCTAATATATTCAGTTGTTCAAGCGCCGCCGCACCAGTGATTCCTAACACAAATCGCAACTCAGCTAATTCGTAAGTCAATCCTTCTTCCGCTAAAACGGCCTGAAGTGAATGTAAAACTGCTCTTTCTGTATCCAAAATCGTTCCATCTACATCAAAAATAATTGTTTTATACATGAAAACTCCTCCTTCATCATTGAGCAAAATTGTGATAGTGATGGGTTGTGTATCTTGTTTTTTCGAGACTTTTTTCTTTCTTAAAATCAGCACCATCGAGGCCTTTATTCTCAAGTAAATGTCGAAATTCGCGCAAGCTTTCTTGTCTGTTTTCATTTAATTCAAATTCAATATTATCGCAGCTAAATGTTAAGCAAATTTCGTTTCTATCAGTAGTCAACGCAATATTACGCAATTTTGCAACTGGAAAAGTTTGTCGTTTTTTCATACCCAAGCTGAAGTTCTGGTCAAAAACAAGATAATCTCTATCGATGTAAAACTCTCCGAATTGATATTCTAGTCCTAAAGCTGAATAAATCTTGCATGCACCTTCTAGTTTCATACCATTCGCCTCCTTCATCACCTTATATATATTAGTTTTAAATGATGAAATGGGTTTCATGTCAAGTAATTTATTAGAAAAAGTTTTCTAAACCGTTTTTCTTCTGATTAATTCATGCTTAATTTGAATGTTTTGCAGTTTTCCCTGTTCAAAAATAGCAAAAGCATTTTCGCCTAATTTTTTCAAATGGTGATCAAGCGTTGTGATTTCCAGTGCTTTTCCAATTGCCAAGTTTTCTTGCCCTAAAATAGCCACATCTTCTGGTATCCGCAATCCAAGCTCTTTCGCGTGAAACATAATCCCAGCCGCAACTTCATCACCATTAGCATAAAAAGCGTCCGGCCAGTTTTTCCCTTCACCAAAAAAGTGTTTTCCCGCTTTTAAACCATCTTCAAAAGTATAACATTCCCCCAAAAAGCGGTTTTCACTAACTGGTCCAAATACTTGTTCATAAGCATTAATCTTCCCATATGTACTAGTGCTTTCAAGTGATTCACGTCCAGCTGTAAAGGCAACTTTTTTATAACCTTCTTCTTGTAAAAACAAAAATCCATCTCGATAAGCATCAATTCTATCAATGAAAGAACAAGATATTTTGGGAGAATCCACATATTCACAAGCAATTATCGGTCCATAAGCAAGGTATGGCAAAATCACATCCCAGTTATTGGCACGTGAGGTGATAATTAGCCCATCAACTTGCTTCGTTTTCAAACGCATTAAATATTTTTCTTCTTCTTTCGTGTCATATCCTGTTGGAAAAAGAGCCACCGAATACCTATTTTTAAAGGCCGCCTCAAGAACTCCATTAACAATTTTATCAAACCAAGGGTGGTCATTATAAGGCAAAATGATACCAATTGTATTAGTTTTCCCAAGCGCCAAGTCTGTAGCAATACGGTTAGGAGAATAATCAAGTTCATCAATAATGGCTTGAACCCGTGTCCTCTTATCTTCAGCAACATAAGGGTGATTATTAAGTACGCGTGACACGGTCGTCACGGAAACTCCGGCTAATTTGGCAATTTCTTTAATATTCGGCATTCTAAAAACCTCATTCCTAAGAAAAAAGTGCGGTTAGATTTCTCATACCGCACTGTAATTTTATCATTAAGCTAACTGCTCTAATTCACTTGTTTGGAAGTCTCTTTCCACACGAACCGAAACTAGTCTAGCATCATTCATTTCTTCTACTGTAAATCGAAAGCTTCCGTATTCAACTACTACTTTATCATCTTCTTCTGGAATTGTCCCGGTTAAGGTTAGCACAAACCCAGCTACAGTATCTACGCCACGTGATGGAAGTTCCACGTGAAACATTTTATTAAAATCATCTAGTGTCATGCGGCCTTCCACGATAAATGTCGAATCATCTATTTTCTTCACTTCATCTGAAAACACATCATTTTCGTCATCGATTTCGCCAACAATCTCTTCTAACAAATCTTCTACGGTGACAATTCCGGCAACTCCACCGTATTCATCCATTAAAATTGCCATTTGATTTCTAGTTCTTTGCATATTTTTGAGTAAATCATCAATGAACATTGTCTCCTGTGCAAAATACGCCTCTTTTACGAGCGACTTCACATCAATGTTTTCAAAGCCTGACTTTCTAGCTTCCGCAAAAAAATCTTTCATATGCAGAATACCCAGCACCGAGTCCTGATCGTTCGTATAGACGGGAACTCTTGAAAAATTCTCACTTAATAATGCGTCACCCAAGGCTTCTGATTCCGTTTCGGCGTCAACCATAAACGCATCTGTCCGCGGTACCATTACTTCACGTGCGTATTTATTATCCATTTCAAATACACCACGAAGCATTTGTAATTCTTCTACCTCAATTACACCGTCACGTCGACCGGTTTCAATCAGTAATTGCATTTCTTCTCGTGTCATTTTTTCATTATCCGTATTTTTCTCCATTCTCGTTATTTTCACAAGAATATCCGTGGAAAAGGATAAGAATTTCACGAATGGACGAAGCAAAACGCCTACTGCCATGATTGGTCGTACAGAAACTCGGGCAATTTTCTCTGATTTTTGAAGTGCTAAACGTTTTGGATAAAGTTCACCGAAAACAAGCGTGATATACGATAACACAATCGTTACGACAATAATCGATAGCTCTTTGGCAAAACTACTTCCTCCAAAAATAGGTTCCAATCTAGTCGCAATGCTAGTAGCGGCTGACGCACTGGAGAAGAATCCAGCGAGTGTAATACCAACTTGAATTGTAGCAAGAAATTTACTTGGATCGTCTACGAGTTTAGCAAGCAATATCGCTTTTTTATCACCAGTTGCGGCTTGGCTTTTTACTCGATTTTTGTTCAGTGATACAAGGGCCATCTCTGCTGAGGCAAAGAATGCATTGAGCAGTGTCAACACAATAATAAGAATTAACTGCAAGATAATCTGCTGACTCTCGGGGTCAGGGTTCATATGGAACTCTCCACTCCTTATTTTCATCGAGAAAACGAGTGCTCATTTCCTCTAAATATTCCGGACAATTTTCCGGTTAAGAAAATTCTATCATGCTACCCCCATTACTGCAAGGTTTCAAACCTTCGCAAAAACTTCTGTCGCATCACTTTCTATCATTTCAAAAGAATACGGCAAGAAAATTCGCTCTTTATTCACAGCAAAAATTTCCGCTGTTTTATTTCGATAATCGGTTAAATTACAAAACGGACTCACTCTAAATGAAGTTCCAACTATTACAATCAAGTCCGCCTGTCTGATTGCTGAAAGTGACTGATTTATAGCACTTTCTTGGATGGCTTCTTCGTAAAGCACTACATCTGGTCGAATAATACCTAGACAATCTTCATGAACATTGGACTGTAAATACGTCTCAGCCGGAATGCTCATTTTGCACTTTTGACAATAACAATGATACAAGCTTCCGTGAAAATTAATCACTTTCTTAGAGCCAGCTTTTTCATGAAGTCCATCAATATTTTGTGTAATAATCATCACATCTTTTTGCTGTGAGATTTCAGCCATTTTAGTATGAATCATGTTTGGCTCTGCATCTGGATAATACATATTTTCCTTAACAAATTGATAAAACTTATCCGGTTCTCGCGTAAGACATGTATGACTGAGCATATATTCAGGGCTTTCCATCCCTGCGTATAAACCGTTTTCCGAGCGATAGTCAGGAATCCCAGAAGGTACAGACACCCCCGCACCCGTTAAAAAAACGATTTTGTTTGCTTGCTTAATCGCTTCCTTTAAATCATTCATCATTATTTCTTCCTTTCATTTTCATGTGCCTTGTCTTTCCAATTCCACCATTTGCGTAACTCGGGCTGTTGTTTATCTTGTGCTGTTTCTGCTACATAAACAGCACAACGATACGTGTATAAAACACATGGATCCATTCTTTCAGCGCGTTTTTCACAAGTAGCTTCGTATAACTTAAGCGGATCTTTCCCTTTTAAATCCGCTATTTCTTTAACGCCAATTTCATTTAACATGACAACCATTTTTTTGCCAATTCCTGGTAATTTTATTAAGTCAGCTCGCATTATTCCCCTTCTCTCTATGCATTTTTCGGTTGAAATAAAAGCTGATAATCACATTGATGAAAATAAAACCAGCCACAACTAGGAACACATCTCCATAACCAAAATGTGCGGCAACACTAGATCCAACTAGCGGACCGATGACATTCCCGATATATTGAAATGATTGATTGTATCCAAAAATACGTCCAGAAACTTCTCGAGGAGCATTTTTTGCAAGTAGTGATTGAACTGCCGGCAATAATGCACCATCTGTAAGCCCCAGTAGAAAGCGCAAGATACCAAGCTGCCAAGGATTTTGTGCAAATGCCATTGGTATTTGTAATAACATCGATCCAATGAGCGCTCCAAGTAAAATTCGCTCAGAACCAATTCGATCACCCCACCTTCCAAGCCTTGGCGCAGCGATAAGTGCTGCAACCCCTGGAACAGAAGCAATCATTCCACTAATAAAAGCAATATTTTGAGCATTTCCGGCAAGATCTCGTACATACAAAGTCAAAATCGGATTAACCGAGTTGGAGGCTATTTGAATCATCATCGTCGTAATAAATAACGAGATAATTAAGCCTGGGTTTTTGAGTAATAAGAAAACCTCTTTTCCAGAGCGCATTTCCTTTTTCTCTACCGGAGTAAATTTCTCTTTTACAAAGAATAATGTTAAGAAAAAGCTCCCTAGTAAGAGTGCTCCTGTAATATAAAATACCGGTCTAACTCCAAAAGCATCAGATAAGGCTCCACCAATTAGCGGACCAATTAACACACCCGAAACAGCTGCCGTTGATAATGCTCCGAGTGCCCAACCACTACGATGGCGCGGAACTTGTGTTGCAACGAGTGCATTTGCTGTGGAAATATATCCTGAAAAAATCCCCATTAATAAACGCAATCCTACAAATTGATATACATTGCTCACTAATCCCATAAGAATCATCGCTATCGCCATACCAAGAGAGGCACGTAATAACATGACTCTGCGTCCTTTTTGATCAGCAAGTTTTCCCCAAATTGGTGACATAATTGCCGAAACTAAAAAAGTTGAACTGAGCGCAATTCCTGACCATAAACTTACTTGGTCTGGATTATGTACACCTAGCTCTTCAATATATAATGGCAAAAACGGCATAATCAAATTTAGTCCAGTTCCTGTAAGAAAACAACCAATCCAAACAACATATAGATTTTTCTTCCAATTTTCCATAAATCCACCTAGATTCTTCTATCATTACTCTTAATTATTCCACAAAAAAAGCGAAAGTAAAACTAATCCTTCGCTTTTTTGCTATATTAGGTTAAATTGTTTCACGTGAAACATTCTAAATTTCTAGATTTTGAAGCGGAACCCAGCCAGCTTGGTTTTCTTCAGTCACACACCAAACCCAACCATTTAATTCCCGATTACTTTCTAATTTATCGCCAGGTTTTACATTTAATTCACGCGCAGAATAATCTTCCGTCACTATTCCACTTTTATCATCACTGCCCATTTGAATAATTTGCTTTGGAACCCAGCCTTCTTTACCAGAAGATTTCACTTTACAGAAAATCCACCCTGGATACTCAGTGTCTTCTTGAAAAACCCAGATTGATTCATTCTTGTTAAGGAAAAGCGGATCTGGGTAATTGCTTTTATGTTCTTTTTTCACAATAAAAGTTCGATTCATAATTTGAAACCTTCCTTGTTAGTTTTTAGCTGCTTCCCAATCTGCAAGGAATTTATCAATCCCGCTATCGGTTAGAGGGTGTTTTAACATTTGTTCAAATACTTTATATGGTACTGTGGCGATATCTGCACCAGCTTTAGCGCATTCAATAACATGGATTGGATGGCGAACACTTGCCGAAATAATTTCTGTTGGGATACCGTGTATTTCAAAAATTTGTGCAATATCACGAATAAGGACCAGACCATCATCGCCAATATCATCTAACCTACCCAAAAATGGCGATACATAAGTAGCTCCTGCTCTGGCAGCTAATAATGCTTGTGCTGCAGAAAACACAAGGGTAACATTTGTTTTTATTCCTTCTTGTGTCAACACTTTAACCGCTGCTAACCCTTCTCCTGTCATCGGTATTTTCACAACCATATTGGGATGGATTTTTGCGATGACTCGACCTTCTTCAATCATACCATTTGCTTCCAAACTTACTACTTCGCCGCTAATTGGCCCATCAACAATGGATGTAATTTCTTGAATGACCTCATTAAAGTCACGGCCTTCTTTGGCAACAAGCGATGGGTTTGTCGTAACGCCGGCAATAAACCCCATTCTGTTAGCCTTTTTAATCTCTTCTACGTTCGCTGTATCGATAAAAAATCTCATTAAACATCCTCCTTTTCTATCAAGCGCTTTCAATTACAGAGTCATTATAACGCAAAAGCCAAAATAATGCTTTGGAATTGCTTTGTGCACAAAAAAAGAATGCCTATAAAAGCATTCAAAAAGTTTCACATGAAACTTGTGTTATAAACGAGTCTTATCCATCACTAATAGAGGTTTTGGTTTATTTCTAATTATTTCCTCTTTAATTAAATATGTGAGAGTGTGCACCACATATTCGCGTGATGTATTGGTATACCTTGCGAGTACTTCTTGCGTTACTTCTCTCGGTAGCAGTATCCCATTATCCGAAAAAGTTCCTAAAGTTTGAGCACATTTTAGAATGGTTTTGCGAATTCGTTCTTCTTTTTTCAAGAAGCTTAGTTTTGCAAATACGTGTGCTTCGCGTAATTCCTCCGACATTACTTTAACCATGAAAAAGTTATTCTGATCCACTTTATCAAAAATAGAAAATAAAAAATTACTATCTACTTCCATAACTTCACCATGACCTAAGCTTTGCATCGAAACGTGCGGGCTCCATTCATCATAAAAGAGATGATACAATCCAAAATTATCTCCTTTTTGCAAAAAACGAATAATGCTTTCTTTACAATTCTCTTCTTCTAATTCTGCATCTTTTTCTACAATCATCCCGTATATGCCACTCAGAACAAAATAAACCTTTGTTCCAGTTGGACTTAAACTTTCTAGAACCTCACCCTTCTTCGTGCGGATAACCGAGCAGTAGTCTTTGAAATTTGGATGTTCAAAGCACAGCTCCATTAACTTGCTAACCGTTAGATTGGCTTCAAGCTCTTTTAAAAATAGCATATTCTCTCCTTTGCTATATTGTATTGAAAAAACACGTTATAATTATAGCATAAAATAGGATACAAAAATTTTTATTTGTAATACGATATAAAAAGCAAAAATCTTATTTAAGATAAATAGTTAACATATTTCTTTGGGATATTTAAAATATTTATCATTATATAACTTGTTTTTGGGATTTTTTGAACTTTTTGTTACTTTTCTAAAAAATAATAAATTTTAAAAATAATCAATAATTACCACTTTAGACTGGTTTTATTCTCCATTAAAATGATTATACTTAAATAGCAAGTATTTATATTGAGAATGCTTAGGAAGGAGAAAATAAATGGCTCAAAAAAAATATGGTTGGAAAAATTTTTTTCAGTTAATTATTAGCGCTAAGCCTGCAAATTGGATTATTTCCTGTGCTTTAGTTGCTAGTGTAATTACAACTGTCGCTGGTTTAATTGTCCCTCTTTTCACAAAAAAATTAATTGATGGGTTCTCCGTTTCTTCACTTGATGGGAAAGTTGTTGCTCTAATTGTTATTGCGTTTATTCTACAAGCGATAACAAATGGATTTTCCATTTTTCTGCTTAATTATATGGGGCAAAAAGTTGTTGCCACAATTCGCGAACGTTTATGGAGAAAAATTATGCATTTACCTGTTTCTTACTTTGATAATACTAAAACAGGCGAAATGGTAAGTCGCATGGTAAGTGATACAGTTGTTGTGAAAGAGCTGATTGCTGATCACTTGCCACAATTTGTCACTGGAATTATTTCTGTGATAGGTGCTGTTATTATTCTATTCTATATGGACTGGAAAATGACGTTGATCATCTTGATAGCTATCCCAATTACTGCACTTGTCGTTGCTCCACTCGGTCATAAAATGTTTAAAATTTCCAAAGGACTTCAAAACGAAACAGCTGATTTTACAGGCACAATAAGTCAGACTCTCTCGGAATCTAGACTTGTAAAAGCTTCCAATGCTGAAATGATTGAAACAGAAGCTGGTCATCAAGGTATTAAGCGATTGTTTGGTTTTGGTATTCGTGAAGCCAAAGTTGTTGCTGTTTTAGGCCCCTTGATTTTCTTCGTTGTTATGGGAGTCATTGTTGGCATTATTGGCTATGGAGGGGTTCGTGTTTCGGCTGGAACTATGACGACGGGCACACTTATTGCTTTCTTACTCTATCTGTTCCAAATTATTGTTCCTGTCACCTCTTTTGCCACCTTCTTTGCACAACTCCAAAAAGCCAAAGGAGCTACAGAACGAATTGCAGACATTTTAAATGAAACCGAAGAAAACTTTGGAGCCGGAGAAAAAGTTAACGTCGCCGGAAAAACCATTCATGCAATAGACATTTCATTCGCTTATAATGAAGGCGAGCCTATTTTGAAAGATGTTTCATTTGATACCAAGCCAGGTGAGGTCATTGCTTTTGCTGGTCCAAGTGGCGGTGGGAAATCAACATTATTTGCGATTTTAGAACGTTTTTACGAGCCAAATACTGGAGGGATTTTAGTTGGAGATATTCCACTTTCTGAGATTTCGATTAAGTCTTGGCGTTCGCAAATTGGTTATGTTTCACAGGAAAGCGCCATGCTATCTGGGACGATCCGTGATAACTTATGTTATGGTTTGGACCGTGAAATTAGTGAAGATAAACTTTGGGATGTCGCTAAGCTCGCTTATGCTGATGGATTTATTTCTGGACTACCCAACCAAATGGCTACTGAAGTTGGCGAGCGTGGTGTAAAGCTATCTGGTGGACAGAGACAGCGAATTGCGATTGCCCGGGCATTTTTACGTAACCCCAATATTCTCATGTTAGATGAAGCAACAGCAAGTTTAGATAGCCAATCTGAGCTAATTGTTCAGCAGGCTTTAGCAAACTTAATGGAAGGACGAACCACCTTTGTTATTGCACATCGTCTTTCTACTATTGTTAATGCTGATCAAATTTTATTTATTGAAAATGGTGAAATAACTGGTCGTGGAACGCATCAAGAATTAGTTTTGTCTCATCCGCTTTACGCTTCTTTTGCTGAGCAACAACTAAATTAACTATTTCCCAGGAAATAAAAGCCGATTTATGCCTTCACATAAATCGGCTTTTATTATAAGGTTTGGTAGAAACTTTTCAATTCCATTTTCTTTGTCTCATCTAAATCATGCCATCTGATGCCTTTAATAGCTCCTTCAAGTGCACATAATTTACTCAAACAAGCGGTATGATCATTTTCCCAAATTCGTAAAAAGGCTGCTTTGCTACCAACATTCCTTAGCTCTGTAGGGGTTCTTGTGCCCGTATTGATTAGTTCTTGCTCAAGAACTTTGCCGATGTTTGGAAGTTCGCTCAGTTCGACCATTTTTAGTCCTTCTTTCCTTATTTTGTTGGGGCTGCTATTCTTTCAATACCACCCATATAGCCTTGAAGTGCTTTTGGAATACGAACTGAACCATCCGCATCTTGATAATTTTCTAGAATTGCAGCGACTGTACGGCCAAGCGCTAAGCCAGAACCATTTAGTGTGTGTACATATTCTGGCTTGCTTCCTGGTTCACGTCGGAAACGTATGTTAGCTCGTCTTGCCTGGAAGCTTTCAAAGTTACTGCACGACGAAATTTCGCGGTACGAATTGTAGCTTGGAATCCATACTTCTAAGTCATATTTTTTTGCAGCAGTAAAACCTAGGTCTGCCGTACACATACTAAGAACACGGTATGGTAATTCTAGTCGGCGTAATACTTCTTCGGCATTTCCTGTTAATTTTTCTAGCGCCGCGTAAGAATCTTCTGGTTTTACAAATTGAACTAGCTCAACTTTATTAAATTGGTGCTGGCGGATTAAACCACGAGTATCACGACCAGCAGAGCCAGCTTCAGAGCGGAAACACGTGCTAAAGGCAGTATATTTTCTTGGTAAATCTTCTGCTTTTAAAATATCTTCACGGTGGTAGTTTGTTACAGGAACTTCTGCTGTTGGAATTAAGAAGTAATCTTCTGCTTCAATAAGAAAAGCATCTTCTTCAAATTTCGGCAATTGACCGGTACCAGTCATACTTGTGCGGTTAACCATGTATGGCGGTAACATTTCTTCGTAGCCGTGTTCATTAGAATGCAAGTCCATCATAAAATTAATTAGCGCTCTTTCTAGTCGTGCACCTAATTTTTTATAAAAGACAAAACGGCTTCCGGTTACTTTAGCAGCATTTTCAAAGTCAAGAATATCTAAATCTGTTCCAAGATCCCAGTGAGCTTTTGGTTCAAAATCAAATTCACGTACTTCGCCCCATTTACGGATTTCAATATTATCGTCTTCAGATTCACCAACAGGCGTAGATTCATGAGGAATATTCGGAATCGACATTAAAATCGTATCTAGCTTATCGTCTATTTCTTTTAGTTCAATATCAAGTGTCTTGATTCGATCCCCAACAACACGCATTTCCTCAATTTTTGCATCCGCATCCTGTTTTTCCCGTTTTAGTTTGGCAATCTCTTGGGAAACTTCATTCCGCTGACTCTTTAGTGCTTCCGTTTCGACAATTAAAGTACGGCGACGTTTATCTAGCTCACCGAACTTTTCAAACTCACCAAGGTCTTCTCCGCGATTTTGCAGTTTCTGTTTTACTTCTTCAAAATTATTTCGTAACAATTTGACATCTAACATGCTAACTCCTCCTTTATTTTTTTCCATATAAAAACTCCCGTACTTTCCCGAATTAACAGGAAAGGGACGAGAGTTAACCGCGTTGCCACCCTTATTGGGATTTCTAAAAAATCCCCAGCTTCATTTAGGTTTAACGGACCATTCCGGAATGATTTACTCGCAAAAATTGCTTTCCACCACTCGCTCCAAGATGGATTCATAAGGAAATTACGCCAGATTCGCACCAACCACTGGCTCTCTTTAGAAACTTGATCTTATTACTACTTCTTGTCTTCGCTTTTCGTATGAATTTAAAGTTATTCTATCGCATATCTAGCTAAATTACAAGCAATTATTTAACCAATTAAATCAAGTGTATCAGGTCCATCGCCATCTGCATTCAATAATCTAATTTGCTCAGGAACAATTTTTATCACTACAAAAGAAGGCGACTCTTCGTTTTGAAACCATTCTTTCGAGATGTTTTCCCAAATAAGTTCTTTGATTGATTCATCTTCTTCCAGTGAAGCAATCCCGTTTATTTCTAAAAATGGCGAACCTTTCCCGTCATAACCAATTAGCACACAAACATGTGGATTTTTGCGAACTTCTTCAGTTTTGGGCTGCTGTTTTCCAGAAGGTGTATAGAGTGTTAAACCTTCATGAAGGAATGTCATATATCTAGCATGCGGAAAATCTCCTTGTACAGAAGCGAGTACCCCTACTTGATGTTCGTCCAAAATTGCAAGTATCTTATTTTCTAGTTCGTTTTCCATCTAAAACACCTTCCTTTACTTATTTATTGTACCTTTCCACTTGTTTTACCGCCTTAAACATTTGAGCTTGTTATCTAAGTAACTATTTGCTATAAAGAAGTATAACCATTTAAAATTGGGGGCTTTCGAATGATTTTACTAATTGATCATAATGATTCATTTACATATAATTTATACCAATATTTTTTAGAGCTTGGGGAAGATATCCACGTTGTCTCCGCAGCGAATTTGACACTTGATAAATTTTCAGCGCTTAACCCAGAAATGGTCGTACTTTCTCCTGGACCTGGTTCGCCGGAAGAATTCCAGACCAGCTTGGAAATTCTCGATAAAACTAGTTTACCTATTTTAGGCATTTGCTTAGGACACCAAATGATTGCAACTTTTTTTGGCGCTAAAGTTGTTCGTGCTACTGTTCCAGTTCACGGAAAGACGAGCTTCATTACGCACAATCAAGCAGGGTTATTTACAGGACTTACGACCCCGTTTCTTGTAACTCGCTACCATTCGCTAATTGTGCAAAATGATTCTATTCCAGCCGAATTAGAAATAACTGCTATGACTGACGACGGAATTATCATGGGATTAAAGCATGCCACAAAACCAATTTATAGTGTGCAGTTCCATCCAGAAGCCATTCTTTCTGAAAACGGACACGAACTACTTCAAAATTTTGTACGGATAGGGAGAAATGAAAAATGAGTTTGTTACGATTTGATTTTGAAGGTGAAGTTAAAATATTTGAAAATCCTCTGCAAGAACTTGTTGCTAATGATTTGAGTGAGGTTTTATCTGTTATGCGTGCAGCAGAAGAAGCGCAGAAATCGGGAAAATATGTTGCTGGTTTTATTAGTTATGAGGCGGCTCCTGCTTTTAAAAAAGGTTTGGAGACGAAAACTTCGGATGAAACCCTACCACTTGTTTGGTTCGGCGTATATGATCATTTCACAGATGCCATTTTTGAAACGGAGCAAACTACAGCTATCCCTTTTAAAATGGATACAGATTATTCTGAGTATGCCAAGAAAATCGCAGCAATCAAGTCTGAAATAGCTGCTGGGAACACATACCAACTCAACTACACTGTGCGACTCAAGGGCGATTTACCTGATAGTTTTTCTGCTAAAGCGACTTATCAGACTTTACAACAAGCTGGAAAAGCAAATTACACGGCACTTCTTTCTACTGATAACTTTCAAATCATTTCTACGTCACCTGAATTATTTTTTAAACGACAAGGGACTTTGCTGACTACCAGACCGATGAAAGGCACTGTTCGACGCGGAGTTACGGATGACGCTGATCGAGCTGCACATGATTGGCTAATGAACGACCCAAAAAACAGCGCAGAAAATGTCATGATTGTGGATTTATTGCGTAATGATCTAGGAATGATTGCTCGACCTGGAAGTGTCAAAGTGCCAAAACTAATGACTTTAGAACCTTATCCGACTGTTTGGCAAATGACTTCAACTGTTACTGCCGAAATCCTTCCAGACACAAGTTTAACGGCCATTTTCAAAGCCCTTTTCCCTTGTGGTTCAATAACGGGCGCACCTAAAGCAAAAACAATGGAAATCATTTCTGCTTTAGAAGACTCTCCTCGCGGTGTTTATTGTGGAGCAATCGGATATTTGGAGCCTAATGGAAATGCAGTTTTTAATGTTCCAATTCGAACCATTTCCATCACGAATAAGAAAGCGACATATGGTGTAGGTGGCGGCATTGTTTGGGATTCTGATGCTAAAAGTGAGTTTTCAGAAATCCATGCTAAATCAGCTATTTTGAAAAACCAAGCTGCTTTCTCCTTAATTGAATGTTTACGGTTAGAAAATGGGCAACTAGCTCGACTAGCGTTTCATTTAGAACGCCTTGAAAAAAGCGCACATCATTTTGGATTTCCGTTTAATAGGAAAGAAATGGAACAACAATGGCGCAAAACTGCGGAAAATCAACCAACTGGTACACATAAATTCCGCGTTCTATTACATTCTGATGGGTCAACCAAGTTTGAGCTCACTGAAATCAGCGCGAAAAGCTTGCCAATTACTGCTTCTTTAGCGAGTAAACCAGTATTGGCAAATGAACCATTTCTTTATCATAAAACGACGAACCGAACTATTTATAATAACTTAAAAAACACCCATACCGATGAAACACTCTTATGGAACGAAAACGGAGAGCTAACAGAGTTCATCAATGGAAATATAGTTCTGGGTATAAAGAACTGTCTTTTAACTCCACCACTATCTTCTGGGCTACTTCCAGGGACAATGAGGGCTAGTTTATTAGCGGAAAGAAAGATTTTCGAACAAACACTAACAAAAAGAGACCTTTTGGAAGCTGACTTTGTGTGGTTAATTAATAGTGTAAGAGGTTTTGTAGAAGTGGAAATCAAGGCTTGATTTTTAGCTTTTTTCACAATTTAAAATAAATACCAGTGCTGATTTCGCCACATTTTCGCCATATTTACAATTAGGAAAAATTTCACTTGCAAATTTTCACAATCTATATTAGAATATACGTTCGCACTTCTTTATTTCCGTTTTCCAAGGGAGGAAAATCATGAAAGTATTGTTTCATCATCTTAAAAATTACAAACTACAAGCAACACTATCGACACTGTTTGTAGTCGTCATGGTTATCTCACAACTATGGCAACCAAAATTACTCCAGCAAGTTCTAGATGCCATTATGAAAGACGATATGGACAAAATCTCGTCCATTGGCGTACTGCTAATCGGTATCGCCGCTGTTGGTCTTATCGCTGGAGTTCTAAACACGATTCTTTCTGCCAAAGTCGCTCAAGGCGTTGGTGCAGATATTCGTGAATCTAGTTTCCGCAAAATCCAAACATTTTCATTCAGTAATATTGAAAAACTTTCGACTGGTAATCTTGTTGTAAGACAAACAAATGATATTACACAGGTCCAAAACTTAGTGATGCTTTCACTGCAATCGCTAACGAGAATTCCGATTATGTTCATTGGGGCTTTTATCCTGGCGATGTTTACGTTACCTGAATTATGGTGGGTAATTATTGTCCTTGTTGTCCTCGTTGTTCTGATTGTCGTGTTCACTTTCGGTTCGATGGGTAAACATTTTGCAATTATCCAAAGCTTGATTGATCGTGTAAATGCCATCGCAAAAGAAAACCTTGCCGGAATGCGCGTTGTTAAATCTTTCGTCCAAGAAGACAACGAAATTGGTCGCTTCACTACTGTCAGTGACAAATTAACTCGTCATACAATTATCGTTGGAACACTTTTCTCCGTGATGATTCCTGCATTTATGCTCGTTTCTAACTTAGCAATTGTTGTTTCTATCTACTTTGTTGGCGATATGGCAGCGGATAACCCTGAAGTTATCGGGGCAATTGCCTCCTTTATGAACTATCTTATGCAAATTATGATGGCAATTATTATTGGCGGGATGCTGATGATGATGGCTTCACGTGCACTTATTTCATTGAAACGTATTACCGAAGTGCTTGAAACAGAGCCAGATATCACGTACAACGAAAATGCACCGGAACAAGACCTAGATGGTACAGTAGAATTCCGCCATGTTAGTTTTAAATACGACGGCGATGATACACCCGCGCTACAAGATATCTCCTTTAAAGCCAATGTTGGTGAAATGGTAGGAATCGTTGGTGCCACTGGTTCTGGTAAGTCAACCCTTGCCCAGCTAATCCCTCGCCTTTATGACCCAACAGAAGGTGAAGTTATTATTGGTGGAACTAACTTAAAAGATATTAACAAAAAAACGCTTCGAAGTACCGTTTCTTTCGTTCTTCAACGTGCGATTCTTTTCTCTGGAACGATTGCAGATAATTTACGTCATGGTAAAAAAGATGCAACACCCGCTGAAATGGAAAAAGCGAGTAAAATCGCCCAAGCTAAAGAGTTCATTGACAAACAAGCGAAACTCTATGATGCTCCAGTTTCTGAACGTGGGAATAACTTCTCTGGTGGGCAGAAACAACGCTTATCAATCACTCGTGGCGTTATAGGTTCTCCTAAAGTATTAATTCTCGATGACAGTACTAGTGCGCTTGATGCGAAGTCTGAGAAATTAGTAAAAGAAGCACTTAATAAAGAACTCGACCACACCACAACCTTTATCATTGCCCAAAAAATTTCCTCAGTGATTCAAGCAGATAAAATTCTTGTTCTTGATCAAGGAAAACTAGTTGGTGTTGGTTCTCACAAAGAACTTATTAAAGAAAACGCTATTTACCGTGAAATTTACGACACTCAAAAAGGCAAGGAGGTAACTGCATAATGAAAGAGTTTAAACAAATTAGCCGCTTTTTCTGGCACTATCTCAAAGGTTACAAACCACAACTTGCTGTCATTTTAGTTGCTGTCATTTTCGCAACATATCTTCAAGTGAAAGCACCGCAATATATTGGTAATGCTGTTCAAGAGCTAGGTGATTACGTCGTTCGGTTAATGCAAACTGGCGTGGACGATAAGAGTGACTTCATCCATATTATTTGGATGCTCGTTCTCTGCTACGTACTGCTCGCTGCTGCCACTTTTATCCAAAGTATTATCATGACTGGGGTAGCTGGTAAATCGACGAACAGAATGCGTATAGGGCTTTTCCGTAAGATGGAAAAACTATCGATTCGTTTCTTTGATAGCCGCAATGATGGCGAAATGCTTAGCCGCTTCACTAGTGACTTGGATAACATTTCTAACACACTGAATCAGGCGCTTATTCAGGTTCTTTCTAATATTGCGCTAATGGTTGGTGTTATCATCATGATGTTCCAACAAAACGTAGAACTTGCTTTCGTTACACTAATCTCAGCACCATTTGCAGTAGCCATCGCGACACTTATCATCCGAAAAGCCCGCAAGTATGTCGATGTGCAACAAGACGAACTAGGCGTATTAAACGGCTATATCGATGAAAAAATTTCTGGTCAAAAAATTATTATCACTAATGGTTTGGAAGAAGAAACCATTGAAGGCTTTGTCAAACAAAACAATGTCGTAAAAGATGCGACTTACAAAGGCCAAGTTTACTCTGGTTTACTTTTTCCAATGATGCAAGGTATTTCACTACTTAATACAGCTATCGTTATCTTCTTTGGAGGATGGTTAGCTCTAAATGGTGACATAGAACGTACTGCTGCCCTTGGCTTGATTGTTATGTTCGTTCAGTATTCGCAACAGTTCTATATGCCACTAACGCAAATCTCGTCCCAGTATAGCCTACTACAACTTGCAATCACTGGTGCGCGCCGTGTTAGCGAAGTATTTGCCGAAGAAGAAGAAGTCGAACGTGCAAATCTGAAAACTATTGATGGTATTAAAAAAGGCGTTAAGTTAGATCATGTGGATTTTGCTTACGATCCTGACAAACCAGTATTAAAAGATGTTTCGATTGATGTAAGTAAAGGGAAAATGGTTGCACTTGTTGGCCCAACTGGTTCTGGTAAGACAACTGTTATGAACTTGCTGAATCGATTCTATAACGTTGATGGCGGTTCGATTTTGTTTGATGACATTGATATTCGTGACATTAGACTGGATTCACTACGGAAGCAAGTTGGCATCGTTCTACAAGACTCGGTACTCTTCACTGGTACGATTCGTGATAATATTATTTTCGGTAAACCTGAAGCAACAGACGAAGAAGTTCTTGATGCAGCAAAACAAGCTAATATCCATGACTTCATTATGAGTCTAGAAAATGGCTATGATACTAAAATTAGCGATGAAAACAATATTTTCAGTGTTGGTCAAAAGCAGTTAATGAGTATTGCTAGAACTATCATTACGAACCCTTCTCTACTAATTCTAGATGAAGCAACCAGTAATGTAGACACCGTAACAGAAAGCAGAATCCAAAAAGCAATGGATAATGTAATCTCTGGTAGAACAAGTTTCGTTATTGCCCACCGTTTAAAAACAATCCTCGACGCTGACCATATTGTGGTGCTACATCAAGGTGAAGTTATCGAACAAGGTAACCACGATGAACTTATGAAAGCAAAAGGATTTTACTCTGAACTTTATCATAATCAGTTCGTTATTGAATAAAAACATGCAAACTACCTCTGTTGGCTAATTAACAGAGGTAGTTTTTTGTTTACGAGCAAGTATACAATAATTAAAGTGATCTATTTTCACCCTAGCTATTTTATGGTTGTATAAAGCCAAAAAGTCGATTTCCCAAATCCGGGAAATCGACTTTTTTTATTTAAACCAACCTTGCACACCGTCAGCTACATAACTGCCAATGCCTGTAAAGAACGATCCGACTGCTTCGGCGGAAAGAGCAAACCAATTGGCTTTTTCGACATCACTAGCAGTTACGACTTTAATATCCTCCGTTTGTGAGCCGTCCAAATAGCCTAGATTATCGCCATCTTTCAATGAAACAGCCATTTCGCCAACTTCGGTATTTTTCTTGACTGGTGCTTCTAATGTTTTATCTTTGAATGTTACTTTTGTAGTTAATTTTGGTTCATTGCCGTTTTTTGGTACGACTAGTTTTACCGCATCTTTTGTAACAAGTCCAACTGTATCTTCCTTGCCTTTATCTACTGCAATAATGGAAGGATCTTTCACTTTTGAGCCTGCTTTTTGCACTTCTTTTACTTGAAAATTATTAAAAGAGTAGTCTAGCATTTTGTTAGTTTCGTCAAAACGAGCACTAGTATGTTCTCCTTCGCCTCCACCATTAGCATGAAGTACGACAGTGATTACACGCATGCCATTTTGCACAGCAGTAGCCGTCAAACACATACCTGCATAATCCGTTGTTCCTGTTTTCAGTCCGTCTACACCTTCACGACCGTAAATCAGACCGGGGAGTAACCAATTCCAGTTTGACATGTCGGTTTGGTCAGATGTTCCTTTACGAAATTCTTTTTTGGTCGTGCTTGCTGTTTTAAGTACTTCTGGGTAATCGTCAATTAAATGTTTTGCTAATTTCGCCATACCACGAGCTGTCATTTTGTTTTCATCTTTTGGACCGCCAACTTGCTGACCGCCTTTTAAATCTTCGTTATTAAGACCAGTCGAGTTAACAAATTGATGCTCACCAAGCTTTAGTTCTTCTGCTTTTTTGTTCATCATCGCTACGAATTCTTTTTCAGAACCAGCAATTTTTTCAGAAATAGCAATTGCTGCACCGTTTGCTGAATAAATTGCCATTGCTTCGTATAATTCTTGCACTGTGTACTGTTCGCCTAGTCTCAGCGGTACATTGGATAATGAGGTATCTTGAGAAACTTTATACGCATATTCAGAAATGGTTACTTTATCATCCCATTTTAGCTTTCCATCATTAATTGCTTCAAGTAGTAAGTATTCATCCATCATTTTCGTCATTGATGCGATACCCATAAGCTTATCAGCGTCTTTTGAATACAAAATTTTCCCTGTGCTTTCTTCAATTGCGATGGCTGCATTTGCATTTATGTTTGGTGCTTCTGCGGCTTCCGCTAAGTTCGGACTTACTAAAAAGCCACTTATTGCAAGGGATGCCGCCATGATAGCAATCCCAGCTTTTTTTATTATATTTTTCACTGCAACTTCTCCTTCATTTAAGCAAAAAAATGCTCATGTTATCTATATTTTCATCAAGAACCCTATTGTAAGTTCCCTTTTTCCAATAGGGTTCATTTTTCAGACGGATACTTTCATATTTTACCATGATTTAATAACCTCGTATATAAAACTTTTCGCCCAAAGATGAACTACCTGACAATTGGTAATAGGATATGTGACGGGTATTCTGGGCTATGATAAATAGTTTGGTTCGCAACTTGGCTTTCGGTTGAGTTGATGAAACTCTCTCCAGTGTTTGGGTTCGGGTCGAATCTTGGAAAGTTACTAGAAGAAATTTCGACACGGATTTGGTGTCCTTTTTGGAATAGATTACTTGTTGCCCATAAATCTATTGTATATTCATTGATATTATTTTGCACTTGATCACCGTACTGCTTAGCTGCGCGAATAATCCCGTCAGCGAGGTTAAATGCTCTACCATCTGGGAAGACATCTACTAGTTTAGCAGTAAAGTCTGTGTTTGGCGCATCTGTTTTAGCCCTTAGCTTTACTTGAACTGGTCCTGTTACTTCTAACGCTTCAGCTAATGGTGCTGTTGTATAGCAAAGTATATCTTCCCGAAGCTCTAATGCTTGTTGGTCGCGCGGTCCGTCAGCATGTAGCTCCTTGTGCAGTGTTCCTCCACCATTAGACGGCACGGGATTTTCTGGGTTGTAGCTAAATGTAGCTTCAGAATCAGTAGTTGGCGGTGTGAACTCGGCGCTTACTTCTCCTTTTTGAAAATAGAGCGGTGTAATGGTTGCATTTTTAGGTGGCCACTCTTCGGTAGTTTTCCACTCATTTAGCCCCATAACAAAGTAATTAATTGGCGCCATTTCTGGGAGTGGTTTTTGTTTTAGCCAGTGATTAAACCATTCGATATGCCGTTTATGCATACTCGCTTCACCCCACGCATTAGCGGCCATTCCAAAATCACGGTCACCAATCATTTGCCCAAAATTAGCATGTGTCCATGGTCCAATTACCAGCCGGTCGCCAAGCTCTCTAGTGTGTCCATTTTGGAAATTAGCGATTGTTTTATCTAGAAAACAGTCATACCAGCCAGCGACATGGAGTCCGGGAACTTTGATTTTTTCGTAATTACTTTTAGCATCGATTCCCTGCCAATGGCTGTGCGTTGGTTCATAATCAAGTAATTGGGAAAAATAGGGCATTTCTTCGGGACCAATTGCCGGCCAATCTTTGTATGGTTTGAACTTGTAAAGTGCATCTAGGCTATCTAAATTTTTCATTAATTTGTTTATTGCTTGTTTTAGTTCTTCTCGCGTCTCGTATTTTCTTGCGAGCATATTTGGTAGCATTGATTCGAGATTCCATGTCTCCCACATACCTAGTTCAAGTGCGCCATCATGATCATTAAACACATCTGTCATGCTATTTTGTGCCATAATTGGTGCAATTGCCTTCAAATGCTTGTTTCCACTAATTGCAGCTAATATTTGAGTGTATCCATAGTAAGATAAACCAAACATCCCTACGTCCCCATTTGAGTAAGGAAGTTTAGCTGCCCATTCAATGGTATCGTAACCGTCATCAACCTCTGCTATGTAAGGGACAAATTCTCCTTCTGATGTATATCTGCCGCGGACGTCTTGAACGATAACGATATAACCTTGCTCTGCCAAAATATTAGGCCTAATAAAGTGAAGTCCGTATGCTTTGCTATAAGGTAACCGCGTAAGTAAAACTGGATATTCTCCTTCGTCTGCTGGGCGATATATATCTGCGTAAAGTGTTACCTCGTCCCGCATCTTAGCTGGAATATCTGTTTCTATAATTAATCGATTATGTTTCACGTGAAACATCTCCTTTTTTGATATGAATTCTCAGTTTATTGTTTCGTAAATGGCAGTTTATGTCAAACAAAGCGACCCACTCATTATGAGTGGGTCGCTTTGTTTGATTTTATTTATCTAGTTTTAGTTTAGCGAGTGCCTCTGCCATTGGATTATTAAATGGTTCATCTTCTTGTTTGTTTTGTTTTTTCATAAATTTAGCTACGTCTGTTTTTGAGACATTCTTATTTTTTTGCTTATCGCGACGTTCTTGGAAAGCAGATAGCTTCTCACGATATCCACAAACGCAAACAAATAGCTGTTTGTCCCCTTCACCACGCATTTCCATACGTTTATGGCAATTAGGACAACGGGCATTGGTTGTTCTCGAAAGCGATTCACGGTGTCCGCATTCGCGGTCTTGACATACTAGCATTGTACCGCGTTTACCTTTAACTTTTAGCATTGGCTTCCCGCAATCAGGACATTTTTGTGAAGTAATATTATCATGGCGGAATTTCTTATCATTTTGCTTAATTTCCAATACTGCTTTTTTCGCATAATCGCGCATTTCCGCAGTAAACTTACGATAATCTAATTCACCTTTTGCAATTTTAGATAGTTTTTGTTCCCAGCGAGCAGTTAATTCCGGGGACTTCAAGTCTTCTGGAACTAGCTCAAGTAGTTGACGTCCTTTAGAAGTAATTTGGATCTCCTTACCTTGCTTTTCTAGGGAGAAGCTGTTAAAAAGTTTTTCGATGATGTCTGCTCGAGTTGCAACAGTTCCAAGGCCACCCGTATCACCAAGTGTTTTCGCTAGCGCTTTACTTGATGTTTCCATATATTTTGCTGGATTTTCCATTGCCGATAAAAGTGTCGCTTCATTAAATCTAGCTGGCGGCTTAGTTTTTCCAGTTTCTAAATTTACTCGTTTGACTGGAATTTTATCACCCTTTTTCATTTTGGTCAGCTGATCTGGTTCGCGCGTTTCCCCGTAAATGCTTTTCCAGCCAAGTGATTTAACAACTTTTCCTTTTACCGTGAAATCTTCTTGACCAATTTTTGCTTTAACAGAAGTTTCTTCATAAGTATACGGATCTGAAAGTACTGCTAAGAAACGTTTGACAACTAAGTCATAGATTTTTCTTTCTTTATCGCTTAAGTCTCCAAGTGAAACGGATTGTTCTGTCGGGATAATCGCATGGTGATCACTGACTTTGCTGTTATCGACGAACGATTTATTTGCTTTAATAGGCTTGCTGCTAATTTGGCGAGCAGCTTTCGCATTTTCACCTACACCACATGCTTGTAGGCGTTCTTTTAATGTTGGGACGATATCTGTAGAAATAAAGCGTGAATCTGTCCGTGGATAAGTTAAAATTTTATGTCGTTCATACAGTGTTTGCATGATATTAAGTGTTTCTTTTGCCGAAAAGTCATAACGATTATTGGCATCGCGTTGTAATTCTGTTAGGTCATATAGCCCAGGAGAAAAAGTTTTCTTTTCTTTCATAGAAACATCGGTAATAACGGCTGTTTCACCTTGCAAAGATTTCACTAGTTTTTCAGCTAATGCTTTATCAAAAGTTTGCCCATTGTTCCACGTGAAACATTCTTGCTCAGTTAAAGCAGTAATTCCGTAGTACTCACGTGGTTTAAAGTTGCGAATTTCTTCTTCACGATGCTGAATCATCGCAAGTGTAGGTGTTTGAACTCGCCCACATGAAAGTTGAGCATTATATTTGGTAGTAAGTGCTCGTGTTGCGTTAATCCCAACTACCCAGTCAGCTTCCGAACGCGCAACAGCAGAATGATATAGATTTTCGTAGGCTTTTCCAGGTTTTAAATGTTCAAAGCCTTCGCGAATTGCTTTGTCAGTTACAGATGAAATCCATAGTCGTTTAAGTGGCTTCTTGATTTTTGCATAATCAATAATCCAGCGCGCGACAAGTTCCCCTTCTCGTCCTGCATCGGTTGCAATAACGATTGTCGTAATATCCGTGCGGTTCATTAGTTTTTTCACTGTCTCGTATTGTTTTCGTGTTTGTTTAATTGGTTCTAGCTTCATTTTTTCTGGAAGCATCGGTAAATCTTCCATATTCCAATTTTTATATTTAGGGTCGTAGCGTTCTGGGTCTGCTAGCGTGACAAGGTGTCCAAGTGCCCAAGTGACAACATACTTCCCTCCTTCTAAATAGCCATTCTTTCCTTGTTTAGCCCCGAGTACGCGACCAATATCTTTACCGACAGACGGTTTCTCTGCCAGCACTAATGTTTTTGTCATCTGTCAAAATCCTCTCTTCTATCCTACTTATCGTAACACAACTTATTTATTCTTTCACTGCCTCTTGTTGTAAAACAGCCAAGAATTCTGCCCCGTATTTATCACGCTTCATTGCACCAATACCTTTAATTTCTAAAAGCGCCTCTTCGTCTTGTGGCAAGTAAGCGCACATTTCTCGTAAAGTTTCGTCAGAGAAAATGATATATGGGGGCACTTTATGTTTGGAAGCTAATTCTCTCCGTACTTCCCGGAGTTGTTCGAATAAGTCGCTATTTACTTCTATTTTCACTTTTTCTGCTCGTTTTGCTTGTTTTCGTTCGACTTTTAATTCACCGCGTAACACAGATACTGCTCGCTCCGTTAATTTTAACGCGGGAAACTGGCTATCGGTTGGTTGTAAATATTTTTCAGCGATGAGGTAATCAATCAGTTGCAGAACATCTTTTTGGGAGGCTTCTTTCATTAACCCATAGGTACTCAGTTCGTCAAATCGCCACTCTTTTACTTTCTGATCAGCTGAACCGGTCAATACTTTGGCAATTAGAACTTTTCCAAAGCGCTCTCCCATCCGCTTAATACAGGAAAATACTTGCTGTGCTAAAATCGTTACATCAGTGGATTCTCTTGTATCTAAACAGTTGCTACACTTCCCGCAATCCTCCTCATCATCACCAAAATATTGAACGATATACTTTTGCAAGCAGATTTCTGTATAGCCGTAGCCCGTCATTTGGCGTAGCTTGGCAAATTCGTTCTGTTTCCGCTCTTCGTCTAGCTCAGATTGTTCGATTAAAAACTGCTGAATCCGGCTATCTTGTGGAGAGAAAAGCAAGATACAATCACTCGGAACCCCGTCTCGCCCAGCCCGTCCTGCTTCTTGGTAATATGCCTCGATATTTCGTGGAATGTTATAGTGAATAACAAAGCGCACGTTAGACTTATTAATTCCCATTCCAAATGCGTTTGTGGCAACGATTACGCGAATATCATCATATAGGAACTTCTCTTGCCAATCTTGCCTTGCTAAATCGCTCATTCCTCCGTGATACATGCCGGATTCGACGCCTTTTTTTAGCAAGAAAGCATGGAGCCGCTCTACTTCTTTCCGTGTTGAAGCATAGACAATTCCTGACTCGGTTTTGTTTTTTGTTAAATATTCCATCAAATACTTATCTTTGTCTTGACCCTTAACTACTTGAAAGAATAAATTATCTCTCGAAAAACCTGTTTTCACGACTGAACTTTGCCCGATTTTTAACAACCGGCAAATATCATCCGAAACAGCTTGAGTTGCAGTTGCTGTTAGTGCGATAACAAGTGGTCTTTTTTTCATTTTATCTAAACTATCACAAAGCGTTAAGTAGCTTGGTCTAAAATCATGTCCCCACTGCGAAATACAGTGCGCTTCATCAATCGCGAACAAGGAAATTGGTACTTGTTCGATTAAACGCTGAAAACCTGGTGTTTCAATCCGTTCTGGCGCAATATAGAGCATCTTTAGCTCACCTGAAAAAGCGGCGTCTAAACGAAGATCGATTTCGTAAGTAGTTAGTGTACTATTTATAAAAGTGGCTCGAATCCCTTCAGAAACCAGCGCATCGACTTGATCCTTCATTAGTGAAATAAGTGGCGAAACAACAATCGTTAGTCCATCAAAAAGAAGTGCTGGGATTTGATAACAAAGTGACTTTCCGCCGCCAGTTGGCATAATTGCAAGAGCATCTTTTCCCGCGCAAAGTTTGGAAATGACATCCACTTGACCATCCCGAAAATCTTGATAACCAAAATTCTGTTGTAAAATAAGTTTTGCTTGCTCTATCATGATCTTTTTTCACGCCTCCTCTATAGAAATAGTATAGCTGTTTTGCGACTGTAATTGAAGCTTTTTGAGAAAATTCGTGTTTTGGAGCTGATTTTGATTTTTTACTAAAAAAAGCAGAATCTCTGAATTAAAGAGATTTCTGCTCGGATAGTAACCAATCAATAATATGAATTATAGGAATTCCGTCTATTTGAAGTAATGTTCTAGTTAATAAATATTTCACCATTATTTGAAGTTAGCTTCAAATAATGACGTTTAAAGTACTTTTAAAAAAAACAAGGACTCTCATCAACCTCTTGAGAATCCCTGCTTTCTAAAAACTTAGGAAATACTATAATTTGGTGCTTCTTTGGTAATTTGGATATCATGCGGATGACTTTCACGTAGCCCAGCGCCAGTCATACGAACGAATGCCGCTTCCTCGCGAAGGTGTTTCAAGTCTGCTGAACCAGTATAACCCATTCCAGAACGAACTCCACCAACTAATTGGAAGATAATGTCCGCAACGGAACCTTTATAAGGAACGCGACCTTCAATACCTTCTGGAACTAGCTTTTTAGCATCTGCTTGGAAATAACGGTCTTTAGAACCATGCTCCATTGCCGCCAAACTTCCCATGCCACGATACGTTTTAAATTGACGACCTTGGAAAATTTCTGTTTCGCCAGGACTTTCATCTGTTCCAGCAAGCATACTTCCAAGCATAACCGCGTTACCACCAGCAGCTAGTGCTTTCACGATATCCCCAGAATATTTAATGCCGCCATCTGCAATAATGGTTTTACCAAATTCGCGCGCAACGGTTGCACAGTCATAAATAGCAGTAATTTGCGGAACGCCAACACCTGCAACTACACGAGTCGTACAAATCGAACCTGGTCCAATTCCAACTTTCACAATATCAACACCAACTTCGAAAAGAGCACGTGCTCCTTCAGCTGTAGCAACGTTTCCTGCAACTATAACAATATCATTAAATGCTTTACGAATCTCAGAAATCTTATTGATAACACCAGCAGAATGTCCGTGCGCAGTATCAATAACAATCGCATCTGCGCCAGCATCAATGAGTTTTTCTACGCGTACAAATGTATCGTTTGTAATTCCTACTGCCGCCGCAACAAGAAGTCGACCATGTTTATCTTTCGCAGAATTTGGAAACTCAATTACTTTTTCAATATCTTTAATAGTGATTAACCCTTTTAAAATACCCGCATCGTCAACAAGTGGTAATTTTTCAATACGGTGTTTTTGTAAAATTTGCTCCGCTTGTTTTAGCGTTGTTCCAACAGGTGCAGTCACTAAATTTTCTTTTGTCATAACGTCTTTAATGACTGTAGAATAATCGGAAATGAAACGTAAATCACGGTTAGTTAAAATTCCAACTAGTTTGCGTTCTTTCTCGTTGTTCACAATTGGGACACCAGAAATTCGGTATTTACCCATTAGATGTTCTGCTGCAAAGACTTGATGATCTGGAGTAAGATAGAAAGGATCAATGATAACACCACTTTCAGACCGTTTAACCTTTTCAATTTCTTCCGCTTGTTGTTCGATACTCATATTCTTATGAACGACACCGATTCCACCTTGACGCGCAATTGCAATCGCCATTTTAGCTTCGGTAATTGTATCCATTCCCGCACTCCAAATTGGTACATTTAATTTGAGTGATGGAGCCATTTCTACACTTAAATCTACATCATTTGGTAATACGTCCGATTTTGCTGGAACAAGTAATACATCATCAAATGTTAAGCCTTCTTTTGCAAATTTTGTTTCCCACATGGGTCGCAAACACTCCTTTTTTTGGCGCTAGCTTTTTATATAGAAAAAACGCATCATCTTCTCCCTATTTTCATAAAGAAAAAATGGTGGAAAATATCCACATCATGCGACTTGTACTTCTATAATCATGCTGAAATAGCCAATGTATTTTTTAGTTATTGAATATGATGTTACAAGAAGCTAGGAGCTATGTCAAGAAGGTTTTATTTTGTTGTTTTATTCAGAAAATATAGTAAAAATGTTTCACGTGAAACATAAAAAAACCCGTCTAAGATATTTTTCTTAAACGGACTCACTTTTTATTAACTTATTATACAATGCTAGATTTTCATCATCGTAACAAACAAAGCGAATTTCTTTAATGCTCGAATCATACTCTTCTTCTATCCATTTTCGCACGGTATATAAGACTACTTCAGCAGCTAGTTTTTTAGGAAATCCATATACGCCAGTTGAGATATTCGGGAAAGCAATTGATGTTAAGTCTTTTCCGGCTGCTAGGTCTAAAGATTTCCAATAACAAGAAGCTAATTTGTTTGCTTCTTGATGTTCGCCACCCTTCCACACTGGGCCTACCGCATGGATGATGTAGTGAGTTTTTAGTTCGCCTGCTGCTGTAATAACAGCTTCTCCAGCTGGACATGAGCCAATTCGATTAATAATCTCTTGACATTCTTTTAATAAATTTGGACCGGCTGCCTGATGAATTGCTCCATCGACTCCTGCTCCGCCTAAAAGCCCTGAGTTAGCTGCATTCACAATAACATCGACATCTTGTTCGGTAATATCACCTTTTACAATTGTTAGCTTCACTTCATCACCTCTTTTCTTTATTCTAATTTATTTTAATGGGAATTTCCAGCTAAGCGACTAATTTCGTTTCGTCAATGCATAACTATAATTCCCTTCATAGGTGATTAACTGCTGGTTTTCAAGCCAAATTACTTTTGAGCAAAGTTGATCCATAAAGTAGCGGTCATGCGAGACTGTTATAACTGTTCCCGAAAATGATTTGATGGCTTCTTCTAAAACCTCACGAGATGCAATATCTAAATGGTTCGTCGGTTCATCTAAAATTAACGTATTGACAGGCATATTAATAAACTGCGCCAGCCTCAGCCTCATTCGTTCGCCACCACTAATATTCCCGACTTTACGAAAGACCATTTCTCCGTAAAACATAAACCCTGCCAACATTTTTCTTGCATCTCCCTCTGTCACTGCCACCTTATCTCGGAACGCTTCAAGCACAGTCATCTCTTGGTTAAGTTCTTCCATTTGCTGGGAAAGTGATGCAATTTTAACACTCGCACCAACTTTAATAAAAACGCTATCTGGCGTGACTTCACCCTCTATCATTTTTAGAAGCGTTGTTTTCCCTGTACCATTTTCACCAATAAGTGCTACTCGTTCCCCTTGTCTAATTTGTAGAGATACATCCTTTACAATCGGCTTGTCTACAAAAGCTTTAGTCAAATTCTCCATAACTACTACTTCTTGCCCACTACGACCTGCTTCATCAAATTGAAGTTGCATTTGTTTTTGCGTCAAGACAGGTCGCTTCATCATCACGATTCGCTCTAAGGCTTTTTCCATGTTCTTTGCTCGGCGAAACATTGCATCACTAGGAGGATTTGATGCCATTGCCCAAATACGTAGCTGTTTAATCGCCTTTTCCATTTTTTTGATTTTCTTTTGTTGGTCTTTATATTCTTGAAATTCGCGCAATAACCGCTCTTCTCGTTCCTTTAAATAACCAGAAAAATTCGTGTTATAAATGATTAGCTCTTTATTTTCCAACTCAACCATTTTCTGAACTACTTCGTCTAAAAAGTATCTATCATGCGATACAACGAAGACAGTTCCAGTATAATATTGCAAAAATGCCGTTAACCATTCTACCGCCATAAAATCTAGGTGGTTTGTTGGTTCATCTAGTAGTAGTAAATCTGTTTTCTGTAACAATAAATGGGCTAATGCAGTTTTTGTTTTTTCGCCACCGCTTAACTCGCTCCATTTTCTAGTCTTCAGCTTACTGATACCTAAACCATTCACTACTTTGTTCAGATTAGCATCCATTTCATAGCCGCCAAGTTCCCCAAATAATGACATCTTATCACCATAGCGATTCAGTAGTTTTTCACTTGTATTTGTTGTGAGCTCTTTCTCTAAGCTACGAATTTCATTTTCTAATAGTTGAAGTTCTCCAAAGCTTGTCCGCAAATACTCCTCTACATTGATTTCTGGATCAACAGTAGATAACTGCTCTAAAAGCCCCCCAATTTTCACTCCTTTTTTATGCGTCACGATTCCGTGATCTACACCTTCCGAGCCTTTCAAAATTTTTAAAATGGTACTTTTACCTTCCCCGTTCCGACCAATTAGGCCAACACGTTCCCCTTCTTCTAACTGAAGTGATACTTTATCTAAAATAATATCTCCTGTAAAATTTTTTACCACGTCATTCATTGCTACTATTGTCATTTTCCCCTCCATTTATCCGAGGAAGCACAGCAAAATGTTTCACGTGAAACATTTTTAGACAACAAAAAAGCGTCAGACAAGCGCCCGACGCCAATTATAAGTATAACACTAATTTAGCACTATACAAACCGATTGCGTGACTCCATGCTTCTCTCATTTTTTCTAGTTATGCAGTTTTTTGGGCAGACTTCGCCAATGTAACTGCAATACCGGAAAAAATTGCACGAACGATATACAAATATTTTGCTATAGTAGTACGCGCATTCAAAAGAAACATGTCATCTCACCTCTTTCCATTAATACTTATAGAATAACGGACCCCCCTGTAAATGTCAATTGCTCTCTCTATCACATGCGTGAAACACAGCGTTTCATTCCAGAAACTTATACCATTGATATGAAACACGAGCCTAAAACAAGAAAATCTATTTACCAATCAGCGGAAACCGTTTACATTAATAAGGCAAGCAAAACTAAAACTTATAATTGCACATAATTTTGGAGGTGCCATAATGGAACATAAAAAGTTGAAACCTTTCCCAAAAGATTTTCTATGGGGCTCGGCTTCTGCAGCGTACCAAGTAGAGGGTGCCTGGGACGAAGATGGTAAAGGGCCATCTGTATGGGATGAATTTGTTCGTATCCCTGGAACAACATTCAAAGAAACAAACGGAGATGTAGCGGTGGATAATTACCATCGTTATAAGGAAGATGTTGCGCTTATGGCCGAACAGGGCTTAGAAGCGTATCGTTTCTCAGTTGCATGGAGCCGAGTTATCCCGCACGGTAACGGAGAAGTGAATGAAGCTGGATTGAAATTTTACGATAATTTGATTGATGAGCTGCTTTCTTATGGAATTGAGCCTGTTGTAACCCTATATCATTGGGATATACCTCAAGGGCTTCAAGATGAATATGGCGGTTGGGAATCTCGTCAAGTGATAGAAGATTTCACTACCTATGCTGCCCTACTTTTCGAACGCTTCAATGGTCGGGTGAAATATTGGGTAACACTTAATGAACAAAACGTCTTCATTTCACACGGGTATAAATTAGCTTATCATCCACCTGGTGTTTCCGACGATAAACGGATGTTTGCAGCAAATCATCACGCTAACCTAGCGAATGCTTCCGCGATTGCTAAATTCCGCGAACTAGGTATTTCCGGAAAAATCGGTCCAAGTTTTGCCTACGGACCAAGTTATTCAATTGATGCCAATCCGCAAAACGTTTTAGCATCCGAAAACTCCGAAGAATTTAACGCACATTTCTGGATGGACGTTTACACATGGGGCGAATATCCAACCGCTACTTGGAACTGGTTAGAAGAGCACGGGCTCGCTCCAGAACTTTTACCAGGTGATACAGAACTTTTGAAAAAAGGAAAACCCGATTTCATGGGCGTGAACTATTACCGCTCAATGACACATGCCTTTAATGGCGCTGATGGAGTTGGTTCTGGAAAAATGAATACCACTGGTGAAAAGGGCACTTCTGAGGAGTCTGGTGTACCGGGGTTATACAAAAACACCAACAATCCTTATCTAGAAAAAACCAACTGGGACTGGGATATTGACCCAACTGGCTTACGTATCGGCTTGCGTAGAATTACGAACCGCTACAAATTACCAATTATGATTACTGAAAATGGGCTTGGTGAGTATGATAGCTTAACAGAAGATCACAAGGTACACGATGAATACCGCATAGAGTATATTCGCGCACATGCTCTAGCTATTCAAGAAGCAATTACAGATGGCGTCGAAATGCTTGGTTACTGCACTTGGAGCTTCACCGATTTACTTAGCTGGCTAAATGGTTACCAAAAACGTTACGGTTTCGTTTATGTTGACCGCGATGAAAATGATGAAAAAGAACTAAAACGCTATAAAAAAGATAGTTTTTACTGGTATAAAAAGACAATTGAAGCAAATGGAGCTAATCTAGTAGAAGAACAGGGCAAATAAGCCTTGTTCTCTCTCTGCTTCACCAATTATTCTTGGGAGGGAATTTTTTATGAAAAAAATATTGCTTGTTTGTGCAGCCGGAATGTCCACAAGTTTACTCGTTACGAAAATGAAAGCGCACGCAACCTCAATTGGGGAAGAAATTGAAATCGAAGCACTTCCAGTATCTGAAGCTAGTAATGTAGTAGATGAAATGGATATCGTTATGCTTGGGCCTCAAGTCCGCTATCAAAAACCACAAGTAGATGAACTTGTACAAGGTCGTATTCCCGTTGTTGTTATCGATATGAAAGATTACGGTATGCTAAACGGTAAAGCAGTTCTCGAAAAAGCTTTTGCTGAAATTAGATAAGAAATTTAAAATAGGGAGGTTTTAAAATGAGTATAATGACAAAATTTGAACACGGCATGGAACGTGTTCTGGTACCAGTTGCGAATAAATTGAACTCTCAGCGCCATATTGCAGCAATTCGTGATGCATTTATTTTAGTTTTCCCATTAATTATGGCTGGTTCAATTATTACCTTAATTAACTTCGCAGTATTATCACCTGATGGCTTTATTGCAAAAATCTTATTTCTTGGGAAAATTTTCCCTAATTTAGCTGATGCACAGGCCGTTTTCTCTCCTGTTATGCAAGGCTCGACGAATATTATGGCGATTTTAATTGTATTTTTAGTTGCCAGAAATCTCGCCATCTTCTTCAAACAGGATGATTTACTCTGTGGACTCACTGCAATTGGTGCCTTCTTCATTGTATATACTCCTTACACAGTGATTGATGATGTCACTTATATGACCATCAAATTCCTTGGTGCTCAAGGGCTTTTTGTAGCGATTATTGTAGCAATTATTACTGGTGAGGTATTTAGTCGCCTAGCTAGATCCCCGCGTTTAATGATTAAAATGCCTGAACAAGTACCACCAGCAGTTGCTCGTTCTTTTAAAGTATTAATTCCAGTTATTATCATTACGATTCTTTTCACTGTAATTAACTACCTTATTACACTTGTAGCTCCAGAAGGTTTAAACGACCTTGTTTACACAGTCATTCAAGCTCCACTTAAAGATATGGGTACGAACGTTTTCTCTGTAATTATTATTGGTCTTGTATCTAACCTGTTATGGGTTCTTGGAATTCACGGACCAAATACAGTTGCGGCTATCCGTGACACCATCTTCACTGAACCTAACTTAGATAACTTATCCTACGTAGCACAACACGGCTCCGCTTGGGGCGCACCATACCCGGCAACTTGGGCTGGTCTTAATGACGGATTTGCAAACTACGGTGGATCTGGTATGACACTTGGTCTTCTAATTGCTATCTTCATTGCATCTCGTCGTGCAGATTACCGCGATATTGCAAAACTATCTATCGCACCAGGTATTTTCAATATTAATGAACCAGTTATTTTCGGTTTACCAATCGTATTAAACCCAATTATGGTTATTCCTTTCATCATCACACCAGCAATCAACACATTAATTGGTTACTTCTTTATCACAACAAAATTAATTCCACCTGTCGCCTATCAAGTGCCTTGGACAACACCGGGACCACTGATTCCATTCCTTGGTACAGGAGGAAACTGGCTCGCGCTTCTGGTCGGACTGCTTTGTCTCGCCGTCGCGACAGTCATTTATCTACCATTCGTCATTGTATCGAACAAAATTGCCGCGAGTGATGCCGCAATGGATGCAAACGCAACAGCTTCAACTGAAAAATAGGATGTGACAATATGAAAATTGCAGCATTTGATATTGGTGGAACGGCCCTTAAAATGGGGGTCGTTTTGCCACATGGAGAAATTATTTTAACGAAATCCGCCGAAATAATTGGCAGTGATGGTGACCAAATTTCAACAGAAATGAAGCAGTTTCTGGCAGAAAATACAGATGTCAACGGTATCGCCATTAGTGCCCCCGGTTATGTTAATCCAAAAACCGGGCTGATTACAATGGGTGGCGCTATTCGTAGATTTGATCATTTTAATTTAAAAGTATGGCTGGAAACAGAAACTAATCTTCCGGTTTCCATCGAAAATGATGCTAACTGCGCCCTACTTGCAGAAAAATGGCTTGGCAAAGCAGCAGATTTAGACGATTTTCTTTGCTTGACGATTGGAACTGGGATTGGTGGCGGAATTTTTTCTAATGGAGCAATCGTTCGTGGTGGAAGGTTTCGTGCTGGAGAATTTGGTTACATGTTTAGCGAACGTCCAGGAGCTAGTAGACCAGGAAAATACACGCTAAACGAAACGACTACTATGCTCGTTCTTCGTAGATACTACGCCGAGATTACCGGACGACCATTAGAAGAAATTACTGGTGAAGAAATTTTTGCGAATTATGACGCTGGTGACGCTATTTCTGAGCGATTAATCAATGAGTTTTATACTGGGATTTGTACAGGGTTATACAATTTAATTTATCTATTTGATCCTACACATATTTTCATTGGTGGCGGAATTACTAGTCGCCCTACTTTTATCGCCGAACTGCAGCATCATATGACTAGTTTTGGTCTACGCGACACTATTATCGAGACGGCAACACATAAAAACCAAGCTGGCCTGCTCGGGGCAGTTTATCACTTTTTACAGGAGGAAAATAGACATGAATGAAATGGAAACCGTGATTTTTGGCATGATTAGCCAAGTTGGTTCTGCAAGAAGCAGTTACTTAGAAGGGCTACGCGCGGCACGTGGTGGTGATTTTGAAGAAGCAGAGGCAAAATTACAAGAAGGAAGCGAATCACTCGGAAACGGCCACCACGAGCACCATAAACTAATTCAAAAAGAAGCTTCCGGTGAAAAAGTAGAAATTCAACTACTTTTAATCCATGCAGAAGACTTACTTATTACAACGGAAACATTGCGCGAAGTTGTCACTGAGTTCGTCCATGTTTATAAAAAAATAAGTTAATATCATTTTTAAGAAAAAAATCTATCCTACTTAAGGGTAGATTTTTTGTTTTACGCTATATTTTTACGCTTTTTGCTTCTGCTAAATTCAAGTTATTAATTGCTATACTATTTTTAAATCAATGGGTAAAGCTTGGGAGCAAAATTTGCCCCGCAAAAAAAAACTGCATTCGCTATAGTTAAAGTATCATCCAACTTGGCCAAGGAGGAAGATTTAAAATGGATATCAAAAGACTGAGCTTATTGCATCGTTTAACACAGATTCTTGATCGCAATCATTTTGGAACTATTGATTATGAGCTTGCCAAATTTTTTTTAGACAACTATCGTTCCATAAGTAAAATGAATATTTATGAAATCGCTGAACAAAATTTTGTCTCACGTGCTAGTATTCGTCGTTTCGCCAGCCATATCGGTTATGAAAATTTTGCAAAAATGAAACAACATTTCCAAGACTTTGATGAAGGAGCTGAAGTTTATCGCAAAGTCCATGGCACTGCTGACTTCCGCATAAAATTATATCGCTATCTATCACTCATGATGGAAGAACTCAACATTCGCATGAATTCAAGCGAGGTTTCCTGGCTCATCCAAGAGATTGATCAAGCACAAGAAGTAGCTTTTATTGCTTCTAGTCACATCGCAGGTATTTTCCAAACCTTCCAGCAAGAACTAGTAATCTTCGGAAAACGAGTAACCCTACTTTCCAATGAAGAAGATATTTGCGCTAGCCTCGATTATTTCGGTCCAGAAACAATGATTATTGTCTTTTCTATCTCTGGTTTACTAGCAGAAACTTTAGCGCCGGCAATTAGATGCTTCACTGGCAAAAAAATTCTTTTCACTTTAAAACGTGCACCTGAATTCAATTACAACTTTAAAAAAATTTATCATTTACGCAGTCAGGAAAATACGGAGATACCAGATGTTTTCTATTATTCTTATGCCGTTCATTATTTCTTAGATGTCATTTTAAGTGAATTTTTAAAATTAAAAACGGAGAGGAACGATTTTAATGATTTATAAAAACAACCCCCTTTTTCCAGCAAATTTCATGTGGGGGGGCTTCCAGTGCTGCCTGGCAGGTTGAAGGTGCCGTTAATGAAGATGGCCGGACACCCGCAATCATTGACTTAAATAGTAAAACAAAAAAGCCATTCGCTGATAATTCTGTTGCATCTGACCATTATCATCATTATTTAGAAGATGTTGCTTTGATGAAAGAAGCTGGTTTCACTTCTTACCGCTTCTCGATTGCTTGGCCACGTATTTATCCAACTGATTCTTTTGAACCCAATCAACTTGGAATTGATTTTTATGATCACTTAATTGATGAACTTGTAAAAAACGGCATAGAGCCCATTGTCACATTATATCACTATGATATGCCAGTCTGGGTTGACGAAAAATATGACGGCTGGTATGGTCGTGGAATTATCGACGCTTTTGATCAATATACACGTACTTGTTTTAAAGAATTTGGCGACCGCGTTAAGTATTGGTTGTCTATTAACGAGCAAAACATGCAACCTGGCCTAGCAGCACTACCTACTTTTATCCCAACAGATGGTTCTGGATTCAGTAGTAATTTTTGGTACGCGGTATTGACCATCCTCATTGCCATTAGTACCTCCGTCGTAATGACTTTATTTCTAGGAAAAAGAAACACAAAACAACCAAAGTCGCACGTCACTATTAAAAGCCCTCTTTCAGGTAAAATTATCCGCTAGAGACTATCAAAGATGAACTGTTTTCACAAAAAATATTGGGCGACGGAATTGCTATTATTCCAACTAATGGAGAAATAGTAGCCCCGTCATCCGAATCTATCATAATGACTACAAAAACCAACCACGCCATCGGTATCCGAACAGAAGATGGCATCGAGTTGCTCATTCATTGTGGACTGGATACCGTTCAACTTGCCGGACGTTATTCTGAAACACTCGTTCAAGAAGGGGAACAAGTAACTGCTGGACAACTGCTTCTAAAAATGGATCTTACCTCCATCCAGACAGCCGGTTATGACACTATAACACCAATAATTGTAACAAACAGTGCTGACATCACCAAATTGACAAACCTAGCACCAAAAGCGTTACAGCACTCGATTCATTGTTAACTATATCATTTTAAATAAATCAAATAAGGCTTCCACCCCTAATTTTTGGATGGAAACCTTATTTATTATCTCTACTACCTATTTTCAAATCAATCAGTATGTATTTTTCATTTTCTAGTAAGTATTTTCTTTCTCAATACTAGAAATATTCACTACTGACAATATAGCCAAAACAATATAAACTAACTCAATTATTGGGATATTCCAACTAATAATTCTTACTATTAAAGAAAGTACCATGCATATAATAATAATTATGTACATTCTCTTCTTTGGAATACCTAATCGACGCAAGCGACCAAAAGCTTTGAAACAAAAATAACTCAAAACGAAATATACTGCAATAATGAGCATAATAATTACACCTAAAATAAAGAATGTTAAATTACTCGTTATAATAAGCATTCCTCCACCAAAAAGGCCAATAGTAAGAAAAGTGAAAACTCCTACAACTAAACTAATAATAGCTAAGGCTAATGTTGAACCGCGAACAATCGCACTTTTTTTCCAAAAAATCCTTTGTTCTTCTGTCGCATTCTGACTTACAGGGTTAAATGGTTGCTCTAGCATAATCTTCTCCTTTAATAAATAGTATATTAATCTCGGTGAACAGAAAAAATTTTATGAAGTTATTCTACTTGCTCCTGATTATAGTTCTTCTTCGCCATTGCTTCTAATAAAAATAAAACGGGAATCTGCGTCGTAATATTCGTTTTATCCACCATTTCCTGCGTTACATAGTACGGAATATTAACGTCTGACAGTCCTGCAAGCGTGTTATGGCTCGTATTCGTGATACTAATAATTCGGCTACCATACTGCTGCATATTCTGCGCTTGCTCAAGCACCTGATCCGTTTCACCAGATACAGATAAAATAATCATGACCGCTTTATTTTTAAATTGTTCTCCCGGATTAGGATAAAATGGATCTTTAATATAAAAGGTCCGTTTTTTCATATTTGAAAAAAAGCGACTGCCATATTCTGCCAAAATCCCTGAAGTTCCAATACCAAAAAAGACAACTAAATCGGCTTCATTAATAATTTCAGCTGCTGCATCTAGCACTTGGTCATAGTCCCGGTTCATTGTCCGCTCAAAAAACTCTTCTAAAACTTCGACTGTATCAGCCGTTTTTTTCTTTACTGCGCGTGTTGCCTCTTGCTTTAGCTTCACTTTAAATTCGGAAAAGCCTTCACAACCAAGTTTTCTTGTAAAACGAACAATCGAAGCTGGTGAAACGTGTGTCGCTTCTGAAAGTTCGCGAACTCGCATAAACATAACTTTATCCCGATTGTCCATTATGTAACGGTATAAATGATGTTCTGTCTCTGTAAATTGCCTAATCACTTCATAGGAAAACATAAATCTATTCACCTCATCCATATCAGTATTTCCCGGGAAATAAAAACAGATGACCGCCTCGCTATATGCAACTTAGGTCATCTGTCCGCATCCATCTTCTTATAAGGATGGAATATTTTTCTTTTTCTTCACATAGAATCGAAGGGCAATAATAATTGCACCGCCAACTGTATTAACAATCGGACTTAAAGCTACGTTAATATTTGGTGGAATTGTCACTTGAACAATTGTCATAACGAACATCCATACAGCGATGACTCCAACTGCCACGAGTAAGTATTTTATGGTGCCTCCTTTTTGACCAGCACGCATATTTGATGCATATTTACGTAATATCAGCATTGCAAAACCGCCGACAACTGCTGTAATTAGAAGCACAATAATTCCAAGTGTTTGTGCATCTTTTTGGAAAAAGGCACTAATTCCAGAAATTAACATCATCGCTCCAAGTACAAGTAATCCACCATCTAGCACAAGCCACCATTTATCGGTATTTTGTTCTACTGGTGCAGCTTTTACATCTAAAGAAACAACATATTCTGTTGGTGTTAAATTAAATAATTTTCTCGCTGTTATGCCTTTTTTTTGTTCTGCTAAAATTTTCTCACACATTTCATAAATAATGATTTCTCGCTGTTCTTCGCCGTAATGGGTCCCACGCAAATGTTTTTCGACTTCCATTACATATTGCAGATTCCGCTTTGTTAATCCAGCTTTCAACTCAGCTAAAAGCGGTTTATTCGTTTCTGTGGTCAATGCTAAATCCTCCCTCACTCATTCTAACCTCTATTATACCGGACTTATCGACTATAAAAAAGCTATTTTTTTAATTGATTTTAGAGCCCTGAAAAAGCCCCCGTAATTTACGTAAAAGATACAACATGAAAACAAAAGTCGCTATCATTGAACCTATTATCCAACAAATATAGGAAACAAAATTTAATGGATTTGTGTTTGTAACAGCTAGATTCGCTATCGCTACTCCAAAAACTAACGAGAACACGATAAGAAATGGCCACTTGACCCATGGAAATGCAAATAAGTATCCGCTACGCTCAATATGTTGTTTTTTATATAAGATTAAAATAATCACAACCATAAAAATATTTAAAACTATACTAAAAATCACTGGACCAATCGCAACTGATTCAAACGAAAATAGCGCAAACACATTCAGATAATCTTCAAAACGCAGCAAAGTCCCCATTCCTGCTTCACCGGCATTCGGCCAAATATAATTAAATATATTATTGAGCATTGGATTGATTACATTAGGTAATAATGTCACTCCGAAAGCCACTGCTGCTGCCGCAATTGGTGAGCCAATTAAAAGTCCAATTAAAACAGCTACCAAAAACACCAGAATAAACGAGGACAACCCACCAGCTAAATCCATCCAAAATTTTGTTGTATCAAGCTGAATATATTCATTAGGAACATGGTTTAAAAAGTAAGACCAACCAATAGCCATTGAAACAATGTAACTTAGCACAATTGTTATAATTCCCAAAATTAGTTTTACACCAACAATATGAGTGCGTTTATAAGGTAGAGAGGCAGTAATTCGATTTCCACGTGTATATCTTTCAAAAATAATAGCTAGTACTCCCAAGATAAACACACTTACTTTAATTAATGTAAAAAGTAAATCCATTTGAAAGTAAAACATAAACGGCATATATTCTTGATATTCCTCTGCCACAAATGTTGTATACATAGGTACCGCTAAATAAGCCACTGTCAAACTTGCATTCATTTCTTCATCAGAAGTTTTAAACTCTGGATCCTCTTTTTGCTGCTTCAAAAAACCACTAGACTCATAGTAACTCTTTTGACTTTGCCACCTATCCGCATCCGAAACAAGACCTAAAGTAATTCCTAGGAAAAACAACACCGTTACACCTAAAAGCATCCATCTCATATTACGCCATTCCCGGTACCATAAACCTCGATTAAACATTGCTAGCCTCACTCCTCACTGTATGTCTTAAATCTCGTAGTAATCAATTTTATCATTCGTTAAATAAATCGTAAAAATATCTTCTATCGTGATTGCCATCTCTTCATACAGAATAGGATTTTCTTGCTGTAATTGTTGCACGAACTCGTTAGCATTTTCTGTTACTAATAGTGTGTATATTCTCCCATTCCGATAAAGTAGTCTCGCTTTTTCTTTCACAAAACCAGGTATTATTTTCGTTTTGAATGCCACTTGTATTTTTACCGAATTATCTCGCATATCTGCTAAATAATAGTCTAACTCCACACTTGCACCTTTCAAAACAATAACTCTATCCGCAATAGCCTCCAACTCATCCAAACGATGGGAAGCAATAACCACACTTGTTTCACGCATTTTAACTGTGTCTTTAATAAGAGTTAAAATTTGTTTTTTAATAATTACATCTAAACCATCCATTGGTTCATCCAAAAGCAAAAACCGAACATTTAGTGAAAAAGCTAAAATAATGAAAAATAATGCTTTTCTCCCTTTTGAAAAAGATATCAATTTCGCTTTCATCGGGAGCTCAAATTGTTTCATTAAATCATTAAATAATTGCTCATCAAATGTCGTATAAATATTTTTATAAATCTTAACAACCGCGTGAACACTATATGTATTATAGTGGTTCATATTGTCTTCCAAGAAAAATAACTCGCGCTTCACTTCTGGGTGCTTATAAATACTTTTCCCGTCTAAAAAAACGTCCCCATCATCAGGCAAGTAAATTCCCGTCATCGTCGAAAAAAGCGTTGTTTTCCCCACACCATTCCGGCCAATAAGCGCGGTTACTTCTCCACCTTTTAAATCAAATGAAATATCCTTCAGCACTGTCTTATCTTCCATCTTTTTTGTTATATTTCGAATTTCCATTTTTTCACCTCACCAATCCATTATATAAGCTCCATGATAATTTTTCTATACTTTTTAAAATTTTCTACCAATTCTTTTCACAAAGTTAATGCCCAAACCAATCATTATACTAATTTCACATATTGCGGTAAAATATTCCTATATGAATTTATTTAACCCCCCTGAGGTGAAAACATGATAAAACTAGACACTACTATGCTTGATTACTTTAAAGAAAACCCTACTCTCCGGAAACATTTATTTTCTGGTCATTTTGGTTTGGAAAAAGAAAATGTCCGCGTCACTGCTGATGGCAAATTGGCACTTACGCCACATCCAGCCATTTTTGGCCCAAAAGAAGATAATCCATATATCAAAACTGATTTTTCTGAGAGCCAAATTGAAATGATTACACCAGTGACAGACTCGATTGACACTGTTTATGAGTGGCTTGAGAACCTTCATAACATTGTTTCCTTGCGTTCTAAAAATGAGCTGCTTTGGCCTTCTAGCAACCCACCACTTTTGCCTGCTGAAAAAGATATTCCGATTGCCGAGTACAAAACCCCTGATAGCCCAGACCGGAAATACCGCGAACATTTAGCAAAAGGATACGGCAAGAAAATCCAACTTTTATCTGGCATTCATTATAATTTTTCCTTTCCAGAAGTTTTGATTGATGAGCTTTACTCAAAAATCAGCCTTCCAGAGGAATCAAAGCAAGACTTTAAAAATCGCTTATATTTAAAAGTCGCTAAATATTTCATGAAAAATCGCTGGTTACTAGTTTACCTGACTGGGGCTAGTCCGGTTTATCTAGCCGACTTTACCCATACTAAAAACGAAGAAATTCTTGCTGATGGAAGTAGTTCTCTCCGTGACGGAATTTCGCTTCGTAACAGCAACGCCGGCTACAAAAACAAAGAAGCATTGTACGTTGATTATAATTCCTTTGATGCTTATATCTCCAGTATCTCTAATTATATTGAACAAGGTAAAATCGAAAGCATGCGTGAGTTTTATAATCCCATTCGCCTGAAAAATGCCCATACAGATCAAACGGTTGAAAGCTTAGCAGAACACGGCGTGGAATATTTGGAAATCCGTTCGATTGACTTAAACCCGCTTGAAGCAAACGGTATTTCCAAAGACGAACTTAACTTTATTCACTTATTTTTAATCAAAGGTTTGCTTTCCGAAGACCGAGAATTATGCGAAAACAATCAACAATTAGCAGATGAAAATGAAAATAACATTGCTTTAAATGGCCTAGCGCAACCAGCTATCAAAAATTGTGATAACGAGGAAATTCCGCTTTCAGAGGCTGGATTACTAGAGCTTACGAAAATGAATGACTTTATTCGTGTCCTTCTTCCAGATGATACTTATTTCACCAGTATTATCGAAAAACAAAAAGAACGATTGCAACATCCAGAAAAAACGATTGCTTCCCAAGTAATAAATCATGCAAAAACAACTGGCTATATCAATTTCCATTTAAATCAAGCAAAAGTTTTCATGGAAGAAACCGAAGCATTAGCCTATAAACTGATTGGCGCTGAAGATATGGAGCTATCCACACAAATCATTTGGAAAGACGCCATCGCACGCGGTATCAAAGTAGATGTTCTTGACCGTGCCGAAAATTTTTTACGATTCCAAAAAGGCGATCATGTCGAATACATCAAGCAAGCAAGTAAAACTTCTAAAGATAACTATGTTTCTGTTTTGATGATGGAAAATAAAGTTGTTACCAAAATAATCCTAGCAGAAAATGGGATTCGGGTCCCATTTGGTGACAGTTTCAGTGATCCAGTCCTTGCACTTGAAGCTTATTCGCTATTTCAGGGTAAACAAATCGTCATTAAACCTAAATCCACCAATTACGGCTGGGGTATCAGTATATTTAAAAATAATTTCTCACTAGAAGACTATCAAGAAGCCTTAAATATAGCTTTTAGTTATGATAGTTCCGTCATTATTGAAGAGTTTATACCTGGTGACGAGTATCGCTTTCTAGTAATCAACGACAAAGTAGAAGCTGTGTTAAAACGCGTCCCTGCTAATGTCACTGGTGATGGTATCCACACTATTCGCGAACTAGTGAACGAAAAAAACACGGATCCATTACGTGGAACCGATCATTTAAAACCACTTGAGAAAATTCGGACTGGTCCAGAAGAAACACTGATGCTTTCGATGCAAAAACTTTCATGGGACAGCATTCCAGAATCCGGTGAAACCATTTACTTGCGCGAAAACTCCAATGTCAGCACTGGTGGCGATAGTATTGACTATACAGCCGAAATGGATGATTACTTTAAAGAAATTGCTATTCACGCAACACAAGTGCTTGATGCCAAAATTTGTGGCGTTGATATCATTGTTCCACGTGAAACAATTAATCGCGATAAGCATGCTATCATCGAACTTAACTTTAACCCTGCAATGCACATGCACTGCTTTCCTTATCAAGGCGAGCAGAAAAAAATTGGTGATAAGATTTTAGATTTCTTGTTTGATTAATTAAAAAAGCTACTAAAACAAATTACGTTTTAGTAGCTTTTTATTGTAATTAAGCTAAACTTTCCATTTGAGCCAAGAATGCTTTTTGCCATTTCTTTTCGTTCAAGAATTCAATTGGAAACGATGGATCTAGTTTATGGAGAATCTCAGCCCATGCATCTGTTCGTAAAGATGAAGCTTGGCGAATCGCCATAACCCACAATATAATGGTCCCAGCAATCAATACCAAGAAAGACAGAATTCCAGTTGCTATTGCTGCTGGAATTTGGTTATTTACCGCAAAGAAAACGGCAAGCGCGCCTAAAGCAATAACCAAGACAAAAAATAATGGTATAAAAAGCAACGTTTTCTTCCGACTTGCTCGATAAGTCGAAACGCCTAATTGCTTTTCGAGTAATGCTAACTGGCGTACCGGATTTTTCTTCTTCGCAACAGGCATTGCATATTTATCTATTAGTAAATGTGCAGCCTTTACTTCTTCTTTATTGTTCTTTGGCATAAGAACAACTAAAACAATTAATAATATAATTATAACTAGTTGAATCAAACAAAACACTCCTATAATCAAATTTCATATTTAATTATAGCATTTAAAACTATTGCCAGGTTTGTAGTTTTTGTGAACGTTTGTTTTATAAATCAATTAAAAAGTACCAAAAAAAACAATTTCTCGACTATACATCTGTCAAGAAATTGTTTCACGTGAAACATATTAAACATTAAAGCGGAAATGAACTACATCTCCATCCTTCATTTCGTATTCTTTACCTTCTAAGCGAACTTTCCCCGCTTCTTTTGCAGCTTGTTCAGAGCCATATTCAAGTAAAGCGTCATAGGCAACCACTTCGGCACGAATAAATCCTCGTTCGAAATCTGTATGGATAATTCCCGCACATTGAGGAGCTTTCATGCCTTTAATAAATGTCCAAGCACGCACTTCTTGAACTCCTGCCGTGAAGTATGTTGCAAGACCAAGTAATGTATACGCAGAACGGATTAATTGATCTAATCCAGACTCTTCAATTCCAAGTGCTTCTAAAAATTCAACTTTATCTTCATCTTCTAATTCGGCGATTTCTTCTTCTGCACGAGCGCACACAACGATAACTTCGGAGTTTTCACCAGCTGCAAATTCGCGTACTTGTTGCACGTATTTGTTATCGTCTGGACTAGAAACATCTTCTTCACTCACGTTAGCCACATATAAAACTGGTTTTCTTGTAAGCAAGAATAAATTACGCACAATTTTCTCTTCATCGTCACTAAATTCAATCGCACGAGCTGGCTTATCATTTTCAAAAGCATCACGTAATTTAACTAAAACATTAAATTCTGCAACAGCATCTTTATCTTTTTGTTTAGAAAGCTTCTCAACACGACCAATACGCTTCTCTACCGTTTCTAAGTCCGCTAAGATAAGTTCTAAGTTAATAGTAGAAATATCATCCAGCGGGTCTACACGACCTTCTACATGTGTGATGTTCTCATCATCAAAACAACGCGTTACATGACAAATCGCATCTACTTGACGAATATGCGACAAAAATTTATTTCCAAGGCCTTCTCCTTTACTAGCACCCTTCACAATACCGGCAATATCCGTAAATTCAAAAGTGGTTGGAACGGTTTTTTTCGGTTTCACAAGTTCCGTTAATTTGTTTAAGCGGTGGTCAGGTACTTCAACAATCCCAACATTTGGGTCAATCGTCGCAAATGGATAGTTCGCAGCCTCTGCTCCTGCTTTCGTGATTGCATTAAAAAGTGTCGATTTCCCAACATTAGGAAGGCCGACAATACCAGCTGTAAGTGCCATTATATATAAACTCCTTTTCATTAACTTCATTTTGAAATGCCCATCTAGTAGACATTTTTTCACTAACGTATATTATAAAGGTTTTTCATACAAAAAGCCACCCAATAAAAAAACGAAAACCCCTTAATCAGTGTGGGATTTCCGTTTTTCTTTTAACTTATTTTAAATCAGCTACATATTCTGCAAGCTTAATTCCAGTGCCAACAGCTACACGTTCTGCAAATTCAGGCTCTACTTGATAGAAATTGCGCAAATTGCGAATTTTAATATCTTCACGCACACCCTCCCAATCATCCACAATATTTTTCACAAGTGCCGCACGTTCTGCATCTGAGTAACGATTCCAAACCTCTTTAGCATGTCCAAAGTTATTCGGTTTTTCTGCTGCAAGTCGTCCAGAAATATCGCCGCGAATTTCTTGCTCAGGCTCGATATATGCTGGGTTTTCTTTTGGTTCTGTCTCATAACTATTCGGCTCATAATTAATCGAGCTCGTTTGTTGTTTAAATGGCATATAACCATCGCGTTGGTTGTTAGCAACAACTGTTTTCGGGCTGTTAATTGGTAATTGTAAGTAGTTCGGTCCAACGCGGTGTCTTTGCGTATCCGAGTAAGAGAACAACCGCCCTTGAAGCAAACGATCTTCAGAAGGTAACATTCCGGGTACAAGTACACCTGGATTAAAGCCAACTGATTCTGTTTCAGCAAAAATATTATCAGGGTTACGATTTAATGTCATCGTTCCAACTAATTCATATGGAAATACATCTTCAAACCAATCTTTTGTCGCATCAAGTGGATTGAAATCATAGTTATCCAAGTTTTTTGGATCAAGAACTTGCACATATAAGTCCCACTCAGGATAATCTCCATTTTCAATCGCTTCATATAAGTCACGGCTAGCATGATTAAACTCTTTTGCTTGAATTTGCGCTGCTTGTTCTGTTGAAAGATTGACAATTCCAGCTTTTGGAACCCAGCGAAGTTTAACATACACTGTTTTCCCCTCAGCGTTAATCCATTTAAAAGCATGAACACTAGAACCACGAATTTCGCGATAAGACGCTGGTGTTCCTTCATCACTAAACAAGTACGTAATCATCGTTGTTGCTTCAGGTGTCAAACTAAAGAAATCCCAATAACGGTTCCCATCTTGAATATTCGTACGTGGATCTGGCTTCAAGGAATGGATCACATCCGGAAACTTAATTGCATCACGAATAAAGAATACTGGTAAATTGTTCCCAACAAAATCGTAGTTCCCTTCTTCCGTATAAAATTTAACAGAAAAACCACGTGGGTCGCGCAAAGTTTCTGGTGAGTGCTGTCCGTGAATAACCGTTGAAAAGCGCGCAAAAACTTCTGTCTCCGTTCCTTCTTCTTGTAAAAATTTTGCTTTCGTATACTTTTTCATGCTCTTTTTCGTTACAAATTTCCCGTGCGCACCAGCACCACGAGCATGCACTACCCGCTCTGGAACACGCTCTCTATCAAAATGCGCCAATTTCTCAATTAACACATAATCTTCTAATAAAGTTGGTCCTTTTAATCCTGCTGTCATCGAATTTTGGTTATCGCCAACTGGCACCCCTTGATTTGTTGTTAAGTTCTTTTTATCTGACATATGTACATACCTCCATCAAAATAGTGTTTATTTATAATTATTATTAAATGATACTATTTATATTCTAAAGAAGGTTACCCTAAACTTCAACTAAAAGGCTTATAAAAAAACAAGCCATTCATTTAGAGTAATGAATGACTTGCTCTTTATTCTTCAGCTTTAACTAAAATCTTTTTAACTTTCCGTTCAAAATCTCGACGCGGAATCATCACACTATGCCCGCAGCCTTCACATTTAATTCGAATATCCATCCCCATGCGGATAATCTTAAACCGATTCGTTCCACAAGGGTGAGGCTTTTTCATTTCTACAATATCATTTAAATCGAAATGCTTTTTTTCCATAAACATCACAACCTATTCATCATCAAACTGAATATCTAAAATTTCTAAAATACGATCTAAATCATCATCAGATAAAAACTCAATTTCAATTTTACCTTTTTTATCCCGACGTTTAATAGATACAGCCGTTCCAAATTTATCTCGTAACTGACTTTCACTTTCACGAATAAAAATAGGAACACGCGCTGGTTTTAATGTTTCACGTGAAACATTTTCATTTAAATTAGCTACAACATCTTCTAACTGGCGAACTGTCAACTCTTGCGCCACAGCCTTTTTCGCTGTTGGGATGATATTCTTTTTAAGTTTCAGACCTAATAATACTCGACCATGACCAGCTGATAACGAGCCATCTCGCAGCATTACTTGGACTTCTTCTGGTAGTGTTAAAAGACGGACAAAGTTAGCAATATACGGTCTGCTTTTACCAACGCGCTCTGCTAATTTGGCTTGGGTTAATCCTAATTTTTTCATTAAGAATTGGTAAGATTCCGCTTCTTCTAAAGGAGATAAATCTTCCCGTTGCAAGTTCTCAATGACAGAAAGCTCCATCATTTCTTCTTCAGTTAGATCACGGACAACTGCTGGAATTTCTTTTAATTTAGCTTCTTTTGCTGCTCGGAATCTGCGCTCACCAACAACAATTTCATATCCTTTAGCTGTGTTTCTTAAGATGATTGGTTGTAAAACACCATGAATTTTAATGGAATCACGTAATTCATTGATTGCTTTCGTATCAAAAATTTTACGTGGTTGGTATGGATTTGGTTTAATTTCTTTTAGAGCGATGTTTTGAACAGTTTCTTCATTTGTATCGACATTATTAAATAGCGCATTGATTCCCTTACCTAGACCCTTAGCCATGTGCAACCACTTCCTTTGCTAATTCTAAATAAACTTCTGCCCCTTTGGATTTCGCATCATATAACAAAATTGGTTTCCCGTGACTAGGTGCTTCACTTAGGCGTACATTACGTGGAATAATTGTATTAAATACTTTGTTTTGGAAGTATTTTTTTACTTCTTCAATTACTTGTATTCCTAGATTTGTTCTAGCATCAAGCATTGTTAGTAGCACACCTTCAATTTGCAAATCTTCATTAAGATGTTTTTGAACAATTCTTATTGTATTTAAAAGTTGGCTTAAACCTTCCAGTGCATAGTATTCGCATTGAACTGGAATGAGCACAGAATCTGCGGCTGTCAAAGCGTTTAAAGTCAAAAGGCCCAGCGATGGCGGACAGTCAATAATTACATAATCATAATCATCACGAATTGAGTCGATTGCCTTCTTCAATCTAATTTCACGTGAAATCGCTGGAACTAGCTCTACTTCGGCTCCTGCAAGTTGAATTGTAGCTGGAATAACGTTTAAATTATCTAGGTCTGTTTTTTGCAACACATCTTGAATGGCTACATCGTCAACTAGTACATCATAAATACAATGTTCTATTTCACCTTTGTTTACACCAACACCACTTGAAGCATTTCCTTGTGGGTCAATATCTACTAGTAATACCTTTTTACCTAAAAAAGCTAGGCTAGAGCTTAAATTAACAGATGATGTTGTTTTACCAACCCCACCTTTTTGGTTCGCTAGTGCAATCACTTTGCTCAATCTTTTTCACCAACCCTTATTTTGTACCGAGATTTCCGGTTCTTTTATATTCTATTCTACCAAAAGATTTTCATTTAGTCTTACAAAAAGTAAAAATAAATTTAAATTCATGTTTTTAAAGCTAAAAAAGAACGAAAATATTGTTTTTAATTCTTAAAATGTTTCACGTGAAACATTTTGAATTAAAAAAAGCAATCAACCTAAGCTGATTACTTTTTCTATTCAATCTACAGAGAATGTGGTCTTAACGCCTAGAACTGTGCAGACTTTCTGATACATCCGAAGTGTCAAATCTGGATCACCTGCTTCTAAACGTCCAATAATTACTGGTGACAAATCGGATTTTAAAGCTAAATCCATTTGTGACCATTTCTTTTCCATTCGTTTTGCAAATATATATTTACCTAAGCTTGCCGAAAAACTTTCTAAGTAATGAGCGATTCCTTCATTTTCTAAAGCTTGATTTTTAAGAGTTTCAAATTGATATTCTGAATTACCAATACTTGTTTCTGCATCAATTCGGCGTAAGAAAACACGTTTTGCCTCCTCACGGTATGAACCCATTTGATCAGTGAACGGGTTTTTATCTTTAAAATAGCCTTTAACGAAGCAATAATACGTTTCATCTCCACTAAATGCAGTGAAGTAGATTAAACGACAATTTTTATCTTTAAAATGTGCCTTCATCTCTTGGATTGGTTGATCTACTGTTGTTTCGATACGAGTTGTTTGTAGTGAATAGGCTTGACTTTTACCAATAATTAGATGAACATCAGGGAGAATTTGCTTCCCTGTACTAAGTTTTCTTGTTTCTGCTGTTTCGAGTTGTAACAGGCCTTGGAATACTAAAGTGGCCATTAGTGGTTCTTCCACAATTAAGTTTTGTAAAAAATCATACGCTTGGAACTCATTTTGTTCGTCTTTCACAAAAATGATTTTTGCCATTCGTTTCGTGATTCCACCCCTAGTTGAGTGAATCACTCCCTCCTTTACAACTTTACCTATTTCTATTGTACTTTTTTCTGCTCAAAATTGCACTTATTTTCTCTAATCTTTCTGAAATACACAATGAGAGCCATTTCTATCTTCCACCAACTCAAATTGAGTCGTTTTTAAAAATTAAAAAAGCCGCTTACATCTGCGGCTCTTCTTGAATAAATGACTTAATTAATATTTTGAAATCCGCTTTTACTTTTTCGGTCGTTTCTACCACTTCTGCGTGATTTAATGTTGCTTGCATTCCTGCTGCCAAATTAGTAATACAAGAAATACCTACTACTCTTAGTCCACAATGATTTGCAACAATTGTTTCACTAACAGTAGACATCCCAACAGCCTCTGCTCCCATTAGTCGAGCCATACGTATTTCTGCTGGCGTTTCATAAGATGGCCCTGAAAACCCCATATAAATACCTTCTTGAAGCTTCATTTGCAGCCTGTTAGCAATTGATTTCAAATGGCTTTGGTACTCCTTATCATAAGCAACACTCATGTCTGGAAATCGGTGCCCCTCATCATTGTTTGGACCAATTAAAGGATTTGTACCTGTAAAGTTAATTTGGTCAGATATCACCATTAATTCTCCTTGTTTAAACTGCTCGTTAACTCCACCAGCTGCATTTGTCAGTATAACGGAGTGCGCGCCTAGCTTTTTCATGACGCGAATTGGCATTGTTACTTCTTCCATCGAATAACCTTCATAGTAATGAAATCTTCCTTGCATACCAAGAACCCATTTTCCCATTAGTTTTCCGTATACAAGCCTTCCTTTATGTCCCTCAACAGTAGAGATTGGAAAACCAGGAATAGTATGGTAATCAAAGTAAAGCGCATCTTCTATTTCCTCTGCAAGTTCTCCAAGCCCTGATCCTAAAACTAATCCAAAATCCAACTTTTTAATACCCTGCCCTTTTAAAAATGCAACTATCTCTTTCATCGTTTCTCCTCTCTCATTTAAATAAAGTGATTTCTTTCGCTATAAGTTGCTTTTCTTCTTCCGTAGCAAAAGAGGCCTTCATCGCTTCTAAAGTTACCTTACGAATAACCGCTGTTGTAACTTGCAGCGCTTGCCATTCAGAGGTTAGCGTCGTCCCTGATACGCTGCGGTTATCTGTATTGACAGAAAGAGATAACCCAGCATTATAAAACTCTTGAAACGGGTATTCCTTCATTGTAGAAATAGCCTTTGTTTGTAAGTTACTAGTAGGACACATTTCGATATGAATATTATGCTTAATACATGTAGTAATCAAATCTCGATGCCCACGCATGCTAGTCCCATGACCAATGCGCCTTGCCCCAAGCGCAATCGAATCTCGTATATTTTCCGCTGAACCACATTCACCAGCATGAATCGTCAAATTAACGCCCTTTTCTTTTGCATAACGGAACCATTCAAGAAAGATTTTTGGAGGATAGCTCGCTTCATCTCCGGCCAAATCGACTCCAACAACACCTAGTTTCCGATATAAAACCGCTGCATCAATGACTTGTTTATTAGTTTCTAGATCATGTCCCCGCATGGCGCACAAAATCATATTACTACGAACACCATAATCTAAATACCCCTGCTTTAATCCCGCTGTAACACTCTGAATTATTTGAGCATCACTTAAGCCTTCTAATTTAAATAATACTGGTGAAAATCGTACTTCTATATAAACTATATTTTCGTCCGCAGCTTGCGAAATCAAGTCATAAGCAGCAATTCTTAGCGCTTTTTCACTTTGCAAAAATGGCATTACTGTCTCAAAACACTTTAAATAACTAGCTAAACTCTGACAGTTAGCTACAACACGTAAGTTTCCAATAACTTCTTCATCAGGCGGTAACGTCTTACCAGCTATTTTCGCCAATTTTTTTAAAGTAGTTAGCGAAATAGAGCCATCTAAGTGGGTATGCAACTCTACTTTCGGAAGACTTTTGATTGTTTGAAAGGTCATTTTAGCACCATTCTAGTTGGCATTCCTTTCTGAGCGCCTTTTGATTTGACAGAAATTGCACTTGCTTTTACTGCCCACTTTACGGCTTGTTCAAAACTTTCTTCTGCTAACATTGCCGCAAAAACACCTGTGAATGTATCTCCAGCTCCCGTCGAGTCCACTGCCTCCACTTTTTCAGCTGGAATATTTATTTGCTTCCCATTATCGACATAGCTTACACCTTGTGCACCTTTTGAAATAATGATTTTCTGAGGATTTTCCATCAGCAGTTCTTTTTCCGTAGTATGCAGTTTTTTAGCAATCTCCGTGAATTCCATTTCATTTGGTGTGATATAATTTGCTTTTTCAAACATTTCCGCAGAAAACAAATCGGATGGCGCAGGGTCTAAAATCGTAGTAATTCCGTTCTCTTCACAATAAGTTAGTGCCTGTATGATGATTTCTGTTGGCAATTCCAATTGAAGTAAGACAATCTTAGCTCCTTCAAAAACTTTAGAAAAGTCAGCTATATCAAACTGATGGTTGGCGCCTGGAACGTAAATAATCGAATTATCGCCATTCATAATAGTTATGACAGCTGCCCCAGTCGCTCCATCTACCTGTTGTACAAAGTTGGTTTGAATACCTTCTTTTTTAAAATTAGTTAAAATCTGCGTACCTGCATCGTCTTTCCCCACAGCTCCTACAAAAGCAACATCTCCACCAAAACGTTTAGCTGCAACTGCTTGGTTTGCGCCCTTACCACCAAAATATTTTTTGAATTCTATGCCTTCGATTGTTTCGCCCGTTTGTGGCTGGCGATCAGTCTCCACGACATAGTCAATGGAGCAGCTCCCAAGAACAACTATTCTACTCATGCTATCTTCCTTTCACATAAACTTTATGCTTTATTTGCTTTAATTGCCTCAATCATTTCACTTACATCCAGAATTTGATTTCCTAACCCTAACTGTTTAGCAACTCGACTGATGTATGGTTGTTTCAAATTAGCTTTTTCTAAAATCTCAAAGTTCCAGAACACATCACGTCTAGAGGAATCAAGCAATTTCTGTTTATTTGCCATAACAATTACTCGTTCAAAGTTGCTTACGACAAACTCCATATCATGGGTAATCGTGATAATAACTTTATTTTCCTTTTGTAATTCAGAAATAATTCGTCCTAATCTTAGCATTGATGGGAAATCTTGCCCTGCTGTCGGCTCATCTAGAATAATGACATCTGGATTCATCGCAATAACTGCAGCAATTGTTATAAATTTCCGAATCGAAAATGGTAAATTATAAGGATGCTCTGATAAATATGGCTTAAGACCAGTCAATTCCACTGCCTTATTAACATTTTCTTGTACTTGTTTTTCCGTTAATTTAAGGTTCTTTGGTCCAAACTCAATTTCACTTAAGACGTCACTGTGAAAAATTTGATCATCTGGATTTTGGAAAACATAGCCGACCTTTCTTGAAATCTTCGCCGTTGTGTAATCTTTTGTGTCCCAGTCATCCACTATAATTTTTCCAGAAGTAGGTCGGAGTAAGCCATTCATTAGTTTTACTGTCGTTGTTTTTCCGGCTCCGTTTTGACCAACAATTGCAACGGCCTCTCCTTTTTCAAATGACATACTAACATTTTCAACTGCACTAAAACCACCTGGGTATGAAAATGAGACTTGATCTAATTGTAAATAACTCAAAATGACTGAACCTCCCCTAAAAGTGCTTGAAGTTGTTTCACAGCTGCATCTTCAGTTAGCGGGATTTCCTTTAGCGGGATGCCTGCTTTCTTCAGTTCCAGCCCTAAAATCGCGAATTGTGGGATGACCCCACCATATTCGATTACTTGCTCTTTTGATAAAATAGCTTGTTTTGGTCCCATCATTTTGATTTCTCCATCTTGAAGAAGAATAATTTCATCCGCGTATTCAGCAACTAGCTCAATTTTATGCTCTACTAGAATAATGGTGGATCCCAAATCTTTCATCATCTTAATAATTTTAAACACATCTTCTGTTCCTTGGGGATCTAATTGGGAAGTTGGTTCATCAATAATCAGTATTTCTGGTTCCATAACAATAATAGAAGCTAAAGAAATTCTTTGTTTTTGCCCTCCTGAAAGGAAGTTTGGGTTCTTATCGCGCAAAAAATCAATTTCCAATAAATCAATAATCGCATTTACTTTTTCTCGAATAATATTTTCTGGCATTCCTAGATTTTCTAGCCCAAATGCAATTTCTTCAAAGACCGTTTCCTTAGAACCACTAATTTGAGTAAACGGATTTTGAAAAACATAGCCAATTTTTTGCGACAAATCGCTTAAAGACCATTCTTCTAATCGCTTTCCGAAAACAAGCACCTCACCCGCTAATTCTCCATGATAGAAATGCGGAATAAATCCTCGAAGTAAATTACATAATGTTGTTTTTCCTGCATCGTTACTACCGATTAACGCATAAAACTTACCTTTTTCAATCGACAAATTAATATTTTGCAACACTTCTTTATGGCCAATTGGGTATTTGTAAGAAACATTTTCTAATGTTATTACATTCATAGTACAAAACTCCTTACAATTAAGAGTACAATCAAAATAATAAAGATTGTCGAAATCCAGTAATCTTTTTTCGCTTTTTTAATCGAATAGATATTTGTTTTCTTTACTTTTGCAGAAAATGCTCTTGATTCAAGTGTTAATACCCGCTCTTCTGATGATTCTACCGATGAAAGCACTAATGGCCCTAAGATTGGTAAGAATGATTTTGCACGTATTAGCAGGCTTCCTTCCGTCTCAATTCCCCGTGACCTTTGCGCATCCATAATAGTGTTAGAAAGTTCTTTCATCTGTGGTGTAATTTGTAATGTTGACATGATGACATAGGTTACTTTTTTCGGCATCCCCATTTTTTCTAAAGAGTAAATGAAATCTTTTGTTTTTGTAATACGGAAAAATAAAATAATAATCGAGCTAATAGCGACAATTTTAGAGGTTAAAATAAGACTATACATGATTCCTTCTAGATTGACTGTAAAAACCCACCAACTAAAAAGCTCTGTTGTTCCTGGATAAAACAGCCCTTGAATAACGAAAATAAAAATAATAATAGTAAAAATAGCTTTCATAAACAGACTGAAAAATTCGCCTCCCTTACCTGCAATCATTGCAATTAGTATGCATACCGGAAAAATGGCGTATTGGTATAAATAACCTGGAATAAACATGCTGGATAATATTACAAAAGCAACAACCCACAGCTTGGTCGTCGGATAGATACTAAGAATAAATTGCTTCATATCATAAACTCCTTTTCTATACGATTTTGGTAGTATTTAACTCTTGTTTTTTAATATATGGCATTCCATAATTTTGCTTCGATAGATAACGAGCCGACATTTTCTTTACAATTAACCAAGCAATTAGTAGATTCACAACGGAATTGATACTTCCGATAATAAGCGTTTGTGAAAAAACTGCTGTCCAAATTTGTTGTCCTGTGGAAAGTATAGTAGCCGTAATTAAATCAATGGAAGAGCCTGTCACTCCACCAAACATAATGACTTGTACTGGGGCTGATGTAATGGAAGAAACGATTGTAACAATCACTGAGGAAATTAATAACAAAATCAAGTTATTAAACATTTTGGCTCTTGATAGCATCCCGACAGTCCAACCAACAGACATTGAAACTAGGGCAAAAGGGATAGCAACTGGGTTAAGCATTCCATTAACCAGACTTCCAAGCCCTCCCGTAACAAGCCCAACCCATGGCCCAGCAATCATACTAACCATCGCTGTTCCCATTAAATCCAAAAATACAGGTAATTTTAAAATAGAAGACAGCTGATACCCAACAACATTGATTGCAACACCAATTGGTATTAACAAAATCGACAGTAAAGAAAAATCATATTTCATTCCGCGTTTCATTTGAAAACCTCCATATAGTTTATTTTTCTTTAAGTAGAATATCTAACAATAATTCATTAAAACGTTCACTATCCACATCTAGACATAAATCAACATTACCATTTTCATCATATGTAGCAACGGTTTGTCCAGTTGGATGTCTATGATCATACTCCACTTCGATAGTTACTTTCTCTGTCTTAACTAGGCTTCTATCAAGGAGAAGTGAAACCGTAAGCGGATCATGCATCAATGTAAAATCTTCCTCAATAAAGTCAAACCATCGATCTAGCATTTTAACAAGCGCATCATTTAATGGTAAACCCGATGCTTTCAACTGGTCGCGTTCTGGTTTGGTGAATTTCACTTTCATAGTCACATCGAGACCAACCATCGTAATTTTTGCTTTACTCCGGAAGACTAGTGATGCTGCTTCTGGATCTGATTTGATATTATGTTCGATTTGGCGTATCTTCAGACCATTGTCGCCAAGTCTCGTTACTCCACCCATTAATATGATTTCTTTCACGTTTTCAGCTATTTTTGGTTCGCGAATAATAGCCGCTGCAACATTAGTTAACGGTCCAATTGTAATAAGCGTTATTTCGTGCGGATTATCCATAATTGTTCTAATAATAAAATCGACTCCGTGTTCTGCTTCTACTTCAAGCATTTCATAATCTTCTAAAACACCGTCGCCTTCATGACCAGCCATCCAGACTTCTCGATTATGTAAAAGTGGCTCTTTAATTCCAGCATAAACTTTTACTTCCTCAGCATTCCCAAGTGTTAAAAGTTTTTTCGCTAGTTTAGCTCTCAAAACAGTGTTGCCATAAACAGTTGTTACTCCCTCGATGTAGATATCATCTGATTTCATCGCAAGAGCAAGGGCCATTGCATCATCGATATCACTACCTACATCCGTATCAATAATTACTCTATTTGTACTCATTTTTTAAATTTCCTCCTTTTATTAAAACGTTTTAATAAAATTGCAAAAGTCATTTTTGTTAGCGCTATCATTTTTTAAAGCATAAATTAAAACGTTTTAAAAGTCAACCGTTTTTTTATTTTAGCTCAGCTCTCACACTTGATCGTTCAACCAAAGTGACTGGCGCTACATAGTTTTCAACTGCATCATTATTATTTTGAATTCGCCAAACTAAATTCTCAACTGCTACTTTACCAAGCTCTCCAATCGGTTGATGAATCGTTGTTAACTTAGGCGTCAAATATTGAGCTGTCGTAATATCATCAAAACCAAGCACTGAAATATCAGTTGGTATTACTTTGGCAAGCTCGTTAATAGCTTCATACACGCCTATTGCCATTAAGTCATTACATACAAAGATTGCTGAAATATCTTTTTCACATAATTTCAAGCCTTCTTTATAACCGCTTTCGACAGTTAAGGTTCCATTTTCCGAATAAATAGGCGTTAGTTGGTGTTTTTTCATTGTTTCTAAGTAACCTCGGCCACGTTCTGAGATATTCACAAACTTCTCAGCTCCACTTAAACAAGCAATTTTAGTATGCCCCTTTGAAATTAAATGTTCTGTTGCAATAACACCACCTGCATAATCATCCACAAAAACACCATTATTCACAACTCTGCTTGGGCGATCCATCAAAATATACGGAACATTTGATTTCCCTAGTTGCTGGATAGTCGTTTCGTTTAAATTTTCCGCACTAGCAAAAATAATCCCTTCAATGGAACGATAAAGCATTTCATTAATGTATTTCTGTTCACGCTCTAAATCATACGCACTATTACATAAAAATAGTAAATAACCTGCTTCGTTAAGGGCATTTTCAATACTATTCGCTAATTTCGAGAAAAACGGGTTGGAGACATCTGGTACTATTAAACCAATGGTATTACTTTTAACACTATTTAGATTTTTAGCAAAGTAATTAGGCTGATAATTTAGTTTTTCAATTGCTTCGTTTACTTTTTTGACAGTTTTAGGGCTGAATAGTTCTGCTTTCCCATTGATAATAAGCGAAATTGTAGCGATGGAAACCCCTGCTTCTTTCGCGATGTCCTTTATGGTTGTCTTCATAGTCCCCTCTCCTTTCTGTTTAAATTAAATAGGTCGAAAAACCCGCTTCATTAGGCGGGTTAACTAATTACGCTTATTTTTTTGCTTCTTTCGCTATTTGATACCAACTGTAAATCTTCACTATAGCAAAGAAAGTATAGGCGAACGCGATGAGATATGCCCCATAATTAACTAATAAAATATTGATGGCGTTTCCCCAGCCAGATTCTTCTGCCACAGCAACTGCTCGCGCATAAGGACTAGTGAAAAAATAAGTAATATATAATGGGTTAAAACTTAAAACAGCGCTGGTAATTGCTATGACGAAGGATGGTAGTACCATTAAGCAACTAATAACTCCAATTGCATGCCCAACTATCTTCAAAAACCTCATTGCTACACCTCTTTATTTCTTTTTAGGAATTTGAATGGTAATTTGATAAAAATCATCTGTTTCTTCTTCCTTAAAATCTAGTTCCATTCCGTTATCTTTAACCATCGTAACAGATTGCTTGATTGTATTCATAGCAATACGTACATCACGACTGATTGCTTGCCGTTTTGGTTTTGTTTTTTTAGTGGTGGTTGACTTTTTCACGCCTAGAAGCTCTTGAATTCGTGCTTCGGTTTGCTTAACGTTCCAGTGATTTTCTTTTATTTCTTGTAAAAGACTCACTTGCTGTTCTTCCGTTTCTAAAGCTAGTAATGAACGAGCATGACGTTCTGAAATTTGTTTGTTAAGTACGGCATTTTGGATTGTTTCTGGTAGTTTTAAAAGACGCATTTTGTTAGCAATAGCGGACTGGCTCTTCCCGACACGTTGAGCAAGTGCTTCTTGAGTGACGTCTTGCATATCTAGCAAGCTTCGGTATGCTTTTGCTTCTTCAATAGGCGTCAGTTCTTCGCGCTGTAGGTTTTCAATTAAAGCAATCGCAGCTACTTCTTCATCATCCAAATTTTGAATAATTGCTGGGATTTTTTCCATTTCCAAAGAAAGAACAGCTCGAAAACGACGCTCTCCGGCAATGATTTCATAATAATCCGGTTCCATCTCTCTAACCACAATTGGTTGAATGACACCATGAATTCGAATCGTTCGAGCAAGCTCCTCAATCTTATCTTGATCAAATACGGTCCGTGGTTGAAATTGGTTTGGGAAAATTTTATCCATAGGAAGTTCTTGTACACGCTGTACTCCTTCTTCTACTATGTTATCATCCAGTTGATTATTCTTTTCTTTTTTTCCAAATAAACGTGAAAAAGGCATCTGGGTCCTTCCTTTCCGGAAATTCTTGGGCGCTAAGTGAGTAAATCCTACTATCCGCAAGTCTCTTTCATTATTTTAGCAGAAATGACGCAGAAAAACACGTTTATTCTAAATTAAAAATTCCAGAACTTGCTTGTTAACTTGAATTGATTCATTTATTGTTAATTTCTTTTGTAAAACGTGCAGTTATCTCTTGCGGTCTTGTTATTGCTCCGCCAACAACAACGGCGTGACAACCTAGATTTAGCACTTCTCTCGCTTTCTCAGGAGTATCAATTTTCCCTTCTGCAATGACTGGGCGGTTCGTACTTTTTAATACTTCTTTTAAATGGGAGAAGTCGTAATCGCTAATATTTTGATTTGCGGTTTCGTCTGTGTAGCCGTAAAGTGTTGTACCTATCAAATCAAAGCCCAGGGAATCAGCGTAATGAACATCTTCCATGCTTCCAGTGTCTGCCATTAGGAGGGTACTTGGAAACTCTTTGCGGATTATTTGTAGTATTTCTTCGAGGTTTTCGTTATTAGGGCGCGGTCTTGTAGTTGCGTCCATTGCTACTATTTCAGCGCCAGTTTCACAGATTTTCCTTACTTCTTTTAATGTTGGGGTAATAAATACGTTGCAGTCATCGTATACCTGTTTGAAAATGCCGATGATGGGCACGTTTACTTCATTTTGAATGGCGCTAATGTCTTCGGGTGTGTTTGCTCGAATACCTATCGCGCCTCCTTGGACTGCTGCGAGGGCCATTTTCGACATGATAAATGAGCTATGGAGTGGTTCATCTGGCAGAGCTTGGCAGGAAACTATTAGCTCACCTTTTATTTTTTCAAGTACAGAATTATTCACTTTTATTCCTCCTTGGCTGAAATTAATAAGTCCTCTCGTTTTGAAAGGACTTTTTCGTATTTATTCGATTGGTAATTTGTTCGGTGTTCCGGGCTTTCTTGGGTATTTATTCGGTGTTTCTTTTGTTTTAGCGATAACGTAAATGTTCCGTTCGCTTTCTTCTATTGGTAGTGAGAAAGAGAAGTGATTGACCACTTTCCCGCCTAATACTTTGATAGCTTTTTCGGCTGTTTGTAATTCTTGTTCCGCTTGGGCTGCTTTCATTACGAGGAAAGAACCGCCTTTTTTGACAAGTGGCAGGCAAAGCTCAGATAATACGCTCATTCTTGCTACTGCTCGCGCTGTTACTAGGTCATATTTTTCACGATGCGCTTTGTTCTGACCGAATGTTTCAGCACGATCGTGATAAAAATGGACGTTTGTTAAAGCTAGTTTTTCTGCTAGTGCATCTAAAAAGGTCATTCGTTTCTTGAGCGAATCTACTATGCTAACTTCTAAATGCGGGAAGCAGATTTTGATGGGAATGCTTGGAAAACCAGCGCCAGCCCCAACATCACAAATCGAATGAAAGTCATTGAAATCAACGTAAAATGCCGCGGAAATAGAGTCATAGAAATGCTTTAGGTAGACTTCTTTTTCCTCTGTAATGGCTGTTAAATTCATTTTCTCGTTCCATTCTACTAGCATTTCAAAGTAATCGTGGAATTGTTTCAATTGTACTTCATTTAATTCTATTCCTTTTTCAGCAAGAGCGTTACTGAATTGTTCTGGATTCATGTTTTTTCCTCACTTTACTTTTGCTATTTTTCCAGTGTCTTATCTCTACTGTATTTATAAAGTATAAATTTTTTCTTCTCATTTATCAAACTCTTCCTCTTTATATCTCTAACAATTATCAAGTTTGTTTGTAATCTCCTTAAAACTTTCTTTAGCCTGAGTCACCCATTTGCCTTTTGCGGTGGTAGAAATCCCGTTAACGTAGCTCGTACAGTTGCTTTTTATGTCTTCTAGCTTATCCTTTTTCATCATTTCGAGCATTTTCTTACGGTTTTCTGATGTTGTATGGCTTTGACTGGCCACAAACATACGAATAAGATTTCTTTCTAAATTTTTTCGCGATTCTAATAAATCTGCTTTTAAACTATCTATCATATTATCAATCACGTTCCTTCTTTAGCTGATGTAATTCTTCTTCATAAGAAAATGCTTGTTTCCTATAAAGAGCATGCTGTTCTTCGTGTTCATTTTCTAATTTTGTCAGTGCATTTTTTACAGTCCATTCGCTTTCTTCTTGAATAGAGCTGATTAAATGATATTCTTTTTGTAAACTGGAGGAATCGATATAATCTCTTTTTTGGTTTATGTACCTTATTTGCTCGGAAAGATTTTCCAACTCGCGATTAAACTTCCATTTTTCTTGAGTTACTTCATCCATTGATTCTTCTAGCCGTCTTCTTTTTCTATTAAAATCATCCTCTAGGTTCTCTATTTTCAATAGTAGTTGTCGTTGTTTATCCATACATGCTCCCTATTTGTTTGGCTAATTCTTGGTCCGTTTTTAGCTGACTGGTTATGGCTTCGTTAATTTGTTCTAGCAATTTATCATATTCTTGTTCTATTTTAGTTGCTTCTGCTAAAGATTTTTCGCAATCTTGCACTGTTTCATTCACAATTTTTGCTTCTGTTGCCCCACCGTATGCGAGTGCTGTTAGTATTTCTGACTCGGATAGTTTTGAGCCAATATCCCTCGCATCTGAAAGTGTATCACTCCACAACTCTTCTGCGTTCTCGGTCGCTTTATCAAACATATCTTTTAAGTCTTTAATCTCTCCTTGTAGCGTTTGTTTCATCCCTTGCGTAATGGCTAGTCCTTCTGCTGCATCCAAAAATATTTCTTCCGATGAAGATAAGCCTCCGCCGCTTTTTGTAAAACTTGTTCGCATGATATTGATTGCTGATAATTGCTGGCTAGTTGCGTATTTGGCTAGTCGCAAGCTTCCTTCTTTGTCAGTAAGGAGATTACCGTCTTTGTCGAATTGATAACCACCCCACATATGTTGTTCAATCAAACCGACGTTTTTAGAATCAACTTCGATTAAATGTCCGACTGCTGGGTTGCCAATACCATAACCAATTGGCACATAATCTTTTCTATCAATGTAATTAAATAGTTTATCTAAAGCGTTTATTGCTTTTACTGTGTCTTGTTGTTCTGGGGTTAAATTTGAATAGATATTGGGACCTTGGTAAAAGAATCCGCCGCTAATGCGTTTAATGTCTTTTTTGTCCAAGTCTGCAATAGCGTATTGGGCGTCCATAGAACCTAGCGAGTGTCCATATACGTAAACTTGGGCGTTTGGGTAAAGTTTCATTGCTTGTTTAAGAGTTTCTGCAGAGGATTTTAATTGCGGGGTTACTACCGGACCTCCGCCGTTTATAACTTGAAAAGCAGTTGGAATATCATTATCTAACCAGTCTTCTCTTACATCTCTATAGTCTGGATGAAGCGGGACATTAAGATTTGCAGTAGATGGTGCGGTGGAGCCTTTGTATAGGATGGTTAGTTCTTTTACCTTGTTTCTTTCGGTAGATGCGGCGGTGGGTGGCGTGTATTTGTCTGTGATGATGAAAGATTGTTCGCCGGTTGGTTTGTTGTTTACTTGGGATACGGTGCCGATTGTTTTAATTCCCCCATTGGTTTTAGAAATATATACTGCCTCACCAGATTTCAGTTTATGGTATTCTTTTTCTGTTAACTTAACTCTTTCTTGGTCTGTACTAGCTTGACTCATTTGTCTCCCTCCAAAAGCCCTAATTGTTTAGTAAGCTCTTTAGATATACTTGCACCGCCACCTTCTAATTTTCCGTTATGATTGTTCAAAGTATATGTTAATTTCAAGGTATCATCCTTATTAATAACTAAGGTAACTATTATCCCTCCCATTGGATTATGCTCTATACTCTCCTTATCAACTTCATATGACTGAATTATACCTTCTTTGGTGAATGCTTTCGTATCAATAAGTTTTATATCGTTTTCGAATACCTCTTTTGCTTCATCACTATAAACTACTTTAATCATTTCTTCGTCCAACTTTTTCTCGTCCATATAGAATTTCACCCCTAATACCAAAATAATTGTTACTACAATTCCTAGTGTCATTATTAGTTTCTTTTTCAATTCTTCACCTCTGATGTTAGATTTTTTTCATCTCTAAGCTCATCTTATCACATACTATAATTTTTCACTTCTTTTATGTAGGTCTATTTTGCTCTAAAAAAACCACCTTATTCATGAAAAATTAAAACTTTCATGAATAAGGTGGTTCTTGAGTTTTGTATTTTTTACTTGCTTATTTTTGCTATTTTCCCTTGCTCGATATAGACAAGCAAAATGGAAATGTCGGCTGGATTTACGCCACTGATGCGACTAGCTTGGGCGATAGAAAGTGGTTCGATTTTCTTCAGTTTTTCTAGTGCTTCTGTTGCAAGTCCGCTGATAGCATCATAATCAATATTTTCTGGGATTTTTTTATCTTCCATGCGTTTCATTTTTTCTACTTGTAGTTTAGATTTTTCAATGTATCCTTCATATTTCACTTGGATTTCGACTTGTTCCGCGACATCATCCGTTACAGATGTTTCACGTGAAACAATTTCGGCGATTTTATTATACGTGATTTCTGGACGGCGAAGTAAATCTGCTGCTAAAATGCCGTCTTTTAGCTCACCGGAACCAATTTCTTTAAGCATTGCTTGAACTTCAGCAGTTGGTTTGATGCGCGTTTTTTGAAGTCTTGTTTTTTCGGCTTCGATAGCACTTTGTTTTGCCAAAAAGCGTTCATAACGTTCGTCACTAATTAAACCAATTTCATGACCGATTTCTGTTAAACGTAAATCAGCATTATCGTGGCGTAGTAACAAGCGATATTCTGCACGAGAAGTAAGTAAGCGATACGGTTCTTCGGTGCCTTTTGTTACTAAATCATCAATTAATACACCAATATATGCTTGGTCACGACCTAGGATTACAGGTTCTTTCTTGAAGACTTTACGTGCGGCGTTGATTCCTGCCATTAAGCCTTGTCCGGCAGCTTCTTCGTACCCACTTGTGCCGTTAATTTGGCCCGCTGTGAAAAGACCTTCTACAAGCTTTGTTTCAAGTGATGGCCAAAGTTGGTCTGGCATTACTGCATCGTATTCAATCGCGTAACCAACACGCATCATTTCTACATTTTCAAGGCCAGGGATTGTTCTTAACATTTCGCGTTGTACTTCTTCTGGCAAGCTTGTGGAAAGCCCTTGAACATAGACTTCTTCTGTATTGCGGCCTTCTGGTTCAAGGAAAATTTGGTGTCTTGGTTTGTCGCTGAAACGAACAATTTTATCTTCAATTGATGGGCAATATCTTGCACCAGTTCCTTTTTTTGTAGCTGTGAACATTGGGGAACGGTGTAAATTGGCTTGGATTATTTCGTGTGTTGTTTCGTTTGTGTAGGTTAACCAACATGGTAATTGGTCCAGTATCATTTCGACTGTATCAAAGCTAAATGCGCGTGCGTGCTCATCACCAGGTTGTTCTTCAGTTTTGGAATAATCAATCGTACTGGATTTTACGCGTGGTGGGGTTCCTGTTTTAAAGCGGCGTAGCTCAAAGCCAAGTTCTTCCAAGTGTTCTGAGAGTTTCACAGATGGTTGTTGGTTATTCGGACCACTTGAATAGCGCAGTTCGCCAACAATGATTTCTCCACGTGAGAATGTTCCCGTTGTAATAACTACTGTTTCTGCGTAGTAAATTGCGCCACTATTCGTGATGACACCTTTACAAACCCCATCTTCTATTACTAAACGATCAACAAGTCCTTGACGTAAAGTAATGTTTTCTTCTTTTTCAATGGTATGCTTCATTTCGTGTTGATAGTCCCATTTGTCGGCTTGAGCTCGTAATGCGCGGACAGCTGGACCTTTACCAGTATTTAACATCCGCATTTGAATGTAAGTTTTATCTGTATTACGACCCATTTCTCCGCCGAGTGCATCAATTTCGCGCACGACAACGCCTTTAGCCGGACCTCCAACAGAAGGGTTACATGGCATAAATGCAACCATATCTAAATTTATTGTAAGCATCAATGTTTTGGCGCCCATCCGGCCACTTGCTAGACCTGCTTCTACACCGGCATGTCCTGCGCCAACAACGATGACATCAAAAGTTCCTGCATCATAAGTTTGCAATTTTAACATCTCCTAAAAATCATTTTCCCAGACAAAATTGATTAAACAACTGATCGAGTAACTCATCTTGAACAGAATCTCCGGTAATTTCACCTAGTAGATCCCATGCGCGAGTCATGTCAATCTGGACAATATCGACTGGCATACCGAGCTGAATTCCTGTTGTTACCGCATTTAAAGACTCAAGTGCTTGGTGAAGCAAGGCAATATGGCGAACATTTGATACGTATGTTGCGTCACCAGCATCAATATCTCCTGCAAAAAATAACGTTTTAATTGCTTCTTCTAAAGCTTCTAAACCCTCATCTTTTACTAAAGAAGTCGAGACAATCGGGTTGTTTCCCGCAAGTTCACGTACTCTATTTATATCAAGTTTTGTTTCCAAATCGGTTTTATTTAAAACAACAACATAATTATGACCAGCAGCTGCTTCAAATAACGCTTCATCTTCCACTGTTAGCTCTTCATTTTGGTTTAATACTAAAAGGATAAAATCAGCATCCGCCAGCGCTTTTCTGGAACGTTCTACGCCAATTTTCTCCACGATGTCCTCTGTTTCACGAATTCCCGCAGTATCAATCAAACGTAGCGGTACTCCGCGAACATTGACATATTCTTCAATGATATCTCTTGTTGTTCCAGCAATATCAGTTACAATCGCTTTTTCTTCTTGAATTAATTGGTTTAGTAAAGAAGATTTCCCAACGTTTGGTCGACCGATGATTGCTGTTGCAAGCCCCTCGCGGAGAATTTTTCCTTGGCTCGCGGTTTGTAGTAGTTGCTCTACAGAGGCGCGGACTAGTTCTGTTTTCTCCAGTAGCATTCGCTGAGTCATTTCTTCTACATCATCATATTCAGGATAATCAATGTTTACTTCGACTTGCGCGAGTGCATCTAAAATCTCTTGGCGTAAATTGCGAATCAATCTTGATAAATTCCCGTCCATTTGTCTGATTGCAACACCCATCGCCCGGTCTGTTTTGGCGCGAATCAAGTCCATTACGGCTTCTGCTTGTGACAAATCAATTCTTCCATTTAGAAAAGCGCGTTTTGTGAATTCGCCCGGTTCCGCTAAATTCGCCCCATTTCGAAGCAATAATTGGAGCACACGATTAACCGAAACGATTCCGCCATGCGCGTTAATTTCCACGACATCTTCTCTTGTAAAAGTCTTTGGAGCACGCATAACGGTGACCATAACTTCTTCTATTACTTCGCCATTTTCTTTAATATGACCATAATGAATTGTATGACTTGCTGCTTCACTTAAACTATTTTTGGCATAAAAAATACGATCCGCTATCTGAATCGCCTCTGGACCGCTTAATCTAATAATAGCAATGGCCCCTTCTCCCGGCGGTGTTGAGATTGCAGCAATAGTATCAAATTCCATTCTTTACTCATCCTTCCTCATTAGAATTCCAGCTCAAATAAGCCTTATTCTATTTTGAATAAATTTTGGCACATGATTTTGTGCATTATCAACAACTTACGCTCCGCTTTGACCAAAGCAATTAAATTGTTAGTATTTGGAAGGTTATCCATAGACTTATCAACATATCCACAGAAAAACCGTTAATAAAATTTCATCCCTACCATTTTAACTTATCCACATGTGAATAACAATAGTTTTATCTTTGCTATTTTCAACTTCCTCCTGAAAACTGTCACATATACTATTACTTGTTGTGTAAATTACACACATAGTGCAACTAAAAAACAAGTATGATTCATTTAAGAAATAAATGAAGTAAACAAGGAGCTAAAATAAATGAGTAAAAAACGAAAAATAAAACAAGGTATTCGACTTACTTCTATGGCGTTCCTTGTAACAGGATTGGTCATATCTCCAATTAATTTAGCTACAACTACCTCACAAGCAACTGCTGCAACTACATCAAATGCAGCTATTATATCTTTAGAAAATGGAGATTTTGAAACGCCAACTGTCCCATCTAAAAGAACTTACCAATTATTTAGTGCTACTAGCGTTCCTGGCTGGCAGACTACAGATAGCAGCAATAAAATTGAAATCCAAAAGAACGGTTTTAAATCATCCTCTGCCAGTTCTGCTGTTACTGCGCAAAGCGGAAACCAATGGGCTGAATTAAACGCCTATGAAAACTCCGCACTTTATCAAGATATCCCAACAACTCCAGGAACAAAAGTGCATTGGCAAGTTTATCATAAAGGTCGGAAAGGAACAGATGTTGCATTAGTAGAATTTGGCGCACCTGGAAATACACTTGTAGAGCAAACAAAAATGTCTGATGGAAACTCAGAATGGGGCCTATATAAAGGAACTTATACCATTCCAGAAGGACAAACTACCACACGCTTTCAGTTTAGAGCTGTCAGTAGTTCAGGTGGAGATCCCGGACTTGGAAATTATTTAGATAATGTCCAGTTTGCAACAGCTTCCAACCTCCAAGTAGCAGGAGTTTTTTCTAACACTAGCATTAAAGTCCATGATAGCGTGGATTATCAAATTCAAGCGACCAACACTGGCGGAATGCCCGCAGCAAATAATAACTTTTCCGTCCAAATTCCCACTGAACTATCCTACACCCCAGGAAGCCTTTCATCTACTAATACAAGCATTACTAGCGAAAACTATGACGAAGCCACTCGCACACTCACATTTACAACCGGAAATATAAAAAAAGATGCTTCGATAAATATTAGTATTCCATTAACAGCTGAAAAAGAAACAACAGCGGCGACACCTGATACGGATGTCGTTTATAATGATGAAAATTTTGAAGACGAAACTGCCACCACTGAAGCAACAGACTCTTCTACTAAGATTATTAGTAATGACGCACCGGCAATTACAGGAGAAACAAACACGATTCTTCAACCTGGTGAGACTTTTGATCCTGTAAATACAATTACCGCGACGGATAAAGAAGATGGTAATTTAACAGACAAAGTTAAAGTTACTAATAATCCAGTCGATACGTCCAGATCTGGCACATATGAAGTGAGCTATGAAGTGACAGATAGTGATGAAAATACGGCTACCTTTATACGAACTGTTACTGTTACCGAAGCTCCTGTCATTACTGGGGAAAATGAAACTCGTTTAAACCCCAATGATGCTTTCGATGACCCTATGAGCACAATTAACGCAACTGATAAAGAAGATGGCGATTTAACAAAAAAAGTTAAGATAACGAACAATACAGTAGATGTCCATACACTAGGGAGTTATGAAGTTAGTTATGAAGTCACAGATAGCGATGGCAACAAAACTACCTTTAAACGCACAGTTATCATGACAGAAGCTCCTACTATTTCTGGTGACAGTGAACTCGTGCTAAATCCTAACGCTAGTTTTGATCCAATGAGTTCCATCACCGCCACTGATGCAGAAGATGGTAATATTACGCAAAATGTCCAAATAACAAATAATTCAGTAGACACTTCTAAACCAGGAAGTTATGAAGTTACTTATCAGGTATCAGATAGTGATAGCAACAAAGCTACCTTCACCTGTACAGTTATCGTGACAGAAGCTCCTGTCATTACTGGGGATAACGAAACAGTTCTAAACCCTAACACCCCTTTTGACCCAATGAGCTCCATTACAGCGACTGATAAAGAAGATGGCGATTTAACAAAAAATATTAAAGTAGTTAGTAACACGGTCGATACTAGTACTCCGGGAACCTATGAAGTTGCTTATAAAGTTACTGATAACGACGGAAATGTATCTACTTTTACACGCACAGTCGTTGTAACAGAAGTCCCTATCATTACTGGCGATAGTGAAAGCTCTATAAATCCAAATGCTGTATTCGATCCAATGAGCACGATGGAAGCTAAAGATAAAGAAGATGGCAACATCACTCAAGACATCAAAGTGTTAAACAATCCTGTTGATACTAGCACTCCAGGAACTTATGATGTCACTTATGAGGTAACAGATAGCGATGGAAATAAAACTCGCTTCACTCGTACAGTGATTGTGACAGAAGCTCCTATTATTGCCGGGGATAGCGAAACACATTTAACACCTAAGGATAACTTTGACCCGATGGACACTATCACCGCCAACGATAAAGAAAATGGCGATTTAACAAATCAAGTAGAAATTATCTCCAATAATGTGGATATTAATGTCCCTGGTAACTATCAAATTGTCTACGAAGTCACTGATGCCGATGGGAATATAACCACTTTTACTCGCACAATCGTTGTACAAATAATCGTTCAACCTCAAATACAACCGAGCGATATCACAAATCCACCTATTAATATCCAACCAGGAAAAACGATCGTAACAGAAAAGATATTCCCCCCTAATACAGCTGAAAAAATTTCTCTTCCTAAAACTGGGGATCATTCACAAGTACCAAATGGTCTAGCTGGTATTGGATTACTGGCTGTCGGAGTCTTTGTTTTATTGCGGAAGAAAAAGAGGTATTAAATCATACAAAAAGCAGTGTCGCTACCAAACGACGCTGCTTTTTTGTCTTTTAATTTAATTCCTTTCGTCTTCCGAGGTAAAATAACCCGAAAACAGAACTAATTAGCCCAATACCAATCATCGTTGCCGTAAAAGAATTGCTATCTCCCGTTTTTGGTAACGTCTCTTTACCGCTTTGAGCTAAATGAGAATTAATAGCTGCAGTAGGAGTTGTAGTAACATGCGTGTCTTCATTCCCTCGTGAATGAATCTCTGGCTTTTGATTCGTTATAGTTATTGGAGAATCGCTTTTAACCAGTTTATTCGTTTTTATTAATTGGATTTTTTCATTTTCCGTACCTTTTATTGTAAATAAAATTGCTGTGTTGTCTAAAACATACCCTTTTGGTGCAATCGTTTCTGTTAGAGTATAGTTCCCCGGATCAATATTATTTATTTCAATGATGCCATTTTTATTACTTGTGAAGTTCCCCAGCTCTATTTTCGTATCATTATTAACAAGTTTAAAAACAGCATTAGCTAAAGGTTTATTGTTATCCATCACTACTTTTAATAAAGTGATTTTATTAAGTGGTTCATAGCGCGGTTTAATTGGCATTGCTGGTACCACTGGCTCATATAGAACATCTGGAACTGGTTCATATGTTGGTAAAATTGGAGTCGTTGGATATTTTGGTGTTGGCGTATAATTCGTTTCACTTTGTTTGAAGGTACTAAACGAATTCGACATCGAGCTAGTTGTAGTGATAGTAAGTACCTCATACGGTCCAGGATCCAGCAAGTTAAAATAACCATAAGTTGCTTTACTTGCCATATTACTTAACAGAAGCTGATAACCATATTTTTGAGCTAACTCACTAACTGGTAAATCTCTTAGACTAGTGAAAAAAGGTGCATTATTATTAACATCTTCTGGCGTAACACCCTGAACACCGCCACCACTAATAAATGCAAAGGCTCGTTTCTGTGTGTCAGCCGCATCTTCAATACTATGCATGAAGATATCATAATCATTCAATGTATAGCTAGAATTATTATAGACTTTAAATGCATCGATGTATTCATTAATCGATTGTTCATAGAGAGTGAAGGCTTGTGTTTTAGCTTCATCTAAGGCTGCTTCCCATTTAGTTACCATGCCTGGATTAATCCTAAAGACACCTTTCGTCATATTCATCGAAGCCGAATCAAAATCGTTGTTATAGGCCTTTACAAAAAGGTCTTTCAAGGCTTGTTTAATATTTTGTTCTGTTGGATGATTTAATATGCTTGGAACATCATCAAGGGTTTGTCCAGTACTGCTACTGAATGTATGATAAAATTCTACACCTTGAAAGCCGTTATACCAATTTCCATTAGCCACATCCGTTGTTACTGTGCTCATACTCAAGTCAAAAGCTTTTTCAGAGCCAATACTTTTTTCAAAAGCCGCAAACGTATTCCACTCATTTATTAGCTTTTGTACATTTTCCTCCACAGTAGCACTACTTGTAAATGGATTAGTCGCTACGTTTTGTTGAATGCTTGTAATTAGTGAATTACCTGTTAAAGATAATCCAGACGAAATCATTTGGTTCATTGCAGCATAATTCACCAAATAAGATTGTAGTTGACCACTCATGCTGTTAAATTCCGGCCCTACATACTGACCTTTACTGCCATGATCTGCTATATCGGCAACTTGCTGATTGTATTCATCCACTTTTGTTTGGTAATCAGCAGCTTCCTTTTCATAGGCAGCCTTTTTAGCGGTATTTTCTGCTGTAATTTTATCTGCCGCAGCTTTAGCATCACCATATTCTTGTTTTTTCTGGCTGTATTCCTTTAAATTGATTTCGTATTGTGTATTTTCTTTATCATATTTACCTAAAGCAGTTAAATATTCATGATGATCATGATAGATAATTGACTGATTTACTGATTTTGTTTCAGCAAATACTGTTGGAAAACTCCCTAATTGATTAATAATCATTGCTAAAATTGCGATACAGCAAATTAGCTTTAAAATCTTCTGGTTTTTCATTAATAATTCCTCTTCCTATCAAAAATTTACTGGACTTATTAAGAATTAAAACATATTACGTGGAGCAAAACATAGAAAGTCTTATAAACAAGACCGCACGACCATTTTAAATCAAAAAAACACGCCTCCTAATTAATGAAGGCATGCTTTATAATTAATTTTTTATTCTTCTACTTGAATAGATAGCCCGATATCAAGTATATCCTCTATCGCCTCTATCAACGAAAAAGAACCATGTTGATAGACTTTATGATTTACTACTAAAATAGGTAAAGCGCTCATCTCGTTACATATTAGTAAATCCTCCACTAAACCGGGGAAGCCATTTTGGTCAACTGAGGTAACTTGATGCAACTGAATATTATATATATCGTTTTTATATTCTTGGTAAATTCGTAGTCCTTCTTCCCCACTATCAATGAAAGACTGCCATATTTCCAGATTGATTTCTGATTCTTTTTCTGGAGAATAAAAATAGTCGATTTTAATCATTTTGGTGACCTACCTCCTGCTGTTCTAGTTATAAATATTCTAACAAAAAAGGCTACCTAAAGCGAATTCTAACTTCACTAATAGGTAGCCTTATTGTGTGTTTCATGATGTTTTCTCGAATTACGGATAAGCGTTATGCTTGCAAAGCCAACTAATATTAAGCCTAAGCTCGCCCACCATAACGTATAATTCGTATCACCTGTTTCTGGTAGTTTCCATTGCTCGATTTTGACACTTTCTCCATTATTTCCCGGTCCATTCGTGCTGTTTGTTCCGTTTGTCCCATTAGTTCCTGGGATATTGGGATCATCGGTTGCTTAATTTACCGCTTCTACTGTAATATCAGAAGGTTTTACTAAAAACAACACGCTCTATTTATAACAAAAAAGAACCCCCCCTTTTATGAAGAGAAGTTCCTTTACCTTATTTACTCTCTAAATCATGTACAAACAATCCACTTAGCAATTTCGGTTCAAACCATGTTGATTTCGGTGGCATAATTTCTGATGCATCGGCTACACTAAGTAAATCATCCATCGTTGGGGGATACATCGCAAATGCAACGGAATGGCTACCATTATCTACCAATCGCTCTAGTTCGTTTAATCCGCGAATTCCGCCAACAAAATCAATTCGCTTATCACGACGAATATCTTCCATTCCAAAAATCGGTGTTAAGATTTGCGTTTGTAAGATGGAAACATCCAACTGCCCAATTACATCACTTGGTATCACATCACTTTTCGCTGTTAATTTATACCAATTACCATCTAAATACATACCAACTTGTTTTGGTTTTTCCGGTTTGAAAGCCGTTTTCCCAACCTTTTCTAAATCAAAACTCGCACTAACTTTTTCAAGGAAATCCGCTTCAATTGGTACATTAATAACCCGGTTATAATCTAAAATCTCCAATTGTTCTTCAGGGAAAACGACCGATAAGAAGAAATTGAATTCTGCTTCTGGTCCAGCATTAGGATACTCCGCACGACGCTTCAAGCCAACCTTAACGGCTGATTCTGTCCTATGGTGTCCATCTGCTATATAAAATGCGGGAACCTCTGAAAACGCCGCTGAAAGGTCTTCTAGAATATATGCATCTGTGATAGCCCAAACCTTGTGCTCAACCCCGTGAAAGCTCTTAAAGTCATATTCAGGTTCATTTTCTTTCACCCATGAGTCTATCAGTGCATTAATCGCTTCTTTTCCTCGGTAAGTTAAGAAAATCGGACTCGTATTCGCATCACATGTATCCACGTGCCGAATTCGATCTAACTCTTTTTCTTCTCGGGTTAATTCGTGTTTTTTAATTTTCCCTTCTGTGTAATCATCAATCGACGTACAAACAACCAGCCCCGTTTGTGGCCGTCCGTTCATCGTTAGCTGATAAATATAAAATGCAGGATTCGCTTCTCTTCCAAGCCAACCATCAAGTTCAAATTGCTCTAGATTATCAGCCGCTTTTTGATAAACTGCTGGGTCGTAAGGAGAAATATCTTTACTCAAATCAATTTCCGCCTTATCAATATGTAAAAATGAATACTGATTATTATCTCCTAATTCACGCGCCTCATCCGAATTAAGCACATCGTAAGGTAATGAAGCTACTTTCTCCGCCAGATTTTTAATGGGGCGAATCGCTTTAAATGGTCGTATCTTTACCATAATTATCCTCCTTTTTAGTAAAAGAGCATGCATCGTCTGGCCATCACCATGAAGTTTCATACTCTGAATATTTCCCGGGTAATAATTTTTAAACAGTTACTCCTAATGGTTCAATAACACGCACACGTAAAACACCTTGAACCGCCAATAAGTCCCGTTTTAATTGCTCCAAATTAGCTGGTGTTTCTTTATCAATATCAATTAACGTATAAGCATATTCATTTTTACTACGATTAGTCATATCTAAAATATTTAAAGAATATTTTCCTAATTCCGTTGTAATCTGTCCAACCATATTGGGAATGTTTTGATGGCAAATACCAATTCGCGGATGTCCGTTATATAGCATTTCTACATTAGGATAGTTAACAGAGTTCTTGATGCTACCAGTTTCCAAATATGCTTGCAATTCTTTCGCAGCCATTTTGGCACAGTTAGTTTCTGCTTCTTCTGTCGATGCCCCTAAATGAGGAAACACATGCACTTTTTTATGGCCTAATAATTCTTTTGTAGCAAAATCGGTAATATACAAGCGTAAAAGTCCGTCGTTTAAAGCTTCTTTAATTGATGTCGTATCCACTAACTCGCCACGTGAAAAGTTTAATAGTACCGCATTATCTTTCACAAGTGAGAGTGTATCCGCGTTAAACATTCCACGGGTTTTATCTGTCAAAGGTACGTGAACAGTTAGATAATCACATGTCGCAAGTACTTCTTCTATCGTCATTGCTCGTTCTACTTCTTTAGAAATCCTCCATGCGGTATCTACCGAAACGAAAGGATCATAACCAACTACATCCATGCCAAGAGCAAGAGCATCGTTGGCAACTAATGCACCGATTGCGCCTAAACCGATAATTCCAAGTTTTTTGCCCGCAAGTTCTGTTCCTGCGAAAGCTTTTTTGCCCGCTTCCACTTTTTGCTCAACATCATCAGCGGCAGGTAATTCTTTCACCCATTCTGTTCCTTCTAAAATCGGCCTAGCAGAAACGAATAAGCTTGCGAGCACTAATTCTTTTACAGCATTCGCATTGGCACCTGGTGTGTTAAATACAACTATTCCTTTTTCAGAGCAACTTTCTACCGGAATATTATTAACCCCCGCTCCAGCTCTAGCAACAGCTTTCACCGTATCTGGGAAATCAAAATCGTGTAGATTATAACTACGTAGTAAAATCCCATCTGCCGGTTGATTCGCATCAATTACATACTTTTCCAGATCAAATGTTTTTAATCCTTCTTTAGCAATTGCATTAAACGTTTGGATATTAAACACGTACTTCTCCCCCTTTTCGCGCATTCGCAAATTTTTCCATAAAGGTAATTAGTGCTTCCACCCCTTCAAGAGGAAATGCATTATAAAGGCTTGCTCGCATTCCACCAACAGAGCGGTGTCCTTTTAAGTTAACAAAACCATTCACCTCTGCTTCTTTGACAAAAGCTTGATCAAAATCTGTTGAACTCGTTACAAACGGAATATTTGTAAGCGATCTGGCAGACGGTTCGACTGGTGAAGAGAAGAAATCTGACGCATCAATATACTCATATAGTAAAGCTGCTTTTTTACGATTTAATGCTTCAATCCCAGCAACCCCACCTTGCTCTTTAATCCATTCAAATACGAGTTTTGCAACATAGATAGCAAAAGTTGGCGGCGTGTTGTACATGGAATCATTGTCTGCTTGTACTTTAAAATCAAGCATTGAAGGAAGTCCCTCCACTTGACCAATTAAATCATCCCGCACAATAACTAGCGTCAGCCCAGCAGGACCAATGTTTTTTTGAGCACCTGCATAAATAAGACCAAATTTTTTCACATCATAAACACTGGATAAAATGTTAGAAGACATATCTGCAACGATTGGTACAGCCGATTCTGGTACATCAAACATCGCTGTTCCTTCGATTGTATTATTTGTAGTCACATGTAAGTAAGCCGCATCACTAGAAACAGTGGGAATTTCAGGAATATAACTGAAATTACGGTCTTCAGATGAGGCAATTACTTCCACCTCAACACCCTGAATTTTCTTAGCCTCTGAAATTGCTTTTTTCGCCCAAGATCCGGTGTTTACATAAACTGCTTTTTTTCCATTTGCAAGGTTCATTGGTACCATATTAAACTGTAAACTTGCGCCACCTTGCAAAAATAGTACTTTGTAATTTTCTGGAATCTCCATCAATTCTCGAATTAAACTCTCCGCATCGTCCATGATGTTTTGAAATAATTCTGACCGGTGACTCAGCTCCATTACCGACATTCCTGAACCATTGTAAGAGAGCAATTCTCTTTGAACCTTTTCAAGTACCGGTACTGGTAATACAGCCGGACCTGCCGAAAAATTATAAACACGTTCCACTCAACATCTCTCCTGTCCATCAATTTTCCCCAAATACATCCAAAAAATTTTCACTAGCAATAGATATAATTCTATTTTTACCAGTCAGATATGAGCCTTCCTCGTTAAACTTACTTGTTTTCGAAGTTCTGTTCTTAAGAAATAAAAAAAACGAACCTGTGATATTCCACACAATATTCGGATTTTTCAGCGCTTAAAAGTAAACACTGCCTTTTGTACTTTTTTATATTATAGCAGAAATAGCACTGTTTTTCAGAAAATTTATACTAACTCTCCAAATAAATGTGATGTTTAAACATTCTGACATTAAAAAAGAGTGAGAATCGGCTATTTAAAGCAATCCCCACACTTCTCATCTTTGAAAATCAGTTCACAAGAGATGTTAGTTATTTTTCACTTTTCGGCCTAAAGTAAACCAATACACGATAAAAAATGCTACTAACGCAAAAATGGCAGTCCGATACATTATCGCATAGTTGTAATAAGTTGCTACTATACTTAAACCAAAACTCCCTGCAGCCATACCTATATCCATCCCTGATAGAAAAGTACCATTTGCTGTTCCTTTGTTATGTGGCGCAGCTCTATCAACAGCAAGTGCTTGCAGTGCCGGTTGCGACATTCCATAGCCTAGCCCAAAGAATAGTGAAGCAATAAATAAGCTAATTACGCCAGTCGCAAAGGACAGAATAAGTATTCCCATAATCATCGAAATAGCTCCCGGAATAATAACAAAACGATGTCCCTTCGTATCATATAATCTCCCAGCAAACAAACGACTAACAAGCACCATAATAGCCTGTCCAATAAAGTAAACCCATGTTGTTGTAATACCAATTTCTGTTCCATAAACCATCATAAATGTTTGAATGCCACCAAGCGGAATCGCCATCAGTAAACAAAGGCCAGCTGGTAGTAACGCTGTCTTCTCAAATAGTTTCATTTTTTGATGAACGATTTTTTCCGATTTTGGAAGTTTTACTTGCGTCATTAATAACAAAATAAACACCATCAGTACGAGTGAAAAAGTCACTAAAACATCAAAAGAAAAGTAATTCATAATTAAAATAGCAATAATGGGTGCGAGCGACATGCCGAGCGCAGTTGTAAGCCCATAAAAGCCAATACCTTCACCCGTTCTGCTTGGTGGTACAAGCTTAGAAACCCCGGTTGCAATTGATGTTGTTCCAATCCCCCAGCCTGCCCCGTGAAAAAGTCTTAATATCAACAAGGCCGCAACAGCCGTCGACCAATAAAAATTCACCGTTGTCAGTATTAAAATTAAAAAACCAACAATAATTAATAATTTCGGTCCAAATTTATCATTCCAACTTCCGGCAATCGCACGCATCAGCAAAGCAACGATTGAAAATAATCCAACTGCTAAACTCGCTTCCATTTGCGTGCCACCAAGTTCAATAATTCGCGCAGGTAAGGTTGGCATAAAAACCATAAAACCAATATAAAGCATCACACTTCCAATTAATAAAAATAGGTAGTCCTTCGTCCAAAGTTTTGTCTTATTATCCAAAATCTATTCCTTCTTTACTCCAAATTTGCCGAAACGTTTTTTAAAATAGCTGTTAATTGTTCTACATCTTCCTGTGAAATTCCGGCAAACATTTTTTTGCAATTTGCTTCCACGATATCTCGCAGCTCATTCGTTTCTATTCTTCCTTTTTCAGTCAATGACAAGAGTGATATCCGCCTATCTTCCGAGCTAACCTCTCGAACAATCAGTTCTTTCCTAAGCAACACATCTACAATTCTATTCACTGTTGGTGTGTCTTTTTTTGTCCAAAGTGCAATTTCTTTTTGAGAGATTGGTTCATTAGCTTCAATCCCCTCCAAAACAGACCATTGCTCTGGTGTTACATCATAACTCGCAATTGCTCGCATCAAAAATAAATGCATTTTCTTTGCTGTCGTGTTTACACTAAATGAAATCTCGTCATAATAACCTCGCATAGCTATCCTCTTTTCCGTTGCCATAACAATAATTGTCATAACAACTATTATACATAACTATGTACTATTTTACAAGAAAAACAGCCGAATGTTCGGCTGCTACTACAATAACTCTACATCTATAATGTCTCTAAACTCCATAACGTACTCTTGACCGATAATATCTTTTAAAATAACTTCTTCTGTTAACATATCTATCTCTATTGGGACTAAATCCAGTTTTTCAATTTCTCCTAAACCTAAAAAAGCAGAAGGATACTCAAAAGATGCGAGGCGTAAAGAAGAAACATCTGCTTCATGAAAATAGGTTAGCCGAACAACCCAAGCTCGTTTGGTTGCATCATTTAGTGTAATGAAGAAACTCTCACGTTCTAAATAATCGACTTCCGGACGACTTGTTAGAAAAGCAGCATTTTTTTGTATTGGGGATTGTTCTTTACGAATTGCTGTCACCATAATGATCACCTCTTAATATTATTATACGAACAAACGTTCTTAAAAGCAACTATTTTACTTAAAATTTTTTTGATAAGAGCCACAACCCGTTTAGCGCTTACATGAAATATTCCCGACAAAAACGCTTGCAAATTAATAAATAGTTGCTATACTTATGTAAGTAAATAACATTAACAAAGGAGAATTATTATCATGACTAATACATTTTTAGATTCCATTAAAGTTCGTCGCTCTATTTACGCACTAGACAAAAACGTTTCATTAGAAGATTCCAAAATAGAAGAAATCGTTAAAGACGCCGTAAAATATAGCCCCTCTTCCTTCAACTCTCAAAGTTCACGTGCAGTTATTCTTTTAGGAGAAAGCCACAACAAACTTTGGAATATTGTAGAAGATACCTTACGCGCTATTGTTCCAGCTGAAAACTTTGCAGCAACTGCTGAAAAAGTTGGATCTTTCCGCGCTGGATACGGAACAGTTCTTTTCTTTGAAGATAATGCTGTTATCGAAGGCTTGCAAGAAAACTTTGCTTTATATGCAGACAACTTCCCAGTTTGGGCTGAACAATCTACAGGTATTGCACAACACTCTGTATGGGTTGCTCTTGCCAATGCTGGTATTGGGGCTTCTCTTCAACATTATAACCCTCTAATTGACGATGCCGTTAAAACTGAATGGGATATTCCTGCAAGCTGGAACTTACGCGCTCAAATGCCCTTTGGTAACATCGTTCAAGAAGCTGGCGAAAAAGAATTTATCGATGACGCTGACCGTTTCCGCGTTTTCAAATAATAAATGTTTCACGTGAAACAAAAAAATTCCGCGACCATTAACCGGTATCGCGGAATCTTTATTTTGCTAGACTTCTAAATCTACTTCTTAATTCTTCACAACTAACAATACCAGCAATTGCACCTTTAATCTCCCCATCCACAATAATGAGCGAATTCGGTATCCCTTTAACATCAAATTTTTGTGCTAAAGCTCGTTGTTTATCTACATTAATTTTTACAACTTGGACATTACCTTCTTCGACCTCCGAAAACTGCTCAAGCGTTGGCCAAAAACATCGGCAAGGAGCACACCATTCCGCCCAAAAATTAAGTAATATCTTAGGATGGCTACTAATAAGCTCTTCCAAGTTCTCTTCTTTTGCAAAAATAATCGCCATACATATCCACCTCACATTCAGAATATTCTAAAGTTGTATTATGGTCAAGTAAAGGGTTCTAAAATAGCAATATATCTTGCTTTTTGTTCATTTTTTGACACTTTTAAATGTTTCACGTGAAACATTTTATTTACTATGTAATATTTCTAAAATACGCAAATCAAGCAAACCTGTATTTTTTACTGTCATATCTGCATCACGAAGTCCTGAACCAACGCCCACACTAATAATACCAGCTGCGTTTATTGCTTCAATTCCCGCTTGAGCATCCTCCACACCGATTACTTCTGCCCGTTTAAGTCCCAGCTCACGTGTTGCTTCAATAAAGATTTCAGGATCTGGTTTTGATTTAGTAATCTTGGCTGCATCAACAATGTAGTCGAATTCTTGCTCCATTTCCAATGCGCTTAGCACCGTATGAGCATTTTTAGAGACAGAGGCAATCGCACATTTTAAGTGCTGCTTTTTCAGTGCCACAATCAGTTCTTTAATCCCTGGCAACACATCAGCTGGTGTGATTTCTTGCAACAAACTAACATAAAATTCATTTTTATCTGCGGCAAGTGCTTCTATTTCTTCTTGTGTAAAATCATTTTCGCGGTTATCTTTCTTTAAAATAAGCAGCAATGAGTCAATTCTGCTTACTCCTTTTAAATTTTCATTAAATGCCTCGTCAAATTCAATACCGATACTCTCTGCTGTTTTTTTCCAAGCAAGGTAATGATAATGTGCTGTATCTGTGATGACGCCATCTAAATCAAATAGTACTCCTTTTAAAGCTGTTGTCATTAAACTCGTCCTTTCCAAACTGCCGCAACATTTCGTGCGGTCCTTCTTAAATTATTTGGGGTTTCTTTAAGTATTTGTTCTAATGTTGCAGGTTGTGCGATGGACGCGAATACAGCAGTAATTCCAGCTTCATAAACAGCGTCTAACCCATCCCCTACGCTCCCACAAATGGCAATAACTGGTATTCCGTGGGGAACTTGTTTTGCGACTCCCACTGGTGCTTTACCTTCTGCAGTCTGCCCATCCATTTTTCCTTCGCCAACAATAACTAAATCAGCGTCTTTACATATCGCTTGCATCTGAAGTGCTTCCAGAACAAAGTCGATGCCCGAAAGTAAATTTGCTTCCAAAAACGTTGCAAGACCAGCGCCAATCCCACCACCAGCTCCTGCGCGCGGCATAGTAAGCATCGCAGAGTTGGCAAGTTGATAGAAATGTTGCATTGCTTCATCGGCCTTAAGTAAGTCCGTTTTTAGCAACCCTTTCTGCGGACCAAAAACAAATGTTGCACCTTTTTCCCCACAAAGCGGATTCTCCACATCTGTAACCACATTAATAGTCACGTTTTTTAGCTCTGCTGGAACATTTTTAGCATTTATTGTTGCTATCTTTGCTAAATTCACACCAATGGCTTCTAGCGTTTGCCCAGTATTATCTAAAAACTCGTATCCAAGTGCACTAGCCATACCAATTCCACCATCGTTTGAAGCGCTTCCACCAATACCAACAATAATTTCTCTTGCGCCTTTTTGAATGGCATAGAGAATAAGTTCGCCTACTCCTTTGGTGCTTACCAGAAGTGGATTTCTTTGGCTTAGCGGAACTAAGTGTAAACCACACGCTTCAGCCATTTCGATCAGTGCCTTTTGATTTCCCTTTGTAAAAGCAATTTCTGCTGGAACTTCATCACCAAAAGGACCAGAAACGTTAATTTTCATTTTAGTCGCACTAAAGGCCTCACTTAAAATTGACATTGTCCCTTCTCCGCCGTCACCAATAGGAAGAGTATAATAAGTTGCATACGGATAAATTTCTTGAAAGCCCTCTTTAATATACTCTGCCACCTGATGCGCCGTCAAACTTTCTTTAAAAGAATCCGGCGCAATAACAATTTTCATAAAGACACACCCTTTTGTTCAAAGTTAATAGTTAGTCTATCCGTTAACTGATGTTTTTCTCCGTCGATAATTAATTCTAGCACGCTTTTCGTTGTTTTTGAAAGCTCTAATGTTTTGGGAGTTATTTTAAAACCAATTCGTTCCTTATTCCAGACAAATTCAAACGCCACCGATTGCCATGCTTCTGGCAAATTCGGGGAAACTTGGAGTAATTCCTCACTAGTGTCAATCCCAGCAAAGCCAAAAATCACTGTGAGCCAAATCGCACCAAGCGAGGCTGCATGAAGTCCATCATCTGATGAATGCGGTTCACTGCCAAGATCAATTAAACACGCCTCTTGGAAAAATTGGTATGCTTGCTCCCTATCACCTAGCCGATTTTCTACTATTGCATGAATCGCCTTACTTAAAGAAGAATCATGAATTGTCCGTTTTTCATAATAATCCAAGTTTTTCTTCATCGTTTCAGTATCAAAAATAGTTGGGAAAAGATAAAATAACATGACTAAATCAGCTTGCTTCAAAATTTGCAAATCATTCACTTCTTGCCTGGAATAATCTAGTAGAATCCCTTGTTTACCTTGCGCAGCTTTGTATTTGTCCAATTTTATCCAAGCTTTTTGCAAAAATGTGTCGTCTTGGGGGACTAGCCCTGCCGAATTCGCAACGGGTAAATATAACTTCGCTAGGAAATCTTTGGCACGTTTTTGGAATGCTTGATTTTCTTTATTCCAAATCATTGCTTTTTCTACATTATAATACGCCATGTAATTAGTATACGTATTATTATCAATATGCTCTGTGTATTCGTCTGGTCCAATAACATCAAGTATCTCCAGAAGTCCATTACGATTAATTGCTCGGCTTATCCAAAATTCAGCAGTTTCAAGGAGCATTTCTGCCCCGTAATCAGTCATAAACTGTTCATCCTTGGTTGCCACCACATATCCACACACCGCAAAAGCAATATCGGCTACTAAATGGTGCTCTGAAATAGCAGAGGCAACCTTTTGGCGAGTTCCTGTCCGAATGTTAATCGCTGCAAATTCTGGTGTCTCTTCTTTGCCAGAAAATGCGCTCTCCCACGGATAAAGTGCTCCTTTATAGCCATTTTTCATTGCTTTTTCTTTTGCTTCTTTCAAGTGAAGATACCGATATTGTAGTAATTGTTTAGCCGTTTTCGGTTGATTATATAAGAAAAATGGCAAGATGAAAATTTCTGTATCCCAGAAAACATGTCCTTTATAGCCTTCACCGGTCAATCCTTTTGCCCCAACACTACAACGAATATCATCTTTTGGCGTCATAATTTCTAAGTGATAACAAGCAAAATCAAGCGCAAATTGGTCCATTCCATTCGTACTATCCAACTGAACACCTACTGACTGCCAAAAATCGGCCCAAGCTTGGTCTGAAGGTACTTTTAATTCTTGATAGGTCGTATTGAGAATTTCGACATCTAATTTGCCAAGTGAAGTATTAACCGAGCTAATTTTTTCCAAAGTGAAGGTCTCATTTGCTTTCATGTTCTGCTCTACTTCCGTCATTAGTTGGCGGTTTTTTGCTGTAAAAACACCTTTAACATTCATTCTAGTTGCCACAACGATTCGCTGTTTGCTTTCAATCGTCTCATATTCCCCAACCATCAATTCTTCATCAAAAATTCGCAAACTTAATTCCCTCAGCTGCTGCGTTCCAAAATTCGTTTGCTGCGCATCAATCCCAGTCCGCACTTTCACCACACCAGCATCTGTCAAAGGGGTAATTTCCACCCTAGTAGCAACCAAATGTTGCGCTACTTTCGAAACAAATCGATGAAAATTAATCTGATATTTTTTATGTGCGTTATTTTCCCAAGTGATTTTTCTGACTAATTCTCCTGTATTCATATCTAAATAACGTTCATAACTATGGACGGCTCCTGCTTGCATAGAAAAAGCTTCTCCATCAAGCGTCAACTGGAATCGCATGATGTCTGGTAAATTCACTAATTCCGAACTTGTTGATCCACTTGGTCTGTTATAAATCCCAGCTACATACATCCCGCGAACTTGCTCTGGATAGTCTTCCTCCAATGCTCCGCGAATACCCAAATAACCATTCCCAATAGTCATTTGGCTACCATATTTATTTAGATAATCTACTGCAAATTCCTTCTCGATTATTTTCTTCATAAAGAAACACTCTCACCTTTTTCTGCCGATTCGTATAAACTTTCAACGATTTTTTGAATTCTGTAACCTTGTTCTGCGTTCGCGAGTTGTTCATTCGATGCTCCGAGCACACTATTTACAAATGCCTTCATGCTATTCTCATGCTTGTCCTCATCAAGTGCTCCAAGCTGCTCTAAAAGCTGGAACTCCCCAGCATTATCCGTATAAATTTCAGCCGGATACAAACTACCACCTGCCAAATCACCAAAAAAGTTCACATTCAAGATGCTCTCTGGTTTAATGTGCAAGGCAAATGAAGTATCTAGCTCAATAAGTCCACCATTTTCTAGCTCAATAAACCCAAATAACGCATCTTCCACCGTATATTTCCTCGGATCCCATGAACCAAATGTACCGTGGTTTTTTTTCGTGCCGATTTTTTGGAAACTTTTCGCCGTAACTTTTTTTACTTTTGGAAAACCGAGCACGAACATCGCCGCATCAAGCATGTGAATCCCCATGTCAATTAATGGACCTCCACCTTGCATCTCTTTATTTGTGAAGGTTCCCCATCCTGGTACTCCTGAACGTCTAAGCGCAGTTGCCTTCACACAATAGATCTCCCCAAAAAGAGCCGCATTTTGCTTTAAAAATCGTGCTTCACTTGAAAAACGGTGGTGAAAATCATAGGCTAAAATCGTTTTTTTCTGTTCGGCCAATTCCCACATCGCTTTAGCTTCTAGTGCACTCATTGCGGGTGGCTTTTCACACATAACTGCCGCCCCATGATTAAGTGCCAACATTACATTATCAAAATGGAACCGATTTGGCGTACAAATACTGACTATATCAATTTCTTCTGATGCAAACATTTCTTCTGCAGTTGGGTAATATCTTTGAAAACCATTTTTCACTTGAAATTCTTTGCCACGTTCCATGCTCGGATCACACACTGCAATCAGCTCTAGTTCATCTCTTGTTTGATAATATGCGGCGTGTACTTTCTCTGCAACTTGTCCTGCTCCTATAATTGCAACTCTTTTTTTCATATCCGAAACTCCTTTTAGAAAAATCCGCCCGCTTGAATTGGGGCGGATTTTCTATTTTAAATTAAACAGCTTTTTAAATGCGCTAATGCGTCTTTGTAAGCTTGCTCAGGATTTTCACTGCGAACTCGACATTCAAAAGTTAAAAATCCGTTATAACCATTCTTTTTCAATTGATCAAAACTTGTTTTAAAATCAAGGCTTCCGCTACCTGGTTGGTAACGATGGTTATCTGCAACATGAATGTGCCCAATCGAATCTTTATAGGTACGAAGCGCTCCCGGTATGCTGTCTTCCTCAATATTCATATGATAAAAATCAGCAATAATTTCGACATGCTTCAAGTTATTTGTATCAATATATTTCTTCGCATCACTTAGTAAATTAATCATATGATCTTGATAGCGATTAAGTGGTTCAAGATAAACTTTTGTTCCTGTTTCCTCAGCAATTTTATCTAAGTAAACGAGTGATTCACTCACGGCTTTAAAATCACCTGCTTGAGTTCGCGGTGAAACCATTGGCGGTAAGCGGTACGTAAACATTCCCCATGCAGCCGGAACAACAATTCCTTGTCCACCAACCTCTTGCAAAGCTTCAAGAATTGCCTTAATCTCTTCCAAACCATTCAACCGACGCTCTTCAATAAAGTCCCCAATCCAGCCGTCATAACCACCACAAGCTGTTGAAACTGGTAAACCTGTTTGCTTGATTGCAACTTTGACTTCTTCCAAATTTTCCACAAGCAACTTACCATCAATTTCAAAGCCTTCAAAGCCCATTTCTTTTACATAAGCAAATTTTTCTTGAATATTTTCTGGAAAAAAAGCTTGATTTTGTGTTCCTAATTTCATCATTATCGCTCCTTATAACATAATACCCATTTTAATACTTAAATCAGGGTGTCTATCAACATATTTCATGTAACTTTCTGCTGATTCTGCAAACGGTACTACTGGATCAATTAAATCATTACAATCTAAGTATCCATTCATAAGTAGTTCCCAACAAGTTTCCTCAATTCGCTTGCGGTCCCAGCGTGGGTAATCAGGGTTAGGTTCACTTGCTGCACGTGAAAAGACAATTTTGGCATTATTAAAATGCGCTTCACGACCAAGATTAAAGCCATCTGGGAAAGGTTTCGCAAAAGCGACATAGGAAATCGTTCCACCATAAGCAATCCCGCGAAGTGCTGCTTGAAGTGCCGCCGAATTACCACTTGTTTCGATAATAGAATCGGCACCAAGTTTACCAGTAAGTCGTTTCACTTCTAAACCAACATCCGTATTAATCGGATCAAAAGTAGCGTCTGCACCGTGTTTCTCTGCAATTTCACGACGATGGCGAAGTGGATCTACACCAATAACAATACTTGCTCCAGCTTTTTTCGCTAATTGAATCGCAATTTGCCCGATTGCACCAAGACCAACTACTACAACATAATCACCCGCACGAACATGCGCATCACGTACACCACTCATTGCAAATTGAGCCGGGTCATAACAAACTGCATTTTTCCAATTCGCTCCTTTTGGCAACTTACGTAGTTTGTAGTTATCGACAGCCTTTACAATTACTGTTTCCATAATCGGTCCATACGAACAAACAATATCACCAAGCTCATATTCCATCACTTTGCTACCAAGTTCCGTGATTTCACCAACAACCATATTACCGAGCTGGAACTCGCCAAAGACAATGCCTCGCGCGCTATTTGTTTCACGTGAAACAAATAGATTCCATTCTGGTGAAAATTCTTCATCAATAAAAGGGCTAATTCCGCGGAAATCCACCACTTCTGTTCCGTGTTTAGGAGAGGCAAATTGCACTTTAATTTTCACTTCATCTTCTAAAACTTCCCGGTCAAAATACTCTACTAACTCCGCCACGCGCGGTGCAGTTGCAACTAGTTTTTTCATTTAAATAACTTCCTTTCTTATCCTTTAACTCCGCCGTCAGTTAAGTTTCCTTTAATAAATCGTTCCGAAATGGCGTACATAATAACAACTGGTAGCGCCGTAACAAGCGATGCCGCCATCATTCGACCCCAAATGTAATCCGGTGTACTAAAGAGTGTATTTAGCCCAATTGGTAACGTGAATTTCTCTGAGCTTGATAAGAATATCGAAGCAAACAGATAATCATTCCAAGCAACCATAAAGCAATACACAAATACCGATACAATACCCGAAATCGCTAGTGGTACTATAATACGTAAAATAATCTGGAATCGGTTCAGTCCGTCCATCATCGCTGCTTCTTCTATATCAGATGGAATAGTATCAAAATAACTTTTCAGCATAAATACCGCTGTTGGTAAAGTTTGGACAACCATCGTGATAATTAAAGCTGTTTCCGTATCATATAATCCCAAACTCGAAATAATTTTAAACAACGGAACGATTAACAAGATTCCCGAGAACATATAAACCGTGTAAAAACTTGCATTTATCGTCATCCGCCCTTTAAAGCGTAATTTCGAAAGTGCATATGCCCCTAAAATCCCCAAAACAACCGCAATTCCAGCTGCAAAAATAGAAACCATCAAACTATTTTTAAAGTATGTCACAAACGGAAAAATATCTGGGTTGAAAATATCTATATAATACTGAAAAGTGAAATCCTTTGGAAAAAATGTTGGATTTGTAGAAATGGCTTCTTTGCTGCTTTTAAAAGAAGTCATTAACATAATCGCAAATGGAAACAAGGTAATACATAAAAATGCAACCATCGTCACATAAAAAGCGATTTTCTTTGTTCTTTTTGACTTTTTACTACTTACTGCCATTCAAATCCACCCGCTTTCTTGCAAAAATAATCACTACAAAAATAATGACAAATAATATTACAGAAATCGCTGCTGCTTTTCCTAAATCATTGAATGCGAATGCTGTTTTATATAAATAAACTCCAAGGATATTTACTTTATTCGTGAGTAAGTATACATCGGTAAACATATAGAACATCCAAATCGCCCGAAGCGTAATAACTGTTGCTAAAACCGGCATAATTGCTGGCAAAGTAACAATTTTGAATTTATCCCAAATGTTAGCTCCGTCCATATCTGCTGCCTCATAAAGTGATTTATCGACCGTTTGCAAAATCGCCAAAAACGAAATAAATGCATACGGGAAATAACGCCATATCGCAAAAAATGTTACTAAAAAGAAACTAGAAGCTGGATTATCAAACCATAGTGGCGCTTCTTTAAACAGATGAAGCACGTCCACTGTCATAAAATTAATTACGCCATAACCATTATTAAACATGTATTTCCAGGCAAAAATAAGGGAAATTGACGGCGTTACATACGATAAAATAATGAGTGAGCGAGCCGTTTTTCTAAACCTAAATTCACGGTTAAAGAATATTGCCACAAGTAGCCCCATCCCAGTGCTTCCGATTACCACAAGCGCTGTATAAGCCACTGTAAGCCCTAAAGATTTATAAAACTCAGGATCCTTCAAAATATCTATATAATTTTGTAATCCTACAAAGATTGATTTAATATTCGGATTAAGTGGCATATCTAAAAAACTAATCTGGATATTAGAAATCATCGGATATAAAACAAGTGCTGCCAGTAAAACAAAACTCGGTGCAAGTAAAATCATTGCTAACTTAAAATCTGACCTTTTATATACTTTCGTTTTCATAATGCCTCCTTAAATCAAAAAGCGACGTCCTAAACTGTAAAAAACGGGGAGACGTGTATCCCCCCGCTATTTTATTAATTACCTTCTTCGGCTTTTTTCTGCGCTGCCTTTAAATCATCTGAAACATCGCCGCCACCAACAGTTACATTATTAACCATTTGGGCAATAATTCCTGAACTAGTAATATCTCCCATTTTCGTGAAGTTTTTACCATCCACAAGTCCGAAAACTTGGATATCATTGAAAGAAGCTGCAATTTCATTCGGAAGATCTCCAAATGATTTGATTACTTCATTTTCTTTGTATGCTTTTTGCTCTACTACTTCTTTATTTACCGGTTGAGCACCGCCTGGAGACATAAGTACCCATGTTGCCATATTTTCAGGTGCGGATAAGTACTCAACAAATTTTTTCGTCGCTTTCTTTTGCTCATCATCTAAACCGGCAGAAATAGTTAAACCAGAAACGGTACCATAAACTGCTTTTTCTTTTTCTTCTGGAATCGCAAATCCGATATTAGACGGATCACCTTCTTCATAAACAGATGGAAGAATATACGTAGAGTACATCGCCATTGGAACAGTTCCATTCATAAATGCATCCTTGATTTCCGTTACATCATTAGAACCCGGCATAGTGTAAGCAGAAAGATCTTTGTAGTACTGTAAAGCTTCTTTCATTTCTTGTGTATCAATGGTGATATTGCCTTTTTCATCTAGAACATTAGCTTTGTTAGAAAGAGCAAACTGTGAAAATGCTTGTTCACTCATCGTACTTTCAGCTGTTGGGATCGCAATACCGTATTTTTTATCTGCTTTGTTCGTGAATTTTTTCGCAATTTTTTCAACATCAGCCCAGTTTTTAGGTTCTTCAAAGCCAGCATCACTTAGCGCTTTTTTGTTATACCAAATCCCTTGAATCCAGCCGCTTAACGGTGCAGCAATATAGCTCTTCCCATCTTCAGAGCGAACTAGATTAGTAGCTCCTTCATAGTAATTATCTTCCCCAACCGAATTGATAACATCTTTTACCGCATCTTGATCAATTAGTTCATCTTTATCCATTACTTTGGCAAAATCTTGACTAACTTCCATGACTTCAGGAAGCTCACCAGAACGAGCAAGCGTTACTACTTTTGTATTAAAAGCATCTTCCTCAACCGGAATTTGTTTTACTTTAATTTTTGGATTTTCTTTTTCAAAATCAGCAATTAATTTTTTAATAACATCTAAACGTTCTTTTTCAACGGATGAATGCATAAATTCAATCGTTACTTCTCCACCACTACCGCTAGAACTCTTCCCTCCACATGCAGCTAATACCGCACTTAGAACCAATACAACAACAAGTAATCCAAGACCTTTTTTCTTCATTTTTGTTCCTCCCTGTAATTTTTGGTTTTTAGCCAGCAGAATTCATAGCCACTAAGTGTTATGGAATCGCTCCCAGTTATAGTGGAGTTCGTATAAATATTTGTATAAATGCCGCTGTCTATTGAGTAATCTACTTCTTTTTCTGATAAATTATGAATCAATATAAGTGATTCTGCGCCGGAAAATCGTTTGATAACAAATAATTCCGCCGGAGAATCGATAACTTCCATCTGTATTTCTGGATGGAAAAGTGATTCCGATTTTCGTACGTTAATCAGTTTTGTTAACGCTTCATAAGTTGCATTTCGTAGTGACCCTTTATCTTCTATTTCAGCTGTAATTTCTGTTAAATTATATTTTTTTCGGTTAATAGAGCGATTTTGACCAGTTTTTGCAACACCGGCAACATCATTTCTACTCCCTAAAATGCTTTGAATATATACAGCTGGAACACCAGGAATCGACAGCAGTACTGCATGAGCTACTACAAAGCGGTGTAATCTAGCTAAATCGCTATCCGTTTGTTTACTAAGCGCATCCATATAAGTCACATTAATTTCATAAGGACTTTTAGAACCATCTGGGTTTTTCTTATAGGAAACAAGAGCTCCTTCTCGCTCAAGCTCATTCACTAATGCCAAAATCTCTGCTTCTGGGATAATTCCACGAACTGGATTTAAACCGATACCATCATGAGAAGCAAGGAAGTTAAAGAAAGTTCGCTTACCCTCTGGCAACTCAAGATTCCGCGCCCAATCACTTAGAAAAGCTGCATTACCATGATGAATTGCGTGTAATACGAGCGGTGGAAGCGGGAATTGGTATACCATATGTGCTTCTTTTTCACCGTTTCCAAAGTAGCTAATATTATCCACATGCGGCACATTGGTTTCCGTAACAATAATCGTTCCTGGAGCCGACATATCCACTAAATCTCTAAATAATTTTACAATTTCATGTGTTTCCTCTAAATGAATCGAGCTAGTTCCAGGCACTTTCCACATAAAGCCCACTGCATCGAGTCGTACATATTCCGCCCCTTGTTCCAAATAAAATAGCAGGACATCCACCATCCTATAAAGCACTTCCGGATTCGCGAAATTTAAATCAATTTGATCATCACTAAAAGTCGTCCAAATATACTTTTCTTCTCCTGAAGTAAACTTAAATGGTGTAAGCACAGGAGTCGCACGTGGCCTAGTTACTGAACTAAGGTCTGTATTCCGAGCCATTTCCACAAAGAAATTTGCAAATTCTGGATCTCCCGCCAAATATCGCTGAAACCAATCACTTTTTGCTGACATATGATTACAAACAAAATCAAACATCAACCGTGCCGATTTTTCCATTTCATGAATATCCGACCAGTCACCAAGTTCCGGATTTACCTGCTTATAATCAATCACAGAAAATCCATCATCCGACGAATACGGATAAAACGGTAAAAAATGAACTAATTCAAAAACTGATTTTAAATAACCATCGTACATTTTCTTAAAACTTGTTAACCTTTTTTCTGCTTCTTCTTGAAACTGGTCCCCATATGTAATTAAAACAATATCTTTCTCATCCCACTTACTCTTACGTGTTAATTTTTGCTGTTTCGTTTCATTTACTCGCGCTTCGATTCTTGCTGCTAAACTGTTTACCACATCTTCCGGATATAATCGCGAAAGTCGTTTTCTTAAATTTGTCATCATCTACCTCCTAACCGGGAGCGCTCCCACAAAAAGAATTATAGTATGGAAAGCGCTTTCTGTCAAACACAATTTTAAAATATTTTTTAATATGTTGGTATAGAAGTGTTTTGATAGAGCTCTAACCTCTAGTTGGACATTTTCTTAAAAATTGAGTAAGATAAACAAGGATGATAATGACCGGAACCGATACCGGAACCATATATATGAGAAAGGAAGATTATCTTGGCAGCTACCATTTACGATATAGCAAAACATGCGGGAGTTTCAAAATCTACGGTATCTAGAGTATTAAATAATCAAGCTAACATCTCCAAAGAAGCACGACAAAAAGTATTAGAAGCAATTGATGAACTCAACTACCAACCAAGTAAACTAGCACGTGCTCTAACTTCATCTGGATTTGATGCCATTATGGTTATTTCCAATCGTTCTACTACAACGACTACTGGGAATCCTTTCTTTTCAGAAATAATTCAATCCATTTCCACTCAATCTGAGTTGGAAAATTTCGATTTAATTCTTCAAACTGCCAAAAACAGTGAAGATGAACTGAAAAAATGTCTTTCCAAAATCCAAGAAAAAATGATTAAAGGTATCATTATGCTTAGTTCCCCAGCTGATGAAGATTTTTTTCACCAATTAGATCCATATAATATCCCCATCGTGGTCACAGGAAAAGTAGAGGGTAGCTATAAAAATATTTATTCTGTCGATACGGATAATTTTGGTGACAGCTATGCTCTTACAAAACATTTAATTAATCAAGGTCATAAAAAAATTGCTTGTATTCACGCACCACTCGACTATCACGTCTCCATCGATCGTCTCGCTGGTTTTCGCAGTTGTCTTTTTGATCATCAATTAGACCTTCGTAATGATTGGATTATTGATAGTGGCTATAGCATTGAAGATAGCTACAGCGCCGCACTACGCTTAATGGAAGGCCCAGATAAGCCTACCGCTGTTTTTGCAACAGATGATTTAAAAGTACTAAGTATTTACAAAATGGCTGCCGATAAAGGCTTACAAATCCCTGCAAATCTCTCTGTTATCGGTTATAATGATAAAGTAGCGTCATCTTTCCTATCGCCACCACTTACATCAATTGATATCCCGATAAATAAACTAGGAAAAAAGGCAACTACCTTATTATTCCGTCTTATTCATCAAGATAAAAATGTACCAAAAACAACCATTATTAAAACCGAAATGATTGAACGTGAATCCATTCAGAAAATAAACAGCTAATCTTATTTTCTGAATTTACTTAGGTCCTGTAGCTCAGTTGGGAGAGTATCACCTTGACATGGTGGGGGTCGCTGGTTCGAGACCAGTCGGGACCATTTAATAGCAAAAAGCCCGTATGATAAAAATGCATTTATCATACGGGCTTTTTTTATTTAAATAACTTACCAATTTTCTTAAACAAACCATCCTCAATAATATCAATACCAATACCCCAGTTACTATCAAGAATTTCTTTATTCGCTTTCACATAGTCTTTCAAATCTTTTCCTGAAATGGTGAGGTTGTGATATGGTTTATACTCCAAATAAGTAGAAGCACCATTTTTCATCACTTTCTTCGTGACACGATGTTGTAGATACTTAGAATTAATATTACATTCTTGTCGTGTATACGAATCTTGTTGATCAATAGACTTATCTGTCGTCAAATGAATCTCCATTTTAATGACGTTACGATCAACCCAGTACGGGAAATCCTTATGGAAATGTTTTTCAGCCGCATCATCAATGAAGTTTCCCCAATTCCAGAAATGTAAATAGCGCTTTTTATTTTCTACAATATAAGGATCAGAAATAGTCGCCTTATATATGATTGAAAGTTCATTTAGTTCCTTATTATCTTCCACTATTTTAATCGACTCGTCGCTAAAATATTTATCAATCTCATTTTCTTCATATTTTTTGTACAATGTCATATTGCTATAAGTGGCATAATTGTAGCGATTGATAATATCTTTAATCGAGTCATTTTTGAACATTTCGCGTGAGCCATTAGCCATTTTGCCGCGTAACTTTCTTTCAAAAGTAATATACCCTTTGTTTTCTTTGACATCACATCGAGCAATTTCTTCCACTGATGGCACTTGATCTTGAAACGGCTCTTGTTTTTGTAATTCCGTACCTTCTTTAATTTCTAAATAATACATAAAGCTATTTTTCTGGCGGTTTTCTAAAAATCCTTGGTCATTGTTGATAGTCGCATCCACAAAATAAACTTGATTTTCATAATTTATTTTTAAAATCGCATGATTAAAATTGAAAGGGGACGGCGCATAGACAGGTAAAAAGATATCTCGATCATAACTAACTAAAATGAACTCCGAGTCCACTCCAAGATAATCTAATAGTACTTTTAGTAGAAGTGTTTTTGCCTTACAATCACCTTGTTTCGTGTTGTAAGTAACTTCAGCAGGTTGAGGCTCATGCCCATCCATCTCAGATTCATTGTATAAATAGTAAACTTCCTTTTGAACAAAATCGATAGCATGTCTGATTTTATGTTGCAACGAAGATAATTCATCTAATTCTGAAATGAAATCGGCCGCAAAGTCAGTCACATCCACTTGATAGAACTTTTGATATAAATCACTAATAGTTTTTGTTATTTCTGGATAAGTTTTTTGTGTTGTAAAATCAATAAATGGCGCAAGTTCTAATTCATTTGGATTTTTCCCAATATAAGAATTTTCTTCAATGACATAAGATTTTTGATTTTCAACAAATTCTTTCTCTTTTTCTAAAATATTTCCTTCATCATCACGGAAATAATTATAATTCACTTCTAGTTTTTGTCCTGTTTCATTTTTTAACTCAAAGCGGTATTTTCCATACGCCCAGTAGGAGTTTGGATACGTATAAATCCAGCGGAAAAATTGATTACGAATGCTATCTTCCTGATACTTCAGCTCAGTTGATGTTTCAATAATGAAAATATCATTTAAATGCAAATCTCGAATTAACACAGTCACTTTCTTTTCATCGTTAAAGCTAGCTTGATTTTCATCGCGTACATAATCTAATACTTTCACATTTATATCATTTAGTTTATCGATTACTTTCCCATCACGAACAACAGATAAAGTATGAATATAAAGCACTTCATCTTCCGCTAAAATAAAATTAGATTTTGCTGCCGAATTTAACATATTAGGGTCATTTAAAGTATATGCCATTGATGTGTAGCTTTTACGCGAATTAGGTTTTGCTGTTTCCACCATCTTGCACCAAAAACAATAATCTCGTTCTTGTGCTATTTGAGCTTGATAAAAATCCGTTTGTTGCGTCTCTAGCCAAGCATCGATATTTTCTTGTTTTGTTTCAGCAGAACTTATTTCAGGATCTAAAAAATAATATTCTTTTGTCATTATATATTCTCCTCGGATAGTTTTTTATAGTCTTTAATATTCTAACAATAACTAAATAAAATAAATAGGACAATATTATATTTATTACACTTTTTTTATTTATGTACACTTTTTAGTAAAAATTTCGACATAATTAGGAGGACTAAAAGTGTTTATTTGATTTGCAATACTATGATAATGCTTTTGGTCACGCTAATTTTTCAAATAAAACATTCTATTTTTCTATCATAAATTCGCTCGCCTTCCATTTGCTGCGAGCGTTCTAGTACGCCAACTTGACAAGGATTTAAAAAGCTTGTTTTTTGATAAAAGAGGAGGATTATAATCTGGATTATTACGATTTCAAATTAAATTTCTATAATCGTTCAAATTTTGTTCACAATAAAACTAAATAACACATCTCTTTATGAAAATTGTTTAATTTTGACAGCTAAAAACGGGTTATTATAAAAGTATTAGTTAAAAAATGAAGGAGTGAAAAAATGATTAGAAAAATTCTCGCAAGTATATTAGCCATTTCAATCATAGCGCAAACAGTAATGCTACCCACTTATATAATAGCGAATGCACTAAATACTGAAATTCAACAAACAACTATTCAAATGCTAACAAATCCTGACTTAAATAATAATGAGATAATAATCCATGGTATGGAGAAAGAGAAAGAGTATAAGCTAATATTACCAAAGCCTCTCCAATTAGATACACAGAAAGTAGATAAAAATATTGCTTACAATAAATCCAAAAATGAAGTAATAATTACAGGCACTGGCAGCAGTGTTTCCCTATTCTTGATTGCATCCAAAGAAGGGAGCTACCAGCTAGAACTCAAAGAAGGAACTAGCGTCGAAGCAGTATTAAATTTAGTTATCAAACAATCTGGAGACATATCCTCAAGAAATAAAAATATGTTAAAAAGCAACCTGTTAAGAACTGAACCTTTAACTATGAAGGCTTCTATTCCAGACAAACTATTACTCCAAGCAGAAGCCAGCAAAGCTACTCTAAATAACTACACCGAGCAGATGACTATTAGTTACTCTATTAATTTCCTTGATAGTTCTAGCACACTAAAAGATGGTAAACTGGTCATTGATTTTAAATCTTCTGGGATGGAACCAGTCAATTATCCTAAAAATATAACTGCTAACGTCAATGTGAAATCAGCCGACTACAATGCAACTACTGGAAAACTAACCATTAATTTAGTAGATAATATCTTAAGTGGAGCACCATTTGATATTCCTATAGTTGTTCGTGCTAGTTATGATGCAGAGTCTGGGAAACCAACAGATTTAAAAGCAACTCTTTCAGGCAGTAAAAATACAGATGAAACTTATGCACCAGTTGAAAAAGCTATAACAGTCACGTTAGTCAAAGATAGTTCTATTAATGAATATGAACCAATTACATTAAATGATAATAGTTGGGACTTTTCTTCTACTAAAAATATATACTTTTTGAGTATGGAAGGCGGGTACAATATTACATGGCCAACGCTTGTCAAAAAAAGTATTGGAAATAAGAGCTTTAAAAATTTGAGATTAGAGTATCTTAAAGAAAATGGAGCAGGCACTTTCACTGTTAGAATGGCTGATCTTAGTATTGCTAAACCAGGTGAATCGTTTTGGTCTTCGCTTAGTTCTATCAATGGTAAATCAAATCAAACCATTAATACTACAGAAAAACAAGTGGTTGAATTTGGACCAGTTAATGCAAATATATATAATCAGATACAATTAACAGTATCCTCAACCATTCCTAAAAATGCAGTCCCAGGAACTATTTATACAGGGAAAGTAAATGTATATGATGAAAATATTTTGATTAGTACCCTCAATTTAAATTCTGAAGTAGCTGCTGCAAAAACAGATATACGCGTAGATACTGAAGTGTCTAAAACAAGTATTTCAGAAAACGACATTATCGAATGGGCTTTTACACCCAGAATATCCTCAGCAATAACTGGAATTAATGATTTGCAGATTGTAGCGCCTATTCCAGAAGGGCTCGAAACATTATCGTTCACTCCGAATGATAATATGTTAAGTTTAATTAAAAAATTAGAGTACTATCAAAATAATGAATGGCACACGTTGACGTCCAATACTAGTAACGGATGGGATTTAACAAAGATTAATGGACAAGCCAGCTATCGAATTGAAAAATTACGAATTACTTATAAAGACAATATTGTAGATATAAAAGATTTTCCATCTCATTCACCAGGAATCATTAAATTACACAATACAGGTATAAAAGCAGGAGATTCATTTATACTACAACCAGAATCTATTACCTATACTGACTTTGACCAAACAAACCAAAGTATTGATACAACCACAAATTCATTTAAAGAGATAATCCAAATAGTGAATACTCCACCAGATCCCCCAAAAATAAATGGAATGGTTTTCTTTCCGTCAGTTGTAACTAGTTATGGAGAAGGATTTAATAACACCATCTTTTTTAACGGAGATACAATTGCCCAATCTGTTCGTTTAGCTTCTTATGCTAATGAGTTAAAGAACCCATATATCTTCGTTGTTGTACCAAAGGGAATAAGCGTTACAACAATAAGAAACTATATTCAACAACCTTATAATGGTTTGCTTGGTTATACGTACGCTCCAAGTTCTGGGATTAACGCTATCTATCCAAAATCCTCCGCAGATATCAGCGGGGAAGAAACATTAGCTGATGGCTCCACCTTATTATATTGGGAAGCACCAGACACCAGTTTATCACCAGGTATCAAAAATTGTGAGATGTTAACACTGGATTTAATGTTTAAATTGGATAAAGTGAACAGCGGTGAAAACCGTGTGGAATTTGGAATGGGCTCGATGACAGAATCCGATTGGAATATAGAAGGAACTGGAAATACAGGACTAGTAACTAAAACACTATCAAGCGAACTCCAAGCTAAATTACCCGGAGTTTCATCTAGCAAATACCTTTCTACGACGATGACAGCTAATGTAGGTATTTCTAACAGTATAGCAACCACAATGAAAATCAAAGGTAGCCAAGATGAAGAACTTGTAAATGTAAATTCTAAAACTGCCACTACCATTCCAGGAAAAAAAGTGGCGTATAATCTTGAATTTAAAAATAACGGCACTAAAAGTATGAATAATTTAGAGATTATTGATATCCTCCCTTTTGTTGGTGATCAATACGTCCTTGGAACAGGAAATCGAGGTTCCGAATTCTCGGTTATCCCAACTAGTGAAATTGAAGTACTTGTCAATGGAAAGAAAAGTGATACAGCGACTGTAGAGTATTCTACCAGCACTACCCCAACACGTTTTGATATAAATGGAGAAGATGTTCCAGGGGCTACTTGGCAAATGACAGCCCCAACTAATATGTCAACCGTGAAAAGCTTTCGAATCAAATTGCCCAACACAGAATTTAAAGTAGGAGATCAAATTGTCCTCAACTTCGAAGGGATTGTACCAATAGATTCCCCACGTAATGGCGAAATTTCCTACAACTCTGTGGCTTATCGAGTAGATAAAGAAACAGCATCTGGGATAACCAAATTAGCTTCTGAACCGCCACGTGGAGGAGTGAAAAGCACTACTCCAGCAACAGATTTAAGCCTTTCTGGAAAGTCCTTTACTGATTTTAATAAAAATGGCGTCCAAGATACTAATGAAAAAGGTTTAAACTCTGTAGAATTAGACTTGTATAAAGAAAAAAATAACGAGTTTGAAAAAATAGAAACAATTTTTACATCTCCAGACTCCTCTAATCAAAATAATGGCTTATTTGATTTTAATGGTTTAGGAAATGGAAACTACAAAATTGCAGCTCATCTACCAAATAAAAATGCCGAGTTTATAACAACTGGCATAAATAAGGTCGTTGTTGATTCAAAAGATGATACCATTGGCTGGTTAACCAAAAATGGTTCAACCGAATTTGCTATTGATGATTTAGCGAATGGAAATTTGAAATCCATTACAAATATTCAACTACCAATCTATATGCCTACTCCTGTACAAGGTGCAGTTATTTTCATGAATAAAGATGGGGAGCGAAAAATCACTTATTACGGCGAAGGATATCAAGTGACTTTGTTAGACGAAGATGACAAAGAAGTTAAATCAGCTGTTACAGCGAATAATAAAGGGATATTTTCCTTTAGTGATGTTATTATTCAAAACCCAGTCAATTATAAACTAAAAGTTACCGCTCCCTCGAAGACTGAATTTGTGTATGCCCCACAAAACACCTTATTTAATAGTACTACTGGTGAATATGAGTTAAACAACCTAACACCTGATGTAGGTAGTATATCCGAAATTTACATTACAGATACAGGGCTACCAAGTACGGTAATCAAGCTAGACCGAGCTATTACACCTGAAGCCATTACTATCGATTCGAAAGATGCAGCAACACAAGTGACGAACAAATGGACGATAGAAGATAGCAACAACAAGTTAATCTATTCTGGCACAGGAAAAACTATTCGTATTCCTAATGATGAAGGAACTTATACTGCCAAAAATACCGTAACTGATGAAGCTGGTAATACAGCCTCCGATGAAAAAACATTTGATATTGATAATTCGGCACCTGTCCTTTCTGTGAATCAAGACGCTTCTATGGAGGTAAATAGCACCGCAACCAATATTAATTGGGTCAATCCTTTAATTATAAGCGCAACCGACGCACACGATGGCAACCTTACACCAACGATTGATTACAGCCAAGTCTTGTGGAACGAATTAGGAACTTATCCAGTGAAGGTAACTGCAACAGATACCTCTGATAATAAAGTAACAGAGACTTTTAATGTAAAAGTAGTTGATACCATCGCACCCAATTTAATCGTAACAAATAATACATTAAACTACACAGTTGAAAGTATGCGGATGTTAACTGAACAAGATTTATTCACAGCAGCTGGTCTTGTTGGCATTGATAATTATGACTTAGTACCTGGTCAAACACCACAACTAAACAAATTACCAATGATCTTCACGAGTGATTTTAGTACAGTTTTTAATGATATTTCAAAAGTGAAAAAAGGCCAGTATCAAGTTCAAGTAAACCTTGTAGATTCTAGTAACAATCAAGCAATACCACAATCAATTTCTATTATCGTAAAAGATACAAAAGCTCCAGTAATCATAGCGGATGATGTGATATACCATGTAAATTCGAGTAAAACCGAAACTGATTTCTTACAGGATTCCAACATCAAAACGACCGATAATAATGATGAAACCGATGATTTAAAAATAACTACCAATTTTACTTCAAAAGTAGATTTAACAAAACCAGGAAAATATGAAGTTACAGTTCAAGCAGTAGATACTTCAAGTAACACAACAACTAAGACAATCCAAGTCCAAGTAGCAAAAGATAAACCAGTTATCTCTGCAGATAAGAAGATTAGTTATCAAGGAAAAACTTCTGTAACCGAAACTGATTTCCTAGCAGATATTCAGGCAGAAGTAACAGATGAATTAGACGGAAATATTGCTATTAAAAGTGACTTTACGGAAAAAGTTAATTTAAACAAAGTTGGCAAATATGAAGTTACTTTAAACTCTGAAGATTCGTATGGAAATAAAGCTAATCCTGTAATAATCGAAGTAACTGTATATAATCAGATTTCCCCAATATTCCAAAATGTACTCAATCAAACCATTGAAGCAACCAATAAACTACCGTCTCTATCCACTATTTTTAATATTAAATCAATAGATTATATGACTGGAGCGAAAATAAAGGTTACGTATACCTCAGAGCAACCTATTAAAGGAAATGTTCCAGGTAAATATTCTGTTAAAGTAACAACAAAAGATACAGCCGGAAACACAGCAGAAACAACCGTTACATTAACAATTGTCGACACAACGCTTCCAGTATTAATCATAAATAAAGAAAAAATAAGTTATACAAAAGGAAAAACTATTTCAGAAAAACAATTATTTCAAGATATTGGAGTGAGTGCTGTAGATAATAATGGCACAGTAGAAGTCACATCCAACATAGCTAAAGTTGTGAATTGGAATAAAGTAGGCGACTATAAATTGACAATCACAGCTACTGATTCATCTGGAAATATTACCAAAAACACCATTATACTAACTATAAAAGATAGCGAAAAATCGCTCCATATCGTACCAAGTAACCAAAAAAATGGTAATCAAACTCCCTCTCCTGCAAAGGAAAAAAACATGCCAAAAACAGGAGATGATTGGAATACTGAGTTTATTCTAATCGGTGTAATGCTTCTTTTAACAGGAATTTGGTTATTCTGTAGAAAAGATACAAAGACAAAATAATACAAAAAAGTGGAGATACTGGTGTTTTGAAATAACACCAATTATCCCCACTTTTTTATTTTAAAAATATTCAACTGCTTTTCTTCATAAACGTAGCCAACACTATTGGATATAAATAAAATTATCTAGCAATTTTATCAAAAAATATTGATCACTAGCCTTTTAATTGAGTTGATTATAGATTTAGCAAATCCTATTTTAAATCAAATGAAGTTAGGCTTGAAAAATGGGACACTAAAATTTTTAATAGTATGCCCTTAGAATGTTTCACGTGAAACATTCTATTTATAAACAACCTCAAATTCCTCGCAAACTACCAGAACCTCTTCATTAAACTCAATTCCAAGTTCAACTGACTCTTTTGTAAAAAAGGAAGTATGTACTTTTCGCCAATAAACAAGCGTTCTATTCCCTTCCCCTTCTAAATAAGCAAACCTCTCAGGAACTTCATTAAACGGCATAATCGTTACTTCAACAAGTTTAATTATCCCCATCGCTTCTTCTTCGCCATCTAAAATGACAACATATGAACCAACAGAAGGCATTACTTCTCCGCCCTGGTCATACCAATAAAATAAACTACTAGTACCTGTCTTCGTGCCATCCATTACAATTCCACCAAGTTCATTTGCCATTTCAGCAGAGTCTCCAAATGCCCATGCTTCAAACTTAGTTGGAGCATCTTGATTTTCTGTTCGATAGTTTTGCCACATTTTATTTACTGAATCTTTGTAATTCGTCACTTAAGTCTCCTCCTAAAAAAAGACTGAGGCTCCTAAAAACCTCAGTCTAAAACTCTATTTTCTCACTGGTTTAATTACGATATAACGATAAGGATCGCGACCTTCAGAATGCGTTTCAATTTTTTCATTCTCACTTAAAATAGCATGAATGATTTTTCTTTCAAAAGAAGGCATTGGTTCTAAATGGACAGCACGCTTTGTTTTAACAGCTTTATCAGCCATTTTGTTAGCTAGAAGTACTAATGTTTCATGACGACGTTCTCGGTAATCACCAACGTTAACAATAATATTTTTGTATTGACTTGTAGTTTTATTAGCAATTAGTTGGGTTAAATACTGAAGTGCATTAAGCGTTTGACCGTGTTTTCCAATCAACATACCTAAGCTTTCACCTTTAATTTGTAACTTCACATCTTTGCCAACTTCTTCCACATCAATGGTAATTTCTGCACCCATTTTTGTCGCAACATCTAAAAGATAATCAATTGCTACTTGAGTACCATCTTCTTTTTCAATTACTTTCACCATGGCTAATCTGGAACCAATTCCGAAAATACCTTTTTTACCTTCATCAAGAATCTCCACTTCCACTTTATCACGTGTCGTTTCTAAACTAGTAAGGGCATTTTGGATGGCTTCTTCAACTGTTGAACCTTGCGCAGTTAAATCTCTCACTTTCTTTTCTTACCTCCTTTTTTGGAAGCTTTCATGTTCGCTGCTTTTTTCTTCAAACGATCTTCTTCCACTTGAGCAGCAGCCAGTGCCTCCTGTTCGCGTTTGTTTTTAAAAGGATTGTTAATTAAAAGTGTTTGGAATACGGTGAACACGTTACCGATAATCCAGTAAAGAGCTAGTGCTGATGGTAATGTAATCCCCATAAATAAAATCATCACTGGCATAATATAAATAATCATTGCCATCGATTTATTTTGCTGTGTTTGTCCCATCATCGAAATTTTTGATGATAAGAATGTTGTTAAAGCTGCAACGATTGGTAGAATATAATACGGATCCGGATTCCCTAATTGCATCCATAAGAATGTATCTGTCTTAATTGCTTCAGTTCTACTAATTGCTTGGTAAAATCCTAACAAAATCGGCATTTGAATAAGTAATGGTAAACAACCCATCATTGGATTTACGCTATTTTCTTGATACAAACGCATTGTTTCTTGTTGTAATTTTTGTTTTGTTTCATTATCTTTAGACGCGTATTTCGTTTGAAGTTCTTTGATTTTTGGTTGTAAACTCGTCATAGCTTTTTGGCTCTTCAATTGTTTCACCATTAAAGGCATGATTAGTAGTCGAATTAAAATGGTAACAACGATAATTCCGACTGCATAATTTCCCCCAAATAAATCGGAAAACCAAGTAATAACCCAAGATAATGGATAAACAATATATTGACTCCAAAATCCAGTTGAATCTTTTGTAATAGGATCCGTTGAACTACCACAACCTGTAAGTACGGTCATTAATCCAATTACAAGACTTGCGATGAGCAACTTCTGTTTGAATTGCTTTTTCTTCTTCAAATTGATGTAACCTCCCATTTCGCCTTTTTCAAATTTCCACTCATTTTGAATTGTTTATTTTCTGTTTTAAAACACGTCCTACTTTTAAAACATGTATCAAACTTTTCTTTATTTCATGAAAATCCATATTGGCCGCCGGTTTTCTGGCGATGATAATATATTCATTTTCGGGATTAATCTGCCCTTCTAGCTCATGAAAAGTTTGTCTTATGTAGCGTTTAATTCTATTACGACAGACAGCGTTTCCAATTTTTTTACTAACTGACAGGCCAATTCGAAAATGATTCGTTCCTTCGTTCTTTAAAGTATAAACAACAAATTGACGGTTAGCAAAAGATTTTCCTCTTCGGAATACTTTTTGGAAATCGTCATTTTTTTTGATTCTATATTTTTTTTTCATACATTCTCCATCTTCTTACATATCATAGTATAAGGCCGTTTGACTCAGAGATTTTTCAAAAAAAAAACCACTGAGTCGTTTTCAGTGGTCTACGCAGATAAAACTTTTCTTCCTTTACGACGACGACTTGCTAAAACTCTACGTCCGTTTTTAGTGCTCATACGCGTACGGAAACCATGTACTTTTTTTCTTTTACGTTTACTTGGTTGATATGTTCTTTTCATTAATTACACCTCCCATGAAAGGGTCCAATCGAATTTATCTATTAGACAGTCTTAGATATTATACGTGAACTAGTCATTTTTGTCAATACTATTTAGACGAATTGCTATTTAGACTCCACTCACTATCATATCATATTTTTAGAGAGAGAAAAACCATTTTTCAAAATTTATTGTGTTAAATAAATATATTTTTCTCTAGTGGTGTCTGGAATCGTGATTTTCCGCCCTGAAACCTCTACTAAATATCTAGCAAACTCACCAATTTTCTCAAATTCAGCTGGATATTCAAAAACCAATTTCTTCTTAATTAAATAATTATCAACATAGTGGCTCGTTTCAGGCTGAAAAGACAATAAACATTCTATAAAACGAATTACTTTTGTGAATTTTGGAATTTCACTTTCCTCCTCTAAGTCTGTAAAGTGAAAAAACATTGTACGGATATGGTTTTTCTTAATATTTACCGCAAAAGCTTCTTTATTTATATTACTTCTCGCAAATACTGTAAAATCATTAATTTCTGCTGGTTCCCGTTTATCGTGAATTAACAAATAACCAAAAACATCTTCAATATTCTGGTTTTGGATGACACGATAAAATTCTATATCTCTTGTTTTCAAAAGACGTTGAAATATCATTTTCACAACCTCATTTTTTAATCATTATTTTCTTTTCTGTTAAATAGTTTAACACATTGTCGTAATGAAATCCTTTATCAAAAAGTGTGGATAAGTACCTGTTTTAGACTTTTTATTGTGGATAACCTTCTAATTTAGTTCAACTTTATACACAATTAGTGGGAAATTACACACAAAGGCTTGTGGATAATTAATTATAACAATTTCATTACAGTTTTCTTTACACACAAGTTATACACAAGTTAACTGGCTGTGGACAACCGTTTTTCACATCTGGACAGTTTTGTGGATAAATTTGGTAAGTCCTTGCTATCAGAGTGATTTTCTGATATTATAATTCCTGTCGAATAGAAATATAGCTGGGGGAAAATAAAGTTATCCACAATACGTTTTCACTTTGTGGATAATTTTTTAACAGCGTTTGGATAACCTTATCCACGGCTTTTTCTATCTGTGGATAACTTTAAAGCATCCATTTACATTACATACAAAGGGGGGTTACTA